>NZ_KB894412.1 GCF_000374445.1 Actinokineospora enzanensis DSM 44649 | reverse complement strand
ACCAACGCCTCCTGGCTGAACTGGATCGAGTGCGAGTTCACCGCACTGCGGTACTTCACCCTCGACGGCAGCGACTACCCCTCCCACACCGCCCAAGAGACCGCGATCGCCCGCTACATCCGCTGGACCAACAAACACGCCACACCCAAACAACACTTCGCGGTCAACTCCAAGATCCGCAGACCTGATTACCTACCCAACATTGCTTGATGCGGCACTAGTCGCCTCCGGCACGGACGCGCGCGAATGGCTGACGATCGCGCAGGCGTTCGCGGGGCCGCCCGGCCGGGGGAGGGCGCGCACGTGATCAGGATCGGCAACGCCTCCGGGTTCTACGGTGACCGGTTGTCGGCCATGCACGAGATGCTCACCGGCGGCGAGCTCGACGTCCTCACCGGCGACTACCTCGCCGAGCTGACCATGCTCATCCTCGGCCGCCAACGCCTCAACGACCCGGCGAGCGGGTACGCCCGGACATTCCTCCGCCAGCTGGAGGGAACACTGGCGATCGCCGTCGAACGCGGGGTCCGCATCGTCACCAACGCGGGCGGCCTCAACCCGTCCGGCCTCGCTGCCGCGATCCGCGAACTCGCCGCACGCATGGACATCCCGCTGGCGGTCGCACACGTGGAAGGCGACGATTTGTTGCCCCGCGCCGACGCCCTGACAGCCAACGCCTACCTGGGTGGCTGGGGCATCGCCGAATGCCTGCGGGCGGGCGCCGACATCGTGGTCACCGGCCGGGTGACCGACGCCTCGCTCGTGGTCGGCCCGGCCGCCGCCCACTTCGGCTGGACCCCGGAAGACCACGACGCGCTCGCGGGCGCGACCGTCGCCGGGCACGTGATCGAGTGCGGAACCCAGGCCACCGGCGGAAACTTCGCCTTCTTCACCGAGCTGGATGTCACCCACCCGGGCTTCCCGATCGCCGAGGTGCACGTGGACGGCTCTGCGGTGATCACCAAACACCCCGGCACCGGCGGCGCGGTCACCCGGGAAACCGTGCTGGCGCAACTGCTCTACGAGATCCAGGGCCCGGACTACCTGGGCCCGGACGTCACCACTCGGTTCGACACCATCACCCTCACCGAGGACGGCCCGGACCGAGTGCGGATTTCCGGTGTACGCGGCGGACCACCGCCGGAGACG
This sequence comes from Actinokineospora enzanensis DSM 44649, assembly GCF_000374445.1. Classification (GTDB taxonomy): domain Bacteria; phylum Actinomycetota; class Actinomycetes; order Mycobacteriales; family Pseudonocardiaceae; genus Actinokineospora; species Actinokineospora enzanensis. Next base: position 200,736 of record NZ_KB894412.1, on the reverse strand, counting down.
GTGAAGGTGTGCGTGAACACGCTCGCCGGTTTCCGCAACAGCGCCACGTTCGTGTTGTGCGGCCTGAACATCGAGGCGAAGGCGGATCTGGCCCGCCGCCAGCTGGAGAACACCATCGGCCCCGACGGTCTCACCTGGACACTCGCCCGCACGGACCACTCGGACGCGCCGACCGAGGAAACCGCCAGCGCCTTCCTGCACGCCACCATCAAGACCCCCGACCCGACCCGCGCGAAAGCCTTCGCCCGCGCCACGGTCGAGCTAGCCCTGGCGAGCTACCCCGGTTTCACCCTCACCGCCCCACCCGCCGACGGAACCCCGATCGGCTTCTACCGCCCCGAGTTCGTCCCCCGCGACACGGTCAACCACGTCGCCGTCCTCGCTGACGGCACTCGCCGCGCGATTCCCTGGGCGCCCGCTTCCCCTGTTCTCGCTCGAACCATCGAGGTGTCGACGTCAATCGATTTCGGTCCCACGAAACGAGTCCCGCTGGGCAGCGTCATCGGGGCTCGCTCCGGCGACAAGGGCGGCGACGCCAATCTCGGCGTCTGGGTCCGCGATCCTGCCGCTTACGGCTGGTTGTGCGCGGAACTCACCATCGCCCGTCTCCGGGAACTCCTCCCGGAGACGGAAGGCCTGGTCATTGAACGCCACCCATTCCCTAACCTGAACGCCCTGAACTTCATCCTCCACAACCTCCTCGACGACGGCGCAGCCACCACCATCCGCTTCGACCCTCAGGCGAAAGCCCTCGCCGAATGGCTCCGCTCCCGCCACGCCGATGTCCCAGAGTCCTTCCTATGACCCCCGGCCCCGAAGCACACCCCCGGCCCCGAAGCACGCCCCTCCCACCCGGGGGGCAACCCGCCCAATACGTGGAACCCTAGGCGATCTTGGCCGCTGTCAATATCCCCCGATCGAGACCTGTGCACGACCAAGCGGGCATGTGCACAACCCACCCCCGACCGACCCAGAAAATCAAGCACGCATGCTTGAAAACACCCCCCACCCATGCCACCGTGATCAGGTGACCGTCTTGCGCTCGGCCGTGGACACCACGTCCACCGACCACCAGGCCAACCGCGACGCCATGCTCGGCAAGCTCGCGGAGCTGGAGGCCGAGCACGCGAAAGCGGTCGCAGGCGGCGGTGACAAGTACGTGCAACGCCACCGCGCAAGAGGCAAGCTTCTCGCCCGTGAGCGCATCGAACTCCTCCTCGACCCAGACTCCCCCTTCCTCGAACTCTCTCCCCTGGCCGCGTGGGGTACCGACTACCAGGTAGGCGGCAGCCTCGTCACCGGCATCGGCGTGGTCGAAGGCATCGAGTGCCTCCTGAACGCCAGTGACCCCACCGTCAAGGGCGGCGCGATCAACCCCTGGGGCATGCGCAAAGGCTTTCGCGCGGCGGATATCGCCGCGCAGAACAGGCTGCCGATGGTCAACCTGGTCGAGTCCGGCGGCGCCGATCTCCCCACGCAGAAGGAGATCTTCATCCCGGGCGGCCGCACCTTCCGCGACCTCACCCGCGCGTCCGCCGCCCGCATACCGACTGTCGCGCTCGTGTTCGGCAACTCCACCGCGGGCGGCGCCTACCTGCCCGGCATGTCCGACCACGTCGTCATGGTCAAGGACCGCGCCAAGGTCTTCCTCGGCGGACCGCCCCTCGTCAAGATGGCCACCGGTGAGGAGTCCGACGACGAGTCCCTCGGCGGCGCCGAGATGCACGCGCGCGTCTCCGGTCTGGCCGACCACCTCGCCGTGGACGAGCGGGACGCGATCCGGATCGGGCGCGGGATCGTCGCCCGCCTCAACTGGCGCAAGCAAGGACCACAACCACGAACGGACTACCGCGAGCCCGAACACGACCCCGAGGACCTCCTGGGCATCGTCCCCACCGACCTCAAGACCCCGTTCGACCCCCGCGAGGTGATCGCCCGCGTAGTCGACGGATCCGACTTCGACGAGGTCAAACCCCGCTACGGCACCAGCCTCGTCACCGGCTGGGCGCGGCTGCACGGCTACCCGATCGGCGTCCTCGCCAACGCGCGCGGCGTCCTGTTCAGCGAGGAAGCGCAGAAGGCCACCCAGTTCATCCAGCTCGCCAACCAGACCGACACGCCGCTGCTGTTCCTGCACAACACCACCGGCTACATGGTCGGCAAGGAGTACGAGCAGGGCGGCATCATCAAGCACGGCGCCATGATGATCAACGCGGTGGCCAACTCGGCGGTCCCGCACCTGTCCGTCCTCGTCGGCGCCTCCTACGGCGCGGGCCACTACGGCATGTGCGGTCGCGCCTACGATCCCCGGTTCCTGTTCGCCTGGCCCAGCGCGAAGTCCGCGGTCATGGGGCCCACGCAGCTCGCGGGCGTGCTGTCGATCGTGCTGCGGCAGGGTGCCGAACGGCGCGGGCAGCCCTACGACGAGGAGCACGACGCCGCCATGCGGGCCATGGTCGAGGGGCAGGTCGAGGCCGAGTCGCTGCCCATGTTCCTGTCCGGGATGCTCTACGACGACGGCGTCATCGACCCCCGCGACACCCGCACCGTGCTGGGGATCTGCCTGTCGGCGATCCACTCGGGACCGATCGGGGGCGCCCGCGGCTACGGCGTCTTCCGGATGTGAGCGCCATGATCCGTTCCGTGCTGGTGGCCAACCGCGGCGAGATCGCCCGCCGGGTCTTCCGCACCGCTCGCGTGCTCGGCATCTCGACCGTCGCCGTGTACTCGGATGTCGACGCGGACGCGCCGCACGTCACCGACGCCGACCTCGCCGTCCGCCTGCCCGGGGCCACGCCCGCCGACACCTACCTGCGGGCCGACCTGGTCGTCCGGGCCGCGATCGACGCCGGGGCCGACGCCGTGCACCCGGGTTACGGCTTCCTCTCGGAGAACCCGGGGTTCGCCCGCGCGGTGCTCGACGCCGGTCTCGGATGGGTGGGCCCGGACGTGCACGCGATCACCCGGATGGGGTCCAAGATCGAGTCCAAGGCGCTGATGGCGGCCGCCTGCGTGCCCGTGCTGTCCGAACTGGACGGTGTGAGCGCGGCCGATCTGCCGGTGCTGATCAAGGCGTCGGCCGGGGGCGGCGGTCGTGGCATGCGGATTGTGCGCAGGCTGGAAGATCTTGACGCCGAGCTGGCGGCGGCCCGGTCGGAGGCGCTGTCGGCGTTCGGCGACCCGACCGTGTTCTGCGAGCCCTACCTGGAACACGGCAGGCACATCGAGGTCCAGATCCTCGCCGACGCGCACGGGACCGTCTGGACGATCGGCGAGCGCGAGTGCTCGATCCAGCGCAGGCACCAGAAAGTCCTCGAAGAGTCACCGTCACCGCTGGTCGAGCGCACGCCCGGGATGCGGGAGCGGCTGTTCGACGCGGCCCGCGCGGCCGCCACCGCCATCGGCTACACCGGCGCGGGCACGGTCGAGTTCCTCGCCGACGACACCGGCCGCTTCCACTTCCTGGAGATGAACACTCGCCTGCAGGTCGAGCACCCGGTCACCGAATGCGTCACCGGCCTGGACCTCGTCCGCCTGCAATTCGCCGTCGCCGAAGGCGCTCGCCTGCCCGCCGAACCGCCGCCGAGTCGTGGGCACGCCATCGAGGTCCGCCTCTACGCCGAGGATCCCGCGCGCGACTGGCTCCCGCAGAGCGGCACCCTGCACCACTTCGAGATCCCCGGCGTCACCCACACCTTCACCAACGACGGCGAATCCGGTCTACGGCTGGACTCCGGGGTCGAACCCGGCTCGACCGTGTCCGTGCACTACGACCCCATGCTCGCCAAGATCATCGCCTGGGCGCCGGAACGCACCGCCGCCGCCCGCGCATTGGCGGGCGCGCTCACCAGGTCGCGCGTGCACGGCCTGATCACCAACCGTGACCTCCTTGTCCGCGTCCTCCATCACCCGGCGTTCCTCGCGGGTGACATCGACACGACTTTCCTCGCCCGGCATCACCTCACGGAACCGTTGCTGGACAAGGAACCCGTGGCCGCTCTCGCCGCCGCGCTCGCGGACGCGGAGGCCAACCGGAGAGACGCCCGCGTGCTGGGGCGGCTTCCGGGCGGCTGGCGCAATGTCGTGTCCCAACCGCAGGTCAAGACGTTCGGCGACCACGAGATCCGCTACCGCGTGACCCGCTCCGGCCTGGTCGCCGAGGGCTTCGACGACGTCCGCCTGGTGTCGGCGACCCCCGATCAGGTGCGCCTGGAGATCGCGGGCGTGCTGCGGACGTTCACGGTCGCCCGCGTCCCCGGCTGGTCGTTCGTGGACACCCCGCACGGTTCGGTCGCGTTCCCGGTGCCGGACCGCTTCCCCGACCCCGCGACCCGGCTCGCCGCCGGTTCGCTGCTCGCCCCCATGCCCGGCACCGTCGCCCGCCTGGCCGTCGCCGCCGGTGACCGGGTCGTCGCAGGTCAGCCGCTGCTGTGGCTGGAGGCGATGAAGATGGAGCACCGGGTCGACGCCCCGGCCGCCGGGGTCGTCACCGCACTGCCGGTCGCCGCCGGTGACCGGGTCGAGGTCGGCCGGGTCCTGGCCGTCGTGTCCGAGGAGGAGTCATGACGTTCACCGAACCCCCCGAACGCCAGGAGCTGCGCGTGGCCGTCGCGGCCCTGGCCAGGAAGTACGGGCACGAGTACGCGCTCAAGGCCGCCCGATCCGGTGGTCACACGACCGAGCTGTGGGCTGAGGCGGGACGGCTCGGCTACCTGGGCGTCAACGTCCCCGAGGAATACGGCGGCGGTGGCGGCGGCATCGGCGACCTCGCGGCGGTCTGCGAGGAGCTGAGCGCTGCAGGCACCGGCCTGTTGCAGATCGTGGTCTCGCCCGCCATCTGCGCCACGATCATCGCCCGCTTCGGCACCGACGCGCAGAAACAGCGCTGGTTACCGGGATTCGCCGACGGCACGGTCCGGATGGCCTTCGCCATCACCGAGTCCGAGGCGGGATCCAACGCGCACCGCCTCACCACGACCGCCCGCCGCACCGCCGAGGGCTGGGTGCTCACCGGGAACAAGGTCTACATCTCGTGCGTGGACGAGTCCGACGCGGTGCTCGTCGTGGGCCGGACCGAGGACACCACGACCGGCAAGCTCAAGCCCGCCCTGTTCATCGTCCCCGCGGACGCCCCCGGGTTCACCTTCCGGCGCATCGAGATGGACATCATCGTTCCCGACCACCAGTTCACCCTGTTTCTCGACGATGTCGCGCTTCCGGGGGACGCCCTGGTCGGCGCCGAGGATGCAGCCCTGCCGCAACTGTTCGCGGGCCTGAACCCGGAACGGATCATGGCGGCCGCGTTCGCCGTGGGCCTGGGCCGGTTCGCGCTGGACAAGGCCGTCGCGTACGCGAAGACCCGCACGGTGTGGAAGGACCCGATCGGGGCGCACCAGGCGATCGCGCACCCGCTCGCCCAGGCCAGGATCGAGCTGGAGCTGGCGAAGCTGATGACCCAGAAGGCCGCCGCGTGCTACGACGCGGGCGACGACCTGGCGGCGGGCGAGGCGGCGAACATGGCCAAGTATGCGGCGGGCGAGGCCGTGGTGCGCGCGGTGGACGCGGCGGTGCAGACGCACGGCGGCAACGGCTTGGCGAGTGAGTACGGTCTCGGTGCCCTCGTCGCGGCGTCCCGGCTGACCCGGATCGCCCCGGTGAGCCGCGAGATGATCCTGAACTTCGTGGCGCAGTCGAGCCTCGGGCTGCCCCGCTCGTACTGAGTCCTGCCAGGTCGTATCGGGCCGTCGTGAAGGGTGCCGAATGGGTGACACCGCGCGCGAACCGCGCCAGGACCGCAGCCGGGTCACCCGGCAGCGCCTGCTGGCCGCCGCCGTGGACTGCCTCGCCGAGGTCGGCTGGACCGGCAGCACGGTGTCGGTGGTCGCCGAGCGCGCGGGCGTGTCCCGGGGCGCGGCGCAGCACCACTTCCCCACGCGGGAGGACCTGTTCACCGCCGCCATCGAGTACGTCACGGAGCAACGGGTCACCCACATCCGCTCAGGTTTCCCGGACCTGCCCGCCGGACGTGACCGGACGGAGTTCGTCGTCCACACCATCGGGGAGATGTACGCGGGGAAGCTCTTCCGGGCGGCACTGCACCTGTGGGTGGCCGCCGCCTCGGACAACCAGCTGCGGAAACGGGTCGTACCGTTGGAGGCGCGGGTCGGTCGGGAGACGCATCGGCTGGCCGTGGAGGCGTTGGGCGCGGACGAGTCCCGGCCCGGGGTGCGCGAGGCCGTGCAGGCCACCCTCGACCTGGCCCGTGGCCTCGGCCTGGCCAACCTGCTGACCGACGACACCCGTCGCCGTCGCCGCGTCCTGGCCGAGTGGGCGGCTGTCCTGGACACCGCGCTGTCGTGACCCGCGAGGCCGCGTGGACACGGCAGGGTTGCGCAGTGGTATGTCGGATGAACGGCCCAGCCGATTGCCATAACCGGACCGGCAACACAATCCGACGTTAGCGTGAGACACCCTTTCGCCCGTTATGGGAGGACGGCAATGCGTCCACGCGCCCTCGCCGCCACACTCGCGGCGTTAACCCTGTTGACCCCCTCTCTCGCCGGCGCAGACCCCACCGGACTGCCGCAGTATCGGCAACTGTCCGGCACGGGGTCCGCTGTCTCCGAGGATCTGTACAACGCCCTGTCGAACGTCGTCACCGGCCGGGGAGGCACGAAGATCCTCGGTTCGTACGACACCACGGGTTCACCGACCATCTCCACGAAACCCGACTGCACGGTCCCACGCTCGTACACGCTGCACGAGTCTGTCGCCGCCGGGGACGGTTGTCTCCAGTTCGCCCGCGCGGCCGCATACAACAGCCTGACCCGCGACGCCACGTACTTCTCCATCGGCTACGCGGGACTCACCTATGCGATCGCCCACGACACTGTCGTCTCACGCGCGCTCCACGACCAACGCCTCCGACCGATCTACAGCTGCATGGACAAGGCGAACTACCAGCCGCTGCTGCCGCGATACGGTTCGGACGTGCGATCGGAGTTCCTGCGGTCGCTGTGGCTGGACGACGGTCCCGACTTCACCACCAGGTTCCCGTGCGTGCGCGACAGCATTGACGGGGTCCCGATAGCGGAGAACGACGGCCGTGTCCTGACCTCCCCCGACCAGATCGTCCCCTACGGCGTTCCCGCCTACCTGACCCAGCCACCCGCGCAGCGCGCGAACGCGGACCTGGGCCGCTTCAACGAGATGTCGTTCGCCCGCATAGACCCCACTGTCGACCCGGACACGATCGTCTACCTGACGCGGGACACCTCGCGCATCAGCCGGGACCTGACAGACGCGCAACTCAAGCAGATCTACACCTGCTCCACGACCGGTCACACACCCCTGCTACCGGGTTACGGATCGCGCGTGCGCACGCAGTTCCTGGACCGGCTGGGGATTCCGAACACCCCCGACCTGACCACGACCTACCCGTGCGTCCGCGACACCAGCCCGACGGGCCCGCTGCCGATCGAGGACGCGTCCGTCCTGGCGACCGACACCGACATCGTGCCCTTCGACATCCAGACCTATGTGGACCAACTCAACAACCTGCTCGACGACACCCGCTCCCACGTCACTGTCAGCCGTGTCAACGGCGTGCCCCCGGTGACCGGCAAACTGGCGGGGCCGCGCAACGCCCTGTACGCGGTGGTCCCGAACGCCCTGGCCAAGAACCCGGCCGTGGTGGCCGCCTTCTCGGGGCAGTATTCGGCGGTCTGCCGCAACGGTGCCCTCATCCGGGCCCTGGGCTATGTCGACATCGTCGGCCTCGGCTGTGGCTGGGCGGACACTGGCAACCTCAACCCCCGGGGCCACCTGCCGCCAGCCTGACCACGGATCTTCCCGACCCCCGCCCTCGCCTGCCCGAGGGCGGGCCCCACAACCACGAGCGTACGGACTTCCCCTCCCTGCCAGGACATTCACAGCTTGGCTGTGGACGAATTCCCGCGACTGTGGACAACTTCCCCGGCCCCCCGACGATCCGTCCGGCCCAGTACCTGCTCGCATACCAAGATCGACACCCGTCCGCACGGCACACCCCGCCCGCGCCAGGGGCTTTGGGTCCCTACTCAAGGCTGTCCGATGTGGATCGCTGTCACTAGCCCTCGATGGCCGCTGTGGATGAGTTCGATGGCATGTGGACAACCCCCGCCGTCCCCGCCGTCCCGACTCCGGCCGACCAACGACACCCCAGCCAAGATCACTCCGACCGAGTTCGCTCCAACCAAAGATCGCTCCGACCGAGGTCGCCCCCGATCAAGATCATCCCCACCCCGGGGCCCTCCCACCCGGGGTATTCGAGGTCCCACTTCAAAGCCTATCGAGTTCGCGGCCCTGTCAAGAGGGGGCGGTGATGGCCTGGGGATGGCTGGCGGGGTATGTGGATAACCCCGGCCGAGGGGGCCGTGACGCCGGGCATGATCATCTCGGGCGTGTGGCCGCCCTCCCGCGCCGCCCATCCAGCGATCGGGTGCCGCATCACGCTGGTGGTTGTGGATGGATTCGGGGGGTTGTGGACAACTCACGGGACGTGACTGACCACGGGTGCCGCGACGGCGGCTGGTGAAGGTGGCAAGTTGCCAGGCTGGGCCATGGCGCGCGTGTCCGCGTTAGCGGTCGCGAGTGGCGCGTCGCACGACGCTCCAGGTGCCGCCGTGCGGGCGGTGGGTGCCAGGTTGGGGGCAGTGCCTGGCGGGGATGAGGGGGTGGGTGGCGGGAGAAGAAGACCTAGTGCGGGGTGGCGCGCAGGAGCTGGCGGAGGAAGTCCACGTTGGTCTGGGTCTTGCGGAGGCCGTCGAGCAGCACCTCCGTCGACCGTTCCCGGTTCTGCAGCACCCGCCGCAGGAGCTGGACCGGGCTGAGCTCACCGGGGGAGAGCAGCAGCTCCTCCTTGCGCGTCGAGGAGCGGGTCACGTCGATCGCCGGGAAGACGCGGGCGTCGGCGAGGGAGCGGTCAAGGCGGAGCTCGGCGTTGCCGGTGCCCTTGAACTCCTCGAAGATCAGGGTGTCGCCCTGGGAGCCGGTGTCCACCAGGGCGGTGGCGATGATGGTCAGCGAGCCGCCGCCGTCGATCGCGCGGGCGGCGCCGAGCAGGCGCTTCGGCGGGGTGAGGGCGGCGGAGTCGACGCCGCCGGAGAGGATGCGGCCGGAGGCGGGGGCGGCCAGGTTGTAGGCGCGGCCGAGGCGGGTGATCGAGTCGAGCAGGACGACCACGTCGCGGCCGGACTCGGTCAGCCGTTTGGCACGTTCGACGGCCAGCTCGGCGAGCGCGGTCTGCGCGGCGGGCGCGTGGTCGAAGGTGGCCGCGATCACCTCGCCGGGCAGCGACCGGCCCAGGTCGGTGACCTCCTCGGGGCGCTCGCCCACCAGCACGGCCATCAGGTGGCACTCCGGGTGGTTCTTGGCGACGCCCTCGGCGATGGCGCGCAGCACGGTCGTCTTGCCCGCCTTGGGCGGCGCGACGATGAGCGCGCGCTGGCCCTTGCCGATGGGCATGACCAGGTCGATCGTCCGCGCGGTCAGCGCGTGCGGCTCGGTCTCCAGCCGCAGCCGGTGGTGCGGGTGGACGGGCACGAGCTCGGTGAACACGGCGCGCTGCCGGGCGTGTCGCGGGTGCGCGCCGTTGACGCTGTCGAGGTGCACGGCCCCCGCGCGGATCTCGCCGCTGATGGTGTCGCCGCGCCGCAGGCCGTGCTCGCGCAGCACGCGGGGCGGTAGTGGCACGTCGTGCTCGCTGGGCAGATAGCCCTCGACGCGGACCGTGGGGCGGTCGCGCGGCAGATCGAGCACGCCGGTGAAGGTGTGGTCGGACATGGAAGACCCCCGATGGGTAGCGTTGTCCGACACCTGGACGGGGAGGTCCGGCCGGACGGTGAGAAGAGAGTCCTTCGTGGGGGCGTGAGCCAGCATCCACGACAGGGAGAACGGCCCTGAGGTTAGCCCGTATGCCGTCGCGGCGCAACTATATCCGGACCAGTGTCACCGGCAGGCCGCCCGACGGCACCGGCAGCGCCGTCTGGTCCCAGTGTACGCGGTAGCCGTCCGGCAGCGTCCAGCGCCTGCGCCGCAGCAGCTCGTGGAGCAGGGCTTTCACCTCGTACATGCCGAAGTGCAACCCGATGCACTTGTGCGCGCCACCACCGAACGGCATCCACAGGTAGCGGTGCGCCTTGTCCTCGCGCCGGTCCGGCGCGAACCGCCCGGGATCGAAGCGTTCCGGGTCCGGCCAGTACTCGGGGAGCAGGTGGTTGAGCCACGGCGTGACCATGACCAGGGAGTCTGCCGGGATGTGCCTGCCGAGCACGGTGGTGTCCCGGACGGTGCGCCGGGCCAGCGACGGGACGGGCGTGACCAACCGCAGCGACTCGCGGACCACCATGTCCACAGTGGTCAGTCGGTCCAGTTCGGACGTCGACAGTGGACCGTCGGGCAGCCCCATGGACTCCGCGCGGGCGCGTTCCTGCCATTCCGGATGCAGGCCGAGGTGGTAGATGGCCGACGTCGTGGTGATCGTGGCGGTGTCGTGCGCGGCCATCATCAGGAAGATCATGTGGTTGACGACGTCCTCGTCGCCGAACACGGATCCGTCGTCCAGGCGGGCGTGGCAGAGCGCGGCGAACAGGTCGTCGCCGCCTGCGGTCCGTTTGCCGGGGAGCGCCGACCGGAAGTACTCCGCCAACTCGCGCCTGCCCCGCAGCCCGGCCGCCCAGCGCGTGCCGGGAACGGGATAGCGGACGATCCCGGTACCCGCGCGCACGACACCGACGAAGGCATCGACGAGCCCGGCGTCACTCGGCCCACCCATGAACACCTCGGCGGCGATATCCAACGTGAGCCGTTTGAGCGCGGGGTAGAGGGCGAGTTCCTCCGGCCAGCGGGGGATTTCACGACGGATGACCTCGTTGGCACGCGCGACGTACCCGGCGATCCGGTCGGCGGTGAAGGCTTCCTGCATGAGCCTGCGGTGGAAGAGATGCTCGTCGAAGTCGAGGAGCATGAGGCCGCGCGGGAAGAACGGGCCGATGAAGTACGTCCATCCGGTCTGGGAGAAGGATTTGTCCTTGTTGGTGAGGATTTCCTGTGCGGCATCGGGTCCGGACGCCGAAACCATGCGCGTGCCGAAGGCGTTGGTCCAGGACAACGGCCCGTACTGGCGGTACCGACGCAACCAGAGGTCGGTTCCCTGGCGCAGTATGCCCAGCGTGTGCCCGAGAAGCGGCGCACCGGGGTCGCCGAGCACCGGCCGTACCCCTGGTGGTGGCGGCGCCAACTCGCGCACCGGCCACGCCCGATCACTCACCCACCGCTCGATTCGCCCGACGACCACACCCCCAGTCTTCCTGCCCACCACCCCGCGCCGCGAGCCCCATCCGCGTGGTCTCCACCGACCCCAACCCACCTGCGTGCTGGTCGTCGACCAACACCCGCCCACTACGACACCGGCGGCCGTCCCACCTCTCGTCCTGGCAAGCCAAAACAATTTCGAAAGAGAGCGGGCCCATTAAACCCGGATGCAGGTCGAAAGCCGGCCGAAACCCCATGGCCACCGAGCCGCCCGCCCCTCACCATTACCCACCGCTCCCAGGGGGATCCCCCACGGCCATTGTATCGCCCGGAGGCTGTAGTGGATCTTGTGACGGCTACTTGTCGATCTACCTGTGGATAACTTATGTCCCCCATGCGAGTGAACTTCGGCGGCCCCGGAGACGTTCGGACGTTGGAGTAATATTCCGCCTGGCTACGTCGAGCAAACCTCATGGCCAGTATTTGTCCAGCAACTATGCCGCCATCGCGCGGAAATCGCGCCCAGACGGCGGGAAGCGTTCCCCTGCTTGCGGGACAAGTCTTCCCTGTCCCGGCTGCTACGATATTGATCCTGCATTTCCGGGGAGGCGGCAATGGAACACGGAATCTGGCAGCCCGACGTATCCGCGTCGTTCGCGCGACGGTTGGGTATCCCGCCCACCGCGCCGGGCAGCGGTCGAGAGCCGGGCGAGACAGCCACCGGGGGCGAGAGCGCGTGTCCCGAGATCTGGGAACTGGACAACGGCGACGTCGCCGTGATCGGCCGCGACCTGACCGCCGACTACCGCTCCCGGCTGCCCATCGGGTCCAGCGTCGGCCCTGGTGAGCGGCTGGTCGTCCTGCCGCGCGGCATGGTCGTCGCGGCGAAGGCGGATATCCCCGATGTGTGACTTCCGCACCGCCGGGGAGCGCCTGCTCGGGCAGCCCTATCAGGACGATTTCGACGAGCATTTCTGGGAAATCGACAGTACGGGCTTCTGGAAGCTCGAACGTCGACAGGAATTCCGCGAGCCCGGCGACGACAGCTGGGTCGCGTTCACCGAGGGCCGCTGGGCGGATGCCCTCGCTCTGTTGGAGGAACGCCGGGCGAGCCTCGCGGCGCATTATCGGCGGATCGCCGAACGGGGGTTCGACACGCTGCGGGTCCGGGTCGTGGAACGACCGCTCAGTCCCTATCTGCGCTGGGAATTGCGCCTGTTGTTGCTGCGGCACGAGCTTGGCGGCCGCACCCGGATCGTGACCGCCGAGCAGGTCCGCGAGTTCGAGCCCGCAGGCCCGCTGCCGGAGCTGGTCACCCTTGGCGACCGAGTCATGTACGAGATCCTCTACGACGACGACGGTGTGCAGTACGGCGCCGTCCGATTCGCCGAGCAGGCCGCCATCGCGCGCGGTCGGGAGCTGATCCAGGGCCTCTACGCGGACGGCGAGGACGTGGACTCGTTCTTCCACCGTGAGGTCGCAGGTCTCGCGCTCGGATGCGGGTGATGCCACCCGGCGAGGACGACGAGGTCCCCAGGTCGGACGTGTCGGGCTCGGCCCACGAGGTGATCCAGGCCCGCGACATCCACGGCGGCGTCCACCTCTACGACGCGCGCACGCCCGACCGGCCGATCCCGCGCCAGCTGCCGGGCGACGTCAGCGGGTTCGTCAACCGCGTCGCCGAGCTGCGCAGGCTCGACGCCGTGCTCGCCGACCGGGCCAGCGTTGCCGGGCTCTACGTCATCACCGGGACTGCCGGGGTCGGTAAGACTTCCCTGGCGTTGCACTGGGCGCACAGCGTTCGTCGCCACTTTCCCGACGGACAGCTGTACGTGAACCTGCGCGGGTATGACCCGGGACCACCGGTCGGTCCGGAACAGGCACTGGAACAGTTTCTCCGCGCCCTGGGAGTTCCACCCGCGCGGGTGCCGACGGGGTTGCACGACCGTTCCGCCCTGTTCCGTTCATTGCTCGCGGACCGGCATGTGTTGGTGGTGCTCGACAACGCGGCGACCGTGTCCCAGGTACGTCCCTTGTTGCCGGGCAACGCGGAGTGCTTGGTGCTGGTGACGAGCAGGAGCCGGTTCTCCGCGCTCGTGGCGCGCGAGGGTGCGCACCGGCTGGCGCTGGACATGCTCACGGAGGAGGAGGCGGTCCGGCTTCTGCGGACTGTGACCGTCGGATATCGGGTGGGGGACGATGTCGCGGATCTGGCGGAACTCGCCCGGTTGTGCGCACGGTTGCCGTTGGCGTTGCGGATCGCGGCGGAACGGGCCTCCAGTCGTCCGTTGATGCGGTTGCGGGAACTCATCGACGACCTTCGGGACGAGTCGGCACTGTGGGACGCGCTGTCGGCTGACGAGGGCGATGAGGAGGACGCGGTCCGCTCGGTGTTCGCCTGGTCGTACCGGGCGTTGCCGGAGACGGCGGCGCGGTTGTTCCGGTTGCTCGGGTTGCATCCCGGCCCGGAGTTCGGTGTCGCGGCTGCGGCGGTCCTGGCCGGGATCGGGACCGCGCAGGCCCGACAGCTGCTGGACGTGCTGGTCGGGGCGCACGTGTTGGAACAGCACGCGCCCGGCCGGTTCCAGTTCCACGACCTGTTGCGGCACTACGCCGCCGATCAGGCCGCGCAGCATGAGGACGAGGAGAGTCGGCGGGCGGCGCTGTCCCGGATCCTCACCTGGTACACGCACTCGGCGGCATCGGCTGTTGCGCTTCTGGCGCCGTTGGACCGTCCGACGCCGTTGGGATCGTCCACTGTGATCCCGGCGGAGTTCACCGATCGGGATCAGGCGGCGGATTGGTACGAGACGGAGGTGGCGAATCTGGTTGCGGCAGTCCGGGTTGCCGCAACGAATGGCATGGACGCGATCGCCTGGCGCATTCCGGCGATCATGCGCAGTGTCCAGGTGATCCGGAACCCGTTCGAGCAGTGGTTCGAGGTGGCGGGGATCGGGCTGGAGGCGGCACTCCGGTCGGCGGATCTGCGCGGGCAGGCGGAAATGCTGGACAGCCTGGGGAAGGCGAACCTGCAATCGCATCGGCTCGACCGGGCCGAGGAATGCCATGTGCGGGCGTTGGGGGTGCGCCGGGAGATCGGGGACCGGTTCGGTGAGCTGGTCGCGATCAACGCACTCGGCCTGCTGGACTGGCGTCGCCGCAGACTGGTCGCGGCACGGGAGCGGTTCGTGACGGGGATGGGTGTCGTTGCCGAGCTGGGGGAGCGGCGTTGGGAGGCGTTGCTGCTGACGAATGTCGGTATCGCACATTACGAGCTTGCGGAACTGGGGGAGGCGCGCGAGGCATTGACGCGGGCGGTGGAGCTGTGTCGATTGGTCGGTGATCGCGCGTATGAGGGGAATGCGTTGGCGTATCTCGCGAAAGTCGAGCGGGAGTTGGGGGATCACGCGGCTGCGTTGGGGACTATCCGGTCTGCGTTGGCGATTGCCGAAGAGGACGGGATGGGCGCGTGGGAGGCATTTTGGTTGGTGGAACTGGGGAATGTGCAGCGGGCGCTGGGTATGGCCGGTGAGTCGCTGATCGCCTATCAGCATTCGGCGGTGGTGCAGCGCAACCTGGGCGACCGGGCGCGGGAGGCGGCGGCGCTGGATGGGACGGGAGAGGCGTATCGGGAACTGGAACGTCCGGAGGAGGCGGCCGAGTTCCACCGCCTGGCCATCGCGATATGCCGCGAGGTCGGCGACCGCTGGGCCTTGGCGAACGCGTTGGCCCACTTGGCTGAGGCGTTGGTGCTGGTCGAGGAGACCGCTCAGGCTGCGACGGCCCGCGCCGAGGCGATGCGCATCGCGACCGACTTCGACGATCCACGGGCGGCGGCACTGGTTCAGCGGTTGTGGGAGGCCTGATCAGTGGGGGTGCGCGGTTGGCTGGTCGGCGTTTGTCGCGCATGACCGGGGGCTGAGGGGGTTCATCCGGAGTCGGGGCTCGTCGTCCGGCTCGGCTTGCTGTAGCTGTTCGGCCGCAACGTTCCCCACCACATTACCCACCGCTCCCAAGGGGGATCCCCCACGGCCATTCTATCAGTCGGGGGCGGCAAAGGATCTTGGGAGACGGGTTGTGGATCTTGGCTGTGGATAGCTTTTGTCGCTGGAAAGGGTGAAAGTCGGGGTGGGTGATCAGTGGAGTAGGGCGGTGGCCAGGGCGGTCAGTTCGGGGGCGAGGGTGGGGCGGGAATTGACGCGGGGGGTGCGGGGCAGGTCGTTGATGATGGTGAGGGCGGCGTGGACTGTCACGCGGGCGGCGGGTTCGGTCAGGGTCGGGTTGACCTCGCGCAGGAGGCGGACCCATTCGGTGACGTAGCCGCGTTGCAGGGTTCGGAGCTCTCGGCCGTCGCGGTCCGGCAGGTTGGCCAGTTCGGTGGTGTAGACGGCGATCAGGTCGTCCGAGCGGAGCACCGTGTCCACATAGGAGCGGATCAGGCGGGCCAGGGCGTCGGCGGGCGTGGTGGCGGTGGCCAGGGAGTCCTCCAGGCCGAGGCGGAGGCGGTCGGCCATGCGGCGGGCCGCCGACAGCAGGATGTCCGACTTGGATGCGAAGTGGCGGTAGATGCTCGGGCCCGCGATGCCGGTGGCGGCGCCGATGTCCTCCATGCTGACCGCGTGGAAGCCGTGGGTGCGGAAGAGGCGGGTGGCGGCGGACAGGAGTTCCTCACGGCGCGTTGGTGGCGGGGTCGGGATTCGAGCCGGGGGTGTGTCGACCACGGGTAGGTGGGCGCGGACGACCGACTCGGCGAGGTTTGCCAGCAGGGTGGGGAAGTCGGGGGCGGTCGCGTGGTGGTCGCCGACGCTGCCGAAGACGCTGAGGGCGGCGAAGCAGATGACGTGGGACTGGCCCTCGGTGAGCTCCGGGCGCAGTTCGCGCAGGCCGGTCAGCCAGCGGGTGAGGAGCAGGCCGACGCGGCGGCGGATCTCCTTCTGGTCGCCGGGGTGCAGGTGTCTGCCCTGCCAACGCCACAGGGCGGTCAGCGTGCGTTGCTCGATGGACACCTCGGCGGCCGCGCGCAGCAGCGGGGCAAGACCGCGCTCGGGGTCGTCCTCGATGCCCTCGACCGCCGCGCTGACCCGTTCGGTGAGCTTGTCCACGCCGGTGAGCAGGACGTACCCGAGGACGTCCTGCTTGTTCTGGAAGTGCCGGTACAGCGCGGGGCCGGTGATGCCCGCCGCCGCCGCGATGTCGTTGACGCCCACCGCGTGGTAGCCGCGCCTGCCGAACAGGTCGGCGGCTGCCTCCGCCAGCCGCGCCTTGCGGTCGCGCGGGCGGCGTCGCACAGGGGCGCCACCGGTCACCTGGGCCTCCTGGGACGTGAGAGCTGAGTTACCACCGTAGGGCGGCCGTCCGACGTTGACAACCTGCTGATACCCGCGAGTATGTTAATGGCCATTAGCGTCAGCAGGAGAGGATCGGACGAGCGTGAGCACCGAGGCCTTCATCTACGAGGCGATCCGCACCCCGCGCGGTCGCGGCAAGCAGACCGGCGCGCTGCACGGGGTGAAACCGATCTCACTGGTCGTCGGCCTGCTCGACGAGCTGCGCCGCAGGCATCCCGGCCTGGACCCGGCCACCATCGACGACATCGTGCTCGGCGTCGTCTCCCCGGTCGGCGACCAGGGCTCGGTCATCGCGCGCAGTGCCGCCGTCGCGGCCGGGCTGCCGGACACGGTCGCGGGCGTGCAGCTCGACCGGTTCTGCGCGTCCGGGCTGGAGGCGGTCAACACCGCCGCCGAGAAGGTGCGCGCGGGCTGGAACCAGCTGATCGTCGCGGGTGGCGTCGAGTCCATGTCGCGGGTGCCGATGGGCTCCGACGGCGGCGCCTGGTTCAACGACCCCGAGACCAACTACGACACCTACTTCGTCCCGCAGGGCATCAGCGCCGACCTGATCGCCTCGATCGAGGGCTTCACCCGCGCCGACGTGGACGCCTACGCCGTCGAGTCGCAGCGCCGCGCGGCCGCCGCCTGGTCGGCGGGGTACTTCGCCAAGTCGGTGGTGCCGGTGCGCGACCGCAACGGCGTCGTGCTGCTCGACCACGACGAGCACATGCGTCCGGACTCGACGGTCGAGGGCCTGGGCAGGCTCAAGCCCTCGTTCGCCGCGATCGGCGACTTCGGCGGGTTCGACGCGGTCGCCCTGCAGCGCTACCACGCCGTGGAGCGGATCGACCACGTGCACACCGCCGCCAACTCCTCCGGCATCGTCGACGGCGCCGCGCTGGTGCTGGTGGGCACCGAGGCCGCCGGTGCCGCCGCCGGGCTCGCGCCGCGCGCCCGGGTCGTGTCGGCCGCGGTGACCGGCGCCGAGCCGACGATCATGCTCACCGGCCCCACCCCGGCCGCCAGGAAGGCGCTCGCGCTGGCCGGGCTCACCCCGGCGGACATCGACGTCTGGGAGCTGAACGAGGCGTTCGCCGCCGTGGTGCTCAAGTTCATGCGCGACCTGGACATCCCGGCCGACCGGATCAACGTCAACGGCGGCGCGATCGCCATGGGCCACCCGCTCGGCGCGACCGGCGCGATGATCCTGGGCACCGTGCTGGACGAGCTGGAGCGCCGGGACGCCCGCCGCGGCCTGGTCACCCTCTGCATCGGCGGCGGCATGGGCGTCGCGACCATCATCGAGCGAGTCTGAGGACGGCATGACCGACAACATGATCGCCTGGGCGGCGGACGCCGACGGGATCGTCACGCTCACGATGGACGACCCGGGCCAGGGCGCCAACACCATGAACGAGCTGTTCCGCGACTCGCTCGCCGCGACGGTCGACCGGCTGGAGGCCGAGGTCGACGGCGTCACCGGCGTCGTCGTCACCTCCGCCAAGAAGACCTTCTTCGCGGGCGGCGACCTCAACCAGCTCGTCCGGGCCCGCCCCGAGGACGCCGCCGATATGACCGCGTCGGTGGACCGGATGAAGGGCCACCTGCGCCGCCTCGAACGGCTCGGCCGCCCGGTCGTGGCCGCGATCAACGGCGCCGCGCTCGGCGGCGGCTACGAGATCGCGCTGGCCACGCACCACCGGATCGCGTTGGACGTCAAGGGCGGCGAGATCGGCCTGCCGGAGGTGACGCTCGGTCTGCTGCCCGGCGCGGGCGGGATCACCCGGACCGTGCGCCTGCTGGGCATCCAGGGCGCACTGCTCAACGTGCTGCTGCAGGGCCAGCGACACAAGCCCGCCAAGGCGCTGGAACTCGGCTTGGTCGACGAGCTGGTGTCGACGCCCGAGGAGCTGCTGGCCGCCGCGAAGGCGTGGATCCGGGCGAACCCGGACGCCGGGCAGCCGTGGGACGCCGACGGGTACAAGATTCCCGGTGGCTCGCCGTCGAACCCGAAGTTCGCCGCCAACCTGCCCGCGTTCCCGGCGAACCTGCGCAAGCAGCTCAAGGGCGCGCCGATGCGGGCGCCGCGCAACATCCTCGCCGCCGCGGTCGAGGGCGCGCAGGTCGACTTCGACACCGCGACCAAGGTGGAGACCCAGTACTTCGTGGACGTCGCGACCGGTCAGATCGCGAAGAACATGACGAAGGCCTTCTTCTTCGACATGCAGGCCATCACCAAGGGCAACAGCCGTCCCGCGGACCAGCCGAAGCACACGGTCCGGCGGGTCGCGGTGCTCGGCGCGGGCATGATGGGCGCGGGCATCGCCTACTCCGGCGCGCGGGCGGGCATCGACGTCGTGCTCAAGGACGTCACGGTCGAGGCCGCCGAGAAGGGCAAGGCGTACTCGGCGAGGATCCTGGACAAGGCCGTCGACCGGGGCAGGATCACCCGGGAGAAGGCGGACGAGGTGCTCGCGCGGATCACGCCGACCGCGACCGCTGCCGACGTCGCGGGTGTGGACCTGGTGGTGGAGGCGGTGTTCGAGAGCCCGGAGCTGAAGAAGAAGGTGTTCGCCGAGATCGAGGACCTGGTCGCGCCGGATGCGCTGCTCGGCTCCAACACCTCGACGCTGCCGATCACCGGCCTGGCCGACGGGGTGAAGCGGCAGGAGGACTTCATCGGCCTGCACTTCTTCTCCCCGGTCGACAAGATGCCGCTGCTGGAGATCGTGGTCGGCGCGAAGACCGGCGAGGCGGCGCTGGCCAAGGCGTTCGACTTCGCGCTGCAGATCAGGAAGACGCCGATCGTGGTGAACGACAGCCGCGGGTTCTTCACCAGCCGGGTCATCGGGACGTTCATCAATGAGGCGGTCGCCATGATCGGCGAGGGCGTCGCGGCGCCGTCGATCGAACAGGCGGGATCGCAGGCCGGGTACCCGGCGCCGCCGTTGCAGCTGCTGGACGAGCTGACCTTCACGTTGCCGCGCAGGATCCGAGACGAGAGCCGGGCCGCGGTCGAGGCGGCGGGCGGCACCTGGCCCGCGCACCCGGCCGACGGCGTGCTGGAGCGGATGATCGACGAGTTCGACCGCAAGGGCCGCGCCGCCGGCGCCGGGTTCTACGAGTACGACGAGGACGGCAAACGGGCCGGGCTGTGGCCGGGGCTGCGCGAGCACTTCGGCACCGGCACGGCCACGCTCCCGTTCGCGGACATGCAGGAGCGCATGCTGTTCGCCGAGGCGTTGGAGACCGTGAAGTGCTTCGACGAGGGCGTACTGCGCACGGTGCCGGACGCCAACGTCGGCTCGCTCCTCGGCATCGGCTTCCCGCCGTGGACCGGTGGTGTCGTGCAGTACATGCACGGATATCCGGGCGGGCTCAAGGGTTTCGTGGCCCGCGCCGAGGAGCTGGCCGAGCGGTACGGTGACCGGTTCCGCCCGCCCGCGTCGCTGGTCGCCAAGGCGGCGAGCGGGGAGGACTTCGCGTAGGTCTGTTGCGCCAGGGTGCGAGCAGTTCCACGGCGAGGTTCGGTCACGACGATGTTCGGCGTCGGTACGGCGTTGGGTGCGTCGACCCACGGGCGGTTACGGCCGACGCGAAAAGCGTGCCGTGCTCGTGTATTCCGCGCGGGCGGACAGCTGGTCGGGTTACCGGGCGTCCGGCGGATCCGGACGGTGGACTGAACGCCGCGCGCGGCCACGCGTTTGACCGCTGGCTTCGCCGTCGGCGGCGGTGCTCTACTGGTCGGATGCCCGGCGACTCCCTGCTCACCATGCTCAACGCGGCGGCGGTCGCGGTGGCGCACGCGGACCTGCGGTCCTGCTGTGCCTCCCTGCGCTGGGCCACCGAGGTGCTCGCGCAGCGGCCGTTCGCGAGCCTGACCGAGGTGGAGGAGGTGTCCGCGGCGGTGCTGGCCACTCTGGACTGGTCGGACGTGCTCGACGCGCTGGCTGATCTGCCCGGGGTGTCCGCGGCAGGCGGCGACCTCGCCCGTGGCGACGCCATCTACCGGGAGCGGTTCGGGCACGGGTTCGTGGTGTGCGCGAGCGGGATGTCCGCCGGGGCGGTGCTTTCCGCGCTGCGCAGGCGGCTGGGGCACGACCGCGCCACCGAGCGCGCGGTGGTCCGGGCGGAGCTGGCGCGGATCGTCGCCCGGCGGTTGCGGCGGCTGGCCTCGCGGTGATTGGCCGCACGGTGTACGTAATTCGCCCGTAATAACCGAGAGTAGACACCGGATCGGCAAGAATAACCCGAATGGACGATGGGGGTCATCAGTAATCTGGGCGGCAACCACCCCGACACCCAGGTGCCCTCCGTGACCGATTTCCTGTACCGCCCGCCCGAACGCGTGACCGCCACCCACGTCGGTGGCGACCGCGTTCGGGCGGGTGCGCGCTGTTTCGGTCCACCCGGGGAACGGTTACCCACACGTTCCCCATAAGCGTCAGACCTCACCCAATCGGCGTAGGAAAGAATGACACAACTTAGTCCATTGGGGTGGCGCTTGGTACTCGATCGGGTGCAAAGTGGTACCTCCTCGGTAGTGCCCCCGGGTACCGCCATGTTGATCGCAGACGAGCGCACCGACGAAGGACGGTCTGGCGTGGACCGCGCTGAGCTGGCCGAGCACTGGGCCGCCGCGTTGACCAAGGTGGTCGCGGTGCCGCGAACCCGCGAGCGGGTGGCGGCCGAGCTGCGCGACCTGCTCGACGCCGCGGTGGCCTGCCTGGCCGGACCCGCGCCTGCGCACCGGATCGGGCACCGGCTGGTCGAGCTCGGCTACGACCGCCCCGAGTGCGTGCAGGTCTGCGTGGACGTGCTCGCCTCCGGCCTGCCCGGACTGGCCGAAGTGGACGATCCGGCGCTGGCCGCCGCGGTGCTGGTCGACCTGGCCGCCGGGGTCGCCGAGGCCACCGCGCGCAGGCAGTTCGGCGACCCGACCGAGCAGGCGGCCGCGGACACCGGGCGGGCCAGCGATGCCTGGCTGCGTCGGTTCTTCGCCGACTCCGCCTGGGGGATGGCGATCTCCGGCGTCGACGGCGTGATCGTGCGCGCCAACCGGGCGATGGAGGAGATGCTCGGCCACCGCGTCGGCTCGCTCACCGGCACCCGCCTCGAAGACCTGTTCCACCCACAGGAGCGCGACTACCTCAACGACCGCTACGCCGAGCTCGCCCGCGGCCAGGCGGAGCGGTTCGACGAGCACACCCGGTTCGTGCGGGCCGACGCGGAGACCGCGTGGGTGCGGCTGGAGGTCTCCTTCGGCACCCGCGAGGGCAGGCCGGGCCACCTGACGATGCTCGCCGACAACTCCGACCTGCACCTGCTGGAGGACCGGCTCAGCCATCAGGGCACGCACGACCGGTTGACCGGTTTGCCGAACCGGCAGGCGTTCGTGGGTCGGTTGGAGGCGGCGCTGGGCGCGGGCCGTGACGTGTCGGTGTTCCATCTGGGGCTGGACGACTTCGCGGTGGTCAACGACGGCGTGGGCCGCGCGGCGGGCGATCACCTGTTGCGTGAGGTGGCGCGGCGGCTGGCCGAGTCGGTCGAGGACCGCGACGGGATCGTGGCGCGGTTGTCCGGTGACGAGTTCGGGGTGTTGGTCGAGCACGGCCCGCACGGTCTGGACGTGGGCACGCTGGCGGCGGAGTTCAACGCGGTGCTGGCCGAGCCGACCTATGTGGACGGTGAGGGGATCGCGGCGACGGCGACGATCGCGGTGGTGGACCTGCCCACGGCCGACTCGGACCCGAACGAGCTGTTGCGGGCCACCGATATCGCCATGCGCACCCGTAAGCACCAGGGGCGCAGGCAGTGGACGTTGGTCGACCCGGAGCAGAACGAGCGCTACCGCGAGCATTATCGGTTGGCCGCGGGTGTGCCGGGCGCGTGGGAGAACGGCGAGCTGGACGTCGACCTGTGGCCGGTGGTGTCGTTGGCCGACGGGGCGCGGGTGGCCACGCAGGCGTTGCTGCGGTGGGAGCACCCCAAGCACGGAACCCTGGACCACGTGCGCTGCGCGGAGATCATGCGCCACACGGGCCTCGGTGTACCGGTCGGGCACTGGGTGCTCGAACACGCCGCCGAACTGGCCGCGCGTGAAGGATCGGCCTTATATCTGGAACTGACGCCCGAACAGGCCGCCGACCCGGACCTGATCGCCGCGGTGCACCGGGTGCTGCGCGCGACCGGACTCGAAGGCGAACACTTGGAGCTGGGCATGCCGGTGCAGGCGTTGGACTCGCCGGACAGTCCGGCGGCGGACAACCTCGGCGTGCTCGTCGACCTGGGTGTGCGGTCGGTGCTGACCGGCTTCGGCCGTGGCCGTGGTGATCTGGCCTGTCTGGAGGACCTGCAGATCAACACTGTGCGGGTGTCCGAGCACGTGGTCGCCCGGCTGGCGAACCCGGACCCGACCTCGCTCTACGCCCGCGCCACGCTCGGGTTGATCCCGTTGGTTCGCGAGGTCGGCATCTCGGTCCTGGTCACCGGTCTCACCACCGAGACCCAGGCCCGCTGGTGGCGGGACGCGGGCGCCGACCTCGGTTCCGGCCCGCTGTACTGATCGTTGGCGGATCGGCCGAGAAGAAGTCGGTGAGACCGTCGACCCCGTTCCCGGGACCCCGCTCGGCATCGTTCGTGACTCGGTGAGCCATGCGCGATGCCGTCGCGGGGCCTGCTGACGGAGTGACCCGGTCTGGCCGGTGCCGCGTGGATCGTGCTCGGTCAGGCCGCGACCATGCCGAGGGCCAGCGCGCCCGCGCTGGTGAGGGTGGCGGCGGCGAGCTGGCCGAAGCGGCCGTGTTCGGCGGTGATCAGGCCGTCATGGGTGAGCAGGTGCGCGGTGAACTGGTCGCAGCAGGGCACA
The DNA here is from genome assembly GCF_000374445.1 of Actinokineospora enzanensis DSM 44649. Taxonomy (GTDB): domain Bacteria; phylum Actinomycetota; class Actinomycetes; order Mycobacteriales; family Pseudonocardiaceae; genus Actinokineospora; species Actinokineospora enzanensis. The sequence goes on along the minus strand of NZ_KB894412.1, from coordinate 177,246 downwards.
CCGTCGATGTACAGGTCGGGCTCGCGGCTGCTGGCCAGCTGCGCCCTCCCCTCGGCGACCGCGCGCAGCATGGCGCGGGCACGGTGGCTCAGCTCGGACTGTTCGGCAGGCTCACTCGGAGTCGACATGGCGGTTGCCCCCTGGCGTAGTTCACTGGTCGTCACGTTCACCGGTCGTCACGGAAGGATGCGCGAGACCCTCGTTGGGTTCCATCGAATCGCCCCCCGTCCCCGTTAATCACGTGACCGTATCGTGAGACAGGAGCGCGCAGGTCCCGATCGGGATACCTGCCGTCACCCGGGTGGACCACCGGTCGTCACCCGGTGGTCGCCGTGCTCGGTCATCCGGGATTCGACACCGTGGCATCCGGTGATTGGTGGCAGGTCAGCTGGACGCGCGATGCACCAGTTCGGTGGGCAGCAGGACCGAGGCGGGCAGGTTCTGCTCGCCCGCCAACTGGGCCAGCAGCCGGGCCGTGGTGGTGCGGCCGAGCTCCTCGACGTCCTGGCGGATCGTGGTGAGCTGGGGGACGGCGGTGGTGGCCAGCACCGAGTCGTCGAAGCCGACCAGGGCGACGTCCTCGGGCACCCGCCTGCCCTGCTCGGCGAGCGTGCGCAGGGCGCCGACGGCGATGATGTCGGCGGCGGCGAACACCGCGTCCAGGTCCGGGTGGGCGGCCAGCAGCTCGGCCATCGCGGCGGCGCCGCCCTCGATGCTGAAGTCGGAGTGCGCCACCAGGTCGGTGCCGTGGCCCGCCTCGTCCATCCCGCGCCGCCAGCCGACCAGCCGGTCGATGCCCACGGCCATGTCCGCCGGGCCCGCGATGGTGGCGATCCGGCCGCGTCCGGCGGCGACCAGGTGGCGGGCGGCGGTGAGGCCGCCGGTCATGTTGTCCGAGTCGACGTAGGGCACCGGCACGTCGGCCAGCGGCCTGCCGACGAGCACCGCGGGCAGCCCGGCGTCCAGCAGTCGGCCGGGCAGCGGGTCGCGGCCGTGCAGGCTGACCACGATGGCGCCGTCCACGTGGCCCGCGCACAGGTAGTCGGCGAGCGTGCTGTCGTCGCGGGCCTGGTCCATCAGCAGCACCAGCTGCCTGCGGCTGCCCGCCATGCCCGCGTAGACGCCGCGCAGGATGTTGGCGAAGAACGGGTCACCGAAGACGCGGTCGCCGTGCTCGGAGACCACCAGCGCGATCGAGTTGGTCCGCCGCGTCACCAGGTTGCGCGCCGCCTGGTTGGGCACGTACCGCAGCTCCGCGATGGCCCGGTCGACCGCCACCTTGGCGCGTTTGCTGACCCCCGGCAGGTTGTTGATCACCCGGGAGACCGTGGAGCGCGACACCCCAGCGGCGCGCGCGACCTCCTCCAGCGTGGGTGCCCCCGTCGGCCGCATCGTCGCTCCCCTCGCCGGGTGTCTACTGTGGACTAGCGGTGGTGTCGGTCCGGCGGGCCGGACAGCCCGAACAGGATCCGCTGCATCACGTCGTCGCCGTCGTCGGGCAGCGGGTCCCGCTGCGCCTCGATCGCCGCCGCCGGGGAGGGCCTGCGCTGCCGCCGCGGCAACGGCACCGCGGACGCGTTCATGCCCCCGGGCAGCGGCAGGCTCGCCCACAGGAGGTAACGACCGACCCCCAACTCGGTGACGCCCATCCGTGGACCATCGGGCACCGCTGGCACCCGGACGACCCGCGGGGTCTCGATCTCGATGAACAGCTCGCCCCCGGTGAGCCGCACCCGCGCGTTGAACACCCCCGGCTGCTTGCCGTCGACCGCGCCGACCACCGCCTCGGCCAGCCGTCTGCCCGCCTCCGCCGCGGCATCCCGCAGGCCACGCAGCTTCCACTCGGTCAACGAGAACCGCACGAACATCTCGGTGCACCCGACAGCCGTCGGCAGGGCGACCAGCTGCAGGTCGTCCATCTGTTCGGTCCGGTTGTTCATGGGCACGTCCTTCCGGTCCCCGCGCGCGTGCGCAGATGGTGCCACGTCACCCGGTAGTAGTGGCACCCCAGGTCTTCCCACTTACTTTCTGTACACGGCAACCGGGATGTTCGTCACCCACCGATAGGTGTAACCGTCACCCCATAGGGTGTAATAACACGGTGCGAGCGATGCGCGACGATCTCACGGCGCTGAATGCCGACTTCACGGTGTGGGCCGACGGCGCGTCGATCGCGCTGATCCCGGAAAGCGCAGGTGGCACGGTCGCGGGCAGTGCGCAGCCGCGCAACGGCTCCAGCTGACGACCGCGCGGAGCCGGATCGGTCGGTCCGGCTGGAGCAACAACCGGAAACGGATGCGCCTGCGGTTGGCCGTGCCGAACTTCGAACCAGGGGACGCCGCGCAGCTGGGCCGCATTCTCTGCGGGCTGACGCGCGCACCCGACGCATTCCAGACCATGAGCCGGGTCGTGGGCATCCCGTTGGCCACGGCGGGGGATCGCGTCTACACGATCTCGAAGGTCACCCCGACCGGCTTCGATTTCACCGCCGACGATTCCCCGGGGTCCAGGACGCGGTCGCGCAGTAGCTCCTCGAACCCCGGAAAAGGGGAAGTGCTCCCCCGCCGAGGTGGCGGGGGAGCACTTCCGGTTCCGGAGCTGTCGGTCCGGCGGTCGGCCTACTTGAGGCCGGTGTCCACGGCCGTCATGAGGGTGCCGGGGTCACCCGACATCTCCCAGGCCATGGCCCCGAGGAGGCCCTTGGACTTGATCCAGGCGGTCTTCTGCTGGATCGACCACGGGTCGTCGAAGGTCCACCACTGGCCGTTGTTGCCGGTGTAGCAGAAGGTGGCGACGATGGCCGTGTTGTGCTGGATCGGGCAGTTGGGCACGCTCGCCAGCAGGTTGCTGTAGCCCCGGGTGCCCGCTTCCTCCGCGAACTGGCCCGGTGCCGCGCCGTTGGCCTGCTGCCAGGCGCCCTTCTTGCCGCCGTCCACGACCTGCTGCCAGCCGCGGCCGTAGAAGGCGAGGCCGAGGGTCAGCTTGCGCGGGTTGGCGCCGCGGTCGGTGTAGGCCTTGATGGCGGCCTCGACGCTGAACTTGTTGTTGTAGGGGTCCTCCGGGTCGGTGTACAGGTTGCCCTGGTGACCGGTCATCTTCGGTTCCCACGAGTTGTCGCTGCCGGAGCCGTGGAAGTCGTAGCCCTGCACGTTCGCGACGTCGAGGTAGTCGAAGATCTTCGGGATGTCCCAGCCCGCCTGCACCTTGCCGGGGTCGGCGGGGGTGAAGGCGTGCAGCTCGTAGCGCTTGCCGGTGGTCTTGCTCTTGGCGTCGAGCTGCTCGCGGAACTCCTTCATCAGGGCGAGCAGGTTGGCCTTGTCGTTGACCGACCAGTGGTTGCCCGGGTGGCCGTCACCGCTGCCCGGCCACTCCCAGTCGATGTCGAGGCCGTCGAAGATGCCCGCCGCGGTGCCCGGACCGCCCGCGCCGCCGTAGGCCTTGATGTTGCCGTCGATGTAGGCGTCGATGCACGAGGCGACGAACTTCTTGCGCGAGGCGTCGGTGGCGGCCACGTCGGAGAAGTACTTCGAGTACGTCCAGCCGCCGATCGACATCAGGATCTTCAGGTTCGGGTACTTGACCTTGAGCTTCTTGAGCTGGTTGAAGTTGCCGCGCAGCGTCTCCCAGCCGGTGTCGCCGACGCCGTCGACGGACTGGCTCGCCGACATCGGCCGCGAGTAGTCCGCCTCGGAGTCGCCCGCGCCGTCGCCCTGGTTCGGGTCCTCCGGGTCCGCGGTGGTGCTCTTGGTGACGCCGGTGAGGCAGGTCAGGTTGGTCGGGTCGATGTTGCTGAACGCGTAGAGGATGTGCGTCAGCTTCGCCGCGGCACCGGTGGTCACCAGGTTCTTGACGAAGAACTGGCGGCCGTAGATGCCCCACTGCACGAAGTAGCCGACCCGCGCGTAGCCTGCGACGATGTCGGTGGTCTTGACCGAGATCGGGGCGCTCTGCGCGGAGGCGTTGTCGTAACCGTCGCGGGCACGCACGGTGAAGCTGTACGTGGAGGACGGGGCCAGGCCGGTGACCTTCGCCGTGGTGGTGGTGACCGTGGTGGCCAGCTCACCGTTGCGGTAGACGTCGTAGGCGACGACGCCGGTGTTGTCCGTGGACGCAGTCCAGGCGAGGGTGACGCTGCCCGAGTCGGCCGCGGTGGAGCGCAGGCCCGCGGGCACGGTGGGTGCCTGGGTGTCGTCGGACGGGTTGTTGGTGGTCACCGACAGCGGTGCGCTCTCCGCCGAGGCCAGGCCGTTGGTGTCCTTGGCCTTGACGGTGAACTTGTAGGCGGTGGCCGGGGTCAGGTCGCTGATCGACGCGGTGGGGTCGACCACCGTCTTGACCAGCTTGCCGTCCTGGTAGAGGTCGTAGTCCTTGATGGGCAGCGAGCCCATCCCGGCCGGGTCCCAGGCCAGCGTGATGGTCTTGGTCGTCTTCACCGTCGCGCGCAGGTTCGCCGGGGCAGCGGGCGGTGTGTCGGGGGTGCCATCGCAGTTGGCGTTGTCGACCCGGCACTTGGCCGGGGTGGCCGAGCCGCTGAGCCGGAACGACGGGTTGTACGGGTAGGTGGAGCGACCCGGCTGGAGGGTGTTGATGTAGTACTCCGGGCTCAGCGTGACCCGGGTGCCGGTCTGGCTGACCTTCGAGTTGGCGTTCGCCGTGGCGGTGACGCCCGCGGGCAGCTCGAAGGTGACGGCCCAGCCGGTCACCGCGCTGCTGCCGTTGTTGACGACCGTGTACTCCCCGGTCGTGCCGGTCATAACGAGCGTCGCGCGGAGAGCGCCCGCCGCCGAGGCCGGTTCTTGGAGCGTGATCAGGGCGGAGGTGGCCAGCAGGAGGCTCACCGCCGCGGTGGACAAGCGACGAAGGGTGCGTCTCATGGCGTTGGCTCCAGGGTTGAGCGGAATGCCGTGTGGTCTAGACCACAATGAATCTAGCGGGTGGATCGGTTTAGGTCTAGACCAATACGCGTCTCGGAAATCACCAGTTGATCGGGGTCGGAACGGTGTCCGGGATGCGTGGAATCAGGGGCGGTTGGCTCGCCAGGGTTGTTTGTAGACCGTCGAGACGCTGGGCCGGAGTGGGAATTCACAGAATTCCGGCGGGGGTATTCGGCGCGAAAAAGAGTACATTTCGGGCGAATTATCGGTCACGCTCCGTGCTGGACCTCTCCCGGCCTTGGCCACCGGTTCACCCACCGGCTTGTCCGGACGCCGAGCCGGCCGGAAACGACCAGGAACTGTCATCTCCACGGCGGGCCCGGCGCAGTACGGTGTAAGCGCAGACGCGTCGACGGGGAAACACGGGGAAACGGAGTGCCGCGGTGACTGGTCCGTCCGATACCGAGGTCGAGCTGCCGCCCTACCGGGCGGTGCTGGTCGTGGACACCGAGCGGTACGGCTCGAACCCGGACCTGGCCCAGCAGGTGCTCGCCCAGGCCGTGCCGGACGTGCTCGGCCTCGCCTTCGCCCGCTGCGGCCTCGGCCACGTCTGGGAGGGCAGGCTGTTCCCGCAGGACACCGGCGACGGCGTCGGCATCGGGTTCGACACCAAGTACCTGCCCGGGGTCATCGGCAGGCTGTTCCCTGCACTGCAGGAGGTGCTCGCCGAGCGCGACGTCCGGCTCCGCGAGCGCGACCGCGGCCTGCGGCTGCGCCTGCGCGGCGCACTGCACGTCGGCCCGGTCCTGATGCCCGGCGGCGGCCGCGCGCTGGTCAACACCCACCGGCTGCTGGAGGCCGACGTCCTGCGCGGCGCGCTGAGGCGCTCCGACCCCGACCGCACCTTCTTCGCCGTCCTGCTGTCCGGCCGGGTCTACGACGACGTGGTCGACTCCGGCTACGTCCGGCTGAACGTGGCGCCGACGGACGTCCGGGTCAAGGAGCTGTCCACCAAGGCCTATCTGCACGTGCCGGTCATGAGCGGCGACCTCGTCGGCTCCGGGCTGGTCGCCGCGGGCGCGGAGATCGTGGGCGAGGAAGGTGCCGCGGGCGCCGACCTGCGGCAGCGGGTCCCCGCGGCGGGGGATGTGCACAACGTGATGAACGGAGTGCACACCGGGACGGCGATCCAGGTCGGCCACCTGCACGGCGGCCTGCACAATAACTGATTTCTCCCGCCGCCCGCCCCCACTTCCCCGCCCGGCATCGTTCCCGGCTTGGTGGGCGCACGTTCATCGGATAGCGCCACCATCGCCACGGATCAGGCAATGGCGTCGACTTTGTCCGTTTTGCCGTTATACCTTCGCAGTCTTCGTCCCGAAGTCTCGATGGTGAGAAATTCCCTGGGGGACAAGGGAATTCGTTTCGGGTACCGCTGTTCGGCCTAATCGAGAAATCCTCGCCTACTTCCCGAAACGTCCGTCCGCACGGCGCGATGTAAGCCACGCCGGCGTGGTCGGCCATGGAACTTCGGTCGAGGACGGTTCATGGGATTCCTTCGCCCCCGCCGGGCGCGCGTCGCACTGGCGGTTCTGCTGTCGTTCCTGGTGGTGACGCTCGGCTTACCCGGGCTGGCCGCCGGGGTCACCCCCGCCTTCGTGCAGAAGGCCAGTGCGCGGGCGGTCGCCACCAGCAAGGCGGTGACCCTGCCCAACGCGGTCGTCGCCGGTAACCGGATCGTCGTGCAGGTCGGGATCTGGAGCAGCGGCCACGCCACCGCCAAGACCGTCAAGGACGCGGCGAACAACACCTACACCAAGCTCACCGCAGTCGTCGCGGCCGACGGTACCGAGCTGAGCGTGTGGAGCGCGCCGGTCGTCAACGGCGGCGGCACCAAGCCCGCCATCACCGTGACCCCGACCGCCAAGGCCGACATCGGTGTCGGCGTCACCGAGTACTCCGGCCTGGCCACCGCGGCCGACGCCACCGTGGTCGACCAGCAGGCGCAGGCCACCGGCACCACCACGGTCGCGGGCGTGGTCAGCTCCGGGGCGACGCCCGCCACCACCGCGGGCAACGGCCTGGCGATCGGCTTCTACGCCGACTCCGGGTTCGGCCAGACCCTGGCGGCGGGCAGCGGGTTCACCGAGCGGGTCAACGTCTCGCCCACCTCGGACATGGAGTTCGTCTCCGCGGACCGGCCGGTCGGCATCGGCGAGCAGCCCAACGCGGGCGTGTCCACCGGGCCGGGCGTGCCCTGGCTGATGGCCACCGTCGTCTTCAAGGCCGCGGACAGCACCGGCGGCGGCACCAACGGCCCCACCGCGCCCGGCGCGCCGACCTCCGTGGTCGCCCAGGCCGGGAACGGGACCGTCACGCTGAGCTGGACCGCGCCGCCCAACGGCGGCAGCGCCATCGTCTCGTACACGATCACCCCGTACGCGGCGGGCGTCGCGCAGGCGCCCATCGTGCTCAGCGGCTCGACGCCGACCACCCAGGTCCCCGGCCTGACCAACGGCACCTCGTACACCTTCACCGTGGCCGCGACCAACGCGGTCGGCACCAGCGCCGCCTCGGCGCCGTCCAACGCCGTCACCCCCAGCGCGGCCCCGCAGGGCCAGTGGGCGCCCGCGATGAACTGGCCGTTCGTCGCCGTGCACATGATCGCGCTGAACAACGGCAAGTACATCCTGTGGGACGGCTGGCACCAGCCCGAGCCGACCTACCTGTGGGACCCGGTGGCCAACACCTTCACCACGATCACCGCCCCGGACAGCATCTTCTGCGCCGCCAACGCGCACCTGCCCGACGGCCGCGTGCTCGTGGTCGGCGGCTACGGCGTGGTCTCCACCGGCGAGCTGGGCATCAAGGACACCACGATCTTCGACCCGGCCACCAACGCGTGGAGCCGGGTCGCGGACATGCACTACCCGCGCTGGTACCCGAGCATCACCGAGCTGCCCGACGGCCGGTACGTGACCATCAGCGGCAACACCGCCGACGCCTACACCTGGGCCGAGCACCCCGAGGTCTACGACCCGGGCAACAACACCTGGACCGTGCTGTCCAATGTGAACACCTCGCAGATCCACGAGGTGGAGTACCCGTTCGCCTACCTCGCCCCCAACGGCAAGGTGTTCACCATGGGGCCGTCCGAGGACGTCTCCTACTGGCTGGACGTGGACAACCAGACCTGGACCCCGGTCGGCGCCAGCGGCGTGGTCAACGGATCGTCCACCATGTACCGGCCGGGCAAGATCCTCTACAGCGGCGGGTCGACCACCGTCTCCGACGGCGCGCCCGCGATGGCCAACACCGCGGTCATCGACCTCACCGCGCCCACACCCGCCTGGCGGCGGACCGCGTCGATGAACATCGCGCGCGACTTCCACACGCTGACCACCATGGCCGACGGCAAGGTGCTGGCCGTGGGCGGCGCGCCGTCCAGCGACCAGGGCAAGCTCAACACCAACATCCTCACCGCGGAGATCTGGGACCCGGCCACCGAGCAGTGGTCCACCGCGGCGTCGATGGCGGTGCCGCGCCAGTACCACCAGACCGCGCTGCTCATGCCGGACGGCCGGGTGCTGGTCGCGGGCGGCGGCCACCACATCAGCGCCACCGTGCCCGGCCAGCTCTCCGCGCAGATCTACTCCCCGCCGTACCTGTCCAACGGCCCGCGCCCGACGATCACCGGCGCGCCCGCGTCCACCGCGTACGCGCAGACGATCTCGGTGTCCACTCCGGACGCGGCGAACATCAGCGCGGTCAACCTGGTGTCCATGGGCGCCGACACCCACCAGAGCGACATGGACCAGCGGTTCGTGCCGTTGCAGTACACCAAGGGCGCGGGCAAGCTCGACATCCAGACGCCCGCCGGGGCGACCCTGGCCCCGCCCGGCGACTACATGCTGTTCCTGGTGAACGACGCCGGGGTGCCGTCGGTGGCGAAAACCGTGCGGATCCTGCCGTCCATCACCGCGCCGTCCGCGCCCTCGGGCGTGGCCGCGGTGGCGGGCAACGGCTCGGCCACGGTCAGCTGGTCGGCGCCCGGGGACGGCGGCAGCCCGATCATCGGGTACACCGTCACCCCGTACGCGGGTGCCGCCGCGCTCGCCCCGATCGCCGTGACCGGCACGTCCACGCAGGTCACCGGGCTGACCAACGGCACCGCGTACACGTTCCGGGTCACCGCCGCCAACGCCATCGGCACCAGCGGACCGTCCGGACCGTCCAACGCGGTCACCCCGTCGGCGACGCCGATCCCGGGCTATGTGCAGCAGGTCTCCGGCCGCGGCCCCGGCGGCGAACGAGCCGTCACCACGCCCTCGGCCGTCCAGGTCGGTGACCGGATGGTGGTCCAGGTGGGCGTCTGGAACACCTCGGGCGCGCGGGCGACCGGCGTCCGCGACTCCGCTGGCAACGTGTACACCAAGGTGGCCGCCGTGGTCGCCTCGGACAACACCGAACAGAGCGTGTGGACGGCACCGGTCACCGCCGGTGGTGGCACGAAGCTGACTATCACCGCCTCTGCGTCGTCGTCGGCCGACATCGGTGTCGGCGCGGTCGAGTACTCGGGACTGTCGTTGGCCTCCGGCACAGGCGCGGTGGACCAGGTGGTGTCCGCGGTCGGCAGCGGGGCCCTGGCGAGCTCCGGGCAGACCGCCGCCACCACGGCCGCCGACGAGCTGGCCGTCGGCCTGTACGTCGACTCCGGCTTCAGCCGACCGCTCACCGCGGGCACCGGCTACACGGCTCGGCTGAACTCCTCGCCCGCCGGGGACATGGAGATGCTGATCGAGGACCAGCCCGCGGCCCTCGGCACCCGTCCGAACGCGACGGTCAACACCAAGGCCAGCACGCCCTGGATGATGACCACCGTCGTGTTCCGGCACGGCTGATGACCACCCCGACCGATCCCACCCCGGGCACCCTCACCCCGGGCACCCCGGTCGTGGTCACCGAGGTCATCGAGCGCGTGGAACCGTCCGGGGCCGCCCGGTCGTCGGCGGCGCGGCGACCGGGTGTCCGGATCGGGGTCGGGGTGGCGGTGGTGGCCGCCGTGGCCGCCCAGGTGTGGTTGTTCGGCGGGTCCGGCGACGGCCCGGCCGACGCGGTGGCGGGCTACTTCCAGGCCGCCATCGACGAGGACTGCCCGACCGCGTTCGGCCTGCTCACCGCGCCCGTGGTGGGCAGCTATGGGACGGTGGACGGGCTGTGCGCGCGGGCCAAGGCCGACTCTCTGCTGTCCTTCCAGGTCGGGGACACCACGACCACGCCGGAGGGCGCGCGGGTAACGGTGACCCTGGTTCGGCCGAATCTCACCCTGGTGGACGCCGTGACCATGGTGCGGGTCGGTGACGACTGGAAGATCTCCTCGTTCGAGGTCATCTCCTCCGACCGCGGCCACGGACGCCCGTAATCACCCTGTCGCACGACCTGCCTCCGCTCGAAAGCCCCGGACCGGTCGCCCGGGGACGTCTCGACCAGATTGCCCGGCGGGCGGGGTGCCGGGGAGGGGGCAGTGGATGCCTGTGGATGGATCGCGAGGGTTGTGGATGGATCGCACCGTGAGTCGGGCGGGTCTGGCCCCGTTGCTGGGTGTCGGGCTGGTCGCCGCGGGTGTCCTCGCGGTCGGTATCACCGCCGCCGCGCCGCCGCCGTTGCCCGGGTTGCCGGACGCGGGGCCGTTCGTGCGGGCCGCGTTGCCCGGGGTTCGCACGGTCAGCGAGATCGCGGCCGTCTTGGTCGTGGGCGCGCTGTTGGCCGCGTCCGTGTTGATCCCGGTCGGTTCCGACCGCAAGACCGCGGTGCGGTTCGCTGGTCGCGCGGCCGGGTGGTGGGCAGTGCTATCGGCGGCGATGGTCGTACTGACCGTTTCCGACGCGTTAGGACAACCGCTGTCGGGTGTGTTGTCCGTGCTCGCGCCCATGGTGGGCCGGTTCTCGGTGGCGTTGGCGTGGTTGGTCGTGGCCAACATCGCCGCGTTGGTGTGGATCGGCACGCGCATGGATGTGCGACCGGTCATCCTGCTGGCGGCGACCCTGGTCGGTATCGCGCCGGTAGCGCTGACAGGACACTCGTCGTCCGGTGGTGACCACGACATCGCCAGCGACAGCCTGGCGCTGCATGTGGTCGCGATGTCCGTGTGGATCGGCGGGTTGGTGGCTCTCCTACTGATCGCCCGCCGCCGATACGCGGTCAGTGCTGCCGTTCGTTACTCGGCGATAGCGCTGGCCTGTTGGTCGACAATGTTCGTGACCGGTGTGGTCAACGCGTCGTTGCGACTGTCCTTGACCGAGTTGTTTACCCGCTACGGGGTGCTCGTTCTTGCCAAGACGGCCGCGATCATCCTGTTGGGAGTCTTCGGCTACCTGCACAGGCAGCACACACTGGCCCGACTTGCACGAGGCGAGCCGCGCGCCTTCCTGAGGTTGGGCTCCGTCGAGGTCCTGGTCATGCTTCTCACGGTCGGCATCGCTGTCGGCCTGAGCCGCACACCCGCCCCTGTCGGTCCACGAACCCGTCTGTCGGCGACCGAGGTGCTTGTCGGGTTCCCCCTGCCGCACCCGCCGAGCCTGTCCCAGGTGCTGTCGGACTGGCGACCGGACCTGGTTTTCGGCACTGCGGCAGTGGCGGCAGCCGGTTGGTACCTCTACCGATTGAACCGCCGCACCGATCCGTGGCCGATAGAGCGCACTGCGGCGTGGCTGGTCGGTTGCGCCCTGCTGTTCGTGGCTACCTGTTCCGGTCTGGGCAAGTACGAACCTGCGGTGTTCAGTGCCCACATCGGCGTGCAGCTGCTCGTCGGACTCCTCGTGCCGCTCCTGCTCGCGCGAGGCAAGCCGCTTGCGCTCGCGGGACCGTTGGCGATCTGGGTTCCTCGGCCCGATGTGGCTGCCTATGCCGCAGCGGTGATCCCCGTTGTCCTGTACGGGTTCGGTATCTACGGCGGTATTGCCGGACAGCACTGGGCGCGCCTGGTCGTGCTGGGCAGTTCACTTATCGCCGGACTCGCGTTGTTCGCGCGTACCAGCCGGACACCGGTAGTGACAGTGGCACTCGCGCACGGCCTGTGCGGGCTTGTGTTGCTGTGCCGCGAAACCGCGTTGGGACGCGGGTTCTATACCCGGCTCGCGTTCGACTGGCCGCACGACCTGCTGGCGGACCAGGTGTATGCCGGGTGGCTGATGATGGCCACGTCCGCCGCACTCGCCTGCTATGCGGTCCTGTCGACCCGGCGGGCCGAGCGCGTCCCGGTGGAACCGCTGGTCAGGGCGCCCGCGCGCACCAGCCCGTAAAGTGCCACCGACCCGACCGCGACCAACGCGACCAGCGCCACCACGGATGCCACGGCGACAGCGGCGGGCGGCTGCAGCGGCGAGACCCCGGTGATCGACTCGACACCGACCACCACGATGAGCGCCGAGTAGGCGACAATGCCCGCCCACAACAGCCGCATACGGTCACGTTCGGCCCACCGCGTGCGATCGAGCAACCACGCGAGCACGGGCAGTACGAGGATCGCGTGCATCGCCACCGCGTGCAACGGCTTGAGCGCTCCCGCCGTTGTATACGCGAGCTGCGGATCCCCACTGCGCGCCTGGGCCACCCCGCTCGCGATCATCGCGGCACCAGTCCCCAGGGCGACTATCAACGCGACCATCCCGAACCGCACCGCCACTCGCATAGTCGGTGAGGCGGCGCGCGCGCCAGTGATGGCAGAGATCGTGAAGAGAACGGCTGTCAGGACCAGGACTCCGCCCCCGGCTGCGAGCGCCATGGACACTCCGCTGTCGAACGGCGTCTCGAAGTTGAAATGCGATGGCACCCCGCGCCAGGCCTGCAAGCTGACCAGCACGACCTCCATGACGCTCGCGCCGCCGAAGAGGCTCAGCAGCAGCGTCCGGCCCTTGACCGTGACGAACGACGTCGCCCAGGCGACCGTGGCCAGGGTGAGCCCGAACGAGAGGCCGAACGTGGCGGGCTTGCGAAAGGAGAGCGGGCCGAGCCAGGACCCGCCGGTCACCAACAGGATGACGACGTGAGCCAACCCGCTCGCGAACAGCACACCTCCGACGATGAAGGCCGCGCGTTCCACTGGCCTCGCCTGCTGCCACCTCATGTCCGTAAGTGTCACCCGAACGGCCTGAGAGTGCGTTCAGATCTGTCGGCCCGCGACAGGACTACCTATTGCGGTAGTGGAAACGACCTTCCGCCGACGGCCAGCGCTTGATCGACATCCGGATGACCCCCAACCACCAAAGCCCGCCGCTCCACTGGGGGAGCCCCCGCTGGCCATTCTACCGGGTGGGGGTGGCAGTGGATCTTGGCTTGTGGGGGGTTGGGGTGGGGGTGTGGATAACTTCTGTCGCTGGGAAGAGTGAATTTTGTGGGGTGGGAAGGGAACGTCAACCTACGAACGGACGCTGGACGGGGGGTGGGGAGTCGGCTTCGTTGGGGGGATGCGGCGGATTCTGGTGCTCCTGGTGGCGGTGCTGGTCGGGCTGGGTGGGGTTGTCGGGTCTGCGGCCGGGGAGGAGGAGGGCCTGGCCGGGGCGGTGGCGACGTTCGTCGGGTCGGTCACCCTGGTCACCGGGGATCATGTGACGGTGCGGCGGGTGGGTGGGCGGTTGGTGCCCGCCGTCGATCCGGGGCCGGGGCGGGCGGGGATGCAGTTCGCGACGGCAGTGCATGGGGATGCGCTGGATGTGGTGCCGGGGGACGCGTGGGGGTTTCTGGGGTCGGGGTACCTCGATCGGCGGTTGTTCGATGTGGCCGGGTTGATCCGGGATGGGTTTGGGGACGAGCGGCGGGATGATCTCCCATTGATCCTGCCGGCGAGCGCGCCTGGGGCCGGGATTGTTCTGTCTACTGTGGACGTTAAGACACTGTCCCTGCCCAAGGCGGACGCGGTGGACTTCTGGGAAGGGATGGTGCGGAACCGGGCCGCGGGGCGGGTGTGGCTGGACGGGGTGCGGAAGCCGAGCCTGGACGAGAGCGTGCCGCAGATCGGGGCGCCGACCGCGTGGAAGTCGGGGTGGACGGGGAAGGGGGTGCAGGTCGCGGTCCTGGATAGCGGGATCGATGGGACGCATCCCGACCTGCGGCGGAAGATCGCGGCGGCGAAGGACTTCACCGGGGAGGGCAAGGAGACCGAGGACACCGACGGGCACGGGACGCATGTGGCGTCGACGATCGCCGGGACGGGGGCCGCCTCCCAGGGGCGGTACACCGGGGTGGCGCCGGACGCGCGGTTGCTGGTCGGGAAGGTGTGCGGGGGATCGGGGTGTGCCGAGTCGGCGATCCTGGCCGGGATCCAGTGGGCGGTGGACTCGGGGGCGAAGATCGTCAACCTGAGCCTGGGCGGGCCCGATACCGCCGACGTCGACCCGATCGAGGCGGCGATCGACCGGCTGAGCGATCGGGCGTTGTTCGTGGTGGCGGCGGGCAATGACGGGGGTTACGGGGCGGAGACCGTGTCTTCCCCGGCCAGCGCGGATGGGGCGTTGGCGGTGGGGGCGGTCGACAAGTCGGATCGGTTGGCGGGGTTCTCCGGGCAGGGGCCGCGGGTGCACGACGCGGCGGTGAAGCCGGAGATCGTGGCGCCGGGGGTGGATATCACGGCGGCTCGGTCGAAGTACTCCAGCCTCGGGAAGAAGGGAGATCGGTACACCTCGCTCAGTGGAACCTCGATGGCTGCGCCGCACGTGGCCGGCACGGCGGCCCTGCTCGTGCAGCGGCACCCGGACTGGCCCGCGCCGCGGCTGAAGGCGGCGTTGGTGGCGGCGGCGAAGCGGCTGGACGGGCCGGGCGCGTTCCAGCAGGGGGCGGGCCGGGTCGACGCGGCGCGGGTGGTCGGCCAGGTCGGGTACACCGAGCCCGCGGTGGTCTCGGTGGGGCGGCAGGCGTGGCCGCACGAGGACGATCCCGTGGTGACCAAGCAGCTGACCTACGTCAACACCGCGACCGTGCCGCTGGTGCTGCGACTGTCGTTGGCGGGCAACGCACCCGCGGGAATGTTCCGATTGTCGACGCAGGATGTCACGGTGCCGCCTGCCGGGCGGAGCACGGTCGACGTCGTCACCGACACGAAGGTCTCCGCGCCGGACGCGACCTACAGCGCGTGGGTGGTGGCGGAAGGGGGCGTGGAGCGGATCACCACGCCGGTCGCGGTAGATCGGGAGTCGGAGAGCTATGACCTGACCGTGCACACGATTGATCCGAGCGGGGCGCCTTCCGACAGCAATTTCACGCTGCTGTGGGGCGTGAGCGCGGACCGGTACCGTCCACTTCCGACGATCGCGGGTGCCGACACCGTTCGGGTGCGCAAGGGGACCTATCACCTCGACACCGTCATCTCCGCGCCGTTGCCGGACGGCCGGATCGCGTCGCACAAGGTGGTTCAGCCGACGGTGGAGGTCACGCGGGACACCTCGGTCACCCTGGACGCGGCGCTCGCCAAACCCATCACGATCGACTTCTCGCACCCCGGAGTGCGATCCCAGACCGTCGGCACCGGATATGGTCGTCGATTGCCTTGGGGGACTTTGTACGCGAGCGTCCTGGGTGACTCCTTCGAGCGGATATTCACCGCCCAGCTCGGTGGCCCCATTCCCAACGTGAGCGCCGATGTCGGCGGCGGCTTCTACATACCCGACCCCACGGGCGGGGTGAACCAGGCGCCGATCACCTATAACGTCGCCTGGTTCCAGGCAGGCGAACTGCCGACCGGGTTCAGCCGACATGTGGACGACACCGACCTGGCGCGGGTCGACAGCACCTATCGCCAGGTTCAGGCGCAACGGAACGGGACCAAGCTGTGGCTGGTCACCAATCCGACCTTCCAGAGCGGCTCCGGATTCGGCCTGCCGATGACCCTGCCGACCAGCCGGACCGAGTTCCACGGTGGTGACGGGACCTGGTCGGCCGAGTTCGACCAATGGCGGCAGACCCGCAAGCAGACGATCACCGAGTTCACGTCCACAACGGACACCCTGGACCAGGTGCCCGGCCAGACCTACCGGGAGGACTGGAACACCGCGACCTTCGGACCCGCCGTGCCGCGCACCGGGCTGGCCGTGCGGGTCAACGACCAGATTTCCTTCGGCGTCCCCCTGTTCACCGATTCCCTGAGTCGCATGGCCCAATCCCCGGTGAAATCCGGCTCCAGTGAGCTTTATCGGGAAGGCGTATTGATCGGCCAGTCGACCCAACCCGGGCAAGGCGTGTTCGACGTGCCGCCGGAGAAGGCGAACTACCGCCTGGAGACCAAGGCCGTGCGCGACGCGCCGTTGAGCACGGAAGTGCGGTGCGCGTGGACTTTCGACTCCATTCGGCCGCAGTCGTTCAAGGGTGGCGCGCTGCTGCCGTTGATGGGTGTCCGATTCGCGCCGGAGAACCTCGACCCCCGAAACCACGCGACGACCAGGACCGTCCGCGTTCCGGTGACTGTGCGGCGACAACCGCAGGCACCGACCGCGCCACTGGCGAGCCTCACCGTCGCCGCCTCCTTCGACGACGGCCAGACCTGGGTCGACGTCCCGGTGGCCGACGGTGCCGCGACCGTCACCTCGCCCAAGGGCACCCGCTTTGTCTCCCTGCGGGCGAAGGCGGTCGACACGGCGGGCACGTCAATCGAGCAAACGGTTATCCGCGCCTACGGGGCATAACCGGGAAAGGACCGATCGGCGTGCCCGGCATTGGGCTGTCCGGGTGCGTGAAATGACCCTGTGGTGGTTACGCGGCGGTCGCAACCGCGTCACAACCGGGGTGCGGTGTGCTCGGGCCTTCCCTGACGTCCCACCCAGGAGGCCGTGCGAGATGAACGAGAGGTTCCGCAAGCTGTCCCGACGATCGGCGCTCGCCGCCGGTCTGGCGTTGGCCATCAGCGGTATCGCGGGCGCTGTTCCCGGTGCCGCCGCCCCGGCCCCGGCGACCAAGGCCGGAGTGGTGCTCTACGCCGACACCGGCAATGTCGTGCCGGACAGTTACATCGTGGTGCTCGCCGACGGCAACGCGTCCCCCGACGTGGTGAAGCGGCGGACCACCGAGGCCACGCAGAAGTACGGTGTGACCATCACCGCCACCTACACCACCGCCCTGCGCGGCTTCGCGGTCAAGGCGAAGGCCGACCAGGCGGCGAAGATGGCGACCGACACCGCCTACGAGTACGTTGCCCAGGACCAGGAGATCACCGCCGACGCGCTCGGAGTGCAGAACGCGCCGCCGTCCTGGGGCCTCAACCGGATCGACCAGCGCTCGCTCCCGTTGGACACCAAGTACTTCTACCCCAACACCGCGCCGTCGGTGTATGCGTACGTCATCGACACCGGGATCCGTTACACACACCAGGAATTCGGCGGCCGAGCCATCTACGGCATCGACACGGTCGGGGGAACCTTCCCGCCCGGCAACGACTGCAACGGCCACGGAACCCACGTCGCGGGTACCATCGGCGGCGCCACGGTCGGTGTCGCGAAGCAGGTCCAGCTGGTGTCGGTGCGCGTACTCAACTGCGCGGGCTCGGGCACGGCGGCGGGCGTCATCGCGGGCGTCGACTGGGTGACCAACGACTCGATCCTCAACAACCGCAAGGCCGTCGCGAACATGAGCCTCGGCGGCGGCCCGTTCCCGCCGCTGAACACGGCCGTCACCAACTCCGTCGCCGCCAACGTGCACTACTCGGTCGCGGCGGGCAACAGCAACGCCAACGCGTGCTCGTTCTCCCCGGCCAACACCCCGGCGGCCACCACCGTCGGCTCCACCGACCCGAACGACGCGCGCTCGTCCTTCTCCAACTGGGGCACGTGCCTCGACCTGTTCGCCCCCGGCCGCAACATCTACTCCGCGTGGGCGACCGCCGACAACGCCTACCAGACCCTCAGCGGCACCTCGATGGCCGCCCCGCACGTCGCGGGCACGGCGGCGCTGTGGCGGCAGCGTTTCCCCGGTGACTCGGCCTGGCAGACGGCGACGGCGCTGACCGCCAACGCCACCCCGGGCGTGGTGGTCGGTCCGGGCGCGGGTTCGCCGAACCTGCTGCTGTTCGCGGGCATGATCCCGGTCTGATCGGACTGGAGCCGGGCCTCGACGCGTTTCCGCCGTCGAGGCCCGGTCGCGCCCGTCACATGGGACTGGCGACCCTACCTGCCTCTTGTCCTGGCAATCAGTAGACCGATCTCGAAATGGAAAGAGAGCCTATAGGGTCCAGGCGCAGTCCGAAGGCTGATCGTCAAACGTGCAGTGTGGCGGCATCAAGGGTGGCGAAGCCGAGGGCGCGGGATTGCCGGACGCAACCAGCTCGTCGGGTCGGGCCGGGGGTGCGGGGCTCCGGCCGCGTCGAGGGTGCGCCCGCGACGCCAGAGGGCGGGGATGGCGTCGTCGGGGGTGGTCGGCCGGGGCTCCGGGGGATCGGGTGGCAGGTGGCCAATGGTGGTCCGCGCCACCCAAGTGGACTCCTTCCCCTGCGCCGTTCAGGGGACGCTCGCCGGTAGTGGACCACTTCGACCGGGCAAGTGGGAAAGTGTGATCGGCAACTGTGTCTACCACGGGAATGGTGGGCCGATGACTCTCGCGAGCCGGTGGCCGCCAGCGAGCCTGCTGGGCGGTCTGGACGATCGCATCCGCCGGGATCTGCTGGCGCTCGGCAAGTCTGTGCGCGTGCGGGATGGAGACCGGTTGCTACGCGCGGGGGATCCGGCGACCCATGTCTACGTGCTGCTGCTCGGCTGGTTCAAGGTGCACGCCAGCCGGGCGAGCGGGGACGAGGCGTTGATCGCGGTACGGTCCGGTGGCGACCTGGTGGGCGAGCTGGGCGCGTTCGAGAGCAGACCGCGCGCGGTGTCGGTGCGCGCGGCCGGGCCGGGGGTGGTGCACCGGATCGAGCGTGAGGACTTCCTGTCCTTTCTCACCGCACATGGCGGCGCGTTGCGGGCCGTTTTGCGTGCGGTGTCGGTGAAGCAGCGGTGGACGACGCGGCGGCTGACCGAGTTCGCCGGGTACACGGCGGAACGGCGGGTCGCGTGTGTTCTGGCGGAACTGTTGGCCAAGGACCTGCCGCACGAGTACGGCGCGGCGATCCCGGTGCGGTTGAGCCAACCGGAGCTGGCCGCGCTGGCGGGCACGTCGGTCCCGTCGGTGCAGCGGGCACTGCGGCAGTTCCGGGTGAACGGCATCGTCGAGACCCGTTACCGCCGGGTCGTGGTCACCGACGCCGTCGCCCTGGTCGAACTGGCAGGCGACGAGTCCCAGATGGACTGCGTGTGGTGAGTGCCCGCACCCGCGGACGCGCCGGGTCCCGGCCGCCGAACCGACGCAAGATCGACAACTCGCCGCGGCGCGCGCCCCGCCCTTCCCAGGGGCTTGAGGTCCCATTTCGAGGCTATCGGCTTTGGAGGCTTGTCAAGAGGGGGTGCGGGCGGGTTGTGGATGGATTCGGCGGGTTGTGGACAACCGGGGCATCGTCGGGCAGCGGTGTGCCGGACCTGTGCGGTGGGGCCGACAGGGTCTGCGGTCAGGTCGGCGAGTGCCGGGAGAGTGGCGGATCAAGCGCTTCGTAGGGCGGCGTTGATGGCGCCTGCCAGGGCGGTCGCGGCGCGGGCGAGGCGGTGCCAGTCGACTCGGTCGTTGTCCTGGTGGGAGGTGGCGCGGGCGGTTGCCGATTCGGCCTGTTTGGTGGCCAGGTCGGTGAACAGGGGTTCGTAGGTGGCGGCCAGCAGCGTCCAGGTGCGGTTGATCAGCAGGGTGGTGGCCTGTTCCACGGTCGCGGCGAGGGTGCCGACCGAGTCGCCGGGGTGCGGGATGGGGACGCGTTCGCCGGGGCCGCTGGCGACGATCTCGGCCAGCGGGTGGGCTTCCTCGACGCGCAGGCTGGGTTCGGCCGGGCGCCAGGGTGTGCTGTCCAGCTCGGATTCCAGCCAGGTCAGGTCGTCGGTCACGGTGGCGCGGATGAGGGTCTCGGTGCGTTCGGCGGCCGCGGCGAGTTCGGCGCGCAGCAGGCCCGGCAGGTCCACGCGCCACCAGGAGCGGGGGTTGTTCGCCTGGGACATCGCGGTTTCCAGACGGGACAGGGTCGCGGTGCGTTCGGTGCGCAGCTGGTCGCCGACGCGGCCGATCAGGGCAAGCTGGCGGGCGGAGAGGCGGGCGCGCACCGAGTCCCGGCGGCGGTCCTCCGGGGTGCGCGCGTCCGGGTCCCTGGTCTGGCCACTGTGGACGCGGCGGGCGTCGGCGATGGTCTCGGTGGCGCTGGTGGCCATGGCGGTGCACTGGTCGGCGACCTGGGCGGCGATCCGGCGGGCGCGCAGGCGGGCACGGTCGGCCGCCGGAGCTGAGTCGACCAGATAGGAGCGCAGCGCGGTGCGTGCCGGGTCGTCCGCGGTGGGGCCGGGACCGGACAGCAGGACGACGCGGCCGACCCGGGCGTTGATGTAGGTGAGCACGCGGCCGCGTTCGGCGGCGCCGAGGCGGTCCAGCATGGTCACCACGACGGCCAGCGACGTCACGTGCGCGGCCACCGCGTCCTCGACCAGCCGGGACTGCGCGGCGCCCCACACGCCGGTGGCGGGCATGGCGAGCAGCACCGCGTCGGTGTCGGTCACCGCCTCCGAGGGCGGGCCTGCCGGATCCCAGGGGGCCTCGACCAGCTCCATCCCGGGCAGCGGGTCCCGGCCGAGCAGCCGGTACACCAGCGTGGACTTGCCCGCCCCGGCCGCGCCGACGACGGCCACCCGCCACGACTGCCGTTCCCGCCCGGCCGCGAGCCGCTCCACGGCGCTCGCCGTCCGCGTCCGCCCGTGCTCGGCGGCCAACCGGCCCGCCTCGCGCAGCCACCGCGGTGTCATGGTGATGATCTCGCGGCCCTCGATGGTGCCTGCCCCCTCGCCGTCGTGCCCACTGCGCGGCAATCATGGGGCGCGCCGCGACCGGAGATGCCATCACCGGAGGGGATTGGCCGAAACATCGGCCATGAGGGTGATCACCGGTCCGGCCGGTCGGTAGCCGTCGACCTTGTCGCGAACGTGCCTGCACCGGGTCGTCGGACGTCGTTGTCGGCCCGGGTCGGTCGCTCGGCGTCCGGGATTGTCCACAGCCGGTCCGATTCATCCACAGTTCCCGACCGGGGGATATTGACAACCGCCAAGATCGCCTAGGGTTTCACGTATTGGGCGGGTTGCCCCCCGGGTGGGTGGGGGTGTGCCCTGGGGTTCGCGCCCGGAGGGCACAGGATCATGTGGCCCCGGCGGGCGGCGGCATGTCGCCTGGGCTCGGGGGCGGTGTGGGTTGTCCACAAGCTGCCGATCCATCCACAGCTCACGGTCGGGGGATATTGACAGCGGGCGAGGTCGCCTAGCTTGCCTTTTTGTGGGCCCGCCCCCTGGTGGGGCGGGGCCTGCTTTCCGGTGGACTCATCGTGGTGGGGTTCGACAGCGGGGGTTCGACAGCGGGGTTCGGTGGCCGGGTGCGTCGGCCGGGTGCGTTGGCAGGGCTCGACGGCGGGGCTCGGTGGCGAGGCGCGTTGGCAGGCCGCGATGGCTGGGTGCGGTGGCTGGGTGCGGTGGCGGAGCCCGATGGCAGGGCTCGGCTGTGGGGCTCGACTCGGCGAGGTGGCTCGGGGAGTCGGGGAGGTGCCTTGGGCGTCGGGGGTGTCTCCACGGGTGCGCTCGCGGCCGGGCGGCACGAGCGTGAGTGGAGTGCGACATTCGCCCCATGGCGTCGTGAACGTGTCGGTTTGTCTTGATCGGCTCGGTGCGCGTCCGGCATGGGGGGTGTCGTACCCCGCTGGTACCTCTACTGGCGGGCCGCGAGGACGCCGTCGAGGAGGCCCGGGTAGAGGGCGTCCAGGTCGTCGCGGCGGAGGGTGGTGATGCGGGCTGTGCCCGCGGGGCGGATGCGGATGATGCCTGCCTCGCGGAGGGTGCGCAGGTGGTGGGTGCGGGTGGACTTGGAGATGGGCAGCTCGATGGAGCCGCACGGGACGCCCTCGGGGAGGGTGGCCAGGACGCGGACCAGGTGCAGGCGCATGGGGTCGGCGAGGGCGTGCAGGACCGCCTCGATCCGGATGTCTTCCCGGGTCGGGTGGGGTAGCTCGGCGATGGCGGTCACGGATCCATAGTACGAAATCTTTCGTAGTTCGGCGAGCGTCGTAGTACGATCGCAGTCGTACTTGGATCAGGGCACGGAGGGGGCCGGATGTCGTCGCGCACCTACCTGCTGGCCGCGGGCGCGTTCACCGTGGGGACCAGCGGATACATCATCTCGGGGCTGCTGCCCGAGATCAGCCGGGAGCTGGAGGTGTCGCTGCCGAGCGCGGGGCTGCTGCTCACCGCGTTCGCCATCGCCTACGCCATCGCGTCCCCGTTGCTGGCCGCGGCCACTGGGAGCTGGGGGCGCAAACGGCTGGTGATCGCCGCGCTGGGGGTGAGCGCGCTGGGCAACGCGCTGTCCGCGGTGGCGCCGAACTATGAGCTGTTGCTCGGCGCCCGGGTGCTCAGCGCGCTCGGTGCGGCGGTCTTCACGCCGGTCGCGACCGCGATGGCGACCGCGATCAACCCGCCGGAGCGGCGTGGGCGGGTGGTCGCCATCGTGTTCGGCGGGTTGACCACGGCGTTGGTGGTCGGGGTGCCCGCCGGGAACCTGCTCGGCGGCGCGCTCGGCTACCAGGGCGTGTTCGGGATCGTGGCGGGCGTGACCGTGATCGCCGCGGTGGCGAGCGCGGTGTGGCTGCCCGCGGTGGAGCCGCCGCCCGCGGTGGGGATCCGGGAGCGGTTCGCGGTGCTCGGCGACGCGCGGGTGCGGATGGTGTTGGGCATGACCGTGCTCGGCTGCCTGTCCGCGTTCAGCGTGTTCACCTACGTCTCGCCGCTGGTGTCGGAGACGGCGGGTCTGCACGGCGGGGTGATCAGTCTGCTGCTGCTCGCCTACGGGGTGGGTGGCGCGATCGGCAACACGCTGGGCGGCCGGGTCACCGACCGGTTCGGCAGCCGCAGGCCGTTGCTCTACTCCTTCACGGCCTTCGTGGTGCTGCTGGCGACGCTGCCGCTGACCGCGGTCACCGCCGTCACCGCGGCGGTCGCGCTGTGCCTGTGGGGGATGGCGACCTGGTCGACCAACCCGCCGATCCAGAACTGGCTGATCGAGCTGGCGCCGGAGACGGCCGGGCTGCTGCTGTCGATCAACGCCTCGGCCATCTACCTCGGGGTCGGGCTGTCCGGTGTGGTCGGTGGCGTGGTGGTCTCGGCCTGGGGCGTGGTCGCGCTCCCGCCGGTCGCGGCGGTGGTGGCGTCGCTGTCGTTCGTGCTGCTGGTGCGTGCCGGGCGGCCGGTCGCGTCGAAGCGGGCGGAGCTGGTGGCCGCGTAGGGCGACGGGTGGAGACGGGTCTCCACCCGTGGACGAAGGGCCGGTGCCGGAGGGGGAGGCACCGGCCCTTCGCCGTGCTCACACGGTGATGCGCGGGTTGCCGTGCTGGTCCCGGGCGGTCACCGCGGGGTCGTCGGTCCAGACGCCGCCGTCGGTGAGGTAGCGGAAGGACAGTTCGGTGCCCGCCGGGAGGACCACCGAGCTGGAGCGTTTGCCGTTGGACCGGGCGCGCAGCGGGTGCGCGCCGGGGGTCCAGCCGTTGAAGCAGCCGACCACGCTGGTGTGTCCCGGCGGGTCGTCGCGGTCCAGGGTGAAGGTGACCCGGACCTTGTCGAATGGCAGTGACCTGGTGTCGATCATCCGTTGACGGTTCCTCACGGTCGGCGGTGGTCCTCGACCAAGCAGGGTGCTCGCCGCGGCCGCCGCGCACCAGGGACGTCACCCGGACGTGTCCGGGGTGTGTCGGCGCGGGCGAATGACGGCGAATATCCGGTGGATCGTGTCGCGGACAAACCGCACCGAGATCGTTGTAGTTGTGGAAGCAAGGAGTTTAGCGGTGCCCACCGTTCCCAGATATTGGGCCATTCGGTGCCGAGTGTGGCGCGAATCTCGCATTGGGTCCGGCTGGGTGTTACTCGCAGTTCGCTGTTCCCATAACCGCGAATTCCCTGTTATTGGATTGTCGAGACGGTAAATCGAATGGGCGGATGCATGTGCAAGCTACTCGCGGGTATCCGCCGGACCGAACGCGAGGATCGTTCGGAGCTGCCCGATGAGGTGCTCTTCCCTGTGTACCAATAGGATTGGTATCAGGCCACTGTGGACTACGCGAGCGCTCCCAGTCATCTGTGATTGGCGTCACAGGAACGGCCCAATATCTTCGTCGTTGCTTTGCGAAGATTTTTTATGAATGCTCGGTCCGGTTGTCGAAACGTGTTTGGCCGGATTTCGCCGAGCCGGCTATAGGCCCGCTATGGTGTTGTGCCATAGGGGTTTGATTGCTCCGTTCGGCGGTAGCTGGTGTGCTCAGCCGCTGGTCAACATTGGGCTCGTTCGACGATTGAATCGAGCGGTATCGGGGAACCTGGACTACGGTCGGAGACACTCCGGCTCGGGCATTCTTCCCGCTGCCGACCCCATCAGCGTCACGTGCGGATCACCCGTTTTGCGCGTGCTGTTCACCGTGCCCACCAGGCACTCGACCAGTGAGGATCCATGGACGCATCCGTCAGAGCCGGGCTGGCAGCCCGGGTCGACGAGCTCGCCACCGCGCACCTCGTCCCCGGCGCCCAGCTGGCCATCCACCATGACGACGACACGTGGTCGCACGTGACCGGGGTGACCCGGCACGGGACCTCGACCGCGCTGACCATCGGGCACGCGGTGCCCACCGGGTCGATCACCAAGGTGGTGACGGCCGCCACGGTCCTGGCGCTGGTCCTGGACGGGGACCTAGACCTGGACGAGCCCTTGGCCGGGCAGGCGCCCGGGCTCACCGGCCTGCCCGGGTTCGCCCGGGTCACCCCGCGACACCTGCTCAGTCACACCGCGGGCCTGCCGTCGGACACCGCCGAGGTGACCGCGCCCACACTGCGCAGGCTGCTGCAGGAGTCCGCGGCGGGTCTGCACCCGGTGGCCCCGCCCGGGAGCGCTTTCTCCTATTCCAATGTGGGCTATCTGCTGCTCGGCCACGCCATCGAGTTCGTCACCGGTATGTCCTGGGCGGAGGCCGCCGAGGCGATCGTGTTGTCCCCCTTGGGGATCGACGCGCGCTGGGTCATCGGGCCCGGTGCCGACCAGGATCTTGTGACCGGGCACACGGTCAACCGTTCCCGCGGGACCGTCCGGCCGGTCGCGCAGTCGATCACGCCGGTGCAGGCGCCCGCGGGCGCGTTCGCCGCGAGCGCGGCCCAGCTGGTCCTGTTGGGACGGGCGCTGGGCGGCAACGAGCCGAACGACCTGCTCGACCCCGGCTCGCTCAAGGACATGCGCGGCGCGGTCGCCGCGGCGGAGCCGTTCGGCATGGCCGACGGCTGGGGCCTCGGCCTGGCCGTGTTCGGGTCCGGGGACAACGCGGTGGTCGGGCACGACGGCACCGGTGACGGCACCTCCGCGCACCTGCGGATGAACCCGTCGACCGGCACCGTGGTGGCCTTCACCGCGAACGCGGGCGCGGGCTTCGCGATGTGGCGCGAGCTGGCCGCCGAGCTGCCCCGGTTCGGCATCCCGATCACCGACTACGACCCCGTGCCCCGGGTGGTCGAACCGGTCGCCGTCCCGCGCGGCGTCGCGGGCTCCTACGCCAACGGCGACACCACCTACCACGTGGACCACGACCTGCACCTGACCGTGGACGGCGAGCCCTTCGCCGACCTCACCCCGATGAGCGGGCTGCGGTTCGCCATGCGGGACTGCGACACCGGCGAGACCGACCAGGTCGGCCGCTTCCTTCCCGGGCCGGACGGCGTCCCGGCCTGGCTCCAGGTGGGCGGCAGGCTCGCCCGCCGGACAGACGCCGTCACCGCCGCCGCGTAGTCGCGGACCGAGCGGAACCTCCCCCGGCAGTACCCCGAAGCAGAACCCTTCCTTCGCGCGCGCCCTCCCCGACGCCCGCGCCGCCCCACGCCGCGAAAGGTTCGACCAGTCATGTCCGCGCCCCGGTTAGCGAACCCGACCCTGCTGGATCTGTTTGCCGCCCAAGTCCACCGCGATCCCCAGGCCCCCGCACTGGTCGCGGATCGGGGGTCGGTGAGCTATGCCGAGCTGGACGCCTGGTCGGACCGGGTGGCCCGAGCCCTGGTGGCCCGGGGCGCCGGGCCGGAGCGGCTGGTGGCGTTGCTGCTGCCGCGGTCGGTGGAGATCGTGGTGGCGCAGCTGGCGGTGCTGAAGTCCGGCGCCGCCTACCTGCCGGTGGATCCGGCGTACCCGGCCGAGCGCATCACCGCGATGCTCGACGACGCCCGCCCCCTCGCGGTGCTCGACGATCTGTCCACAGTGGACGACACGACGGCGTCCCCGCTCCCCGCGCGGCCCGGGATGGACCAACCGGCGTACGTGATCTACACCTCCGGGTCCACCGGCAGGCCCAAGGGCGTCGTGGTCACCCACCGCGGCCTGGCCACCTTCGCCATCGCCGAGGTCGAGCGGTTCGACGTGCGGCCCGGCGACCGGGTGCTGCAGTTCTCCTCGCCCAGCTTCGACGCGTCGGTGCTGGAGCTGTGCATGGCGTTCGCGGGCGGCGCGGCGCTGGTCGTGCCGCCGCCCGGCCCGCTGCTGGGCGACCAGCTGGCCGGGGTGCTGCGCTCCCGTCGGGTGACGCACGCGCTCATCCCGCCGGTGGCGCTGACCACGATCGAGGGCACGGACTTCCCCGACTTCCGCACACTCGTCGTCGGCGGCGACGCCTGCTCGGCCGACCTGGTGCGGCGCTGGGCGCCGGGCAGGCGGATGATCAACGCCTACGGGCCGACCGAGTCCACGGTCGTCGCCACCTGGAGCGACCCGCTGGTGCCGGTGGACACCGCGCCCACGATCGGCCGGGCGATCACCGGCACCGTGGCGCACGTCCTCGACGACCACCTGAGCCCGGTCCCGCCCGGCACCCCCGGCGAGCTGTACGTCACGGGTGTCGGCATCGCCCGCGGCTACCTGGACCGGCCGGGCCTGACCGCGCAGCGGTTCGTCGCCGCCCCGGACGGGGCCCGCATGTACCGCACGGGTGACGTCGTGCGCGAGCTGCCGGACGGCAACCTGGAGTTCGTCGGCCGGGCCGACCACCAGGTCAAGATCCGCGGCTTCCGGATCGAGCCGGGCGAGATCGAGGCCGAGCTGGCGGCCGACCCGTCGGTCGGCCAGGCGGTCGTGGTCCCCCGGGACGAGACCGGTCTCAAGCGGCTGGTCGCCTACGTCGTCCCGGGGCAGACCCGGCCGGAGCCGCACGAGCTGCGTGCCCGCCTGGTCGACCGGCTGCCCGCGCACATGGTTCCCGCCGCGATCGTGGTGCTGGAGGCTTTCCCGTTGAGCCCCAACGGGAAGCTCGACCGGTCGGCCCTGCCCGCGCCCACGGTCGGCGTGGCCGCCGTGGACCATGTGGTGGCGCGGGACGAGCGCGAGCGGGTGCTCACCGAGATCTGGTCGGACGTGCTCGGCGTCGACTCGGTGGGCGTGACCGACGACTTCTTCGCGCTGGGCGGCGACTCGATCCTGGCCGTGCGCGCGCAGACCCGGATCGCCGCCGCGTTCGGCACCCCGGTGTCCGGGCGGGCGATCTTCGACGCGCGCACGATCGCGGGCCTGGCCGCGCGGCTGCCCGCGAACCCGGTCGAGACCGCGGCGATCCCGCGCGTACCCCGGGACCTGCCGCTGCCGCTGTCCCCGGCACAGCGCCGGTTGTGGCTGGAGGACCAGACCTCGCTCGGCCCGGTCAACAACACCGGTTTCGCGCTGCGGCTGACCGGACAGCTGGACCGTCGGGCGTTGCAGTCCGCGCTGGACGGGCTCGTGGCGCGGCACGACGCGTTGCGCACCACGGTCGACGGCGAGTTCCAGATCGTCGCCGCCACCGCCGACCTGCCGATCCGCGAGGTGGCGAGCCCGGACCTGGATGCGACGTTGGCCGAGCTGGTCGCCGAGCCGTACGACCTGGCCACCGGACCGCTGACCCGCGCGACCCTGATCAGCCTCGGCGACGAGGAGCACGTGCTCGTCCTCGCCCAGCACCACATCGTCACCGACGGCTGGACGGCCGCGCTGCTGGTGGAGGAGCTGACCGCGCTCTACGTCGAGGCGACCGGTGGCGCGCGGGCGGACCTGCCGGAGATCGCCGTCCAGTACGCGGACTTCGCCGCCTGGCAGGTCGACCGCCCCGAGCCGGACACCGAGCACTGGCGGCAGCGGCTCGACGGCGTGACCCCGCTCGACCTGCCCACCGACCGCCCGCGCCCGCCGGTGCGGGTCGGCTCCGGCGGTGTGCACCGGCGGGTGTTGTCCGCCGACCTGACTCGCGGGCTCACCACGCTGAGCACCGCGCACGAGTCGACGCTGTTCATGACGCTGACCGCCGCCGTGCAGATCATGCTGTCCGCGCACGCCCGCACCCGTGATGTCGCGCTCGGCGCGGTGCGCGCGGGCAGGCCGCTGGCCGAGCTGGACCGGGTGGCCGGGTTCTTCGTCAACACGCTGGTGCTGCGCTCGCGGATCGATCCGACGATGCCGTTCAGCGACTTCCTTGGCGCCGTGCGGGAAACCGTGCTGGACGCCTTCGACCACGACGAGGTGCCGTTCGACCGGCTGGCCGACCAGCTCGACCTGGTCCGCGACCCGAGCCGGACCCCGCTGGTGCAGGCGGTCGTCGCGGTACAGCAGAAGCTCGTGCGGGTCCCGGAGGCGGGCGGTCTGCGCTGGGCGGACCAGCCGTTGCCGCGTCCGTCGGCCCGGTTCGACCTGGCGGTGGAGTTCTGGCCCGGCGCGGGGCAGGAGGACGGCGCGGGTATGACCGTCGTGCTGGAGTACGACACCGCGCTGTTCGACGCCGAGCGGATCGCCGCACTGGGCGAGGAGCTGGCCGCGCTGCTGGCCGTCCTGGCCGAGCGCCCGGACAGTCCACTCGGGACACTCGCGGAGCTGCCCGATGGCGAGCACGCGCCGGTCCCGGCGCCCCGGGTCGCCGAGCCGAACCGCTACCTGGCCCCGCGCACCCCGGTCGAGGCCACCCTGGCCACGGTGTTCGCGCAGGTGCTCGGCGCGGAACGGGTCGGCGTGCGGGACAACTTCTTCGCGCTGGGCGGCGACTCGATCCTGAGCATCCAGGTCGTCACCGCCGCCCGCGCGGCCGGACTGGTGCTCACCGCGCGGGACGTGTTCGTGCACCAGACCGTGGCCGCGCTCGCCCCGCACGTCACGCCGCTGGACACCGTGACCCCCGCGCCCGAGGTCGGACCGACCGCCGGGGCGGTGCCGCTGACCCCGATCCAGCGCTGGTTCTTCGACACGCACACCGCGCACCCGCACCACTTCGACCAGACCTGCCTGGTCGACCTGGGTGAGCCGGTGCTGCCGGACGCGCTGGCCACCGCGCTGTTCGCGGTGCTGGAACACCACGACGCGCTGCGCATGCGGTTCACCCGCGCCGCCGACTGGCACCAGGAGAACGCGCCGGTGGGCGAGTCCGGCACGGTCGGCGAGCACGGCCCGATCTTCCTGGCCGAGCTGCCCCGGCCGGGCGACCCGGACACGGCCGTGCGGCTGCGGGCCCACCACCTGGTGGTGGACGGGGTGTCCTGGCGGGTGCTGGCCGAGGACCTGAAGACCGCGCACCACCAGGCCGCCGCCGGGGAGCCGGTGCGGCTGCCCCGACGCACGACCTCGTTCCGCGAGTGGGCGGTGCGGCTGGCCGAGCACGCGGTGGACGGCGGGTTCGCCGACGAGATCACGCACTGGGCGGAGGTTCGCGCCGCGTCGTCGGTGCCGCGCGACCAGGATGGCCCGAACACGACGGCGTCGGAACGTTCCGTCACGGTGACACTCTCCCGTGAGGAGACCGACGCGCTGCTGCGCGAGGTCCCGCGCGCCTACCGGACGCAGGTCAACGACGTGCTGCTGACCGCGTTCGGCTCCGCGCTGGGCAAGTGGACCGGCCGCGACCGCACCCTCGTCCACCTGGAGGGACACGGCCGGGAAGACCTGTTCGACGGCGTCGACCTGTCCCGCACGGTCGGCTGGTTCACCACGCTGTTCCCGGTCGTGCTGGAGACGACGCCGGACTGGGCCACCTCGCTCAAGACCGTCAAGGAGTCGCTGCGCGCGATCCCGCGCCGGGGCATCGGGCATGGCGCGTTGAAGTACCTGGCCGGGGTGGAGCTCGGTGGCACGGCCGAGGTGTCGTTCAACTACCTGGGCCGTCTCGACGACGCGGCCGACCTCGCGCTCGACGCGCACCCGGACGCGCGCCGCCCACACGTGCTCGACGTGGTGGGCAAGGTCGTGCGGAACCGGCTCGACATCACCGTCTACTACAGCGAGAACCTGCACCGCGCCGAGACGGTCACCGGCCTGGCCGAGTCGATCGCGGCCGGGCTGCGTGCGATCGTCATCCACTGCGCGGCGGGTGCGCACGGCCGCACACCGTCGGACTTCCCGCTGGTCACCCTCGATCAGTCCACTGTGGACGATCTGGCCGGGCCGGGCGTGCTGGACATCCTGCCGCTGACGCCGATGCAGGCGGGCATGGTGTTCCACGGGCTGTCCCAGCCGGGGCAGGGCGCCTACTTCCAGCAGACCGCGTTCGTGCTCGACGACATCGCCGACCTCGACCGGCTCGCCGACGCCTGGCGGCAGGTGGTCGACCGGAGCGCGATCCTGCGGTCCTCCGTGGTCTGGGCGGGCGTGCCCGAGCCGCTGTCGGTGGTGCACGAGCACGTCGACCTGCCGGTCGAGTGTCTCGACTGGACCGGCCAGGACCGCGAGAAACGGATCGCGGACCTGCTGGCCGCCGACCGGGAGACCGGGTTCGACCTGGCCGAGCCGCCGCTGATGCGGCTGACGCTGGCCCGGCTGGCGGACGACCGGGTGCAGGTGCTGTGGACGTTCCACCACGTGCTGCTGGACGGCTGGAGCATCTTCGGCGTGCTGTCCGACGTCGCCGAGGCGTACGCGGGTCGGCCGCTGCCGGACCGCCCGGACTTCGCCGAGTACCACCGCTGGCTGGCCGCCCAGGACCCGGCCGACGCGGCACGGCACTGGCGGAACGTGCTGGGTGAGCTGGAGGCGCCGACCGCGCTGCCGTTCGACCGGCCGCGCGCCTCGGTGTCCGACCCGACGACGTCCGCGCAGACCGAGGTGGCGTTGACAGCCGAGGAAACCGCGCGGCTGACCCGGTTCGCCAAGAACCACCACCTGACCCCGGGCTCCGTCGTCCAGGGCGCGTGGGCGCTGCTGCTCGCGCACCACAGCGCGACGCGCGAGGTGTGTTTCGGGGCGACGGTGTCCGGTCGTCCGGCGGACATCCCGCAGGTCGAGGCCATCACCGGCATGTTCGTCAACACGCTGCCGGTCGTGACGGCGCTGGACGACTCGCCGGTGGTGGACTGGCTGGCGCGGGCGCAGCGCACGCAGGTCGAGTCCCGGGCGTTCGAGCACATGTCGCTGACCCGGCTGCACGGCTGGAGCGCGGTGCCGGGCGGCATGGACCTGTTCGACAGCGCGGTGATCTTCGAGAACTACCCCGCCGACGGGCCCAGCCTGCACGAGCTCACCGCCGTGGAGAGCACGACGTTCCCGCTCAGCGTCACCGTCTACCCTGGCGAGGAGCTGCGACTGCTGTTCGGCTACGAGCCCCGCCTGTTCGACACCGAGACGGTCGACTCGCTCGCCGCGCACCTGAGCCGGGTGCTGGTCGACCTCATCGCCGACCCGCGCCGCAAGGTGTCGGAGATCCCGGCGCTGGCGGGCGCGGACCGTGAGCGGGTGTTGGTCGACTGGAATGACACCGCCGCTGAGGTTCCGGACACGACGCTCGACGCTTTGCTTGTCGCACAGGCGAAGCGGACGCCGGACGGGCAGGCGCTCGTGGCTGGCGAGCGGAGCTGGACCTACCGGGAGCTGGACGCCGAGGTCAACCGGCTCGCGCACTGGCTGCGCCGGTCGGGGGCCGGGCCGGAGAAGGTCGTGGCGATCGCGTTGCCGCGCTCGGCCGAGCTGGTGATCGCGCTGCTGGCCGTGCTCCGCGCGGGCGCCGCCTACCTGCCGGTCGACCCCGAGCTACCGCGCGACCGGGCCGATTTCATGGTCGCCGACGCGGGAGCGGTGCTGCTGGTCGCCGCCCTGCCGGACACCGCCGCCGAGCCCGCCGACGCGCCCGAGGTGACGATCACCCCCGGCAACAGCGCTTACGTGATCTATACGTCCGGGTCGACCGGTCGGCCGAAGGGTGTCGTGGTCCCGCATTCGGCGATCGTCAACCGGCTCGTGTGGACACAGCACCGGTTCGGGCTCACCGAGCAGGACCGTGTGTTGCAGAAGACCCCGGCGAGCTTCGACGTGTCGGTGTGGGAGTTCTTCTGGCCGCTGACCGTCGGCGCCACGCTCGTGGTCGCCAACGCGGGCGGCCACCGGGACCCGGCCTACCTGTCCGGGCTCATCCGGGACGAGCGGGTCACGACCGTCCACTTCGTCCCGTCGATGCTGCGCGCGTTCCTCGACCACGGTGACGCGAACGCCTGCGGCAGCCTCAAGCGGGTGCTGTGCAGCGGCGAGGCCCTGCCCGTCGACCTGGCCGAGGAGTTCCACGCGACTCTCGACGCCGAGCTGCACAACCTCTATGGGCCGACGGAAGCGGCCGTCGACGTCACCCACTGGGCGTGCCTGCCGGGCGCGTCGGTGGTGCCGATCGGGCGGCCGGTCTGGAACACCCGCCTGCACGTGCTCGACGCGGACCTGAACCCGGTGCCGGTCGGCGCCCCGGGCGAGCTGTTCCTGTCGGGGGTCCAGCTGGCGCGCGGCTACCTGAACCGGCCCGGCCTGAGCGCGGACCGGTTCATGGCCGACCCGTTCGGCCCTGCGGGCACCCGCATGTACCGGACGGGCGACCTGGTGCGCTGGAACCGGGACGGTGCGGTCGAGTACCTGGGCCGCACCGACCAGCAGGTGAAGATCCGGGGCGTGCGGATCGAACCCGGCGAGATCGAGGCCGCGCTCACCGCCCGGCCCGAGGTCACGTCGGCCGCCGTCATCGCCAGGGACGGCAGGCTGGTCGGCTATGTCGTGTCCACATCGGACATCGAACCGGCCGGGCTGCGCGCGGAGCTGGCCCGGGAGCTGCCGGAGCACATGGTCCCGGCGGCCATCGTCGTGCTGGCCGCGCTGCCGCTGACCCCGTCCGGCAAGCTCGACCGCCGCGCCCTGCCCGAACCGGACTTCGGCCAGGCCGGGGAGTTCGCCGAGCCGGAGACCGAGACCGAGCAGGTGATCGCCGAGATCTGGACCGAGGTGCTCGGCGTGTCCCCGGTCGGTGTCGAGGACAGCTTCTTCGACCTCGGCGGCGACTCGATCCTCAGCCTGCACGTCACCGCGCGCGCCAACGCGGCGTTCGCGGTGAACCTGACGCCGCGCGACGTGCTGACCGCGCGCACCGTGCGCGCCCTCGCGGACGTGGTCGAGGACCACGTGCTGCGCGAACTCGAAGCCCTCGCGGGCGAGACCCGCTGAGCCGAGGAGACCCGAGAAGATGACCACGTCCAAGTCCCCTCGGCAGAGCCGCTTCGACGCGTTGCCCGAGCACCTGCGCGCCCAGTTGGCCCGCAGGCTCGCGGGCAAGGCAGGCGCCCCCGCCGTCCCCGACGCCATCCCCACCGCGCCGCGCGACGGCCACCTGCCGCTGTCGTCCGCGCAGCAGCGCCTGTGGTTCCTCAGCGAGTTCAACCCCGGCGGCAACGACTACAACTCCGGCACCGCGCTGCGGTTCACCGGCTCGCTCGACGTGCCCGCGCTGGTGGCGGGCGTGCGGGCGTTGGCGGCGCGACACGAGTCGCTGCGTACCACGTTCGCCGAGGTGGACGGTCGGCCGGTGCAGGTAGTGCACCCCGACCTCGATCTCGAAGTGCCGGTGCGCGACTGCGCCGCCGACGCGTTGGATGAGACGCTGCGCGAGGAGTTCGCCAGGCCGTTCGACCTGCGCAACGGACCGCTGTTGCGTGCGCTGGTGTTGCGGCTGGGCGAGAACGAGCACGTGCTGCTGCTCACCTCGCACCACATCGCCGTGGACGGGTGGTCCCTGGGCGTCCTCACCGAGGAGCTTGCCACCCTCTACATCGGACAGACCCTGCCCGCGCCCGAACTGCACTACGCCGACTTCGCCGTCTGGCAGCAGGACCGGCTCACCGGCCCGGCGATGGAGAGCCACCTCGTCTACTGGCGGGACGGCCTCGCCGGGTCGAGCGCGCTCGACCTGCCCACCGACCGCGCGCGCCCGCCGGTGCGGACCCCGGCGGGCGCGGCGCACCACCTGACCGTGCCCGCCGAGCTGACCGCCCGGCTCACGGAACTGGCTCGCGCGAACGACACCACCCTGTTCACCGCGCTCATGGCCGCCTGCCAGCTGCTCGCCGCCCGCTACAGCGGTCAGGACGACATCGCGCTCGGCACGGTCACCGCCGGGCGCGGGCGCGCGGAACTCAACCGCGTGGTCGGCTTCTTCGTGAACACCGTGGTACTGCGATCCACTGTGGACATGAAGGCCACGTTCGCGGAGTTCCTGCGCGCGGTCAACGGGTCGGCGCTGGACGCGTTCAGCCACGACGAGGTGCCGTTCGACCGGCTGGTGGAAGCCGTCGGCGCCCCCCGTGACCCGAGCCGCAACCCGCTGTTCGACGTGCTCGTGCTGCTGCAGAACGCCTCCCGGGGCCTGCCGGAGTTCCCCGGGCTGGCGGTCGAGGAGGTGGACCTGCGGCGCTGGGCGGCGAACTTCGACCTCAGCGTGGAGTTCACCGAGCGGGCCGACCACCTGGACTGCGTGCTGGAGTACAGCACGGACCTGTTCGACGCGACGACCATCGAGCGGTTCGCCGGACACCTGCTGGTGCTGCTGGACGCGGTGACCGCCGCGCCCGAGCGGCCGATGGCGGAGCTGCCGTGGTTGACGGGGCCGGAACTCGACGCCGTCATCAAGGGCTGGAACGACACCGCGCTGCCGGTCGAGCCCACGACGTTCCCGGCCGTGTTCGAGGCACAGACCCGGCTGACCCCGGACGCCACCGCGCTGGTCTTCTCCGGCGAGCGCCTGACCTATGCCGAGCTGAACGCGCGCGCGAACCGCGCCGCCCACCAGCTCATCGCCGCCGGTGCCGGTCCGGAGCGCGTGGTGGCGGTGTCGCTGCCGCGCTCCGTGGACGCGGTCGTCACGCAGCTGGCCGTGCTCAAGGCGGGCGCGGTGTACCTGCCGGTCGACCCGGCCCAACCCGCCGAGCGGCGCGCGCACCTGGTCGAGGACTCGGGCGCGGTGCTGACGGTAGAGAAGCCGTTGGCGGACCAGGGTTCGGACGAGAACCCGGAGGTCGGGCTCCGGCCGGACCACACCGCGTACGTGATCTACACCTCCGGGTCGACCGGCAGGCCCAAGGGCGTCGCGGTCGAGCACCGGGCCCTGGTGAACCTCCTGCACAACCACCGCGCCGACTTCGCGGGCGGCGACCGGTTGCGGGTCGCGCTGTCGGCCGTGTTCTCCTTCGACACCTCGTGGGAGGGGCCCGTCCTGATGGCGGGCGGGCACGAGCTGCACCTGCTCGGCGACGACATCCGCCTCGACCCGGACGCCCTGGTCGACTACGTGGTCGGTGAGCGGATCGACTTCCTCGACCTCACGCCGTCCTACCTGCGCAAGCTCCTGCCCGCCGGGCTGCTGTCCAGCCCCGACCACCGCCCGGCCTTGCTGATGCTCGGCGGCGAGGCGCTGGGCGAGGACCTCTGGCGTGAGCTGGGCGAGCTGCCCGACACGGCCGTGCACAACTTCTACGGCCCCACCGAGACCACCGTCGACGCACTGTCCACTGTGGTCACCGGGGACAAGCCGACGATCGGCCGTCCGCTGCGCAACCTCGCCGCCTACATCCTCGACGCCGACCTGCGCCCGCTGCCCGTCGGCGTTCCCGGCGAGCTGTACATCGCGGGCGCCCAGCTCGCGCGTGGCTACCTCAACCGGCCCGGCCTGACCGCCGACCAGTTCGTGCCCGACCCGTTCGGCGAGCCGGGCAGCCGCATGTACCGGACGGGCGACCTGGCCCGGTGGACGGCCGACGGCACCGTGGAGTACCTGGGCCGCACCGACGACCAGGTGAAGATCCGTGGCTTCCGCATCGAGCCCGGCGAGATCGAGGCCGCCCTGCTCGCCCGGCCCGGCATCCGCGAGGCCGCCGTGGTCGCGCGCGAGGACGACGGCCACCGCAGGCTCGTCGCCTACCTCGTCGGCGACACCATCCCCGAGCCCGCCGCACTGCGCGTCGCTCTCAAGGAGACACTGCCGGACTACATGGTCCCGGCCGCGTTCGTGACGCTCGACCGGCTGCCGATGACCCGCAACGGCAAGCTGGACAAGGCCGCGCTCCCGGCACCCGAGGTGCGGGCCGAGGCGGCCGAGGAGTTCGTCGCGCCGCGCACCGAGACCGAGTCGCTGCTCGCGGGGCTGTGGGCGGAGGCGCTGGGCGCGGAGCGGGTCGGCGTGACCGACAACTTCTTCGCGCTCGGCGGCGACTCGATCCTCAGCATCCAGATCGTGTCCCGGGCCCGGCAGGCCGGGCTCAAGGTGTCCTCGCGGGACATCTTCGTCAACCAGACCATCGCCGAGCTGGCCCTGGTCGTGTCCAGGGAGACCGCGCCGGTCGAGCGGAAGGTGCCAGCGGGGCCCGCGCCGCTGACCCCGATCCAGCGCTGGTTCTTCGACACCCACGGCGACCGCGCGCACTTCACCATGTCCGTGCTCGTCGACCTCGCCGACGACGTCGACCACGACGTGCTGGAACGGGCGCTGCGGGCCGTGGTCGACCACCACGCCGCGCTGCGCAGCCGGTTCCGGCACGACGGCGACTGGCGGCAGGAACCCGCCGAGGTCACCGTCCCGCTCGCGCGCGGCCTCGACATCGCCCGCGCCCGCGCCGGGATCGACCTGGCCGACGGGCCGCTGCTGCGGGCCGCGCTGCTCGACGACGGCCGCCTGTTCCTGACCATCCACCACCTGGTCATGGACGGCGTCTCCTGGCGCGTCCTGCTCGAAGACCTGGTCACCGCCTACACCCGGCTGCGGGACCACCAGGACGCCGACCTCCCCCCGGTCGGCACGACGTTCGCCGAATGGGCCCACCGACTGCGGGAGTTCGTCACCGCCGGTGGCCTGGACGCGGACGCCGGGTACTGGGCGGCGGTGCCCGATCCGGCGCCGCTGCCCAAGGATCGCGATGGCACTGCCACCACGGCCGCGAACGCCGTGCACAACACGGCGGGCAGTACCGCGTCGGTCACCGTGCGGCTCGATCCCGCCACGACCGACGCGGTGCTGCGCACGGTTCCCGAGCGCTACCGCACCCAGGTGAACGACGTCCTGCTCAGCGCGCTCGGCCGCGTCCTGACCCGCTGGACCGGCGTGCCCACCGCCGCCGTCACGCTGGAAGGCCACGGCCGCGAGGAGATCCTGGACGGCGTCGACCTGTCCCGGACCGTCGGCTGGTTCACCACCCAGTTCCCGGTGACGCTCGACGTTCCCGCAGGCGACTGGGGCGCGGTCCTCAAGTCCGTCAAGGAACAACTCCGCGCCGTCCCGCGCAACGGCCTCAGCTACGAGGCCCTGCGCTACCTGACCCCGGACAGCCCGCTCGCCGGGCGTGCGCTGCCCGCGATCAGCTTCAACTACCACGGCCGGTTCGAGACCGGCGACAACGAGCTCATCGGCGCCCGGCACGACGCGGGCCCCGAGATCGACCCGGCCGCGCCGCGCGACTTCGAGCTGGAGGTCATCGGCCTGGTCGAGGCCGACGAGCTGGTGCTCACCTGGGAGTACTCGACCGCGCTGCACCACGAGGCGACCGTGCGCAGGCTCGCCGACGCCATGGTCACCGCGCTCGCCGAGATCGCCCGGCACTGCACCGCCCCCGGCGCGGGCGGCCGCACCCCGTCGGACTTCCCGCTCGCCCGGCTCACCCAGGCCCAGGTGGACGCGATCGCCGGGGACGGCACGGACGTCGAGGACATCTACCCGCTGACGCCGTTGCAGTCCGGCATGGTCTTCCACAGCCTGGTCGACCCGGACAGCGGCGCCTACGTCGACCAGGTCCGGCTCGTGCTCGACGGCGTGCGTGACCCGGCCGCGCTGGTCACCGCCTTCCAGGCCGTGCTGGACCGTACGCCGGTGCTGCGCACGGCCGTGGTGTGGGCGGACGTGCCGGAGCCGGTGCAGGTCGTGCGCCGCTCGGTCCGGCTCGACGCGCTGGTCCGGGACTGGCGCGACCTCGCGCCCGCCGACCGCGACCGGGCCATGCGCAACCTGCTCGCCGAGGACCGGGCGCGGCCGTTCACCCTGGACACCGCGCCGCTGCTGCGGATCGCGGTGGTGCGGGTGACCGACGACCGGGTGGTGCTGGTGTGGTCGTCGCACCACGTGCTGCTCGACGGCTGGAGCACCGCGCAGGTGTTCGGCGAGGTCTGCGAGCGCTACAACGACCTGGTCGACGGCCGGACCTCGGCCGCGCCGGTGCGCAGGCCGTTCCGCGACTACCTGCGCTGGCTGTCCGAACAGGACAGTGTGGCCGCGGACGCGCACTGGGCCGGGGTGCTGGCCGGGTTCGCCGACCCGGTTGCCGTGCCGTGGGACCGGGCGCCCGCGCAGGCGCACCGCACCGAGTCCAGCGCGTCCGTGCGCGCCGATCTCGACCGGGCCGGGTCCGAGCGGGTGCGGGTCGCCGCGCAGCGTGCCGGGCTGACCGTGAACACCGTGGTGCAGGGCGCGTGGGCGTTGCTGCTCTCGCGGTGGGCGGGCACCCAGGACGTCGTGTTCGGGTCCACTGTGTCCGGCCGTCCCGCCGAGCTGCCGGGCGTGGAGTCGATGGTCGGCATGTTCATCAACACCGTGCCGACGCGGGTTTCGACCGACCCGGAGCGGCGCGCGGGGGAGTGGCTGCGCGAGATCCAGGCCGGGCAGAGCGAGTCCCGCCGGTTCGACTTCCTCGCCCTGCCCAGGATCCAGGCGCACAGTGACCTCGCGCCGGGCGCGCAGCTGTTCGACAGCGTGGTGGTGTTCGAGAACTACCCGTTCGAGGACGCGTCCACCGAGGACGGTCTGCGCGTCGCCGAGGTGCACGCGATCGACACCACCAACCTCCCGCTGACCCTGTCCGCGCACCTGGACGACCGGGTCCGGCTCGACCTCGGGTACGACCCCGCGCTGCTCGACGCCGAGACCGCCGCCCGGGTCGCCGGTTGGCTGCGCACGCTCGTCTCGAACCTGGTGGACGACCCGGAGCGCACGCTCGGCGCGCTGCCGTGGGTCTCGGCCGAGGACCGCGAGCGGGTCATGGTCGCGTTCAACGACACCGACCACCCGCTGCCGTTCGAACCCGTCACCGAGGTGTTCGAACGCCAGGCCCGGCGCACCCCGCACGCCACCGCGCTGGTCTTCCGCGACACCGAGCTGACCTTCGCCGAGACCGAGAAGGCCGCGAACCGGCTGGCGCACAAGCTGATCGAGGCCGGTGCCGGTCCCGATCGGACGGTCGCGCTCACCATGCCGCGTTCGGCCGAGACGGTCGTGGCGCTGTTGGCCGTGCTGAAGGCGGGCGCTGCCTTCCTGCCCGTCGACCCGACCCTGCCCGCCGAGCGGATCGACTACCTGCTCGGCGACGCCAAGCCGGTGCTCGTGCTGGACGCGATCGGCGACACGAGCGGCTACCCGGACACCGCGCCGGGCAGGCGGATCCGCGCCGATCAGGCCGCGTACGTGATCTACACGTCCGGATCGACCGGCAAGCCCAAGGGTGTCGTGATCACCCACGGCAACTTCTCCGCCCTGCACCAGGACCACCGCGTCGACATCACCGGTGTCGACCGCACCCGGTTCGCGCTCACCGCCACGTTCTCCTTCGACACCTCGCTGGAGGGCGTGCTGTTCCTGGTGGACGGGCACGAGGTGCACGTCATCGGCGAGGACCTGCGGCTGGACCCCGAGGGCCTGGTCCGCTACATCGCCGAGCGCGGCATCGAGTACGTCGACATGACCCCGACGCTGGCCACCCACCTGGTCGCGGCCGGTCTGCTGGACAGCGGCCTGCGCGTGCTCATGCTCGGCGGCGAGGCGCTGTCGGACAAGCTCTGGCGGGACGCGCAGGCGGCCGGGCTGCGGGTGGTCAACTACTACGGCCCCACCGAGACCACCATCGACGCCACGGTGTGCTTCTCCGGCGACGACGAGCGCCCGCTGATCGGCCGCCCGCTGCGCAACACCCGCGCCTACGTGCTCGACGAGAACCTCGACCCGCTGCCGCCCGGCGTCCCGGGCGAGCTGTACCTGGCGGGCGCCCAGGTGGCGCGCGGCTACCTCGACCGGCCCGGCCTGACCGCCGACCGGTTCATGGCCGACCCGTTCGGCGCGCCGGGCACCCGCATGTACCGCACGGGCGACCGGGTGCGCTGGACCGGGAACGGACTGCTGGACTACCTGGGGCGCGCCGACGACCAGGTGAAGATCCGTGGCTTCCGGATCGAACCGGGCGAGATCGCCGCCGTCATCCGGGAGCGCGCGGGCATCCGGGACGCCGCCGTCGTGCCGCACACCGACGCCACCGGCACCCGGCTCGTCGGCTACATCGTGGGCGCCTTCGACGGCGACCTGCGCGCCGACATCGCCCGCGAGCTGCCGGACTACATGGTGCCCGCCGCGATCCTCACGCTGGACCGGCTGCCGATGAACGCCAGCGGCAAGCTCGACCGCCGCGCCCTGCCCGCCCCGGACTTCGCAGGCGTGGTCACGCATGTGGAGCCGCGCACCGAGACCGAGCGCGCGGTGGCCGCCGCCTGGGCGGACGTGCTGGGCCTGCCCAGGGTCGGCGCGGAGGACAACTTCTTCGCGCTCGGCGGCGACTCGATCCTGAGCATCCAGGTCGTGTCCCGGCTGCGGGCCGCGTTCGGCACGCAGATCTCGCCGCGCGCGGTGTTCGACAACCCGACCGTGGCCGCGCTGGCCCGTGCCATCCCGGTGGAACGGACCGACGCGATCCCCGTGGTCGAGCGGCCGGGGCCGGTGCCGCAATCGTTTGCGCAGCGGCGGCTGTGGTTCCTCGACCAGTTCGAGCCGGGCGACACCGAGTACGTCAGCCCGACCGCGCTCCGGCTGTCCGGCCCGCTCGACATCGACGCGCTCACGGCCGCGCTGACCGCCCTGATCGCCCGCCACGAGTCCCTGCGCACCACCTTCGCCGAGATCGACGGCGAAGCGGTGCAGATCGTGCACGCGCCCTATCCGGCTGATCTGCAGCTTGTGGATGGTGGCGTCGAGGAAGTGCTGGCGCGGGAGAGCAACCAGCCGTTCGACCTGGTCGCAGGCCCGTTGCTGCGGTCCACTGTGGTGCGACTGGGCGCCGAGGAGCACGTGCTGGTGCTGACCCTGCACCACATCGTCACCGACGGCTGGTCCACCGCCGTGCTCACCGACGACCTGGCCTCTCTCTACCGGTCGGCGCTGTCCGGCGTGCCCGCACAGCTGCCCGAGATCCCGGTCCGCTACACCGACTTCACCCTGTGGCAGCGCGAGCAGCCCACGGACCTCGACTTCTGGAAGCACGCCCTGGCGGGCGTGGAGCCGCTGGCGCTGCCGACCGACCGGCCGCGCCCGGCGATCCGCACCACCTCGGGCGCCAAGCACGAGTTCGTGCTGCCGGAGGAGATCCTGGTCGCGCTGCGCGCGGTCGGCCGCCAGGCGGACAGCACCCTGTACGTCACGCTGCTCGCCGCCTGCCAGGCCCTGCTCGCCCGCTACAGCGGCCAGCGGGACATCACGCTCGGCACGGTCGCCTCCGGCCGGGAGCGGGCCGAGCTGGAGCGGGTGGTCGGGTTCTTCGTCAACACGGTCGCGCTGCGGTCCACCGTGGACGTCGACCTGCCGTTCACCGAGCTGCTGGCGGGGGCGCGGGCGAGCGCGCTGGAGGCGTTCGCGCACCAGGACGTGCCGTTCGAGCGGGTCGTGGACGCGGT
Organism: Actinokineospora enzanensis DSM 44649; assembly: GCF_000374445.1. GTDB lineage: Bacteria > Actinomycetota > Actinomycetes > Mycobacteriales > Pseudonocardiaceae > Actinokineospora > Actinokineospora enzanensis. The sequence continues at coordinate 135,295 of NZ_KB894412.1, read as the reverse complement.
GGCGCCGGAGCGGGACGCGGCCCGGTCGCCGCTGTTCGACGTGATGGTGCTGCTGCAGAACACCCCGGACGAGGTCCCGGTCCTGCCCGGACTGACGGTGTCCGAGGTGGACGTCCCGGTCACCACCTCCGCCTGCGACCTCACCTTCGAGTTCCAGGAGTCGGCGACCGGCCTGCGCGGCGCGGTCGAGTACAACCCCGACCTGTTCGACGCCTGCACGGTAGAGCGCATGGTGCGGCACCTGTCCGCGCTGCTCACCGCCGTCGCCGCGAACCCGGGCGTGGCTCCCGGCGACGTCGAGCTGTTCGGTGTGGACGAACGGGTCCTGCTGCTCGACCAGTGGCAGGGCAAGCGCCCGGTCGACTACACGCCGATGCCGCGCGTGTTCTCCGCGCAGGCCGCCCGCACGCCGGACGCGACCGCGCTGGTGTTCGGCGACGACCGGCGGACCTTCGCCGAGGTCGACGCCCGGTCCAACCGGCTGGCACGCAGGCTGATCGCCGAGGGTGCCGGGCCGGAGCGGCTGGTGGCGCTGAAGCTGCCGCGCTCGGCCGACATGGTGGTGGCGATCCTCGCGGTGATGAAGTCCGGCGCCGCCTACCTGCCGATCGACCCGACCATGCCCGCCGAGCGGGTCGAGTTCCTGCTGGCGGACACCAGGCCGACCGTGGTGGTCTCGGAGATCCCGGACCTGACCGCGTTCGCCGACACCGACCCTGGCGTGCGGATCCACCCCCGGTCGCGCGTCTACGTCATCCACACCTCGGGCTCGACCGGCGTGCCCAAGGGCGTCATGGTAGAGCACGGCAACCTGTCCGCGCTGTTCACCCACCACGTCGCCGGGGTCGCCGCGCCGCGCGAGACGCCGCTGCGGTTCGGGCAGACGGCGGTGTTCTCCTTCGACACCGCCATCGAGGGCCTGCTGTTCATGGCCGCCGGGCACGAGTGGCACGTGATCGACGACGACACCCGGCTCGACCCGCACGCCTTCGTCGAGCACGCGCGTGGCCTGCTCGACGTGCTCGACCTGACCCCCGCGCACGCCCGCAGGCTCATCGCGGCCGGGCTGCTCGACGCCGGGGTCCGCGAGGTCATGCTGGGCGGCGAGGCGGTCGACGCGGCGCTGTGGTCCCAGCTGGCCGCGACCACCCGCAGCACGCTCGCGGCCGGGTCGCCGCCCGGGGCCTCGCGCGGGCACAACGTCTACGGGCCCACCGAGACCACTGTGGACGCCACCGAGACCATGATCACCAGCGACCGGGTGACCATCGGCCGTCCACTGTCCACGATCCGCGCCTACGTGCTCGACGAGCACTACCGGATGCTGCCGGTCGGGGTTCCCGGCGAGCTGCACCTGGCGGGGCCGCAGGTCACGCGCGGCTACCTGGGTCGGCCGGGGCTGACCGCCGACCGGTTCGTGGCGGACCCGTTCGGGGCGCCGGGGACCCGGATGTACCGGACCGGCGACCGGGTGCGGTGGACGCCCGATGGCACGCTGGAGTACCTGGGCCGCGCCGACGACCAGGTGAAGATCCGTGGGCACCGGATCGAGCCGGGCGAGGTCCAGGCTGCCCTGCGCAACCACCCCGATGTGCGGGACGCCGCCGTCATCGCCCGCCCGCACGGCGGTCACCTGCGGCTCGTCGGTTATGTCGTTGGTAGTGACCACGACTATGCGGCGTTCCTGCGGCAGTCGCTGCCGGAGTACATGGTGCCGTCGGCGTTCGTGCTGATGGACCGGCTGCCGATCACGCACAACGGCAAGCTCGACCACCGGGCCCTGCCCGAGCCGGTCGTGCGGACGACCGGACACGTGCCGCCCCGGCCGGGGGTGGAGTCCGAGTTGGCCGCCATCTGGGCGGACGTGCTGGGTGTCGGGACCGTGGGCGCGGAGGACAACTTCTTCGCGCTCGGCGGCGACTCGATCCTGAGCATGCAGGTCGTGTCCCGGGCGCGGCAGGCCGGGCTGGCGGTGACGTCCAAGGACATCTTCGTCCGGCAGACCGTCGCCGCGCTGGCCACCGCCGTCACCCGGTCGACCACGGCCGAGGACACACCGGTGATCACCGGGCCCGCTCCGCTCACGCCGATCCAGCACTGGTTCTTCGCCACGCACACGTCCGAGCAGCGCGACCACTTCGTCATGGCGATGACCTTCGAGCTGGCGTCCGATGTGGACCACGACCGGCTGCGCACCGCCGTGCGCCGGGTCGTGTCGCACCACGCCGGTCTGCGGACTCGGTTCACCGAGACCCAGACCGGTTGGGTGCAGGAGCCGGTAAAGCTTCCTGCGCTGGATGAGCGGCTCGATGTCACGGCCGGGCATGTGTTCCGGATGACGCTCGACGGCACCCGGCTGCACCTGGCGGCGCACCACCTGGTCATCGACGCGGTGTCCTGGCGGATCGTGCTCGCCGACCTGGAACGCGCCTACCAGGGCCACTTCCTCACCCCGGCCATCCCGTTCGGACACTGGGCACACCGGTTCACCGACTTCACCCTGTCCGGCGGCTTCGACGCCGACCTCGCGCACTGGCAGTCGATCCCGGCGGCGGCCACGCTCCCGGTCGACGGCGACGGCGACCGGCACCAGGCGACCTCGTTCAGCGTCAGCCTGGACCGGGAGACGACCGACGCGCTGTTGCACCAGGTTCCGGACGTGTACCGGACGCAGGTCAACGACGTGCTGTTGGCCGCCCTCGCGAAGGCGCTGACCGACTGGACCGGCGGGCCGCACGCGCTGATCACGCTGGAGGGCCACGGTCGCGAAGAGGTGATCGACGGCCTCGACATCACGGGCACGGTCGGCTGGTTCACCAGCCAGTTCCCCGTTGCGCTGCCGGTCGCCCAGGACTGGTCGGGCACGCTCAAGGGCGTCAAGGAAGCCCTGCGCGCCATCCCGCACCGGGGCGTGAGCTTCGAGGCCCTGCGCTACATCCGCCGCACGCTGGACAGCTCGCCCGAACCGGAGGTGGCATTCAACTACCTGGGGCGTTGGGACAGCGCGGACGCCGAGGACGGGCTGTTCCGGGAGCAGGTGGCCGATCCGGAACGGCAGGGACCGACGATGCCGCGCAGCCACCTGCTCGACATCAACGCCGCCGTCTCCGACGGCACGCTCAACGTCGACTGGGAGTACGCGCCGGGCGTGCACGCCGAGCAGACCGTGCGGGCGCTCGCGGACCGGATGCTGACCGCGCTGCGCGAGATCGTCGCCCACTGCGCCGAGCCGGGCACCGGCGGCCGCACGCCGTCGGACTTCCCGCTCACCCGGCTCACCCAGTCCCAGGTGGACACCTTGGTCGGGGATGGCCGGGATGTCACGGACATCTACCCGCTCACTCCGTTGCAGGCGGGCATGCTGTTCCACGGCCTGCTCGACGGCGACGCCTATGTGAACCGCACCCGGGTTCGGCTGCACGGCGTCCACGACGTGCGGCGGCTCGCCCAGGCCTGGCAGGAGGTCGTCGACCACACGCCGGTGCTGCGCACGCTGATCGTGTGGCAGGGCGTGCCGGAGCCGGTCCAGGTCGTCCACCGGAACCTGCCCGCCACCATCGAACACCGGCCGGTCACGCCCGAGGACGAGACGGCGGGCCTGGACCTGGCCGCGGGCTCGCTCACCCGGGTGATCCTGCACGAGGTCGAGCCCGGCATCGTCGACCTGCTCTGGACCGCCCACCACCTGCTGCTCGACGGCTGGAGCACCCCGCAGGTCTTCTCCGACGTCCTCGCCCGTTACGCCGGTGCGCAGCTCCCGTCCCGCAGGCCGTTCGCGGACTACCTACGCTGGCTGTCCGAACAGGACTCCGCCGCCGCCGAACGCTACTGGCGGGGCGTCCTGTCCGGACTGGACGGTCGCACGCCGCTGCCGTTCGACCGGCCGCCGCTGGACACCCACCGGACCGAGTCGTCCGCGCACATCGGCTTCAGCCTGCCCGCCCGGGACGTCGGCCCGCACGGCATCACCATGAACACGATCGTGCAGGGTGCCTGGGCGCTTTTGCTGGCCCGGCACGCAGGCGAGGACGAGGTCGTGTTCGGCTCGACCGTGTCCGGCAGGCCTGCCGACCTGCCGGGGGTCGAGGACATGATCGGCATGTTCATCAACACGATCCCGACCCGGATCGCGGTCGACCGGGACGGCAGCGCGCTGCCCTGGCTGCGCGGCCTGCAGTCCGCGCAGGCCGACTCGCGGCGGTTCGACTTCGTGTCGCTGGCCCAGGCGCAGACCTGGAGCGGGGTGCCGACGCTGTTCGACAGCCTGGTCGCGTTCGAGAACTTCCCGGACGGCGCCGACACCGACGGCGCGCCCGAGGTGGAGGCCGTGGACGGCGAGGAGTCCACCACGCTACCGCTCAGCGTCACCGCTCACCTGGACGGCGAACGGTTGCGGGTGGAGCTCGGCTACGACCCCGCGCTGTTCGACCCCGAGACGGCGCAAACGCTTGCGAACCGGTTGAGCGCCCTCATCGACGCGCTCGCCACCGACCCGACCCGGTCCCTGGACGACCTGCCGTGGCTGACCGAGTCCGAGCGGGCGCGGGTGCGGACCGAGTGGAACGCCACCGACGCGCCGGTGCGGCCGGTAGTGTTCGGCGATCTGCTCTCGTCCACTTCGGACGCGCCGGCCCTGGAACAGGGCGACGTCGTGCTGAGCTTCGCCGAGTTGGACGCGGCGGCCAACCGGCTGGCGCACCTGCTCATCGAGCGCGGCGCCCGCCCGGAGAAGATCGTCGCCCTGCGCCTGCCCAGGTCGCTCGACCTGGTGGTCACGCAGCTCGCGGTGCTCAAGACCGGCGCGGCCTACCTGCCGGTCGACCCGAACTACCCGGCCGACCGCATCGCGTTCATGCTCGACGACGCCCGCCCGGTGCTCACCATCGACGCGCCGCTGGACGCCTCCGGCCACCCGGACACGGCGCCGTCGGTGAACATCCCGGTGGACGCGCCCGCGTATGTGATCTACACGTCCGGGTCGACGGGCGTGCCGAAGGGCGTCGTGGTCACCCACCGTGGCCTGGCGAACTTCTCGGCGGCCGAGGTCGAGCGGTTCGAGGTGGCGCCGGGGGACCGGGTGCTGGCGTTCTCCTCGCCCAGCTTCGACGCGTCCGTGCTGGAGCTGTGCATGTCCCTGCCCGCCGGGGCCACGCTGGTGGTCCCGCCCGCCGGGCCGCTGGTGGGCGAGCCGCTCGGGGCGGCGCTGCGGGACCTGCGGATCACGCACACGCTGATCCCGCCGGTCGCGCTGGCGACCGTGCCGGAGATCGACCTGCCGTCGCTGAAGACGCTGGTCGTCGGCGGTGACGCGTGCTCGGCGGACCTGGTGCGCCGGTGGGCGCCGAGGGTGCGGCTGGTCAACGCGTACGGGCCGACCGAGGGCACGGTCGCGGTGACCTGGACCGAGCCCCTGGTGGCCGGTTCCGGCGCGCCGACGATCGGACGCCCGCTGCCCAACACGCGGGTCTACGTGCTGGACGAGGCGATGCGGCCGGTGCCGCCCGGTGTTCCGGGTGAGCTGTTCATCGCCGGTGTCGGGCTGGCGCGCGGGTACCTGCGTCGGCCGGGCTTGACCGCGCAGCGGTTCATCGCGAACCCGTTCGAGCCTGGTCGGATGTATCGGACCGGGGATGTCGTGCGCTGGACGCGGGACGGGCAGCTCGCGTTCGTGGGCCGGGCCGACGACCAGGTGAAGGTGCGTGGGTTCCGGATCGAGCTCGGCGAGGTCGAGTCGGTCATCGGCGCGCAGTACGGGGTCCGCGCGGTCGCCGTCGTGGTGCGCGAGGACGAGCCGGGAGTGAAGCGGCTGGTCGCCTACGTGGTCGGCGAGACCTCCGGGCTGCGGGAGTCGCTGGCGGCCGCGCTGCCGGACTACATGGTGCCGTCGGCGTTCGTGTCGCTGGACGCGTTGCCGCTGACCGCCAACGGCAAGCTGGACCGGCGGGCGCTGCCGGTGCCCGAGCAGTCCGAGGACCCGGGTTATGTCGCGCCGCGCACGGACGCCGAGCGGGCGGTGTGCGAGGCGTGGGGTTCGGTGCTGGGCATCGAGCGGGTCGGGGTCGCGGACAACTTCTTCGCGCTCGGCGGCGACTCGATCCTGAGCATCCGGGTCGTGGCGCGGCTGCGGGAGATCCTCGGGACCGACATCTCGCCCCGGCTGCTGTTCGACAACCCCACCGTCGCGTCGCTGGCCGCCGCGCTCGGCGGGGCCCGGGTGGCGGAGATGATCCCGGTGCTGGGCGACGACGCGGACTCGCCGTTGTCGTTCGCGCAGCAGCGGCTGTGGTTCCTGCAGGAGTTCGAGCCGGGCAGCACGGAGTACGTGACGCCGCTGGCGATCCGGCTGCGCGGGCCGCTCGACCTGGGTGCGTTGACCGTCGCGATGACGGCGCTGGTCGCGCGGCACGAGTCGCTGCGCACGACCTTCCACGGGGTCGACGGTCAGGGCAGGCAGACCGTGCACCCGATGACCAGCACAGCCGAGGTGGCCGTGCCGGTCGTGGACGTCTCCGAGGAGGCCCTGCCCGGCGCGCTGGACCGGGCGGCGACACAGTCGTTCGACCTGGCCGCCGGTCCGCTGCTGCGGCCTACGGTGTTCCGGGTCGGCGCCGAGGATCACGTGCTGGCGCTGGTCATGCACCACATCGTGACGGACGGCTGGTCGGCCGGTGTGCTGATGGCCGATCTCGCCGAGCTGTACCGGGCCGAGCTGGACGGGTCCGAGCCAGAGCTGCCCGAGCTGCCGATCCGGTACCGGGACTTCGCCGCGTGGCAGCGGTCGCGCGGGGAAGTGCTGGCCGCGCAGCTTGAGCACTGGCGGACGGTGCTGGCGGGCGTGCCCGCGCTGGAGCTGCCGACCGACCGACCGCGTCCGGCCGTGCACACGACCACGGGCGCGCAGCTGCCGTTCACGGTGTCGGCCGAGGTCGCCACGCGGTTGCGGACCTTGGCGCGGGAGCACGACGCGACGCTGTTCATGGCGTTGGTGGCGGCGTGCCAGGCGTTGTTCCACCGGTTCTCCGGGCAGGACGACATCGCCGTGGGCACGGTCGCGGCCGGTCGTGACCATCCGCAGCTGCACGACCTGGTCGGGTTCTTCGTGAACACACTGGTGTTGCGGTCGTCCCTGGACTCGCGGGAGCCGTTCGCGGAGTTCCTGCGGCGGGTGCGCGGGACGGTGCTGGACGCGTTCGCGCACCAGGACGTGCCGTTCGAGCGCGTGGTGGACGCGGTCGCGCCGGAACGGGACACCAGCCGGACGCCGCTGTTCCAGGCCATGGTGGTGTTGCAGAACGCGGTCGGCCGGGCAGGCGGGCTGGCCGGGCTGGACGCCGAGGACGTGGCGTTCCCGGCGGTCACCGCAGCGTTCGATGTGACCGTGGAGTTCCACGAGGTCGAGGACGGCGGGCTGTACGCGACGCTGGACTACAACACCGACCTGTTCGACGCCGACACCGCCGCCCGGCTCGTGGCCGGGCTGGACGCGCTGCTCACCGCCGTGGCGGCCGCGCCAAGGACGACCGTCGGCGCACTGCCGGTGACCACACAGGCCGACCGGGCGAAGGTGCTGGTCGACTGGAACGACACCGAGCTGTCCACTCCGAAGTGGACACTCCCGAGCCTGCTGCGCGCCCAGGCCGCGCACACGCCGGACGCGCCCGCGATCATCACCGGCGGTGACGAGATCACCTACGCGGAGCTGGACGCGCGCACCGACCGGGTGGCGCGGGCCCTGGCCGCCCGGGGCGCCGGGCCGGAGACGGTGGTGGCCGTCAAGCTGGGCCGGTCGGCCGAGCTGATCATCGCCGAGCTGGCGGTGACCAAGGCGGGCGCCGCCTTCCTGCCGGTCGACCCGGCCTACCCGGCCGACCGGATCGATTACATGCTCGACGACGCCCGGCCGGTGCTGGTGCTCGACGACCCGGCACTGCCCGAGGCCGAGTCCGGGACGCTGACGCCGCCGACCCTGGCCAACCCGGCGTACGTGATCTACACGTCCGGCTCGACGGGGCGGCCCAAGGGGACCGTGATCACCCACACCGGTATCGCCTGCTTCGCGGCGGCCGAGGTGGCGCGGTTCGACGTGCGGCCCGGCGACCGGGTGCTGGCCTTCTCCTCGCCCAGCTTCGACGCGTCGATCCTGGAGCTGTGCATGGCCCTGGGCGCGGGCGCCGCGATCGTGGTGCCGCCGCCGGGGCCGCTGCTGGGCGACCAGCTCGCGGAAGTGCTTGCCGGACAACGGATCTCGCACACACTCATCCCGCCGGTGGCGCTGGCGACCGTGCCCACCGTGGACCTGCCCGACCTGCGCACGCTGATCGTGGGCGGCGACGCCTGCTCGGCCGAGCTGGTGTCCCGGTGGGCACCGGGCCGTCGGATGATCAACGCCTACGGCCCGACCGAGTCGACCGTGGTGGCCACCTGGAGTGATCCACTGGTGCCGGGCGGGGTGCCGCCGATCGGTCGGCCGATCAGCAACACGCGGGCGTACGTGCTGGACGCGAACCTGGAGCCGGTGCCGGTCGGGGTTCCCGGCGAGCTGTACGTGTCCGGTGTCGGGTTGGCGCGGGGATACCTGCGTCGGCCTGGGTTGACCGCGCAGCGGTTCATCGCGAACCCGTTCGAGCCTGGTCGGATGTATCGCACCGGGGACGTCGTCCGGTGGACCCGGGACGGGCAGTTGGCGTTCGTGGGTCGGGCGGATGACCAGGTGAAGGTGCGTGGCTTCCGGATCGAGCTCGGCGAGGTCGAGGCCGCCCTGCGCGCCCACCCGGCCGTGGTGGACGCGGCCGCCGCCGTGCACACCGACCCGGCCGGGCACAAGCGGCTCGTCGGCTATGTCGCGGGCACGGGCCTGCCGGACAGCGCGGCCCTGCGCGAGTTCCTCACCGAGACCCAGCCCGACCACCTGGTGCCGACCGCGTTCGTGCTGCTGGACCGGCTGCCGGTGTCGCCGAACGGGAAGGTGGACCGGCGCTCGCTGCCCGCCCCGGACCTGACCACCAGCACCGTCGCCTATGTGCCGCCGACCACCCCGGTGGAGGAGGCACTGGTCAAGGTGTGGGCGGACGTGCTGGGTGTCGAGCGGGTCGGCCTGGCGGACAACTTCTTCGCCCTGGGCGGCGACTCGATCCTGAGCATCCAGGTCGCGGCGCGGGCCAGGCAGGCGGGGTTGAAGCTGGCCACCAAGGAGCTGTTCCTGCACCAGACGATCGCCGAGCTGGCCCCGGTGGTCACGTTCGTGGACACGGCCGCCGACCGCGCGCCGGTGACCGGCCCGGTGCCGCTGACCCCGATCCAACGCTGGTTCCTGGACGGTTCCCGGGTCGGCTACCACCACTTCAACCAGGCCCACTACGCCGAGTTGACGATGGTCCCGGACGAGTCCGCGCTCCGCACGGCCCTCGCCGCCCTCCTCGCCCACCACGACGGCCTGCGGCTGCGGTTCGCCCGCGAGGACGACGGTTGGCGCCAGTGGAACGCGCCGGTGACCGACGAGCCCGTGCTCCAGGTGTGCGACCTGTCCACTGTGGATGAGGCGGTGATCGAGCAGATCGCCGACACCACCCACGCGGGCTTCGACCTGTCCACCGGCCCGCTCCTGCGCGCCGTCCTCTTCCGCTTCACCGACGGCTCGACCCCCCGCCTGCTGCTGGTCGCCCACCACCTGGTGATCGACGGCGTCTCCTGGCGCATCCTGCTTGACGACCTGGACACCGCCTACCACCAGGCATCCCGGGGCGAACCGGTCGACCTGGGCGCCAAGACCACGTCCTTCCAGGACTGGTCCCGCCGCCTGGCCGAGCATGTGTCCACCGGCGGCCTGGACCACGAACTGGACTACTGGTCCACCCCGGCCGACGGCACCATCCCGGTCGACTCCGCCACGGACATCCCCGGCACCCCCGTGGCCGCCGTCTCGATCGAGCTGTCCACCTCGGACACCGATGCCCTCCTGCGCGGCGCCCCCACGGCCTACCGGACCCGGATCAACGACGTGCTGCTCGCGGCCCTCGCCCGCTCCCTGTCCACCTGGACCGGCCGACCGAGTGTCGCCGTACACCTGGAAGGCCACGGTCGAGAGGACATCCTGGACGACGTCGACCTGTCCCGCACGATCGGCTGGTTCACCACCATGTTCCCGATAGCCCTCACCGTCCCCGACGGCGAATGGCGAACCGTGGTGCGCGACGTGCGCAAGCAGTTGCGTTCCCTACCCGCCAACGGCTTCGGCTACAGCGCCCTTCGCTACCTGGGCACGCTGGCGGAGGCGGGCCCGGCCCCCGAGATCTCGTTCAACTACCTGGGCCAGTTCGACTCCCGCGCCACCGACGAGTCCACCGGCCTGTTCGGCACCACCCTCGGCGCGGTGGGCCAGGACCACCACACCGACGACCGCACCGGCCACCTGGTGGACATCGTGGGGGAGGCGACCGACGGCAAACTCGCCTTCGCCTTCTACTACCACCCCGACCGCCACAACGCCACCACCATCCAAACCCTGGCCGACTCCTTCGCCACCGCCCTCCAGTCCATCGCCGCCGACTGCGGCGGCCGCCGATGAACACCGGTGCCGATCGGCTGTCCGAACATGGGGGTGCGCGGTGAGTGACACGGCTCGTGACGTAGTGGCTCCGGCGACTCCGGAGACGGTGATGCCTGCGGCGCCGCTGGCGCGGAACCGGAACTACACGCTGCTGTGGGTCGGCCAGGCGTGCGCGGAGATCGGGTTCAGCGCGACGATGATCGCGTTCCCGTTGCTCGTGCTCGCGCTCACCGGCTCTGCGGCCGCGTCCGGTCTCGTGTTGGCGGCGGACGCGGTGGCCCAGCTGGTGGTGGGGTTGCCCGCGGGTGCGCTGGTGGACCGGTGGAACCGCAAGCGGATCATGGTCGCCTGCGAGCTGGCACAGGTGGTCGCGCTCGGGACGTTGGTGGCGGCGATCATCGCCGGGGTCGCGACGGTCCCGCACATGGTGGCGGTGGCAGCAGTCCTGGGTGTCTGTCGGGCACTGTTCGAACCGGCGGAGGACGCGGCATTGCCCGCGTTGGTGCCGGAGGAGCAGCTGCCCACGGCGATCGCGATGAACGCGGCGCGGTCGTCGGTGGGGCAGATGGCTGGGAATGCTCTGGGCGGCTTGCTGTTCGCGGTCGGGCGGTGGGTTCCGTTCCTGATGGATCTCGTCACGCACCTGGTGTCGTTCATCGCGCTGTCATTCCTGCGAGTTCCACGCCGGGAGACGAAGCCGGAGCCGTTGGGGAACCTCGGGCGGGAGATCGCCGAGGGGATGCGGTGGGTGTGGCGGCATCGAGAGGTCCGGGTGACCGCTTGGTGTGCGTTGACGCTGAACCTGTTCTTCAGTGCGTACTACCTCGTGGTCATCGTCCTGGCCGATCGCCGCGGGGTGTCCTCCGCCGAGATCGGTGTCATGGCGGCGATGTTGGGGGTGGGCGGGATCGTAGGGTCTCTGCTCGCGCCCTATCTGCACCGGCTGCTCAGCCCATATGTCTCCATCGCGGGTGTGTTCTGGGTGTTGACCGGGCTGGCGCCGTTGGCTGTGTTTATCGATCGTGGGTTGGTGCTGGGGTTGTTGTTCACTGGCATGGCATTGCTGGCGCCCACTGCCAATACGACGATCACGACGCACCAGCTCCTGCTTACCCCGGACGAGCTTCGCGGACGGCTCAGTGGGGTGATGAGTGTCGTCGTGGGGGGTGCTGCCGCTCTTGGGCCTGCGTTGGGCGGACTTTTGGTCGAGGCGGTGTCACCTACGACTGCGGTGTTGGTTGCTGCGGGGGGTATGGCAGTGGTGACCCTCGCGGTGACTGTGAATCCGACGCTTCGGCGTTATCCCGGTTTGCGACAAGGAGAGGAAGGCCGACTGTGAACGACGACGCTACCTACTGTGTGCTGGTGAACTCCGAGGACCAGTACTCGCTGTGGCCCGCGCATCGGGAGATCCCGGCCGGGTGGCGGGCCGAGGGGACCCGGGGGAGCAAGGACCACTGCACCGCGCACGTGGATCGGGTGTGGACGGACATGCGGCCTCGGTCGCTGCGCGAGCAGATGGACGCTGTCTGAGGGTTGTCCACAGGCGCGATCGCCTTGGCGCCTGGCCTTGTCGGTGCCCCCCGGTATGCCGGATTCCGGGGGGCCGGAGGCGAGCACTCTGGGGGCAGGACACCAGGCCCCGGGAACCGGCGCCACCGACAAACGGAACGTGATCCCACGCCCCAAACGACACCTAACGACGGCGTGGCCCAGTCGAGTGGACGCACCCGCTGTAACGACATGGATGCCCCTGGTGCATCATGCAGGGCGGCGCCAGTCGATATCGAAGGGTACCTCCATGAGCATCGCTCAGCCGATCGGCTTTGAACCCAACCCCGTATTTGACGTGCGAGTCAACCCTCATCTGGACGTCTTGGATCGAGTCGAGCGAGCCCTTGACGTCGACCTTGACCGGTCTACGGTCGTCTACGGGATTTATGGTGCAACCGAGGGATTCCGCACGGCTGAGAACACCTGGGTCCGCGTGGAACGGCGTAAGCGCTTGCAGATCAACAGCGCCGTGTGGATCGGCCTCGAAGCCGCCGCGACCATTAACGATGTGAAGAAGCCCGCGTGGTTCCAAAGCGCCACGTGGGTTGATCAGGATCGCGACGTGGTGTGGCGCGCCGATGAGGTGGAGCTGGTCACGGCACCCGTGGTCGGCACCGTTGAAGAAGCGCGTGCGCTGCCGGACTCGTGGTGGGAAGGGCTACGGGAGTCGTTGACGGCGCTCGGCAGACACGCCACCGAGCGAGTGGGGATGAGCCAGAAGCATCTCACGCGTCGAATCACAGAGGTTTTCGGCGACGTGGACACATGCATCGACGAATGGGCGACGGCACATACGGATGTCCACTGGGGAAACCTCACAACCGACGGTCACATGCTCGACTGGGAGGACTGGGGGGCGGCCCCGAGAGGGCACGATGCGGCCTGTCTGTGGCAGGCGTCCCTCACGGACCATGCCGTCGCGGAGCAGGTGCGGCGTGCGTTCGCCGACGACATGAACACCAGGGCCGGGAAGCTCGCGCAACTGCTCCAGTGCGCCAATGCAGTCCGCGCCGCCGCCAAGCGCGGGAAGTCGACTCCGTTGTCGGAGGCCGCGCAGGCGGCGGCGGACGATCTGCTGGTCGACCTCCGGTCGGCCTGACTACGGGTACTAGTGTCGCGTAAATCTGGTTTCTTTACTTGGCGTTGTTGTCGACCAGCTTCTTGATGTTGGCCTGGACGAGGCGGACCTTGGCCAGGATCTCGTCGGCGGTCGCGGTCCACGTGAACGGCGTGGGGTTGGCGTTCCAGTGGGTGATGTAGTCGCGGATCTGTCCGATGAGGACCTTCACCGACCTGAACGTGCCCCGGCGGATGGACTGACGGGTGATGATCCCAAACCAGATCTCGATCTGGTTGACCCACGAGGAACCCTTGGGGGTGAAGTGAAATCGCACGCGAGGGTTGTCAGCCAGCCACGCCATCACCTCGGGCGTGGTGTGGATCGACAGATTGTCCAGCACGACGTGGACCTCGCTGCCCGCGTACGGTTTCACCGCCTTCTTCAGGAACGCCAGGAAGGCCGCGCCATCACGCACCGGCGCACACTCGCCCAGGACCTCGCCAGTGCCCACGTTCAACGCGGCGAACAGGTTGGTGACGCCATGTCGGACATAGTCGTGTGTGCGTTTCTCCGTCGCGTCAAACGTGATCGGCAGCAGCGGCTGGGTCCGATCCAGGGCCTGGATCTGCGTCTTCTCATCCACGCTGAGCACCACAGCGCCACCCGGAGGATCCAGATACAACCCGACGATATCCGTGATCTTCTCCGCGAACTCCGGGTCCTTGCCGAGCTTGAACGTGCCCTGCCGATGCGGCGCCAATCCATATTGCCGCCACAGTCGCGCCACAAACTGATGCGACACCGACACGCCCTCGGTCCGCGTGATGAACGCGGCCATCTCCCGGCTCGACCAACGTGACAGACCCGTCTCCACCGGAGGAGATTGACGAGTGGCCGCCAGAATCCGACCACGGATCACCGCCGGAACCTGTTCGCGCGGCGCGGCACGAGACTGATCGAGCAACCCGGCAAGACCCTCAGCCTGGTAGCGCGACAGCCACAGATCCACCGTCGGCCGCGACACCCCCGCCAACTCGGCGACCTCTTTCTTCAACCGGCCTTCAGCCCGCCACAACGGTGTTGTAGTTGCCTCTCCTACGGCACCCGGTTCCCCCGAGCCACCTCCGAATACCACTCCCCACTCGCCTTCACGATCCGGCGTTGGGTCTCGAAGTCCACATGCACCAACCCGAACCGCCGCCCATACCCCTCGGACCACTCGAAGTTGTCCAACAAGGACCACGCGAAGTACCCCCGAAGATCCACCCCCGCGGCCAACGCCGTATGAGCCGCCCGGACATGATCCGACAGATACGCCAACCGAGCATGATCATGCACCGCGCCGTCCATCACGACATCGGCGAAGCAAGCCCCATTCTCATGCACATACAACGGAACGGTCGGGTACTCCGAAGCCAACCGCACCAACAACTCCGTCAACCCGGCCGCCCGGATCTCCCACCCGAGATCCGTGACCGGCAACCCTCGCCGAACATGCCCGATATGCTCGCTCCCCGGCCAGTCCAGGTTCGGCGAACCATCCCACGCGGACGACACCGCGTGGTCACGATAGAAGTTCACCCCCAGCAGGTCCATCGGCGCCCCGATGATCTCCACATCCCCATCGCGCACCGGAATCGCGTACGGCAGTAGGTCATCCAGCACATCCGCAGGGTAAAAACCACGAAACAGCGGATCCAGGAAGAGTCGATTCTGCAACCCGTCTATCCGTCGAACCGCGTCCGCGTCACCGAAGACCCCGAACAGGTTCAGTGTGATGCCGACCCGGGTGGCAGCACGGGATCGGATGGCCTGCACGGCAAGCCCATGCCCCAGCAACAGATGATGCGCCGCAGCCACAGCCGCCCCCGGATCACGGCGGCCGGGTGCGTGAACCCCGGAAGCATAGCCAAGAAACGCCGCGCACCACGGCTCGTTCACGGTCGTCCACAGCGGAACGCGGTCGGCTAATCGGTCCGCGACCACCCCGGCGTAGTCGGCGAAACGATAGGCGGTCTCACGTTCCGGCCAGCCGCCGCGATCCTCCAACGGCTGTGGAAGATCCCAGTGGTAGAGCGTCGCGGACGGCGTGATGCCGTGCGTCAACAGTTCGTCCACCAACCGGTCGTAGAAGTCCAGCCCGGCCGGGTTCACCGTCACGCCGTCCGGGCAGACGCGCGGCCAGGCCAGGGAGAAGCGGTAGGCGTTCAGCCCGAGCTCGGACATCAGGGCCACATCGGCGGGCATCCGGTGGTAGTGGTCGGCCGCCGGATCGCCGGTGTGGCCGTCGGCGACCCGGCCGGGTTCGTCCGCGAAAGTGTCCCAGATGGACATACCGCGACCATCGGCCGTGGTGGCGCCCTCGATCTGGTAGGCCGAGGTGGCCGTGCCCCACAGGAAGCCGGATGGGAACGTGGACACGGCTACCCCCTCACGGTAGCTGCCCGATCCCGGTCGTGATCCGGCGACCGAACGCGACGAACACGATCAGTACCGGGATCGTCGCCAGGGTGGTCCCGGCGAGTACCAATGAATAGTCCACATAGTGCCCGGATTGCAAGCGTTCCAGCACGAGTGGGATGGTCGGGTGGTCCGCGTCGAGCGCGACCAGCG
The DNA here is from genome assembly GCF_000374445.1 of Actinokineospora enzanensis DSM 44649. Taxonomy (GTDB): domain Bacteria; phylum Actinomycetota; class Actinomycetes; order Mycobacteriales; family Pseudonocardiaceae; genus Actinokineospora; species Actinokineospora enzanensis. The sequence goes on along the minus strand of NZ_KB894412.1, from coordinate 119,522 downwards.
GCCACAGGAAGTCGTTCCAGCTGGTCATGAACGTGAACACGCCGAGGAACGCCGCCGCCGGGCCGACGGCGGGCACGCAGACGTGGCGGAAGGCGCCCCAGGGTGAGCAACCGTCCACCCGGGCCGCCTCGACCAGTTCGGCCGGTACCGCCGAGACGGTGTACTGGCGCATCAGGAAGACGCCGAGGGCGGTCACCAGGTTCGGGACGATCACCGCCTGCAACCCGCCTGCCCAGCCGAGATCCGCCATCGCCCGATAGAGGGGGATGATTCCCAGTTGGGTCGGCACCGCCAGGCCCGCGACCACGATGCCGAACAGTCGGTCCCGGCCGGGGAAGCGCAATCGGGCGAACGCGAACCCGGCGAGAGTGGCGAACACGACCGTGGACGCGGCTACGGCCGCGGACACCAGGACGCTGTTGCCGAGGGCCTGCCAGAACGGCACGGTGTCGAATACCCGCCGGGCGTTGGCCAGGAAGTGACCGCCTGGGAGCGGTGTCGACACCCGTGCGCCCGGTTCCCGGCTGCCGACCGTGAACGCCCAGTAGAACGGGAACAGCGAACCGGCCACGAACCCGGCGAGCACCCAGCCCGCCCAGCGTCTTCGGCCGCTCACCGGGCCAGCGCCCGGGTGACCCGGTAGTTCACCCAGGCCAGCAGGCCGATGACGACGAACAGCACGCAGGCGATGGCGGCCGCGTAGCCGAGGTGCCGGTCCTCGAAAGCCGCCTGGTACAGGTACAGGGTCACGGTCTGGAACTGCCCGCGCGCGCCCCCGTTCGCCCCGGGCAACATGTCGAACAGTTTCGGTTCGGTGAAGATCTGCAGCCCGCCGACGGTCGAGGTCACGGCCACGAACACCAGCGTCGGCCGCAGTAACGGCAGGGTGACACTCGTGAACCGCCGCATCGGACCCGCCCCGTCGAGCAGTGCCGCCTCGTGCGGTTCGCGTGGTACCGCCCGGAGCGCGGCGAGCACGATCAGCGCGTTGTAGCCGGTCCACCGCCAGTCGACCATGGACGCGATGGCCAGGTGCGCGGCGAACCGGTCCGCCTGCCAGTCCACCGGGTCCAGCCCCACCGCTGTCAGCGCGTCGTTGACCAGCCCGAACCTCGGCCCGAACAGGTTCGCGAAGACGATCGCCACGGCCACCAGGCTCATCGCGCAGGGCAGCAGGATGCCGATCTCCCACCGGGACGCGATCCGGCGCGTGTCCAGCAGCGCGGCCAGCCCGATCGCGATCACCAGCTGCGGCACCGTCGTCAACGCGACCAGGCTGAGCGTGTTCACCACCGCCCGGCCGAACCGCTCGTCGGTGAGCAGTGCCGCGTAGTTGCCGAAGCCGACGAACGCGGGCGAGTCGTCGAGCAGGTCCCAGTCGAACAGCGCGAGGTAGCCGTTGTATATCAGCGGATACACGACGACGAACCCGAACACCGCGAAGAACGGGAGGATGAACAGGTACGGTGCGCGCGACCTCATGCTCACCGACATGGTCACCGGGCGATTCTCCGCGCGCCCTCCACCGCCTGCTGCCAGCCCTGCTCCGGCGGCTCGCCCTGCTCGACCGCGTGCAGCGCGGGCGCCATCACGTTCTCCTGGATGCGCCCGTCCCCGGGCCCCTTGTACTGCGCCTTGCCGACCTGCCGAGCCCGCGCGGCGAACAGCTCGCCGGTTCGCGTGCCGCCGAAGTACGCGTCGACCGTGCCCAGCAGCTCCGGCGAGTCGAGTGCCGCCGTCTGGCTCGGGAAGTTGCCGGTCTTGGCGAACGCGCGGATCTGCTGTTGCGGCGCGGTCAGCCAGGCGGCCAGCTCGGCGGCCTCGCGCGGGTGCTTGGACTGCTTCGGCACGGCGAGGTACGAGCCGCCCCAGTTGCCCCCGCCGCCGGGGAACGCGTCGGTGACCGCCCACTTGCCTGCGTTGTCCGCGCCCGCCTTGGCCTTGATCACGCCGAGCATCCACGATGGACACGTCTTGGTGGCGAACGCCCCGGCCGCGAACCCGGCATCCCAGTCGGTGGAGAACGCGGTCAACCCGGCCGACTGTCCACGCGCGCCCGCCGCCGTCACCGCGTCCCAGTTGTGTCGGATGGCCGGTTCGGTGTCGATGACGAGCCGGTCGTCGGTGTCGAAGTAGCCGGTGGGCAACTGGTTCTGCATCGCGTTGAAGATCTGCGAGTCCGAGTCGAACCAGGCCTTGCCGGTGCGCGCGTGGAACGTGTCGCCCGCCGCGAAGTAGCTGTCCCAGGTGGCGAACAGGGACTTCACCGACTCCGGGTCGCTGGGCAGCCCGGCGGCGTCGAGCAGGTCGCGGCGGTAGCACATGGCCAGTGGCCCGATGTCCGTGCCATAGCCGATCAACGCGCCGTTCCTGGCCCGGCCCGCCTGGTACTTCCAGTCCAGCCACCGGTCCGCCTTGACGTCGGCGGGCCCGATCTCGGTCAGGTCGTTGAACAACCGAGCCTGGGCGAGCACATCGGACAGGTGCCCCTCCTCGACGGCCACCACGTCGCCCAGCCCGGAACCCGCGCCCAGGCGGGTGAACAGCTGGTCGTGGTACGGGCCGCCCTGGCCGGTGCGCTCCTGCACGACCCGGATCCCCGGGTGCGCCGCCTCGTACTCCGGTATCAGCTCGTCGTAGCCGAACTCGGAGAACGTCGCGACGGTGAGGGTGATCCTCCCCTGTGCCGCCCCGGTCCCGCACGAAGCGGAGAACAGGGCGGCCACGACGACGATGACCAGGCACTTCCACACTCGACGGTGCACTAACGACCTCTCGTTCTCGGCGGGCGTCCCGGGGTGAGGCTGCCGCGAGAGTGTGGCGTGGCTTACACAGCACTGTCAAGGCTGTCGGATTTCCCCTGTACAGAGCCAAATCCTCTGATCGAATCGGGAGCGTTCCCAAAACCGGTCGGTGCGGATCCCGGCGAGTGGGGGGCAATTCGTCACCTGGGCACAGTGGTGGGCTGGGCCGGGTTTCGTTGGATCGAGGGTTCGTGGTTCTGCGGCGGGTTCGTGGTCGTGGTGGGCGCCGCGGGCACCGTGACTATGGAGGTGGTGACGATCGGGTCCGGGGTCACGGGCGTGTCGGGTCGGAACGCGACGGTGAAGACCGCGAGCAGGAAGGTGACCACGGTCAGGGCGATGACCGCGTAGAACGTGTATTCCGCCCGGTGGTTCAGCCGGGTGACCAGGTGACGCACCTCGTGCACCGTCTTGTGCAGGTCCGCGACTTCGCGCGCCGGCAAGGAAGATCCCTGCGAACCCACGGCATTCGGCGCGGCCACGGGCGCGGGCTCGGGGGTCGGCGGTGGCTGCGGGATCTGCTGTGTCGGCTGATATGCGGGCATCGGATCGGAATACCCGAGACCGTAGCCGGACTGAACCGGCTGGGGCACAGGCACCTGAACCGGGGGAGCGGGCGCCACAGGCTGAGTGACCACAGGGGACACGTCGAGCAGCTTCGCGATTCGAGTGGTGCGGTCGTCCTCCTGCTGGAACCGTTGCAGGAGCGCGTTTCGGTAGCGCTCCGGCGCTGCGGCGAAGTACGTCTCAATCAGCTGGTCGGCCGCGCGCGAGTACCGGCTGTCCGGGGTGTCGCCGTCCCACCTGATCCGCACGCGCTCGGTCTCACCGGATGAGGGGAAATCCGGTATGCACCACAACCGGGGCGATCCCGAGTGGTTGGGGTAGGCCTCCGGGGACGTGTCGGTGTGCTCGTAGGTGGAGAACGTCCACGCGAACCGCTCGTAGGGAGTGGCGAAGATCGGGCGCAGGATCTCCCGGACCAGCGTCAACAGCCGGAGCGTGTCCTGCTCGCCGACGACGGTGAAGCAGCGGTCGGGCTCGGCGAGCATGCCGGCCACCAGGCTGTGGATGAGCCGGGGGTTGTCCTCCTCGGCCGTGCCGAGCACCTCGCGCTGCCACGCGGACCGCAGCTCCTTCCAGTCCGGGGTCTGCACCTCCTGGAACGTCTGGTTCTCGGCCCGCAGCCAGCCGTGCCACTTGGGCACGTACATCGCCCACTCGGCCAGGTCCGGCGCGGCGCCGACGATGGCGTGCGAGAAGTTGCGGCCGAGGTCGCCCGCGTTGAACCGGGCCAGCAGCGCGGCCCGGCCGCCGGGGAACTCGAAGTAGGAGAAGGCCTCGCGCGGGGTGCGGTACTGGTTGCCCTGGTAGGTGGGCGTGAGCCGGTTGAACGGGCGCAGCCGCGCGTCCCACCGCTGGGCCTCGTGGTCGGACAGCTCCAGGGTGGTGGCGATCGGCTGGACGCCGTTCTTCAGGCCGAACAGGATCTGCCCGAACGGCAGCACGTCGTGCATCTGCGTGGTCATCTGCCCACCAGTCCGGCGTCGGGCCCGACCGGCAGCCCGGCCATGGCGAACAGGGCGAGCAGCGGCGCCAGCACGCGCATCGGCCGCATGCCTGCCGGGAACGTGTTCTCCGAGACGGCGCCGCCGGTGGCGGACACGAAGTGCATGGTGCAGCGGCGGAAGTGGTGGTAGAGCTCCATCATGTCCGCCGCCCGGTTGCCGTGGAACAACGCGTACACGTCCCTGGTCTCGCTGAGCAGGTCGGTGGCCGACAGGCCGCCGCCGGGGTCGTGGCGCAGCCAGCGGTCGGCCGGGCTGACGTAGCGCAGGCGGTCCGACTTGGTCACCGCCACCGCGCACGGCAGGTCGACGCCGCCGCCGCGCAGCCGGTTCTTGGCCTCCTGCACGTACTCGTTGGTGGCGTTGGCGCCCAACGGGTTGGCCAGCGAGCCGTCGAACGCCAGGTCCTGCTGCTCGGCCGCCGAGTGCAGCACGTGCGCGGCGTCCTCGACGAACAGCACCGCGCCCGCGTTGACCAGGAACCGGGTGCTGCGGCTGTTGTACACCTGGTTGCGGTAGTCCTCGCCCGCGATGTCGAAGAACACCAGCGGCCGTTTCACCCCACCGCACTCCAGCACCAGCCACTGCAGGTACGTGCCGAGGTCGTTGCGGGTACCGGCGAGCCGGGTGCCGTGCTCGAACGGGTCGAGGAAGTCGCGCCGGAAGGTGTTGTTCTGGTGGACGTCCAGGGCCTTCGCGCGCAGTCCGCTCCCGGCGGAGCCGTTGAGCAGCTCCCGGATCATCGCCACCACGAGGTGGGTCTTGCCCGAGCGCGGTCTGCCGATCAGCGCGATCACCAGCGGGTCGGGGTAGTCGGCGTAGCCCACCGGCAGGTAGTGGTTGGGCGAGTCCGGGTCGGAGGTGTTGGGGCAGCGGATGTACCAGAGCCTGCGCACGTCCGCGAGCACGTCCGGGTTGCTGAACTCGGTCTGCTCCACCGGCTTGTACCGGCCCTCGCGGGAGTCGTACTCCAGCGGCTCGGTCTCGTCCCACGGGAACCGGTCGAGGCAGATCGGACAGGTGACCACGCGGGCGGCGGTCTCGGGGGGCGCGGCCATCACTTGCCTCCGATGAGGATCAGCAGGACCGCCACCGCGATCGCGAACACCGCCAGGGAGACGGCGATGACGACCCGGGCGGTCCGGTTGTCGGGCGGTGCGGGCGGCTCCGGCGGGGGCGGCGGCTGCTCGACCGGCTGCTTGCGCGCGTGGGCCAGGTCGAACGCGGCCCGACCGTCCAGAATGGACTGCGGCACCGCCGGACGCCGCGCCGACTGGCCCAACCGCTCCACCACGTCGCGCGGGTCCGGCCGCTCGCCCTCCCGGTGGAACACGTCGGCCAACGGGCGCAGCGCGGACAGGCCCGCGAGGTCGGGCCGGTCGGACTGGGCGCGGGTGCCGGTGTACACCTCGTAGAGCACCTTGCCCGCGTCGAGCACGTCCTGCTGGCCGCTGACGAACCCGCGCCGGTCCGGCCGCGGCTCGTCGAACAACGCCGAGTGCTCGAACACCACCACCTGGACCGCGGTGCCCTCCACGTACAGGGCGTCCAGGTCCAGCCGTTCCAGGCTCACACCCACCGCGGTGGCGTGCGCGACCGCGTCGAACAGGCCCGCGGTGAAGGCGGTGCGGTCGAGCAGGCCGCCGACCACGGCGCGGGCGGGCTTGCCCCGGTACTCGGCCACCAGCGCCCACGGATCGGCGCTGTCCATGTCGTAGCCGACCAGGCGCGGGAACGGGACCGGGTCGTCCGGGAAGGCGTGGGTGAGCCGGGCCAGCGCGCGGATCTCGTTGTCCAGCAGGGCGCGGGCCCGGTCGGTGGTCGCGCCGCGCGGGGTGCGCTGCACGTAGACGAGCCCGTCCGCGGTGCGCACCCGGTGGCTGCGCAGGCCGGAGCCGGGGTGCTCCAGCGCGGTGTCGACCTTCACCTCCCAGGTGAGGGTGTGGCCGGTCGGGGCCCGGCCGACCAGCTTGATCAGTCCCGACATGCCGGTCACGGGGCGCTCCCTCCTGTGGCGCCCTCGGCGCCTGCCTCGGTGTGCGTGGGGTGCCGGTGCGTGACGCGCCCGGGGACCAGCGGCATCAGCCGGAGCACGCCGGTCAGGTCGGCCCCGGTGGTGATCACGTCGACGCCGCTGCCCGGACCCAGCACGATGTCCTGCACCAGGCGCGGCGCGAACCGCAGCACCCGGGTTCGGGACCAGTCGAGGTTGATCGAGCGGGTGTCGCCGGTGCGGCACAGCTGCACCAGCTCCTCGCGGCCGTCGCCGCGCAGCACCCGGCGGCCCGCCTCGGAGCGCTGCCACAGCGAGCGGCTGAGCCGCTCCCGGCCGCCTTCGTCGTCGACCATCGGTGGCCGCGCGTGCACGCCGTGCGTGTCCAGGAAGCCGTGGTACGCGGTCAGGTCCCGGCTGGCGTTGGCGACCAGGTTGTCGGTGTCGGTGTCGAGCAGCGTGTCGCCGCCGATGTCGGTCAGGTAGTCCCGCAACGCGTGCCGGACCAGCGACACCAGGTCCGCGCGCAGCACCGCGGACAGTTCGGTGGCCGAGCCGTGCCTGCGCGGGGCGTCGCCCGCCCGGTCGTGGTAGAGGTCGGCCAGGTCGGCGGTGCCGGAGGCGAGCAGCAGGCAGGCGGCGGACAGCCGCCGGGTGTGGTGCAGGCCGCGCACGTGGCCGAGCACCCGGACGTCCACTATGGACTCGGCGCGGGTCACCGCCTGCCGGACCGCCGCCGGGCGCAGCTCGCTCACCCAGCGGGCCAGCACCGTCCGCCAGGCCAGCGGCACCGCGCCGAGCGCGAGCACCAGGCACACGGCCGCGAGCACGGCGGCGGCCGCGGGCGGCAGCGGGGACGCGGGCAGCAGCGTCGCCACGATCGTCCCGGCCGCCGCTGTCGCCGCCGCGGCGCCCAACGCCGACGCCGCCTCCGGTCTGCGTCCGGCCTTGTCCGGCAGGCGCACGGCCATCAACGCCAGCATCGCCAGCCACACGCCGGTCAGCACGCTGCTCGCGATCACGCTGCCGGTCAGCCAGCCCACCGCCGTCGTGGTCAGCGCCGCCGCCACGATCAACGGTATGGCGGGCAGGTCCCACAGCCGGGGCGGCGTGGGCGAGCGCAGCGACCGCAACCCCTGGCGGAGCCCGGAAAGCTCGGCGCGGGCCGTCTCACCGCTCTCGGGCACGCTCTCGTTGGACATCTGGCGCAGCCGCACCGACAGGTCACGCAGCGACCGCCCCGCGCGCAGCTCGTCGCCCAGCAGGTTGTCCAGGCCGGTGGCGATCGCGTGGTGCGCGGGCGGGTCGGCGGGTGGCACGCCCAACGCGACCAGCTGCGCCGACACGTCCCCGCCCCCGGCCTGCCGGTCGATCAACGCGAGCGCGTCGTCGGCCTGCGCGGCGTGCTCCTCGAACGCCCGCAGCGCCGGTCCCGGGTCGACGCGGGGGCCGCGCAGCAGCCCGAGCAGACCGGGGGCCATCATCGCCGCGGTCATCAACGACTCGGCCGCGTACCGGGCCCGTTGAGCGCTCATCGCCAGCGGGGAACCCGACACGACCGTGTCCCTGCCCGTCTCCGGGGCGGTGTTCCCGCGCGCGGACGCGGGCGGCGCGGGCCACGCGCGGTCGGTCAGGCTGTGGTCGACCAGCTCGGACAACGCCGTCGCGCGCAACGCCCGTAACTCCTCGGAACCCACCGACGGATGCACCACCTCCACCCCCGGGCTCACCGTCTGGTGCGGCACTTCCCGCACCGCCGCGCAGACCGCGTCGAACACCTCCGCCGCGCGCAACGCGGCCAGCAGGTCGTCCAGGCCGGGCGGCCCGTCGGTGACCGGACGCGGCCGGTCCGACCCGCCCGCCCAGCGGCTGCCCCACTCGTCGCCCACCCACACCGTCACCGCGTCCTGGCCCAGCGCCGCGGACTGCTCCAGCCGGGTGCCGCCGTCCGCGGCCAGCGGGCCGACCGCCACGCACACCACCGCGCCGACGTGGCCGAGCGACACCAGCCGCTGGTAGCGCTCGTGGTTGGCCAGCAGCGTGGCGGTGTTGTCCACCACCACGACTCGGCCCGCCAGGCCCGCCCGGTGCGCGGTGTCCCGGTTCAACCGGTCCAGGAAGGACAGGTCCTGGCCCGGCTCGCGGATGTCCAGCACCCGCACCGTGCCCGCCCCGCCCGATCCGCCGTACCGGTTCATCGCAGCGCCCACTCGTAGAGCTCCTCCAGGTTCTCCTGGTGGGCGTCCTCGGCGCCGCGGAAGCGCAGCTGCAGCGCGTCCCGGAAGGTCACCGTCCAGAACTCGTGCACCGCCTCCAGCTTGCGGCGGCCGGACGCCTTGTTCTCGGCCAGCAGCTTCGAGGTCTCCTCCACCTGGTGCGCGGCGAGATCCATCAGCGCGCGGAACACCGGCGCGGGCGGCGTCAGGTCGCCGCTGAGCCCGTTGGGCCGGGTGTCCATCAGCCGGTCGCCGAAGTCCTGCCGGATCTGCTCGCTGTCGGCCAGCACCCACCGCTCGTACTCGGAGATCAGGCTGGCCCAGCTGGACAGCCTGCCGTAGGCGACCAGGTCCAGCCGCATGCTGATCTCGGAGTCGCCGAGATAGACGTTGACCGCCTTGGGCGCGACCAGGTCGCCGGAGCACTCCAGGTAGCCGTTCCAGGCCGCGCACAGGATGTGGTGCAGGATCCGGGTCCGGTCCTCCTGGCTGGTGGCCAGGTAGCCGAACCGGTAGCCGGTGCGCTGCCGCCACTGTAGGAAGTCGTTCTTGCGGTTGTCGGCCACCGCGTCCGCCCAGTGCGCCAGGATCCGCCGCACCTCCGGCACCTCGGTGATGCCCATCGAGGACCGGAACAGCACCACCGCGATCGACTCGGCGTCGATCGGCCGGAACTCCGGGATGGTGTCCACGTCGCGCGGCAGGTTCACCTCCTGCCGCAGGAACTTCTCCAGTTCCGCGTCCCGCTTGCCCGCGGGCGACGGGTAGGACAGCAGGATCTTCAACCGGCCCCGGCCCGCGGGCGCGAACCCGCCGGGCACCAGGCCAGCCAGCTTCTCCCGGAACTGGGCCAGGTCGTCGTCGTTGACCGAGCCCCGGGTGCCGGTGCGGCCCGCGGCCGCGGCCAGCAGATCGTGCAGGCTCGCCAGCAGCGGCTGGTTCATGTCGTCGGTGTACCGGAACAGCCGCATGACCTCGGTCTTGACCAGCCCGCGCACCACGGCCACCGCGCGGCCGGGGCCCTCCACCACGCCGTGCTCCTGGAACTCGGCGAACGCGGCGTTCCAGCCGTTCACGCCGATGATCGCGTCGACCACCTGGGCGGGGGTCGCGGTGGCGTGCAACCGGTTCTGGTCGGCGTAGACCGACACCAGCCTGCGGAACACCGCGCTGTAGAAGGAGGGCAGCTGACCCTGCCGCGGCAGCAGGTAGGACACACCGACGCGGGGCTCGTAGAGCGCCTTGGAACGGCGGGTGAACCGGGCGTCCTCGGTGCGCGCGTGCTCCCGGAACCCCTCCAGCAGCGCCACGATCTCCTTCTCCACCGTGCGCAGCTTGCGGTCCCAGCGCGGCGCCTGTTCGTTCCACGCCGCGTGCCAGGCCCGCTGCGCGCGCCACGCGTACCACTCGTCCTGGCGGCGTACCGACGCGCGCACCACCGGGTCGGAGAAGCGGATCTTCTTGTACCACTTGGTCTTCCGCACGTCCGGCGCCGGACCGCCCACGGTCACGCCGGGCGGCGCGGCGGGCTCGCCGCGCCTGCTCTCCACCAGCTTCACGAACCCGGTGTTGCTGACCGGGTCGCTCAGGCCCGACTCGCCCATGAACACCCGGCCCAGCCGGAACACGCCGAGCTCGCCGATCATCATGGCGATCGCGCGCATCGGGTTGAACTGACCGGCCAGGTCCGGCACCGACCGGGCCAGCTCCTGCTCCTGGGTGGCCAGGCTGGCCTCCATGGTGCGCTTGCGGGTGTTGAGCATCGCCAGGATCGCGTCGCCGCCGTCCACCGCGTTCGGCGAGTTGATCGGCAGCGGCGCGCGCTGCAGCAGCGGGTCGATGTTGGCGTCCTGGAACGCGCGGAACACCAGCTCGCGGTTGTTCTCCCCGGCCATGCCGGTCGGGTTGGCCATCTCGGTGACCGCGTCCGCGAGCAGCCGGGAGCTGACGATGTCGGCCAGGTCCTCCACCGGCACGGTCATGGACGCGACCGCGCTGGTGGACACGCCGCGCTTGCCGATGCCGGTCGCCGCGGGCACGCCGCGGGTGCTGGCGCTGTTGATGAAACTGTCGGCGAACGACTGGAAGTTGCGGTCCAGGTAGACCCCGGACTCGGTCTCCGCGGGCATGTCCGTGCCGATCAGCGACAGCAGCAGCGACACCACCGAGCGGTGCAGGTCGTCGCGGTGCATGCCCGCGGACAGGCTGAACAGGAACGCCGTCTGCACGGTGGACGCGCGCAGCCGGATCTCCGCGCCGCTCGGGTAGCGCACCGACAGCGCGCCGTCGATGCCGCGCCGGTCCAGCGCCGTACCGGCCACCTGCGAGTTCTGGTCGTCCACCAGCCGGAACAGGTCCAGCAGCGCGCGCGCCGCGTTCAGCTCCGCGGCCCGTCCGCCGCCGAGCCCGTCCTGGAACGCCGAGGGCATCAGCACCAGCGGGAAGATCCGCGCCTTGTAGCCCTGGTCGTTGAGCACGTCGCCGACCAGGTGCAGGTAGTCGAAGAACAGGCCCGCGCCGGTGCCGCCCGCCACCGAGAACGCCACGAACACGTCCACCGAGTCGCGCAGCCGCCCGCCGAGCTGGGCCAGCTGGCCGCCCGAGTTGCTGATGCTGCCGACCGCCTTGAACAGCGAGTCCCGCGCCGGGGCCAGCCCGCCGCGGAAGGTCTCGAACAGCGCCGCCCGGCCCACCGTGGGCAGCTGCCCCGCGCCCTTGGCCAGCGGGCCCACCCGCGGCTCGTCCTGCGCGGGCGGGATCCACTCCTCCACCACCGGCGCCGCGCTCAGCCGCAGGCTGCGCGCCACCTCCGGGTAGGTGTCGTAGGGCGGGACCAGCTCGCGCACCATCGTGTAGGTGCGCTCGGCCGCGGGGAGGTACGCCCGGTCCGGCACGACCCGGCTCTCCACGTGGCCGAACTCGTCCTCGGCGAGGTCGGCGTACACGAACTGCAGGCAGCCAGGCAGCTGGTAGGGCAGCATCGACTCGCCCGGCATGCGGTCGCGCAGCGCGGCACCGTCCGGCCCGCACAGCTCCTCGCGGAGCCTGCGCTCCAGCTCGGCGCCGATGCGGCACCCGGTGCCGCCGAGACCGACGAAGAGCATCGGCTGATAGATCTGCATGGTCATCCTCCTGCCGGCGAACGCCCCACCGGCGGTGTCCGGGGTTTACAGGTACGGGTCGGACCGGCGCGGTCTCGGCGGCGGCGGACCGGCCGCCTCGTCCCACGACCCGTGGTCGCGCTGGTTGGGGAAGTGCGCGGTGGGCTCCCCGGCGGGCGGGGTGTCGAACTGGTCCGGCCGGTCGTAACCGGCGTACGGGTCGTCCGGCGGCGGCTCGGCCGGGGCGTAGTCCGGGTCCATGGTGACCACCACGGACAGCCCCTCGCCCACCTCCACCGGCTCGTCGAGCTGGGTGCTCACCGTCTCGCCGAAGGGCGTGCGCAGCCGCAGCCCGGCCCGCGAGCGGGTGAGCACGTACGCGGCCGGGTCGCCCGCGGTGGCCAGGTCCAGCCGCGGCACCGGGCCGTGACCGTCCACCGTGAACCGGAACTCCTTGGCCTGGCGCTCCTCGGTGGGCAGGTACACCCGGTGCTCGCCGCGCACCACGTGCACCCGCAGCCCGCGCACCTCCTGCGAACGCCTGCGCAGCACCAGCCACAGCGCCGCGGTGATGCCCGCGATGCCGAGCAGGGTCACCAGGATCGTGGTCAGCCACGGGAACGGCGGCGGCGGGTAGGCCACCTGGATGGTGAACGGCTTCTCGTGCACCACCGTGCTCGGGTTCGCGTCGTTCACGATCCGCACCACGCCGGTGAGGTAGCCCTCAGGGGTGTTCGCGCCGATGACCAGCGGGACGGTGAAGGTGCTCTGCCCCGGGTCGACGTCGTGCACCGCGTCCGCCGCCGGGATGGTCACCTGGGCGCCGCCTGCCGCGTTCACCTCCACCCGCAGACGCTTCCGCTGCCCGGTGTTGTTCGACACCGACACCGTGGCGTCCTGCGACCGTCCCGGCGCGACTGCCTCGCCCAGCCGCGGCAGCGTGGCCGTGGCCAGCAGCTTCGGCAGCTCCGGGGAGACCTCGACGGTCGCCACCGCGTCCGCCGCGCTGATCCCCAGGCCGGTCACCCGGCCGCGGAAGGTCATCACGCCGGTCACGTCGTCGGGCAGCGTCATCCGGCCGGTGTAGGTGCCGTCCGGGGCCGCGTCCGGGTCCTGGCCGTCGTCACGCAGCGGGATCTCCTGCGCGGGCAGGGACTTCCCGCTCGCCTCCGCGGTGAAGCTCAGGCCGCGCAACAGGTCCGGCTGGGCGATCGGCTTGCCGCCGCGCAGCAGCGCCTGCACCGACACCGTCACCGGCTGCCCCTTCGCGGGCGCGCGCGGGTCCACCAGGATGGTCGCCTGCGCGGCGCCCAGCCAGGTCACCGTGGTCAGCACCTCCTGCTGCGGCACCTCCGGCGGCGAGGTCGCGCGCACCGTCCAGGTGCCCGGCGTCGGATCGGTGATGCGCAGCACCTCGACGCCGCCGTTCTCGCCGCTCACCTCGAACCTGCCGCTGGGCAGCGAACCCGTCTTCGGCACCGGGGCACCGGTCGGGTCCAGGTAGTCCACGCGGACACGGCCATCCTGCTTCACGACGGTGATCGCGCCATCGGTCGCTATGGCCGGGATGCTGACCTGGGTCTCCACCGTCGACCCAGGCGACAGCGGCTGCACCACGATCGGCCCCTGGCCCGCGCACCGGGCGTTGGCGTAGGACTCCAGCATCGCCCGGCCCACGTCCGCCGAACCGGCCACGATCTTCGCGCTCGGCTTGGGCACGGTCGGCCCGCACGAGCCCTGGTAGCCGCCCTCGGCGAAGGCGCGCAACGCCGCCTCGTCGACCTTGCCGAACCCGAGCGGCCACACCTGCACCCCGCGCTGCCGGGCGGTGGCCAGCGAGGTCCGGATCACCTCCTGCGCGGCGGCGGTGATCTGCGCGGTGGTCTTGCCGGTGCCGTACTGCTGGCTGCCGGTGACGTCCAGCACGCCGTCGGTCAGCAGGAACACCAGCTTCGGCCCGTCGTCCGGCGAGCCCTGCCCGAGGTAGCCGAGCGCGGCGGCGAGCGCCTGCGCGTGGTCGGTGCCGTTGCCCTCGCCGTCGCTCCGCTTGCGCAGCCCGCCGACGCACTCGGCGAGGTGCTCGCGCTCGGCCGGACCGGTCACCACCACCTGCGGGCACACCGCGTCCACCGGCGACCGGGTGCCGTTGTCGCTGGCGAAGCCGACCACCGAGACGGTCGACCTGGTGGAGAACTCGCCTTGGGCGATGAGCCGCGCGGCGTTCTGCTCCCGGACCATGTCGTCCGCGCCGATACTGCCGGACTCGTCGACCAGAATGACGATCTGAGCAGGCTTCACTTCTATGTCCTGATTTTGTCCAGCGGCGGCGGAAGCTGTCGAGAAATCCGCGCGCGCGGGTTCGCCCGAATGGACCAGTAACGCCCCGACCATTGTGGACGCGGCCAGCGCCGCGGCTACCATCCGTGTACCGATCACTCGTTTGGCCTTGTGTTCCAAGGCGTCCTCCACCCACGCACGCGCATCCGGCTCGACCGGTCTAAACGCCTAGTCGGACGCTCCCCGACAGTCGTTACTCGTTTTCGCACCGACTCGGCAACCACCCGCATGGGTGGTCGGATTACCGCGAGCGGTATCCGGCGCCGATGCCGGATCGTGACACTGTGTACCGCCTGGCCGATGCAACACCATATATATAAGCGTCGATAGGAACCCCATGGCAACCTTTTCGTCGCGGCTGCCGACAGATATCCGAGCCATTCTCGCGACCGCGGCAGGTGACCAATTCGTGGTCGGTGGCGCCGACGGGACGCTGCGGCTGTACGAGACAAATTCCGGACAGCCCAAGGACTCCACGGACGCGCACCAGGGCGGGACGCTCGCACTGGCCGGTTCGGGTGAGACGGTCGTCAGCGCGGGCGCGGATGGTCGGGTCCGATCGTGGACCGTCCGCGCGGGCCTGCTCAGCCCCGTCACGCAGCTGTCGTTCCTGCCCTCCGGCCGCGCCGTCCGCGGTATCGCGTTGACCCAGGGGTGGGTCGCGAGCATCGGCGACGACGGGCGGCTGCGCGTGATGAGCCAGGAGTGGCAGCGGGTGGCCGACATCGACGCCGAGCTGCACGCGGTGGTCGCGGTGGACGGGCGTTCGCTGGCGCGGGCGTGCTCGGCGACGCGGCGACCGCCGCGCTCCGGTCGGTCCGGTCGGTCCACAGGGGACTGCGGTGGCGCTGGTGGCGGCGCGCCCTGGTCGGCCTGGTCACGGCCGGGGTCGGGGTGCTCGGGTTCCGGTTCCTCCGGGCCCAGCTGGGCGACGTGCTGCCGTGGGTGGTCACCGCGGTGTCGGCGGCCGCGTCCGTGGTGGTGACCGCGGTGACCTGAACCACCAGGCGACGGTCGCGGCGATGAAGCCGGTGGCCAGGTCGAGCAGGGGCGGGGCGGCGTCGTAGGCGGTGAGTTGGTCGCCGTGCGGGAGGCGGTGCAGGTGGGCGCGTCGTAGTCGGGTGGCTATCTCCTGGGAGGCGTGCGGGTGGGCGGTGGTGTCGTCGTGGCTGGTGACCACGAGGGTGGGTTGCCTTACCGAGGACAGGAGCGGCGCGCAGTCGGTGGTCATGACCGCGCCGTGGAGCCTGCCGTAGCGGTGGAGCAGTTCGGGCGTGGCGTACGGGTAGTAGAGGTGGTGTGCGATGTCCGGGCGGAGAGTGTCCACGGTCGTGACGAAGTCCCGTTGAACCGCCACCGCCCGTTCGCGGTTCTGCCCCGCCATCGACAACAACGCCACCAGCTCCCGCTGACGCTCGGTCCGCGGTGTCGCATAGCCCAGGTGGTAATCGCCGTGCCACAGGCTCAACGAACCGACCCGCGTCGACGCCGCCGCCCCGGCCAACGCGATCGCCGCCCCGCCGCACAGCCCGAGGACATGCGCGTCCCGCAGGTCGAACCAGTCCAGCACCGCCACCAGGTCGGCCGCCTGCGCGCCCAGGTCGTGCTCGAAATCCAGGCGCAGCCCGGACCCGAACATCCCCCGGCTCTCCCAGGTGACCACCCGGTACCGCCGCGCCAACTGCCGCACCCAGCGCGATACCAGCCCCACCGGCATCCCGCACGCGTTCACCAACGCCACCGCGGGCGCGCCCACGGGACCTTCGACGTAGCAACGCAACGGTGCTCCGTCCACGGCCTGCACGGTTATCGGTCTCGGCAGCAGCGTCAGCACGGCGTCGAACGCCCCCAACGGCAGCGGCGCGGTCAAGGGTGCCCGAGCCAGCCGCCGGGTGATCACCGTCTCGGCGACCCCCAGCTCCGCCGCGGGCACGACATGCACGCTCGGCACCCCCAGCAGCGCGGTCATCTCGTCCAGCACCGGCTGTGCCCGCTCGTCCAGCACCACCCGCACCGAGTCGCCCAACGCTCCCAACAACGGCGCCACATCGGCCACCGCCGTCGCGATCCGCGCGGCCACCTCACTCACCTCGGCCATCACCACGACAGCGAAACTACCGACCCCGCGGCACTCCTCGAACCCGCCGAACCGGCACATCCACGTCCTGGCGCACCTCCGGTGGCCCGCCCGGGGCATCGGCCGCGCAGCAGACGCGTCGATACCCCGGGACGAGCCACCGGCCGACCCGCCGCACCGTGGCCACCCGGGCGTGGGTGGCCACGGTCAGGGGCGGCGGGCGGGGACCGGGGTGGTCGGGTCGTGCCGGTCGAGCTTTCCGTTGCGGGTCAGCGGGAGTGCCTCGATCGGGACGTACTCGGCCGGGTGCAGGTGGCGGGGGAGCGCGGCCTCGACCCGCTCGGCGATCTCCCGGCGTAATCGGTGCCACCGCACCGCGTCGGTCGGGGTCTCCGGGAACGGGACCAGGTAGGCGATCAGGCGGATGTCGCCGTCGCCGTGGTCGCGGGTGGTCACCAGGCCTGCCATGACGCCGGGATGGGCGGCCAGGATCGACTCGACCTCGGCGGGCTCGACGCGGAAGCCGCGCACGGTCAGCTGGTCGTCGAGGCGGCCAAGGTAGGCGTACTCGCGGTCGGGCAGGCGGCGGACGCGGTCGCCGGTGCGGTAGGCGCGTTCGCCGGTGGGCAGGCGGATGAAGCGTTGCGCGGTAAGGGCCTGCCGGTTGTGGTAGTCGCGGGCGAGGCACGGCCCGCTGATGTACAGCTCGCCCTCGTCGGCGGGGTCGCCGTTGTCGTCCAGGACGTGGAACCGGGCGACCGGCAGCGGGACGCCGATCGGGCTCAGAGTCGGGGTGGCCAGGTCGGCCCGGGTGATGCGGCGGGCCGAGGCGTGCACGGTGACCTCGGTGATGCCGAACATGTTGACCACGAAGGGATCGGCGTCGCCGAAGCGCTCGAACCACGGCGCCAGCATGCCGACGTCCAGGCGCTCGCCGCCCAGCACCACGAGCCGCAGGGCGGGCAGCGGGACCGCGGCCGCGGTGGCGAACCGCCGGAACGCGGACGGGGTCTGGTTCAGCACGGTCACCCGCTCCTCGGCGACCAGCGCCGCGAACAGGGCCGGGGCGCGGGAAACCTCCTCGGGAACCACGACCAAGCGGCCGCCGTGCAGCAACGCGCCGAATATCTCCCACACCGAGAAATCGAACGTCGCCGAATGGAAGAGCGTCCACACATCGCGCTCGCTGAACCGGAACGGCCCGGCGGTCCGGTCGAACAGGCCGGTCACACTGCGGTGTTCGACCCGGACTCCGTTCGGCTGACCCGTTGACCCGGACGTGTGGATGACATAGGCGAGGTCACCGCCGCGCGCCTGCCTGGCCGGGACTTCCGGCCCTTGCCCCGGATCGTCGATGAGCACCCGCACCTGGTCGGCGTCCAACCGGCCCGCCGTCGCGCAGGTGGCCAGGACCACCGGCGCGCCGGAATCCTTGATGAGCCAACGCATTCGCTCGATCGGGGTGGTCGGCTCGACCGGCAGGTAGGCGGCGCCGGACTTGAGCACCCCGATGATGCCCACGACCAGGTCGATCCCGGCCTCGGCGAGCAGCGGCACGGCGGTGTCCCGGCCGACCCCGGTGCGGCGCAACGCGGCGGCGACCGCGTCCGCGCGCGCGTCGAGCTCCCGGTAGGTCACCTCGCCGCCGGGGTCGGTGACCGCGATCCGGTCCGGGTGGGCCGCGACCGCGGCGGCGAACCGGGCGGTCAGCGTCCCTCCGGGTGAACTCGCCTGTCCCGCAACGGTTCTCGGCGGGGGCACCGGCACCTCCAGCGGTGATCGGGACGCGGGGTGGGGCTGGCGGACCGGGTCCGCGCGGCGCGGGACCCGGCCATGGATCGACAGGAAGGCAGTCGTCAGGAACTCAGTCCTCGGGAAGGCAGTCCTCGATAGGCCTCCTGGGCCTCGGGTGTGCGGGATGCCGAGCCGTCCGACCGGTTTCCCCGGTGCCGGAACGACGTCGAGCGGCGTTCTGCCATGGTGCAATGGGTGTCGCTCTCCGTCAACCGCTGATCGCACTACGCTTTCGGGCGCGCTCGCGGGCCGCCGTGCGAAAGGAGCCGTGGACCCATGCTTAACCAGGTGCAGGAATTCGAGAGTTTCCGTTCCACCCAGCGCAGGCTGCCGGACCCGTTCCGCCGTACCGGGACCCCGCGCACGGTCGTGGTGATCCCCAGCATCACCCTCGACGACGCGGGCCTGGTGAAGATCCCCGGGGTGAGCCACTACGAGGAGCGGCTGCTGTTCACCCTGCAGTGGCTGCGCCACCCCGGTACCGAGATCGTCTACGTCACCAGCGAGGCCATCGCCCCCGAGGTGGTCGACTACGCGCTGGACCTGGTGCCCACCCTGCCGCGCGCGCACGCACGCAGGCGGCTGACCATGCTCGACTGCGCCAGCCGCGAGCCGGTCCCGCTCAGCGCCAAGATCCTGCGCAGGCCGGACCTGCTCGACCGGCTGCGCGCGGCCGTGCACGACCGCGACGACGCGGTGCTGGTGGCGTTCAACGGTTCGCCACTGGAGCGCACCCTCGCCGTCGAGCTCGGCATCCCGCTCTACGCCCCCGACCCGGACCAGTCCGTGCTCGGTTCCAAGACCGGCTCCCGACGGCTGTTCGCCGCCGCCGGGGTGCCGGTGGTGGAGGGCCTGGACGGCCTGCGCGACACCGACGACGTCGTCGCCGCGCTGGCCGAGCTGCGCGGCCGCGATCCCGCGCTGCGCGGCGCGATCGTCAAGCTCAACGAGAGTTTCGGCGCGGGCGGCAACGTGCTGTTCGAGTACGCGGGCGCCCCCGCCACCGGCCTGGTCGACTGGGTGCGCCGGGAGCTGCCCGGCCGCGCGGTGTTCGCGTCGCCACCGGACACCTGGGACAACTACCGAGGCCAGCTCGACACCATGGGCGGCGTGGTGGAACGGCATGTCGAGGCCGACGAGATCACCTCGCCGTCGGCGCAGATCCTGATGTCCCCGGACGGCACCGCCACCGTCTTCTCCACCCACGACCAGCTCCTGGAGGGCGAGCCAAGGCAGATCTTCGCGGGCTGCGCCTTCCCGGCCAGCGCCGCCTACCGCCTGGAGATCCAGGACCTGGCAGCCCAGGCCGGACAGGCCCTCGCCGCCCGCGGCATCGTCGGCATCTGCAGTGTCGACTTCGTCTCGGCCCGCACCGGCGACGACTGGCGCCACTACGCCCTGGAGATCAACCTCCGGATGGGCGGCGGCACGGCCCCGTTCTACCTGCTGCACGGCCTGGTGGAAGGCGGCTACGACCCCACGACCGGCCGGTACCTCGACCCGACCGGGGCTCCGCGCGGCTACGTCGCCACGGATCGCCTGTACCGCCCCGAATACCGCGCGCTGTCCCCCTCGGACGTCATCGACATCCTGATGGACTGCGGCCTGCACTACCGCCCCGGCCCACGCGCGGGCGCGGTCGCCTACATGCTGGGCGCCCTGGAGATCGGCCGCTTCGGCGTGGTGATGATCGACGCAGGCACCGCGGTCGCCGAGGCCAGGTACCGCACCTTCGTGGCGGCCCTGGACAACCGCGTCCGCGCCCTGCGCTGACCTGATCGAGATCCGGCTTTCCCGGCGTACCAACATGATCGACATGACTGCCTCCTGAGGCTCGACTGCTTCCGTTGTCAGTCTGGAGGGATCCGTCGATCCACGTCGAGCCGCTTCGACGAGCCTGTGGACAACTTCGGCGATTGTGGACAACTCGGCTGTGGACAACCGCCGACCCGAACGCGAAGGACCGGCTTGCCTTGTCGAGACAAGGCAAGCCGGTCCTGCACACGGGCACTGTCCTAGGGGAAGAGCGGACCGTTCGCGGCGCAGGTCGCGCGGGGCAACTTGCGGTCGAGCAGGTAGCCCTCGTACGCCGAGACGGCGCACTTCTGGTCCAACGCGGTGTGGCCGTAGGTGTCCACGGTCAGCAGACGCGAGTTGGGCATCAGACGGTGCAGGGCCTTGGCGCCGCTGATGGGCGTGTTCGGGTCGTGCGTGTTGCCGACGATCAGCATCGGGGACGCGGTCCAGGTCCACCACAGCCCGCGGAAGGCATTGGGCGCGGTGACCGGCCAACGCACGCAAGCCGAGCCGTCCCAGCTCCACAGTGGCCCGAACTCGCGCCCGGTGCGGCTGGCCCAGTCCACCGAGCGGGTGACCGCGTCCCGGTCGCCCGGGTTGACGCTGTCCGCGCAGGCGATGGCCGCGTTGGCCGGGGTCGCGCCGAACGTGTCCGGTTCGGGCGCCCCCGGGGCCGGGGTGTTCGGGGCCACATCCACGTCACCTGCGGAGATGGCCTGGTAGAGCTGCTCGATGCTGGCCATCATCTCCGGGTACTTGGCCGCGGTGGTCGACAGCTGCTGGAGCAGCGAGACCGCGAGCTGGTAGGTGAGCTGCCTGCCCTCGACCTCGATCGGCCCCTGCCGCAGCCGCGCCAGCACCGCGTCGTACTTCTGCCGGGCCGACCCGGCCGCCGCACACCGCGCGGGACCGACCCGGTCGCACTCGGCCAGCGCGCTGGTGATGGCCTCGCGGGTCGACTCGGCGCTGCCGACCCGCGCGCTGTACAGGTACTGCCGCTCGCGGCCGCCGGTCGTCCACGCCACCGGGTCGGCCACCCCGTCCACGATCATCGCGCGCACCCGGTTCGGGAACATGGCCGCGTAGGTGGCACCGAGCACGGACCCGTACGACGCGCCGTAGTAGTTCAGCCGGGCGTCCCCGACGGCCTGCCGCACCAGGTCCATGTCCTGCGCGACGTCCGCGGTGGACATGTACCTGAGCAGGTCGCCGCCATTGCGCGCGCACCGGTCGCGCAGGGACTGGTTGAACTCCTGCCACACCCGCGTCTCCTCGGCGGAGATCGGGAACGGCTGCTCAGGCCGCGGGGCCGCCGCGGGCTGCCCCGGTTTCGGATCGCAGTCGAGCGGCGTGCTGCCGCCGATGCCACGCGGGTCCATCGCGACGATGTCGTACCTGGCCCGGATGCGCTCGCCCAGCGCGGTGGCGAAGCTCCCGAGGTTCTCGGTCGCCGACAAGCCGGGCCCGCCCGGGTTGATGAACAGCGACCCGATCCGGTGCCGCTGGTCGCTCGCGGGTATCCGCGCCACCGCCAGGGTGATCTCGCGGCCGCGCGGGTCGCGGTGGTTCAACGGCACCTGGACCTGGGCGCACTGCTGTCCGCCGTCGGCCGGGCACGGTCTCCAGTCGAGCCCGCGCGCCTGGGCCTGCGCCGCGGCGACGCCGGGCAGCGCCCCCGCCGCGAACGTGGCCACGGCGAGCGCGGCCACGGTCCTCTTCCACATGTCTTCCCCTCTTCCTCGGGTGCGCCTCCGTTTCTAAGGGGTCGGGACCTCGCCGGGACTCCCACCAAGGTCTGGACCATTTGTCATCCCGTGGTCGCATGCGCGCCCACCCGGGGGTCCACAGTGGCCGATGGGGATACTGGTCGGGTGCCCGAGCGCTGCCCCTGTGGAACCGGCCTGCCCTACGACGACTGCTGCGGCCGCGCGCACGCGGGCACCCCGGCGCCCACCGCCGAGGCCCTGATGCGCTCCCGTTACAGCGCGTTCGCCCTCGGCGACGTCGACTACCTGCTGCGCAGCTGGCACCCGGACACCCGACCGGGGGAACTCGTGCTCGACCCCGACCAGCGCTGGGTCCGGCTGGAGATCGTCGAGACCACCGGCGGCGGCCTCCTGCACGCGAACGGCACGGTGGAGTTCAACGCCCACTACCGCCACAGTGCCCACGACGGCCACCGCGGGCACCCCGGCGTACTGCACGAACGCAGCCGGTTCACCCGCGATGGCGGTCGGTGGGTGTACCTGGACGGCCAGGTCGACTAGGAACTCGTCACGCTGTGTGACCGTTTCGCCCTTGACCCGCGCGGCACGAATGTTGTCCCTTGGTGAAGGAATCGCCCGCCAGGGGAGGCCGACCGCCCGGAGTCGGGTCAAGCTGTGGCCAAGCACACGGGAAGGCAGGCGCAATGGACGTCATCGTGGTCGGAGCAGGCACGGCGGGATCGGTCCTGACCAGGCGGCTGGTGGACGCCGGGGCCCGGGTCACGCTCCTGGAGGCCGGTGGCGAGGACACCAACCCGGCCATCCACGACCCGTCCCGGGCGGGCGAGCTGTGGCACGGCCCGGAGGACTGGGACCACTACACCGTCCCCCAGCCGCACGCCGCCGACCGCCGCCTGCACCTGCCCCGCGGCAAGGTCCTCGGCGGCTCGCACTCGCTCAACGCGATGATCTGGGTCCGCGGCGCCGCCTACGACTACGACGGCTGGGGCGTGCCCGGCTGGTCCTGGGCGGACGTGCTGCCGGTGTACGAGCGCATCGAGAAGGACCTGCTGCCGGTCGAGGCCAACGAGCCGCTGCACCCGATCCAGCAGTCCATCCTGGACGCGGCCCAGCAGATCGGCATCGAGCTCAACCCGAACTACAACGGCGACACGCTCGACGGCGTGTCGATCGAGCAGATCACTGCCCGTGATGGGCGTCGGGTGAACACGTGGATCGCGTACGTGAAGCCGGTGCTGGGCTCGCCCAACCTGACCGTGCACACGGGCGCGCTGGTCCACCGACTGCTGTTCGAGGGCACTCGCGTGGTCGGTGTGGCGGTGGAACGTGATGGCGTGGTGGAGAACCTGTACGCCGATCAGGTGGTCCTTGCCGCGGGTGCGCTGGCCTCGCCCGCGATCCTGCTGCGGAGCGGGGTCGGGCCCGCTGCCGATCTGGCCGCCGCGGGGATTGACGTTGTGCTGGACATGCCCGGGGTCGGGCAGAACCTGCACGACCACCTGCTGTCCCCGGTGATCTTCGCGACGGACCGGCGGGAGGTGGAGCCGCCTCGGTCCGGGCGGTCGGTGACGCAGACGCATCTGTTCTGGCGGAGTAAGCCGGGGTTGCCGGTGCCGGACACTCAGCCGATCCACTTCAGTGTGCCGATGTACGAACCGTGGATGACCGGGCCTGCCACTGGGTTCACGTTGATGGCGGGGATGATCTCGCCGCGTAGTCGTGGGTCGCTTCGGGTCGTCAGCGGGGATCCGCGCGATGAGCCGTTGATTGATCTGGCCGCTTTGGCTGACCCCGCCGACTTCGAGAGCCTGGTGGCCTCGGTGGAGCAGTGTCGGCGGTTGGGGGCGGCGCCTGCGTTGGCTGAGGAGTGGGGGGCTCGGGAGTTGTACCCGGAGCCTGGTGCATCGGTTGAGGATTATGTCCGGCGGACGGCTATTACCTATCACCACCAGGTGGGGACTTGTAAGATGGGGGATGATTCCCTGTCGGTGGTGGGGGCTGACCTGGTGGCGCATGGGTTGAGTGGGTTGCGGGTTGCTGATGCTTCGGTGATGCCGGTGGTTATTTCGGGGAATACCAATGCGCCTGCTGCGTTGATCGGGGAGCAGGCTGCTTCGTTCATGACGTCTTGATGGCTTGAGGGGCCCGGCTGTGCCGGGCCCCTCTTTGCTTTCCCGTCAGTCCGCCCGAGGGGATCGCACAAAGTCTTTCCGGAAGCCGCTACTTGGCCTTCTGTCGCGAAGACCGAGCAGCCTTGGCGGGCGCGCCGACATAATCGGCGAGATGCTGCCCGGTAAGCGTCGCGCGCGAGGCGACAAGGTCGGACGGAGTTCCCTCGAACACCACCCGCCCACCATCATGCCCAGCCCCGGGCCCCAGGTCGATGATCCAGTCCGCATGTGCCATGACCGCCTGGTGATGCTCGATGACGATCACCGACTTCCCGGCGTCCACCAGCCGATCCAGCAACCCGAGCAGATGGTCCACATCGGCCAGGTGCAGCCCGGTCGTTGGCTCGTCCAGCACATAGACCCCGCCCTTGTCGGCCATATGCGTGGCCAGCTTCAACCGCTGCCGCTCACCCCCGGACAACGTCGTCAGCGGCTGCCCGATCGTCAGATACCCCAGCCCCACATCGGCCAGCCGCCTCAGGATGGCGTGCGCGGCCGGAGTGTGTGCCTCACCGGCAGCGAAGAACTCCTCGGCCTCGCTCACCGGCATGGCAAGGACCTCGCTGATGTCGCGACCGCCCAGGTGATAGTCCAGCACCGAGGCATCGAACCGACGCCCCTCGCAGACATCGCAGGTGGTGGCCACACCGGCCATCATGGCGAGGTCGGTGTAGATGACGCCCGCGCCGTTGCACGCCGGGCAGGCGCCCTCGGAGTTGGCGCTGAAGAGGGCGGGTTTCACGTCGTTGGTCTTCGCGAAGGCCTTGCGGATGGGTTCCAGCAGGCCCGTGTAGGTGGCGGGGTTGCTGCGGCGCGAGCCTCGGATCGGGGTCTGGTCGACCGAGACGACACCGTCGCGGGTGGCGACCGAGCCGTGGATCAGGGAACTCTTGCCGGAGCCCGCGACGCCGGTGACCACGACCAGGATGCCCAGGGGGATGTCCACGCTGACGTTCTGCAGGTTGTGGGTCTTGGCGCCGCGCACCTCCATGGCCCCGGACGACGTCCGCACGGACGGCTTCAGGGAAGCGCGGTCGTCCAGGTGACGGCCGGTGAGGGTGCCCGCCGCGCGCAGGCCGTCGAGGGTGCCTTCGTACATCACCTCGCCGCCCTCGCTGCCCGCGCGGGGCCCCAGGTCGACGATGTGGTCGGCGATGGCGATGGTCTCCGGCTTGTGTTCGACCACCAGGACCGTGTTGCCCTTGTCGCGCAGGCGCAGCAGTAGTTCGTTCATGCGCTGGATGTCGTGCGGGTGCAGGCCGATCGTGGGCTCGTCGAACACATACGTGACGTCGGTGAGCGCCGAACCGAGGTGGCGGATCATCTTGGTGCGCTGTGCCTCGCCGCCGGACAGGGTGCCGGTGGCTCGGTCCAGGCTGAGGTAGCCGAGGCCGATCTCCACGAACGAGTCGAGCGCGTGGCCCAGCGCGGCCAGCAGCGGGGCCACCGACGGCTCGTTCAGGCCGCGCACCCACTCCGCCAGGTCGCTGATCTGCATCGCGCACGCCTCGGCGATGTTGATGCGCTTGATCTTGGACGAGCGGGCCAGCTCGGACAGCCGGGTACCGGCGCACTCCGGGCAGGTGGTGAACGTGACCGCGCGTTCCACGAAGGCGCGGATGTGCGGCTGCAGCGAGTCGACATCCTTGGACAGCATGGACTTCTGGATCTTGGGGACGAGCCCCTCGTAGGTCAGGTTGATGCCCTCGACCTTGATCTTCGTCGGTTCCTTGTACAGCAGGTCGTTGAGCTCCCGCTTGGTGAACCGGCGGATCGGCTTGTCCGCGTCGAAGAAGCCGCAGCCGTTGAAGATGCGGCCGAACCAACCGTCCATGCTGTACCCGGGGATGGTGATCGCACCCTCGTTCAGCGACTTGTTCTCGTCGTACAGCCGGGTCAGGTCGATGTCGTTCACCGCGCCCCGGCCCTCGCAGCGCGGGCACATGCCGCCGGTGATGCTGAAGCTGCGGCGCTCCTTGGTGGTGCGGCCCGCGCGCTCCACGGTGACCGCGCCCGCGCCGCTGATCGACGCCACATTGAACGAGAACGCCTGCGGGGAGCCGATCTGCGGCTTGCCCAGCCTGCTGAACAGGATCCGCAGCATCGCGCCGGTGTCGGTGGCGGTGCCCACGGTGGACCGCGGGTCGGAGCCGATCCGCTGCTGGTCGACGATGATCGCCGTGGTCAGGCCCGCCAGCACGTCCACATCGGGCCGCGCCAGCGTCGGCATGAAGCCCTGTACGAACGCGCTGTACGTCTCGTTGATCAACCGCTGCGACTCGGCCGCGATGGTGTCGAAGACCAGCGAGCTCTTGCCCGAGCCGGACACCCCGGTGAACACGGTCAGCTGGTGCTTCGGGATCTCGACGCTGACGTCCTTGAGGTTGTTCTCCCGCGCGCCCAGCACGCGGATGACCCGGTGCACGTCCACGTCCTGCGCGGCCTGTCGCGACTTGGCCCTGCTCATCCTGATCTCCATTTGCCCGCCGATCACCCGACCGGCTTCGAGGGTACTTCCGGTCCGCTCCGCCCCGCCCGGACTTGTCCACAGGCGGTCCGACGATCCACTCGCCACCCGATCCGGTTGTCCACCCGATCGAGCGACCGCCCCGCTCCCGTGCCCGCGGGAGCGGGGGCGCGGCCGGATCAAGCCTGGTCTTGGATGAGGCCCAGCACGTTGCCGTCGGGGTCGGTCACGGTGGCGACCAGGCGGCCGTTGCCGACGTCGCGGGGCTCGTCCTTGACGGTGCCGCCCGCCGCGGTGACCTCGGCGAGCCTGGCCTTGATGTCCGTGACGTGCCAGTGCGCGACGGGGGAGGTCATGCCGCTGTTGGGGACGAGGCCGATCTGCTGGCCCGCGACCTCGTAGCCGACGTAGTAGGGGCTGTCGGCCGTGGGCTCCACGCCGAGCAGCGCGGTGTAGACGGGCTTGGCCTTCTCGATGTCGGTGACGGGGTGCAGCACGGTCTGGATGCCCTGGTTGGTCATTGTCGCTCCCGGGTTGTCGTTCCTGTGCCCATGACAGTAGGAGCCGGGTACGGAACCGCGCTTCTCCAATCCTGATCGGTCCGCACCGGGGCGCCCGGGTGGCGAAAACGAGACCGGCCCCCTCGCCCGTGGTGGGCGAGAGGGCCGGGGTGCGGGGCTCGGTCAGAGCGCCGGGTCGTACTCCTCGGGGTGGACGGTGTTGCTGAGGAGACGGCCGTGCGCGCCGAAGGTGAAGTGGGTGGAGCCGTCGCCGGACTCGTTCAGGCCGAAGAGGACGCCGTGCGAGCGGAGGCGGTGGATGTCGCGGTGGTCGGCGACGGTCACCGAGGCGCAGTGGATGACCTTCTCGCGCCAGGTGAACACGTAGATGCCGGGGCGCAGCTGCCACACCGAGTTCTCGTCGGTGTCGGCCAGGCCCTTCTCCGGGCCCGCCAGGCACTGCCAGGTGTACCAGTGCGGGCTCAGGTACACGTGCTCGTAGGCGTGCTGCTCGCTGTACACCCACATCGCCCGGCGGCCGATGAGGGCGCGGGACGGGGCCGGGGCGTCGCCGAACACGTCCGCGTCGCGGAGGGTGGCGGGCTCGAAGCGCTGGGTGACACGCGGGGTGCCGTCCTCGCCGATGATGGTGGTGACCAGGAGGGCGCGGCCGTTGCGCAGGTCGAGGAACAGCGACAGCGCCTGGTTCGGACGCGACTCCGGGTGGAACTGGGTGTAGTAGAGGTCGTCGTCCACCAGGAAGGTCTCGCAGGCGTCGGAGCCGCCGTCCCACTCGACCCGGTTGCCCGCGAAGCGGGCGGTGAGCAGCGGGCCGTCCGGGCCCTCCAGCACCACCTCGCGCCCGTGCAGGTCGCCGACCGTGGGGGCCTTGTTCGCGTCGAAACCGGGGGCCAGGCCGTCCAGCGGCAGCCAGGTCGAGGTGTCCGACAGGGTCAACGCGGTCTCGGTCATGAGGCATTCCTTTCTGGGCGTGCCGGCAGTCTCGCGGGACGACGGTGCGCGGTGGAACGGGCGGCCCGGCGCCGTGCGGTTCCGGACAAGGACGGTGCGTTGGCTGCCAACACGGCGGCGCGCGCGCCAGCGCAGGATGACCTCATGCAGCTGTCGCTCACAGGCAAGAACGTGCTGGTCACCGGTGGTGCCTCGGGTATCGGGCTGGCGTGCGCGCGGGCGTTCGCGGCGGAGGGTGCCCGGGTGGTGGCACTGGACCGTTCGGTCGGCTCGACAGACATCCACGCCCTCCCCGCCATCCCCGCCATCCACACCGTGCGCGCGGACGTGACCGACGAGGCCGACCTTGGTGCCGCCGTGGCCGAGGCGGTGTCGCACCTCGGCGGTCTCGACGTGGTCGTGGGCTGCGCGGGCATCTCCGGCCCGGTCGGCACGCCGCTGGTGGAGACGTCGGCGGCGGACATCGCGGCGGTGCTCGCGGTGAACGTGACCGGGCAGCTGCTGCTGGCCAAGCTCACCTACCCGCACCTGTCCGACGGCGGCGCGATCGTCCTGCTGGCCAGCGACTCCGCGTTCGTGTCCGCGCCCGGCATGGTCCCGTACTGCGCGTCCAAGGGGGCGGTCGTGGCGCTGACCCGGGCGCTGGCGGTGGAGTTCGACCGCGTTCGGGTGAACTGCGTCTGTCCTTCCATTGTGGACACCCCGATGGCCCGCGGCGATCTCGGCGACGCCGCGCTCGACCAGGCGGACTTCCCGGTGCAGACGGCCGACGAGGTGGCCGGGCACGTGCTCTACCTGGCCTCGCCGCCGGCCCGCGCGGTCAACGGCCAGGCCCTGCTCACCGACTTCGGCTACTCGGCGCGATCGGGTTTCCCCGCCTGAGGTCACCATGTCAGGGGGTCGGCCCACCTGCCCGGCCACAGCAGCGCGGCGGTGAACGGCAACACCGCCACTGCCGCGCTCACCAGCCAGAACCGCGGCCCGCGCAGCCCGGACGAGTAGCGCACATACCGGTTCACCAGGGTGAACGCCGCGATCACCGCGCACGCCATGACCAGTCCCACGGTCACGTTGCCGCCCGCCGAACTGTCCGCCCCGGCGTCCGGCCGGACCCGGCCCGGGTCCGCGAACACCGTTCCGCGCAAGGTCAGCACGACGATGCCCAGCGGCAGGATCGCCAGGTAGCCGAGAATGGCGTTGATCAGCACCACCCTGCGCCACCTGCGCCGTTCCGGCTCCATCCGGACCCACCTCCGTCCCGTTGGCACAGTTACCACATCGTGACCGAACGGGCGAGTTGACCCCGAGCGACCACCTGTTGCCTGCCAGCGCCCGGCCCGAACGGCCCGGCTGGCCGACCCGGCGGCAGGCTCGCACGATGGGCCCATGTCGACTCCTCCCGAGGACGAGTGGCGCACCTACGACGAGTTCGCCGCGGGTATCGCCACCTACCGCCTGCCCCAAGCCGACCTGACCGGCCGTGAGCTCGTCGTCGCCCTCGACGACGGGCCGGTGCTCGATCTGCGGTTCGTGGACGCCACCCATGTCACCTGCAACGGCGTCCGGGACCCCTACGACGCCATCGCCGTGCGGGACGACGTCTTCTTCGTCAACCTGCCGCTGACCAGCGTCGAGGGCGAGGCGCTCACCCTGGTCTTCTCCACCACCACGCACCGCGCGCTCGGTGTGCTGTCGGTGATCGGCAAGGAGGCGGTGGAGGGCACCCCGCAGGTGCAGCAGACCTTCTGGACCGGCACCACCAACGGCGGCGAGCCCACCGGCGAGGCCCCCGGCCCGTCCCGCGACCTCATCGGCCGCCGCAACCTCTACCGCTACAGCCCCGACCACCTCTACGAGCACGTGTACGTGTCCTCGCAGCGGTACGCGTGGCAGTGCCTGGAGGGCGTGCAGCGCGGGCACGGCGACATGGACCTGTCGACGGTGTGGAAGTTCGCCGACGGTCTCTACCTGTTCTGCTTCCGCGAGTTCCGCATCGCCGTGGCCAGCGTCTGGCTGCACGACCTCGGGATCGCGCTGCGCACCACCGGTATCTTCCTCGGCCTCAACGGCGAGGGACAGTCCGAGCACTCCACCGCGGGCGGCCACGTGTACCCGCTCGGCTCGGTCACCTACCCCGACGTCCAGCCGGTCTAGCCGACCGGTCCGGCACAACCAAACCAGGAGACAACTTTGTCCAGTGTGGACATCGTGGCCGCGCACTACGCGGCCAGCGACCGCGGCGACCTTGCAGGCATGCTCGCCCCGATCACCGCGAACACGACCTGGACCGAGGCCGCGGGCTTCCCCTACGCCGGTACCTACACCGGTCCGGACGAGGTGCGCGCCAACGTGTTCGAGGCGATCGGCCGGGACTGGGACGGCTACACCTTCACCCTCGCCGAGCTGGTCGACGGCGGCCAGACCGTCGTCGGCCTCGGCGAGTACGCGGCCACCAACAAGAAGTCCGGCCGTGCGTTCACCGCGCGCGTCGCGCACGTGTGGAAGTTCGACGGCGACACCTGCGTGAGCTTCGAGCAGATCGTCGACTCCGCACCGGTCGTCGCCGCGATCGACTAGTCGATCCACCGGTGCCGTCGAAGTAGTTATCGAATCGGCATCGTTTCGCTCTTCCGAAACTGCTGTGGTTTCGGGAAAGTACCGGCCCGTCGGGGCCGAAGTCCGAAAAAAGCGAGTCGGAGCACCACGTGACGCGATATAGCTGATCACGTGAGGGTTTCCGACGAACGCGGCACGCGGCCGCTCCCGGGCATGCCCCTGTCCGGGAGCGGCCGCGCGTGTTTGCCGGGTGAGTCGCCCTCACCTGTGGGAGGCTGCACAGGTGACGCAGGTCGCACCCTGTGCGGGGCGAGACAACACGCGTGCCCGCAAAGTCAAGGCCGCTCGCCATACCCGCTCGTAGGGTTCCGTTCCACCTCACAGATCCCGTGCACTGCGCGCGAAAGCGACCGCAGCCGAGAAACCAGGACAGGGACCGCTATGAGAAAGATCATGCGTGGCGTGGCCGTGGCCGCCGCGGTCACACTCGCCGCCGCCGGGTGTGCGAAGGACGGCGACGGCGGCAGCGGCGGTGGCTCCACCGGCCCGATCGTCGTCGGCTCGGTCAACGCGCTCAGCGGCGCGGCGACCTTCCCCGAGTCGTCCGCCGCGGCCAAGGCGGTCTTCGACGCCGCCAACGCCGCGGGCGGCGTCAACGGGCGCCAGATCTCCTACAAGGCGCTCGACGACAAGGGCGACCCGGCGGCCGCGTCCGCCGCGGCCCGCGAGATCGTCGGCTCGGACAACGCCGTCGCGCTGGTCGGCTCGTCGAGCCTGATCGAGTGCGAGATCAACAACAAGTACTACGCGCAGGAGAAGATCCTGTCGATGTCCGGCATCGGCGTCGACCCGGCCTGCTTCAACAGCCCGAACATCTCCCCGGCCAACGTCGGTCCGTACCACGACATGACGCTGACCCTGCTCTACGGCTCCGAGGTCCTGCACCAGGACAACATCTGCGCGCTGCTGGAGATCGCGGGCAACACGCTGCCCTCCTACCAGGCCGCGATCGACGAGTGGACCAAGATCACCGGCAAGAAGCTCACCTACATGGACGCGACCGTCCCCTACGGCGGCTCGGACTACACGTCCTACATCGTCAAGGCGCGTGCCGCGGGCTGCAAGGCCATCACGGTCAACCCGGTCGAGCCGGACTCCATCGGCCAGTTGAAGGCCGCCGCCGCGCAGGGCTGGAACGACGTCACCTGGCTGCTGCTGACCTCGGTCTACAGCGAGAACTACGCCAAGGCCGTGAGCAACGCGGGCGCGGGCATCTACGTCCCGGCCGAGTTCTACCCGTTCACCGACGCCGACGCCGCGCAGAACAAGGAGTGGCGGGAGCTGATGACCAAGAACAACATCCCGCTGACCTCGTTCAGCCAGGGCGGCTACCTGGCCGCCAAGTACTTCCTGCAGGTCATCAAGGGCATCAAGGGTGACATCACGCGCGAGTCGGTGACCAAGGCGCTGCAGGAGATGCAGCCCATCTCCGACCCGATGGTGGGTACCCCGTACGTGTTCGGCAAGGCCGACAAGCACCACGACAACACCGCGGGCTGGCCGATCAAGCTGATGTCCGGCACGAACAAGTGGGAGCTGTCCGCGCAGGACTGGCTGCGCATCCCGAAGAACTAGTCCCACCAGGCAAGGCAAGGGGAACTCTCGATGCTGCAAGGAGCGTTGGCAGGTCTGGCCGCGGGCGGTTTGTTCGCGGTGCTGGCCGTCTGCCTGACTCTCATGTCGCGGCTGGTGCGGGTGGTCAACTTCGCACAGTCGGCGACCGGGATGTTCGGCTGCTACGTCGCGGTCTACCTGTCGATCCACATGGGACTCCCCACGTGGGCGGCGACGGTGGTGGGCATCGTGCTCGGCTCCGCGCTGAGCGCGCTGCTCGGGTGGATCATCTCCACCTGGCTGGCGGAGGCCGACATCGGCACCCGCTCGGCCGTCACCGTCGCCGTGCTCCTGCTGCTGATCTCCCTGTCGTTCATCCTGTTCGGCAACAAGCCGCAGCCGTTCCACGCGCTGCTGGACGGTCCGGCGTTCACGGTGAGCGGCGTGACGGTCAGCCAGGTGACCGTGGTGACGGTGGTGCTGTCCATCGTCATCGCGATCGGCTGTCGCGCGGTGCTCAGCAAGACCTCGTTCGGTCTGGAGCTGCGCGCGCTGTCCGAGCGGCCCACCACCGCCGAGCTGATGGGCATCCCGGCCAAGCGGCTCAGCGTGGCGGTCTGGGCGGCGACCGGCCTGCTCAGCACGCTGGTGATCTCGATCGTGGCGCCGTCGCAGTCCAACGACGCCACCTCGCTGGCCATGCTGGTCGTGCCCGCCTCGGCGGCCGCCCTGCTTGGCGGCTTCCGCAGGCTCGACCTCGCCGTCATCGGCGGTCTGGTGCTCGGCATGGCGCAGGGTGCCGTGGCCCAGGTCGACAGCCTCTCCGTGGTCCGCTACTTCCTGCCGTTCCTCGTCATCGTCGGGCTGCTGCTGTGGTCGCAGCGCAAGGAGGTATGGGATGCCGCGCGCTGAGAACAGCCCGCTGACCCGCTTCGGTGTCCCGCTGGTCCTCGCCGTGGCCGCGGTCGCGGTCGGCTACCAGCTCAGTGTCGGTCTCGACGGGTACTTCGTGTTCCTCGGGATCACCGCGATCGTGGCCGGGATCGCCCTGCTCGGGCTGGGCGTGGTCTCCGGCAGCGCGGGCATGATCTCGCTGTGCCAGCTGACCTTCGCCGCGGTCGGCGCCTGGGTCGTGTCGTACCTGAACAAGATCGAGGCCCCCGGTGGCCTGCTGCTGTGGCTGCTGTGCGGCGGTTTGGCCGCGGGCGTGGCGGGCATCCTGGTCGGGCTGCCCGCGCTGCGGCTGCGCGGCATCAACCTGGCCGTGGTCACCCTCGGCCTGGCCGCCGCCGCCGACCTGACGCTGATCCAGATCCAGTTCCCCGGCACGGTCGACGGCATCTCCATCGAGCGCCCGGAGATGTTCTCCACCGACCGCGAGTACTTCTGGCTCGCCTCCATCGTGCTGACCGTGTGCTGCCTGGCCGTCTACTTCGTGCGGCGCAGCCGCTGGGGCAGCGGGTGGCAGGCGGTGGCGTTCTCCGAGCGCGGCACGGCGGCGGCGGGCGCGAGCGTGCGCACCTCCAAGCTGACCGCGTTCGCGGTGAGCGCCGCGCTCGGCGGTGTCGCGGGCGGTCTGCTCGCGGGCCAGGTCAGCCAGGTCTACCCGCCGAGCTTCTCGGCCATGCAGTCGCTCGCGCTGTACGTGCTGGCGATCATGTCCGGCGCGCACCTGATCGACATGGCCATCTTCGGCGCCATCCTCTGGGTCGCGGTGCCGGAGCTGCTCAAGCGCTGGGGCGTGCCGCAGGACTGGGGCTTCGTCATCTTCGGCCTGCTCGGCACGCACGCGCTCACCACCGGTGGCAACCTCGGTACGGCTGTTCGGGAGCTGTGGCGCAGGCGGGCGAAGTCCGCCAGAGGTACAGCCGGTATCGAACTGACCGCGCCGCCGGACGAGTCGATCGAGCTGCCGCCACTCGGCGAGCCGGTGCTGGTGGTGCGCGACCTGAGCGTGAGCTTCGGCGAGGTGAAGGCACTGTCCGGAGTGGACCTGGAGGTGCCCGCGAACGGCGTGCTCGGCGTGATCGGCCCCAACGGCGCGGGCAAGTCGACCCTGGTCGACATCATCTCCGGGTTCCTCCCGCAGGCCACCGGCACGGTGGAGCTGGACGGCGGCACGCTCAACGGCCTGTCGCCGACCAGGCGCGCCCGCGCGGGCCTGCGCCGCACCTTCCAGCAGGACCGCGTCCCCGCCGGTCTGTCCGTCGGCGCGTACGTCCGCTTCGTCGCCCGGCGACGGCTCGGCGCGGCCGAGATCGACGACGCGCTGTCGTTCTTCGGCTGCCCGCCCGCCCGCACCCCGCTGCGCCGGGTCGACGTCGGCGCCCGCCGCTTGGTCGAGATCGTCGGCCACCTGCTGGCCCGGCCCAAGGTGCTGCTGCTCGACGAGCCTGCCGCCGGTCTCCCGCACGAGGAGCACGTCGCGCTCGGCCTGCGGCTGCGCCAGGTCCCGGCCCGCTTCGGCGTGTCGGTGCTGCTCATCGAGCACGACCTGGACCTGGTCCGCTCGGTCTGCGACCGGATCACGGTGCTGGACTTCGGCCAGGTGCTGGCCAGCGGCCCGCAGGCCGAGGTGCTGGCCAACCCGGAGGTCCTCAAGGCCTACATGGGCGAAACGGAGATGCTGTGAGCGCCTTGCGAGTCCAGGACGTCGCCGTCACCCGGGGCGCGGGCCCGGTCATCCGGGACGTCGCGTTCACCCTCGAACCGGGCCGGATCACCGCGCTGGTCGGCCCCAACGGCGCCGGGAAGACCAGCCTGCTTGAGGCCATCTCCGGCATCGTCCCGACGGCGTCCGGCTCGGTGCACATCGGCGACCGGGAGATCACCAAGCAGTCCCGGGTCGCGCGCGCCAAGCAGGGGCTGGCGCACATCGAACAGGGACGCGCGGTGTTCCCCGGCCTGACCGTGCTGGAGAACCTGAAGCTGACCGCCCGCACCTGGCCGCGCGTGGAGGAGGTGCTGGCGCTGTTCCCCGAGCTGGAGAAGCGCCGCAACTCCCCGACCGCGCTGCTCAGCGGCGGCGAACAGCAGATGGTGGTGCTGGCGCGCGCGTTCGCGGCGCGGCCGAAGTTCCTGCTCATCGACGAGATGTCGCTGGGACTCGCGCCGGTCGTGTTCACCCGCCTGCTGCCGATGGTGACCCGCTTCGCCGAGGAGGGCGCGGCGATCCTGCTGGTGGAGCAGTTCACCCACCTGGCACTCGGGGTCGCGCAGAACGCACTGGTCGTCTCCTCCGGCCGGGTCACCTTCCAGGGCGACGCCAAGGAGCTGCTGGACTCGCCGGAGACGCTGCACTCCGCGTACCTGGGCGAGTAACGAGGGACCGACCGAACGGGCCGGTGGCGTCGCGGGGGCGCCACCGGCCCGTTCCCTTGTCCCGGCGAGCGAATCCGGGAGTCCCTTGTCGGATCCTGGTCCCATGGACGCGGAACGGGCGGGCATCCCTGTCGGATGCCCGCCCGCTCCCGTCCTGTGTGGCGCGGGACTCAGCTCAGCTGAGGGTCACCGCCACGTCGTCCACGACGAAGGACGTCTGCGCCCCGGCGTCCTCCACACCGGTGAACTTCAGCTGGAAGGTCTGGCCCGCCAGCCCGGACAGGTCGACGGTGCGCAGCTGGTAGCCGTTGCCCGCGTCGACGTTGGAGTACGAGGCCAGGGACTGGCCGCCGCCGGTCACCGACAGCTTGTCGTAGACCGTGCCGCCCACCTCGGCGGTGTCGATGTGCAGGTAGTAGCTCAGCGTGGCCCGGCAGCCCGCCGGGATCGTCACCGACTGCGCGACGCTGTCGGTGTGCGTCGAGCCCCAGCCGTTCAGCCACGCGTCGTACGAGCCTGCGTGGGCGGGCTCGCCCTGGCCCGCGTACTGGCCGATGACGCCCGAGGTCTGGGTCCACGAGGTGGCACCGGACTCGAAGCCGCCGTTGGCGACCTTCTGGCCGCTGCAGCCGCCCGGGGGAGTGGTGGTCGGGGTGGTGCTGGTGGTCGTCGGGCTGGTCGGCGGCGTGGTGGTGCCACCGCCGGTGCAGGTCGGCTCACCCGACTGCGCCGGGACGCTGACCGCGGTCCACGCGGCCTTCACCGTGTTGAACGCGGTGCAGTCGTTGGGGTACAGGTTCTTGGCCGCCTGCAGCGTCCAGACCCGGTACTTCAGGTACGAGCTGGCCGAGGTCTTCATCAGCATCGCGTTGTACATGATCTTGATGGCGGTCTGGATGCCCAGCCCGGACACCGAGGAGTTGTTGCAGGTCGGGCTGCTCGGCTTGCCGCCGCCCGGGTTGCTGCCCTCGGCGACCAGGTAGAACCAGTGGTTGCCGGGACCGGCCGCCGCGTGCACCTCGGCGCTCGGGACGCTGCTGGAGTAGCAGTTCGGGTCGCCGTTGACCAGCGACGGGTTGTACATGTTGCGGATCGGGCCGCTGCCGACCAGGTTGACCTCCTCGCCCACGGTGTAGTCGGGGGTGTCGTAGGGGGCCGACTCGTTGGCGAAGGCCTCGGTGGCCGCGCCGAAGGTGTCCGCGACGAACTCCTGGGTGTTGCCCTGCGAGATCGCGCCCGGGGTGTGGTCGTCGATGCCGTGGCCCATCTCGTGGCCCAGCACGTCCAGCGAGCCGATCCAGCCGCCCGCGTTGTTGTGGCCGACCTGCACCTGCGAGCCGTCGTAGTAGGCGTTGACCTGGCTCAGGCCGACCCGGATCGGCCACGCGCCGCCGTTGCCGTCCATGCCGTTGCGGCCCAGCCACTGGCTGAGCATCTTCTTCTCGGTCTGCGCGGTGAACATCGAGTCAACGCAGCCGGTCTCCTTGGAGCTGGCCTGGCCGTTGCCCCACGAGTCGGTGCTCTTGCTCAGCGGCGAGCTCGGGCTGTTGACGTCCGCGCAGTACAGGTTGGTGATGTTCGGGTCGCGCATCGTGTAGGTGCTGCCCGAGTGCGTGGTGTCGATGGACACCGTGCCGCTGTAGGCGGAGTTGCCGCTGCCCTTGGTGACGTGCTCCTGGCTGTGCAGCACCTTGCCGTCCAGCGCGTCGGTGTAGACCGACAGCCTGCTGTACTCGCCCGCGGTGGAGGTGCCGTTGACGGTCGTCTCCCACGCCAGCCGCGGCGTGCCGAGCGACACCACGACGAGCCTGCTGCCCTCGACGGCGTTGACCGCCTTGAGCTGCTTGCGCGCGGTCGCCTCCGCCTGCGCCTGGGTGAGCTTCGCGGTGGTGGCCACGCCCTGGATGGTCTGCTCCTGGGCGACCGAGGTGTACTTCACCGCGCCCGCGTTGTCGGTGACGACGACGAAGTCGCCGCCGACCACCGGCAGGCCCTTGTAGGTGCGGTCGTAGGACACGTACTGCGTGCCCGCCGACCCGTAGACGCCGCGCTGCACGAACGCGTCGTCGGCCGAGGCGTGCAGGGCCGCGGGCCGGGTGGCGACCAGGGCGGAGGCCGCCTGCAGGGCGGTGGTCTGCGCCTGGGCCTGGGTGGCGACGGCGGGCGACTGGTGCGCGCCGGGGGCGGCGATCGCGGTGCCGATCACCACCAGGCTGGACACCACCGCGCCGCTCACGGCGAGCAGGCGATGAGTGGACTTCATGATTGCTGGCTCCTTTCCCGCGCGCGCCGCGCCCGACCGGGCGCGGCGAAACGAGCGGAAAATGCAGGGTGGGAAACGCAGAAGGTGAATCGAATCCGAATGGCGTACACGGCCGAGCCTCTTGCTCCCTCGCGGCTCTCCCGTCTTCGCGTTGCCATCGGATCGGACGTTCAGACGTTAACTCCGGGCCAGGTGCCGGGGAACATCGAGATATTCACACCGCGCAAGTGTTAATCCACCAATTCGGGCACCGGTCGCGGAAAAGGGCAAGTGGACTGTCCGATTGCTCCGAACCGCCCGACTCCGGGGGGTGCCAGGCAACGCCCTGTTATGGGCATCATGAATGGCTCCACCGGATGGCCGCACGGCCGGTCACCGGTTGTGCGCGGGCCCCCGAGCGGGAAGGCTCGCGCCATGGGCACCTCCCCGGACGCGCGCGAGCACGAGCGGGCCGCGCGGCTGCTGGCCGGGCTCCCGTTGGTGCTGTGGGCGGCCGACGCCGGGACCGGGCGGGTCACCGGCGTGTCCGACCAGGCCGAGGCGCTGCTGGGCTACCCGGCCGCGCGCTGGCTGGAACCGGGCTTCTGGGCGTCCGTGGTGCATCCCGACGACCTCGCCGCGAGCCTGCGCGCGCGGTCCGGCGACGACGATCACGAGCTGGACATCCGCGTGGTCGCCGCGGACGGCCGGGTGCTGTGGCTGCACGACGCGGTGCACGTGGTCCGCGCCGACGACGGCAGCCCCCGCTCGCTGCGCGGCGTGCTGGTCGACGTCACCGCCCGCCGCGCCGCCGAGGAGCGCGAACGGTTCCTGGGCGCGCTCGAACGCGAGCTGCAACCGCTGGCCGACGCCGAGGAGATCATGGCGCTGGCCGCGCGCAGGCTCGGCGAGCACCTCGACGCCGACCGCTGCGCCTACGCCCGCGCCGAGCCGGACGAGGACCATTTCGTGATGAGCGGCGACCACGCCACCGGCCTGCCGCCGCTGCCGGGCCGGTTCGCCATGTCCGCGTTCGGCGCGGGCGCGCGCGCCGCGATGCGCGCGGGCGAGCCGTGGGTGGTGGTGGACGCGTTCGACGACCCACGGCTGGACGACCTGGCCGCCTACCGGGTCACCGGCATCCGCGCGGTGATCTGCGTCCCGTTGTCGAAGTCCGGCCGGTTCGTCGCGGCCATGGCGGTGCACCAGGCGACCGTGCGGCACTGGACACCGGCGGAGGTCGAGATCGTCGGCGTGGTGGGCAACCGTTGTTGGGAATCGCTGCAACGCGCGCACGCCGCGCGGGCATTGCGGGAAAGCGAACAACGATATCGGACATTGGTGCAACGCGCGACCGACGGAATCTGGATAACCGACGACCGGCTGCGCTATGTCGAGGTGAATCCGGCGGCCTGCGCACTGTTCGGATATACCCGGGAGGAGTTGCTCGGGCGCACCGCGGACGAGTTCGTCGCACCGGAGGAACTGCCGCGGTTCGCCGCACTGAACAAACGACTGGCCGCCGGAGACGTGGTCACCGAGGTGTGGAACATCCGGCGCGGCGACGGCGGGGTGGTCGACCTTGAGCTGAGCCTGCAGGCGACCCCCACCGGCGTCCAGGCGATCGGGCGGGACGTGACCGCCCGCGTGCGCGCCGACGAGGAACGTGAGCTGCTGCTGCGGCGTGAGCACGAGATCGCCACCGCCCTACAGCGCAGCCTGCTCCCGCGCGAGCTACCGCAACTGCCGCGCCTGTCCACCGCCGCCCGCTACCTCCCGGCCTCGAAGCACACGCGCGCGGGCGGGGACTGGTATGAGGTGTTGCCGCTGACGGACACGGTCGTCGCGCTGTCGGTGGGCGATGTCGTCGGCAAAGGGCCCAACGCGGCCGCGGTCATGGGGCAGTTGCGCAGCGCGCTCGCGGGCTACCTGCTCGACGGCCACACCCCCGCGGGTGCGTTGGAACGGTTGGACGCGTTCACGTTCCGCACCAACGGCGCAGTGGGCAGTACCTGCGCGTGCCTCACCTTCGACTGGACCACCGGCGCGCTGACGTGGTCACTGGCAGGCCACCCGCCGCCGCTGTTGTTGACCGCCGACGGACCGCGTTACGTCACCGGCGGCGCCGGGGCCGTGCTGGGCGTGCCCGGCCGCGCCCGCTACGAGGACTGCACCGCGATCCTGCACCCCGGCGACTCCGTCGTCCTCTACACCGACGGGCTCGTGGAACGCCCCGGCGTCGTGATCGACGAGGGGCTCGACCGCTTGGCCGAGACCACCCGCGGCGCGGGCGACCTCGCCCCGGACGCGCTCGCGGGCCGCGTCATCACCGCCCTGCGCGACGCCGACGGCTACGGCGACGACGTGGCCCTGGTCGTCGCCCGGTTCATCCCGCCGCCGCTGTCCTACCGCCGCCTGCCCGCCACCCCGGCCGAGCTGGGCCTGCTGCGGGTGTCCGTGGACGCCTGGGCCACCGAGGCCGGCCTGTCCCGCGAGCTGCGCAACGACCTGCACCTCGCGCTCGGCGAGGCCGCGGCCAACGCCGTCGAGCATGCCTACCCGCACGGCGGCGGCGACTTCGACGTCCTGGTCGCGCACACCGGCAACGGCGGACTGGAGGTGCAGGTCCGCGACCGTGGGCGGTGGCGCCCGGAACCGGCGGACAACAGCCACCGCGGCCGGGGCGTGAACATGATCCGCGCGCTGGCCGAGGCGGTCGCCTACCACCGGTCCGCCACGGGTACCACGGTCGACTTCCGCATCCCCGCGCCGGTGCCGCTGCCACCCGCCCCGATCGCACGGGCGCTGCGCGGCCCCGTCCGGATCATCCGGCTCACCGGCACCATCGACATGGCGGGCGCGGCGACCCTGCGGGAGACGCTGCTGGCGCAGGTGGCGCGGGAACGGATCGCGATCGACCTGACCGCCGCGGACTACCTGAGCAGCTCCGGGGTGGCCATGCTGCTCGACGTGGCCGCCGCCCGCCCGGACCTGCCGCTGACGGTCACCGCCGCCGAGGGCAGCGCGCCCGCGCGGATCCTCACGCTGTCCGGGTTCGGGGATGCGCTGGAGATTCGGATCGTGCGGGCCTGACCCGGGCAACCCACACTGCCGCGATCAGCCCCAACGCCGCGAAACCGGCCAACAGCAAGGGAATCCGGACTGGGGAGTCCGGGTCCACCGCCGCCCCCATGATGCCCGGGTACACCACGTTGCCCGCCATGCAGCTCATCAGCACGATCGAGTTCGCGAACCCGCCACGGGTGGTCGAACCCGCCACCCACGCCAGGATCGTCGGGATGATCGGCGCCAGCCCCAGCCCGGTCACGATGTAACCGGCGACCGCGAGCGAGGGCTGCGTGGCGAGCAGGAGACCGAGCACCGCCGTCGCGAAACCGGTGAGGATGAGCCGGGTCGGATGGGTCACCACCAGCGGCAGCACGATCCGGCCGACCGCCAGCCCCGCCCAGAACAACGACGCCCAGCGCGCGGCGGCGTCCGGGTCCGTTCCGATCCAGGTCAGGTGCGTGCTGATCCACGCGCCCGCCGAGGTCTCCAGTCCCGCGTAGAGGAACGTGACCACCGCGAACGGCAGCGCCAGCTGGAGCGCCGACACCGTGCCGCCGCCGTCGTGCTCGGGGAGACTGGTGGCACTGCCCATGACCGGTAGGCACAACGCGATCAGGGCGGCGATCGACAACAGGGTCCACCGCACGTCCACCGGCGCAGTGACGGCTACCAGCATCGGCCCGAGGATCGCGCCCACCCCGTACGCCGCGTTGAGCAGGTTCACCATCAACACGCCCCGAGGCCCGCGCGCGAACGACGTGTTCAAGTGCAGACCGAGACCGCCGTACCCGGCACCCGCGACAACCGCGCCGATCAACACCACCGGCCAACTCGGCGCCAACCCCGCGCACACGAGACCACCGGCGTACACACTGACCAACGCGGCCACCGTCAGACGCGGCGGCAGTACCCTCTCCGCCAGCCCGCACCCCAGGATCGCCACCAGCGCCCCCAGGTTGTACGCGCTGATCACCGACCCGCCGCCGGTCTCGCCGAGGTCGAACCGCGCGCGCAGGAACGGCAGCGCCGCACCCCAGCCGCCCGCGACCAAGCCGAACGCGACGAACAGCCCGAATGCCGCGATGACGGGCAGCAGCGGTCTTCGCACCCGGGCCTCCTGGCGGTTTTGTCTCACAAGTGGATAAAATCGGGTCCGCCCCCACGGTAAGTGAAGGAGCGGCCCGTGGATAGACCCGTACGGCCGACTGCGGTCGCCCGCCTCCTGCGCCTCATGCACGAGTCCGGACCGATGAACCGCGCCACCGCGACCACCCGGCTCGGGCTCACCCGCACGGCGGTCGGCGAGGCCGCCGCCTGGCTCACCGAACGTGGCGTGCTCAGCACCGAGCAGGGCCCGCCCGCAGGCCGGGGCAGACCGTCACCGCTACTCGCGCTCGCCCCGCGCGGCCCGGTCGTGATCGCCGCCCACCTGCGGCCCCGGCGCGTCGACATCGCCGTGGTCGGACTCGGCGCGCGCGTCGTGAGCCGGACGAGCCACCGCGTGGGCGCCGCGCCACAGGCCGCCCTCACAGACGTGGCCACACACATCGCGGCAGCCGTCGACGCCACCGGACGGCCGTGCGTGGGCGTCGCGGTCGGGCTCGCGGGCATGACCAGACCGGGCGGCGTCGTCCGCAACGCCGTGCACTTCGGCTGGGACCGCGTCCCCGCCGAACAGATCCTCCGCGAACACCTGCCCCCCGACCTGCCCGTCCGCCTGGAGAACGACTCCGGCCTCACCGCCCTCGCCGAGTACCGCCGGGGCGCCGGACGACACCCCGGCACGGTGCTCGTGCTCGCCTGCGAGCACACCGGCATCGGCGGCGCCCTGATCACCGACGGCACCACCCACCACGTCCTGGAGGCCGGCCACCTGTCCATCGACCCGCACGGCCTCGACTGCCCCTGCGGCCAACGCGGCTGCCTGGAGATGTACGCCGACGCCCGCGCCGTGCTCCGCGAGGCCGCCGCGACCGACCTCGCCGACGTGTTCGCCCGCGCCGAACTGGGCGACCCACGCGCCCGGTACGCCGTCGACACCGCCGCCGACCACCTCGGCTCCGGCCTGGCCAGCCTGGTCAACATCGTCGTCCCGGCCCGCGTCGTCCTCGCGGGCGTCCTCGGCGACCTGCACCGCCTGGCGGCCCAGCGCGTACACGCCCACCTGGCCAGGTCCGTGGTCGCCCGCACCGACGACACCGAGGTCGTCGCGGGCGCGGCCGCCGACTCGGTACTGGTCGGCGCCGCCGAGCTCGCCTTCGACCCCTACCTGGCCCACCCGCGCACCCCCGGAGGAACCCCATGACCACGGCCGTGCTGTTCGACCTCGACGGCGTCATCATCGACTCGCGCGCCGCCATCGAGGCCTCCTGGGCGGAGGTGCTGGCCAGGTACGCGGGGCGGGAACTGACCGAGCGCGACATCCACGAGCACGTCCACGGCCGCCTCGGCGACCACACCGTCGCCGCCCTCTTCCCGGACCACACCGCCGACAAGCGCGCCGCGATCTGGGTGGAAGCAGGCGAGATCGAGGCCCGCACAGACTTCACGTTCATCCCCGGCGCGCGCGCCATGCTGGACGCGTTGGTGGAGCGGGGCATCCCTGTCGCTCTCGTGACCGGGAGCGGCGCGGAGAAGGTCGCGCGCGTGAAGTCGTTACTGGACAACCCTTTCACGCGTACGGTGACGCGCGAGGACGTGACCAAGGGCAAACCCCACCCCGAGCCGTACCTGAAGGCGTGCGAGCTACTGGGTGTGCCGCCCGAGCACGCGGTCGTCTTCGAGGACTCCCACAGCGGCGTACGCGCGGCAGTGGCGGCGGGAGCCCGATGTGTGGGTATCGGGGATCCGGACTTGATCCGCGAAGGCGCACTGCACACCGTCCCCGACTTCACCCACCTGACTTTGTCCACCGCCGATGGCACCCACCACCTCTCCGGCCTCCCCAGCCCGCTGCGCCTCTAGACCGGCGTGGCTGCGATCATGCGGTCGAGTAGGTCGCGGGCGGTGGTGAGCTCCTCGATGGACGCGGTGATCCGGTCGCGTTCGCGGTTCATGTACGGCACCAACTCCGGACACCCCGGCGCCAACACATCCGCCGCGGGAACCATGCACGGCAACATCTCCGCGATCAACGCCGTGGACAACCCCGCCGCCAACAACAACCGCACATGCCGCACACGCTCGACATCCGCCGCGGTGAACACCCGATAACCACCCGCGGTCCGCGCGGGCTGCAACAACCCCTGCTCCTCGTAGTACCGCAACGCCCGCTCACTGACCCCGGTACGCCGCGCCAACTCCCCGATCCGCATGTGTCCTCCCTCACGGCCTGTCGCCTTCGCCTTGACCCTCACGCCGACGTGAATGTTTACCGTGCCCCCATGACAACCACCACGATCCTCGGCCTCGGCCCGATGGGCCAGGCGATCGCGACGGCATTCCTGGCCGCCGACCAGCCCACGACGGTATGGAACCGCACCCCCGGCAAGGGAGAGGACGTCGTCGCCCGCGGCGCCACCCGCGCCCCGACCGTCACGGAAGCGGTATCAGCCAGCGACCTGGTAATCACCAGCGTTCTCGACTACGCCGCGGTGCACTCCATCCTGGAACCCGCGACCGCCGCGCTGGCAGGCCGAACCCTGGTCAACCTCACCTCGGACACCCCCGACCGCGCCCGCGCCATGGCAACCTGGGCAGCCGCCCACGACGTCGCCTACCTCGACGGCACCATCCTGAGTCCGACCCCCACCATCGGCGGCCCCGACGCGGTCATCCTGCTCAGCGGCCAGGAAGACCTCTACCGCGCCCAGGAACCGGTGCTGTCCTGCCTGGGCAAACCCACCTACCTGGGCCCCGACCCGGGCCGCGCCGCCGCCTACGACGTCGCCCTCCTCGACCTGTTCTGGACCTCGATCGCGGGCCTCGTACACGCCTTCGCCCTGGCCCGCGCCGAAGGCATCACCCCAGCCGACCTGGCCCCGTTCGCCACCGGCATCGGCTCCCTGCTGGCCCCCACCACGGCCAACCTCGTCCACAACCTCACCCGGGGCACCCACCCCAGCGACATCTCGTCGATCACCTCGGCCGCCACCGGCATCTCCCACGTCCTCGACGCCGCCCGATCCCACGACCTCGACACGACGATCCTGGCGGGCGCCGCAGCACTGACATCCCGAGCCATCACCGCCGGAGCCGCCACCGACGGCATCACCCGCCTGGTCGACTTCGTGTCAGAAAACGTTGCCACATAAGCAAAATCCCCCCAGTGGAGCGTCGACGGTTGAGATCGAATGACCGGTGGTACGTCCTGCGCACAACCTGCACCGCATTGCGAAACCGGAGTTCGCCATGCCCATGACCACCCAAACCGCCACCCACCCCACCCCGACCCGCCACACCCGCCCGATCGACGAGGCCGAATACAACGACCTCT
The DNA here is from genome assembly GCF_000374445.1 of Actinokineospora enzanensis DSM 44649. Classification (GTDB taxonomy): domain Bacteria; phylum Actinomycetota; class Actinomycetes; order Mycobacteriales; family Pseudonocardiaceae; genus Actinokineospora; species Actinokineospora enzanensis. Next base: position 74,761 of record NZ_KB894412.1, on the reverse strand, counting down.
GCGAGTGCCGCTGCACCCGCCTCCCCGGCACCCACACCGCAGGCCAATGCGCCACGACTCCATAGTGGACAATCGAGCGGCGAACCCGCCGCAGACTTTCCCCGGCCTGCGATCCCACGCGGTTCTCGCCCCGGAGCCCTGGCCCACGATCGCATCGGGCGCGTGTCGCGGACCACGCTGGACACGCAGTGGGCCCGCACGCGATGGGCTTTCGATCACCTGAGCCCGTCCCGGATTCCCTCCGGGCAGGCGGATCGGCGGGGCCCCATGGGCGCGCGCAGGCGGGCGCGAGGCGGCACACCCGCGTCGACACCTGATCCGCCGGTGCCCGCTCCAGCGGGCCTTCTCGAAGCCACTCTCTGCCGCTGAGCCAGTCCGCCAAGCGCCGGATGCGCTATGCCGACTCGCCGCCTGGCTGCTCACCTGGCCTGACTGGCCGTTTGGCCTGGTTGGCCGTCTGCCTGGCCTGACTTGACTGGCTACCTGCCCTGGCTGCCTACCTGGCTTGACCGGCCACCTGCCTGGCGTTTGCTTCCCGCTCGCCCCCACCTCTTTACTCGCAACGAACGACACGCCCGGGAAAGTTCCCTGTCCACAGCGCCTGATGGGGTGAACCGCTCGTCACTCTTCGGGTTCGGCAGGGGCAGGGGGCGGTGTGAGGGTGACGGCGGCGGCTTGGCGGACTTCCTGGACGGTGGCGGGGGCGTCGAGCGGGAACAGGCCGTCCAGGCCGCGTTCCAGCCGGGACGAGCGGATGGCGGACTTGACGGCCAGGAAGACCGTGGTGGCCAGGGTCATGGGGGCCTCGCCGATCTCCTTTGTGGACAGGGAGTCGTCCGGGAGAGCGGCGAGGTCGCGGGGGAACAGGTGGGTGTTGAGGCGGAGTGGGATCGTGGGGACGGCGGGTGGCTGGTAGCGCCAGGTGTTCGTGGTGTTGAGGCGGCCGGTCTCGGGGCCGTCCGGTTGGTGCACCAGCTGTTCGGTCAGGACGTGGCCGATGCCCTGCACGAACCCGCCCTCCACCTGGCCGATGTCCAGGGCCGGGTTGAGGCTCCAGCCGACGTCGAAGACGAGGTCGGAGCGGAGGACCTTGGTCTCGCCGGTGAGGATGTCGACCTCGACGACGGAGCACGCGGCCGAGTAGGTGAAGTCGTGGAACGTGTCCACGCGGCTGTCGACCCGGGCGTCCCTGGCGACGGTGATGCCGGGGATGTCGTGCTGGTCGGCCATGGGTTTGACGGTGGGCGCGGGCAGCGGGATCTCGCCGCCCGGGATCCGGGCCGTGTGCGAGACCGTGAGGTCCTCGCGCAGCCGGTGGGCGACCTGGACCAGGTTCTGCCAGATCAGCCGGTGGGTGTCGCCGGGGCCGGGGACGCTGGTGGCCCAGCCGTGTTCGGGGTGGTTCCAGAAGTCGATCTGTTGGCGGGCGCACCACTCCGGACCGTTGTCCTTGAGCATGCGGTTGCCGAACTCGGTCAGGCGCGCGCGGAGCCGTTCGCAGGCCTGTTTCACCGCCTCGACGCTGTGGTGGGTGCCGGTGCTGAGACTGGTGCTCGGGCCGTTGACGTGGATCAGGTCGAACGGGATGCCCAGCACGTACGACGCCACCTGCTCGACCCGCGTCGTCAGGCCCTGGCCCGACTCGACGCCGCCGTGGTGGATGACCACGCTGCCGTCGCCCGCGTAGGCGATGACGTGGGCGGTCGACTGGTCGGCCTGGGTCAGTCCGGTGCCGTGCTTGACCGGCATCATCGCGATGCCGCGCTTGCGCCACCGGTTGGTGCGGTTGAACGCGTCGACGGCGATCTTCTGCCGGTCGTAGTCGCACTTCTCCCGCAGGTAGGTCCACACCTCGCGCAGGTAGCAGTGCGTCAGGGCCTGGCCGTACGGGGTCACGTCGCCGCGGTGGTAGAGGTTGCGTTCGCGGACGTCGGCCGGGTCGATGCCCGCGGCGAACGCGGCGTCGTCGATCGCGGTCTCCAGGATGATCCGGCCCTGGATGTCGCCGGACGCGGTGCCCGGTGTCTTGTTGGTGCGGCAGATGTCGACCTGGGTCCGCGAGTTGGGCACCAGGTAGGCGTTGTCGGCGTGGAGCTGTACACGGTCGGCGGCCACGAACGAACAGTCGTAGAACGCGCCGCCGTCGCCCCACAGGCGGGCGTCCAGGCCGTGGATCAGACCGGTGGTCGCGTCGATGGCGATCTGGTACTGGCCGTGGAAGGCGTGCCGCTTGCCGAGCATCGCGGTGTCGCCGTCGCGCGGCAGCACCAGGCGCAGCGGGCGGCGGACCGCGTGCGCGGCGACCACGGCCGGGCCGACCACGAACCGGGCCTGCTCGGTCGCGCCGCCCACGCGCGGCACGTCGACCTCGATGCGGTGGTACTCCACACCCAGCGCCATCGCCGCCGTCTGGTGCGCCGCCATCGGGTCCACCGTGGACGGGACGATCCGCCACCGGTCGCCGTCCAGCGGTTCCACCACGCAGGCCTGCGTCTCCAGGGAGAAATGGGCCTGCCCGCCGGTGGTCTGCGCGCCGGACACCACCACGCAGTTGACGCCCGACACCACCGCGGACGACTTCGTGATCTCCCGGTCCGACGGCTCCCGATCCCGCACCCACCGCAGATCGCTACCGGGACGCGTGATCTGCCAGATGTGCGCGGTGAACTCGGCCGACTCCGGATGGTCCGGGAACACGCTGCCGACCTCCAGCGCGTGCTCCAGCGTCAGTACCGGCTTGTCGTACGGCGCTTCCCACTCCACCGGCCGATACGCGATGCAGAACTGGGTGACGTAGTCGGCGATCTGCTGCGCCGACTCCGCCGACTCCGCGACCACCACCGCGATCGCCTGCCCGACATGGCTGACCCGCCGCGCGGCGAGCAACGGCTGATCGCCGCCCATGCCCTGCAGGTTGATCCCCTGCGGTGGTACGTGCTCGTGCGTCACCAGCTCCACGAACCCGGGACAGCGCCCGGCCAGGTGCCTCGACAGCGTCGAGCGGTCCGCCGGTTCCTCGGCACCCGACGCGACGAAGTGGTAGTCGGCCAGCGCACGCAGGCTGCGCACGAACGCGGCGTGCGCGGTGGTGGGTGGCACCGGCGTCTCGTGTGTGTACCGGACCGCGCCGGTGGCCTCGTAGAACGCGCCCAGCTTCAGGTACGGCTGCGACACGGGAGCCTTCCACGGCTGCACCTCGTAGGTCTGGCTGCCGCTGCTGACCGGCCACCGCCCCCACGCGCCCACCCCGGCCGACCGGATCCCCGGCGGCACCGCCTCCGGCTCGGCGGTCAGCAGCGCGTTCACGATCGCCTTGTACAGGAATGATTCCGCCAGCCGGACCCGGTAGTCGTCGGTGACGCCCTCCCAGGGCACCTCCGCCATCCGCTCCAGCCACCGGTCGAGTTCCGCGCGGACCTCCTCCTCCAGGACGGCAGCGGGCTTGTCGAACCCGTCCAGATCCAGCGCCGACCCACGCAACGCCGCCTCCGTGGCCCGCGCGTGCCACGGATAGGGAGCGATGCCGCCGAACACGACCGCCGTGTCCACCACCGTGGTCCCGTCCAGCTGCACCACCGTGGTCGCGTTGACCAGCGAATGCGCGTTGACCTCCCGCAGCGCCACCTTCTGCGCGAACACCTTCACCGTCGGCGGCAGTACCGGCAGGTGGTAGGTGCGCAGCACCAGCCCCTCCAGCAGCACCGGGTCGTCGACCACCCGGTCGACCAGCTCGCCGATCGGCAGCCGGGCGGACTCCTCGCCCAGCAACGGCTGCCACACGGTGATCTCCGCGCCGATCGCCACCAGCGCGGTCATCAGGTCGGACGGGAACGGTTCGTCCCGCCGGATGTGCTGCAGCACCAGCATCGTGTTGCCCGCCAGCGTGGCGGAGTTGCGGACGAGAGCGCCCGCCGTGCGCCGCGCCATCAGCAGCAGCGCGCCGACCGCCGTGTCCTCCGCCTGGTCGAGCCCGGTCAGGACGGAGATCAGCTCGCGGTAGGTGGTGGCCGCGCCCACATCGATCCACTCCGCGCCCGTCTCGACGCCGACCAGCTCGGGCACGGCCTGGATGTCGACCAGCACCTCCGCCGCGCGCACCTCCGTCGGGTACACGCCGTAGGAGGTGTTGCCGTGCACCAGGCGCACCTGACGGCCCTGGTACTCGCGCAGGATGGCGCCGACGTCGGCGAGGGCGGTCGGCCGCAGCCACACCTTGCCCTCGGTGAAGATCTCCACCGGGGATGGCGGCACCCGGGCCGCGGCGGGCGGCCCCAGGTCGGGCAGCGGGCCGGGCACGACCGCCGCCAGCGCCTGCTCGCCGACGCAGGCCTGCCGCTCCTGCTCGTCGATCTCCGCCCAGTCGCCCGCGAAGGTCTTCATCCCGGTGAGGATCGACCGGTAGCCGGTGCAGCGGCAGAGGTTGCCGTCGAAGGCGTCCTCGATCGCGCGCTTGCTCGGCTCCGGGTCGTCCTCCAGCAGGCCGCACATGGTCATCACGAACCCGGGCGCGCAGTACCCGCACCGGGTGCCGTTGTTCATGGCCAGCCGGTAGGCGACCGGGTTCATCCCGGGCGGCGGGTCCTCCGGCGCGCCCGCGGCGAGCGCGACGTCCTCGGCCGCCGCCTGCCGGGCCGCCGCCGACGCCCGCGCGGCGGCGATCTCCGACGGCGTGGCGTGCGCGGCCGGGGCGCCGCCGCGCGCACAGGCGCTGTGGTGCACCAGGTGTTCCGGGGCGGGCCGCGTGGGCGTGCCGGTGCCCTCGATCGTGGTGACCGCCATCCCGTCCAGCGCGCACACCGGGCGCAGGCAGGCGTTGACCGTCCGGTGCACGGCCCGTTCGGCCTGAGCGTCCCAACTGGACAGCAGCACCGCGCAGGCGCCGCAGCCGCCCTGCCCGCAGGCCGGTTTGGCGCCGGTGAGCGCCACGCCGGGGGCGCGCAGATAGTCGATGAGCAGCAGGTCGGGCGACGGGTCGGTGATGGTCACCGGCCTGCCGTTGAGGTGGAAGGTCACGCTGTCGGTCACGAAAGCCAAGGTAGGTCCGCGCCGGATCTTGTGCCACGACCTTCTTGTGCCGCAACGGTTGTACGGGTACGGGACGTGACAGGTTGGATGATCGGTAGCCCGGCGGGGCGACGGTGATCGGGAGGATGTGCTCACGGACGATCAGCTCGCGCGGGAATCACCCGGCCTGAAGGCCCCGCGCGGTACCGATCGTAGGAATCACACCGTCACCCCTTCGTGGCCGGAAACGATCACCGGAACAGGTCGGCGTGCTCCCGCGCCCACTCCTCGACCGTCCGCGCGGGCTTGCCCAGCACGTCCGGCACCGTCGGCTCCGGCACCTCCGGCGTGTCCACCGCGCCTGCCCACAGGTTGAGCAGCCAGTCCGAGACCGCGGCCGGGAACTGGTCGGGCAGCGACGCCCGCCACTGCTCCGGCGTCAGCTCCTCGAACCGTACCTCCCGGCCGATACCGCGCCCGATCGCCGCCGCCTGCTCGGGCCTGCTGAGCGGTTCCGGCCCGGTCAGCCGCAGTGTCCTGCCGACAAGCTCATCGGTCAGCAACGCCTGCACCGCGACCTCCGCGATGTCCCGCTGGTGGACCGGTGCCAGGGTCAACGCGGCGTAGGGAGCGCGGGCAACACCCTCGGTGCGGATCGACTCGCCCCACTCCGACAGGTTGGCCGTGAACATGCCGGGCCGCAGATGCGTCCACTCCAGCCCGGACTCCTCGGCCGCGACCTCCACATCCCGGTGGCGCTTACCGCCCCAGTCACTCGGATCGGCAGCGGAAAGCGAGGACAGGACGACGACCCGCCGCACACCGGCCTGCCGCGCCAGGTCCAAGACCACGCGCGTGTCCCCTGCCGGGAACATGTACATCCGGTCGATTCCGGCAAACAACGCGGCATCCGGCTGCGTGAGATCCCCCGCGACGACGTCGACACCGTCAGGCAACCCTGCCTGCTCCGGCCGCCGCGTCAACGCCCGTACATCAACCCCCGCAGACACGAGACCTTCGACGACATGCCGACCCACCGTGCCGGTTGCGCCGGTGACGAGAACACGCATGACTGATTCCCTTCAGACGATGTAGCCCCAGAGTGGCCCCCAGACAGGGCAGACCCCTGTACCCGAAGCTATACACCCAACGGAATTTACGCACAGGGGTTTGTGTCACTTCCGCGCGCGCGGCGTGCGCATCATCGGCGGGGATATGGTTTCCGCGTCCCCGGCCCGGTAGAGCGATGCGGGCCTGCCACCCGCCGATGTCCGTTTACGTCCGGTACTCACCACGAACCCGTCAGCATCGGTGACCTTCCGGTGGAAGTTGGGCCTGTCCAGCTCCACCCCCCACACCGCCTCGTACACCTCGCGCAGGTCGCCGATGGTGAACTCCGCGTCGCAGAACGCCGTCGCGACCGTGCTGAACTGCAGCTTCTCCCGCGCCCGCTCCACCGCGTCGGCCAGGATCCGCTTGTGGTCGAACGCCAACCGGGCCCGCGGCGCGAGCAACCGCGCCACCGTCACCCACCGCGCCTCCCGCGCGTCCGATCCCGCTGTCGGCACCGGCAGGTTCGGCGCGATCGCCAGGTAGGAACAGGTGATTACCCGCCGCACCCGCGGATCGCGGTCCGGATCGGAGTACACACCGACCTGCTCCAGGTGCAGGGAGCCCGGATCCATGCCGGTCTCCTCCCGCAGCTCGCGGGCGGCGGTCCGGTCGAGGGTCTCGTCCCCGCGCAGGAACCCGCCGGGCAGCGCGAGCTGCCCGGCGAACGGCTCGTTGTCCCGCTCCACCACCAACACGTGCAACTGCCCGGACCGGATGGTGAGGACCACCAGGTCGGCGGTGATATGCGTCAGCAGTCGACTCCGGTGCGCTGGGCTCACGTGGGCGAGAGTATCCCTGATTGTCGATCTGACACCTACGGTCTGGCCTCGGTCAGTTCGCGTTGCCGGAGGACCGGCCCGTCGGGGTGAACGCCTGCGCCGCCGGGTCGGTGTGCGCCCATTCCCGGGACCGTCGCCGTCGCCGCTGCTTCTCCCGGTCGATCCAGTCGCGACCGTCGGCCGCCACGGACTCCAGGATGTGCAGCGCCCCGGTGACCCCGGCGGTGTCGAGCGCCAGCCGCTGCAGGTATTCCGCGTTCTCGGCGACAGATCCGGACTGCTCGCCGAACTCCTCCCGGAACACCGCCACGTCCACACCGCTGACCAGGGTCAGCCGGAACTCCCGACCGCGCAGGCCCCTGGTCACGGCCGCCAGCTCCACCACGTCCGAGGTGAGACCGGAGTCCGGTTGCGGCGGTTCGGCGCTCGCCGGGTCGTCGGCGCGCACGCCCTGTTCCGCGATCCGCGCGGAGGCCACCTTGTCGTAGTGGAAGACGCTGCGCTCCTCGTTGCGGCACACGCCGTTGAGGAAGTTCAGTCGCACCTGGACGAACCGGACCCCGCTGTCGGTCAGCAGGAAGATCATGACCTCGTACATGGTGTACCGCTCCGGGCCGTAGATCACGCGGGCCCGGCGCGCCTTCGGCGCTCCCTTGGCCACGACCACGCTGTTGAACAGGTCACGACTGCTCAGCCCGTAGCGCTGCACGGCGGTCGCGCGCAGGTAGGCACGGTCGAGTTCGAGCCACTGCGCCATCTCCTCGTCAGTGGGTCGCTGCTCCAGGAACGCCACCCACCGCCGGAACTCGCGTTCCTCCTGTTCGAAGAGACGGACTTCGCGCTGCTTCTCGTCCAGGTCGCGCTGTCTGGCCACCCGTATCGTGGTTGTGTCCCGCACTGCGAAGAACGCACCGGCCGCGAGCACGATCCCACCCAGTGCGGCAAGCGCGCCACTCACCATCAACCCGATCACGCTGATCGCGCCCACCGCGATACCCGCGCGGAACAGTGTGATCGTACGAGGCGGTGTCGCCAGCGTGACCTGGTACGCGAACAGCTTGCCCTCGCGCCACTGCGCGCCGACCTGGCGGGCGTGCCAGCGGATCAACCAGTTGATCTCCGCCGGGGTGACGCGGGAGTTCCCGTAGCGGTCGACGAACCGCCGCTTGAGCGTGTTGCGGATGCCCGCCGTGTCCGTCGGCCAGTCGCCAACGGCGTTCGGCAGCAGGTCCGGGAACCGCCGCTGCACGTCCCGGAAGCGCTTGTCGACCAGGTCGTGCACGCCCTCGACGAAGTCGGTGCGCACCCAGTGCCCCGGCGACACCGGGCGCAGCGGCTCGGCGAACCCGTACTCGCGGTCCATGTCCCGCCGCCGTCGGGCTGACAACGCCAGGTCGTATCCGGTCCGCACGATCACCGCCAACGCCACCGAGACCAGGATGAGCGAAGCCAGCGAGAGCGCGAGGTTCCGCGCACCCGACAACGCGATCACGATCCCGACCAACACCGCGACACCGCCGAGCGCGGCCCGTGTCCGGGTCTCTCGCGGCACCAGGATGCGAGCGGGCTCACCCGCGCGCGGGGGAGCGGGCACGGCCTCGAAGAACATCCACGCGCGACCGCGCCGGTCGCCGGACATCCGCTCGGCGGCGACCCGCTGGATCTCCTCCGCCGCCAGGTGGTCCTGCACCACGCCGCCCAGCAGCAGCTCCAGGTGCGTGGTGATCTCGGTCTTGCGCTCGCCGGGGAGCCTGCCGAAGGTGGCGGGCAGCGCCGCGACGAACCGGTCGTCCCGCTCGCGGTCGAGACCCTGCGTGAAGGCCCCGTCGAGCAGCAGCGCCACCACGTCGAGGGCGTCGCGCCACTGGTCCGGCGTGGACTCGCGGGCCTGGCGCAGGCACGTGGTGTAGGCGTCGTGCACCTTGTCGTCGAGTTCGTTCATGGAGCGTCCGCTGAGCAGTGCCAGCGCGTAGTAGTAGTGGGTCTTGGTATTCCCGTATCCCTCGCGGACCAGATCGGCCAGGATCTGTTCCGCGAACCGGGCGGAGCTGCGGCCGCGCAGGTGGTTGACCGCCACCTCCAACCGCCGCTCGGGGGGGTCGGTCGGGTTGATGTAGTAGGTGTTGTCGTGGCTGTGGACCGTGGCATCACCGTTGACAACGCCGAACTGCGCTTCGACGTGGGCGTTGTCGGTGGCCGTGTTCTCCACGTTCATCGGTCGCCGCCCCCGTTCGTGATCGTGACGCCGCCGCTGACCACGCCGAACTGTTGCCCGACCCGGCTGTTGCCGCTCGCGGTGTTGTGCACCACCGGGTGCTTCTCGGTGGCGGCTTGTGTGTCCGCGTCTGCGTCGTCCGACGGATCCTCCACTGCCGCGGCCACCGCGACGGCGAAGGCGGCGGCGTTGCGGGCGGCCACGTCCTGCCAGCCCTTGCCGTCGGTCGCGCGCTTGTCGCCGCCCGCGTGGTCGCTGATGCCGCGCACGACCAGGGCCGCGACCTCGTTGAGGTGTACGGACTGGGCGAACCCGGCGCTCTCCATCTCGACCGCCACCGCGTCGTTGTAGTGCTGGCGCAGGTGCCGGGCGTGTTCGGAGTCGCGGGCGTCCAGCACGACGTCGCCCGACACGATGGGCGCGAAGTGGACCGCGGGCTCGCCCTGGAGGCCCGCGCGCCACTCGGTGCCGCGGGCGAGGCCGCGGGCCGCCTGTTCGGGACCGTGCGCGGCGTCGAACGCGCGGGGCCGCGAGGAGAAGCCCTCCGTGTCGGAGCGGCCGCCGTACGCGGCGTACACGCGCGTGGCCACGACGACGTCGCCCAGTTCCATCCAGTCGCGCAGGCCGCCCGCGATGCCCACGAACATGACCGCGGCGGGGCGCAGGTGGGTGATGATCCGCTCGGTGAGCGTGGCCGCGCTCAGGTTGCCCATGCCGCCCACGGTCACCGCGACCCGGCGCCCTGGTCGGCCGGTCAGGGTGCCCACCTCGAACACCGTGCCCTTCGGGTGGGTGTCGGTCCGCACGTCCACGAGGTGTTCGCGGACCGCCTGGTACTCGCTCTGCAACGCCGTCAGTATCGCGATCATGGTCGCCCCCTGTGCCGGGTCATGGATCCGCCCTCTCAGGTCGGAGGAGTGTCGGCGCGGCACCCGGGCAGGTCCCCCGCGGGCGCCGTGCGGTTGCCGACGGTAGCGGGGCGGTTCTCTTAGTGTCAATCTGACTATTAGAGGTTTTCCCTTGTGGGCAGCCAAATGTCGAGTGGACAAAAACGCGACAAGGGCCGCCATCCGAGTGGATGGCGGCCCTTGTGGGTGACGGGATCAGAACGGGTAGGCGGGCAGATCCCCGCGCAGCGTGACCCACTGGGTCTCGGTGAACGCCTCGATGTTGGCCTGCGGGCCGCCGTGCCGGGAGCCGGTGCCGGACGAACCGACGCCGCCGAAGGGGGCGGTCGCCTCGTCGTTGACGGTCTGGTCGTTGATGTGCACGAGACCGGTGGGGATGCGCTCGGCGAGCGCGAGTCCCGCGTAGACATCACGGGTGAGGATCCCCAGAGAGAGGCCGTACTCGGTATCGGCGGCCAGCGCCGCGACCTCGTCCAGCGAGGAGAACGGGGTCACCGGGGCGACCGGGCCGAAGATCTCGTCCTGGTAGGCGGGGGCGGTCACCGGCACGTCGCCCAGCACGGTGGGTCGGTAGAACAGGTCCTCGTAGGTGCCGCCGGTGCGGATCGTCGCGCCGCCCTCCACACTGGCCGTCACCAGGCCGTGCACGCGGTCGCGCTGGCCCGCGTCGATCAGCGGGCCGAGCGCGACCTGGTCCCGGAACGGGTCGCCGACCGGCAGGTTCGCCACCTTCTCCGCCAGCACCGCCGTGTACTCCTCGGCGATCGACTCGTGCACCAGGTGCCTGCTGGTGGCCATGCAGATCTGGCCGGAGTGGGTGAACGTGCCCCACGCACCGACCGAGGCGGCGCCCACGACGTCCACATCGGGCAGGACGATCAGCGCCGAGTTGCCGCCCAGCTCCAGGTGGGCGCGCTTGAGGTGCTGACCCGCCAGCGAGCCCACCGCGCGACCCGCGCGTGTGGAGCCGGTGAACGCGATGATCCGCACCGCCGGGTCGGTCACCAGCGCCTCGCCCACGTCCGCGCCGCCGGGCAGCACCTGGAGCAGGCCCTCGGGCAGGCCCGCCTCCGCGAAGATCCGGGCGAACATCATGCCGCCGGACACCGCCGTGCGCGGGTCCGGCTTCAGCAGCACCGCGTTGCCCAGGGCCAGCGCGGGCGCGACGGCCCGGATGGCCAGGATGGTCGGCACGTTGAACGGCGCGATCACGCCGACCACCCCGGCCGGGACGCGCCGCGCGAACGACAGCCGGGGCGCCCCGGTGCGCAGCAGCTCCCCGTACGGGTGCGACGGCAGCGCGGACGCCTCGTAGCACTCCTGGGCGCTGGTGCCGACCTGGAAGTCGCCGAACGGCCGGATCGCGCCCGACTCGCGCGCGAGCCAGTCCTTGATCTCCTCGGCGTGCTCGGTCAGCAGGTCGCCCGCCCGCCGCAGCACCGCCGCGCGCTGCTCGTGCGGGGCCGTCGCCCAGGCCCGCTGGGCCGCGCCCGCCCGCTCGGCCGCCGCCCGCACGTCCGCGGGCGTGGCCCGGCCGACCTCGCCGAGCTGCTGCCCGGTGGCGGGCTCGACGGCCTGGTATCCGCCGCCACCCCCGTCGGTCCAGGACCCGGTCCAGATCTTGCCGTGCCACGCGCCGTCGGCGAGTAGTGCCATCTTCCGTCTCCTTCGTCCGGCGAAGAGCACCCACGAGCCTGCCCCGTCGCGCCGCCCTCGACCACCCGATAGGCCGTGACCAGCGGAAACATCGCGGGTGACGAGAGGGTACGCGGCCAGGGGGCGGAGGCCGGGTCAGGGTTCGATCCGCCTGCGGGCGGAAGGGGCGGTCAACCGGCGGGACGACGCGCGGCACTCCTCGGCCAGGACAGCATGGCCTCGTCCAGCACAACGGGAACGAGGGGATATGTCCACTTTGTATGCACGGGTCGCCGGGCTGACGCTGGTGACCGCGCTCGCCGCGGCCACGCCCGCGGTGGCCAGTACCGGCGGCAAGCTGCCGATCACGGTCCCCGGCCTGAGCGGTCGGTACGCGGTCGGCACCACCGACGTCCACCTGGTCGACCGCGGCCGGTTAGATCCGTGGAAGAAGGACCGTCAGCGCGAGGTGATGCTGACCATCAGCTACCCGTCCGACGGGTCGTCCCGCGGTCCGCGCGCGCCCTGGATGACCGCGGGTACCGGCCCGATCGTCGACCAGGGTGCGGCGGACGCGTTCGGTATCCCGGCGGGCAGCGCTGACTGGGGCGGGGCGCTCCGACAGGCCCGCACCGACGCGCGCGCGTACGGCCGTTGGCCGGTGGTGCTGTTCTCGCCGGGCTTCGGCGGACCGCGCGAGTTGAACTCCTCGATGGTGGACGACCTGGCCTCGCGCGGGTACGTCGTGGTCTCGATGTCGCACACGTTCGAGTCCGCGTTCGTCATGTTCCCCGGCGGCCGGGTCGAGACCGGCGTGGCCACCGGCAGCGACCCGGTGACGGCCAAGACCGCCCTCGACGCCCGCGTCGCGGACTCGCGGTTCGTCCTCGACCAGCTCCGCCGCCTCTCCCGCGGCGATAACCCGGACGCCGAGCACCACCCGCTGCCGCGCGGCCTGTCGTCGGCGCTCGACCTCGACCACGTCGGCATGTTCGGTCATTCCTACGGCGGCTTCACCTCGGCCGAGACCATGTACGTGGACCGGCGGGTCGACGCAGGCATCGACCTGGACGGGTCACTGGGTACCCCTGACGTGCCCGGACAGGCTACTCAGTACGGGCTGGACCGTCCGTTCATGTTGGCTGGCTCGGATCTGAAGGACCCGGAGACCGGTCAGGTCACCCCGCACACCCACCAGACCTCTCTCGACCCGAGCTGGGGCACGTTCTGGAAGAACCAGCGCGGGTGGAAGCGTGATCTCCACCTGGCCGGGTCGGAGCACTACGGCTATACCGACCTGCAGTTCGCCGTTCCCCAGCTGGCCTCGGTACTGCCGCCGGGCGCGCGCGAGCAGCTGATCGGCACGATCGACCCGACCCGGTCGGTTGTCGCGCAGCACGACTACATCGGTGCGTTCTTCGACCTGCACCTGAAGAACTGCGACCGCGGACTGTTCTACCGCGACTCACCGCGCTACCCGGACGCCCACCTGATTCCCTGATCACGACACCGAGTGCCCCCGCCTACGCGCCAGGCGGGGGCACTCGTCGTGTCAGCGCAGCAGGCGGTCGAACGCACCCAGCTCGTAGCGGGCGACGTCCTTGCCGAGCCGCACACCCACCTCGTCGGCCAGACGAGTGTGGATACCGGACCAAACTCGCGCATTGACGGTGTCTCGGGTGATCTCGGTCCACGCGCGGTAGGTGAAGGTCAGCCCGGGGGCAGTGGGGCTTGTCTGGGTGAACGGCGCGGTCTTCGGTCCGGTCAACGCGGTGAGCACCTGTTCGGCGAAACCCGCGTAGGTGGCGTGGCCACTGGGGTAGTCGGGGTGCGCGGGGGTGACGTGCAGCGGCGTCCAGTCGGTCTCGCCCGCCGCGCGGATCGCGGTCACCGGGCGCCAGAGCCAGTACGCGAACTTGGCGTCCGAGGTCGCGATCTGGGTGTCCACCGCGATCACGTTGAACTCGGCCACCAGCCGGACGCGGTCGGCGAGCGACCCGCGCGAGTGCTGGAGCGCGGCGCGCAGCGGGGTGAGGAAGCCGGTCTGCGAACCCTGGTACCAGAACGACGCGACATCGGTCTGCGCCTGCGTGCGGACCGTGCTGGTGGCCGACCCGTACGCCTCGACCTCGGCCAGGTCGGCCCGGTAGCGCGCGGAGTCGAGGGCGGGCGGGGCCGGTGGCCGGAACTGGTCGGCCCGGTGCAGCAGATACGGCTTCGCGGTCCGGTTACCGGACTGGATCGGCGCCGAGTACGCGGGCGGGGTCGGCTGCCAGACGCCGGGTGCCGGGTTCGGGACCACGACCGGAGCGTTCACCTGGGCCGGTTCAAGTCCGTCGTCGGTCCTCTCCGCCAACGCCCGACGTGCCTGCGCGCTCCCTTCGGCGATCCCGCGAGACTTGTCGCGCCCGTCAGGTATCCGGGCCAGTGTGTTCGCCAGTGCCGAGTCGAGTTCGGCCTTCCGCGCGGGAGTGTTGGCGACGAGGCCGACAAGGCTGTCGTGCACGGCGGTGGCCAACGCGGCGTCGGCGAAGTTCACCGCACGGTCCCGCCGCACTGCCCGGGTCGCGGCCAGCCAGCCGATGGCCCACGTGCGGTTGTTGGTGATCTGGGTCGGGGACGGTTCCGCCGCCACCGCCCGGACCGTGACGTCGTACCACTCCAGGACGGTGTCCGTCCTGCTCGCGGACGCGAGCGCGGGAGTGCTCACGGCAAGGGATACAGCTCCGAGGGCAGTAACTCCGAGGACGGCTAGAGCGGCGCGATATCGCATGGGATCTCCGAGTTCACCGAGGACGAAACCCCTGCTATCAACCACCCGGGGCCGGACAGTGTCCACCGCGCCCACATGCTGATAGCACTATCTCCGGCGCAGGTCGATGTGCTCTGGAGACGGGGATCGGGTGGGCGCCCCCAGACGCCCACCCGATCATCGGGTCATCCGCTTGTTCGTGTCCGCCGGGTTCGCGCCGGTGCCAGCAACGCGCGCAATGCGCGGGTGGTGCCGGTGTCCGTGAGCGCGTACCGCACGCGGCGGCCTTCCGTGCTAGGGGCGACGAGGCCGCACGTGCGGAGCAGGGTGAGGTGGTTGGACACGTTGGAGCGGGTCAGTCCCAGTTTGTCTGCCAACCCGGCCGGGTACGGGGTGCCGTCGAGGAGGGCCACCAGGATCCGGCATCGGGTCGGGTCGGCGAGGGCCCGGCCGAGCAGGGCCAGGGTTGCCTCGCGAGTATCGGCGTGCGGTGTGTGTTGCCACGATTTCACGGTGTGATGTCACTGTGCAGGCGCTGCTGTATCGTTGCGACCACTCAGTGTCACCATTCGCGGTCATCCGACAGGGACGAGAACTCCGCACGGAACCCCGGTGTGTTCGACATGATTGACCTTCCTCGCTGACCGAATGGCGCTTGCGAGGTCGAGTCTTCGCCCGCTATCTGGGGCGAATCTGGTGTCGTTCTGGGATGGTTGAACCATGGGGGACCACGACGAGGTGGAGTTCCGCGTGCTCGGGGACCTGGAGGCGCGGATCGGGGGTGCGAGCGCCGATCTCGGTCACTCGCGGCAACGCAGCGTGTTGGCGGCGTTGTTGTCCGAGGTGAACTCGCCGGTGCCGGTGGACCGGTTGGTCGACCGGGTCTGGGCGGATCACCCGCCGCGACAGGCGCGTGACACCCTGTATGGGTATCTCTATCGGTTGCGCCGCGCGTTGTCCAGTAGCCAGGCGAGCGAGCAGGTGCGGATCGAGCGCAAGTCCGGCGGTTACGTGTTGCGGGTCGACGAGACCACGGTCGACCTGTTCCGGTTCCGCGACCTGGTCCGTAGCGCGCGCTCGGCGCCGGACGACCGCGCGTCCGGGTTGCTGGAGGAAGCGCTGGCGCTGTGGCGGGGAGAGCCCTACTCGGGGCTGGACCTGCCGTGGGTGGATGAGCAGCGGCTCGCGCTGGAGCGCGAACGGCTCGCGGCCGAGCTGGACCGTAACGACATCGG
Organism: Actinokineospora enzanensis DSM 44649; assembly: GCF_000374445.1. Lineage (GTDB taxonomy): Bacteria > Actinomycetota > Actinomycetes > Mycobacteriales > Pseudonocardiaceae > Actinokineospora > Actinokineospora enzanensis. Next base: position 59,120 of record NZ_KB894412.1, on the reverse strand, counting down.
CCTGCGCCTGGGCGACCACCACGCCCTGCTGCCCGCGATCACCGCGCTGGCCATGGCGCACCCGCTGGACGAGCGCGCCGCCGCGCAGTACGTGCTGGCGTTGTACCGCTGCGGTAGACAGGCGGACGCGCTGGAGCACTACCAGCGTGTCCGCCTCCGCCTGGTCGACGAGCTCGGCACGGACCCCGGCTCCGAGCTTCGCGACGCCTACCAGCGCGTCCTCGCCGGGGACGCGGTGCCCAGCAGGCCGGTCGGCGACGCCCCGGTGCCCCGCCAGCTGCCCGCGCCGCCGACCCCGTTCGTGGGCAGGCGCGCCGACCTGGACCGGCTCGATGGGATCCTGGCCGACCAGCGCGCGGGCGACTCGGTGCCGATCGCCGTGGTCGGCGGTATCGGAGGTATCGGCAAGACCTGGCTGGCGCTGCAATGGGCACACCGCGAGCTGGACCGCTTCCCGGACGGTCAGCTCTACGTGGACCTGCGCGGTTTCGACCCCACTTGCGACCCGGTATCCCCCTCGACCGCGGTCCGCGGGTTCCTCGACGCGTTGGGCGTCGCACCGGACGCGGTGCCCGCGGACCTGGACGCGCGCACCGGCCTCTACCGCAGTCTCGTGGCGGACAAGCGGATGCTGGTGGTGCTCGACAACGCACGCGATTCGGCGCAGATACTGCCATTGCTGCCGGGCAGTGCCGCGAGCACCGTCCTGGTCACCAGCCGCCACCAGCTCACCGGCCTGACCGCCGCGCACGCCGCCGCCTCGATGCACCTGGACTGCCTGTCCGACGACGACGCACGCGAACTACTCGGCAGGCGGCTCGACCCGCAACGGATCGCGGGCGAGCCGGACGCGGCGGCGGAGCTGCTCGCCTACTGCGGCGGTCTGCCACTCGCGTTGACGATCGCGACCGTGCAGGTCGCAGGCGCGCCCGACTACCGGCTCGCGGACCTCGTGGAGGAGCTTCGGGACAGCCCTTCCCGGCTCGACGCGTTGGACGGCGGCGAATTGAACGCCAGCCTGCGCGGGGTGTTCGCGGCGTCCTACGGCGCGTTGTCACCGGCCGCCGCCGAGGCGTTCCGGCTGTTGGGTCCGGCTCCCGGGCCGGACATAAGCCTGCCCGGCGCCGCGAACCTGTTGCGCCTGCCCGGGACCCGGGCGCGCGTGGTGCTGCGTGAGCTGCGGCGGGCGCACTTGGTGCAGCAAGGGTGCCCCAACCGGTTCCGTATGCACGACCTGGTTCGGCTCTACGCCGCCGACCGCGCGCGGCCGGAACAGGGGGAGAAGAGTCGACGGTTGGTCGACTTCTACGCGCATTCGGCGCACCGGGCGGATCAGTTGCTGAACCCGCATCGGCCGCCGGTCAGTCCTGGGGAACCGCCTGCCGGGTGTGAGCCGATGGTGTTCGACGGTCGCGGTGACGCGATGGCCTGGTTCGATGTGGAGCACGCGAACCTGTTGGCGGCGCAGCGGTTGGCGGCGAACCAGGGGTGGGACGCGGCGGCCTGGCATCTCGCCTGGGCGTTGACGGCGTTCCACTTTCTCGGGGGGCATCTGCCGGATCAGATCGCCGTTTGGCGGTTGGGGTTGGCTGCGGCCGAGCGGCTTGGTGACTCCTCGGCCCGCACTACCGCGCATCGGCGGTTGGGGGATGCGTGTGCGCGCGGCGGGGAGCTTGTCGAGGGGATCACGCATCTGGAGAAGGCGTTGGAGCTGGCCGCTGCGGGGGATGTGGCGGAGCAGGCGCACGCGCATCGGGCGTTGGGGATCGCTTGGGAGCAGCGGGGTGATCTGGAGCGGGCGCTGGCCTATTCGTTGCTGGCGTTGTTGTTGTATCAGGGGTTGGACAATCCCGTGTGGGAGTCGACTGCGTTGAACACCGTGGGGTGGTGTCAGGCGCGGTTGGGGGAGTACGGGGCTGCTCGGCGGCATTGTTGCCAGGCGTTGGAGCTGGCCGAGTCCGCCGGGTACCACGACGGGGTGGCGGGGACCTTGGACAGCCTCGGGTATGTGGCGCAGCATGCCGGGCTGCACGATGAGGCCATCGAGTACTACAACCGGGCACTGCGGATGTTCCGTGCTCATGGGAACGCCTATGAGGCCGCGAATACGTTGGTCAATCTGGGGGATGTGCACGTTGCCGTGGGGGAGAGGGGGGAGGCCGAGTCTGCTTGGGGGAAGGCGTTGAGGTTGTATCGGGCGCAGCACCGGTTGCGGGAGGCGGCTGGGGTGGAGGGGCGGCTTGTCGGGTGAGCGAGCGCTACCTGAGGTAGGACAGCAGCCAGAGCAGTTCCAGGTAGAGCCAGACCAGGCAGCCGATCAGGCCGAAGGCCAGGTACCAGGACCAGGTGGCCGGTACTCCGAGTCGGATCATCTGGTCGGCCGCCGCGAAGTTGAGCAGCAGGCTCAGGGCGCCGATGGCCAGGAAGGCGACGGTGATGATGATGGAGGATGTGCTGCCGTCGCGGAAGGCCAGGGTCGCGGGGAAGAAGGCGTTTGCTACCAGCAAGGTCAGGGCGCCCGCGCCCGCTATCAGGATCCAGCGGACGAAGCCGGGCGTGACCCGGAGGACGCGGGTCTTGTAGACGATGAGCATGCCTGCGAAGACGCCCGCTGTGCCGATCACCGCCTGGGTGGCGATTCCGTTGTAGACGGACTCGAACAGGGCTGTGACCGAGCCCAGCATGACGCCCTCGGCGGCCGAGTAGGTCAGGGTCACGGCGGCGGAGGGGCGGGGGCGGATCAGCGAGTAGACCGTCAGTCCGATCGCGGCCAACAGGGCCGGGATGAACAGGACCGTACCCAGGCCGGTCCACACCGCCAGCAAACCGGACGCGACCACGACCGCCAGAGAGAGGCCGGTCTTGGTTACGACATCGTCGACCGTCAGAGGGCGGTCGGTACCGGTGGCAGCGCGCAGGGATGGGCGGGTGGTGAAGCGTTTGCGCTTCTTGCCCGCAGGCTCGACAGTGTCGCCCAGGCCGTTGATGGTTTCCGTGCTTACCGTCAGCAGATTACGGATCACGGGATTGCTCGTCGTACGCACGGACGGCCTCCTCAGACTTCCTCGACGCGGCGGCCTGGGCGGATGGTGGCGCGGAGGGCGTCGGTCACGTGGGTGAGCGGTGGGAACGTGGAGTCGCCGGTGGGGGGTGCTTCGTAGGGGAGTTGCGTGGCGAGGTGTTCGTGCCAGGGCGGGGTGACTTCGACGGGTTGACGCATTCCGGTCAGTACCAGGCATTGGGTGGCTGCGGAGCCGTGTTCCTGCAACGCCAGGCGGAGGTGGCCGCGTAGTCCCTCCTGTTGGGCGACTTCGGTGTTCAGGAGTCGTTCGCCGAGGGTGGAGCCGCTGGTGGACAGGTCCGCGCCGCGTAGGCGTTGGACGGTGTCGCGGATGGCGTTGTACTCCTCGCGGCGGAGGCCACGGCAGCGGAGGATGACCTGCGGGTGTGGCTGGCCTTGGATGGCACAGGTGATGTCGAAGGCGATGCGGCGCTTGAACACACCGAAGGCGATGTCGTTGGTGACGTGGAGGCCCTCCTCCGGTTGCGGTTCACCGGTCACGGGAGGGGGTTCCGCGTGTGCGCCGCGCAGCATGTGGCCCAGCGTGGTGGCGCCGGTGAAGAGGCGGCGCATACCGACGGCGGGCTGGTGTAGCTCATACAGCTCTATCCACGCGGGCAGTCTGCGCACACTGCCCAGTTCAGGGGCGATTACCGCTGCTTCCTCGGCATGTTCGACGGCGTTGGATCGCAGCTGCTCGGCCAGGAGTCCTACCCGCCTGCGTAGTTCGATCAGGGCGAGGGTGTCGAACCGTTCCGCCGGGCCGGTCTCGCGTTGCCGGGAGACGCCTTCCAGGACGCCCGCGAGGATCTGGGTGGGTTGGGCTTCCGGCCATTCCCACCGGTGGGCGGCCTCGGTGAGCTTGCGGACCGCGCTCGGGGTGAGCCAGGCGCGGCGTTCGATGAAGCCGCCCCAGTCGCGGGCTTCCAGGCCGTGGCGGGCGGCCAGGCGAGGGAGACGGGCCATCAGGTCGAGCAGGAGGAGCTCCGCGTCGCCGATGCCGTCCTTGGTGTGTCCTGCCTCGCGTAGCGCGCGCGCCAGCTGGTCGGCGTCGAGTAGTGCCGCGATGGTGTCCGTGTGTGGACAGTCGAGTACCTCTGCCAGTACCGGCTGGGCTTTCGGGTCCACCAGCATCCGCAGGTGTTGCGCGGTGAACACCGTCGGGAGACGCGGCGGGGTGAACGCGGCCTGTACGCGGATGGCCATTTCCGCGTAGCGTTCCTCGGTCTGGTCGAACCGGCTTAACCGCCGTAGTAGGTCCTGCAACGCGAAGTTGCCCAGCACCTCACCGACCACCGCACGGGCGCGCTGAGAGGACTTGACCAGCCAGACGATGTACAGCTCGTTGCGCATCAGCCAACCCCCACTCGGCCGTAGGTAGGCGGTTCCTGACCGGTCAGTACCACGAACAGGTCCTGCGCCTGACCGCGCGCGCCGCCCACGAACGGTCCTACCAGGATCTCTTCCAGCACCTGCCCCAGTTTCACCAGGACGGTGTCGGTGGCCTCGCTCTCGTCCGACAGTTCCTCCGCCGACTCCTCCAACTGCCGCGCCAACCGCACCGCTTCGACCGCACGACGGAACAACAACACCGCGTACTCACGTTCCGAGCACGCTGCCCGCGCCCGTGGGACGCCGTGGAACAGTCGCCGGATCGCCTTGTCCAAAGTGGTGTCCGGCAACGCCTTCAGCCACTCGCGGGTGAAGACCTGGTCCACCGCCGCGGCCTGGTCCAGCGCATGGTCGGCGTCCCCGGGCAGGCCCGGCATGCGGTTGCCCAGCACCGAGGGGATGTCGCTCGACCCCATGTCCGCCGCCGCGCACTCGATGATCGCGCGCAGCAGCCACGCGCGCGCCTCCCACTGGGACGCGCCGGGCAGGCTGTCCAGGCATTCGCGGGCGGTGCGGAAGGCCGTGGAGCGCATGGCCATCAGCGCCCGTTCCATGCCCTCGCTCAACTCTGTGGCGCGCACGGCGTGCGCGAGTTCCTCGTCGATCGTGCCTGCCTCGGCCGGGTCGGTGTCGTCCGGGCGCAACTGCTGGACCAGCCACCGCGACACGTGCCGGGGATGTGCGCGCAATGCGGCGAGGAACGCGTCGGTGAACTCCGTGCCGCCGGTTCCGGTGGACGATCCCTCGGCCAACCGGGCCAACGCCTCGCACGCCGCCGTGGCCGCCGACTCGCTCGCCTCGCTGAGGCGTTCGGGTGTGGCATGGTCGGTCGCGTCGCGCACCACCAGCACCCGGCGTTCGGCGTCCGCTAGTACTGCCGAGCGGGATTGGTCGACCAGCGTGTACGGGTGGGTGAACAGCATCGCCGGATCGTCGCCGATCGGCGGCAGATAGCGGGTGATCAGCACCGTGTGCGGGGTGAACAGGTCTGCCGGGTCTATCTCCCGCTGCCGCAACGCACAGCCCCACTCGAACCACAGCACCGGCTGCACCTCGGCACGCCAACGCTCGAACGCGGCGGAGGTGGCCGGGCTCTCGTCCGGTGTGACCCCGCGCAGCAGCGCGTCCACGAACCGGCCCGCGGCCAGTTGACGGGCGGGGGCGTGCGGGCGGTGCACGGCGCGGTCCAGGTTGTCCACCAGCTCGCTCATCCGGGCCAGCCACTCCTGCCGCATCCGGATCAGCTGCGGGACGTTGGCGCGGTAGTAGACGTCCGTCGGGCGCTCCTCCGGCTCGGCCAGCCGGATCGAGATGCCCATCCGGTCGTCGAACCGCTCCACCAGCATGACCGTGGCGTCCCACATGGCCCGCCGCTCGTCCGGGGTGGCCGCGTCGTAGGACTCCTTCTCCCGGGTCAGCCAGTCGATCTCGTCGGAGAGCCGGTCGCGGCGCAGGCGGGCGTCCATGGCCAGGCGGTCGGCGAGGACGCGGTTGTGCGCGGCCTCCAGCTCCCGGTAGGCGTCGGTGGCCAGGATGTCCGGACTGATCGACAGCCCGGGAGAGAGGTCGTGTGCGGTCGGTAGGTACGGGGCCAGGGCGACCACACCGGTCTCGCCGTCGTCGGGGCGGCGCAGGAACGCCTTGGCCGGTTCGTCGGCGGCGCGGTCGGCCAGCGCGTGCAGGCTGTCGGTGAACGCGCCCAGGTCCGCGTGACGGATCTCGGTGACCCGCACCAGGTCTGTCTCCCGCTCCAGCGCGCGCAGCAGCGTCACCAGGTCGCGCAGCACGCCGCGGGCGGTGGCCGCGGACTCGTCCGGGACGCTGGTGTGCCCGCGCCCGCCGAAGATCGACGGCAGCGCTACCACCCGCTCGCCCTCGGCGACCCCGGCGCCGATCCGGATCAGGCCGACGCCGATGTGGTCGGCCACCAGGTCGTTGTCGGCCGGGTCGGTCAACCCGTTGATGCGCAGCGAGGTGGTGAGCGCGGCCTGCACGATCTGCTGCCGGATCTCGGGCAGCCCCTCGCCGACGACCAGCGCCTCCACCGGGCCCCCGTCGTCGACCGCCACCCACACGCGCACCAGCAGCGACGGCAGCGCCGCCCGCACCTCGGGCGCCAGCGCCGCGCGCGGCCCCCACGCGGCGGGCGGCGGCGTCAACGGATCCGGCTCCGGCAGCCGCGCGGCGATCTCCGCCGGCGCGCCGCCGTCGACACCCGTGGTGGGCGCGCGCATCCCGTAGGCGCGCGCGTGCAGCAGGAGGGCGATGTTGTCCTCGTCGTCCTCGAACAGCGCGCGGTCCGGGCAACGCTGCGTCCAGTACCGCCACAGGTTCAGCGCCAGCTGCCGGGGCACGGCGGGCCGGGCCTGGCGGAACCGCTCCCTGGCCGCCGCGGCCTCGTCCTCGTCCCAGGCGTAGGGGAGCTTGTCCGGCATCGCGTCCTTCCGCTCATCGGTCATCGGCCGCGCACCGGAACCCCACGTCCCCGCGGCACACCCGCGCGGGGGTGCGCCGTTCGAGCAGTGATGCAGCGGGAGTGTTGAACGCCCCACCTCGCAGTACGAGTTCGCCGTGCCCGGCAACGCAAATCTCCCATACCTGGCCGAGTAGGTCGGCCAGTCCAGTGGGATTCTCACCGAACTCACCTACTTGGCCGAGTTCACCGAGGGTGTCGCGGTAGTTGACCCGGCCCGCGCGAGTATCGGCCAGATGCCATCCCTCGTCCCGCCCGGCCTGGGCGGCACTGAGCCATTCGGACTCGCGAGGCAGGCGCAACGGTCTACCCAGGCGTTCACCCACCCAGTCCAGATAGGCCATCGCCGCGTCCTGGTCCATGTCCACGACGGGACAGTGCTCGTGGTCCGGGTCGGCCACGACCTCCCGCCACGTGCGCAGATAGTCGGGATCGCGACCGCGCCGCCAACGACCGTTCGCGGGATCGGCCAGGAACGCGCGGAACTGGGCGTTGGTCACCAGGGTGCGGCTCAACGAGAACCCGCCGGGCACCGCGACCAGTTCGGGCAGGACACCCGGCGGCGGGGGGATTTCGGTTGTGCGAGTCGGGTCCCCGTTCTTTCCCGCCGTGACAGGTCCCCGGGCGACGGCGCGGGCGAGCGGCACCGGACCCGAGCCTTTCCACTCCTGCAAGGCGAACAGCCGGTCCGCGCGGTGCCGCGCCGCGTCGGTGATGTACTCGGCGACGTCCTGCGCGGTGATGAACCCGTCGCCGTCCACGTCCAGCTCGGGCCTGCCGAGCGCGTCGAGCAGGTAGCCGGTGAACGGGCTGAGGCCGTCGGCGGCGGCCGCGTCCGGCAGCAGCCTGCTGGTGCGCCGCGCGGCCGCGAGCACGAACCGACCGCGTCCGCGCAGGTGGCCGGGGGCGATCAGGCCGCCCTTGAACTCGCCCGCGTGACAGCAGTCCAGGACAATGATCTTCAACCGGGCCGGGGAGTCGTCCACCATCCGCGACAGCAGCCGCCCGGCGACGCGCGGCGAGGCGAGGTTGCCGGTCTCGGTGTCATACCCGCACAGGTAGAAGTCGTTGTGTGTGTCCACCTGCCCGTGTCCGCTGTAGTAGAACAGCAGGCAGTCGTCGCGGTGCGCGGTGGCCAGGAAGTCGTCCGCCGCGGACAGGATCGCCTGCGCGGGCGCGTCCAACAGCGGCGGTAAGCACTCGAACAGGCCGGTCGACGGATCGGACAGCGCCGCGTGCAGCGCCGCCACGTCGTTGTGCGGGCCGCGCAGGTCCCCGAGCCCCACCGGGTCGAGCGGGAACCGCGCGTTACCGACCAGCAGCGCCCGGAAGGTGCCCACGCGGACTCACCGGTCCTGGTCTTCCAACAGCGCCCGCAGGCTCTCGCCCGCGGCCCGCACGCCCGCGCCGCCGGTACCGTCGATCTCGATGATCTCGTCCGGCCGGGTGATCTTGACCCGGACCGAGCGGGACCCGTCCTGCGCCCGCCACTGGTTGATCACCTCGGCCGCCGCGCGCAGCACGTGCGCGGAGCTGAGCACCACCGCGGCGAGGTCGACGACCCCCTTCGTCCGTCCCGCGTCGACAGTGTCGGGGGCGTCCAGCCCGGTCGCCACGACCAGGCTCGGCGCACCCGGCTCCGGCCCCTCGTCGATCGCGCGCAACCGTTCCCGGAGCACGTCCACCTGACGGCGCCACCCGGGGTGGTCGTCGTCGTAGCGGGCGCTCGCCACCCGTAGCACCAGCACATCGGCCACGGTGGAACCGTAGCAGCGCACCGGGACGCCGTGGTCGCTTTCCCGCCCGCCACTCAAGATCCCCCCGGGGCCGGTCGATAACCAGGGCATGAGGGCCACCAGGCAGGACGCGTCCCTCGGCGCCTCGGTCGGGGTCTACGTCGACTTCGAGAACCTGGTCTGCGGGGCGGGCGCGGGCCGGGTCAACCCGGTCCCGTACGCGGCCATCACCTGCCTGTGCCGGGACTACGGCAACGCGGTCATCCGCCGCGCCTACGCCGACTGGGCCAATGCGCAGTTCGGGCGCTACCAGCAGGATCTGGCGATGAACGGCGTGGACCTGATCCAGGTCGTGCGGTTCGGCGCGGCGCGCAAGAACGCGGCGGATATCCGGATGGCCGTGGACGCGATGGAAACGCTGATCACGCATCCGGAGGTCAGTGTGTTCGTGCTGGTGGCGGGGGACGGGGACTACACGCCGTTGGTGCAGCGGCTGCGGGAGTTCGGCAAGCACGTGGTGGGGGTGGGGACCGAGGCCAACGCCAGTCCCCGGTTGGTTTCGGTGTGTTCGGAATACAAGTACTGGGGGACGTTGGTCGCCCAGGTCGATCCGGGTGGCGTGGATCTTCCCAGCGGTGAGTTCGACATCGCCGACGCCGAGGCGTTGCTGGTGTCGGCGATGGGGCAGGCCACGGTGGCCGCGCCCACCGCCAGCTGGGTGAAGAGCAAGATGATCTCGCTGGACCCGGCGTTCGACGAGCGGAACTACGGCTGTCGCGGGTTCCGGGACTTCCTGGGCAGGCTGGACCACCGGGTCACCACCGCGGGCACCTCCGGCAGCGATATCACGCTGACGCTGGTGGAGGGTCCGATAGTGCTGCCGGTGTCGCCGTGCGTAGGAACGGCACCATCACGGCCAGTGGGCCCAGCGTGAAGACGCCGAACGCGGCGGCCGGTCCGAGCCATTCGGCCAGTGCCCCGGCCAGGCCCGCGCCCAGCGGGATCGCGCCCCAGCTGAACAGGCGGTAGGCGGCGTTGTAGCGGCCCTGGAGTCCGGTGGGGACGAGCCGCTGACCGATCGTGCGGGCGTTGACCGTCCACAGCGTGCCGCCGAGACCGCCGAGGAACGCCGTACTCGCGATGGCCCAGGGGTTCGTGGTCAGCGCGGGCGCGGCGACCATCGCGGCCGTACCCAGCAGGTCCGCGAACATCGACCAACGGCGGCCGAGAAGACGGTTCACCGGTCCGACGACCAACGCGCCCACCAGACCGCCGACGCCCAGCGCGCTCAGCAGCAGGCCATACCCCTGTGCGTCCAGGCCCAGAAGACTGGTCGCCACCAAGGGCATCAACGCCAGCCACGCGCCCCAGCAGGCGCACAGCACTGTCAGGGCGAGGGCCATCAAACGCAGCAGGCTGTTGTCCCAGACCGTGCGCAGGCCCTCCGCGATGCGGCTGTGCACGGACGCCACCGGTGCGTCGTCCAGGTTCGGGCGGAACCGGCCCACCAACAACGTCAGTACCAACATCGCCGCCACGTACGCGACGCCCGTTACTCCCAACGCCGCCGCAGCGCCCAACGCCACGAGTAGGCCGCCCAGGAACGGGCCGCAGAACTCGTTGCACACCGTTTCCGCGCCTGCGACCCACGCGTTGGCGCGTTCCAGACCCTGGGGTTCAACGGCAGTGGGGATCAACGCGGACGTGGAGGTCAACGCCACCACCTCCGCCACGCCCAATGCCAGGCCGGCCGCGTAGAGGACGGGGATGGTGACCAGGTCAGCCGCCAGTAGGACGAGCAGGGCCGCGATCGTGCCCAGGCGGACCAGGTTGGCCAGCCAGATCAGGGTTCGGCGGTCGAAGCGGTCGACCAGCACGCCGACGTGCAGTGCCACCAGCAGCCAGGGCAGCGACAGGGTCAGCGCGACGCCCGCGATCAACGCGGGTGAGCTGGTCAGACCGGTCGCCACCAGCGGTAGCACGACCTTGGTCACGCCGTCGGCCAGGTTCGTCACGGCGGTGAACACCACCAGGACGCCGGTGTTGCGCGCGCTCGGTGCCGACCTCAGCACGCTAACCTCCTATCCTAGATAGATGGTTAGTCTGCCATCCGGATCCGGACATGTCGAGGCGCACGGCCGGTGGGACGGTCCGGCCGTGCGCCTCGGTCGGCTGGGTCGCGCCCGGCGAGTGCAGGGCTCGCCGGGCGCGGGACGGGCGTGACCTACGTGGTCAGCGTCCAGCTGTCGATCTTGCCGATGTCCACCGCGGCGGCGTCCTCCACGCGCAGCGTCCAGGTGCCGTTGCGGGCCTCCCCGGACAGGTCCACGGTGAAGGTCTTGACGAGGTTGTCGATCGAGCCGCCCATGCGGTTGTGCAGCACGAAGGCGGTGCCATCCGGCGCCACCAGCGTGACGATCAGGTCACCGATGTAGGTGTGCTTGATGTCCACCGCGACCGTGGCCGTGGCCGACGCGTTGCCCGTGCAGCCGGACAGCGTCACCTTGCTCTCGACGGTGGACAGGTCCGCGATCGGGTAGTCCGTGTCGTTGGTGGCTGCGTCGCAGGTACCGCCGCCGCCGGGGGACACGGTGATGGCGAAGGTGGCCGTGCCGGTCTTGCCCCCGCTCTCCTTGGCGGTGACGGTCACGTTCGACGTGCCCGCGGCGGTCGGCGTGCCGCTGACCGTGCCCGTGTCGGTGGCGATGGTCAGCCCGTCCGGCAGTCCGGTCGCGGACCACGTGTACGGGGCGGTGCCGCCGGTGGCGGAGTTGGTCAGCGAGAACGGCGTGCCGACCGTGGCGGTCTGGTCGGCGGGCTTGGCCACGGTGACGTTGTCCGGGTTGGTGCCGCCGTTCATGAACGCGGTGTACAGCAACACGTTCGGCGACCCGCTGCCGATACCGGTGAGCTTGCCGGTGGTCCCGTTGTTCACCAACGCGTCGCGCACCTGCGCGGGCGTGGCGTCCGGGTGCTGCCCCAGGTACACCGCGACCGCGCCCGCTGTGTGCGGGGAGGCCATGGACGTGCCGGTCATGGTGGCGGTACCGGTGTTGGTGCGGTAGTCGGCGGAGACGATGTCCGTGCCGGGCGCGAACAGGTCCAGGCAGGAGCCGTAGTTGCTGGTGCCGTTGCGCGCGTCGGTGCGGCTCACGTTGCCGACCGTGATGGCCTCGGGCAGCTTTTGCGGGCTGAAGTAGCAGGCGTTGTCGTTGGCGTTGCCCGCCGCCTGCACCCACTGAATGCCGCTCGCGATGAGGGACTTCACCGCGTTGTCGATCGTGGAGTCGCTGCACCGCTGGTAGCAACCCACGCTGTAGTTGACGACGGCAGGCTTGACGGCGTTGGTCTTGACCCAGTTCAGGCCCGCGATGATGTTGTCGTTGGATCCGCTGCCACCGCAGTCGAGAACGCGGACCGCGGTGACGGTCGCCTTCTTCGCCACGCCGTAGGTAGTCCCCACTGCCGTGCCGGACACGTGCGTGCCGTGGCCGTGGCAGTCGGTCGGGGCGTTGTCCTTGTCCACGAAGTCATAGCCGGGGAGGATGCGCCCGGTGAAGTCCACGTGGTTCGGGTTGATACCCGTGTCCAGCACGTACACGTGCGCGCCCTGGCCCGCGTTGGCCGGGTAGTTGTACGTCTGGTTGAGCGGCAGGGCGTTCTGGTCGATGCGGTCGTCGCCCCAGTTCGGCGGGTTGCTCTGGGTGTCCGCGATCCGCACGCGGGTCGCCTGCTGTACGTACTGCACGCCCGGGTCGCGCGCCACGTTCGCGGCCGCGTCCGCCGACATGGTCGCGGAGAACCCGTTGAACACGGCGTCGTAGGTGTTCTGGACCGTGCCGCCGTACCGCTGCGCCATCGACGTCGCGGCCGCGGACACCGCCTGCAGGCCCTGCCCCTGGGCCTTGAACACGACGATGTAGCGGCCGGCGATCGCGTCGGCGGAGCCCGCGTCGCGGATCAGCGCGGGCTGCGCGGCGGACTCGGCGGACAGCGCCGGGGGTGCCACCGCGAGCCCCAGCCCGCCCACCGCGGCGACCGAGACCAGGACGGTTGTGGTTCTCGGCGAGAGTCGCTTCTTCATGTGCTGTGGATCCTCACTTCGCAGGGTTGTGGATGCGGGTGACCCACCCACCCAGCGGCACCCGCTCCACCGCATCGAACAGTGCTTTTCGGCTAATTCCGGCGACAAGCCGGAACGCTTCCCAACGGACCGTTCAGCAGTGAAAATGCAGGTCAGAGTGATTGTCAGGAATGGCAACCCGGAACGTTCACGGGTGTTCACGGTGCCGGGAACAACCATCCGAAACCGGCTGCAATACAGTGAATAGAACCTGTACCCCGCTCATTTTCCGGCGGGTCGGTCCAGATCCTCCAGGCTGATCAGCCCGTCCTCCAGCGCCCGTTTGACCAGGTCCGCCTTGGTCGGCGCGTCCCGACCGACCTCCGCGTACTTGATCCGGGCCCGTTCGATGAAGCTGTTCACCGAGCTCTCGCGCAGGCCCTTCTGCCGCGCCACCATGGCTTTGCTGCTGCTGCGGAACCAAGCGAGCAGGATCTCCTTCTCGCGCGGACTCAACCGGGGCCGGTTGTCCGCGTGGTCTGCGGCCATCGCCCCGGCGAGCGTCGGTGAGACGAAGGGGCGGTCCGCTGCTGCTGCGCGGATCGCCTCGACCAGGTAGTCCTCGCTCTCCCCCTTGGTCATGTACGTGCTCGCGCCGATCTCCAGGCAGCGCAGCGCGGATTCCTCGTCCGTCCGCTGCGAGTACACGACGACCCGCCGCCCGTTCGCCACCAGCTGGGTCAGCTCCCGATAGGCCGGGATGCCGCCGACGAGCATCAGGTCGAACACCACCACATCGGCCGCCCCGCCCGGCGGCACCCAGGCCACCGCCGCCGACGCGCCCGCCGCCACCAGCCGGATCGGCGGGTCGGCGGCGGCCAGCCAGGTCGCCACCCCGGCCCTGGTCACCGGGTGGTCGTCCACCACGACCACCGTGATCACCCGCTGGTCCATCCGACCTCCACCCAGGTCAGGCCGTCGAAGTGGTCGACGTGCATGGTCAGCCCGTCCGGCCGGAGCAGGTCGACCGGCGGGCTGTCGGCCCGCGCGCTCGCCGTCACCCGCCCCGCCGCACCGTCGATGGTGATCCGCGCGGAGGTCCGTGCCAAGGACAGGATTACCAGGATCGGTTCCGTCAGCTCACGCACGACTTGCGGCGGCGGTGTCGGTCGTGCCCCCGCGAGCACCACATCCACCACCACGCCCCTACGCCCCGCCTGCTCTATCCCCGGACGCAGCTCTGCCGACACCGGGTCGTCGTCTCCACGTTCGGCCAATAATCGGCGCACCCGCGCTGCCTCGACCAGACAGCGCTTACGCACGGACTCATCGCCTGGGTCCAGGCTCTCATCGGCCAGTCCGGACAACAGCGGCGCGATGGTCGGCATCAGGTCCGCGTGCCGGGCGCGCCGCCGGGCGTGCAGCTGTTCCTCGATCTCGTTGCGGGCGCGCAGCTCGTCCGCGTGCTCGGTCTCCGCGTCCGCCTCGGCCGCCAGCGCGGACAGCGACTGTCCACAGGCGCCGGTCGTGACCTGGAAACCGATGATGGCCACCGAGATCGTGATCAGCCGCGCCAGCGTGGGCTGGTCGAACTGCCCGGCGAGCGCAACCTGGGCCAATGCGCACGTCAGGAACGTGGCCTGGAACGCGAGAAGCTCCCGCAACGGGCGGTGCAGAAGCACAGCGGTGGCGAACCAGCCGACCGTCTCGTAGCTCCAGTGCACCGGCGTGATCAGGTGTTCGGGCGGCACCCCGGCGGTGGCGACAATGGACACCGCCAGGACCACCACGGCCAACGCGGGCGCCCACGGTCCCAGAGAGAGGTCGCGGACGATGGCGAACGCGGTAACCGCAGCGACCGCCAGCAATATCACGTAGCCGCCGATCTCCCCGGCAGGAGAGAGGTAGACGTCGAGGTTCGCGAGCAGGGTCGGCGTGCTGCGACCGACCAGGACGGCGGTCGCGATACACACCGTGGCGATCCGCAGCCCGCGCAGCAACCGCCGGGCACTCAACGGCTCCTCGCGTTGCGTCTCCTCGCGTTCCGGCCAGGTGAGCTGCACAGTGGTACCCGCGCCCGGCCCCGACTCGATCCGCGCGGCCCCACCCACCCGCCGCATCCGCTCCCGGATCGAACGCGTCAACCCATGCCGGTCTGCGGGCACGGTCGCCAGATCGAACCCCACCCCCCGGTCGACCACGGTCACTACCACCGCCGCCTCGGTCTCCCGCGCCGCAACCTCGGCCACGTCCACCCGCGCGTGCCGGGCCACGTTCGCCAACGCCTCCCGCATCGCCCAGCACAACGCCGACGCCACCCGCTCCCGCAACGACCGCGACACCTGCACGACCAGGTTCACCTTGGTCACCGCCTGCGCCGCCACCGCCCCCACCATCTCGGCGAACGCCCCCGCGTCCACCGACACTCCCGTATGGACGGTCCCGGCCACCTGCGCGAGATCCGACCGCGCCCGCTCCGACAGCCACCGCGCGGGCCGGTCGAACACCCCGTCCCCGACCCACTGCAACGTGCCAGCCACCGTGTCGTGCAGCGTCGCCAGGTACTCCTCGTCGTCGGCCCGCATCATCCGGTCACTCTCGGCATCGGTCCGCGCCCGCTCGTTCCGCGTACTGGCCAGATCCGCGTGCCGCGCCGCCTTGCGCACCAGTTCGAACAACCCCCGCGACAACGCCCCCTCGACCAGCAGCCACAACGCCAGCGGCACCCCCACCCCCGGCGTCTCCGGCATCGCCACCCCGGCCCCGATCGCGTAGGCCGCCGCGAGCAGGACCGTGACCCCGGCCGCGCCCGCGAGCCGCCGGAAGTGCCACTGGTAGGCGATGACGGTGATCGACACGACCACGCTGACCCACCCGAACCCGGACGTCAGATACTCCGGCGGCACCGTCCACCGCTGTGTCAGCGCGAGCCCGACCACCAGCGCGAAGTCCGCGGGCAGCACCCACCAGCCGGGCCGCATCCGCGTCTGCGGCAGGTAGACGACCTGCCACGTCACCAACGCGAGAGCGAGCACCCCGGTTACCGTCCGCCCGTCCCACGGCGCCACGGGTACGGCTACCGCGGCACTCAGCACGGCGATGATCGCCCGCGCGGTCCCGACATAGCGGTAGCGGAAATCACCCAGGAGCCGCTCGACGCTGCCCGTTGACACGTAACCGGTATCGACCGCGTGACGTCGAGCGTTTGCCGATGCCCGACTGTTCATTCATTTGGCCTATCGGCCGGTGTGGGTTGTTCGCAGTACGCGAACACGGATGTGGTGTTGGTCCACTGTTGGGGTGGAAGCCGAACACGTCTGGTTCATCCCCTGGTGGCCCGCACTGGTCGCCCTGGTAGTCCTGCTCTGGATGCGCTTCGGCATCGACCGCCGGTTCGCGGCCGCCCTCGCGTTGACCGGGATAGTGCTGATCGCGGTCGCGTGCGCCGCTCCTCCCGTGCAAACGCCGACCTCGGTAGCACGTCCGACACCACCCCCGGCGGTTCGCCCGCAGGAGGCAGGCAGTCCCAGGTAAAGTTTCGTACCCGCTGGAGAAGGGGTGCGTGTGGGGCACAACGAGGTCCATGCCGAGCAGATCCACGGCACGATCGTGCAGGCCGAACGGATCGACCGTGTGGTGGTCGGCCCGGTCGACCCCGCCACCTACCCGCCGCTGATCGACTGGTGGCGCCTGCCGAAGATCACCCCCGGGCTCGCCGACCTGCTGATCGCCCAGCGAGAGGCGGTCGACACCCTGCCCTACCGGCTACTGGGTGTGCGACGGCCCGAACTGGCCAAGGTCTATGTCCAGCAACGCATCCGCGAGGGCGGCGACCGGCAGCTGTCGGTCGCGGAGGCGTTGAACCAGGGCGGTCATGTGGTGATCCTGGGGGAGCCTGGCGCGGGCAAGTCCACGCTCGGCCACATGTACGTACAACGGATCTGCGACCACTGGCTTGGGGCGGAAGCGGCGTCGCCTCCGCTGGACGAGCCTTTCCTGGCTGTTCGCGTACCGGCGCGTGCGCTGGCCGAGGACCGCTCGTGGAGCGAGTCGATCGCGGCAGGCGTGCGGGACGCGGTCGGCCGGTTGCTGACCAGCCCGCCCGACCCGGCCCTGTTCGCCCACAGTGCGTTCGGTGCGCGCTGGCTGGTGTTCATCGATGGGTTGGACGAGATCGCCAACCGGCAGGTGCGGGGTCAGGTGATCCACGCGATCACGTCGCAGATGCGCCGATCGGAGCATTACCGGATCGTGGTCACGACCCGGCCACTGTCCGAGAAGGAGATGGAACCGTTCAAGGAGGTGGGCGCGGAGTCGTACACGATCCAGCCGTTCCGCGAACAGGACCTGGACGAGTTCGCCGGTGCCTGGTTCCGTGCACAGGACCCGTTGACCGCGCAGACCCGTGCGGCTGACTTCGTTCGCCAAGTGCGCGACCGCAAGCTGCGGGATCTGGTCCGTAACCCTCTGCTGGCAACCATTGCGGCCATCGCGCACACACTGGAACCGCACCGCGAACTGCCGCGCAGTGTTGCCAGCCTCTACCAGCGGTTCATGGACTACCTGCTGACGGACGAGGCAAGCGGCCGCCGCACCCGCGACGAACTCCGCCGCACCCTCGCCGACAAGCCCGACCGACTCGCACTCGCCATCTGGATGGACGACCACCGGGTGGAGATCATTGAACGTGCGGCTGTGGGGCACGTGGGCATCGGCGGGTCGGCGCTGCCAGCTGCGGTTGCATGGATCGCGGCGAACCGCACCGAACGTCCACCGGGTTGGGAGCAGGATCTGCGCGCTCTGCTGAGCAGCAGTGGCGTGTTCGCCCGGGACGATGACGACCTGTCGTTCTCCCACCAGTCGTTCGCCGAGTTTCTCGCCGCCCGCCACCTTGCGCGGGACATCGGCCCGGACTTCTCGTCCATGGACGTCTGGATCGCCAAGGGTCTGCTGGAAGCCAGCCAGGGCTACGCCGTGTTCGCGTTCGTGCTCTGGGGCGCGCAGGGCAACGACATCGCCAAGGTCTTCCACAGGCTGCTCGACAAAGATCACGACAGTGTCCTGCTGGCCGGGCGACTGCTGGCCGAGGACATACCGGTGGCCCGGGACCTCGCCGCCGAGGTCGTGCAGCGGCTGGTTCACCTGCTTCTCATCTCAGGCCTTTCTGGCAGCAGAGAGGCGGAGAAGATCCGCGAGGTGCTCATCGGTATTGGGGCCCACCGGGACCTCGTGCTCGATCGTGTGGTCCGGATTCGCGACGACATCGATCTATCCACCAAGAGCCGGATCGAGGCGGCCGTCGTGGCCGGTGCCCTGGCCGACCGTGAGGCAGCGGTTCGATGGTTGCTCGACCGGATCGAGGAGGGCGAACCGGACGATCACCACCGGGTGGTGGAAGGGCTGATCAGGCTGGGTGCCCGAGACCTGGTGGAGGAGCCGCTCATGCGGCTGGCGCGGGGCGTCGGCGACGGACTACACGATTGTCATCGGCATCGCCACCGTGTTGGCGAACGCCGACTTCGTGGACGCGACGCGTGCACTTCTACGGGAGGTGATGGTGCCGCTTCGCGCCGACCCGCGCGTGCGGGACGGGCTGATCGCCATACCCGATGGATCGGTGACTGAGCCGGTGGCGCGGAAGTCCCGGGACTTCTGGGCGGGTTCCCTGAACGACTTCCGCCTTGACTGGGCGATGCTGAGCAGCCTGCTCGCCGCCCTTGGCATGTGTGAAGACGCGACCTGGGCCGCCCGGAACGCCCTAAGTACGGAGTGTTCCGAACGGGAGTTTCGCGATGCTGCGCGCGCACTGCTTGAAGTGGGGGGAGCCACGGCGGTGAGCGAAGTCGTCGAGCGCACCCCGCCGGATGCAGCGTACCAACTCGTCGCCGTACGGGCGCTACTTGACGTGGACAAGGCTGCTGCGGTGGACCTGGCCTGGACCTGCCTGTCCCACGTGGATGCCAAAGAGATCCAGGAATTGCTCGACGTCGTGGTGACTGGTGAGGACGATGCGGACCGACTCATGAGGGCGGTCTTGGACAACTGGGAGATGTCCCAGGCCCGCACCGGGCGGATCGCGACTTGGCTGGTCTACAACGGCTTCCACACTGAGGCACGCCAGATCACAACGATGTTGCTGGCATCCCGTCCGATGAGCAAGCCTGACTACAGGCGTGTCACCTGGATCTTGACCACCTTGGCCAATGGGACCGCCACCGTCTTGGCCGACGCCGAGGGACGTCCAGCCGCGCTACGCGCTCAGCTTGTGGGCCTGCTTCATCGCACGGGTCGGTTCGACGAGTCGGCCGCCTTGATGCGAGGGGTGATCAAGGAGCGGCCGCCGCTGAATGTGCTGGTAATGATGGGTGCGGAATGGTACCCACCGCCTGCGGAGCTGATGTCCGCCATCCTCGATCGCATCGACGACTGCGAGTACTCGGACCTGCCGCTGCTGGCGTCAATACTCCGGTCGGCAGCACGGACCGAAGAGGCGAACGAACTCCTGGCTCGGGCTTTCAGGCACGCCATACATGTCGAGGACGGACGGTTGGACGATGCGCTGGTCATGATGCTGGACCATCGCGGCGCGGGTGTCGCGGATTCTATCGTGCGGGACATCCTCGCCGAGGACCTTTCCGCCATCGTGCGCCTTGACGCGGCCGAGTGCCTGGCGAGATCGGGACTTCTGCCGCAGGCAGCAAATATCTGGCTGAATGTAGCGGTGCACCATGGCGAGGATGTGGGAGCGGGCACTACAGCGGCGGATCTGTTGATCAGGACTGGGTACCGGACCGAGTTGGAGGCCGCGTTGGAACAGGCCCTAGCCGTTGGTCGGATGTCGGCGGCGACGCGCAAGCGGTTGCGGGCGCTTCAGAGTTGGTGCAGTGCCTGAAAGACCTGCTGCGTGTACTCGGCAAGTCGGGTGGCGCAGTGTTCCAACCGTTCGTCTGCCTCGCCGACCTCCGGCGCACCAAAGATGTCGCGGGTATGGATGTCCCGGTGCCAGCGCCGAAGCCGGTCGAGGCTCTGTTCTTCCTCCTCCAACTCGGCCAGCGTGAACTTCCCCTTGCCGATCTCCTTGTCGATCTCGGCATCGAACTTCCCACAGTCCGCCAGGAACTCCGCCCACTCCTCCGACCGCTCCGCAGTGAACAAAGTGGACAGTCGAGTAGCGTCCGCCTCGGACCGCCCGGAGGCGTCGAGCACCGTCACCTCGCCCTCACCCCGCTCGGCCAGCTCGACGACCTTGGTCACGCCGTCGGCGAACACGGGCGCATCAGGCACGACCCACGTCCCCTGTCCCAGCGACAACGCCCCGATCCGGCGTAACTCCCGCCAGACGGCGACCCGGTGTTTGGAGGGTTCGGCGGGGACTCGGACCACCAGTACTTGCCAGCGCGCCTTCTCGGTCACAACCACGAAAGTAGCGCCTGTTACATCCACCCCGCATCGGCCAACCAGGTGGCTACCGGAACACCCCGAGCACCAGCTTGGTGCGCTGCCAGGACAAGCGGGATCAGGGCACGGTCAGTGAGTCGAGGAAGGCCAGGGAGTCGGCCGGGGTGAGGGCGGACGCGCGGAGTGTGTCGGCGGTGGCGGTGTAGAGGGCGACGCGGTCGCGTTCCTCGATGGTGGGGTGGTTGCCATCCGTGTGCACGCTGGTGGGTTCGTGCGGGAAGGTCAGCAGCGTGAACGGGCCGGTGATCATGCCGGGGTGGGGTGGGCCGAGCGGGAGGACGCGGAAGGTGACGCGGGGGGAGAGGGTGCGCAGGTAGGCGAGTTGGGCGCGTTCCTGGCGCGGGTCGAGGAGGCGGCGGTGCAGGGCCGATTCGTCGATGATCGCGGTGATGTCGACGGAGGCCCGGCTCAGCAGGGACAGCTGGCGGCTGGTGTGCAGGCCGACGCGGCGGTGCAGGTCGGGTTCGGTGAGGGTGGGGTGTTGGCAGGCGAGGGCGGCCTTGGCGTAGTCGGGGGTCTGGGCCAGGTCCGGGATGAGCGCGGCCGCGTAGATGGTGACGCTGTCCGCGCGGGACTCCAGGTCGACGGCCTCGCACCAGGTCGCGGGCATGTCGAGTTGTGGTTGCCACCACCAGTGCGGCTGGGCGTCGCGGTCGAGGTCGTCCAGGATGGCCCGCCCCTCGTCGAAGTCGACGCCCAGGGCGTGTAGATAGCGGGCGGCATCATCGGCGGTGACCCGCCGCTGCCCCAACTCCAGATGACTGATCTTCGACGACGTCCACCCGAGCCGCTCGGCGAGCGTGGTGGCGTTGAGACCGGAGTCGACCCGCAGGGCACGGAGTCGGGTGGCGGTGCGGCGGTAACGGGTGCGGTGCATGGGAAGTCCTGGGGTTACGCGGCGGGCTTGGGACGGGAATCGTCATCGGGATCGGCGAGCGAGAACGTGATCCCGGCATCGCGGAGCGCGGCACGGAAACGGCCGGTGAGTAATGGGGAGAGGATCCAGGGACCGGGACGGGTGCAGTGCACGCGGATCCCCTTGGCGGACAAGGACACTTCGAGCCGCGCCCGACGCCCCTGTTCGTCGTGGCAGGGAATCGACCAGCCCTCCGGATCACGCGGCCAACCGAAGCGTTTCCATGACCGCAACGGAGGAACTTTCACGCACACCCCGTTTCTGGCTGGAGTTCGACGGCCCTGGTCGGAATACTCGCCGGGCCGCCGGGAGCCTTGGGGGAGAAGGACATGACGCCTCCCGCGCCGTCGTCGGGTTGGACCAGGAGCGCCGGGATGAGCCTGGCGCCTGCAACCCGACGCTCCTGGCGGGCCGGTTGAAATCAGCCCATGTAGAATGTCTACTGTTAACTCAACGATGTCAATTCAACGAACCTCGTCCGATCGGGTGAAGCCTGCGGACCGGTTGGGGAAGTGCGCGGAAGGTGAGCGACGTGAACGAGTCTGGTCTCCCCAAGTCCCTACAGTCCGGCAGCCCCGCGCTGTTCAAGCGGGCGATCTCGCTGTCGCTGCGCCGTTGGCGCGAGGAAGCGGGCTTGACGCAAGGCGATGCCGCCAAGCGGGTCAAGCGCACCACGGCGCACATCAGCAAGATCGAGGCATCGACCCTGCCACCGGCGACGGATCTGGAGATCCTGCTCGGCCTCTACGGCAAGGAGGACCGCATCCCGTTCATGCTGGAGCTGCACTCGGCGGCCCGCAAGGCGCGGAACTGGTGGAGCGGGCTGTCCGGCAAGGTCCCGAGCTGGTTCGACCTGTTCCTGGGCCTGGAGTCCAGTGCCGCCGAACTCTCCAGCTTTGACAGTGTGGTGGTGCGTGGCCTCTTCCAGACGCAGGACTATGCCGAGGCGGTCATCCGGGGGAACCCGGACCTGACAGACGTGCAGGTTCGGCAGTTGGTCGAGGTAAGGATGGGGCGCCAGAAGATCCTCGGCCACGTCCACGTGGCAACGGTCATGGACGAGTCAGTGCTGTACCGGCAGCGTGGTGATGCCGAGACCATGCGCGCGCAGTTGCAGTACTTGCTGGAGTTGATGGAGCGCCCTCGTATCGACATCCAGATCCTGCCTTATGACGCCGGGCCGAACCCGGCGCAGGACTGTGGCACCTTCACCTTGATGACGTTCCCGCCCGATGTGGAGGACGATCTTGGGTTGGTCTACATCGAGATGCTGACCGGCGGCAAGTACTTCGACAAGCCATCCGAGGTCGCCGAGTACCGGCGGGCGCTCGGCAGGCTCCGTGGCATGGCGGCGAACCCGCGTGACTCGCGTGGGATTATCGAGAGGGCAATGAGGGAGGTGAAATGATGATCAACAGTAACCGTGCCACCTGGACAGACACGGTGTTCCGCAAGTCGAGCTTCAGCGGTGGCCAGAACGGCGAGTGCGTCGAGCTGGCCTGGCGCAAGTCGAGTTTCAGCGGTGGCGAGAACGGCTCTTGTGTGGAGGTCGCACGGACGCCGGATCTCTTCGGCATCCGTGACTCCAAGAACGCCGCTGGTCCAGTCCTGGAGCTGACTGGCGCCCAAGGACTCGCGTTCGTGCATGCAGTGCGCGCTGGCCGCCTTCTCGGCTGATCGCGACGGTCGTCCCGACCCAGAAGCGGTGGGTCGGGACGACCGTGCGTGCAGGCGCCTGCCTGGAGAATGCCACAGTCCCGGCGCCACCGCCGTCCCCCGCTTGGCCGTCTCGGTCTCGGCAACTTTCGTGCCACCATCAGAGAATGGCCGACGACAAAGGCTCAGCCTGGCAGGACGCGACATTCCGCAAGTCCAGCCACAGCGGTGGTCAGAACGGCTCGTGCATCGAGCTGGCCTGGCGCAAGTCCACCTTCAGCGGTGGCGAAGGCGGTTCCTGCGTCGAGTTGGCTTGGCATAAGTCCACCTACAGCGGCGGTGCGAGCGGTTCCTGCGTCGAAGTCGCCTGGCACAAGTCGACCTTCAGCGGTGGCGAGAGCGGCTCCTGCGTCGAGGTCGCGCAGACCCCGGATCTCTTCGGCATCCGCGACTCCAAGAACACCACCGGCCCGGTCCTGGAACTCCCCGGCCCCCGAGGCCACGCCTTCGTCCGCTGGGCGGCCCAGCTCACGGGCGAGCGGTGAGCGCAGCCCCGCGCAGGTGGCGGACCAGCAGCTTCTCCGGCGGTGGCGGCAACGCCTGTGTGGAGCTGGCGATCACGCGGCACGAAGCCGGTGTCCGTGACACCAAGAGCCGCCAGACAGAGTTGATCTTCAACCGTGCCGCGTTCACGACTTTCCTCCGGGCTGTCCGGCTCACGGGAAGGTGACCGAGCCGCCCAGCCACGTGTAGTTGATCCTGATCCCCGCCCGCCGCGCCGCCGCCGCCATCGCGCCCCGACACGACGGGCACGGGTCGTACTGGCCCATGATCGTCATGACGTCCCCCGCCTGGTACTCCAGGTTCGCCACCGCCCGCGCCTCGGTGTGCGTCGCCAGCGAGTTGCGCGGGTACCCGATCGCCGCCTCCTCCGCCGTCATGTTCCCCGAGTTCAGCACCCCCTCGAATACCTGCGCCCCACCCCGCTTGATCGTCACCCTCGCCGTGTGCGGCGGCCGGTACTCACTCCCCAACGCCCGCGCGAGGTCGGCGTCGTTCGGGCTGGTCCGTTGCCTCAATACCGCCTTGGCCGTCTCGTCTCTCGATGCCAGCTTCCGCAGTTCCGCGTCCGACATCTTGTGGTACCGGTCCAGCAGAGCCTCGGCGGCGGCCTTGTCGGTCACGGCCCGCTTCCGCAGCTCCGACAGCCGCTCCGGCGGGGCCTGTACGAACTGCGGCGTCTCACCCGCCATCGCCAGTGCCGGGACCAGGTCGTTCTTGTTCGCCGTCTTCAGGAACTCGCCCGCCGCGCGGGCCGCGGACTGGATCTTCGGGGTGGCCGCCCGGGTGGGCTTGTGCAGCAGGACCGCCACCAGCACGTCCACGCTGATCGCGACCGCGGCCTTGGCGAAGTACTGGCCCGCCAGGTCCAGCGCGGCCTCGTCCTGGGCGCCGACCGCGGTCGAGATGAAGCCGTTGATGTCGCCGACGATCTGGTAGATCTCCGGGCCGACCATCAGCGCCGACAGGGCGACCAACGCGACCCCGGCCGCGCCAGCCGTGCTGCCCTCCAGGACCGCGAACAGCACCGTGGTGCCGATCATCATCGCGATGGCCTGCGGGGTCAGCAGGTCGGCGACCTTGCCCTGCAGCTCCGCCCCGCCGTACTTCTCGGCGCGGCGGATGGCCTCGGCGAGCTTGTCCCCGGTCGACATCGCCGCGACATTCATGCCGCCTGCCTCCGGCGCCTTTGGCCACGGCGGCGCCACCTGCGGGAACCGGGACCGCCAGGCCGCATCCAGACCCGATCGGATGCGCTCGCCGTCGTAGCGGTCGGCGGCCTTGGCGGACGAGATCAACAGCCGCAGCTGCTTCTCGTCCAGGCCGCCCAGGGCCGTGGGCAGGTCGGTGAGGAAGTCGAGGACGCGGAAGACGTTGTCTGCGGCGCTGAGCACCAGGAACTCGCCTAGGTCGGCCATGGCGAGCTGCTGCCTGAGCAGGTTCGACCAGCCGCCGCCGGGGGACGGGACACGACGGCGGATGGCGTCGAGCTGGTCGGGGAGCTTGCGGACGCCTGAGCGGGTGACGGCGTCGAGCAGCGGGGTGAGCAGCTGGTCGGTGACGCCGGTCTGGCGGATGCCCATGGTGCGGATGGCCGCCTCCAGCCGGGCCACCGCCTGCGGGCCGAGGCCGGACGCGGTGCCGAGGTTGGCGAGGAGGTAGCTGGCGTTGGCGAATCCCAGGACGTCCAGCTGGGCGAGCATGTCGTCCATGGCACGGCCGTTGAGGTTGAGCAGCACCTCCTGGAACTTCCCGGCGGCCACCTTCTGCCCGAGCGTGTCCTCTACCCGCTGCACCATGAGGCCCTGGACGGCCGCGTTCCCGGCCGTCCGCTGCAATCGCAGTACCGACTCCGACCGGGTGGGGGCCGCGCGCGGGGTGGGCGCGGGTCGCGGGTGCCGCTGGCCTGCGCCGTGCTGGGGACGCTCCCTACGGCTCACACCGCGATTGTCCGTGCAGGTCAGGGGCCTGGGCGGACGTCGCGGAGGGCGGTGCGGACTGCCTCTCCGGGCAGGGGTCAGCTGATCCGCTCGATGATGGTCGTCTGTTCGGGGTCCGTGGGCTCCGTGTGGACGACGGGTGCCGGGCGTCGGGTGCGGAACACGGCCACGGTCGCGGCGGCGAGGAGGATGACGCCGATGATGACGGACAGTGAGCTCAACACCTCCGACAGCCAGGGGTGACCGGTGTCGAGGAAGATCAACCCGGGCTCCGGGAGGTCGAACTTGTGGTCGGCGGGCCACGGCAGCACCAGCGCGTACGCGATGACGATGAGCACCCACGGCAGCACGCGCCGGGCCGACAACGCCCAGTGCACGCCCAGGACCAGGAACGGGACGAACCACACCCAGTAGTGGGACCAGGCCAGCGGCGTCACCAGGACCATCGTCACCCCGACGACGCTCACGCCCAGGTACTCCTGCCCGCGCCTGCTCGCCAGCACCGCGACCACCAGCCCGACCAGGCCGATCACCACGGCGGCGGGCATCCACTGCGCGTTCGTCGGGTCCGTCACGTCCAGCAGCCGGGCGACCGCGCCGCGGATGGACTGGTTCTCCGGCAGCTCCGTGCCGCCCGCGCCGGTGACCCGGTCGGGGTCGGTGACACCGCTCAGCCAGAAGTAGCGGGCCTCACCCGGCAGGACCAGGAAACCGAGACCGATGGTGACCAGGAACGTCACGATCGCGGTGATCGCCGCGCGCCAGCGCTTGGTCAGCAGCAGGTAGAGGATGAAGATGCCGGGAACCAGCTTGATCCCGGCGGCGAGGCCGAGCAGTACACCCTTGAACCGGTTCCTGTCGGGCAGGCAGACGTCCACGATGGCCATGGCCATCAGCAACATGTTGACGTTGCCCCACACCATGTTCCACTGCACCGGTTGCATTGCCAGGCTCACGGCGCCGAGTAGCGCGGTCATGGCGACCGTGCCCGCGTCCTTGCGGTAGCCGAGCGAGCGCCAGCCGAACCAGATGACCACCAGCATCAGGGCGATGTTCGAGAACTGCACCAACGCGGGCAGTATCTTCGCCGGTAGTACTGCCAGCGTGACGAACAGCCCGGCCGCGAACGGTGTGTACTTGAACGTGTGTCCCAGCATCGGCAGGTTCGCCTTGCTCGGGTCGTAGAGGGCCTGTCCGTCGAGCACGGCCTGGCCGGTGGCGACGTAGGACTTGAAGTCGCCGAGGCCCGAGTCGGCGTACCGCGTCCACATGTCGAACCAGGCGTGGAAGCCGGTGATCGCGGCCAGCAGGGCCAGTCCGCCCAAGACCAGCCACCCCACCGACCCGGGCAGTACGCGCTCCGGCCGTGCGGGGGGTGACTCGATGTCGGATTGAACCTGGGCGGACATGCAAAGAACCTTAGTGCCCCGCGCCGGGCCCGGCGGCAAGCCCCGCTGCCCGGCCCGGTCCTGGTCCACAAAGGACGAAATAGGGGTCGGGGGCCGGTCGTGAGTAGTATTCGCGCGCGTTGAGCAGACAGCGCTGAACCACGTCCCAGCGGACGTCGGTGTCCGTGGATGGCCGTGGTGACGAGCGCTGCTCACTCCGCGGTGTGACGAACGGGAAGCGGAGTGTGAGAGCGTGACCGTCGAGCGGGACTCGATGACCGGGCCGTTGGCCACCCAGCTGATGTCGCTGACCAAGGACCTGCTGGCCGCGGGCACCCTGGTGGACGTGCTGGACCGGGTCGTGGCGACCACCACGGACGTGGTCGGCGGCGCCGACCTGGTGAGCGTCACCCTCCGCGGCCCGGACGGCACCTTCCACACCCCCGTGCACACGAACGTGATCGCCGCCGAACTGGACCACCTCCAGTACACCCACGGGGAAGGCTGCTGCGTCGAGTGCGCCGACCCGGCAGGCCCCGCCGCCGCCTACAGCCCCGACCTGTCCATCGACCTCCGCTGGCCCAGCTTCGGCCCGGCCGCGGCCGCGCTCGGCTTCCACTCCCTGGCCTCGGTCGCGCTGGTGCCGGACGCCCTCATGCCCCGCCTGTCCGGCGCCCTGAACGTGTATTCGCGCGACCGGGGCAGCTTCGACCAGCCCGACCGGGACGCGCTGATGCTCCTGGCCACCCACGCCTCACTCGCACTGGCGGCGACCGAGGGCGTCACCCGGGAGCAGCTGCTGGTGGAGCAGCTGCGCGCGGCGCTGGACAGCCGGGATGTGATCGGCCAGGCGAAGGGGATACTGATGGCCCGCCGGGGGATCAACGCGGAGGAGGCGTTCGACACGCTCCGACGCACCTCCCAGAACATCAACGTGAAACTCCGCGACCTGGCCAAGACCCTGATCGACCGCCACCACACCCTGGACTGACCTGCACGTGGTGGCTCGCCCCGGAACGTCATCCGGGTATTGACGGGTCGAGTCGCAGTCACGCTCCGGGGCGCGCCACTAGGTCGAACGGTGGTCTTCGCCGCGCAGTTCGGCTGCTTCGCCCGTTCTGCCGAGAGCGTCCAGGGTGACGGCGAGGTCGACGCGGGCGCGGAGCGTGCTCGGATGCCGCTCACCCCGGGTGCGGCGGCGGACCGTGAGAACGGCGCGGTGGAGGTCGGCGGCTTCCTCGTAGCGGCCCAGCGCGTGCAGGGCGGTGGCGAGCCTGGTCCGGGTGTCGAGGGTGTTGGGGTGGTCCTCGCGTTGGGCTCGGGTCTCCAGTTCGGCGCGGTATAGCTCGGCGGCTTTCCTGTGTCGGCCCAGGACGGGTAGCGCGTCCGCGTGGTCGCGCTGGCTGCGCAGGGTGTGCGGGTGGTCCGCGCCGAGAGTGCGGCGCCGGATGTCGTAGGTGGCGCGGTGGAGTCTGGCTGCTTCCCGGTGCCTGCCGAGTTCTTGCAGCGCGGCGGCCAGATTGCGCCTACAGCGCGAGGCTCGGGGGTGCGTCGCGCTGTAGCGCAGCTCGTTGGCCTTGAGGATTCGTCGCAGGACGGTGACGGCGGCGTCGGTGTCGCCGTGTCGCCTGAGTCGGTCGGCCAGCGAGTTCAGGAGTGCGCGGACGGCGCGGTAGGAGTGCCACGCGTCGATCATGGTCAGGCGTACCAGGTGGGGGACGAGTAGCGGCAGGACCGGATCGGGCGAGCTGGTCTGGGCGAGGCGGTCGAGGGTGAAGCCGATCAGGGCGTTCTCGATGCCGAGCGCCCAGTCCGCGGGGGCGGGCCGCGCCATGAGGCGGACGACTTGCCGGGCCAGGGGGTGCACCTTGACGGTGGACCGGGCGGTGACGAGGTGGTGGCGGCGCAACTGGTCGAGCGCCCTGTCGATCGCCGACTGGGAGAGATCGCGCGGGGGCGCCACGAGCGCGGGGGTGATGAGTTCGCGGGGAATGGGGGCCGCGCTGAGTTGTGCGAGGGCGTGCAACAGGCGGTCGGCCGGGTTGCGGACCGGAACCGCCATCGAACTCGTCATAGCCCGAATGCCTACACCAGCCGGACGCTATCGATCTCCTCGATTTCGTTCGGTTCGACCGGTGCCGGTGCCGAGCGCGCTACCGGGTCGCGGTGATGTCGAGCCTTCCGATCCGGTTCGTGGTCAACAGGCCGAACCACACCGAACCCGGTTCGTGCACGTTGATATCGCACGGGTACGAGGCCGACGACGGTGTCGGCCACATCCGCACCTCGTGCGTCACCGGGTCGAACCGGGCGATCTGGTTGCCCAGGCCGAACAACGCCGGGAAGCTCACCGCGAAGTAGATGTTCCCGTCGCTCGCCTCCGCGATCGGCCCCGGCATCGGCAGCGGGTTGCCGATACTGCCGATGCCCAGCCCGTCGAGGATGCTGGTCAGCAGGCCGTCGACGCCCAGCAGCGGGTACTCGG
This sequence comes from Actinokineospora enzanensis DSM 44649, assembly GCF_000374445.1. GTDB lineage: Bacteria > Actinomycetota > Actinomycetes > Mycobacteriales > Pseudonocardiaceae > Actinokineospora > Actinokineospora enzanensis. The sequence continues at coordinate 29,991 of NZ_KB894412.1, read as the reverse complement.
TGATCTGCCCCGTCGCCGGGTTGATGCGGGCGATCTTCATGCCGAGCGCCTCGCCCACCCAGATCGTGCCGTCCGAGCCGGTGCGCACGCCGACCGGGAACGACGCCGGGGTGGGCATCGGATACTGGGTGAACGCGTGGGTGTCGACGTCGAGGGTGGCCACCTTGTTCAGTTGGGGGAGGTCGAAGACGACCGTGCGGCCGGGGCCGGGCTTGATGATGCCGAACAGCGCCCCCACCTGGCCCAGGATCTCGCCCGGCACCCGGTACTTGCTCCACGCGCCGGTGGCCGGGTCGTAGCGGCCGATGGAGTCGAGGCCGCCGAGGGTGAACCACAGTGCCCCGTCCGCGCCGAGGGCGATGTCGTTGGCCAGGCCGAGGCCGGTGTGCAGGGGGATGCCGAGCGCGTGCCCGCTGAACGCGTTGGCCCAGGGCAGGGCGAGCTCGGTCATCGAGCCGTCGGTGGTGTCGACCCGGAGCAGGCTGTTGCCGGTGACCTGGGGCATCCACAGGTTGCCCGCCCGGTCCAGGTCCATGCCGCCCGGCACGGACAACGGCATGGGGGTGCTGAAGTTCGTGAACCGTCCGGTCGCCGGGTCGAACCGGGCCACCTGGCTGCTCAGGTACTGCTCCACCCACAGCGAACCCCGGTCGTCGAACTCGACCTCGCACACGCCGCCCACGGGCAGCGCCGAGGGCACCGGGCCGTATTCGGTGATCGGTGAGGCGGCCGCCGCCGGTTGGGCGAGCAGCAGCGGCAGAACGGTGGTGAGCGCGATCAGCTTGCGCCGCAAGGAAAGCATCGGGACTCCCGGGGTTGACCGTCCGCGATGCTAGTCGCCGGGTCCCGGCAGGCGCATCACTCGATCGAAGGAATCGTTGGCCTGCCCGGCGACCGATCAGTCATGTCCATTGTGGACATAACCCCGAACGGCGGATTGCAGGCGCCGGTATCCTGCGGTGGTGGACGACCGCGAGCCGCCCGGGACGCACAACGTGGTCAGTGGCGTGGTGCACGGTCCGGTCATCCAGGCGGAGACCATCACCGGCGGCATCCACCACCACGCACCCACGCCCGAGTCCGTCGCGCTCTCGTTGCTGCGTACGCAGGTCCGCGACCAATGGGCTACCGAAGCACGGTCGCGCGACCTGCTGCAACCCAGACCGCTGCGACTGCGCTGGCACACGGCCGCCGACCGCGTGCGCTCCCGGGACTCGGGCGTCATCGACGGATCCCTGCTGCACGAGCCCGACGACACTCGCCCCGCGGCCCAGCAACTCGTGGAGGAGATGCGGGACGGCCCACGGAACCAGTTGGTCGTGTTGGGCGTGCCCGGCGCGGGCAAGAGCACGCTCGCAATCCTCTACACCCTCGCAGCACTGGATCTAACCGCGACCGTCCCCGTCCTGCTGTCCATCGCGGGCTGGAACCCCGACGAGCCACTACGCGCGTGGTGCACACGCCGAATCGTCGAGGACTACCCGGGCCACTCGCGCGAACTGGTCGCCCGGCTACTGTCCGCGGGCGACATCGTGCCGGTGCTCGACGGCCTGGACGAGATGCCATCGCGCGGCCGCGTCCTCGACCAGGTGGAGCGCTCCGGTCTGCGGTTGGTGCTCACCTGCCGCGGCGACGAGTACGCCCAGGCCGTGACCGCGGCCGGACATCCGCTACCGGACGCGGCCGTCGTCGACATCCGGCCGGTCGTGGCCGCCGACATCGCGGACTTCCTGCGCCAAGGCGAGGACGCCGAGACCGACCGCTGGAGCACGGTCCTGCACGACACGACCGTGGCGAGCGCGTTGTCCACGCCATTGATGATCAGCCTCGCCCGACGCGTCTACCGGCGGCCCGCCGACCCGGCCACCCTGCGGACACACGACACCGCCGAGGAGATCCGAGACCACCTCGTGGACCGCTACCTGCCCGCCGTCTACCCAGACCCGCGCGAACAGCGCTGGCTCACCTTCCTCGCCCACCACGTGAAAGACCAGGGCGGACCCGACTACGAGTGGTGGCGGCTGGCGCGCGCCCTGCCCCGACACGCCTTGACCATCCCCCTGGTCCTCGCGCTGCTGATCTTCGGGACGGCGATCGGGGCCTGCGTCGAGGCTGTCATGCCCACCAACCGGTCGGTCCCGCCGGGCACCGTCTTCGGCGCGCTCGGCGGCCTGCTGATCGGTGTGGTGGCGGCGATCCGCACCACGTCGGACCGCGCCGGATCCGGCCAGCGCGACGCGGTGCGGGACACGGTGGCCGCCGCCGTCGCGCTCGTCGTCGCGGCCGCGCTGATGACCGGGATCGGTTTGTTGGTCGCCGGGAAGTGGACCCGGATGATCCTGCGGAACCTGGAGCACGACCTTCCGCTGCCGATACTCATCCCGGCCGTGGCGGTGCTGCTGGTCGTGATGCTCACGCACGGACTCAGCCGCTCCCGCGCCCCGCGACCCCATCGTGTCCGCCCCGCACGCTCCCAGCTGGTGAACGCGCTGGGCAGCGGACTCGGTGCCGCCGTCGCCGTCGGGCCGGTCGCGGTCGTGACGATGCTGGCCTGGCCGCTGGTGTCCGGCTGGCTGCTGGTCTTCACCGCCGTCGTCGCCCTGCTGGTCGGCCTGGGGCGCTGGCTGACCGCGCCCGCCGCGGAGGACACGGCCGTGACCCCGGCCGTGCTGCTCCGCGCCGACCGTGACGTGCTGCTGTTCACCGGCGGGATGAGCGGGCTGGTGGTGGCCGTGCTGGTGTGGGTCGGGATGCGGCTGTTCCTCGGGGTGAATCCGGAACTCGACGACTCCGTCCGGGAGAGCTGGACCTTCCCGGTGATCATCGGATTGTTCGTGACCACCTGCGTGATCGCGGCGTCCGGATCGGCATGGGTCACCTACACGGTCGCCCGCCTGCACCTCGCCACGACCCGGCGGCTCCCGTTGCGGCTGTCCCGTTTCCTGCGCCACGCCCACCGCAAGGGCGTACTGCGCCAGACCGGACCCGCCTACCAGTTCCGCCACCTGATCGTGCGCGATCACCTGGCAGAGCGGTACCCGGCACCGAATCGGCGCCGGGTACCGGAAGCTCAGCCGCGCGCGTAGACCTGCCTGCCCGCGAACCAGGTCTCGTCGACCGTGGTGGACATCAGGTCGGTGACCTCGGACTCGAACGGGTTCCGGTCCAGCACCAGGAAGTCCGCCGACTTGCCCGGCACCAGCGACCCGGTCACGTCGTCCACGCCCATCGCCCGAGCCCCCGAGAGGGTGAACGCCTCGACGGCCTCCGCGAGCGTGATCGCCTGCTCCGCCCACAGCGAACCGGGGTGCACGCCCGCCGGGTCCTGCCGGGTGATCAGGCCCTGGATGCCCTCCCACGCGTTCGGGGACTCGCTGACCGGCCAGTCCGAACCGCCCGCGACCAGCGCGCCGGTGTCGAGCAGTTCGCGGTTGGGCTGCATCCGGGCGGCGCGCTCGGCGGGCAGCACGTTGCCGATCGCGGTCGGGATGACGCCCGGCACCCACAGGAACGGGGAGATGTCCGCGGCCACGCCCAGCGCGCCGAACCGGGCCAGGTCGTCGGGGTGCACGAACTGGCCATGCGCGACCTGGAACTTCGTCGTGGCGTGCCCCTCGGCCCGCAGCTTCTCCACCGCGTCCAGGGTGGCCCGCACGGAGGCGTCACCGGTGCAGTGGATCTTGGCACCGAGCCCGGCCTCGGCCGCCGCGCGCAGCCAGTCCAGCAGCTCGCCGTGCGGCATGGTGGTGGCACCGTGGAAGCAGGCGCCGTGCACCTCGTCCGGCAGGTACGGGTCCAGGAACGCGGCGGTGCGGGTGGGTGGCACGCCGTCGAGGAAGATCTTCACGAAGTCCGGGCGGTGTCGCTGGCCGCGGTACCGGCCCGCCAGCTCCATCAGCGGCCTGCCGATCGGGTCGAAACCGAAGATGGGATCGTTGAGCAGCAGCGACGACACGACCCACGCCTGCAGCTCGCCCGCGTCGTCGAGCTCCTTGAGGGCCTGCAGGATGTCCACCGAGACGCCCGCGTCCTGGAACGCGGTGATGCCGAACGAGTGCAGCACGCCGATGCCGTACCGGGACGCGGCCACGTTCTGCTCGGCGCTCAGCGGCTGGGCCTTGCGCAGCGCCCGCTCGATCTGCACGCCCGCGGCCTCCAGCAGCACGCCGGTGAGTGCGCCGGTCTCCGGGTCGCGCACGATCTCCCCGCCCGCCGGGGCCGGGGTCGCGTCGGTGACGCCCGCCAGCTCCAGCGCCCGGGTGCTGGCCCACCGGTTGTGCCTGCTGTCGTCGCACAGCACCACCGGCCGCCCGCCCGCGGCCTCGTCCAGCGCACGCCGCGCCGACTCCCGCGAGATCGTGTCTACCAGCGTAGACGCCCAGGCGCCGCCGACGACCCACTCGTCCTGGCCCAGGCCGCGCGCGTGCTCGCGGACCGCGTCCAGGATCTCCTCGAAGCCCTTGTCCAGCCCGAAAGTCAGCTCGAACAGCGCCGACCGCCCGGCCAGCGCGTGGTGGTTGTGCACGTCGACCAGACCGGGCATCACGAACGCGCCACCCAGGTCGCGAACCTCGGTGTCGGGCCCCGCCTCGACCTCGTCGAGCGAGGACACCTTGCCGTTCTCGACGGCCAACGACGTGGCCCACGGCCGGTCGGCGTCCACCGTGTAGACGGTGGCGTTGGTGAGGATCAGGTCGGCTGCCAAGGTGCGGTCACTCCCCGGTCGGGTCGTCGGCGGTCATCGGGCTCCGGCAGGTGCCGTGCTGGGCAGTCTTGGCTCGCCCGGAGCCCGGCGGAACCGGCCCGTGGGTGCTCGTGCGGCTCCGGACAAGAAGGATGCGCTGACGGCCAACCGCGCGCGACCGGGACCGCCAACACGAATGACGGCTTTCCCAGGTGAACCCGTGAATCGCGGGAAGCGGCCGCCCGATCTGGATGCCATGGACCAAGTCCCCACGATCGAGCGAATCACACCCCCCGGATCGCCCCGAGTCGCCATCTTGAGAAGCCCCGCCCCACCAGGGGGCGGGCCCGCCTATGACCCTACGAAATCGCGAGACTTGTCAATATCCCCCGATCCGGAACTGTGGACGACTCCGGCGACCTGTGGACAACCGCACCCGTCGGGAACCGAAGCTGCCACCGGTCCCGCTCGGCGCAGCCGGGCGCCGGGGCGAACCCCAGCACCCACCCCTCACCTAACGGATGCGCTTGATCTCGCCCCGCGCCCGATAGAACGAGCCGCTGGCCGACGTGAGCACCTCCGACACCACATACCGCGCCCCCGGCACGCGAATGTGCTTGGGGAACTGCACCCCCCACGCCTGGTTATAACCCTCCGACACCACATGCACCCGCACGCGACCGGACTCCTGTACGCATTCGACCACCACACCATCCCCCGGCGCCGTCACGACCTCCACCTCGGCCGTGGCCTCGACCCGGGCCACCGTGCCCGCCTTGATGTCCTGACGCGGCGGCAGCTGCCCCTGCTCGGCCGCGTGCACCGCAGTCGGGCTGGCGTCGACGCAGGCCAGGGAACCGTCCGTGGTCACCAGGTAGAGGCGCTCGTCCCGGTACTGCATGGAGAACGCCGAGCCGCAGCCGGTGCCCAGCTTCCACAGCCGGGTGCCATCGGCGGCGAAGCAGTAGATCGAGGACTGGTTGTCGCCCGCGAACACGAACTCGCCGTCCGGGGAGGTGGCGCAGGAGAACACCGCCGCGTCGCAACGGTACGCGCCCACCGCGCGGCCGTCGGACTTGGCGAACCGGTGCACCCAGCCGCGGCTCGTGCCCGCGAACACCTCGGCCCGCTCCTGCCAGCCGAACAGCACCGCGCCGTCGGTCTCCGCGTGCCACACCCGGTCACCGCGGCTCGCGTAATGGGTGACCCCGCGCGAGTGACCGTGGAACACGCCCTCCGCCGAGCAGCGCACCATCCAGCCGCTGTCGCCGCCGCTGGGGCGCGCCCACTGGAACTCGTCCTCGTGGTCGACGACCGTGACCGCGCCCTCCCGGTCGGACACGCCGAGCACGCCGTCGTGGATGTCCAGCCAGTAGATGTCCACGTCGTTGGCGATCTCGTAGGCCACCCGGGGCACCTTCGCGCCCAGGTCATAGACCTGCCCGTCGTCACAGCCCGCGTAGATCCAGAAGTCGTCGGCCACGATGCACTTCACCGCGTCCGGCAGCCCGAACCGGCCGGTGACCACGCCGTCGTGGGTCAGCGTGTAGACGTCGCCGTTCTCGTTGCCCACCCAGGCGTGGTCCTCGCCGATGAAGATCCCGAACGCGGGCGCCCCGGACGCGAACCGCCACAGCACCGGCGCCTGGGTGGCGGTCGAACGCGTGCTGACAATCTGCCGCCTGCTCACCGCCCGCCGCTGCCGCACACCCCGCACCGCGGGCGCGTACCCCTTGCGCACCTTCTCGCCGATCTTCTTCTCGGCCGCCTTCACCGCCTTGGCCGCGTCGGCGAAGGACGCGGTCCGGACCTGCCCCTGCTCCCCGATCCGCCCGTAGGTGATGGTGACCTCGGTGCCCTCGACGCGCACCTCGTAGAACTTGTGCGCGCCGTCCGTCTCGGACAGCTCCAGGTACGTCGTGGCGGACATGCGGTTCCTCTTCTCTCGGTGACCTGCCCGCACACTATCGGGGGACACCGACAGTCCCGACCCGGTCACGCGCGGGGTGGACCGCCTGCGCGACGATCCGCACCGACGCTCGCGCAAACCTTCTGCCGGACAAGAGAAGAATGCCCCGCGACCCGCCATGTCTCGTTGTGGATAACTCCCGACGGGGAAGGTGCCCGGGATGATTACATGGCCTATCCGAGGTGGCAGGCGGGATGAGGGTGATGGACGAGGACAGCACGGGCGACGCCGCGGCGGACGCGGTCGAGGTCGACGAGGACGCCGAGCGGGCCGAGCGCGCCGCCCGGCGGGGCAGGCGCGCGTCCTACATCCGGTTCGTCGCCTGGATCGTGTTCGGCGCGCTGGTGGTCACCGCCGGGGTCTACATCTGGTGGCAGGCCAAGCCGTCCATCGCGGACCTGCGGCACCAGGCGTTGCTGGACACCAAGTCCGAGCTGCGCATCGGGGTCATGTCCGACATGCCGGGCGTGTCCGAGCTGGACCCGGCCACGCACACCTACCGCGGCTTCGACATCGACATCGCCTACCTGGTCGCGGCCGATCTCGGGTTCCGGCGCGACCAGGTGCACTTCTACACGGTGAGCAACGAGGACCGGGAGAAGGCGTCGGTGCTCGCCGACGGCAAGAGCGTGCAGCTCGACATGGTCATCGCCGCCTACAGCATCACCGACGAGCGACAGCGCACCCCGTACGTGAACTTCTCCTCGCCCTACCTGCGCACGGAGCAGTCCGTGGTCACCCTGGCGGACCACCCGGACGTGCACGCCCTGCCGGACCTGACCGGCAAGCGGGTGTGCACGCTGGGCACGTCCACCTCGGCCTCGCCCGCGTCGAAGGCCGGGATCGTGGTGGTGCTGGAGGACAAGATCTCCACCTGCATGAAGCGGCTGACCGAGACCCACGACGTGGACGCGGTCACCACCGACGCGGTGATCCTGGCGGGCTTCCTCTACCAGGACACGCTGGCCAACCCCGGCCATCCCGCCCTGAAGGGCCACAACATCAGCCTGGAGGGTGAGGAGCTGTGGGGGATCAGCACCGGCGGCAAGACCGAGGACAAGGAGGCCCTGCGCAAGCTGGTCAACCTGTCGCTCTACAAGTCGCAGCACGACCCGAACGACACCCGGTGGGAGGAGGCGTTCGACCGCTCGCTGCGGGTCGAGCAGCCCGCCAGCGGTGACCAGCGGGTCGCCATCGACCAACAACCCGACGCGGAGAAGGAGGATGTCCGGCAGTGGCCGTGGCAGAACCTGGGCAGCGGCCCCACCACCCGGACGACGCCCCGGCCGAACGCGCGGCGCAGGCGCCCGGTGAGCTGAAGCCCAGCTGGCAGTGGGCGCTCGCGCTGCTGCCCAGCTTCCCGCTGATCCTGCTGGTGCTGCGGCTGTGGACGCTCAGCAGGCAGGACGTGCCCACGATGCTGATCCTGGTCCGGCACGTCAGCCCGCTGGGCCTGGTGGCGTCCCTGGTGATCTCGCTCGCCTGGGTGCCGCCGGTGGTGATCCTGACCGTCCGGGTGCTCGGCGACCTGCTGCGGGCCTGCGCGGACGACGGGCCCGCCCGCCCGTCGTGGCTCACCAGGACGGCCGACCGGCTGCCCGGCTGGGTGGCCGTGGCCGCGGGCATGTGGGCGGCGCTGAGCTGGGAGCTGCGGTTCCTGCCGACGCTGGGCGCGCTGCTGCTGGCGGTGTTCGGCCTGGCCATGCGCCGCCGCTACCCGCCGGGTCACCCGATGGTCGGCCAGACCGGGGTGCTGCTCCCGATCGTGGTCGGTGTGGCGGAGCTGGCCTGGATGGGCCCGGCGATCCTGGCCGGGGTGCACGGCGGCGAGCCGGTCACCGCGCTGCTGCTCGCCGTGCCGCCGGTGATCGGCCCGTTCCTCACCGGCCCGCTGCCGCCCCGCCTGGTCCGCGCCGCCACGCACTGGCCCGCCACGGTCGCCGCGTTCATCGCGCCGATCGCCATCGGCGCGATCTTCCTCCGCACCCCGATCCTGGCGACGGTCGCGCTGGAGGTCGGCAACCCGACCCCGACCCAGCTCACCCGCGGCGGGCTTGTCGACGTGGACGACCACATGACCCTGCTGCTGGGCGACGACGGCGACATCGACTTCATCCGCAACGACCTGGTGCAGGCGACAACGTTGTGCCCCGACGCCGACACGATGCCGTACAGCACGGTGTCGGTGCACGGTTGGCAGGTGGAGCGGACCGCCCTGCAATGGCTCCTCCCCACCCACCAACCCACCGACGACCCCCGCTGCGAAGGTCGGTTACCGCCTGGTTCCCCTGGACAGTAGGAACAACCGCCGTGCAGGGCGCGGCCATCGCAGTCACGTTCGCCAGCGTGACGCCGATGCTGTGCGCGAACAGCACCAGCGCGAGCCAGCCGACTGAGATGTCCTGTTCGGACAGTGCGATGGTCGCAGGCGTCGCGATCACGATCATCACCAGCACGGCGCACAGCGGTCCGACCCGTCCCAGGTCATCTCCACCCACCCCCAACTCGCACCACTAGCGGCGACGAGATCAGGGCTCGATACCCAGGATCCCCAGGAAAGCCGTCGCGGCCGGGGTTCGGCCGGTGCGGCTCCAGATCACATACTCGACGCGGGTGGGCGCGTCCGTCACCTCGATCGTGGTCACCCCGCTGAGCTTCGGTACGTAGGCGGCGGGGAAGAACGCGATCGCGAGGCCCTGTTCGACGAGCCGGACCATGTAGTCCGCCGTCGTCACCTCGTAGGCCACGTCCCGACTGAGACCCGCGGCCGTGAAGGCCTGATCGGACTGGAGCCGCGCGGCGGTCTCCGCGGGCAGCTCCACGAACACCTCGGTCGAGAGTCTGCGCAGGTCGACGGTCTTCTCCCCGGCGAGCGGATGATCCGGCGCGACCACGGCGACGAGCCGGTCCCTGGCCAGCTCGCGGGCCTCGACGCCCTCGGGGTGCGCGGTGGTCGGCAGACCGAGGAAGGCCACCTCGATGACGCCTTCGCGCACTTGGTCGACGAGCTCGTCGCTCGCGCCGACCCGGAGTCCGATCCTGACCTGCGGGTACCGCTCGTGGAACTCCCGGAGCGCCTGCGGCAGGTCCACCGCCGCGACCGTGGGGATCAACCCGACGGCCAAGCGCCCGCGGATCTCGCCGAGCGCGGCCGCGACCTCGGCTTTCGCCCGCTCGGCTGCCTCCAGGCACTGCCGCGCGGCGGGCAGGAACGCCGCGCAGGCCGGGGTCAGCCGCACGCGGCGGCTCGTGCGTTCGAACAGGCGCGTGCCCAACTCCCGTTCCAGGCGGGCGACCTGGTGACTGAGCGCGGACTGGACGACCCGGCAGTGCTCCGCGGCCTTGGTGAAGCTGTTCAGCTCGGCGACGGCGATGACATAGCGCAGCTGGTGAAGCTCCATGGATCAATCTTGGATCAAGATGGATAGCTTGACAAACATGTGTTGGACTGATTGATCGCGGCGGACGAGGCTTTCGAGTGTGCGCAGCCCACCGAAGCCCCTCCTGACGGCGATCCCGCCGATGGCCTGGGGCACGACCTATGTCGTCACGACCGAGTTCCTCCCGGCGGGACATCCGCTGTTCGCCGGACTTCTACGCGCGTTGCCCGCCGGGCTGGTCGCGTTGGCGAGCAGCCGGACGCTCCCTTGTGGAGGGTGGTGGGGCAAGGCGGCGGTGTTGGGACTGTTGAACATCGGGCTGTTCTTTCCATTGCTGTTCATCGCGGCCGAACGATTGCCCGGTGGCGTCGCCGCGACTCTCGCCGCTGCTCAGCCGTTGTTCGTCGCGGCGCTGGCGGTGGTGGTCCTGCGGGAACGGGTGTCCGGGTGGCGCCTTATGTGGGGAGTGGTCGGTGTCGTGGGGGTTGGGCTCGTGGTGATCGGGCCTGCTGCGGGCTTTGACGTGGTCGGGGTGCTCGCGGGTCTTGGTTGCGCGGGGACGATGGCGCTTGGGTTGACTCTTACCAAGCGGTGGGGACGTCCCGCCGGGGTCGGCGTCACTGCCTTTGCCGGGTGGCAGCTCACAGCGGGCGGCCTGTTTCTTGTGCCTGTCACGGTTCTCTTCGAAGGGGCGCCCCCTGTCGTGGATCTTCCTGCGGTGGTCGGCTACCTCTGGCTTGGGTCGGTTGGCGGTCTGATCGCCTACGTGCTCTGGTTTCGGGGGATTGCCGAGCTGCCGGTTGCCTCGGTCGCGGTTCTCGTTCTGTTGTCGCCGTTGGTGGCTGGGGTACTTGGTGCTGTTGTGCTTGACCAGGTGCTTCGGCCGGTCCAGCTCGTTGGGTTCGTTCTGTCGCTTGCGGCCATCGTTGCGGGGCAGTTGCCCGCGCCTGTCTTTGAAGGGGTTCACCGTGTCTGACAACATTCTGGTTACCGGGGCGACTGGCGGGCAGGGAGGTGCTGTCGTTCGGGCGTTGCTCGGTGATGGGTGGGTTGTGCATGCGTTGGTTCGTGATCCCGGGGCTGTGGGGGCCAAGGCTCTGGAGGCGCTGGGGGCGGACCTGGTTGTCGGTGACCTTGATGATCCGGCTGGGCTGAGGGTGGCGGCTCGGGGGATGCGCGGGGTTTTCAGTGTGCAGGCCGCGGACTTTGCTCGACCGGATCCGGAGACTGAGATACGTCGAGGTCGGAACGTTGCGGATGCTGCGTTGGCGGCTGGGGCGCATCTGGTCTACAGCTCTGTGGCTGGGGCTGATCGGGAGACCGGGGTCGCGCACTTCGCGTCGAAGGCTCGGGTCGAGGAGTACATCTGGTCGATCGGTGCCACGGCCACGGTGCTGCGGCCGGTGTTCTTCATGGAGAACTGGGAGTATCTGCTGCCGGAGACGGTGAATGGCGAGCGGGTCGTATCTTTGGCGTTGGATGCGGACACTCCGCTTCAGATGATTGCGCTTGCCGATATCGGGCGGATTGTGGCGGATGCCTTTGACAAGCCCTCGGTCTTTGTGGGTGTTACTGCCGAGATCGCGGGGGATGAGGTGGCTGTGCGGCGGATCGGCGAATTGTTCAGTGGGGCTGACGGGGTTCCTACGCGGTTTGTTCGGAGGGCGGGGGAGGAGCTGTGGGCTGAGGTGCCGGAGTATGCGCGGATGTATCGGTGGATTGATGCCGAGGGGTTTCGGGTTGATATCGACGCGCTTCGCGATCGGTACCCTGGGTTGCTGACGTTCGCTACCTGGCTGCGCGGGCGGCGATCGTAGGTTGTCGGGGCCTGAGGCGTAGGAACTTCGTCCGGTGATCCACACCTCGTCGACCACACGTTACGTCCACACCCACCCGGACGATTGATGATCGTCGAGACGGGTGAGGGAGGCGGCAGTGGACGGTGTCGTGATCGGGCACGGGCAGCACAACGGCCGGGACGAGGTCACCGTGCCGAAGGGCCTGCAGGTGCGGTTCTTCACCGAGCCGGACGCGCCGCTGTTGATGGTGAACCTGCTGGAGCTGCTCAAGCGGGACAACCCCCGCACGCCGATGTACACCATGGACCCGGGCACCACCATCCCGAACTACGAGTACGGCCCCTTCCGCGACCACGAGCTACTGGCGGTGGAGACGTTCGACGAGCTGACCCTCCCCAAGCTCGTCGTCGGCACCGCGTCCCGCCGCGACCCGATCCACCTCTGCGAGACCCCCGCCAAGTGCCCCAAGGACGGCCCCCACAAGTGCGGCGGCGTACTGGCCATCGCCGCGGAGAAAGGCTGGCAGCGCCTCCTGGTGATCGCCTGCCGCCTGCGCGAGAACCACCGCCCGGTCGAACCCCCGTACCTGATGACCCCCGCAGGCCGCGACCAGTCCGTGTTCGACGCCCTGCTCGGCTGGGTCACCCGGTTCGTCGCCATGCCCGCGCAGACCCAGGACACCACCTGGGAGGCGCTGTCCGCCAAGGAACGCATCCGCCTCCTGGCCGTCGAGGACGAGATCCGCGCCTGGTCGAGCTGCCACGACCTCCGCAAGAAGATCGCCGCCGACCGCGCCGCCGCCCCTGCCCTGGTCAAGGCCACCACTCCGGAAAATCGCCTCCGCCTCCTCCGCGACTACCCATCCCTCCGCGACCTCGTCATCGCCGAACCACCGTTGTCCCCCGAGGAACGCGCACTGATCCCCAACTTCCTCCGCGAACCCTTCGAGGTCCAACATGGAGCCTGGTACGGCCTGGACCCCGAGGACCGGGTCCGCTGGTCCACCGTCCCCGCCTTCGCCTCCTGGGCCGCCGCCTTCAACGCCTGCGAGCTCTTCGACGGCGGCCTTCGCGGCGAGAACCTGTTGGGCCTGTTGCGGAAGCTGGACCCGGCGGCCAAGGCGATCGTCCATTCGGAACCGGACCTGGCCGCGTACCTGAAGGAACACTCGTACACGATCTGAGCGTCACCTCTTGTGCGCGCGCCTTCCGCTTCGGCCGGGTCCGATGCCTGTCGCTCGGTCCGGAGCGGCAGGACGTCGGTTCGTCGCCCCTCGGCGAGTGCGCGAAAGTCGACGACCCGGAGTCCGAGCCGCCCCCAGATGGCGATCCGGTCGAACTGGTCGATTCCCGACACCGCCGCGTACTGCTCGGCGGTCAACCGCAGCGGATCGTTCAACTCCGGGAACGCCACAACCGGCCCCAGTGCGAACAACCCGCAGGCGAACTCCCGGCAGGCATCCACCGGTGGCCGCAACAATCCGCGTCCGCGAGACTCCGGGAGCACGTAGACGTAGTCGAGATGAGCGGTCACCACTCCCCACTCAAGCAACGGCGTCACGATGACACTCGCGCCGCCCACCACCACCCCGTCGACCTCGGCAACCAGTACCAGCTCCCGATAAGGACCGAACCGCGCCGAAATCCGCTCGCACGCCGAGCCATGATTGACGTGGTGCCTCCCAGGCGGTCGGGGCATCGTAGCCCGGTGGTGCGCGTTCCGGACCGGGAAGAGGCCAATGGCCGCATGTCGGGGGCGGAAGCCCGCTGGTCCGTTCGACGCGAGTTCTCGTCCGTGCCCTCATGGCTGCGCCGACCGCCGGCATGATGTCGCGGTGATCTTGATCAAGTCCGGGCAGGTCGGCCCTGTCGGATCCGTGGTCGGCGGATGAGCGGCGCGTGGTTCCCCACGGCGGGGCGGTCGCGAGCGGTATTGATCGGAGCAGGTGACTACGACTCCCCGGCGCTCGCCGCCATCCCGGCCGTGGTCAACAACCTGTCTGCGCTCCGAGAAACTCTGACCGATTCGACGCGCGGAGTGTTCGAACCGGCGCACTGCGCTGTCGCCGGATTGCACCGACCCACCTCGGTGGCCGAGGTCGGGTCCGCGCTCGGCAAGGCCAGCCGGGAGGCCGTCGACCTGTTGCTCGTCTACTACGCCGGGCACGGCCTGCTCGACTCCGGCGGCGATCTGCACCTGGCCCTGCACGACACGGAGCCGGACAACGCCGCGTACAGCAGCCTCGCGGTGTCCCGGATCAAACAGGATCTCGGCCAGGCCGCCGCCCGGGTGCGGGTGCTCATCCTGGACAGCTGTTTCTCCGGCCAGGCCATCTCGGCGATGGCCGGACCCGAGGCGCTGGTGGCGGGCCAGCTCCAGCTCAACGGCACCTACACCCTCACCTCCAGCCCGGCCACCAGGCCGTCCGCCGCCCCGCCGGGGGAGCGGCACACCGCGTTCACCGGCGCATTGCTGCGGGCACTCGCCGCGCCCAAGCCGCTGACACTGGACGAGATCTACCAGTCCGTGCGCACCGAGCTGCTCGGCCTCGGGTTGCCGGAACCACAGCGGCGGGGGACGAACAATGGGGAGCGACTTGCTCTCGTCCGAGGTGCCGGGAAGGGCGGATCATCCGAGCCGCCACCCCCGCCGCCACATCGCCGCCGTGGTGGGTTGCTGGAGCAGGTGCTCGACGACGCGAACCGCCAGTCGGTCGTGCTCCGAAGGGCACGGGCCGATCGCACCGAGGGCGCTCGGACATTCTCCGATGCCGGGACCGATGCCGGGCGCGCGCGGGTCGTCGAGTTCTGGCGGGCGGTCGAGATGTTCTCACCGCAGAAGGTCAAGCGGGTGAACAAGCGCGAGCTGCGCGTGCGGGTCGTGCCCGGCGAGCCGCTGCCCTGGCAGCCGGAGCACGAGCTGGCGAGCCGGAAGCTCACCGACAAGCAGGTCTGGCGGCACATGGTGTACCTCGGCGTGCACCAGATCGAGCCGGTGTTCGACATCCTGCACTCGGTCTTCGCGCCCGACGAGACCAGCTACGACGAGCGCCCCGGCGGGGAGAGCGCGCTGGCCGCGTTCGCCGTCGCCCAGGACGGGCGGGCGATCGTCGACTCGCAGGTGCTGTCCACCTGCGCCTGGGCGACGGGCAGGCTGCTCAACCCCGGGCCGGACGCACCCGGCTGGCTCACCGGGTTCGACGGCGTGCGCCGGGAGTTCGACCGGCTGTTCGCCGGGCTGACCGGCCCGGACAGCGACAAGGCCGGGCCGGGCAACGAGGACGGGCCGCCGGTCGACGACGACCTGCTCGCGTACTGCCTGCAGATGGTCGAGGACCTGGTGCGCCTGGGCGCCGCCGTGCCACACGGTGAGATCCGGATCGAGAGCATGATCGTCAGCAAGCGCAACGCGCACGGCGCCGACGGCCTCGACTTCCTCAACAGCATGATCGTCGAGGACCTGGTCACCGTCGCCGACCGGATCCGCGAGGGCACCGCGAGCACCGCATTGCGCGCCTTTCTACGGCCTGAGGCCCAGCTCGACCCGACGGCACGCGTGGACGTGCGCACCCGACTGGACGAGGTACTCGACGCGGTCGCGCCCGCGCGGCTGCCCCTGGGCCGCTGGCCTGCCGATCCGGCGCACGCGCTGGCCCTCGGGCAGCAGCTGGCCGTCGCCCGGTGCGCGTCGACGGCGGACGAACCGGGCGGCGTGCTCGGCGTCAACGGGCCGCCCGGCACCGGGAAGACGACCATGCTGCGCGACCTGGTCGCCGGTCTGGTCGTGCGGCGCGCGACCGCCCTGGCCGGGCTGCGCCGCCCCGACGACGCGTTCACCGGCGACACCGACACGTGGCAGACCGGCGACTACACGCGGCGGCTGTACCGGCTGGTACCCGGGATCACCGGCCACGAGATGGTGGTCGCGTCGGCGAACAACGGCGCGGTCGAGAACGTCACCGACGAGATGCCCGCCCGCGACGCCATCGACGACAGCTGGCGTGCCGCCGCGGCCGCGGTCGACTACTTCCCGGGTATCGGTTCGGCGCTGCTCGGCACCGAGGAGCGCGGGGCGAGCGAGGGCGCGGGTTGGGCACTGCTGGCCGCGCGGCTGGGGAACAAGGCCAACCGCGGCACCTTCGTGAGCGCGTTCTGGTACGGCCCGCGCGATGGCAGGCCGGGGATGCGGGTGATCCTCAAACGGTACGAGGAGAGCGGTCCCGAGCGCGCCTGGGCGGAGGCGGTGGCCGACTTCCGGCGCGCCCTCGCCGCGGCCGAGTCGGGACAGTCCACACGGCAGCGTGCCTACGAGGCAATGCGCGAGATTCCCGTAGTGACAGTGGCCTTGGGACAGTCCACACGCGACTTTGCTGCGGCAGAGCGGCGGGTGGCCGAGGTCCGGCAACTCCAGCAGGCCGCCCACGACACCGGACTCGCCTGGGACCAGGAGCTGGGTAGACAGGTGGACCTGCGGAAGGTGCACCAGGGCAGCAAACCCGGCTTCCTGGAGCGGCTGATGTCCTGGGGCCGCGTCACCCGGGAGTGGCGCGCGGCGGACTCGAAAATCGTCGAGCGGATCCAAGCCGCCGACCACGCCCGCGGTGCCGCGCGCCAGGAAGTGACGCGGTTGTCGGGTATCGCGGAGCAGCAGCGGGTGTCGGCGGCCCGCGCGGCCGAAGCCATGCGGCACGCCCAGGCGCGGTTGGACGCGGCGAACGAGGAGGTGTCACGAGCGCGGGCGCGGTACGGCGACCACTTCCCCGGCGACGGCTGGCACGACGACCGCGACCGCCGAGAGCTGGCCGCGCCGTGGAACGATCCGGAGTGGAACGGCGCCCGGACCGAACTGTTCCTCGCCGCCCTCCGCCTGCACAAGGAGTTCCTCCAGCACACCGCGAGCAAGCTGCGGAAGACACTGCACGGCGCCGTCGACATCCTGGAGGGCAGCGCGCCGCGGGACATCCCGGCCGCCGCGGCGTTGACCGCGTGGCAGGCACTGTTCCTGGTGGTCCCGGTAGTGTCGACGACCTTCTCCTCGTTCGCCCGGATGTTCCGACACCTGACGGCGGAGTCATTGGGCTGGCTGCTGATCGACGAGGCGGGCCAGGCGCCCCCGCAGAGCGCCGTGGGTGCCCTGTGGCGTTCCCGGCACGCGGTGATCGTCGGCGACCCCCTGCAGCTGGAACCGATCTGCGGCGTGCCGTTCCCCGCCGAACAGGCGATCCGCAACGAGTTCGGCGTCGCCCCGGAATGGCTCACCGGGCCCTCCTCGGTGCAGCAGCTGGCCGACCGCGTCACGCGGTGGGGGACCACCCTGCACGGCGAGGACGAGGACATCTGGGTGGGCGCCCCGCTGACCGTGCACCGCCGTTGCCAGGAGCCGATGTTCGGGATAGCCAACGACATCGCCTACGACGGGACGATGATCCACGCCGCCGACCCGCGCGGGGCGGCCGCGTTCGACGCCCGGTACCCGAGCCTGCCCGCGTCGAAGTGGATCGATGTCGTCGGGGAGAGCGCAGGCAGGCACTGGATCCCGGCGGAGGGCGAGCAGCTGGAGACCGTGCTGAAGGCGCTCGACAACCTGGGCTTCCCGATGTCCGAGGTCATGGTGATCGCACCGTTCCGCGAGGTGTCGAACGAGGTGCGCAAGGCGGCAGGCCGGTATACCGGCATGGTGGCGGGGACCATTCACACCGCCCAGGGAAAGCAGGCGGACATCGTCGTCCTGGTCCTGGGCGGCAATCCGACGCAGGACGGCGCCCGCGCGTGGGCGGCAGGCAGTCCGAACCTGGTGAACGTGGCGGCCAGCCGGGCGAAGTACCGTCTGTACGTCATCGGGAACCGGGCGCTGTGGTCGAGGCACCGCTATTTCTCCGTCATGTCCGAACGGCTGCCGTACTCGTCCCCGGGAGACCGGCGCACCAATAGGTAAGCCCCGCCACTCATAATGAGGGGCGGGGCCATGCCTGTTCGTTTTCAGTCTTCCTTGGCGCGTCGTTTTCGGCTTGCGAAGGCGAGCGCCGTGCCCGCGCCGAGTGCGAGGACGCCGAGGCCGATCAGCCACGGCAGACCCGAAACACCTGTGCTGGCAAGGGAACCGGACTGCTTGCCGCTCGGCGCCGGGGTGCTCGACGCCGGAGGTGGCACGCTCGTCGTCGGCGAAGGCGTGGGGGAGGGCGTGGTTGTCGGTTGCGGCTGCGGGATGTAGACACCGGCGTCGATGGTGTGGTCGACCTCGCCGGGTTCGTTCGGCGCCGTGACGGGCCCGAACCCGTTGCACAGTTGTCCGGTGGTCGGCGGGGTCACGTTGGAATCATGCACACGGTCGTCCCCGACCAACGGGAGGGTGAACCGCAGATCGGTGGCGGGCGGCTGCCCGGTGACCTTGTCGGTGTTCGCGGTGCAGACATTGAATTGCACCGTGTACTTGGCTCCCCGCGTCAGCTCGTAGGCCGCGCCCACGCCGCCGAAATAGTACTCGCCCGCCGCGTCGGTCCTGGTCGTGGCGACCTGCTTGCCGTCCGCGTCCAACAGGTTGATCGTGGCGTTCGGCAGCCGCACGTCACCCGGGTCCTGGATGCCGTTGTGGTCACCGTCGAACCACACCAGGTTGCCGATCTGAATGGGCGCGTTCGCCGTCTGGTAGGCGATGGCGCCGAGTCCACCCGACTTGCCGAAGCCGTTCTGGTTCGGAGCGAGGAACTCGTAGGCGTTGGCGGGTGCGTTGTTGCCGGGGCCCTGGCCGGTCTTGATGTCGTAATACCCGGTTCCGCCGGTGCTCACGTGAATCGTCGGGTCCATCTGGGTGCTGACGACCCACTGCTGTCGCGGGATATACGCGACCGAACCCTGCGCGGTCTCCTGATGCGGCCCGCGCGTCGTGGGGCCCTGCGGGGCGAAGTAGTCGCCGGCGAAGTACTCGACCACGCCAGGGCCTTCCTGACCGTTGTCGGTGTTGCTCGCGTGGTTCGGGCAATCCCCGGTGCCCTCCCAGGCATACCCGCCCGCGGGTTTGACGCAGGCCATGTTGATATCTCCACCGGAGAAACCGTTCTCCACGCTGTTGTTGCCCGGTCGGGGATCCAACGCACCCCAGGCCACCACGTCCATGAACCGGTCGCGGAAACCGAGGACCATCGACCCGTCCCGCGCGAAAGCCAGCGTGGCCAGCTGCGGCTGCGGATCTATCATCGCGCCACCGCCGTTCACGTCATGCTTGTCCCAGGTGGACAGAGCGGTGTTCCACGGGTTCCAGTGGTTGCCCTGCGCGCCCGCGGGAACGCCGACGAGGACCTCGCCGCGCCCGAAATCCAGTGGCTGGGTCAGCACCGTGGTGAATTGCGAGCCGTCATAGGCGTAGACGACGGCTTTGAGGTCGGCGCGGTTCTGGGTGCTTTCCGCGCTGCACACCCCGCCGACGTAGAGGGTGTGGTCGTGCGCGGTGACGGAGAACGGTCGCCAGTCGGTGAGCGCCGCGCAGCCCGGGTCGGGGATCGGCACCACGGTCCGGGGCGCCGGGGCGGTGTCGCCCGTCGCGTCGAAGGTGACCAGGGTTCGCGTCAGCAGGTTCACCGTGTACAGCGTGGAACCGTCCTCCGACAGGGCCAGTCCACCGAGACTCTCCTTGCCGGGCGCGCCGGTGAACCCGCCGTCCTTGATCATGTTCGCGGTGTCGTGTGGCGTCACCGCGGCGCCCGGCACCTTGGCGAACAGGGCAGGCGCGCCGCCGCCGTCGAGCGGCACGGTGTGGATCGCGTCGCCGCCGTCCGGCCCGTAGCGGGTGTGCCGCCGGGCGAACGCGCTCTGGAACAGCCGGTGCCGGTACTTGTCGTAGGCCACGCCGAACGTCGTGCCCAGCTGGGCCTGCGTGGCGAGCGTGGTCGGGCACGCGACGTCGGCGGGACACGTGCCCCGCGTGTTCACCCCGAACGCCACCAGCGCCCGGGTGTCGGTCCCGCTTGGTCCATTGTGGACCGGGATGAAGTACCGGGAGTCCGGCAGGGTGTAGTCGGCGGCGTTCCAGACCCCGGTGATCACCGAGTCGTTCTTGCCGTCGGACACGTCCACGAAGGTGGTGAAACTGTCGAAGTGGTTGGTCGCCGTCGACGCGGGCGCGGCGCGCAGATAGTCGCTGAAGGGCGCCGGAACGGTGACGTCGACGCGGTACCGGCCGCCGGTCAGCGGGGTGGACGGCGGTACCACGACCTTGCCGGTGCTGTCGGTGGTGCCGTTGACGTGATGGCCTTGCGGGTCGGTGACATCGACTTTCATGCCGTGTTGCGGCACATCCATCGTCGCATTGATGACGCCGGTCCCGAAAAAGTCTCGTAATACCTGGACGGTTAACGTGCCGTCCGCGGCAGCGGCGGCCGTCCCGGTCGTGATGCCGGTCATCGCGCTGCCGACGAGTAACAGAACCGCTGCTCCCGCTCGCGCCGGTCTGCCGACAAACGCCGAGGTCGTCCGGGTCATTGCTCTCCCCCTTGTGGAAGTCGCCGCGAACCGACCCAGATAACCAGAATGCCGTCTCTTCGTGTGCGGGCGTTCGGGTGAATCATCCGGGTGAATTCAACGGCCTGTTAACGTCCTGCTGTGTGTGGAGCATCCGAGTTCGGCGGCCTCTCTCGTGGAGTCGGCGGTCGACGCTGGTCATCATCGGTTTCGCCGCCGTTGTGATGGTCGGCATCGGCGCATTCCTGATGGTCGATTCACGTTCTACTCCGAGTGGTCCACGGCCGTTGACCTCGGACGAGGTGAATCGGCTTGCGATCACTCGGTTTCTCAACTACCAAACGGGAGGCCGCGCGGTGACTATTACCGTGCCGACCACCGCGGGCGGATTGGCCATCACCGGATCCGTCGACTACCGCGCCGGACTCGGCTACGGCGTGGTGCACGGCACCGGGCGCGATACCTCCAGTGACGGATTGATCCAATGGACCACCGCCGCCGTCTTCATCCACCCGATGGCGGGTGCCCCGGCAGAGGCTCCGGCGACACCACCCGGGTCCGGCTGGCACAACCGTCCACTGAGTACGACCGGCAGTGCGCTGGACAGCTCGCTGCTCATCGCCCTCGGTCTGGGCAGCGACCGGCCGGACAACGCGGAACTGTTGCCACAGAACGGCGCCGTCTGGATCGGTGACGACCAGGTGGCCGGTCGCCACGTGGACATCATGGCCGGGCCGGGCGCACGCGCCAAGCCCGGCACCACGGGCAATGTGCGCTACTGGGTGGACTCGGACGGCACAATGCACCGAGTGCAGGCCGATGTCGCGTCCGAGACGAAGCCGGTGGTCATCGACTTCGACACCCGGCCGTACGTCCCGGTGCAGCCTGCACCGGGAGTTGCCCCGACTCCGTAGTGCACGAGTAGTTCAAGACATTCGCACCGACGCACGATCGGCGAGCAGCGACACCGACGGCAGCGGGACACTCGCGACGTCCGGCAGCTCGGGGATCTCCGGGACGACGGTCGGACCGACGGTGGCGGCGTTCGGGAACTGCGGCTGCGGGGCGGGCGCCGCGACATCGGTGAACGGAATACCCCGAGGCGGCTTCGGAGTGACCCAGGTGGCAGACGGAGATTGCTCCGAGGCCGGGCACACCGCGGTCGCCACCAGCTGGGCGGGCGCGGTCGTCGTGAGCTCGTTGCCGTGCAGGCAGTTGCCCCGGCCACGGGTGGCGGTGGGGAACGTCCAGCCCACGTCGACACCGTTGGCCGCGAACGCATTGTCCACGACCTGGTTGTCGTTGGGCGGTATGTCGGCGGTCGCGGTGATCACCAGCCCCGCGGTGGTGTTGCCGCCGACCCGGTTGCGGACGAACTTGTTCTCGCTACCGCCATCCACGCCGATCCCGATACCCCAACCACCATCGGCCTGCTCGGGCGTCTCGGCCTGCTGGTTCTCCGAGACCAGATTGCCCGCGATGAACGCCCCCTGCTGCGGGAGCAACTTCTCCTGGTGGTCGGAGTTCGTCGTGAGCCCCACCCGGTTGCCGACGAACCGGTTGCCGACGACGTACATCTCCCCGCTGGCGTTCGTGCCCTCGTACCCGACCGCGTTCAGCTCGGCGACGTTGTCCCGCACCACGATGCGACAGGGCTTGCACTGTCCCACATAGATTCCCGAGTCGGGGGAGCCCGACGCGTACGAGTGCTCGATGACGCCATTCTGCGCAGAGAAGGCGTAGATGCCGTACAACCCATTACGGGTGGCGGTCACATGGGACACCAGGAACGATTTCAAGAGCGCGACCGGTTCGTCTCCGGTGTCATAACCACCATCCCCGGGCGACTCGCCCGCCGCCTTCGCCGAACCGGTGACCAGAACCCCGTTCTGGGTGTTGTTCCGCACGGTCAGGTTCTGCACCGCGACCCCGGGCGCGGTGACCACAATCCCGTTCGCCTGCCGCAACTGCCCATCGACGACAACCCCATCCCGAGACTCCCCGCGAACGGTGACGTGCTCCGTACCCACCCTGACCGACTCACGGTAGACACCCGGCGCGATCAGCACGAGATCCCCAGGCCGGGCAAGCAACACCGCGGCGGACACCGTCGGCGCGTCGGCGGGAACCCGGATGGTCACGTTCACACCCTCCGGCCGCTTGCCATTGCCCGATCCGTCGTCCGCGCCGCAGCCCGCCAATGCGAGAACCGGCACCGCCAAGACCACGGCAAGACCGAAACGAGGCATGCCCCCAGTGTGGCACGCCCACCGGATTCGCCCGCGATAGGTCGAATGTGGCACTCTCCGGTGGTGGGCCGCTCCGCACGACCATCCCGCCGCACCTTTCTCGGCACCACGTTGTCCGCCGGGTTCATCGCCGCGTGCAAACCTGATGGCGACCAGTCGGAATCTCCGGTGCCGATCGCCCCGGTATCGCCGACCGGCCTTTTCCAAGTGGGCATCACAATCCCCCAACAGGCCCAGTCCAACCTGCTGGCCGTGACACTCGACGTCGACAATGACGTACCCATCGGCCCGCTCCTGGCCGAACTGGGCGAGACCATCCGCGCCCTCACCGCAGGAACCGACCCCCGATTGCTAGGCCTATCCCCAGGCGACCTCACCGTGACCATCGGCATCGGCCCCCGCCTCGTCCGCATGGCCGACCCAGCCCTCCCCGGCACAACGGACCTCCCACAGTTCCCCCACGAACAGATCACCCCCCAAGCCCGCGGCGGCGACCTACTGATCCAAATCTGCGCCACCGACGCGGTAGTCCCCCCAATCACCGCCGCCGCCCTGCTGACCCAAGCAGGCAACCGCACACAAGAACGCTGGCGCCAGTCCGCCCACCGCGGCTCAACCGTCCCACTGGGCCAAGGCCGCACCGCCCCCCGCAACCAATTCGGCTTCATCGACGGCATAGTCGGCCCACACACCCCCGCCCAACAACAACGAAACCTGTGGCTACCCGGCCCACCCCCGGTAGCAAACGCCACCATCGCCGTACTCCGCCGCATGGAACTGGACCTCCCGCGCTTCGCGGCATTACCAGTCGCCACCCAGGAAGCGATCTTCGGCCGCCGCCGCACCGGTGAACCGCTATCAGGCGGCACCATCACCACCGACCCGGACCTGGGCGCCAAAACCCCAGACGGCCGATACTTGATCCCCGCAGACGCCCACACCCGCCGAGCCCACTCAACGGCGGTAGGCGTCGGCCTCATGCTGCGCCGCTCCTACAGCATCGCCGAACCGACCCCCGGCCTCCTTTTCATCAGCTTCCAGAACGACCTCCAAACCTTCACCGACACCCTCACCCACATGACCGACGACGACGCCCTACTGCCCTTCACCACAACCACCGCCAGCGCGACCTTCCTGATCCTCCCCGGATTCGACCAAGCCCACCCCCTGGGCGCCACCCTGTTCCACCGGTAGCCCATCGACCCGACTCGACCGAGAAACGGCTGTAGGCGGCCGTGACGGAACCCTTGGACGAACACCCCAAGTCGACAGCAAGCGCTCGCACCCCGCCCCGGTGCCCACGCAACTCGACCTCCGCGCCGTCCCCGACCACCGGACCGACCCACACCGACCGCCACGACCGGATTCTTCGATCCTCGTGCACCACCGCGGCGCAAACCCGATCCTCGGTAGGAAGTTCGACCACGGATTCACGCTGGAAGTCCTACGTGCATCGCGTCCCCGCGTGCGTGGCGATCACGATGTTGTTCCCGTCGAAGCTCAACCCGGCCGTGGCGTCGGGCCTGCGCACTGACGCTATGTGGGACTGCGTGTCGCGCTTCCACGCGGTGACCAATCCGTCGGCACAACCCGCGACGCCATATCCCTCCACCACGACCAGACAGAGAACAGTGGAGGCAGTGGTGAAAAGGGGCTCGTCGCGGCCGTGCTGGAAAACCCGCCCCATATCGTCGGAGAAGAACAGCGAGCCTGCGCAGCCTGCGAGCGCCACGGTAGGTGACCCGCTGCGCAACCACACGGGTACGCCCAAGGCACAGGTGACCAGACCTTCATTGCCTGCGACCGACAAACCCGACTGTCCCGCGTCCCAGTTCAAGGCGTTGACGCCACCGACCCGGGGTCGCAGGCAGGACAACTGCCTGCTGGTGGCCAGATCCCACAACCGCACCGTGCCGTCCTCACCGCCTGTGGCGAGCGTTCGGCCATCCGGCGAGGTGGTCAGGCCGTGGACCAGCCCGGGATGTCCAGCGAACCGCTCGGTGCTGATCACCGGCCCAGTATGTCGGGCGGACCCGGTCCAGCCGAGACGAATGCGCAACGCCGCCACCGCTTTCGATCAAGCAGGCCGGCTACCGGCGGTCGAACGACCATGTCGAACTCGGTTCCCGACCACGCACAACCGCACTGCATCGCCCGGCAGCACCACAATCAACCAGCCACAAGACAGTGAACGGCCCGCCGCCTACGCAGAGTATTGGCCGATAGGCCGAATGGGCCAATTGCGCCTCCGTGTGTGACAGCTCGTCGGTAGTGCACGATTACAGGTGACGACCACAAGTACCTCCCCGCTGATCCACCCGGAACGGCGCGTTACCCCGAAGGGCAGTCACCCGTGGCCCAGCTCCCCGAGCACGACGCCGTCCTGCGCGACAAGGTGCGCAGGCTGATGGGGGTGCTCCGCAGGCTGGCGGTGGCCAAGTCCAAGCCCGTTCTCAAGATCAGCGGCTACCAGTCGCACCTGCTGCTCGCCGACGCCGCCAGACACATCACCGTGCGTCCCGCCCTGGGCCCCGAGGACGAGGTGCTGCGGGCGGAGCGGATCGTCCTCGAACCGGAGCCGCCCTGTCCGCGGGAAATCCTTCCCTGGGTGCGCCGGACGTCGGGTGCGCACAGCGCGCCCGTACTGGTGGACGCTCGGCTGCTCCCCGGCGACGAGGAACGGACTCGGGCGGTCGACGTCCCGGGGCTGGCCGCGGCCTTCGAGCGGTGGTCGCGAGAGTGGCAGGCGTGGGCTGTCGAGGACCGGTTGCGCAGGCCGCGGGCAGAGGTGCACCAGAAGTTGTTCGAGCTGCACCGCATGGCCAGGGAACGGCCCGAGTCGGTGGAGTTGGTGTTGGCCGCCGGACTGCTGCACGCACCGGGGGACGAGGGGGAGCGCGAGGTCCGCATCCACCTGATCACCCAGTCGGTCATCGTCGAGCAGGACCCCGCGACCGGGGACATGGTGTGCGCGCTCGCCCCGGGCAGCGCGATCCGGCTGGAGGCCGAGGAGCTGCTGGCGGGTCTGCCCCTGTTCGACCAGACCGGCAACGTGGTGCTGCGCGACCGGCTGTTCGAGTCGGTCGCCTCGCCGCTCGACCCGGCCCTCGCCCCCTACCTCAAGGAGTGGGCGGACCGGTCGCTGACGACCAGCCACAAGGTGAGCGATGAGTGGACCCTGCCCATGGGGGAGACGACACGGCTCGCCGTGACCCCGTCGCTCGTCGCCCGGCAGCGCGGCGCGTTTGCCCTGCGGGAGTACTACGACGCCATCACCAAGTCGTTGGCGGACGACGCCACGCCCGTACCGCTCGGCTTGGCGCAGCTCGTCGAACCGTTCGAGCCCGGCGAGCGGCTGAGCTGGCTGGAGCGCAACGGTGGCCTTGGCGCTGCGGAACTGGCCGAGGACCCGCTGTTCCCGTTGCCCGCGAACGAGGATCAGGCCGAGATCATCAACCGGCTCAGCCACGACAGCGGGGTCGTCGTGGAGGGGCCGCCGGGGACCGGCAAGACGCACACGATCGCCAACCTGGTCAGCGCCCTGCTCGCCCGCGGTCAACGCATCCTGGTCACCGCGGAGAAAGCCCAGGCGTTGCGGGTACTCCGCGACAAGCTCCCGCACCAGATGCGCGACCTGTGCGTGTCGTTGACCGACAGCTCGGCACGGGGGAACTCGGACCTGACCCGCAGCGTCAGCTCGCTCGCCGGGACGTGGGCCGACTTCAACCCGACCGCCTCCGCGCGGACCATCGCCGACCTGTCCGCCCGACGGACGGCGGCCAGGTCGAACCGCGCCGCTGTCCTGGAACGGATCCGGGCGCTGCGCGAGTCCGAGACGTACCGGCACCCCGACATCGCCCCGGAGTACGGCGGCACGCTCGCCGACATCGCCAAGCTGGTCGGCTCGCGCGCGGAGACCGACGGCTGGGTTCCCGGCGCCGTGGTCGGGGATCTGCC
This sequence comes from Actinokineospora enzanensis DSM 44649, assembly GCF_000374445.1. Taxonomy (GTDB): domain Bacteria; phylum Actinomycetota; class Actinomycetes; order Mycobacteriales; family Pseudonocardiaceae; genus Actinokineospora; species Actinokineospora enzanensis. The sequence goes on along the minus strand of NZ_KB894412.1, from coordinate 3,500 downwards.
GTTGGACCCAGCCGAGCTGGTCCGGCTGACCGACCTGGTGCGCACCGATTCCGAACAGCGCAGGTCCCGCCGCGGTCAGCAGATCCCGCCCGCGGACACGCTCCCGTCGGACACCGCGGTCGCGAACCTGGTCGCACAGGTGGAGCGCGGCGACGTGGTGAACGCCGCGGACGGCAGCGGTCTCGTGGCGGTGCTCGCCGAACTGCCTGGGCAGGCGCTGCACGAGCTCGACACCGCGTGCCTGGCGGTGACCGAGGCCAACGCGGAGCTGCGGGCCGCGCCGACGGACGTGGCGTGGGCGACCGGCCTGGTGGACACGCTGCTCGGCGGGACGTCGCTGGTGCTCTGGCAGCGGGCGGCGGGCCTGCTGCCCTCGATCGACACCGCGATCGAGCTCGACGGGCAGATCGGGTTCACGCCCGTGGCCGTGGCCCCCGCTGTGGATCCCGAGTCGGCCGCGGCCGTCTACCAGCGCTTCGCCGCCGCCCTCGGTTCGGGCAAGTCCGTGCGCAAGCTGTTCAAGAGCGACGAGCAGAAAGCCGTCGAGGCGATCGGGCAGGACGTGCTGGTCAACGGCGCGCCGGTGACCACCGCCGAGGCTGCCGCGACAGCGGAGAAGCACCTGCGGGTGCTGGCCGTGGCCAAGGTGCTGGCGTCCGGGTTCGCGCCCCTGGGGTTGGAGATCCCGCTGGGGCTGGAGCGCACGTCGCTGGTGGAGCGCCTGCGCCAGATCAAGCACGTGTGCACCCTGGCGGCGAACGCGCTCGCCGCCAAGGTAGGTCTGGACCGGCCCCTTTCGACGTTGCCGGTGCCCGCCCGCCCGCGGGCGACCTCGCTCGACACCCTGGACCTGATCGCGTCGGTGGCGGCGGCGGTCGCCGCGAGCAACCAGGCAGCGCTGGCCAGGGCTGAGCTGAATCGGCTCGCCGACGGCGTGGTGGCGGCGGTGCCCGTGGCCGCCCGGCCTCCGGAGCTGGAGAACGCCGCGACCGCCCTCCGCGAGCTGGACACCGGGGGCTACCGGGCCGCCATGGTCGACCTGGAACTCGCCCGGCATCAGCAGAGCGACCAGACCCTCAACGACCGGCTGGCCGTCCGCCTGCGTACGGCCGCACCGGCGCTGTACGAGCACCTCACCGAGACCGTCGACGACCCGTGCTGGCGCGACCGGCAGGCCCGCTGGCCGCACGCGTGGGCGTGGTCGACCGCGCGGCAGTGGATCGAGGAACAGAGCAGGCCGGGCCGCGAGGCCGAACTCGACGCGGACCTGGACAACGCCACCCGCGAGATCGCCGGGCTGACCGCCGACCTCGCCGCGGCGAAGGCGTGGAAGGCCGCCATGGAGCGGATGACCGCGCGCCAGGTGCAGGCCCTGCAGAGCTACCGGTCGTCGATCGCAGGCGTGGGCAAGGGCACCGGCAAGTACGCCGAACAGTTCCGTCAGGCCGCCCGCGAGGCGATGGCCGTGGCGCAGGAGGCCGTGCCAGCCTGGGTGATGCCGGTGCGGCAGGTGCTCTCCTCGATCCCGCCGACGCCGAACGCCTTCGACGTGGTCATCGTGGACGAGGCCAGCCAGGCCGAGCTGACCAGTAGTTTCCTGCTCTGGCTCGCGCCCAGGGTGATCGTGGTCGGCGACGACAAGCAGTGCACCCCGTCGGAGATCGGCGCGGGCGCGCTCGATCCGATCTTCCAGCGGCTGGAGACCGAGCTGCCGGACGTGCCGCGCTACCTGCGCGCGGACCTGACCCCGAGGTCGAGCATCTTCTCCATGCTGCGCTCGCGGTTCGGTCAGATGGTGCGGCTGCGCGAGCACTTCCGCTGCATGCCGGAGATCATCAACTGGTCGTCGAACGAGTTCTACCGCGACGCCCCGCTGGTCCCGGTCCGCCAGTTCGGCGCCGACCGACTTCCTCCACTGCGCACGACGTACGTCGAGGGCGCCTACGTCGAGGGCGGCAACGCCACGCTCACCAACCCGCTTGAGGCGGCGGCGATCGCGGACTCGATCATGGCGTGCCTGGCGGACCCGGCCTACGACGGCAAGACCTTCGGCGTGGTGGTGCTCCAGGGCCAGAAGCAGGTCGAGCTGATCAACTCCCTGCTGGGCGAGCGAATGTCCACAGCGGAGTGGACCGCTCGCGGGTTCCGGGTCGGCACCCCACCGGACTTCCAGGGCGACGAACGGCACGTGGTGTGGTTGTCGTTGGTGGTCGCCCCGGAACAGAACTTCGCCCCGTTGACGCGCGACGAGTACCAGCGCAGGTTCAACGTGGCTGCTTCCCGAGCACAGGACCAACTGTGGCTGTTCCACTCGGTGACCGCCGACCGGCTGCGCGCCTCCGACCTGCGCAACTCCCTGCTCACCTACATGCTGGGCACCGGAACCGCACCACTGCCCGATGCACTGACCGGTGTCTCCCCGGACCAGCGGCACACCTCGTTCGACTCATTGTTCGAGCAGCGCGTGTTCCTGGACATCACCGCCCGCGGCTACCACGTGACCCCACAGGTGGAAACCAACGGCAGGCGCATCGACCTGGTGGTGACCGGCGCATCCGGCAAACTAGCCGTCGAATGCGACGGCGACGCCTTCCACACCACCCCGGAACAACGGGCAGCCGACCTGCAACGCGAACAGGAACTCAAACGCTGCGGCTGGACATTCTGGCGTGTCCGGGAGTCCCGTTACTACCTGGACCGCGCGGCGGCACTGACCTCTCTGTGGTCCACATTGGACTCCCTGGGCATCGCCCCGCACGTCGACCGAGCCAATCCGGACCGGGTCGCCTGGCAGCCCACGACCACAGCAGGAGAAGAACCGGAAGACGATTTCCCGGACACGCTCCAGCTCACAGAACCGATCACGACGACAGGAGAGCCGACCTCGAACTCCGAGCCGCTCACCCTGTTCGTTTCCGACCAGCCCGCCCCGTTCATCTCCGACCCGCCCGCCCTGTTCGTCCCCGACCCGGCCCCGGTGCCCGTTCCGCCCCCGGGTGACCTGGCCGCGGCACTCCTGCGGCAAGCCGAGTCGGCGCCGCTGTCCACCACCCAGGTCGCACAGGACCACGGCATCAGCACCGCCGCCGCCAGGGAAACCCTCACCGCCCTGGTCGCCGCAGGCCGGTTGATCAAGACCGGCCAGACCCGAGGCACCCGCTACGTCCTGCCCCCGTCCTAGACACCCGCCAGCGGATCACATCGACAGGATAGGTCCAGATCGGGAAGCAAGTGGTGCGACCCAGAACGTCGACCATGTCTCGACCCGCCCACGACGTGCCTGACGGCACCGCCGGAAACGACCAAGTACATCCAGTACGAGGCCGTCCCGGCGGCACCGCCAGCCACGCCGATACACGCGTTCTGGGTCGCACCACTAGGTTGCCCACTGGACGCCATAAGGCATGCCAGGGTTCAGCGAGTGGAACCGGAGGTGGATTTCGCCCGCGCTGTCGACCTGGTGGTGTGTGGTTTCGACGAACTCACCTTGGCTGAGACCT
>NZ_KB894411.1 GCF_000374445.1 Actinokineospora enzanensis DSM 44649 | reverse complement strand
AGACCGGCGGCGTTACGAAGCCGCTTGTTGTAGCCGGATTGGCCGGGCAGGTAGCGGAACAGATGGTGCAGGCGGGCGTGGGCGTGGCGCAGGAACCGCGCCTCACTGGTGAACCCGAGCAGGGCCTGCACCATCGCCAGGGTGACCAGCTCCGCGTCGGTCAACCGCGGCTTGAGACCGACCCGCGGCCGCCACGGCGCCAGATGCGGCGCGTCCTTCAGCAGGTCGTCGGTTCTGACGTAGAGTGCGGTCGCGAGGGTGTCAATGTCGGTCGTCACAACCCGATCATCGACACCCTCGCCCCCTGTCTCCAGACGTCTACCCCTTGGACTTACCCATCTAGTCGCGGCAGCCATCCGAACGGAGCTGCTGGCTGGGAGGCTGGGCGACGTGCCACCGGTGGTCGATGGCGTTGACGAGGGAGCCGCGGAAGGGAGCTTGCTCCAACGTCGTCACCTTGCGCGTGAGCGCAACCGCCCCCTCCGACGCCGGAAGATCCAGGAAGTCCTCGCTCGCCATGGGCGACTTGAATGCGAGGTCTGCACGTTCGACTTCGCGTTCACCTACGGCGAGCGCGGGGAAGGCTTCGCCGAGATCCACCACGCAGTCCCCCTACACGTCACGGGCCCGGTCAAGACCCGCACATCGGACCTAGTCGTCCTGTGCTCCAACTGCCACAGAATGATCCACCGCGGTTCACAATGGTTGACACCTGCCGAGTTGCGCGCGCTGATCAAGAAAAGGCGAACACCCCGCCAAGCATGACGAGTTCAGCGGAGCTTGAGCGCAAGTTGAAAGGGCTCGTCACGACGTGCAGTCGACCTACGAGATGCCGGCTATGTCACCGGTCGGGAACATCCCCGCGTGCGCGGGGACGACGACCGCGACTTTCACCGCGCACATCACGTCCACGGAACATCCCGCGTGCGGGACCAGTGGCCCGAGTAGTGGACGCCCGTGGTTCCCCGCAGACCCCCGGTACCCAAGCGTGCGGGAGGCACGTAACCGGGTGTCCGGCGACGACGGACGGCCGAGGTTGTGCCGAATGCGTACCGAAGTTACGCTGTGGAAGACGGTTTTCGCAGGTCAGGTATGGTAGCGGGATTGCCTGTAAGTCCGTCGCGAAAGCTTCAGAGGTTCGAATCCTCTACCCGCCACGACCGATGACCGACCTATGCCCCACGAAAAGCGTGGGACTGGTCGGTCGTCCTCGTTTCCGGGGCCGAGCCCCGGACTCCACGGTGCGAGCTTGGTCGGCGGGCGCTGGGCGGGTGTGGGCGTGGACCAGCGAGAGTGCCAATGGCAATCGGTAATGACGATTTCCTTAGCCCAGGAATGTGGTCTGGTCCGGGAAGATCTGGCGGATGCCGCCGCGCGGGTTGGGGACGTCGCCCAGGTAGCGGGGGATCAGGTGGATGTGGAGGTGGTCGATGGTGCGGCCCGCGGCCGCGCCGTCGTTGACGCCGATGGTGTAGGCGAGGGGGCGGTGGTCTTCCTCGATCTTGGCGCGGACCCGGTGCATGAGGCTGTGCAGCTCCTCCAGGTCGGCCGGGGTGAGGTCGAAGAACGACTCGACGTGGTGTTTGGGGATGATCTCCACGTGGCCCGCGGTGGCCGGGAAATCGTGCGGGCGGGCGTAGAAATGGTCCGTTTCGGCCACCACGCGGGCCGTGGGGAATGTGCACAGGGGGCAGGTCCTGGTGGCTGTCATGGGGCCCTCGGGGATCTCGGTCCGGTGGTTGTCGGGATACCTAACCACCAGGTGGCGGGCGGTTCCAGGGATGTCGCCCGGTCGAGTCAGGAAGTCGCGAGTCGAGGGTTGGTGGGACCGGCCACACCCCTGCACAGTGTGGCCGGTCCCGGCGTCCGCATCGCGCGCGAGGGCGGCGCGATCCGGACGCGATTTCCGCGGGGGAGCCAGCCCGGCGGAAATTCTGGGGGAGTCGCCCGATTTATCGGGTCCGGTTGGTGGCGGTTGGACAGGCGTGGTCCGTCCGGCGGCGCGGCCCGGTAATTCACAGAATAGCCGCGTTGCGCCGAACGGGGGACCCGGTTGGTCCCGGTGGCCGGTCCCGGTTGCCTCATACGCTACGTTCCGGCTGGTCAGCGCTATATGCTGAGTCGGTGTCACCCGATTGCGGGACGTCGGCCCAGGTGTGCACTGGCTAGCTTTCCTTTCCTGTCTTCCGGGTCCTACAAACGGGGGGTCGAACCCATGGCACCGTTACGGAGATTCGCCGCCGCGGTTCTCTCAGTACTCGCGGTTGGCGCGTTGGCGACCGACGCAGGCGCGGCGCCCGAGAAGGAATGGACGGTGTCCGCTCGGCTGTTGACGAGTGGACCGGTTCCCGGGGCGCCCACGCTCCCGATGGTGGTCGACACCGGGCAGGACCGCCCCGCAGGCGGCGTGTTCCTGCCCACCGACAAGATTCCCTTCAACTACAACTTCACGTTCCAAAGTTCTCTCGCCTCTCGCTCGTTCTGGCCGAGCAGTGACAGCAAGGCATGCGTCAGCCTGCGCGGCACCGGTGGCAGCGATCCGACCTATTTCGGCAAAGAAGTCCGGATCGAGATGTGGGACGCGTACGGCACCGACACCAAGATCGGGCCGACCGTGCGCTACTCGTTGAACGGCAACGCCTACGGCTACTGCTGGTCGGGCACCTACCCGTACCACGAGCACTACTTCCGCCTGCTCAAGGACTGGGGTCCGGGCATCACGGTGTGGGGCTCCGGCTGGGTCTCGCCGACCTGACCGGGGCGCCCGGGGACGGGGCGGCACCGGCCACCCCGTCCCCGTCCTGCCCGCGGGCCTCCTCGACACCGGCTCACCGCACCCTGATCCGCAGCGCGGCCTGCCCGGAACCGGGGTCGGCGGCGCGCCGGGCGAGCCAGTTCCCCGCCGTGCCGTCCAGCACGGCGACGTTCAACGACACCTCCGGGTGCTCGGCGGCGCTCACCACCAGCCGGTTCCCCGGGTTGATCTCCGCGGGCGCCAGCGCGGACGGCACGAACCGGGTGCCGCCGCTCTCGTCGTCCACCAGGCTGCCCGGGATGCGGGTGATCGCGACCTGGACCTCGCCGACGCCGCCGACCGAGGTCAGCCGGGTGTCGACGGTGCCGTCGGCGTCGCGCACCACCCCGACCAGCCCGTCCGGGATGGCGATCAGGTCGCCGACCCGGATCCCCGGCCCGACCGCGCGCAGCGCGTTCTCCGGCCCGCGCAGCTCGACCGGTCCGACGTCCGGGTCGTCCACGCCCGCGGCCAGCGGGTACGACTTGGGCCGCACCTCGGCCGCGGCCAGCACGTCCAGGGTGGCGTTCCAGGCGCCGACGCCGTACTCGAACACCGGCCACAGCACGCCGGGCTCGATGCTCGGGCTCATCGCGTCCTCGCGGTCGACCATGCTGGTGCGCACCGCGGCGTCGGCGGTCCGCGGCGCGGCCAGCGCCAGCCCGAAGCTGCCGTTGTCCGGGATCGGGTCGTCGACGCCCGCGGGATGCGCGGCCAGGAAGCCGACGCCCTGCTGTCCCGGCGCGACCGTGGTCAACGCGCGCAGCAGCAGTTTGTCCTTGTCCGGCTTGCCGTCGGTGTCGACCGGCGTGGTCACGAACGCGACCTGGTCGGGTCCGTCCGGCACGTCCGCCGCCAACGCCACCGCGATCACGCTGGAGGTGTGGTTCGGCGACATCCCCGCGAACAGCGCGTGCACCGGCCCCTCGGGCGGTGTCGCCGACGCCTGCCAGATGTCCTCGGCGTGCCGGAGCAACGTCTTGTCCCCGGCCAGTTCCCCACGCACCGGCCATTCCGTCACCGGGGTCGGCCCGACCGCGGTGTCCATCTTCCCCGGCACCCCCTCGGTGCGCGCGGCTACCGCGAACGCCCCGGCCACCGCGACCACGACGACCGCCACCGCGGCCAGCATCTGCATCCGCTGCTGACGTTGGTCCCGCCTGCGCCCGTGCAGCTCGCGCAGTACCCGCTCGACGTGCTCAGGTGCTGTGCGCACGTCCAGGCTGGTGAGCTGCCCGCGCATCCGGTACACCGCGTCGTCCCGCTCGTCGGCCATCATGTTCCCCTCCTCCCGGTGCCGTCGCCTGCTGTTCCGCCAACACCTGCCGCGCCCGCGCCATCCCGCGACTGGTGAGCGATTTGACCGTGCCGACCGAGCAGTCCAGCTCGATGGCCGTCTGCGCCTCGGACAGGTCCCACACGACCCGCGCCAGCACCGCCGCGCGCTGTCGGGGCGGCAGCTGCTGCAGCAGGACCAGCACGTGGTCGCGCCCGACCACCTCGCCCGCGAGGTCCGCGAGCTCGGCCAGGTCGGCCTGCTCGACGAGCTCGTCCAGCGCCACCTGCGGCCTGCGCTTCGCCTGGCGCAGGAACTCGTGGTAGATCGCCTTGCGGGCGTAGGCGACCTCGTTCTCGGCGGGTACCCGGCGCCATCGGCGCAGGCAGCGCAGCAGCGCCTCCTGCACGATCTCCTCGGCGTCCCACCGGCGGCCGGTCAGCATGACGGCGTAGCGCAGCAGCTGGTCGTACCGCTGCCGCACGAAGTCGTCGAAGCGGGCCTCGCCGCCGCGCACACCGCCTCCTCCCGGGCTGTATCGACCCAGTTCACCCCCTAGACCGGGGCGGCACCGGGAAAGGTTGCCGCGGCCGACGAAGAATTTTCGCCGGTACCGTCATGGGATGGGCCGACCCGCGTTCCACCTCGCCATCCCGGTCGACGATCTCACCGCCGCGCGGCGCTTCTACGGGGAGGTGCTTGGCTGCCCGCAGGGGCGCGCGGCCGACACCTGGATCGACTGGGACCTCGCCGGACACCAGGTCGTGACCCATCTCGCCGAGCGGCGGGAGGCGGTCGCGGGCGCGGTCGACGGGCACGGCGTCCCGGTGCCGCACTTCGGTCTGGTGCTGGACATCACCGAGTTTCACCGGTTCGTGGACCGGCTGCGCGCGGCGGACGTGGCGTTCGAGACCGAGCCGCGGGTGCGGTTCGCCGGGGAGCCGGGCGAGCAGTGGACGATGTTCCTGCGCGACCCGGCGGGCAACGCGCTGGAGTTCAAGGCATTGGCCGATCCGGACCGGCTGTTCGCGTGGTGATCACGCGCATGGTGTCCGCGCGCATGGTGTCCCAGGGGTTGGCGGATCCGCGGGTGACGACCGTGGTCGATGCGGTTCGGCGCGTGGTCGCCGTTCAGTCGCAGGACGTCCGGATGGCGCGGTTGGCTATCCGGGTGCGTACCCAGGGCTTGACTCGGTCCGATGTGGACAGTGCGGTTGCTTCCGGTGAGGTGGTGCGCACCTGGGCCATGCGCGGCACGTTGCACATGCTCGCGGCGGAGGACGCCGGGTGGGTCGTGTCGCTGCTCGGGCCTCGGTTCGCGCATGGGCTGCGCGGGCGGCGGCATCGGCTCGGGCTGGCCGACGACGTGGTGGAGGAGGCGGCGGAGATCGTCGCGACGGACGAACCCGCGAACCGGGCCGAGCTGATGGCTCGGCTGGCCTCGGCGGGGATCGAGATCGACGTGAAGAGCCAGGCGCCCGCGCATGTGTTGGCGTACGCGGCGATGACCGGTCGGATCCGGCGCGGGCCGGATCGGTCGGATACGGAACCGACCTATGTGCGGTTCGATCCGGGGCCCGCGGTGGATGCGGATGCCGCGGTGGAGCGGTTGGCGGAGCGGTATGTGGCCGGGCACGCGCCTGCTGCTGCCGAGGACTTCGCGGCGTGGTCGGGGTTGCCATTGGGGGTCGCACGGAAAGGGTTCCGCGAGGTGGAGCCCGTGCCTGTAGCCGGTTCAGGGGTCGTGCGGTTGTTGGGGCATTTCGATCCGTACCTGTTGGGGTATCGGTCTCGGGAGGTCGTGCCTGCGGAGATGCGCGGGCGGGTGTGGACCGGGGGCGGGTTCGTGATGCCGGTCGTGGTGGTCGATGGGCGGGTGGTGGCGACCTGGCGGCGGGTGAAAGGGGAGGTGGAGACCGAGCCCGCGGTGGATGTGCGGGCGGAGATCGAGGATCTGCTGAGGTGGGAGGGGATGGGCTGATCGGAGGGTTTGGGGGAGGCGGGGCGTCGGTACCGTCGGGGGATGGTCGAGGTCTTCGTGGTCGATGCGTTCGCCGATGAGGTGTTCCGGGGGAACCCGGCGGCCGTGGTGCTGCTGGACGAGGAGCGGTCCGACGGGTGGCGGCAGTCGGTCGCGGCCGAGATGAACCTGTCGGAGACGGCCTTCGTGGATGTGCGGGGAGACGACCCGATTCCGCTGCGGTGGTTCACGCCGGTCGCCGAGGTCGATCTCTGTGGGCACGCGACGCTCGCGGCGGCGCACATCCTCGGGGGTGAGCGGCGGTTCGCGACTCGCAGTGGCGTGTTGACGGCCAAGGGGACGGCGCGGGGGATCGAGCTCGACTTCCCGTTGGACAGTCTTGAACCGATCGAGCCGCCCGGGTTCCTGGCGGGCGCGCTGCCGGGGGTGACGATCATGGACGCGGCGCGCGGGCGGGACGATTTCCTGGTGCGGGTGGCCTCCGCCGATGAAGTACGGGGGGTGCGGCCTGATTTCGCTGCGTTTGTTCGGGGTTCCTCCAGAGGAGTGATTGTCACCGCACCCGGTGACCAGGGGGCCGACTTCGCCAGCCGGTGCTTCTACCCCGCCTACGGGATCGATGAGGACCCGGTGACCGGCTCCGCGCACTGCGCCCTCGGTGCCTACTGGGCGCCAGTGCTTGGCAAGTCGTTGCTGGTCGGCAAGCAACTCTCGGCTCGGGGCGGGACCGTGGAGGTGGCCGTGTCCGGGGCCAGGGCACTGCTCACCGGGCGGGCCGTGACCGTCTTGTCCGGCCGTCTCGGCTGCTGAACCCGCTCGGCCGGGTGGTGTCCGCGAGTAACTAGCACACGTGCCTCTTTCGCCTGATCGGGGTACAGTCAGCGGGCCGTCGGGGTGCCCGCCCAGGTGCGGGGCAGGCCAGCAGGGCCACCACGCGGCCGTTCGAGGAGGTTGCAATGCCGGACCACCCTGGCGCGGCCGGACAGGGCACGCTGCCGCCGGAGGCGCCCGCCGCGGAGGGGCAGCAGTGGCCGCCGGAGGAACCCGCCCCGAATCGCCGGTTCCTGTTCTTCTCCGTCTTCGTGCTCGTCTCGGCGATCACCTCGGCCGCGGCCGTCTCCTGGTGGTTACCGCCGCGGGTCACGCCCCAGGTGGTGTGGGTCGGGCTGCTGCTGGCCCTCGGCTTCCTGCTGGCCGAGCAGCTGGCGATCAACATCGACGTGCGCAGCGGCGTGTCCTGGTCGATCACCTTCTGCGAGATCCCGCTGGTCATCGGCCTGTTCGTGGCCCCGTTCGAGGTCGTCCTCGCCGCGCACCTGCTGGCGGGCGTCGGCACCTTGCTGGTCCGCAAGGTCCAGGACCGCATCCTCTACAACGCGGGCGCGATGGTCATCGAGATCACCGCCGCGTTCGCCGTCTCCACCTGGGTCAACGACGCCCTGGTCGGCGTCGGTCCAGCCTGGGCAGGCGCGCTCGCGGGCGCGCTGGCCGCGCCCATGTCCAGCACCCTGCTCGCGCTGGTCTGCGTCCGGGTGCTCGGTCGCCGGATGCGGCTCGGCGCCGCCGTCCGGCTGGTGCTGCGCACCCTGGTCCTCGGCCTGGTCAACGCGTCCATGGGCGTCATCGGCTACCAGGTCGTCGCGCACGCCGAGGCAGGCTGGCCGCTGCTCGCGCTCGCCCTGGCCGGACTCTCCGCGCTGTACATCGCGTACTCCGGGCTGCTGCGCGAACAGCGCGACCTGGAGGCGCTCTCCGAGGTCAGCCTGATCGTCGCCCGCTCCGGGCACCAGGCCGCGGCCAAGCCGTCGCTGGGCATCAGCGACCCGGCCGACGTGGCCGAGGTGACCGACACCGACGAGTGGCAGGTCATCGCCGACCGGATCAAGGACCAGCTGGGTGCCGCCCGGGTCGTGCTCCGGCTGCGCTTCGACCCGCAGCTGCCGCTACACACCGTGGTCTCCGGCGACGAGCTGCCGATCGAGGTGCGCGACGTGGAGGCCACCGGCTCCCGCGCGGACGCGCTGCTGCGGCTGCCCGGCTCCACCGTGCGGCACTTCCGCCGCGGCGACGCCACCCCGGAGATCCGCCAGGCCCTGCTCCGCCGCGGTGCCGACGAGGCACTGGTGATCCCGCTGCGCAGCGCCAGCCACCTGCTCGGCGTGGTCGAGGCGCACGACAAGCTTTCCCGCTGGCGCGGGTTCGGCCAGGCCGACACCCGGCTCATCGGCACCATGGCCAGCCACCTGGCCACCGCCATGGACAACCGCAGGCTGCTCGCCACCCTGCGGCACGACGCCTACCACGACCCGCTGACCGGCCTGCTCAACCGGCCCGGGTTCCGCCGCGCCGCCGGGGAACCGCTGCGCAGGCACCACGACTCGGTCGTGCTGCGGATCGACCTCGACGTGCTCTCCACGGTCAGCGACGCGCTCGGCTACGCCTGGAGCGACCGCATGGTCGTCGCCGCGGGCCGCAGGCTGCGCGACGCGCTCGGCCCGGACGTCGCGCTGGCCCGGCTGGAGGGCGGCCAGTTCGCCGCGCTGCTGGTCGAGACCGACCGGGAGGAGGCGCACGCGGTCGCCGAACGGCTGCGTTCCGGCCTCGCCGCGCCGTACCCGGTCGACCGGCTGACCGTGGAGGCCAACTCCGTGGTCGGCTACTCCTCGCCGCGCTCGCTGGAGAGCGGCGACGGCACCGCGCTCGAACTCGACGTGGACGCGTTGCTGCAACGCGCCGACGTCGCCCTCCGCGCGGCCCGCGCCGCAGGCGACACCGTGCGCGCGTACCTGCCGTCCATGGGGCAGATCTTCCTGCGCCGTTTCCAACTGGTCACCCAGTTCCGGCAGGCGCTGGAGACCGGGCAGGTCAAGGTGCACTACCAGCCCAAGGTGGCGCTGCCCAGCAGACAGGTGCTCGGGGTGGAGGCGCTGGTCCGCTGGCGGCACCCCGAGTTCGGCAGGCTCGACCCGGACGAGTTCGTGCCTGCCGTGGAGGCCGCGGGCCTGGTCGACGCGCTCACCGGGTTCGTCATGGACCAGGCGCTGATCCGGGTCCGCAAGTGGATGGACCGGGGCCTGCGCATCGCCGCCGCGGTCAACCTGTCCGTGCGCAGCCTCGACGACCCCGCCTTCCCGGACCGGGTCGCCGACGCCCTCAAACGCCACGACGTGCCGCCCGAGCTGCTCACCCTGGAGCTGACCGAGTCCGGTGTGATGGCCGACCCGCAGCGGGCCCTGCCCGTGCTGCGCAGGCTGCACGCCCTCGGCGTCGTGCTCGCCGTGGACGACTTCGGCACCGGCTACTCCTCGCTGGCCTACCTGCGGCAGCTGCCGGTGGACGAGGTGAAGATCGACAAGAGTTTTGTGCTCGGCATGGGCACCGATCTGGGCGACCTCGCGGTGGTTCGCTCCATCGTGGAACTCGGTCACTCGCTCGGGCTGACCGTGGTCGCCGAGGGTGTCGAGGACGACGCCGCCCGGGACCAGCTCGCGGGCATGGGCTGCGATGTCGCGCAGGGCTACCTGATCTCCCGGCCGCTGTCCGAGAGCCGCCTTGAAGCCTGGCTGCAGGCAAGGACGACGCAGGCCAGGGGCCTGCGCGACGAGACGGTGCTCACCTTGATCGCCTGAACCCACCCCCGGTTTTGAGCCTGCCGGGAGGATGTGTAAAGTTACGCCCGTCCCCAGGGACGACGCCCCTTTAGCTCAGTCGGCAGAGCGTCTCCATGGTAAGGAGAAGGTCTACGGTTCGATTCCGTAAAGGGGCTCGACGGTTCTGCCGCGGTACACCGGGAACATCGGCGGTGTGACGCGGCTTGAACCATGTCGAAGCGGTGTAGCTCAGTCGGTAGAGCAAGCGGCTCATAATCGCTGTGTCGCCGGTTCAAGTCCGGCCACCGCTACGCGATGGGTGAACTGTGCCAACACCTGGTGGTGTTGGCCTGGTCGCTTCGCCATTGTTCTGGGGGGCCGAGCCCCCCAGACCCCCAGCCGGGGGCAAGCCCCCGGACCCCCGGGGTCTGGCTCGCTTCGCTTGCCAGGTGCCGGTTCCCTTGGGCCTCGGTCGGGTCTGTGGGTGGGTGGGGTTCGCTGGGACTTTGACTTTGGGAAGGGTGGTTGTTGTGGCCTCTACTGACGTGCGGCCGAAGATCACGCTGGCGTGTGAGGTCTGCAAGCACCGGAACTACATCACCAAGAAGAACCGGCGCAATGACCCGGATCGGCTGGAGATGAAGAAGTTCTGCCCGAACTGCGGGTCGCACAAGCTGCACAAGGAGACTCGCTGACGCATCGGCCCGCCGGGTTCGCCGGTGGGGCCTGCGTTGGGTGTGCTGCGGGGGCCGTTGCCCGGGAATGCCTGGGTGCGGCCCTTTGTGGTGTCTACGGAGTCGGTCGGGCGCCCAGGCGTCTGGTGTGAGTTGGGTAGGGTTCTGGCGTGGCGTTGGATGAGTCGTTCTCGGGGCGGGAGTACCCGGCGGACCGGATCTACGAGGTCGGACGGGAGAAGATCCGGGAGTTCGCGGAGGCGATCGGCGACCTCCGACCGGAGTACCTTGACCAGGAAGCCGCCCGTGCGTTGGGCTACCGGGACGTGATCGCGCCGCCGACCTTCACGATGATCGTGAACCTGGACGCTATCAACAAGATCGTCAATGACCCGGACCTCGGCCTGGACTACTCCCGGATGGTGCACGGGGACCAGGGGTTCACCTACTACCACCCGGTGGTGGCGGGTGACCGGCTGTCCGTGCACACCGTGGTCGACAACATCATGAGCCGCGCGGGCAACGACTTCATCTCGTTCCGGGCGGAGATCACCACGGTCGAGGGCGAGCGGCGGATCACCACCCGCGCTCAGCTGGTCGTGCGGGACGCGGACGAGGGGGCGGCGTGAGCGGGATCCAGGTGGGCGACGTCCTGCCGCCGCTGCAGGTCCGCATCAGCCGGGCCGCCCTGGTGCGGTACGCCGGGGCCGCGATGGACTTCAACCCGATCCACTGGAACGAGGGTTTCGCGCGCGGGGTCGGGCTGCCGGACGTGATCGCGCACGGGATGCTGACCATGGCGCTGGCGGGCCGGGTCGTGACCGACTGGGGCATGGGCGCGCTGGTGGACTACTCGGCCCGGTTCACCAGGCCCGTGGTCGTGCCCAACGACGACCAGGGTGCGCTGGTGGAGCTGTCCGGCAAGGTGGGCGCGATCAACGACGATGGCACCGTCCGGGTCAACCTGGACGCCCGGTTCGACGGTCGTTCCGTGCTGGGCAAGGCCATCGCGATCGTGCGCCCGTAGGGTCTGTCTGAGCTGGTAACCCAGTAGCGGCTGCCACACCCCGTTCATCTAGATTCCAGGTGTGGCAGCTACTGACCTCATCTCTTTCGCCCGCGGTGCCCCCTCGGTCGACATCATCGACGTCGAGGGGCTCAAGGTCGCCGCGGACGCCGCACTGTCCAAGGACCCCGAAGCCGCCCTCGGCTACGGCACCGCCGTCGGCTACCTCCCGCTGCGCAGGCTGCTCGCCGAGCAGCACGGCGTCCCCGAGAACCAGGTACTGGTCACCAACGGCTCGATGCAGGCCGACGCCTTCCTGTTCGACCAGCTCGTGGTCGCCGGGCAGCCGGTGGTCGTGGAGCGGCCCACCTACGACCGCACCCTGCTCGGCCTGCGCAGCCGCCAGGCCGACGTGCGCCCGGTGTCGCTGCAGGTCGACGGCATCGACGTCGAGGAGCTCGCTGGCCTGCTCGAAGGCGGGCTGCGGCCGACCTTCGCGCACATCATCCCGAACTTCCAGAACCCGGCCGGGTACACGCTCAGCCTGGCCAAGCGCGAGCGCCTGCTGGCGCTGGCCGAGCAGTACGACTTCGTCATCTTCGAGGACGACCCGTACGTCAAGATCCGGTTCGCCGGCGAGCCGCTGCCCACCATGCTGTCCCTGGACCAGGGCCGCGGCCGGGTCGTCTACGCCAGCTCGTACTCCAAGACCGTGGCCCCCGGCACCCGGGTCGGCTACCTGGTCGGTCCGGCCGACCTGATCGACAAGGTGCGGGTGGCCGCGACCAACACCTACATCTCGCCGAACATGCTGGCCCAGGCCATCGTGCACCAGTTCAGCATCAGCGGCCGGTTCGAGGACGCGGTGGCCACGGTCAACGCCGCACTCGCCGAGCGCGTCCGGGTGCTGTGCGAGTCGCTGGCCAAGCACCTGCCGGAGGCGAAGTTCACTGCCCCCGAGGGTGGGTACTTCATGTGGGTGGAACTGCCCGAGACCGTGGACGTGGCGCGGCTGCTGCCCGCAGCCGAGGAGCGTGGGGTGACCTTCGTGAAGGGCACCGACTTCCTGCTCGAAGGCGGCGCGTCCACCATGCGACTGGCCTACTCGGGCGTGCGCGTGGACCAGATCGAGGAGGGCATCTCCCGACTGGCCGCCGCGGTCCGCTCGCTGGCCTGACCAAGATCGCCGGGAACGCCCCTGTGATCTTCATCGCAGGGGCGAACCCGCTGGTCACAGTGTTACGCGGGACTCGATTTCGGTGCCCCGGCACCGGTACCGTATGCTCTCGTGCTTGGAACGCCCCGACCGTCCCCGCCGCACTACAGTGGGGATGGTCGAGTGCGTCCGAACGCGGTTCGCCGGTAGAGTGATCCGGCGAAGTGCGAAGGGGTGTAGCTCAATTGGCAGAGCAGCGGTCTCCAAAACCGCAGGTTGCAGGTTCGATTCCTGTCGCCCCTGCGTTTGACGTCCGGTCCGGCTGATCCCGCCCGGACCGGCACCACCGAGTGGAGGATGGCGTGGCCGAGGACCAGGAGCGGGAAGAGGGACAGCCGGAGCGCCCGGCCCGTCCGTCCACCGCCGCCGCCCGGCGGGAGCGCCGCGGCACGGCCCGTCCGGCCGCGCGCCGCGACGCGGATGCCAAGCCGGAGAAGGCCCGCCCGGCCGCCAAGGCCAAGGCCGACTCCGCGGCTGTCGACCGCAAGGGCAGGCCCACCCCCACCCGGGACCGCAAGGAAGACCGCGGCTCGATCCTCGCCAGGATCGCCCGGTTCCTCCGCGAGGTGGTTTCCGAGCTGCGCAAGGTCATCTGGCCGACGCGCAAGCAGATGATCGGCTACACGGCCGTCGTGCTGGTGTTCGTCGCGTTCATGGTGGCGCTGGTCGCGGGCCTGGACCTCGGCCTCGGCAAGGGCATGTTCTGGCTGTTCGGCTGAGCCGACGCTCGGCCGGGCCGGATCGCCCGCGCACGCTGTACGAAAGGAAGCGAGACCAACTGTGACCTCCGAGAACGGCGCGGCCGCCGGGAGTGACCTGACGGGCCTGTCCGACGACGACGAGGTCTTCGGCACCGAGGCCAAGGCGGACGAGGAGCCCGCCGACGCGGTCGACGAGCCCGAGCTGCCCACCAACGGCGCCGCGGCGAGCATCGACGCCGCCCCCGCCGACCCGGTCGCCGAGATGCGCGAGGCACTGCGCACCGCCCCCGGCGACTGGTACGTGGTGCACTCGTACGCCGGGTATGAGAACAAGGTCAAGACCAACCTGGAGACGCGCATCCAGACCCTCGACATGGAGGACTACATCTTCCAGATCGAGGTCCCGACCGAAGAGGTCACCGAGATCAAGAACGGCCAGCGCAAGCAGGTGCAGCGCAAGGTGCTGCCCGGCTACATCCTGGTCCGGATGGAGCTCAACGACGGCTCCTGGTCCGCGGTGCGCAACACCCCGGGGGTCACCGGGTTCGTCGGCGCCACCTCGAAACCATCCCCGCTGACCATCGACGAGGTGCTCAAGTTCCTCCTTCCGCAGGTGGAGGAGGCCAAGCCCGCGGCAGGGAAGGCGTCGACCGCCACCGCGACGCGCGGCCCCGCGGTCGAGGTCGACTTCGAGGTGGGCGAGTCGGTTACCGTCATGGACGGCCCGTTCGCCACGCTGCCCGCCACGATCAGCGAGGTCAACGCCGACGGGCAGAAGCTGAAGGTGCTGGTGTCGATCTTCGGCCGGGAGACCCCGGTCGAGCTGTCGTTCAACCAGGTCTCCAAGATCTGACCGGTCCGAGGGATCGGACCGGACAGGCGCACCGGGGCGTCGCCATTCGCCCCAGGTGTGTCCACGGCGGTGCTCCGCGCCGCCCTGCCGAAGCACTAAGGAAGCACTGAGATGCCACCCAAGAAGAAGAAGCTCGCAGCGATCATCAAGCTGCAGATCAAGGCGGGCCTGGCCAACCCGGCCCCGCCGGTCGGCCCCGCGCTCGGTCAGCACGGCGTCAACATCATGGAGTTCTGCAAGGCCTACAACGCCGCGACCGAGTCGCAGCGCGGCACCGTGGTGCCGGTCGAGATCTCCGTGTTCGAGGACCGCTCGTTCGACTTCAAGCTCAAGACCCCGCCAGCCGCCAAGCTGCTGCTCAAGGCCGCGGGCATCGAGAAGGGCTCCGCCGAGCCGCACAAGACCAAGGTCGCCAAGGTCACCTGGGACCAGGTCCGCGAGATCGCCGAGACCAAGAAGACCGACCTCAACGCCACCGACCTCGACCAGGCCGCGAAGATCATCGCAGGCACCGCCCGCTCCATGGGCATCACCGTCGAGTAAGCGCTTTACCCGGGGAACCCCAGACCAGATAGCCTCCAGCTATCCCTGGCAGTCCCCCCCGCGAGATCGCGCCGATCTCTTCCCTATGACTTCCGATTGGCCCCCCGGGCCGAGCGGAAGTCATAGGGAAGAGATCGGCTGAAAGCGATCGAGCCGCCTCGGCGAAGCCGAGGCAAACGACACAGTGGGAGGGCCACGCGCTGGCCCGCACCACATCTGATCCGCGTCGCGCATCCGGTTCGCTTCCCGGACCGCGCACAGATAGCCAGAAGGAACAGCAATGGCAAAGCGCAGCAAGGCCTACCGCCAGGCCGCCGAGCTGATCGACCGCGAGCGGCTGTACACGCCGCTTGAGGCCGTGCAGCTGGCCCGCGAGACTTCCAAGGTGAAGCTGGACGCGACCGTCGAGGTGGCGATCCGGCTGGGTGTCGACCCCCGCAAGGCCGACCAGATGGTCCGCGGCACGGTCAACCTGCCGCACGGCACCGGCAAGACCGCCCGCGTCATCGTGTTCGCGACCGGCGACAAGGCCACCGAGGCCGAGGCCGCGGGTGCCGACGCGGTTGGCTCGGACGACCTGATCGAGCGCATCCAGGGTGGTTGGCTGGACTTCGACGCCGCGATCGCGACCCCGGACCAGATGGCCAAGGTCGGCCGGATCGCCCGCATCCTGGGCCCGCGCGGCCTGATGCCGAACCCGAAGACCGGCACGGTGACCCCGGATGTCACCAAGGCGGTCAACGAGATCAAGGGCGGGAAGATCAACTTCCGGGTGGACAAGCAGTCCAACCTGCACCTGGTGATCGGCAAGGTCTCCTTCGACCACGCCAAGCTGGTGGAGAACTACGCCGCCGCGCTGGACGAGGTGCTCCGCGCCAAGCCGTCCGCGGCCAAGGGCCGGTACCTGAAGAAGGTCACCTTCACCACCACCATGGGCCCGGGTATCCCGGTCGACCCGGCCAAGACCCGCAACCTCCTTGAGGAGGACGCCGCCACCGCCTGACGGTGCCGCACGCGTGCGAAGGGCCTCACCGGTCTCCGGTGGGGCCCTTTCGCATCGGTCAGACCCGGGACTCGGCGGCCCTGGCCTTGGTGTTGACCTTGGTGTTGGTCGGCGTTGCGGTGCGTCGCTTCGCCCGGTCCAGGATTTCCAGCATGGCCATGCTGAGCACGACCACGGCGGCGGACACGATCCACCACAGCGGGCTGGGCAGGCGTAATGGCAGGGCCAGGCTCGGCTCCCAGCCGAAGACCTTCGACGCGAAGGGGACCAGCCCTTCCCAGATGCCGACGAGGAACACCGCCGACTGCAGTCCGTCGTAGCCTCGTTGATCCATGCAGGCCAAGGTAGGGCGCGGGTGGCCGCGCGGGGATCAGTCCCGAGGCTGAACAGGGGTCGGTCTTTTGGCCGACCCCGGAAGTTGCAGGTAGTGGCGAAGTCGGTGAACTCGGCTACCGGGTGGGCGGACTGGGAACCGGACAGGGGTCCGGTTCCGCGTCGTGCCGGGTTATCGTCCACTGGTCCGCGCGGGAGCCCGGGATCACCTTGACGGTGAACCGGCCGAGGCGGGGGCCATCGTGGACCTCCATCTCGCACGAGCTGATCACGACTGAGCCATCGGGGCCCGGCGTGAGGTCCATCCGGGGTGGGAAGCGCGGTAGCGAGTATCGGGTGACGTCGGTGACGTCGGCGTGCAGGCGGTGCACCGCGGTCGCGCAGTCCGGGGCGTTGAAGTGGCGCGCGAACTGCATCTCGACCTCCTCGGACTCGAAGCGGGTGCACGCGTCCGGGAGCACCTCCTGCGCGATGTTGTCGTAGACCATGCGCACGGCGACCTTGGGCGAGGTGGCGAACAGGACGGTGCGCCTCGCCTTGCTGCCGCCGGTGACCGAGGCGGGGAGGTCCTCGTCCGGGTTGCCGAAGAAGTGGTCGTAGGCCCAGTTCAGCAGGAGCACGAAGACGATCACGTAGACCAGGCGGCGGAACCACCTCGAACGCAGCACCCGGACCCACAGCGGTTTGCCCCGCCGCTTCGGTCGGGATGTTTCTCCCGGAAGCTCGTCACCCTGGGTGCGCTGGAACTCCTGGAACTGCTGGAAGCGTTGGAATTCCTGGAACTTGCGCCATTGTTCGGTGTCTTCCGGGCCCAGTGGGGGCTGTCCGGCCGGGGGCAGGGCGGGAAGGTTGCCGGGAGGTACGGCGGGTGGTGGCGCGGGGTGGTCGCCGCGCTGGTGCGCGTTCGGGTCGGAGGGATCGCCGGGGTGGGGGTCGCGGTCGGCCACGGGGACCATCATGCCGTGTCCGGGGGGCCGATTTGGAGACCGTGTCCACTGGCGCGTACGCTGGTTGTCGGTTCACCGAAGACCGCTGGTTCCCTCCGGCGCCCCGTGCGGCGGAAGGCGAAGGACCCACGACGTGGGCGGCCCGCGCAGGAGGACATGGTCTCGCATCCGGGTCACCCGTGGCCCACCGCGCCCCGTGCCGCCTACGCGCCGGGGCGTTCGTCGTCTCCGGGGTCGCCAGCGACCGCACACGAGAGGAGGCGACACCATGGCGAAGCCCGACAAGGTGAACGCGGTCGCCGAGATCGCGGACAAGTTCCGCTCCAGCTCGGCCACCGTCGTCACCGAGTACACCGGTCTCACCGTGGCCCAGCTGACCACGCTGCGTCGCGCTCTCGGCTCCGGCACGACCTACCGCGTCGCGAAGAACACCCTGGTCAAGCGCGCGGCCGAGGCCGCGGGCGTCGAGGGCCTTGAGCAGCTGTTCATCGGCCCCACCGCGATCGCCTTCGTCGAGGGCGAGCCGGTGGACGCCGCGAAGGCGCTGCGCGACTTCGCCAAGGACAACAAGGGCCTGGTCATCAAGGGCGGCTACATGGATGGCCGCTCCCTCAGCGTCGAGGAGGTCGGCCAGATCGCCGACCTCGACAGCCGCGAGGTCCTGCTGTCCAAGATGGCTGGCGCGATGAAGGGCAACCTGAGCAAGGCCGCCGGGCTGTTCAACGCCCCGGCCTCGCAGGTGGCCCGCCTGGTCGCCGCGCTGCAGGAGAAGAAGGCCGCCGAGGCAGGCGCTCCCGCCGCGGACGCCGCCGCCGAGAGCTGATCGAAACCACCCGGAAGAAGATCGCGCCCGTTAGCCCGGGTGTGCTAGTGAAAGGACCGCCGCCATGGCGAAGCTCAGCAACGACGAGCTGCTCGACGTCTTCAAGGAGATGACCCTCCTGGAGCTGTCCGCGTTCGTGAAGCAGTTCGAGGAGACCTTCGAGGTCACCGCAGCCGCCCCGGTCGCCGTCGCCGCCGTCGCCGCCCCCGGCGCCGCCCCCGCCGAGGCCGCTGAGGAGCAGGACGAGTTCGACGTCATCCTGGAGTCCGCAGGCGACAAGAAGATCCAGGTCATCAAGGTCGTCCGCGAGGTCGTCTCCGGCCTTGGCCTCAAGGAAGCCAAGGAGCTCGTCGAAGCCGCCCCCAAGGCCGTCCTGGAGAAGGTCGCCAAGGAGGCTGCGGACGCAGCCAAGGACAAGCTCGAAGCCGCTGGCGCCAAGATCACCGTCAAGTGATCTAGCCCCACCAGCCAAAAGACCCGGTACCCCCGCAACGGGGGTACCGGGTCTTTTCATCTCTAGAACCCGACCACCCCCCAACTCAGCCACCCCTAACTCGACCACCACGCGGGATCGCGCCGGTCTCTTCCCGCCCGATCCCAGGAGGCCCCCAGGGCCGAGTGGGATCGGGCGGGAAGAGACCGGCTGAAGGCGATCCCGCCGCCGAGGCGAAGCCGAGGCCAACAACACAGTAACTTCGCGAGTAACCCGTTCGAGTCTGCCTCGTTGCACGGAGGTGAACGAGGTTCGCGCGAGGTGACGCGCGGGTCGACGGGTCGGGAGGTGCGATGGGCGCCGAGGTCGTTGTCGAGGGCCTGACGAAGTCCTTCGGGAACCAGGCCATCTGGCGGGACGTCACGCTCACTCTCCCCCCTGGCGAGGTCTCGGTCATGCTGGGCCCCTCCGGCACCGGCAAGTCCGTCTTCCTCAAGTCCATGATCGGTCTCCTCAAGCCCGACCGCGGCCGCTGCCTGGTCAATGGTGTCGACATAGTCACCTGCTCCGAGCGCCAGCTCTACGAGACCCGCAAGCTCTTCGGCGTTCTCTTCCAGGACGGCGCCCTCTTCGGCTCCATGAACCTGTTCGACAACGTCGCCTTCCCCCTGCGTGAGCACACCCGCAAGTCCGAGGCCGAGATCCGCCGCATCGTCCTGGAGAAGCTGGACCTCACCGGCCTCCAGGGAGCCGAGAAGAAGCTCCCCGGCGAGATCTCCGGCGGTATGCGCAAGCGAGCAGGCCTGGCCCGCGCGCTGGTCCTGAACCCGGAGATCATCCTGTGCGATGAGCCGGACTCCGGCCTGGACCCCGTGCGCACCGCCTATCTCAGCCAGCTGCTGATCGACCTGAACGCCCAGATCGACGCCACCATCCTGATCGTCACCCACAACATCAATCTGGCCAGGACCGTCCCGGACAACCTTGGCATGCTGTTCCGCCGCGAGCTGGTCATGTTCGGCCCCCGCGAGGTGCTGCTGACCAGCGACGAACCGGTGGTGGAGCAGTTCCTCAACGGTCGCAGGCGCGGGCCGATCGGCATGTCCGAGGAGAAGGACGCCGCGCAGATGGCCGAGGAGGAGGCGCACGCGGCGGCGGGCCACTCGGACGGGTCGTCGGCCGAGGACGTGCGCGGCGTGGTGCCGCAGCTTGAGCCGACGCCGGGTCTGCCGGAGCGGCAGGCGGTGCGCAGGCGCAAGGACCGGGTGATGAGCGTCCTGCGGTCACTGCCCAGCGCCGCTCAGGAGGGGATCATCGCCTCGCTGACCCCGGACGAGCAGGCGCGCTACCAGGTCACGGCCCAGCCGACGCCCTACCCGCGGGTGGAGAGCATCAGCGGTGACCTTGGGGATCCGGCCTGGCCAGGTGTTCGGCCATGACCGCGCGCACCGCGAGCTTTCCCGGGGCAGGCGCGTTACGCGAGACCGGGCGGCTGTTCGCGCTCGGCCTGGACGTGCTGGTCAACATCTTCCGGCGGCCGTTCCAGACCCGGGAGTTCGTGCAGCAGTGCTGGTTTATCGCCAGCGTCACGATCCTGCCCACCGCGCTGGTCGCCATCCCGTTCGGCGCGATCGTGGCGTTGCAGCTGGGCACGCTGATCGTGCAGCTGGGCGCGCAGTCGTTCACCGGCGCGGCGAGTGTGCTGGCGATCATCCAGCAGGCCGCGCCGCTGGTCACCGCGCTGCTGGTGGCTGGCGCGGGCGGGTCGGCGATCTGCGCGGACATCGGGTCGCGGACGATCCGCGAGGAGATCGACGCCATGGAGGTGCTGGGCGTCTCGCCGGTGCAGCGGCTGGTCGTGCCCAGGGTGCTGGCCGCGATGTTGGTCGCGGTGCTGCTGAACGGGCTGGTCAGCGTGGTCGGCGTGATGGGCGGCTACTTCTTCAACGTGGTGCTCCAAGGCGGCACCCCGGGCGCCTACCTGGCCAGCTTCTCGGCCCTGGCGCAGCTGCCGGACCTGTGGATCAGCGAGATCAAGGCCTTGATCTTCGGGTTCATCGCGGGCGTGGTGGCCGCCTACCGGGGCCTCAACCCGAAGGGCGGGCCGAAGGGCGTCGGCGACGCGGTGAACCAGTCCGTGGTGATCACGTTCCTGCTGCTGTTCTTCGTGAACTTCGTGCTCACCGCGGTGTACCTGCAGGTCGTCCCGGCGAAGGGGAGCTGACGTGGTCGATCGGGTAACCGCCGCCGACACCGCCCGCCGCCTCGCGCGCGGAGTGGTGCGGCGTCCGCTGGGGATGCTGGACCAGCTGGGCGACCAGTTGTCGTTCTACGTGCGCGCGCTCGCGTGGATCCCGCGCGCGTTGCGCCGGTACTTGCGCGAGACGCTGCGGCTGTTGGCGGAGGTCAGTTTCGGCAGCGGCGCGCTCGCCGTCATCGGCGGCACGGTCGGTGTGATGGTCGGGCTGACCGTGTTCACCGGTGTGGTCGTCGGCCTCCAGGGTTATGCCGCGCTCGACCAGATCGGCACGGCCGCGTTCTCCGGGTTCGCCTCCGCCTACATCAACACCCGCGAGATCGCCCCGCTGGTCGCCGGGCTGGCGCTGTCGGCGACGGTCGGGTCCGGGTTCACCGCGCAGCTGGGCGCGATGCGGATCTCCGAGGAGATCGACGCGCTGGAGGTGATGGCCGTGCCGAGCCTGCCCTACCTGGTGACGACCCGGATCATCGCCGGGTTCATCGCGGTCATCCCGCTCTACATCATCGGGCTGCTGACCTCGTACCTGGCCTCGCGCACGATCACCGTCTACTTCTACGGCCAGTCCGCGGGCACCTATGACCATTATTTCGACCTGTTCCTGCCCCCGGAGGACGTGTTCTGGTCCTTCGGCAAGGTGCTGGTCTTCGCGGTGATCATCATCCTGTCGCACTGCTACTACGGCTACACCGCCAGTGGCGGCCCGGCGGGCGTCGGCATCGCGGTGGGCCGGGCGGTGCGGACCACGATCGTCACCGTGGCGCTGGTCAACTTCTTCATCGGCTTCGCCGTCTGGGGCACCACGACGACGGTGAGGATCGCGGGATGACCGGGCGGCTGGCGCGCACGATCCGGCGCAGGCTCTACGGCCTGGCCTTTCTCGCGGTGATCGCGGGTCTGATCGGGTTGAGCATCGCCGCCTACAACAAGGTGTTCACCCCGGTCGCCACGGTCACGCTGACCACCGGCACGGTCGGCAACCAGCTCACCGTGCACTCGGATGTGAAGGTGCGCGGCCTGTTGGTCGGCGAGGTCCGGCGGATCACCCCGACCGCGGACGGTGCCGAGCTGGAGCTGGCGCTGGACCCGGCGAAGATCGACGTCATCCCCGGCAACGTCTCGGCCAGGTTCCTGCCGAAGACCCTGTTCGGCGAGCGCTATGTCGCGTTGCAGATCCCGAAGGACGCGTCGGCGACGATGCTGGCCGGGGGTGATCGCATCCACCAGGACACCTCGGTGCAGGCAGTGGAGCTGGAGCAGGCGTTCGAGAGTCTGCTGCCGGTGTTGCAGGCGGTGCAGCCGCAGAAGCTGTCGAGCACGCTCAGCTCGATCTCGACGGCGTTGCAGGGTCGCGGTGAGAAGCTGGGCGAGACGTTGGCGCAGCTCAACGAGCTGGTCGGGGATCTGAACCCGCATCTGCCGCAGTTGCAGAAGGACCTGCGCACGCTCGCGACCGTCAGCGACGCCTACAGCGATGTGACCCCGGATCTCGTGCAGGCGCTGGACGATCTCACTGTCACGTCCAAGACCATCGCCGACCAGCGCGCAAACCTGGACACGCTGTACGCGACGGTCACGACCGGCGCGCGCGACCTGGAGTCGTTTGTACGGCTCAACAAGGACAACCTGATCCGTCTCGCGGACACCTCCCGGCCGACGCTGGAAGCACTCGCGCGGTACTCGCCCGAGTACCCGTGCCTGCTGAAGCTGATGTCCGAGAACGTGACCGCGTTGGACAAGGCGTTCGGCAAGGGCACCGACCAGCCGGGCCTGCACGCCACGATCGAGATCACGGTCAACCGCGGTCCCTACCGGCCGGGCAAGGACGAGCCCCGTTACGCGGACGACCGCGGTCCGCGCTGCTACGACTTCACCAAGTTCCCATCGCCGTTCCCGCAGTCCCCGCCGGACGGCCCGCTGCGTGACGGCTCGTCCAACCCGCCGCCCGCCCGGTCGGTGCAGGACGGTCTCCTGCCGCCCGCGAACCTGGCGGACCTCGGCCAGACCTCGCCGAGCGCGGCTGTCCCGGCGGACAGTGGGTCCGGTCTGGTGAACACCTCGCAGGAGGCGGCGTTCGTGGCGCAGCTGGTCGCGCCGGACATGGACCTGGAACCGGAGCAGGTCCCGGGTTGGAGCACGTTGCTGCTCGGCCCCGCGCTGCGCGGCTCGGAGGTGGTGCGCAAGTGAGAGGACTGACCGCGCCGCTGGTCAAGTTGGCGCTGTTCATGGTGATCACCGTCGCCGCCACCGGCGTGCTGGCGTTGAGCATCGCCAACACCGACCTCAGCGACACCACCACCTATCGGGCGAGGTTCACCGACGCGACCCTGCTGCTGCCCGGTGACGACGTGCGCATCGCCGGGGTGCGGGTCGGGCAGGTGGAGGACGTGGCGGTCGCCGACCGCAGGCAGGCGGAGGTCACCTTCTCCGTCGCGGCCGACCGCAGGCTGCCCGCCGCGGTGACCGCGCAGATCAAGTTCCGCAACCTCGTCGGCCAGCGCTACGTCTCGCTGGCCCAGGCACCCGGCGACGACCCGAACGCGGTGCTGAAACCCGGCGACACCATCCCGGTCGAGCACACCCGGCCCGCGCTGGACCTCACCGCGCTGTTCAACGGGTTCAAGCCGTTGTTCCAGGCGCTCGCGCCGGACGAGGTGAACAAGCTCTCCTACGAGATCATCCAGGTCCTGCAGGGCGAGGGCGGCACGGTGGAGGCGCTGCTGAGCCACACGGCCTCGCTGACCAGCACGCTGGCCGACAAGGACCAGGTGATCGGCCAGGTCATCGACAATCTCAACAGCGTGCTCACCACCGTGAACGCGCACGACGAGCAGCTGTCCACGCTGATCACGCAGATGCAGCAGCTGGTCAGCGGGCTGGCCGCGGACCGCAAGCCGATCGGCGACGCCGTGGACGCGCTCGGCGGCCTGGCCACCACGACGTCCGGTCTGCTGACCGAGGCCCGCGAGCCGCTCAAGCAGGACATCGCCGCGCTGGGCGGACTCGTGGACAACCTCAACGACAACGAGCAGATCGTCGAGCACTTCATCCAGTTCCTGCCGACCAAGACCTCGACGCTGACCCGCACGGTCAGCTACGGCTCCTGGTTCAACTTCTACCTGTGCTCGGCCACCGGCGAGGTGAGCGTGCCCGGCGTGGCCAGCACGCCGCTGCAGATCCCGGTGTTGCCCGCCACCCAGGCGAGGTGCACGGCATGAGGTCGTTCCGCTCCCGCAACCCGGTCCCGATCGGCCTGGTCGGCCTGTTGACCATCGGCCTGGTGCTGTTGGCCGCGGTCTACTCCGACGACCTGCCGATCATCGGCGGCGGCACCAGCTACAGCGCCGAGTTCAGCGAGGCGGCCGGTCTCGGCCCGGACGACGAGGTGCGGATCGCGGGCGTCAAGGTGGGCAGGGTGTCCGATGTGGACCTCGACGGCGACCGGGTGGTAGTCCGGTTCAAGGTCCGGGATGCCTGGCTCGGCGACCGCACTCGGGCCGAGATCAAGATCAAGACCCTGCTCGGGCAGAAGTTCCTGGCGCTGGACCCGCAGGGTGAGACCGTGCTGGATCCCGGCACGCGCATCCCGCGCGAGCGCACGATGGCCCCCTATGACGTGCTGGAGGCCTTCCGCGGCCTGGCCGACACCGTCAACCAGGTGGACACCACCCAGCTGGCCAAGAGCTTCGAGGTGATCTCGCAGACCTTCGCGAACACCCCGGACGACGTACGCGGCGCCCTCACCGGCCTGCAGTCGCTGTCGCGCACCATCTCCTCCCGCGATGAGGAACTGGCGAGGCTGCTGGCCAACACCCGGCAGATCAGCACGACCCTGGCCGACCGGGACGCCGAGGTCGGCAAGCTGCTCGCCGACGGCGGGCTGCTGTTGCAGGAGCTGAACAACCGGCAGCAGGCCATCTCCACACTGCTCACCGGCACGCAGGACCTGGCCAGGGAGCTCCAGGGGCTGGTCGCCGACAACAACGCCCAGCTGGGGCCGGTCCTGCAGAGCCTCGACCAGTTCACCTCGATGCTGCAGCGCAACCAGGCCTCGCTCGCCCAGGGCATCCAGAAGCTGGCGCCGTTCGTGCGGCAGTTCAACAACGCGATCGGCACCGGCCGCTGGTTCGACAACTACATCTGCGGCCTGCTGCCGCCGTCGCTGGGCCCGGTCAACCAGCCGGGCTGTCTGGGGGACGGGTCATGAGCCGGTTCGACACCAAGTCCGGCCAGGTCGGCGCGCGGATGCTGGCCATCGCCTGCGTGCTCGGGCTGGTGGTCGCCGCGGGCCTGTGGTGGACGTTGCGGGAGCCGAACGAGAAGCGCTACACGGCGATGTTCACCGGCGTGGTCGGGCTCTACGAGGACAACGACGTGCGCGTGCTCGGCGTGCGCGTCGGCGCGGTGGACAAGGTGATCCCGCGCGGCGACCACGTCGAGGTGCAGCTCCTGGTCGATCGGACCATCCGGCTCCCGGCCGACGCGCACGCGGTGATCGTGGCTCCGTCGCTGGTGTCCGACCGGTACGTGCAGCTCGCCCCCGCCTACACCGCTGGCCAGGTGCTGGCGACCGGCGCCGTCATCCCGCTCGACCGCACCGCCACCCCGCTGGAGGTCGACGACCTCTACGCCAGCCTGGTCCGGGTCAGCGAGGCGCTCGGTCCGAACGGCGCCAACAAGGATGGCGCGCTGTCGGACCTGCTCGACACCTTGGCGAAGAACCTCGACGGCAACGGCCAGGCCGTGCACGACACCGTCACCCAGCTGGGCAAGCTCAGCGGCACGCTGTCGGGCAACTCCGACGACCTGTTCGCCACCATCACCGAGCTCCAGAAGTTCACCGGCACCTTGGCCGCGAACGACAAGCAGGTGCGCGAGTTCGGCGACCAGCTGACCGAGGCGTCCCGGTTCCTGGCCGACGAGCGCGGCAACCTGGCCGCCGCGGTGGACCAGCTGGGCGTCGCACTGGGCACCGTCCAGCAGTTCATCAACGACAACCGCGGCCGCCTGAAGTCCAATGTGGACAAACTGGCCTCGGTGACCCAGGTGCTGGTGGAGCAGCGTGCGGCACTGGCCGAGACGCTGGACATCGCGCCGCTCGCGCTGAGCAACGTGGTCAACTCCTACAACGCCTCCTCGGGCACCCTGGACGCGCGGGCCAACCTCAACGAGCTGGCCCAGCCGCCGATCGTGACCGTCTGCAAGCTGGTCCGCCAGGGCACCGCGAAACCGCTGCCCACCACCCTCGCCGACCTGTGCGACCAGCTCGCCCCGGTGGTCCAGGGCGCGGTGCCGCTGGAGTCACCGGCCCAGGTCATCGAGGACATGCGCAGCGGCAAGCTGCCCGCGCTGCCGCTCCCGATCGTCGGCGACGTCTACAGCTCCGGGGGTGGTCGCTGATGAAACGCCTCCTCGCCGTGCTGGTGGCCGCCGCGCTCGCGGTGTCCGGCTGCGGGTTCACCGGCATCTACGACCTCCCGCTGCCCGGCGGCGCCGATCTCGGCGACCACCCGTACCGGGTCAAGGCCCAGTTCCACGACGTGCTCGACCTCGTGCCGCAGTCCGGGGTGAAGGTCAACGAGGTCACCGTCGGCCGCGTCGACCGGATCGACCTGACCCCGGACGGCTGGAACGCCGAGGTGACGCTGCTGGTCAACGGCGGGGTCGAGCTGCCTGCGAACGCCTTCGCCAAGCTGCGGCAGTCCAGCCTGCTCGGCGAGAAGTACGTGGAGCTGAGCCCGCCGCCCGGCGGGCAGGCGAGTGGCAGGCTCGCCGACGGCGCGGTGATCCCGCTGGATCGCACCAACCGGAACACCGAGGTGGAAGAGGTGCTCGGCGCGCTGTCGATGCTGCTCAACGGCGGGGGTGTCGAGCAGCTGCGGAGCATCACGCACGAGCTGAACGCGGCCACCGAGGGCCGGGAGACCGACATCCGGTCCCTGCTGGACAACGTGAACACCATGGTGACCACGCTGGACGCGGGCAAGGCCGACATCACCCGCGCCCTGGACGGCGTGAACCGGCTCGCGACCACGCTCGACGGGCAGAAGGACCGGCTTGTCGGCGCCATCGACGGCATCGAGCCGGGCCTGCGCGTGCTCGCCGAGCAGCGCGGGCAGCTGGTGACCATGCTGCAGAGCCTCGACTCGCTGTCCGGCGTCGCCGTCGACACCGTGCACAAGAGCCAGGCCGACCTCGTCGCCGATCTCCAGGCGTTGACCCCGACCCTGCGGAAACTGGGCGAGGCGGGGGAGAACCTGCCGAAGTCGCTGGAGCTGCTGCTCACCTTCCCGTTCACCGACGCGGCGGTGCGCGGTGTGCGCGGCGACTACTTCAACCTCTACGCCAAGATCGACCTGAACCTGCAGAGCGTGCTGGACAACCTCAGCCGCACCAGGCAGAACCCGGTGCAGGACGTCCCGATCATCGGCCAGGCCACCAACGGCACCTCGGGCGTGCCTGCCAACGCGCCCCCGCCGCTGCGGCTGCCGGTGATCACGACCCCGCCGCCGTTGATCACCGGCGGGGCCGCCGGGGACAGCTCGGGGCTGGGCGGTCTGCTGGGTCCACTGCTGGGAGGCGGGGTCTGATGCTCACCAGGTCCGTGCGGCTCAAGCTGCTCGCCTTCTTCGTGATCGCCGTCGTCACCGTCACCTACGCCGGGTTCCGCTTCACCGGCCTCGGCCGGGTCTTCGGCGCCGACGGCTACCGGGTCACGCTCCAGCTGGCCGAGTCCGGCGGGATCTTCACCAACGCCGAGGTCACCTACCGCGGCGTCAATGTCGGCCGGGTCGGGCAGATGCGGCTGACCGGCGCGGGCATCGACATCGACCTCGACATCGAGCCGGACGCCCCGGCCATCCCGGCCGACCTGGACGCCGTGGTGGCCAACCGCTCGGCCGTCGGCGAGCAGTTCGTCGACCTGCGCCCGCGCGCCGACGGCGGCACCGCGCTGGCCGAGGGCTCGGTCATCCCGGTCGACCGGACGAGGCTGCCCACCGGCACGGACACCGTGCTCACCGACCTGAACGGCCTGGCCGCCTCGGTGCCCACCGACTCGCTGCGGACCGTGGTGGACGAGCTGGACAAGGCGTTCGCGGGCACCGGCGGGGATCTCCAGCTGCTGCTCGACACCTCCGCCGAGTTCACCGCGGCCGCCAAGGACAACCTGCCGCAGACGATCGCGCTCATCCAGGACGGCGGCGTCGTGCTGGACACCCAGGCCGTGCAGGCGGGCAACATCCGCTCGTTCGCAGGCGACCTGCGCGACCTGACCGCCCAGCTGAAGTCGTCCGACCCGAATATCCGCACCCTGATCGCCACGACCCCGAGCGCGGCCATGGCGATCAGCAATGCCCTGCGCGAGTCCGGCCAGGGCCTGACCACGCTCACCGCCAACCTGCTCACCACCTCCGACATCCTGGTCACCCGGGTGGACGGCCTGGAGATGGCGCTGGTGGCCTACCCGGTGGTCGCGGTCGGCCCGAAAACCGTCGTGCCCGGCGACGGCACCGCGCACCTCGGGCTCGCGCTCAACCTGTTCGACCCGCCCAGCTGCACCCGCGGCTACGAGGGCACCAGGCACCGCGACGGTGACGACCTCACGCCGGTCGCGGAGAACAGCCAGGCGTACTGCGCCGAACCCGTCGGCAGCCCGATCAACGTGCGCGGCTCGCAGAACGCCCCGTTCGGCGGCAGGCCGGTCCAGCCCACCCCAGGGCAGGTCGCCGCCAACCAGGACCGCCCGGCCCAGGAGCTCGCCGACCTCGCCCGCCTGCCCGGCGGGCTGGGCAGGCCGGGGCTGCCGCCGGTCACCAGCCTCGCCCAGCTGCTGGGTCTGGGGACCTGACCTACCTTCGGGTAAGTTCCAGCCCCCGCCCGGTTCTCGACGTTTGGAGCGCCATGACCGCCACCGACACCGAGGAACCGACACCGGTCCCCGACGGCGACCTCGACCCGGCCGCCGACGCGCCCCCGACCGCCCCCGCGCACTGGTGGCGCAACCCGTTCCTGGCCGCCGCCACCGCGCTGCTGGTGGTCGCCACCGCGCTCGCCGCCTGGTTCGGGATCGCCTGGTTGCGCGCCGCGAACGACGACGACCTTGCCCTGGCCCGGACCCGGGACGAGGTGGCCAGGGTCGGCGGCGCCGAGGTGGTGACCGTCAGCAGCTTCGACTACCGCCAGGTGGACCAGGTCCTGGACCGCTGGCTGGGCGCCACCACCGGCGCCTTCCACGACGACCTGACCGCCAAGCGCGCGGATACCAAGGCGCTGTTCGAGAAGGCCAAGACGACCCGGGCCACCCGGCTGCTCAAGGTCGCGGTCACCCAGCTCGACGACCACGCGGGCACCGCCCAGATCATGGTCGCGCTCGCGGTGACCGACTCGGTCGACGGCAAGCCGTCCGCGCCAGCCGAGTCCCGGATGCGCGCCTCGCTGCGGCGCGCCCCGGACGGCTGGAAGATCGACTCCATCGAGTCCGTCCTGCCCATCCCCGCGGGCTGACGGCCCGGTACCCGAGACGAACCACGAGGTCCCCATGCCGTCCCAGAAGCCGCCCCGCCGCCGCCCGGCGAGCCAGGGCATCCGCCGCCCCCGCGTCGCGGGCCACAACCGCCCGACCACCGAGCCCGCACCGGTCGACGCCGTCGATCAGGACAGTCCTGTCGCCCCCGCCGACCTTGTCGACCAGGCCCCGGAGCGACCGGTCGACGAGCCCGAGCCTGCCGGACAGCCCAGCCGCGTCGAGCGTGCGAGTCAGGACGAGGCGGTCGAATCGGGCGAGGACGCGGTCGCACCGGCCGGGTTGGCCGGGACCAGGTTAATCGGCGCGCCCGCAGTCACCCAAGGTGACGAGTCGGACGAGGAGTCGGATCCGGCCGAGACCGAGCCGCGGCAGGCGCGGAAGCCGAGACCGCGTCCCAGCGGCAAGGGCCGGACAACCGGCGAACCCCGCCCGGACTCGACCGGGACGCGGCAGGCTGACGGCTCCCGACCGGCGCCGAAGCGGGCCGTGTCCGCGCAGGTCAGGGCGCGTGCGGCGGGTTCGCGCGCGATCAACCGGGCGATCCTGATGGTGGTGGCGGCGCTGATGCTGGCCGGGGCGGCGCTGTGGTTCAAGGGCGAGGCCGACTCGCTCACCGCGGGCGCCGACAGCGCCAACCGCGCGATCACCGACGTCGCCGCGACCAGCGAGGCCGCGGGCAAGCTGACCGTGGCCGTGGAGCGCACCCTCTCCTACGACTACGCCGACCTCGACGCCAACGCCACGGCCGTGCGGGAGAACCTCACCGGGCAGGCGACCTGCCAGTACGAGCACATCCTCGGCGAGCTGAAGAAGATCGCCCAGCAGCGCAAGGTCGTGGTGACCGCCAAGGTGCGGGACCTGGGCATCCAGCGGCTCGACGGCGACAAGGTCGACGCGCTGGTGTTCACCGACCAGTCGGCCACCTACGCGGACGAGAACAAGACCACCGCGAGCGCCTCGCTTTTCGCCGTCCGGGGCGAGCGCCAGGGCGGTGTCTGGAAGCTCACCAACATCGACTTCCTGGGCCAGGCACTGCCCGGCGGGGTTGCCCAACCGGTCTGCTAGCAGGGTTGTTTGCCCAGGTCAAGCCTTGATCGCCGAGGTCGTTCGCACTGCTGCAAAAGTGGCCTGGTTGGCGTTGCGTCTTGACTCGGGACGGTGGCGGGGTCAGTCTGTTACCCAGCACGCACGGCAGCGGGAGGACCGAGTTGAGCGGCGGGCCTCGACAGTCGCCCTTTTAGTGGCTAGACTGCCCCTTTGCGCTGCCCACTTTCCGCACGCCCTTTGCCAAGAGCTAGGATGTTGGGCACCACGGCACCCTTGACAGGCGCGTTCTCGCAGTACCACGCGGCTGTCAACCGCTCATAGTCCTGGAAGGACGCATCTTGGCAGTCTCCCGCGCGACCAAGGCCACTGCTGCGACCAACTCCACTCCGTCGAACTCCGGCATCCCGGGCGCCCCCCGCCGGGTCTCCTTCGCGAAGATCCGCGAGCCGCTGGGCACGCCCAACCTGCTGGATCTGCAGATCCAGTCGTTCGAGTGGTTCACCGGCAACGAGGCGTGGTTCCAGCGCCGCGTCGACGCCGGGGAGGAAAACCCCGTCGGGGGCCTTGAGGAGGTCCTGAACGAGATCTCGCCGATCGAGGACTTCTCCGGGTCCATGTCCCTGTCCTTCTCCGACCCGCGCTTCGACGAGGTCAAGGCCTCCGTCGAGGAGTGCAAGGACAAGGACATGACGTACGCGGCCCCGCTGTTCGTCACCGCCGAGTTCACCAACAACACCACCGGCGAGATCAAGAGCCAGAC
Source organism: Actinokineospora enzanensis DSM 44649 (assembly GCF_000374445.1). Taxonomy (GTDB): domain Bacteria; phylum Actinomycetota; class Actinomycetes; order Mycobacteriales; family Pseudonocardiaceae; genus Actinokineospora; species Actinokineospora enzanensis. Next base: position 191,087 of record NZ_KB894411.1, on the reverse strand, counting down.
GGTGTTCATGGGCGACTTCCCGGTGATGACGAACCTGGGCACGTTCATCATCAACGGCACCGAGCGCGTCGTGGTCTCCCAGCTGGTCCGCTCGCCCGGCGTCTACTTCGACACCAACATCGACAAGACGACCGACAAGGACGTCTTCAGCGTCAAGGTCATCCCGAGCCGGGGCGCGTGGCTGGAGTTCGACGTCGACAAGCGCGACACCGTCGGCGTGCGCATCGACCGCAAGCGCCGCCAGCCGGTCACCGTGCTGCTCAAGGCGCTGGGCTGGACCACCGAGCAGATCCGCGAGCGGTTCTCCTTCTCCGAGACGCTGCTGGCCACGCTGGAGAAGGACCACACCGCGGGCACCGACGAGGCGCTGCTGGACATCTACCGCAAGCTGCGTCCGGGCGAGCCGCCGACCAAGGAGTCGGCGCAGACGCTGCTGGAGAACCTGTTCTTCAAGGACAAGCGCTACGACCTGGCCAAGGTCGGCCGGTACAAGGTCAACAAGAAGCTCGGCCTGACGGCGCAGCCGCACGTCGGCGTGCTGACCGAGGACGACATCGTCACCACGATCGAGTACCTGGTCCGCCTGCACGCCGGTGAGACCACGATGCCCGCCAAGAACGGGCGGGACATCCCGGTCGAGATCGACGACATCGACCACTTCGGCAACCGCAGGCTGCGCACCGTCGGCGAGCTGATCCAGAACCAGATCCGGGTCGGCCTGTCCCGCATGGAGCGCGTCGTGCGCGAGCGGATGACCACCCAGGACGTCGAGGCGATCACTCCGCAGACCCTGATCAACATCCGCCCGGTGGTGGCCGCGATCAAGGAGTTCTTCGGTACTTCCCAGCTCTCGCAGTTCATGCAGCAGACCAACCCGGTCGACGGGCTCACGCACAAGCGCCGCCTGTCCGCGCTGGGCCCGGGTGGTCTGTCCCGCGAGCGCGCAGGCATGGAGGTCCGCGACGTCCACCACAGCCACTACGGCCGGATGTGCCCGATCGAGACCCCGGAAGGCCCGAACATCGGCCTGATCGGGTCGCTGTCGAGCTACGCGCGGGTCAACCCGTTCGGCTTCATCGAGACCCCGTACCGCAAGGTCATCGAGGGCCAGGTCACCGACCAGATCGACTACCTGACCGCGGACGAGGAGGACCGGCACGTCATCGCGCAGGCCAACGCCCCGCTCGACGACGAGGGCCACTTCGCCGAGGAGCGCGTCCTGGTCCGCAAGAAGGGCGGCGAGGTCGAGCTGATCGAGCCGTTCGACGTGGACTACATGGACGTCTCGCCGCGGCAGATGGTCTCGGTGGCCACCGCGATGATCCCGTTCCTTGAGCACGACGCGGCCAACCGCGCGCTGATGGGCGCCAACATGCAGCGCCAGGCGGTGCCGCTGCTGCGCAGCGAGTCCCCGCTGGTGGGCACCGGCATGGAGCTGCGCGCCGCGGTCGACGGCGGCGACCTGGTGGTCGCGGCCAAGCCGGGCGTGATCGAGGAGCTGTCCGCGGACTTCATCACGGTGATGGCCGACGACGGCACCCGGCAGACCTACGGCCTGCACAAGTTCCGCCGCTCCAACCAGGGCACCTGCATCAACCAGAAGCCGATCGTCTCCGAGGGCGACCGGGTGGAGGCTGGCCAGGTCATCGCGGACGGGCCGTGCATCCAGAACGGCGAGATGGCGCTGGGCAAGAACCTGCTCGTGGCGATCATGCCGTGGGAGGGCCACAACTACGAGGACGCGATCATCCTGTCCCAGCGCCTGGTGCAGGACGACGTGCTCACCTCGATCCACATCGACGAGCACGAGATCGACGCCCGGGACACCAAGCTCGGCGCCGAGGAGATCACCCGGGACATCCCGAACGTCTCCGAGGAGGTGCTGGCCGACCTGGACGAGCGCGGCATCATCCGGATCGGCGCCGAGGTCGGCGCAGGCGACATCCTGGTCGGCAAGGTCACCCCGAAGGGCGAGACCGAGCTGACCCCGGAGGAGCGGCTGCTGCGCGCGATCTTCGGCGAGAAGGCCCGCGAGGTGCGCGACACCTCGCTGAAGGTGCCGCACGGCGAGACCGGCAAGGTCATCGGCATCCGGGTGTTCTCCCGGGAGGACGAGGACGAGCTGCCCCCCGGTGTGAACGAGCTGGTCCGGGTGTACGTGGCGCAGAAGCGCAAGATCCAGGACGGCGACAAGCTGGCCGGTCGGCACGGCAACAAGGGCGTCATCGGCAAGATCCTCCCGGTGGAGGACATGCCGTTCCTGGCCGACGGCACCCCGGTCGACGTCGTGCTGAACACCCACGGTGTGCCCCGTCGAATGAACATCGGCCAGATCCTGGAGTCCCACCTCGGGTGGGTCGCCAAACAGGGCTGGCAGATCGACGGGACCCCGGAGTGGGCGGCCAAGCTCCCCGAGGAGCTCTACGACGTTGAGCCGGGCACGAACACCGCGACCCCGGTGTTCGACGGCGTCAAGGAGAACGAGCTGCAGGGCCTGCTGGCCTCCACCCGCCCGAACCGCGACGGCGAGCGGATGGTCAAGGAGGACGGCAAGGCGCAGCTGTTCGACGGCCGTAGCGGCGAGCCGTACCCGTACCCGGTCTCGGTCGGCTACATGTACATCCTGAAGCTGCTGCACCTGGTCGACGACAAGATCCACGCCCGGTCGACCGGCCCGTACTCGATGATCACCCAGCAGCCGCTCGGCGGTAAGGCGCAGTTCGGTGGCCAGCGCTTCGGTGAGATGGAGTGCTGGGCCATGCAGGCCTACGGCGCGGCCTACACGCTGCAGGAGCTGCTCACCATCAAGTCCGACGACGTGGTGGGCCGGGTGAAGGTCTACGAGGCGATCGTCAAGGGCGAGAACATCCCGGAGCCGGGCATCCCGGAGTCGTTCAAGGTGCTGCTCAAGGAGCTCCAGTCGCTGTGCCTGAACGTGGAGGTGCTCTCCAGCGACGGCGCCGCCATCGAGATGCGCGACGGCGACGACGAGGACCTGGAACGCGCCGCCGCCAACCTGGGCATCAACCTCTCGCGCAACGAGTCGCCTTCGGTGGACGACGTCGTCAATTGATCTCGCAGCCCGCGTGCGCGACCGTTCCCGGTCGCCACGCGGGCCCTATCCCCCAATCACCATGGCTGTAACAAAAAGGGGAGAAGGAACTCCACGTGTTGGACGTTAACTTCTTTGATGAGCTCCGCATCGGTCTTGCTACTGCCGATGACATCCGTCAGTGGTCGTTCGGCGAGGTCAAGAAGCCAGAAACCATCAACTACCGGACGCTGAAGCCGGAGAAGGATGGTCTGTTCTGCGAGAAGATCTTCGGTCCCACCCGGGACTGGGAGTGCTACTGCGGCAAGTACAAGCGGGTCCGGTTCAAGGGCATCATCTGTGAGCGCTGCGGCGTCGAGGTGACCCGCGCCAAGGTGCGCCGCGAGCGGATGGGCCACATCGAGCTGGCCGCCCCGGTCACCCACATCTGGTACTTCAAGGGCGTCCCGAGCCGCCTCGGCTACCTGCTCGACCTGGCGCCGAAGGATCTGGAAAAGATCATCTACTTCGCCGCGTACGTGATCACCTCGGTGAACACCGAGCTGCGGCACAACGACCTGCCCACGCTGGAGTCCGAGATGGGCGTCGAGCGCAAGCAGGTCGAGAACAAGCGCGACGCCGACATCGAGGGTCGCGCGCAGAAGCTGGAGGCCGACCTCGCCCAGCTGGAGGCCGAGGGCGCCAAGAGCGACGTGCGCCGCAAGGTCAAGGAGGGCGGCGAGCGCGAGATGCGCCAGCTGCGCGACCGCGCGCAGCGCGAGCTGGACCGCCTCGACGAGATCTGGTCCACCTTCACCAAGCTGGACTCCAAGCAGCTGATCGCGGACGAGCTGCTCTACCGCGAGCTGATCGACCGCTACGGCGACTACTTCACCGGCTCGATGGGCGCCGAGGCGATCCAGACCCTGGCGCGCGACTTCGACGTCGACGCCGAGGCGGACAACCTGCGCGAGACCATCCGCAGCGGCAAGGGCCAGAAGAAGCTGCGCGCGCTCAAGCGGCTCAAGGTGGTGGCCGCCTTCCAGGCGACCCGCAACTCGCCGATGGGCATGGTGCTCGACTGCGTCCCGGTGATCCCGCCGGACCTGCGCCCGATGGTCCAGCTCGACGGCGGCCGCTTCGCGACCTCCGACCTGAACGACCTGTACCGCCGCGTCATCAACCGCAACAACCGGTTGAAGCGGCTGATCGACCTCGGCGCGCCCGAGATCATCGTCAACAACGAGAAGCGGATGCTGCAGGAGGCCGTCGACGCGCTGTTCGACAACGGCCGCCGCGGCCGTCCGGTCACCGGTCCGGGCAACCGGCCGCTGAAGTCGCTGTCCGACCTGCTCAAGGGCAAGCAGGGCCGGTTCCGGCAGAACCTGCTCGGCAAGCGCGTCGACTACTCCGGCCGTTCGGTCATCGTGGTCGGCCCGCAGCTGAAGCTGCACCAGTGCGGCCTGCCCAAGGCGATGGCGCTTGAGCTGTTCAAGCCGTTCGTGATGAAGCGACTGGTGGACCTCAACCACGCGCAGAACATCAAGTCCGCCAAGCGGATGGTGGAGCGCGCCCGGCCCGCCGTGTGGGACGTGCTGGAAGAGGTCATCACCGAGCACCCGGTGATGCTCAACCGCGCGCCCACCCTGCACCGGCTCGGCATCCAGGCGTTCGAGCCGCAGCTGGTCGAGGGCAAGGCGATCCAGCTGCACCCGCTGGTCTGCGAGGCGTTCAACGCGGACTTCGACGGCGACCAGATGGCGGTGCACCTGCCGCTGTCGGCCGAGGCGCAGGCCGAGGCCCGCATCCTGATGCTGTCCTCGAACAACATCCTGTCCCCGGCCTCCGGTCGCCCGCTGGCGATGCCGCGACTGGACATGGTCACCGGCATCTACCACCTGACCCGGCCGAAGCCGGGCGGCGTCGGCGAGGGCCTGGCGTTCTCCTCGCCCGCCGAGGCCATCATGGCCTTCGACCGCAAGGTGATCGGCCTGCAGTCCGCGGTCAAGATCCGCATCTCGGACCGCTACCCGGGTCCTGGCATGCAGCCGGAGGGCTGGACCCCCGGCCAGCCGTGGCTGGCCGAGACCACCCTGGGCCGGGTGCTGTTCAACGAGCTGCTGCCGCCGGACTACCCGTTCATCAACGAGCCCGCGCCGAAGAAGCGGCAGGCGGCCATCGTCAACGACCTCGCCGAGCGGTACCCGATGGTCACCGTGGCGCGGACGCTGGACAAGCTGAAGGACGCGGGCTTCTACTGGGCCACCCGCTCGGGTGTCACCATCGCGATCTCGGACGTCATCGTGCCGCCCGCCAAGAAGGGCATCCTCGACGAGTACGAGAAGAAGGCCGACACCGTCGAGAAGCGCTACCAGCGCGGTCAGCTCTCCGCATCCGAGCGGAACAACGAGCTGGTCAAGGTGTGGTCCAACGCGACTGAGGACGTCGCGCGGGCGATGGAGGAGAACTTCCCCGACGAGAACCCGATCCCGACCATCGTGAAGTCGGGCGCGGCGGGCAACATGACCCAGATCCGCCAGCTGGCGGGCATGAACGGTCTGGTGACCAACCCTCGCGGCGAGTTCATCCCGCGGCCGATCAAGGCCAACTTCCGCGAGGGCCTGTCGGTGCTGGAGTACTTCATCGCCACGCACGGTGCCCGCAAGGGTCTGGCCGACACCGCGCTGCGCACCGCCGACTCCGGCTACCTGACCCGGCGTCTGGTGGACGTCTCGCAGGACGTCATCGTGCGCGAGGTCGACTGCGGCACCACCCGCGGCATCGTGATGAAGCTCGGCGAGCCGATCGGCGAGAAGGTCGAGCGCGCCCAGTACGTGGAGACCGGCGTGTACGCGCGTTGCGTCTCCGAGGAGGTCAAGGCGCCCAACGGCGAGGTCCTGCTGAACCGGGCCGACGACCTGGGCGACCCGGCGATCGAGAAGCTGCTGTCCTACGGCGTCACCAAGGTCAAGGTGCGCTCGGTGCTCACCTGCGAGGCCCAGGTCGGCGTGTGCGCGACCTGCTACGGCCGCTCGATGGCGACCGGCCAGCTGGTCGACATCGGCGAGGCGGTCGGCATCGTGGCCGCGCAGTCCATCGGTGAGCCGGGCACCCAGCTGACCATGCGTACGTTCCAGCAGGGCGGCGTCGTCAACGACGACATCACCACCGGTCTGCCGCGTGTGCAGGAGCTGTTCGAGGCCCGGGTCCCGAAGGGCAAGGCGCCCATCGCGGACGTCGACGGCCGGGTCCGGATCGAGGACGGCGACCGCTTCTGGAAGATCACGCTGATCCCGGACGACGGCAGCGAGGAGATCATCTTCGAGAAGCTGTCCAAGCGTCAGCGGCTCGCGGCCACCCCGGACGGCCCGCTGTCCGACGGTGACCACGTGGCGGTCGGCCAGCAGCTGCTGGAAGGCACCCGGGACCCGCACGAGGTGCTGCGCGTGATGGGCCCCCGCGAGGCCCAGCTGCACCTGGTGGACGAGGTCCAGAAGGTCTACCGGGCGCAGGGTGTGTCGATCCACGACAAGCACATCGAGGTCATCGTCCGGCAGATGCTGCGCCGGGTGACGATCCTGGACAGCGGCGCGGCGGAGTTCCTGCCCGGCGCGCTCATCGAGCGGGCCGAGTTCGAGGCGGAGAACCGGCGCGTGGTGGCCGCGGGCGGCGAGCCAGCCTCCGGCCGTCCGGTGCTGATGGGTATCACGAAGGCGTCGCTGGCCACGGACTCGTGGCTGTCCGCGGCCTCCTTCCAGGAGACCACCCGAGTGTTGACGGACGCGGCCATCAACGGGCGGTCCGACAAGCTCGTGGGGCTCAAGGAGAACGTGATCATCGGTAAGTTGATCCCGGCCGGTACCGGGATCAACAAGTACCGGAACATCCAGGTGCAGCCGACCGAGGAGGCACGGGTGGCGGCGTACGCGATCCCGTCCTACGACGACGGGTACTACACGCCGGATGTGTTCGGGACCGGCACCGGTGCCGCGGTTCCGCTGGACGACTACGACTTCGGTCGCGATTACAGGTAGTTGCACAACAAGAAGAGCCCCTCGGCCTCCGGCTGGGGGGCTCTTCTTGTTGTGGCCCGGCTTCGCCGAGGCGGCGCGATCTCGCGTGGGGGGACTGGTGGGCGAAGGGGGAAGAACCGTCTTGACGGGTGGGGGGTGGGGGCCGGGGTCGGGAAGTTCTACGTCTGGGGGTTTCTGTCCGGTTTGCTGTCACCCGTCTGGAAGGTTCGGGCCCGGTGGGGTAACCGCTAGCTTGGGCGCCCGATCGTTTCCGGGAGTGAGGGGTCTCGCATGCGAAGACGGGTTTCGCTTGTGCTGGCAGTGATTTTCCTGCCGCTGTTGGTGCCTGCCACGGCGTGGGCCGCGGATGATCCGGCCGGGGCCTGGGTGGACACGCCCGCGGCGGCGGAGCTGGTGGTCGGCAAGTCCGTGATCCTGCACGGCCATTCGCGTGGTTCGGCGGCGTCCGGGGTGAAGTACACGCAGCTGTCTTTCCTGGATTACAACCACTACATCGTGGTCGCGAGTGCGGGCCAGGTGGACTGGACCTATCGGCTCGACTTGGCCGACTGGCTGGCGGGTACGGTCTCGGTCGCCACCCGGGTGTACCTGGACGACGGCACGATGTCGCCGTCGACCGTGGTGAAGCTCCAGGTGTCGAACCCGGACACGCCCGCGGTCACCTGCCCGTGTCGCTTCGAGCCGCAGCCGACGGGGTCCACGGGGCTGTACAGCGAGCACGTGAGCCGGGAGCTCGGGCTGCGGTTCTTCGTGGACCGGCCGGGCAGCGTCACCGGCCTGCGCCTGTCCGACAGTCTGAAGCCCGCCCCCGGCGTGGTGGCGCACCTGTGGAACGCGGACGGCAAGCTCCTGGCCACCAGCGAGGACCAGGGCACGTTCCCCACCTTCACCTTCGCCAGTCCGGTCGCGGTGCGGGCGTACACGCCTTACGTGGTCTCGTACACGTCGCCGGTGCAGACGCCTTATCTGGCAACACCGGGAATGTTCCAGGCCCGCATGACAATCCCACCGTTCACAGCGGACTACCACACCTGGGATGGTTTCCCTTACGGCGCCCCGGGTGTCTTCGGCGACGGCGGCCGCTTCCCCACCGACACCTACAACGGCACCAACTATTGGGTGTCACCGGTTTTCACAACAGGCTGAGCGCGCGAGCAGGGCGGGAGGGGGCCCGCCCTGCTCGGCCGGGAACCAGGCTGGGATCAGGCCGGGATGAACGTGGGCGAGATCAGGTAGTCGCTGTCGAGATAGACGTTCGCGGGCATGACCGTCTCGCCCATGTTCCGGTAGGCGTAGACGCCCGCGCCGCCGGTGGCGTCGTGCATAGCGGTGATGGGGCCCTGGGTGACGGTCTCGGTGAAGTAGTTCTCGGCGACCAGGTACTCATCGAAGTCGGCCTGGTAGGCCAGGGTGTACGCGTGGTACGACTCCAGATGTACCGGCGTGGCGAACTCGAAGCGTGCGGTGGCCCGGTTGTATACGGAGCGCGCGACTATCTCGCCGTTCCAGTCGTAGAGAGCGCCCCGTGATGTCTCGGACAGGTTGCCTGCCGTGTAGTACGGGAGGGTGCCCTCGCGGTCGACGTAGAAGCGCAGGCCGAGCTCCGTCAGCTGCTGGTCCGACGAGGTGATCACCGGACTGCCCGCCTTGGGCGGGGATGTGAAGGTGCATGGGCAGTCGACCGGGCCGGGTGGGGTCGCCGGGCCGACACGTAGGTAGTCGGTTCGGACATCGGCCCAGTCGGACCGCATGGCCGCCTGGGTGAGGACCTTGAAGGCGCCGACGGCGTCCGGCGTGAACTCCAGCGACCAGCGGCCGCCGTGGTCGAAGTGGGTCCAGGTCCGGCCGTCGTCCACGGAGATCATCGACTGGGTGGTGTCGCCGGACTCGCCGATGTAGGAGCTGCCGGTGAGGGTGATGGGCTCGCCGACCGTCAACACGCGTTGATACCACTGGCTGTCGATGATGAGATACGGCCAACGAGACGCGCTCGCACTTCCCGGCATCAGCGGGAGCAGCAGCAACGCGGCGACCAGGGGCAGGAGTCTTCGCAGCACGGGACCTCCGGGTTTGTGAGCGGGAAACCGTTGCACGCCAACGTATCGGGACCCTGCCGGGTCATGCTGCGGTCGTTGGTCCCATTGGTGAATTGCCGGCTTTGCGCCGTGGGCCGCCTGGCAGGCATGGATCGACCGGGCGCCCCACGCGGTCCGGTGTGGAGCCTTCGCGGCTGAACCGGGTGCGGGAGCCGGGCGGGAAAAGCCCGAGCTGCCCGGGATCGGCGCGGGAAGAATGCTGCACATCAGCGATGTGGGGATTGTCATCCTGGTTCCTGCTGACGGTCCGTGGATTCGACAGAGGCGCGTCCGGATGTTCCTGCGTTGTCGTGGGAATCCGGCTCCGCGCTTTCCCTGGACCGGATTGTTCCATAGTGGACGGTCGAGCTGACCGTGCTGCCATCCTCCCAACGGGGGGCGGTTCGGGCCGTGTCGTACCTGCGCACGGCGAGCCGGAAACCCGTTGCGCGCGTCATTTCCGGCGAGTGTCGCAGTGGGATGCTCGCTTTAATTGACCATAAACCGATAGCGCGATCAGCAGATGGTTATCCGTATGCGAATAGTGCACACTCAGGCGCCATGGAACGAGTTGATCCGCAGGCATTGCGGTGGCTCATCGGGGTCGAGCTGGCCAATCAGCGGAAGCGGGTGGGGATCTCGCAGGCGGAGGCGGGGCGCGCGGTCCGGCTGTCCGCGGCGATGGTGGCCCACTTCGAGGTGGGGCGGTATTTCCCCTCCCCGGAACAGATCGCGAGCCTGCTGCGTTGCTATGGAGCGTCCGAAGAGGAGACCGAGCGGCTGGCGGCGCTGGCGCGGCGGGCCGACCGGTCCGGGTGGCTGGCCAGGTGGGTCGATGTGATCCCGGACTGGCAACGCACCTATCTCGGGCTGGAGGGGCTGGCGTCGCATGTGGTCGCTTACGCGCCGCTGGTGGTGCACGGGCTGGCGCAGACCGAGGCCTACGCGGCCGGGGTGATCGCGAACAGCGCGCGGGTGCGGCCCGACCAGGCCGGGCGGTTGGTGCGGCTGCGGATGGAGCGGCAACGGCGGTTGCTCGGCCCGGAGCCGCTGCGGCTGACCATGCTCGTCGAGGAGTCGGTGCTCGACCGGCCGATCGGCGGGGAGGACGCCGAGGAGGTCATGCGCGGCCAGCTGGCGCTGCTGCTCGACCTCGGCGCGCGGGACGGGGTCGAGATCCTGGTGCTGCCGACCGCGCTCGGCAGGCACGACAGCCTGGAGGGGCAGTTCACGATGCTGCGGTTCGCCGATCCCGGTGGCGGGGTGCTGGCGCGGCCGGTGGTCTACATCGAGATCGCCGACGACGGCGTGTACATCCACAACGAGCGCCAGGTGGCCCAGTACGCCAGGGACACCGAGCAGCTACGCGCGGTAGCCATGTCGGCGGCGGAATCCGCCGACGCGATCAGGGCGCGGCTGGCCACGCTCGCCGGATCGGCGGAGCGGCCGGGGTAGATCGTCGGTGAATCCGGACGAGGCGGTCGGGTGCTCACTCGAACAGGTGAGCTACCCGGCCCCCTTCGGGTGGTCTTCCGACGGCCGGACCGATACCCCCGTTTTGACCCTGCCCGCACGGCCACGGTATCTTTGCTACTCGTGCCCGACCCATGTCGGGTCGGTCCGTGTGCCTGTGCCGCGCGGTCCGCTTATCGGCGTTCGTTCAGTCGTTCGTCGCGAAGTGGACTCCTGCCAGTCACGCCGGAGTTCCTCCCGAACCCCGTTGGGATGATTCTCTTCCCGCACGGGTGCCGCGAGTGCGGGCGACACGCCCGACCTCGGGGGGCGGGCGGAAGAGCAGGAACGCAAGTACACAGTGCCTTCGGCGCCCCGCGCGGGCGTCGAGAGACAAAGAGAAAGCCGGTCTATGCCCACGATCCAGCAGCTGGTCCGCAAGGGCCGCCAGGACAAGGTCGCCAAGCAGAAGACTGCGGCTCTCAAGGGGAGCCCGCAGCGGCGTGGCGTGTGCACCCGGGTGTACACCACCACCCCGAAGAAGCCGAACTCCGCGCTCCGCAAGGTCGCTCGCGTCAAGCTGACCAGCGGCATCGAGGTCACGGCGTACATCCCTGGCGAGGGCCACAACCTGCAGGAGCACTCCATGGTGCTGGTGCGCGGTGGCCGTGTGAAGGACCTTCCGGGTGTTCGCTACAAGATCATCCGCGGCTCGCTGGACACCCAGGGCGTGAAGAACCGCAAGCAGGCCCGCAGCCACTACGGCGCGAAGAAGGAGAAGAGCTGATATGCCCCGCAAGGGACCGGCCCCGAAGCGGCCGCTGATCTCCGACCCGGTGTACAGCTCGCCGCTGGTCACCCAGCTGATCAACAAGGTGCTCAAGGACGGCAAGCGGTCCGTCGCCGAGCGCATCGTGTACGGCGCCCTGGAGGGTGCCCGCGACAAGACCGGCACCGACCCGGTCGTGACGCTCAAGCGCGCGCTCGACAACGTGAAGCCCACCATCGAGGTGAAGAGCCGCCGCGTCGGTGGCGCCACCTACCAGGTGCCGATCGAGGTCAAGCCGGGCCGCTCCACCACGCTGGCGCTGCGCTGGCTGGTGTCCTTCTCTCAGGCCCGCCGCGAGAAGACCATGATCGAGCGGCTGATGAACGAACTCCTCGACGCCTCCAACGGCCTCGGCGCCAGCGTCAAGCGCCGCGAGGACACCCACAAGATGGCCGAGTCCAACAAGGCCTTCGCCCACTACCGCTGGTGATTGACGGGATCCGGCCGACCGGCCGGATCCCCAGCGGCGCCGCAGCTCAAGGACAGGGGAAGAACCCGTGGCACTCGACGTGCTGACCGACCTGGCCAAGGTCCGCAACATCGGGATCATGGCCCACATCGACGCGGGCAAGACCACGACGACCGAGCGGATCCTCTTCTACACGGGGATCAGCTACAAGATCGGCGAGGTGCACGACGGCGCCGCGGTCATGGACTGGATGGAGCAGGAGCAGGAGCGGGGGATCACCATCACCTCCGCCGCCACCACCTGCTTCTGGAAAGACCACCAGATCAACATCATCGACACCCCCGGCCACGTCGACTTCACCGTCGAGGTCGAGCGCTCGCTGCGCGTGCTCGATGGCGCCGTCGCCGTCTTCGACGGCAAGGAGGGTGTCGAGCCCCAGTCCGAGCAGGTGTGGCGGCAGGCCACCAAGTACGACGTGCCGCGCATCTGCTTCGTCAACAAGATGGACAAGCTGGGCGCCGACTTCTACTTCACCGTGCGCACCATCTCCGAGCGCCTCGGGGCCAAGCCGCTGCCGCTGCAGCTGCCCATCGGCAGCGAGTCCGACTTCATCGGTGTCGTCGACCTGGTGGAGATGCGGGCGCTGACCTGGCGCGGCGAGGTCAAGAAGGGCGAGGACTACGCCGTCGAGGAGATCCCCGCCGACCTGGCCGACAAGGCCCAGGAGTACCGCGAGGCGCTCATCGAGGCCGTCGCCGAGACCGACGACGAGCTCATGGAGCTCTACCTCGGTGGCGAGGAGCTGTCCGTCGAGCAGATCAAGACGGGCATCCGCAAGATCGTGAACGACCGCTCGGCCTACCCGGTCCTGTGCGGCTCGGCGTTCAAGAACAAGGGCGTGCAGCCCATGCTCGACGCCGTGATCGACTACCTGCCCGCCCCGTTGGACGTGCCGCCGGTCGAGGGCACCCTGCAGGACGGCGAGACCAAGGTGACCCGCGCGCCGAGCACCCAGGAGCCGTTCTCCGGCCTGGCGTTCAAGATCGCGGTGCACCCGTTCTTCGGCAAGCTGACCTACGTCCGGGTCTACTCCGGACGGGTCGCCTCCGGTGCCCAGGTCATCAACTCGACCAAGGACCGCAAGGAGCGCATCGGGAAGCTCTTCCAGATGCACGCCAACAAGGAGAACCCGGTCGACGAGGCCATCGCCGGTCACATCTACGCGGTGATCGGGCTGAAGGACACCACGACCGGCGAGACCCTGTGCGACCCGGCGAACCCGATCGTGCTTGAGTCGATGTCCTTCCCGGACCCGGTCATCCAGGTCGCCATCGAGCCCAAGACGAAGGCCGACCAGGAGAAGCTGGGCACCGCGATCCAGAAGCTGGCCGAGGAGGACCCCACCTTCAAGGTCAACCTGGACCAGGAGACCGGCCAGACCATCATCGCAGGCATGGGCGAGCTGCACCTGGACATCCTGGTGGACCGCATGCGCCGCGAGTTCAAGGTCGAGGCCAACATCGGCAAGCCGCAGGTGGCCTACCGCGAGACCATCAAGAAGACGGTCGAGAAGCTGGACTACACCCACAAGAAGCAGACGGGTGGCTCCGGCCAGTTCGCGAAGGTCGTCATCAAGCTGGAGCCGCTGGCCAACACGGACGGCGCGCTCTACGAGTTCGAGAACGCGGTCACCGGCGGTCGCGTCCCGCGGGAGTACATCCCGTCGGTCGACGCGGGTGCGCAGGACGCCATGCAGTACGGTGTGATCGCCGGATACCCGCTGGTGGGCCTCAAGCTCACCCTGCTCGACGGCGCCTACCACGAGGTCGACTCCTCTGAGATGGCGTTCAAGGTCGCCGGTTCCATGGCACTCAAGGAGGCCGCCCGCAAGGCGGGCCCCGTGATCCTGGAGCCGCTGATGGCGGTCGAGGTGACCACGCCCGAGGACTACATGGGCGACGTCATCGGCGACCTGAACTCCCGCCGCGGCCAGATCCAGGCCATGGAGGAGCGCAGCGGTGCCCGCGTCGTCAAGGCGTTGGTCCCGTTGTCGGAGATGTTCGGGTACGTGGGCGACCTGCGGTCCAAGACCCAGGGTCGGGCCAACTACTCGATGGTGTTCGACTCCTACGCAGAGGTTCCCGCGAACGTCTCGAAGGAGATCATCGCAAAGGCTACGGGGGAGTAAACCCCTAACCGGAAGCGCCGCACATTACGTGCGGGCTCTCCGGGGGAGTCAACTCCCCGGGGTCCGCACATTTGACCCTGAAGCCCGCCATCCGAAAACACCTTCGGTCAGGCGGAAAGTACGAGTCCAGGAGGACATCAAGTGGCGAAGGCGAAGTTCGAGCGGACCAAGCCGCACGTCAACATCGGGACCATCGGTCACATCGACCACGGAAAGACCACGCTGACCGCGGCGATCTCGAAGGTCCTGCACGACAAGTACCCCGACCTGAACCCCTTCACGCCGTTCGACGAGATCGACAAGGCGCCGGAGGAGAAGCAGCGCGGTATCACCATCTCCATCGCGCACATCGAGTACCAGACGGAGAAGCGCCACTACGCGCACGTCGACTGCCCGGGTCACGCGGACTACGTCAAGAACATGATCACCGGTGCGGCGCAGATGGACGGCGCCATCCTGGTGGTCGCCGCGACCGACGGCCCGATGCCGCAGACGCGTGAGCACGTGCTGCTCGCCCGCCAGGTCGGCGTGCCCTACATCGTGGTGGCCCTGAACAAGGCCGACATGGTGGACGACGAGGAGATCCTGGAGCTCGTCGAGCTTGAGGTCCGCGAGCTGCTGTCCGCGCAGGACTTCCCCGGCGACGACCTGCCGGTCGTGCGTGTCTCCGCGCTCAAGGCGCTGGAGGGCGACGCCGAGTGGGGCGCCCGCCTGATCGAGCTGATGGACGCGGTCGACGAGTCGATCCCGGAGCCCGAGCGCGACGTGGTGAAGCCCTTCCTCATGCCCGTCGAGGACGTCTTCACGATCACCGGCCGCGGCACCGTCGCGACCGGTCGCATCGAGCGCGGCATCATCAACGTCAACGAGGAAGTCGAGATCGTCGGCATCCGCGAGAAGGCGCAGAAGACCACCGTCACCGGTGTCGAGATGTTCCGCAAGCTGCTCGACCAGGGCCAGGCAGGCGACAACGTCGGCCTGCTGCTGCGCGGCATCAAGCGTGAGGACATCGAGCGCGGCCAGGTCATCGTGAAGCCGGGCACCACCACCCCGCACACCGAGTTCGAGGCCCAGGTCGTCATCCTGAGCAAGGACGAGGGCGGTCGGCACACCCCGTTCTTCAACAACTACCGCCCGCAGTTCTACTTCCGCACGACGGACGTGACCGGCGTGGTGACCCTCCCCGAGGGCACCGAGATGGTCATGCCGGGTGACAGCACGGGCATGACCGTGTCGCTCATCCAGCCCATCGCGATGGACGAGGGTCTGCGGTTCGCGATCCGCGAGGGTGGCCGCACCGTCGGCGCCGGTCGGGTCGTCAAGATCCTGAAGTAGTGCCTCCCGGGGGGTCGGACCAGTGGTCCGACCCCCCGGTTTGGATCGCCGCACACGTGTGTGGCATCCTTTATGGGTTGCTCGTCGCGGGCGGCCGGTGAAATACGTTTCCCGGCCGCCCTCGCGTGCGGGCCCGGGGTCAGCAGTTCTGACCCGTACAGACCACAGATGCTCGGCTTGTCCTGGGATTCATCCAAGGGACCGCCATGCGAAGCGGGCGCGACACGCCCGACCGCGTGGACCGGGAGCCGCGGGATCGCAGCATGTGAACAGGGAAGCGGCGCGGTTCGGCCTGACAGGTCTGCCGACATCGCAACGAGACAGAGGAACGGCAAGCCACCATGGCGGGACAGAAGATCCGCATCCGGCTCAAGGCCTACGACCACGAGGCGATCGACGCGTCCGCGCGCAAGATCGTGGAGACCGTGACGCGCACTGGTGCGCGGGTCGTGGGGCCGGTGCCGCTGCCCACGGAGAAGAACGTCTACTGCGTCATCCGCTCGCCGCACAAGTACAAGGACTCGCGCGAGCACTTCGAGATGCGCACGCACAAGCGGTTGATCGACATCCTCGACCCGACGCCGAAGACGGTGGACGCGCTCATGCGCATCGACCTGCCGGCGAGCGTCGACGTCAACATCCAGTAAGCGTGCGGCGCTGAGCGGCGGAGAGAAACACAGTCATGTCTGACAGGCAGATGAAGGGAATCCTGGGCACCAAGCTCGGGATGACCCAGGTCTTCGACGAGAACAACCGGATCGTCCCGGTCACCGTCGTCAAGGCGGGCCCGAACGTCGTCACGCAGGTACGCAGCCAGGAGACCGACGGCTACGTCGCGGTCCAGCTCGCCTTCGGCGCGATCGACCCGCGCAAGGTCAACAAGCCCGAGGCCGGGCACTTCGGCAAGGCGGGGGTGTCCCCGCGTCGCTTCCTCGCCGAGCTGCGCACGAACGACGCCGCCGCCTACGAGGTGGGCCAGGAGATCACCGCCGAGGTGTTCGAGGCCGGGCAGGTCGTCGACGCGACCGGCACCACCAAGGGCAAGGGCACCGCCGGTGTCATGAAGCGGCACGGCTTCAAGGGTCTGAGCGCCTCGCACGGCACCCAGCGCAAGCACCGCTCCCCGGGTTCGATCGGCGGCTGCGCCACCCCGGGCCGGGTTTTCAAGGGTCTGCGCATGGCGGGCCGCATGGGTAACGTCCGGGTTACCACCCAGAACCTCAAGGTGCACCAGGTCGACGCCGAGTCCGGCCTGATCCTGATCAAGGGCGCGGTCCCCGGCCCCAAGGGCGGCCTGGTGTTCCTCAAGACCGCTGCGAAGGGCGGTGCCTGAGTTGACCAGCGTTGACATCAAGGCCCCCGGTGGCAAGACCGAGGGTTCGGTCGACCTCCCCGCCGAGGTCTTCGACGTGCAGGCCAACGTGCCGCTGATGCACCAGGTGGTGGTGGCCCAGCTCGCGGCCGCCCGCCAGGGCACGCACTCGACCAAGACCCGCGGCGAGGTCTCCGGTGGTGGCAGGAAGCCCTATCGGCAGAAGGGCACCGGCCGCGCGCGCCAGGGCTCGACCCGCGCGCCGCAGTTCGTCGGTGGTGGCGTCGTGCACGGCCCGCAGCCGCGCGACTACACGCAGCGGACGCCCAAGAAGATGAAGGCCGCCGCGCTGCGCGGCGCGCTCTCCGACCGCGCCCGCGCGGGTCAGGTGCACGTGGTGACCGCCCTCATCGAGGGTGACAAGCCGTCCACCAAGACCGCCCGGCAGCTGCTGGAGTCGGTGTCCGAGGCGAAGCGGCTGCTGGTCGTGCTGACCAGGGACGAGGACGTCGCCTGGGTGTCGGTGCGCAACCTGCCGCACGTGCACGTGATCACGCCCGACCAGCTCAACACCTACGACGTGCTGGTCAACGACGACGTGGTGTTCAGCAAGGCCGCGCTGGACGACTTCCTGTCCCGCCCGGTCCGGACCGCCAAGGCCAGGGCCACCTCGGCCGAGGCCGCTGGGGCTTCCGAGGAGGAGGGCAAGTGATCCCCGACCCCCGCGACATCCTGCTCGCGCCGGTGATCTCCGAGAAGTCCTACGGGCTGCTCGAAGAGAACAAGTACACCTTCGTCGTGCACCCGGACGCCAACAAGACCGCCATCAAGATCGCGGTGGAGAAGGTCTTCGGCGTGAAGGTCGTCAGCGTCAACACGTTGAACCGCAACGGCAAGCGCAAGCGCACCCGCACCGGGTACGGCAAGCGCAAGGACACCAAGCGAGCGATCGTGACGCTGTCCGCCGAGAGCAAGCCGATCGAGATCTTCGGCGGCCCGGCCGCGTAAGGGACTGAGACACATGGGTATCCGCAAGTACAAGCCGACGACCCCGGGTCGTCGCGGCGCCAGCGTCTCCGACTTCAAGGAGATCACGCGGTCCACGCCGGAGAAGTCGCTGGTCCGCCCGTTGCACGGGCGCGGCGGCCGGAACGCGCACGGCAAGATCACCACCCGGCACAAGGGCGGCGGTCACAAGCGCGCCTACCGGCTGATCGACTTCCGGCGCAACGACAAGGACGGCGTGCCCGCCAAGGTCGCGCACATCGAGTACGACCCGAACCGCACCGCGCGCATCGCGCTGCTGCACTACGCCGACGGCGAGAAGCGCTACATCATCGCCCCGGACAAGCTGCAGCAGGGTGACCCGATCGAGAACGGCCCCCGGGCCGACATCAAGCCGGGCAACAACCTGCCGCTGCGCAACATCCCGGTCGGCACCGTGGTGCACGCCATCGAGCTGCGCCCCGGCGGTGGCGCCAAGATCGCCCGCTCGGCGGGCACCAGCGTGCAGCTGGTGGCCAAGGACGGCCCGTACGCCCAGCTGCGGATGCCCTCGGGCGAGATCCGCAACGTGGACGTGCGCTGCCGCGCCACGGTCGGCGCGGTCGGCAACTCCGAGCACGCCAACATCAACTGGGGCAAGGCGGGCCGGATGCGCTGGAAGGGCAAGCGCCCGACCGTCCGCGGTGTCGCGATGAACCCGGTCGACCACCCGCACGGTGGTGGTGAGGGCAAGACCTCCGGTGGTCGCCACCCGGTGAACCCGGCCGGTAAGCCGGAGGGCCGCACCCGCCGCCGCAAGGCCTCCGACCGCATGATCGTCCGCCGCCGCCGTACCGGCAAGAAGCGCTGAGCAGGGAGGTAGAAGACAATGCCACGCAGCCTGAAGAAGGGCCCGTTCGTGGACGACCACCTGCTCAAGAAGGTGGACGCGCTGAACGAGTCGGGCAAGAAGACCGTCATCAAGACCTGGTCCCGCCGGTCCACGATCATCCCGGACATGCTGGGCCACACCATCGCGGTGCACGACGGCCGCAAGCACGTCCCGGTGTTCGTCTCCGAGGCCATGGTGGGTCACAAGCTGGGCGAGTTCGCCCCGACCCGCACGTTCAAGGGCCACATCAAGGACGACCGCAAGGCCCGCCGCCGCTAGTCGCGGCTCGATTCCAGAGCAAGCAGAAAGAGCAAGGGGAAGCAGCGTATGAACGCCCGCAACGAAGCCGAGGTGGCGGAGTACCCGCGCGCCGTGGCTCGGGCTCGCTACGTTCGCGCCACGCCGATGAAGGTGCGCCGCGTCGTCGAGCTCATCCGGGGACGTAGCGCAGGCGAGGCCCTGGCCGTGCTCCGGTTCGCGCCGCAGGCAGCCAGTGAGCCGGTCGCGAAGGTGCTCGCCAGTGCCGTCGCCAACGCCGAGAACAACCTCCAGCTGGACCCCGAGACCCTCTGGGTCGCGGTGGCCTACGTGGACGAGGGCCCGACGTTGAAGCGGTTCCGCCCGCGCGCCCAGGGCCGCGCCTACCGGATCCGCAAGCGGACCAGCCACATCACCATCGAGGTCGAGTCCCGTCCGGTGGCCAAGGCGGCGCCCAAGCGCCGCACCAGCACGAAGGGTGGTGCCCGCTAAATGGGGCAGAAGATCAACCCCCACGGCTTCCGGCTCGGGATCACCACCGACTGGCGGTCCCGCTGGTACGCCGACAAGCAGTACGCGGAGTACGTCGCCGAGGACGTGAAGATCCGTCGCCTGCTGTCCAAGGGCATGGAGCGCGCCGGTATCTCCCGCGTGGAGATCGAGCGGACCCGGGACCGCGTGCGGGTGGACATCCACACCGCGCGTCCTGGCATCGTCATCGGCCGCCGCGGTGCCGAGGCCGACCGCATCCGCGGTGAGCTGGAGAAGCTCACCAAGAAGCAGGTCCAGCTGAACATCCTTGAGGTCAAGAACCCCGAGGCGGACGCCCAGCTGGTCGCCCAGGTGACCGCCGAGCAGCTGTCCAACCGCGTGTCCTTCCGCCGCGCGATGCGCAAGGCCATCCAGTCGGCCATGCGCTCCCCGCAGGTCAAGGGCATCCGGGTGCAGTGCGGTGGCCGTCTCGGCGGCGCCGAGATGTCCCGCTCCGAGCACTACCGCGAGGGCCGGGTCCCGCTGCACACGCTGCGCGCGGACATCGACTACGGCTTCTTCGAGGCCCGCACCACCTTCGGCCGGATCGGCGTGAAGGTGTGGATCTACAAGGGTGAGGTCGTCGGCGGTCGCCGCGAGCAGGAAGCCCGCTCGGCCGCGCCGGACGCCCGGCGCGAGCCGCGGCGCGAGCGCCCGAACCGCGCCCGTCGCTCCGGTGCCTCCGGCACCACCGCCACCAGCACCGAGGCGGGCCGCGCGGCCGCCGAGGCTCAGACGAAGGGTGACTCCGCCCCGGCCGGTGCCGGTGCCGAGAACACCTCCGGCAATGGGGAGGGCTGAGTAGTGCTCATCCCGCGCAGGGTCAAGCACCGCAAGCAGCACCACCCGAAGCGGGCCGGTGCGGCCAAGGGCGGCACGAAGGTCACCTTCGGCGAGTTCGGCATCCAGGCGCTGGAGCCCGCCTACGTGACCAACCGGCAGATCGAGTCCGCCCGTATCGCCATCAACCGGCACATCCGCCGCGGTGGCAAGGTGTGGATCAACATCTTCCCGGACCGCCCGCTGACCAAGAAGCCCGCCGAGACCCGGATGGGTTCCGGTAAGGGCTCGCCGGAGTACTGGGTGGCCAACGTCAAGCCGGGACGCGTGATGTTCGAGATGTCGTTCCCGAACGAGCAGGTGGCCCGCGAGGCGCTGCGCCGCGCGATCCACAAGCTCCCGATGAAGTGCCGGATCGTCACGCGTGAGGGTGGTGACTTCTGATGGCGGCTGGGACCACCGCGTCGGACCTGCGCGAGCTGACCGACGAGGAGCTGGTGCTGCGCCTGCGGGAGGCGAAGGAGGAGCTGTTCAACCTCCGCTTCCAGATGGCCACCGGACAGCTGGACAACAACCGGCGGCTGCGCACGGTCCGGCACGAGATCGCCCGGGTCTACACCGTGATGCGCGAGCGCGAGCTTGGCCTGTCGGCCTCGCCGGACGCGACGAGCAATGAAGGTGCCGCATGAGCGAGAACGTGACCACCGAGAACACCGCCGAGGTGACGGCGCGCAACGCCCGCAAGGTCCGCGAGGGCCTGGTCGTGTCCGACAAGATGGACAAGACCATCGTGGTGGCGCTGGAAGACCGCAAGAAGCACCCGCGCTACGCCAAGGTCCTGCGCTCCACCACCAAGGTGAAGGCGCACGACGAGGAGAACTCCGCTGGCGTCGGCGA
Source organism: Actinokineospora enzanensis DSM 44649 (assembly GCF_000374445.1). Classification (GTDB taxonomy): domain Bacteria; phylum Actinomycetota; class Actinomycetes; order Mycobacteriales; family Pseudonocardiaceae; genus Actinokineospora; species Actinokineospora enzanensis. The sequence goes on along the minus strand of NZ_KB894411.1, from coordinate 170,080 downwards.
CCGCGTGCTGCTGATGGAGACCCGCCCGCTGTCCGCGACCAAGCGCTGGCGGCTCGTGGAGATCCTTGAGAAGGCCAAGTAAGCAGTTCCACCTAGCAGGACCGAGCCCGACAGGTCGGCAATCTGGCGGGCCAAGAATGGTCAGGGAGTAACCCAGTGATCCAGCAGGAGTCGCGGCTGCGTGTCGCCGACAACACCGGTGCGAAGGAGATCCTTTGCATCCGTGTTCTCGGTGGCTCCGGCCGCCGCTACGCGGGCATCGGCGACATCATCGTCGCCACCGTGAAGGACGCGATCCCCGGTGCCGGTGTGAAGAAGGGCGATGTGGTCAAGGCCGTCATCGTCCGCACCGTCAAGGAGCGCCGCCGTCCGGACGGCTCGTACATCCGCTTCGACGAGAACGCCGCCGTCCTCATCAAGAACGAGGGCGAGCCGCGGGGCACCCGCATCTTCGGCCCGGTCGGCCGCGAGCTGCGCGACAAGAAGTTCATGAAGATCATCTCGCTGGCGCCGGAGGTGCTCTGACATGAAGGTCAAGAAGGGCGACACGGTCGTCGTCATCTCGGGCAAGGACAAGGGCGCCAAGGGCAAGGTCATCCAGGCCTACCCGGAGACGAACAAGGTCCTGGTCGAGGGCGTCAACCGGATCAAGAAGCACACCCGGGTCACGCAGACCCAGCGCGGTGCCCAGTCCGGCGGCATCGTGACCCAGGAGGCCCCGATCCACGTCAGCAACGTCATGCTGGTGGTGGACGGCAAGGCGGTCCGGGTGGGCTACAAGGTTGACGAGGACGGCCGCAAGGTCCGCGTGGCCCGCGGCAAGGGCAACGGGAAGGAGATCTGATCATGACCACCGCTGAAAAGATCATCCCGCGGCTCAAGACCCGCTACCGCGAGGAGATCACCACCGCCCTGCAGGGCGAGTTCTCCTACGCGAACGTCATGCAGATCCCGGGTGTCGTCAAGGTCGTCGTCAACATGGGCGTCGGCGAGGCGGCCCGCGACGGCAAGATGATCGAGGGCGCCATCCGCGACCTGGCCACCATCACCGGCCAGAAGCCCGAGGTGCGCAAGGCCCGCAAGTCCATCGCGCAGTTCAAGCTGCGCGAGGGCATGCCGATCGGCGCGCGCGTCACGCTGCGCGGCGACCGCATGTGGGAGTTCCTCGACCGCCTGCTGACCATCGCGCTGCCCCGTATCCGCGACTTCCGTGGCCTGTCTGGCAAGCAGTTCGACGGCAACGGCAACTACACCTTCGGTCTCAACGAGCAGTCGATGTTCCACGAGATCGACCCCGACTCCATCGACCGGCAGCGCGGCATGGACATCACCATCGTGACCACCGCGACCAACGACGAGGAGGGCCGGGCGCTGCTCAAGCACCTGGGCTTCCCCTTCAAGGAGCAGTGATCGGCGTGGCCGCCGCTGAGGATCGAAACAAGGAGCTGTGATCCATGGCTAAGAAGGCTCTGGTCTCCAAGGCCGCCCGCAAGCCCAAGTTCGCGGTGCGCGCCTACACCCGGTGCAGCCGGTGCGGTCGCCCGCACTCGGTGTTCCGCAAGTTCGGCCTGTGCCGGATCTGCCTGCGGCAGATGGCGCACCGGGGCGAGCTGCCCGGCGTGAGCAAGTCCAGCTGGTAGGTGGTTGACCGGGCCACTCCTGATCGGGAGTGGCCCATCGGCCGCCCACCCGCTTGTATCCCCCAGTTCACCGAAGGCCCGGTACGGGAACCGCGGTGAGAAAGGTTGACAGGTCACCATGACGATGACCGACCCGATCGCAGACTTCCTGACTCGTCTGCGCAACGCCAACTCGGCGTACCACGACGCCGTTGTGCTGCCGCACAGCAAGCTCAAGGCGAGCATCGCCGAGATCCTCAAGCGTGAGGGCTACATCGCGGGCTACCGCGATGAGGACGGCGAGAAGGGCAAGAACCTCGTCGTCGAGCTCAAGTACGGCCCCAACCGCGAGCGCAGCATCGCCGGTCTGCGCCGGGTGTCCAAGCCCGGTCTGCGGGTGTACGCGAAGTCGACCAACCTGCCGAAGGTTCTCGGCGGCCTGGGCGTGGCCATCATCTCCACGTCCGGCGGCCTGCTGACCGACCGCCAGGCGGGCAAGCAGGGCGTGGGCGGCGAAGTCCTCGCGTACGTCTGGTAAGGGGGAACGAGCATGTCGCGCATCGGAAGGCTTCCGATCCCCGTTCCGTCCGGGGTGGACGTCACCATCGAAGGCCAGGACATCAGCGTCAAGGGGCCCAAGGGCACGCTGGCGCTGAAGGTGTCCGAGCCGATCACCGTCGAGCGGGCCGAGGACGGCACGCTGCAGGTGACCCGGCCGAACGACGAGCGCCAGAACCGGGCCCTGCACGGGCTCACCCGGTCGCTGGTCAACAACATCGTGGTCGGCGTCACCGCTGGCTACGAGAAGAAGATGGAGATCCACGGCGTCGGTTACCGCGTCGTGGCCAAGGGCTCGGACCTGGAGTTCGCGCTCGGCTACAGCCACCCGGTGAAGGTGGCCGCCCCGGAGGGCATCACCTTCGCGGTGGAGAGCCCGACCAAGTTCTCCGTCGCGGGCATCGACAAGCAGCGGGTCGGCGAGGTCGCGGCCAACATCCGCAAGCTGCGCAAGCCCGACCCGTACAAGGGCAAGGGTGTGCGGTACGCGGGCGAGAAGATCCGCCGCAAGGTCGGAAAGACGGGTAAGTGATCATGAGCGAGAGCACTGTCACCAAGCGCAAGCCGGTGGGCGAGGACATCTCCACCCGCCGCCGCGTCGCCAAGGCCCGCAGGCACTTCCGGCTCCGCAAGAAGGTCGCCGGGACCGTCGAGCGGCCCCGTCTGGTCGTGCACCGGTCCGCGCGGCACATCACCGCGCAGATCGTCGACGACCTCGCCGGTCACACCCTGACCAGCGCGTCGAGCCTGGAGGCCGACGTCCGCGCGGTCGAGGGCGACAAGAAGGCCCGCGCGGCCAAGGTGGGCGCGCTGCTCGCCGCCCGCGCCAAGGACGCCGGGATCGCCAAGGTCGTGTTCGACCGCGGCGGCAACAAGTACACCGGCCGGATCGCGTCGCTGGCCGACTCGGCCCGCGAAGCCGGGCTGGAGTTCTGATGTCGAGCTACACCAAGGGAAGGAACGCCTGATGCCGGGACGTACGCGGCAGTTCGGCGGCCAGGGCGGCCCCGGAGGCGGTCAGGGCGGGAACGAGCGCGGCGAGCGCCGCGACCGTCGGGACCGGCGCGATGGCGGCGGTCGTGGCGGCGCTGCGGCTGAGAAGACGCCGCACATCGAGAAGGTCGTGGCGATCAACCGCGTCGCCAAGGTCGTGAAGGGCGGTCGTCGCTTCAGCTTCACCGCCCTGGTCGTGGTCGGCGACGGCGACGGCATGGTCGGCGTCGGCTACGGCAAGGCCAAGGAGGTGCCCGCCGCGATCGCGAAGGGCGTCGAGGAGGCGAAGAAGAACTTCTTCCGCGTCCCGCGCATCGGCGGCACCATCCCGCACCCGATCCAGGGCGAGAAGGCGGCCGGTGTGGTGCTCCTGCGCCCGGCCAGCGCCGGTACCGGCGTCATCGCCGGTGGCCCGGTCCGCGCCGTGCTGGAGTGCGCGGGCGTGCACGACGTGCTGTCGAAGTCGCTGGGTAGCGACAACGCCATCAACATCGTGCACGCGACCATGGCGGCCCTGCGTGGCCTGCAGCGTCCGGAGGAGGTCGCGGCCCGCCGCGGCCTGCCGCTGGAGGACGTGGCTCCCGCGGGCATGCTGCGGGCCCGTGCCGCCGCGGCCACCGCCGGGACGGGGGTGTGACCATGGCCAAGCTCAAGGTCACCCAGGTCCGCAGTGAGATCGGCACCAAGCGCAACCACCGCGAGTCGCTGCGCACCCTCGGCCTGCGCAAGATCCGCCAGACCACGGTGCGCGACGACACGCCCGAGGTGCGCGGCCTGATCCACACCGTTCGCCACCTCGTGACCGTCGAGGAGGTCGAGGACTGATGGCTATCAAGATCCACCACCTGCGGCCAGCCCCGGGTGCCAAGACCGAGAAGACCCGTGTGGGTCGCGGTGAGGGCTCCAAGGGCAAGACCGCAGGCCGGGGCACCAAGGGCACCAAGGCGCGCAAGAACGTCCCCGCGCGCTTCGAGGGTGGCCAGATGCCCATCCAGATGCGGCTGCCGAAGCTCAAGGGCTTCAAGAACCGCTTCCGGGTCGAGTACCAGGTCGTCAACGTCGGCGACGTGGCCACCGCGTTCCCGGACGGCGGCAAGGTCGGCATCGCCGACCTGGTCGCGGCCGGGCTGGTCCGCAAGGGCTCGCTGGTCAAGGTCCTCGGCGACGGCGACCTGAACGGCGTCAAGCTGGACGTCACCGCGGACAAGTTCTCCGCCTCCGCGACGGAGAAGCTCACCGCGGCCGGGGGCACTGCCTCCACCGTCTGAGTCGTTGTGCGCGACGGGGCCGGACACGCATTGCGTGCCCGGCCCCGCTGCTTTCGCGGATGGCGACGAACCGACCGATGGTGCTTTGCCGGTTTCCCAACTCGTAAGTGGCGATCGTCTGTTGGTGCGAGTCGGGTCCGAACCGGTCGAGCGTGTGAGAAACCGGTGAACTTACCGCCTGGTAGATCTGGTGATTTCCCGGAATACACGTTTTGTAAGCGACATCACGGCCAACCACGGGGTGGCCTCGGCTCTTGTGCGCCCCTCGGGGTGCTGAACCGGTCCCGCGTGCTGTTAGAGTCGGTCGCACGCTGCGGGGTTGGGCCCCGGAGCGCTCCTGGCCTGCCGGTACTCGGCGGGTCGGGCCCTGTACCCGCCGGCGACAAGCCGGGTCAAGCCGTTCACCGGTAACGAGCTGCCGGTGACGCCGAGGAGGTTCTTGCGTGCTCAGCGCCTTCCGCTCGGCTCTCGCGACGCCGGACTTGCGCCGCAAGATCCTGTTCACCCTCGGGATCATCGTGGTCTACCGGGTCGGCGCGTTGCTGCCCTCGCCCGGTGTGTCCTACCCGAACGTGCAGAAATGCCTGGCCGACGTCGACGAAGGTGGCGTCTACGGCCTGCTCAACCTGTTCAGCGGCGGTGCGTTGCTGCAGCTGTCGGTGTTCGCGCTGGGGATCATGCCCTACATCACCGCGAGCATCATCATCCAGCTGCTGACGGTGGTCATCCCGCGGTTCGAGCAGCTGAAGAAGGAAGGCCAGGCGGGTCAGGGCAAGCTCACCCAGTACACGCGCTACCTGACGATCGCGCTGGCCGTCCTGCAGGCCACCGGCATCGTGGCGATGGCCGACCGCGGCCAGCTCTTCGGCGGCTGCCAGGACGACATCATCCCGGACAGCAACGTGTTCAAGCTGGCCGTCGTGGTGATCACGATGACCGCGGGCACCGCGCTGATCATGTGGTTCGGTGAGCTGATCACCGAGCGCGGGATCGGCAACGGCATGTCGCTGCTGATGTTCGTCAACATCGCCGCCCGCATCCCGGGCGAGGGCGCGGCCATCTTCTCCGGCAACGGCGCGATGGTCTTCACCGTGGTCTGCGTGTTCGGCCTGCTGATCATCGCCAGCGTGGTGTTCATCGAGCAGGGCCAGCGCCGCATCCCGGTGCAGTACGCCAAGCGCATGATCGGCCGCCGGATGTACGGCGGCACCTCGACCTACCTGCCGCTGAAGGTCAACCAGGCGGGCGTCATCCCGGTCATCTTCGCCTCGTCGCTGCTCTACCTGCCGGACCTGATCTCCCGGCTGGTCGGCACCGGCACCTCCGGGTGGCAGCGCTTCATCTCCGACCACATCGTCAACCAGTCGAGCCCGATCCACATCGCGATCTACTTCGCTCTGATCATCTTCTTCACGTACTTCTACATCACCATCACGTTCAACGTGAACGAGCGTGCTGACGAGATGCGGAAGTTCGGCGGCTTCATCCCGGGTATCCGCCCGGGGCGGCCGACCTCGGAGTACCTGAGCTTCGTCCTGGGCCGCATCACCCTGCCCGGCTCGCTCTACCTGGGCATCATCGCGGTCCTGCCGAACTTCTTCCTGGAGCTCACCGGCCAGGGACAGAACCAGAACTTCCCGTTCGGCGGCACCGCCGTCCTCATCATGGTCGGCGTGGGCCTCGACACCGTGAAGCAGATCGAGAGCCAGTTGATGCAGCGCAACTACGAAGGGTTCCTGAAGTGACGCGTGTTGTTCTCGTCGGACCGCCCGGAGCGGGTAAGGGCACCCAGGCGACGGCGCTGAGCCGGGAGCTCGGCGTCCCGCACATCTCCACCGGTGACCTTTTCCGGGCGCACATCGCGAACAGCACGGAGCTCGGTCAGGACGTCAAGCGCTACCTCGACGAGGGCAAGCTGGTGCCGGACGAGGTCACCAACGAGATGGTGCGCACCCGGCTGGAGGAGGCGGACGCCCGCGGCGGCTTCCTGCTCGACGGCTTCCCGCGCAACGTGGGCCAGGCGGAGGTGCTGGGCAAGCTGCTCAGCACCGCCGAGACCAAGCTGGACGCGGTGGTCGAGTTCAAGATCGACGAGGACGTGGTGGTCGAGCGGCTGCTGGCCCGCGGCCGGGACGACGACAACGAGTCGGTCATCCGGCACCGCCAGGAGGTCTACCGCACGGAGACCGCCCCGCTGCTGGACTACTACGCCGACCTGCTGATCACCGTGGACGCGGTCGGCGGGGTCGACGACATCACCGCACGGGTGCTCGCCGCGCTGCGCGACCGGTCGTGAGCGGTGGTCTGCTCGGCGGACTCCGGCTCGCCCTGGCCTCTTGGCGCGCGCGCATGATCGAGATCAAGACGCCCGCCCAGCTGGCGGCCATGCGTGCCGCAGGCCTGGTGGTGGCCCGCGCGCTCGGCAACGTCGCCGCGGCGGCCCGCGCGGGCATCAGCACGGCGGAGCTGGACGAGATCGCCGAGCAGACCATCCGGGACGCGGGCGCGGTGCCCTCGTTCAAGGGCTACCACGGCTTCCCGGCCAGCATCTGCGCCTCGGTGAACGAGCAGATCGTGCACGGCATCCCGGCGCGCACCCAGGTGCTGGCCGACGGCGACCTGATCTCGGTCGACTGCGGCGCCATCCTGGACGACTGGCACGGCGACTCCGCGGTCACGCTGTACGTCGGCTCGGTGACCGACGCCGAGCAGGCGCTGTCCGACGCCACCAGGGCGGCCATGGAGGCGGGTATCAAGGCGGTCGCGCCGGGGGCCCGGCTCACCGACATCTCGCACGCCATCGAGACCTCGGTGCACACCTCCGAGCGCGCGCACGGGCGCGCCTACGGCATCGTCCGCGAGTACGGCGGCCACGGCATCGGCAGCTCGATGCACATGGACCCGTTCCTGCCGAACTACGGCAAGCCGGGCAAGGGCCCGCGGCTGCGCACCGGGATGGCCATCGCCATCGAGCCCATGCTGACGCTGGGCACCGAGGAGACCGTGGAGCTGGAGGACGGCTGGACGGTCGTCACCGCCGACGGCTCGCGCGCCGCGCACTGGGAACACACCGTCGCGGTCACCGATGACGGTCCGTGGGTGCTCACCGCCCCGGAATGATCCGGTAGGTCCGCTGTCCGGGTGAACCGGCGCGGTCGAGAATCTCACCCGACCGAGGGACTTGCGCCCAGGGCGACCCCGATTTGGGTGCACCTCGCGCGGGAGCGTACACTCGATGGCTGGTGCTGTCAGCAGCGCCAATTTCCGCCTGATCAAGTCTGGGTGTGTCGCTCGGTAAGCGAACCTGTCGCCGTGCCGCGTGCCCGGCGGGCGTGCAGGACAAGCCGAAGCCACACCCACATACGTCACGAAACGCGGAGGACATGGGCAAGAAGGACGGGGCCATCGAGGTCGAAGGCCGCGTGGTCGAGCCACTTCCCAACGCGATGTTCAGCGTCGAGTTGGAGAACGGCCACAAGGTCCTGGCACACATCAGCGGCAAGATGCGGCAGCACTACATCCGCATCCTGCCCGAGGACCGGGTCGTCGTAGAGCTGTCGCCCTACGACCTGTCCCGCGGCCGCATCGTCTACCGCTACAAGTGACCCACCCGGCGGGTTCACCCGCCGGGCGCCACTACTGGTGTCGCCGCCCCCCGGTGGCGGCACGCGGCCGAATAGCAGGAGAAGACAGACGTGAAGGTCAACCCGAGCGTCAAGAAGATCTGCGACAAGTGCAAGGTGATCCGCCGTCACGGGCGGGTCATGGTGATCTGCGAGAACCTGCGCCACAAGCAGCGCCAGGGCTGAGCAGCCGCACCACCTAGCCGTTCGCCGAGCTACGCGACAGCAAGGCAAGAGGACCTCCCGCAGCCTGTCGGGCCATCTGGGCCCGACCACACCCCCGGACCAGGCCGGGGCCCGGGTATCCGCCCGGGGTGGCGCGGGAGCAGACCTGGGCGAAACCAAGAGGAGATACCGCCGCAATGGCACGTGTCGCAGGCGTAGACCTCCCCCGCGAGAAGCGGATGGAGATCGCGCTGACGTACATCTTCGGTATCGGCCGGACCCGCTCCAAGGAGCTGCTGGCCGCCACCGGGATCAGCCCGGACCTGCGGGCCAAGGACCTGTCCGATGACGACGTGGTCCGGCTCCGGGACTACATCGAGAACAACTTCAAGGTCGAGGGTGACCTCCGCCGCGAGGTGCAGGCCGACATTCGCCGGAAGATCGAGATCGGCTGCTACGAGGGCCTGCGGTGGCGCCGCGGTCTGCCCGTCCGCGGTCAGCGGACCAAGACCAACGCCCGTACCCGCAAGGGCCCGAAGAAGACGGTCGCAGGCAAGAAGAAGGCCGGAAAGAAGTGACCAAGAGCTGCGAGACCGTGGTCGCCGTCGTTCCCCAACGGCGTCGGAACCGGGCCTTCATGGCCCTCACCGTCGCGCCCAAGTGCGCCCGCCCGGCCGCACTGCGCGAGCTCTACACGGACGCCGGATCAGTCATCCGCAACGCAGCTCCTGAGATCACCACCTCGCGCTCCAGCTAGGAGAAACCCGCAGACATGCCACCGAAGTCCCGTACCGGCGCCGGAGTCAAGAAGGTCCGGCGCAAGGAAAAGAAGAACATCTCGCACGGACATGCTCACATCAAGAGCACGTTCAACAACACCATCGTCTCGATCACCGACCCGACCGGCGCCGTGATCGCGTGGGCCTCCTCCGGCCACGTCGGCTTCAAGGGGTCGCGCAAGTCCACCCCGTTCGCCGCGCAGATGGCGGCCGAGAACGCCGCCCGCAAGGCCGCCGAACACGGCATGAAGAAGGTCGACGTGTTCGTCAAGGGCCCGGGTTCCGGTCGGGAGACCGCGATCCGCTCGCTGCAGGCGGCGGGTCTTGAGGTCGGTTCCATCCAGGACGTGACCCCGCAGCCGCACAACGGTTGCCGCCCGCCCAAGCGGCGCCGGGTCTGAGGAACGGGGAGGACAGCTAAGTCATGGCACGTTACACCGGGCCCGCGACCCGTATCTCGCGTCGCCTCAAGGTCGACCTGGTCGGCGGCGACCAGGCCTTCGAGCGCCGTCCCTACCCGCCCGGCCAGCACGGCCGCGGTCGGGTCAAGGAGAGCGAGTACCTGAACCAGCTTCAGGAGAAGCAGAAGGCCCGCTACACCTACGGCGTCCTGGAGCGGCAGTTCCGCCGCTACTACGAGGAGGCCGCGCGCCGCACCGGCAAGACCGGCGAGGTCCTGCTGCAGCTGCTGGAGTCCCGGCTGGACAACGTGGTCTACCGCGCCGGGCTCGCCCGCACGCGCCGCCAGGCCCGCCAGCTGGTCAGCCACGGTCACTTCATCGTGAACGGCCGGAAGGTCAACATCCCGAGCTTCCAGGTGTCCAAGTTCGACATCATCGACGTGCGACCCAAGTCGCTGCCGACGCTGCCGTTCGTGGCCGCCAAGGAGTCCTTCGGCGACCGGCCGATCCCCGGCTGGCTCCAGGTCGTCCCGTCGAACCTGCGCGTGCTGGTGCACCAGCTGCCCGAGCGCGCCCAGATCGACGTGCCGGTGCAGGAGCAGCTCATCGTCGAGTTCTACTCGAAGTAAACGACGTCGGCGGGCGGCGGCCACCGCCGCCCGCTTCCCAGTCACGACCGGCGTCAAATAGCGGGCGCCAACGGGAAGGAAGAACCAAGAAGTGCTCATCTCACAGCGTCCTGGACTTGCCGAGGAGCCGGTCAACGAGACCCGCTCCCGCTTCGTCATCGAGCCGCTGGAGCCCGGCTTCGGCTACACGCTGGGCAACTCGCTGCGGCGGACCCTGCTGTCGTCGATCCCCGGCGCCTCGGTGACCAGCATCCGCATCGACGGCGTGCTGCACGAGTTCACCACCGTGCCGGGCGTCAAGGAAGACGTCACCGACATCATCCTCAACCTCAAGGAGCTCGTGGTCTCCTCGGAGGAGGACGAGCCGGTGACGATGTACCTGCGCAAGCAGGGTCCCGGCGAGGTCACCGCGGGTGACATCGTGCCGCCCGCGGGCGTCACGGTGCACAACCCGGACCTGCACATCGCCACGCTGAACGGCAAGGGCAAGCTGGAGATCGAGCTCGTGGTCGAGCGCGGTCGCGGCTACGTCCCGGCGGTGCAGAACAAGCAGGCGGGTGCCGAGATCGGCCGTATCCCGGTCGACTCGATCTACTCGCCGGTGCTGAAGGTGACCTACAAGGTCGAGGCCACCCGCGTCGAGCAGCGCACCGACTTCGACAAGCTCATCCTGGACGTGGAGACCAAGCCGTCGATCACGCCCCGGGACGCGGTGGCGTCCGCAGGCAAGACGCTGGTCGAGCTGTTCGGGCTGGCGCGCGAGCTCAACGTGGACGCCGAGGGCATCGAGATCGGCCCCTCGCCGCAGGAGGCGGACACCATCGCCGCCTACGCGATGCCGATCGAGGACCTGGACCTCACCGTGCGCTCGTACAACTGCCTCAAGCGCGAGGGCATCCACACCGTGGGCGAACTGGTCTCGCGCAGCGAGGCGGACCTGCTGGACATCCGCAACTTCGGCGCGAAGTCCATCGACGAGGTCAAGATGAAGCTCGTCGGGCTCGGCCTGGCCCTCAAGGACAGCCCGCCCGGGTTCGACCCGACCGCCGCGGCGACCGACTACGCCACGGACAGCTGGACCGACAGCCCGGACGCCGGTACCGACGACGGCCAGGACTACGCAGAGACCGAGCAGCTCTAGTGCTGTGCTGGTCTCTGGGCCGGCCTGACCTGTGCTGAATTCCTCAAGGAGCAAGAATGCCCACGCCAACCAAGGGCGCCCGTCTCGGCGGCGGTCCGGCCCACGAGCGGCTGCTGCTGGCCAACCTGGCCACCGCGCTGTTCGAGCACGGTCGCATCACCACCACTGAGGCCAAGGCGAAGCGGCTGCGCCCGTACGCCGAGCGGCTGATCACCAAGGCCAAGGTCGGCGACCTGCACAACCGTCGCGAGATCATGAAGGTGATCCGCGACAAGGACGTCGTGCAGCGGCTGTGCACCGAGATCGGCCCGTTCTTCAGCGACCGCAACGGTGGCTACACCCGGATCATCAAGACGATGCCGCGCAAGGGCGACAACGCCCCGATGGCGATCATCGAGCTGATCCAGGAGAAGACGGTCACCGCCGAGGCCGAGGCCGCGCGCAAGACCAAGTTCGCCAAGGACGCCAAGAAGGACGAGGCGCCCGTGGCCGACGAGACCGTGGCCGACGAGACCGCGGTCGAGGACGCCCCGGCCGCTGAGGCCGCTGAGGTTTCCGAGGCTCCGGCCGAGGACAAGGCCGACGACAAGGCTGAGGACAAGTCCTGACGCCCGCGCAGCACCCGGACGAGCCCGCCGAACCCCTTGGGGACGGCGGGCTCGTCCGCGTTCGGTTGGATATCTCCTACGACGGCACGGACTTCTCCGGCTGGGCGGTGCAGCCCGCCCGTCGCACGGTGTGCGGGGTGTTGGAGGAGACGCTCACGCAGGTGTTGCGGCGCAAGGTAAGGCTGACCGTGGCCGGGCGTACGGACGCCGGTGTGCACGCCACGGGGCAGGTCGCGCACATGGACCTGCCCGCCGACGAAGACCTCGTCGCCCTGCTTCCGCGCGTCGCCCGCGCTCTTCCCGCCGACGTGCGGATCACTGACCTGCGTCACGTGCCCGCGGAGTTCGATGCGCGTTTCGCGGCCCTGCGCAGGCACTATGCCTACCGTGTGTGTGACGCCCAGTGGCGCGCGGATCCGTTGCGGCGCAACCACACCGTGGTCTGGCCGCGCCCGTTGGACCTGTCCGCCCTCAACGCCGCATCGGCTTTCCTGTTGGGTGAACACGACTTCGTGGCCTTCTGCAAGCGCCGCGTGGGCGCCACCACGATCCGCGAGCTTCAGCGCCTGGAGTGGACCCGCGACAAGGACGTCCTGACCGCTTGGGTTTCCGCGGACGCCTTCTGCCACTCCATGGTCCGCAGCCTCGTCGGCGCCCTGCTGGCGGTCGGCGAGGGCCGCAAGCCCCCGCAGTGGCCCGCGTCCATGCTCACCGCCACCGAACGTCCCAGCGCCATCACGGTGGCCCCGGCCCATGGCCTGTCTCTCATCGCCGTCGACTACCCACCGGACGACGAACTGGCCACCCGCGCCGCCCAGACCCGCCGGGTCCGCACGCTCTGAGCCGTCGTCCGGCTCAGTTGTCGCCGATCACTGGGGGAGAGGACTTGGCCGGCTTGCCGAAGATGTCCTGTGGGTTGCCCGCGACCCGGGTGCGCGGCTTGTGCTCGCCGTTCCCCCCGCCCTGGCCGCCCATGCCACCCATCATCCCCATCGGCATGCCGCCGCCCATCATGCCGCCGCCCGCCGGTCGGCCACCGGCATCAGCGGCCGCCGCCGCGGCCGGGGCGAGACCGCCAGGCTTGCTCGGCGCCGCCTCCCCGGCGGACACGTAACCACCGGCCTGCGGCGGCTGACCGGTCGACGCGCCACCGCCGCCACTCGTGCCCCCACCACCGCCACCGCCGAAACCGCCCCCACCGGCGCCGCCGCCGTCGAAAGCGCTTGCGTCGGCCGGGATCCCCGCGGCAGCCGCCGCGGGCACGGACTCCGACGAGGGCGGCGGCACCGTCACCCCGGGCACGGTCGGCACGGCGAACGCGAAGTCCTGTTCCGGGAACGTGTGCGCCATCGTGATCGTGTCGAAGACCTTGGCGCCGTCGATGCCGTCGCACAGGCGCACCAACGCTTCCAGCATCTGCCGCACGGCCTCGAACAGCTCCCGCGTCGGCCGGTTCATCGCGTCCAGGTACTGCCGCGTGCGGTCCTCGTTGCGCCCCGCCCCGGACATGGCCTGCTTGCCGTTCTGCGCGACCTCCGCGAGCAGGCCCGCCATCTCGGTCACGATCTCGCGCAGGCCGTCTGCGGTGGCGTCCAGGACCTCGCCCATGCCGGTCATGGCGTCGGACATGTCGTTGCCAGCCAGGCCGACCCGGTTCATGTAGTCGATGAACGAGTCCGCGTCCGCGCCCTGCCAGGCCGCGTCCAGACCGCCGAGCGGGGTGGTCAGCTCGCCCATCACGTGTTCGGCCTTCGCGCCGACGGCACGCCAGCGCTCGGCCTCGCCGTGCAGGTCGCTCCACCGGCCGACGACCGGGGCGAAGTACTCCTCGACCGGGTCGGGGATGCCCAGCTCGCGGCAGAGCCTGCTGAGGAAGTCCAGGTAGGAGCCGATGTTGGCCTCGATGTCCGACCCGTCCAGGCCACCCTGCGCGCTCACCACCGGCGGCTCGTCGGCGGTGGCCAGCGCAGGCTCACCGGAGTCGGCGTCGCTCTCCGGCGCATCGACCCTGGCGAGCGCGGGCTCGCCGTGCGGGGCGGGCGCGGGGGTGTCCCAGCCGGAGGTGTCCCACACCTCGGGGGCGGACAGGCCGGTGTCCGGGGACCAGGTCGTCGAGCCGTCCCCGGTCTGCCAGTCGTCGCGTCGGGTGCGCATGTGGGGTCTCCCCTCAGGCCTGGCCGCTGCGCGTGATGGTGTGGGCGCCGTCGTCGTCGGAGCCCCGATACTTGTCCGCGACCTCGCCAAGCGCGTGCGCGGCCGACTCCAGCGCCGCCACACCCCGGGTCAGCTGGGTGCGCAGCAGGTCGGCGGCGCGGGTGTAGGAGTCGGTGACCTTGGCCGTGCGGCCGAGCGAGCCGAACGCCTCCGGGGTGAGCGGGGCGGTGCGCAGGATGTCCACGCCCTTGCCCAGCTCGTCGGCGGCGGAGGCGACCTTCTTCGCGTAGTCGGACACCCACCTCGGATCGACCTCGATCGCCATGGTGACCTCCCAGCGGGACGCGGAACGTGCCCGTTTGACGTTAGGCCGTGCCGGGTGGTTCCCGCGACCACCCGCTCGGCGGTATCGGGTGTCGGGGATCAGCCGCCTGGCTGCGCCGTGGTGGTCGAGAACGCGCCCGGCGCGACCGGCACCACGTCGTAGGTCTGCAGCACGTCCCGAGTGTTCAGCGAGGCGCCGTTGGGCAGCAGCCGCACGATCGCGTCCGGGGCCGGGACCTGCTGGGCCAGCCCGAGGGCCTGCGCGGTGCGCTGGTCGGGGACGCCGAACTTCACGCCCCGGTCGGAGATCAGGTAGATCGGGCCGGTGGCGAAGTCCTGTTTGGAGGTGGCGCCGCGGACCACGGCCGCGCGGCCGGGCGGCAGGTAGAAGTGGTCCAGCCGCTCGCCGTCCGCGCTCGGGCTGCTGATCGGGATGGAGGCGGGCCTGCCCGAGCTGGTGAGCGGCACCCGCAGCTGCTTGCCGACGTGCACCTCGGTGTGCTGGTCGGCGTCGCGGCCCTCGCCGACCACGCTCCAGCCGAGGCAGGCGACCGGGTAGTTGACCGGGCTCAGCGCCTCCGGCACCACCTCGGGGAAGCTGCTGTCGTCGATCCGCCCGCGCACCAGCGCCGCCGGGATCTTGTCCGGCGACACCTTGGTGATGTCCGCGCCGCCCGCGGTCGCGGTGAACCGGATCAGGTCCGCGGTGGTCTTCTTGATCTGCTGCACACCGTCGCGCAGCAGCACGTAGTAGTCGACGCCGCCCGCGCGCTCGACCCGCATGACCGAGCCGACCGGCAGCCCGTTGATGTCCACCTGGCTGGGGCCGCCCTGCCCGTCGATGGCGGGCGGGGCCAGCTCCGGTGCCTCCGGGATGGCGTTGAGCAGGCCGACGGTGATCTGCCGGATCGCGTCGTCCTTCAGGTTCAGCGCGGAGCGCATGTTGCTGTTGGACATCTTGACCTCGGCGCGCACCGTGTTGGCGTTCTTGATGTTGGCGGTGGCGGGCGTGCGGTAGACCAGGTACGTCTTCTTGGTCGGCGCCTGCACCAGCAGTGCCTCGGTGTCGGCCAGCTCGGGGCCGAGGTCCTTGACGCCGCCGAGCACGGTGGTCTCGATCTTGTTCTGGCTGGCCGAGTTGATCAGGCTGGTGTCCAGCTGGTACTCGTCGCACACCGCCCAGTCGTTGCTGATCCGCTGGCTGCCGTCGGGCAGCAGCTGCGGACCGTCCTGGATGCCGGTGAGCCGGTCGCGCGGGATGTCCACCAGCTTCGAGTCCGGGATGATCTGCGCCTCGGCAGGCGCGGCGGTGCCGCCGCCGCCGTTGGTCTGGCTGCCCGCCTGCTGGCCCTGCGGGTTGCTGCGGGCCACCATCAGCAGCCGCGCCGAGGCCAGGTTGAAGGTGGGGACCAGCACCTTGCCCCGCTCGGTGTCGGTCAGCAGCACGTACACCGAGCCGGACGGCTCGGCGATGATGATCCCCGACTTGTCCGGCAGCGTCGGCGCCGGGCTGAGCAGCCCGTACACCAGGAACCCGATCATGCCGACGGCGGCGACGCAGACGCCGACCACGGTGGCCCTGGAGTGGGTGCGCATCGGGTCGTGCAGCATGACCGCGTCCTTGCGGACGAGCGCGGACTGCATCCTGCGCAGCACGAAGCGATACGCCTGGACCTGTGACTTGGTAGTCGGTGTTGATGGCATTCTCGGCCTGCAGCTCTCCCCGTCGCGGTACGGTTCCGCAGGATAGCCGTACCGTGACGGCCGGATGTGGGTTCTCCACCAATCCCGTGCACGAACGCCACGCGTCAGGATCTTGAGGGGAAGAGAACGAGCGGATGTCGGTGACCACACCTCCACGACAGGGCCGCACGCCTCCTCCCGGCCAGCCGCCCCGACCCGGCGGACCGGGGGGTCCCGGTGGCCCGGGTGGACCCGGCGGACCGGGCGGACCCGGTGGCCCCGGCAGGCCGGGTGGGCCGCCCTCGGGACCGTCGCGCGGGCGCCCGCCCGCGGACGCGCAGCCGCCGTCCCCGCCGCCCACCCGGGTCTCCGCGCGCAGGCGCAACCGGGGCGCGAGCCTGGGCGCGCTGCCGGTGGCGAACCTGGTGGTGCTGGAGGTCGGCGTCGCGATCGGCCTGGTGCTGCTGGCGATCGACCTCGGCCTCAAGTACGTGGCCATCGGCATCGCCGCGGTGGCGCTGGTGGTGGCGTTCCTGCGCTGGCGGGGCCGCTGGTTCACCCAGTGGGTCGGGCTGACAATCCGCTACACGTTCCGTTCACACGCGCGGGTGAGCAAGCCTGCGGACCCGGTGAGCGTCGACAACCTGGCCGCCGCCGAGGGCGCCGCGGTCACCGGACCGGACGACCCGCGGGTCAGCCTGCTCCGGCTGGCCGTGCCGGACCTGGTGGTCGC
Organism: Actinokineospora enzanensis DSM 44649; assembly: GCF_000374445.1. Taxonomy (GTDB): domain Bacteria; phylum Actinomycetota; class Actinomycetes; order Mycobacteriales; family Pseudonocardiaceae; genus Actinokineospora; species Actinokineospora enzanensis. The sequence continues at coordinate 153,402 of NZ_KB894411.1, read as the reverse complement.
GCACGGCACCGACCACGAGCGCAGGCCGCTCGGCCTGGCCTGGCACGAGGGCACCTGGACCGCGGTGCTGCTGGTGGACCCGGCGCCCGCGCTGGTCAGCCAGGTCGGTGCGACGGCGGGCCTGCCGCTCGGCGCGCTGGCGCCGTGCCTGGAGGACCGCGGCGTGGTGCTGGACGCGATCCAGGTGATCTGGCACTGCTACCCGGGCAGTGCCGCGCTGCCCGCGAACTCCCCGGCACTGGCCTCCTACCTGGAGGTGCTCGGCCCGCTGTCGGCGGCCGCCCGGCGCACCACCTGGGTAGCCGTGCGGCTGGACCCGCGCCGCTGCCCGGCCGCGGTACGCGAGCGCGGCGGCGGCGTCATGGGCGCGCACCGGGCGCTGATCGGCGCGCTGTCCCGGGTGCGCAACGCGCTGGAGTCGCGCGGCGTGCCGACCCGGCCGCTGGACCCGGACGAGCTGCTCAAGGCGGGTATCGCCGCGGCGGAGCTGACCGGGGTGGCGGGCACGCCGGAGCGGGCGAGCCTGCGCGAGCGCTGGACCGGCGTCACCGCGGCGGGCGTCGGCCACGCCAGCTACGCGATCACCGGCTGGCCCCAGGGCAAGGCGGCGGCCAGCCTCAACGCGCTCACCGGCGTGCGCGCGCTGTCCGCCACGGTCGCCATGTCGCTGTCCCCGGGCAGTGACGAGGGCCAGGTGGGGCTGCGCGGGCTGGTCCGGGTGAGCGCGCGCACCCCGGACGAGCTGGCGCACGCCGACGACCGGCTGAACTCGATCTCCGACCGGATCGGCGTCACGCTGACCCCGCTGCGCGGGCTGCAGGTGGCCGGGCTGGCCGCGACGCTGCCGTTGGGGGGCCGGGCGTGAGCGGGTCGAGCAGGCTGCTGGACACCCAGGGCGGGTCGGCGGGCATCGCGCCGGAGTTCCTGGTCAGCCCGGAGATGCTGGACGCGGTCAGCCCGTCCGGCGACCGCGGCGGGATGGTGCTGGGCTCCGGTTTGCAGGGCGAGCCGCTGACGATCTCCGCGCTGCGCCCGGCGCCGACCCGGATCGTGCTGGTGGGTGGTCTCTACCTGGCCAGGCAGGTGGCGCTGCGGGCGATGGCGGTGGGCGCGTGGGTGGTCGTGGCCACCGGCAGGCCTGCCGCGTGGCAGGTGCTGCAGAAGGCCGCGGGCACCGGCCCGGACGGTCGGCCCGCGCCGCTGGTGCAGATCCGCAGGCTGAGCCCGGTGGAGCTGCCGCGCCCGTCGGAGGACGGCCCGCTGCTGGTCGTGCACGACGGCGGCCCGACGCCGCAGGAGCTGTTCCCGCCGCGTTCGCCCTGGCAGACCACGGTGTACGTGCTGCCGTACATGCATCCGCAGGCCGGGGCCACGGCCAACGCGGCCGACCTGGTGTTGTTGCAGCGGCTGCCGGTCGGCCAAGCCCAGCTCGCCGCCCGGGTGTGGCGGCTGCCACCCCCGATGGTGCAGCAGCTGACCACCCTGGCGGATGACCAGGTGGTGGCCCTTGGCCGGAACCTGTGGCGGCCGCTGCGGCTGGTGACCACGCAGAAGGAACAGCAGATCCTCGGTCCGGTGCGCCGCGGCGACTGAGCCGTTCGCTACCGGTTCGCACTGGTTCGGCCACCGATTCTCACTGGTGGCGGCCGTTAACTGGGTCAGGAAAGAAGTAGATGGCCGGGACGCGCGGTCCGCGTCCCGGCCATTTGCGCGCCTGGCCCGGGGCGGACTCGCCCGGCCGGAGTTCTCCACACCACACAGTCACCACAAGCCCTCAGGACTTCGCCCGATCGGCCGAATTGGCGGACCCAAGCGGTTCTAGGCGTCACGCAGAGCACCGCGACAGTTCACCAGTCAGGCACACAAACCGGTCGGACCCCTGAGGGCAGCCGCGGCAGTTGGTCAGGCGGGAGGTTTCCTCCCGGGTCTCCAGCGATCGCGACCGCCACCCGTGGCGAGGCCGGGTGCCTGGTGCGAAGGAGACCATGGAATGGGTATGTCTCGCGCCGCACGGATGCGGCGAGTAGGCGGCGTCAGTGTCGCCGTGGCGGCCGTCGCCGCCGCCGGACTGGGCCTGGCCCTGTCCAACTCGGCCAGCGCGGCCGAAGGTCCGGTGCTCGGTGCCGACGCGCCGACCGCGATCCCGGGCAGCTTCATCGTGGTGTACAAGGACGGCGTCTCGACGCAGTCCAGCACCGCCGACGCCATCGCGAAGAAGCACGGTGGCCAGGTCAAGCAGCGCTACGCCACCACCGTCAAGGGCTACTCGGCGTCGATGACGCTGCAGGAGGCCAAGTGGACCGCCGCCGACCCGTCGGTGGCCTTCGTCGAGGCGGACCAGAAGGTCACCGCCAAGATCGACCAGGCGAACCCGCCGTCGTGGGGCCTGGACCGGATCGACCAGGCGGCGCTGCCGCTGAACACCAAGTACACCTACCCGACCACCGCGTCGAACGTGAACGTGTACGTCATCGACACCGGCATCAACCTGACGCACTCCGAGTTCGGTGGCCGTGCGGTCAGCGGCACCGACAAGGTCGACAACGACAACGACGCCACCGACTGCAACGGCCACGGCACGCACGTGGCGGGCACCATCGGCGGCAGCACCTACGGTGTCGCCAAGGGCGTCAAGCTGGTCGGCGTCCGGGTGCTGGACTGCAACGGCTCCGGCACCACCTCCGGCGTCATCGCCGGTGTGGACTGGGTGACCGCGAACCGCGTGAAGCCCGCCGTCGCCAACATGAGCCTCGGCGGCGCCACCTCCACCGCGCTGGACCAGGCCGTGCAGCGCTCCATCGCCGCGGGCGTCAGCTACGCGGTCGCCGCGGGCAACTCGAACGCGGTCGCCTGCAACGCCTCCCCGGCCCGCGTGCCGGAGGCCGTGACCGTCGGCGCCACCACCAAGACCGACGCGCGCGCCAGCTACTCGAACTACGGCACCTGCGTGGACGTCTTCGCCCCCGGCGACGGCATCACCTCGGCGTGGATCGGCAACACCACCGCGAAGAACACCATCAGCGGTACCTCCATGGCCTCCCCGCACGTCGCGGGCGTCATGGCGCTGTACCTGTCGGCCAACCCGACGGCCACCCCGGCCCAGGTCGCCACCGCCGTGGTGAACGCCTCGGTCTCCGGCAAGGTCACCAACGAGGGCACCGGCTCGCCGAACAAGCTGTTGCAGCTGGTCCCGGTGGCCACCCCGACCCCGACGCCGACCCCCACGCCGACGCCGACCCCGACGCCCACCCCGACCCCGGTCGGCTGCGCCGCGGTCAGCAGCACCACCAAGGTCAACATCCCGGACATGGGTGACGCGGTCTTCAGCCCCATCACCATCAACTGCACCGGCAAGGCCGCGACGGCCTCGACCGTGGCCGTGGACATCATCCACACCTACCGTGGCGACCTGACCGTCGACCTGATCGCCCCCGACGGCACCGCCTACCGCCTGAAGAACTCCTCCACCACGGACTCGGCCGACAACGTGAAGCAGACCTTCACCGTCAACCTGTCCGCCAAGAACGCCGCCGGTGTGTGGAAGCTCCAGGTCCGGGACGGCTACAAGGCCGACATCGGCTACATCAACGGCTGGACCCTGGACGTCTGATCCGGCCCGGCGACAACTGAACACCCAGTGCGACAAGCGGGGCCCCGGTGGAGAAATCCACCGGGGCCCCATGCTTTCGCGGGCAACGCCTTGTCGAAACCGCACATCACCGAGCCGACAACGAGACGAGCGACTAGGCGGATCCCCGGCTCTCCCGCGATCCGCCCCGGTTCCGCCGAACCGTGTGCACGATGAACAACGTCAACAGCAGCAGGAGAACCGCGCCACCGGTCCCGATCAACGCCACCCGCATCGGCGTCCAGTCCCGGACCTCCGTCGCGGGCAGCACGGCCCTCAGCTCCAGCGGCTGGTCCGGTTCCACGCCCTGCTCGCTGGGGATCAGCGTGGTCAGCGCGCCGATCGGGTTCACCATGCCGAAGCCGACCGAGTTGTCCCGCCCGCCGGGCGCGGCCGGGTGCGAAGCGGACAGCTTGATCCGCTCGGTCACCTGCCGGGCGGTCAGGCTGGGGAACCGTTCCCGGATCAGCGCGGCCAGCCCGGAGACGTACGGGGCCGCGAAGCTGGTGCCCTGGATCGGGACCTGCTTGCCGTCCGGCAGGACCTGGAGGTTGGCCAGGCCGTTGGTGGCCGGGTCGAGCGAGATGATGTCGGTGCCCGGCGCGGCCACGGTCACCCACGGTCCCTGCACCGAGAAGTCCGCCGGGTCCCCGTTCCGCGACATCGCGGCCACCGAGATCACGTACTCGGAGAACCACGGCGGCGTGACGATGTAGGTCGGGCGGTTCGGGTCGGAGCCGTTGCGCTGGTCGGGGCACCCGTGCTCGCCGGTGTTGCCCGCCGAGGCCACCAGCACCACGTTCTTCTGCTCGAACGCGTACCGCAGCGCCGCCTGCAGCTGCTGTTCCGCAGGCGTGATCGGCCCGGCCGAGACCGGGCGGCAGTTGTCCACCGACATGTTGATGACCCGCGCGCCTTGGTTCGCCGCCGACACGACGGCCTTCGCCAGCGTCTCCAGGGTGCCCGCGGTGACGTCCTCGCCCTCGGGCTTGGCGGCGGTGGGCCGCTTGCCCTTGTAGTTGGCGCTGGACTGCCGGATGGACAGGATCTTCGCGTCCGGCGCGATGCCCTTGAACCCGATGTCGCTGCCCGCGGGCGGGTTGGCCGCGATGATGCCCGCCACCTCGGTGCCGTGGCCGTCGCAGTCCTCCAGGCCGCGCTTGTCCGGGACGACGAAGTCGCCGCCCGGGGTGACCCGGCCGCCGAAGTACGGGTGGTCCTTCACCCCGGTGTCGATCACCGCGACCAGCTGGCCCTTGCCGGTGGCGAAGTGGTGCAGCTCGTCGAAGCGCAGCTGGAGCTGGCCCCAGGGCTTGTTCTTCAGGTCGACGCCCTGGTTGAGCGAGCCGATGCAGTTGGTGCTGAGCGCGTAGGCGGTGTCCGGGTCGGTGCCGCTGGGCACCGGGAAGTCCGGCGCGAGCGGCGGCGGGGTGGCCATCGAGTCCGGGGCCTGCGCGGTGGTGGTCGTCACGGGCTGCTTCTGCGCGGACGCGGGTAATGGCAGGGCGATCGCGAAGGTGGCGACGGCGAGGGCCGCGGCCACGCGGGTGGCGGTCCGGGTCACTTGAACGTCACGTGCCGCAGCGTGGCATAGAGGTCCATCACCGCGAGCGCCAGCGGCAGCACGATCGCCACGCACAGCGCCTCGACGATCTCCACCGTGCGCCGCAGCGGCGGGGAGAACCGTTGCTCCGGGAACACCACGCCGAGCACCAGCGCGGCCGCGCCGATCAGCACCAGCGCGCCGAACACCCAGAGCAGCCGGTCGAAGGTGTCGGCGGTGACCAGCCAGCCGAGCACGATGCCCGCCGCGGCCAGCATGCCGGTGGCCAGCAGCGCGATCGCCTGGCTGCCGTTGGCGTAGGTGCGGGCGCGCAGCAGCAGCACCAGCGTGGCCACCACGCCGAGCAGCACGCCCCACAGGCCGGGCGCGGCGGCGGCCACCACGGCGCCGATGGCCGTGGCCGAACCACAGCCGATGATCATGCCGGTCATGTACTCGTGCGCCAGGCCCGCGCGCCGCTCGATCGACCGGTAGTCCGGGAAACCGCTGTCTTCCTTGAGGTCCTCCGCGCTGCCCGGCACGTTCGGCAGCGGCAGCCGGGCCAGCTGGATGGTCACCCGGGGCAGCACGGACAGCGCGCCGAGCGCCACCGCGACGGTGCCCGCCGCGATCCCGGCGGCCGGGTGCGCGACCAGCGTGGCCACCGCGAACGCGAGCACGCCGAGCGTGGCGGCGGTGCCCGCGGCGACGAACGTGGTGATCCCCGCGCCGATCAGCATGATCGACGCCGAGGCCACGATCAGCACCAGCGCCGAGGCCAGCAGCAGGCTCGCCCGGCCCGGCTCGCCGGGCACGATGGACAGCCCGGCCACGAACGCCAGTGGCAGCCCGCCCGCCGCGGCGATCAACACGCCGGTGGTGCGGGCCTGGTAGCCGCGCGCGATGACCGCGCCGAGCGCCACCGCCACCACCGCGCCGGTCCCAGCGGCGACCGCCGGGCCGATGTTGCCGCCGCCCCACAGCGGTCCGGCCATCAGCACCGCGAACGCGCCGAGCAGCAGCGCCAGCGCGCCTGCGATGTGCCCGATCCGGTTGGCGGTCTCCTTGGTCCACGGCCGGTAGCTGTCCGGGGTGGACTCGGCGATGGCGTCCACCACGTCGTCGAACAGCGGCGGCGGCGGGTTCTCCGCGCGCTTGCGCAACTGCAGCATGTCGCCGTCGACCACGCCGAGCGAGCCGAGCGTGCGGCTCGGGTCCAGCGGGTTGTCGCCCAGCTTGGCCAGGCACCAGCCGCCGTGCCGGGCGCCGCCGTCCGGGGTGGCCTCGTCGGCCATCGTCAACAGCATCGGCAGCAGGTCCGCCACCGAGACGTCCACCGGCAGGGCCACGTCGATGCGTGTCCTCGGTGCGACCACTGTCACCCTGCTGAACACGGTCGTACCGGTTGCCACCGCGCGCCCCCTCGGAGTTGTCCACAGGTCTGCCCGGTCCGGACGTCGCCGGGCCGGAGCCGGTCCTAGTATGGCCGCACCGATATCTCGGGATGAGGCGGTTCGGCAGAAAGCGCCGTCGCGGTGGGGGGAAATGGAATGCGGGCGACATCCGGGGCGGGCGCGGGGCCGGACATGAAGCGGATCCGGAAAGTGCTCCCGATCGTCACCGTGGTGGCGGGTATCGGCCTGAGCGTGTTGATCTATTACGTGACCGGCAGGCACCCGGCGTCGGTGCTGCCGGGCGTGGTCTACGTCGTCGCCACGCTGGCCCAGGCGTACACGCCCGCGGGCCGCGACCTGGCGGGCCTGATCGGTCTTGGCGTGGTGAGCCTGGCCGGGATCGCGGGCATGGCGTTGCAGCTGTACTACCTGGGCGGCCACAACCCGCAGGCGCTGTTGTTGACGTTCCTGCTGGTGGTCGGCACCCTCGGCCGGGTAGCCGGGTATATCGACGACCTCGTTCCCGCAGGCCGCGCCGAATACGCCACGCTGGTCGCGGTCGCCGCCGCGGTGGGCGTGCTCGTCGTGCGCTTCTTCACGGACACCGACGACCCGGGCTCGCTGGTGCACGGCTCCCTGTTCCTGGTCGCCGCGGCCGTTTTCATGATCGGCCAACGGATCCAGGGGCCCGGCCGGTTCGCGCTGTGCGCGCTGGTCGTCGCGGTGTCCGCGGGCGTGCTGTACTTCCTGGCCATCTCCAGCGCGGGCGCGGTGCCGATCCTGCTTGGCGCGGTCTTCGTGGCCGGGCTGCTTGGCGCGCTCGTGCTGGGCGGTCGCCCGGTCCTCGCGAACGCGCCGGACCGCGCGGAGTAGTCCCGGTCCCGAGTTGTCCACAGGGCCGCGCGGCCCTCTCCCCACCAGCGCGGATGTCGATTTAGGATGTCCGCACCGAACACGCGGGTTTGGGCGGTTTCGGTGGCATCCGCGCGACTGGGGGCGGTAAGCAGTGGTCATTTCTGGGGGATCGCGGACGGCGGCGCGCGCCGTCCTCGCGTCGTTCACCGTGCTCGCGGGCCTCGCGGTCGGCGCACGGATGTACTACCTGTACGAGCACTTCTATCCATCGGTGCTGTCCGGCCTGGTCTACGCGGGCGCGACGGCGTCCCTGGCGTACTCGCGCGCGAGCCGGGAACTGGCGGGGCGGATCGTGTTCGGCACGATCGCGTTGACGGCCGTGCTGGCCGCCGAGGCCCAACTGGACCGCGTGCACCAGGGCCCGTGGATCCCGGTGCTGATGGCCGCGGGACTGGCCGGGCTGCTGGTCGTCTGCCCGGCCCCGGCCCGCACCGCGCCGGTGATCTCCGACCCGTTCGTGATCGCCGCCGCGCTGGCCGTCGCGATCACCGCGCTGTCCTGGGGGATCACCCACCGCTGGTGGATCTTCCCCAGCGGGCTGGCGCTGGCGGCCACGGTCGCTGCCCTGGCCGGGCAGCACTCGACGCGCGTGGCCAGGTTTACCCTCTATCTCGCGGTCCTCGGCGCCGCGGTGTGCGCGCAACTGTGGCTGCTGCTGACCGTCCTGCTCGTGCCGACCGGTCTGATCGCCTGTGGGCTGGGCTTGGCCCACCTCGCCTGGCTGGCGGCGATCGGCACGCGGGTGGTCATCGGTTCCCGCCAAACGCGTCAGGTCGCTGTCAGTAGTTCGGTAGTTTCCCCCACGGACTAACCCGCACCACCCGAGTCGAAGAGGTGTCCACCCGGTGAGCACGCTGCAGTTCAAGCGTTCGCCCCGGCTCGCCGCGCCGCGGCAGCCCGGCGGCGAGGTCCACCTCGAACCGCCGCCCGAGGTGCCGCGGGTCATCCCGGGCAACATCGTCATGAAGATCCTGCCCGCGGTCATGATCGTGGCCTCGGTCGGGATGATGGCCTTCATGTTCGTCGTGGGCGGCAAGAACCCCACGTCCCTGCTCTTCGGCGGCATGTTCCTGATGTCGACCGTCGGCATGATGGCGGGCGGCATGGGCGGTCGGGGCGGCGGCCAGAAGAAGGCCGAGATGAACGAGGACCGCAAGGACTACCTGCGCTACCTCGGCCAGATGCGCGACCGCGCCCGGGAGGCGGCGCTGGACCAGCGCGGGTCGCTGGAGTGGACCCACCCGGACCCGCAGGCACTGTGGTCGATCGCCACCAGCAGGCGCATGTGGGAGCGCCGCCAGGCCGACTCGGACTTCTGCCACCTGCGGGTGGGCCGCGGCTCGCAGCGGCTGGCCACCCGGCTGGTGCCGCCGCAGACCGGCCCGGTGGACGAGCTGGAGCCGATCGCCACGCTGGCGCTGCGCCGGTTCGTGCGCGCCCACTCGATCGTGCCGGACCTGCCCATCCAGGTGGCCATCCGCGGGTTCGCCGCGGTCGGCGTGGCGGGCGACAAGGACCTGGCCCGTGGCCTGGCCCGCGCCCTGCTGGCCCAGCTGGTCACCTTCCACTCGCACGACGACGTGCTGGTCGCCGTGGTCACCTCCGGCAAGGCGAAGGCCGAGTGGGAGTGGGCGAAATGGCTGCCGCACACCCAGCACCCGACGATGGTCGACGGCATCGGCCAGCTGCGCATGATGAGCGGCTCGCTGTCCCAGGTGGAGCAGTGGCTGGACGAGGAGCTGCGCGACCGGCAGCGGTTCACCCGCAACGCCCCGCCGCAGCCCGACCAGCCGCACGTGGTGATCGTCATCGACGACGGCGAGGTCACCCGCGAGGAACAGATCATCCTGGAGGAGGGCCTGGTCGGCTGCACACTGCTGGACCTGTCCGACTGCCTCGGCAACCTGACCGCCCGCCGCGGCCTGCGGCTGGTGGTGGAGGCGGACCGGCTGGGCGCGCGCAGCGCCAGCGGGGTGGAGTGGTTCGCCCAGCCGGACACGCTGAGCGTGGCCGAGGCGGAGGCGTTGGCCCGCAAGCTGGCCCCGTACCGGGTGGGCGGCGCGGCCGCGGACACCGGCGACGAGGAGCCGCTGCTGTCCAACCCGACGCTGCTGGAGCTGCTGGGCATCCCCGGCGACCCGATGACCTTCGACGTGCAGCAGGCGTGGCGGCCGCGGCCGGTGCGCGACCGCTACCGGGTGCCGTTCGGCGTCGGCGAGTTCGGCCAGGCCGTCGAGCTGGACATCAAGGAAGCGGCCATGGAGGGCATGGGCCCGCACGGCCTGTGCATCGGCGCCACCGGTTCCGGCAAGTCCGAGTTCCTGCGCACGCTGGTGCTGGGCATGCTGGCCACGCACTCGTCGTCCACGCTGAACTTCGTGCTGGTCGACTTCAAGGGTGGCGCGACCTTCCTCGGTCTGGACGGCGCGCCGCACGTCGCCGCGGTCATCACCAACCTGCAGGGCGACCTGACGTTGGTCGACCGGATGAAGGACGCGCTCGCCGGTGAGATGAACCGGCGCCAGGAGGCGCTGAAGAACGGCGGCAACTTCAAGAACGTCTGGGAGTACGAGAAGGCCAGGGAGAACGGCGCCGACCTGGACCCGTTGCCCGCGTTGTTCATCGTGGTCGACGAGTTCTCGGAGCTGTTGTCCGCCAAGCCGGACTTCATCGACCTGTTCGTCGCCATCGGCCGACTGGGCCGGTCGCTGCAGATGCACATGCTGCTCGCCTCGCAGCGCCTGGAGGAGGGCAAGCTGCGCGGTCTCGACTCGCACCTGTCCTACCGGATCGGCCTGAAGACCTTCTCCGCCGCGGAGTCCCGCGCGGCCATCGGTGTGTCGGACGCGTTCGAGCTGCCGTCGATCCCGGGTTCGGGCTACCTCAAGTACGACACCAGCACCATGGTGCGCTTCAAGGCGTCCTACGTCTCCGGTCCGTACCGCCCGGCGGGCCTGCAGGCGGCGGGCCCGGTCGCGGCGGTCTCGGGTGACCGGCGGGCCAGGCTCTTCGTGCCGGACTACGTGGAGATCCCGAAGGAACCGGAGACGCCGAAGGAGAAGCCCAAGGAGGAGGCCAAGCCGGAGGGCGGCCAGGAGACCAGCGAGCTGGACGTGGTCGTCAGCCGGTTGGTCGGCCAGGGCCCGCCCGCGCACGAGGTCTGGCTGCCGCCGCTGAACGAGCCCAACTCGTTGGACACGCTGTTCCCGCCGTTGCAGCCCACCGAGGACCGCGGCCTGTCGCCGGTCGGCTTCTACGGCAACGGCAGGCTCCAGGTCCCGCTCGGCATCATCGACAAGCCCTACGAACAGCGCCGCGACCTGCTGTGGGCCGACTTCTCCGGCGCCGCGGGCCACGCGGCCATCGCGGGCGGCCCGCAGTCGGGCAAGTCGATGATGCTGCGCACCCTGGTCATGTCGATGGCGCTGACGCACACCGCGGAGGAAGTCCAGTTCTACTGCCTCGACCTGGGCGGCGGCACGCTCGGCACACTCGACGGCCTCCCGCACGTGGGCGGCGTCGCGGGCCGTATCGACCCGGACAAGGCCCGCCGCATGGTGGCCGAGGTCTCCGGCCTGGTCACCGAGCGCGAACAGCGCTTCCGCGACTGGGGCATCGACTCGATGACCGACTTCCGCAACCGCAAGCGGCGCGGTGAGCTCCGGGAGGACCCGTTCGGCGACGTCTTCCTGATCGTGGACGGCTGGCTGAACTTCCGCCAGGAGTTCGAGGCGCTGGAGATGCAGGTCGTCAACCTCGCCGCGCAGGGCCTGTCCTTCGGCATCCACGTGATCGTCGCCGCGAACCGCTGGGCGGAGATCCGCCCGGCGCTCAAGGACCTGCTCGGCACCCGCTTCGAGCTCCGCCTCGGCGACCCGAGCGAGTCCGATGTGGACCGTCGAGTCGCGGTCAACGTGCCCGCAGGCCGCCCCGGCCGCGGCCTCTCCCGCGACAAGCTGCACTTCCTCACCGGCCTGCCCCGTGTCGACGGCTCAAGCAATCCCGAGGACGTCGCGGGCGGCGTCCAGGACGCGGTCGCCAAGATCAAGTCCTCCTGGCGCGGCCGCGGCGCCCCCAAGGTCCGGCTGCTGCCCGAGGTCCTGCCCTATGAGGAGCTGCTGGCCCAGGACACCCGCCGGGACACCAAACTGGTCCCGATCGGCGTCGACGAGAACGACCTGGCCCCGATGTACCTGGACCTGGAGGCCGAGCCGCACTTCGTCGCCTTCGCCGACGGCGAGTCCGGCAAGACGAACCTGCTGCGCGTCATCATCCGCGGCATCATGGACCGCTACACCCCCAAGGAAGCGGTCATCATCCTGGTCGACTACCGCCGCACCCTGCTCGGTTTCATCGACACCGAACACCTGCTCGGCTACGCGGTCTCGTCCAACCAGCTCGGCGACATGATCAAGGACGTCCGCGGCTCCATGCTCAAGCGGCTCCCCGGCCCCGACGTCACCCAGGAGGAGCTGCGGAACCGCTCCTGGTGGAAGGGCCCGGAGCTCTTCGTCATCGTCGACGACTACGACCTGGTCGCCACCCAGGGCAACAACCCCCTCCAGCCGATCGCCGAGTTCCTCCCCCAGGCCAAGGACGTCGGCCTGCACGTCATCACCGTCCGCCGCACCGGCGGCGCGAGCCGGGCCCTGTTCGACCCCATCCTCGGCAAGCTCCGCGAGATCGCCAGCCCCGGCCTGGTCGGCAGCGGCAGCAAGGACGAGGGCGCCCTGCTGGGCACCGTCAAACCCTCCGCCCTGCCCCCCGGCCGCGGCACCCTGGTCAGCCGCAAGGTCGGCCAGTCCCTCATGCACATCGCCTGGATCCAGCCGGACTGACCGGGAACGCAACCCGGAAGAGCCCCGCCCGAACCCCATCGAGCGGGGCTCTTCCCTTGCGCACCAACTACCCTGACCAGGCCAACCCCACCAGGAGGTGCCATGTCCCTACGAGCAGCCATCGACTTCGGCACCTCCAGCACCTGCATAGCCATCTCGCGTGACCTGCACGACCCCCAGGTCGTAGTGGTGGACGGCAACCCCCTCCTCTCGTCCGCCATCTACGCCGCCCTGGACGGCACCCTCTTCGTAGGCCAGGAGGCAGACCGACAAGCGGCCCTGGACCCCTCCCGCTACGAACCCCACCCCAAACGCCGCATCGACGAGTCCGAACTGCTGCTCGGCAACACCGTCATCCCGGTGAGCGCGATCTTCCGAGCAGTCCTACAACGAGCAACTGACGAAGCAAGACGGGTAACCGGCAATTCCCAGATAGACCAACTGGTCCTCACCCACCCCGCCGACTGGGGCGGCTTCCGCACCCAAACCCTGCGCCAGGCGGCAACCGGTCTGAGCCCCCGCGTCATCCTGATCCCGGAACCGGTGGCCGCCGCCGTCCATCACGCGGCCACTTTCCCCGGCCCGCCGGGAAGAACCCTCGCCATCCTCGACCTTGGCGGCGGGACGACCGACGTCAGCGTCGTCCGCACCGAGGCCACCGGCATGTTCACCATCCTGTCCACCAAGGGAAACCCGTCCTTCGGCGGCGCGGACGTCGACCAGCTGCTGTTGGACCACCTGGGCGCCACGGTGGGCGGGAAAGACCCGGAGGCCTGGCGCGCACTCCTCGAAGGCCGCGACATCACCGACCGCCGCCGCAGGCGTGTCCTGCACCAGGATGTCCGCAGCGCCAAGGAAACCCTCTCCCGCCACAACTACGCCGACATCCCGCTGCCGTCCCCGTTCCCGGACGCCCACGTCACCCGCCCGGACCTGGAACGGATCATCACCGGCCCGATCGCCACCGCCGCCGACCTCACCCTCGCCGCGATCTCCGCGGCGGGCCTGGCACCCCGGCAGCTCGCGGGCGTCTTCCTGGTCGGCGGCTCCAGCCGCATTCCCCTGGTCGCCCAGGTCGTCGCCGACCGGACCGGCATCGTCCCGGTCACCCTCGACCAGCCGGAGACCGTCGTCGCCAGGGGCGCCCTCCGCGCCGTCAGCCCCACCACCGGCGTCGACCACACCGGCCTGCTCACCGGCTCCCGCCCGGCCACTCGACCATCGGGCCCACCCCCGGTCGGCACCGCGTTCCCCACCGTCACCCCGGCCGTCCCGGTCCCGGTCATCCCACCCAAGCCGAACAGGCGCCGCCGCTGGCTCGGTATCGCGGGCGTGACGCTGGTCGCGGCCATCGCCGCCGTCCTGATCATCGTGCTGGGCCGGGACGACCCCGCCCAGACCATCGCCCGCTACGAGTACCGCTTCACCCTCCCCGCCGACTGGACCCAGACCGGCGGCAACCCCGGCCTCATGCGTACCGACCTCAAGCCGACCGGCGCGGAACGCGGCGACGACCAGATCCTCGTCCAGGAACGCGAACTGAGCTTCGACAGCACCGCCGACCGCGCCCGCGCCGTCGACCGCCTTCGCGACGACTACACCCAGGGCGGCGACGTCTTCTCCGAGTTCGACGACAAGGCCAGCTTCGCCGGCCGCGACGTCATCCACTACCGCGAACGGGCGAGCAACGCGACCGTCGACTGGTACGTCCTGTTGAGCGGCAGGTACCAGGTCAGCATCGGTTGCCAGTACACCCCCGACGGCCTGGACCGGGTGCGGCAGGCTTGTGCCGCGGTCGTGCGCTCTATGGTCGTCTCGGGTTGATCTGCGGAGGTGGACGGTGTCCGGACCGAACCAGGGCTTCAGCGACGCGGTCGCGCGGTTCCGCGCGGACCTGTCGGCGGCCGTCACCCGCGCGCAGCGCGCGTCGGCAGAGGGGCGGGAGACGAGCGCGGCATTCCGCCGGGAGACGCAGCGGCTGGCGCGCAGGCCGGTCCAGGCGGCGGAGCGGGAGTCAGCCGGACCGTCCCCGGCGGATCCCGATGATGAGGACTTCTCGCAGCACCAGATCCTGTTCCACGGCGGCTGACCTGCGGCGATCATTCACCAACGGGAACCGCTCAGCCGCCGGGACCGCCCGGTTCACAGTGCGCTGACCTGCGGGTTCCTCGGCAGACCGTTAACGGGAGCAACTACCTGCGGACAACCGGCACCGAAGTGGAACCGAACCTGGCAGGGTCTTCGTCGTAAGCGGCGTACGAACGAAGAAGGCGTACGACCCACCCACAAGCCAGGGGGTTTCTCCCAATGTCCGGTTACGGAATCACGCCCGAAGAGATGGCGAAGGCCGCGGTTGACGTCGACAACGTCAACGAGGAGAGCCGGAACGCGCTGAGCACGCTGCGTGGCAACCTCGCGCCGCTGCACGACAACTGGAGGGGCCAGGCGTCCGCCGCGTTCGCGACCCTGATGAACCGCTTCGACGAGGACGCCCGCAAGCTGCACGACGCGCTGCAGGGCATCTCCGAGCAGCTGAAGGCCAGCAACCAGGCGTACGTGCGCCAGGAAGAGGAGGCCTCCTCCTCGCTGAGCAACATCACCAACGTCCTCGGCTGAGTCCTTTCCGGACAACTGGTCTTCGCGCCAACCCCAAAGACTTGAACAGGGAGTAAGCAATGCCTAACGGCGACATCATCAAGGTCAATTTCGCCGAGGTCGCCAACGCGGCCCAGTCGATCACCTCCACCTCCTCGCAGCTCGACGGCCTGCTCGGCGACCTCAAGTCGCGGCTGGCCCCGCTGCGCGCCGGTTACTCCGGTGCGGCCGCCGAGGCGTGGGACGCCAAGCAGCGCGAGTGGGACTCCGCCTACGACGACCTGAAGCAGGTCCTCAACTCGATCGGTACCGCCGTGCGTCAGTCCGGCGAGAACTACGAGCAGACCGAGCACGCGAACGCGAGCCGCTGGGCCTGAGCCCGCACTGCCACCGCGGCCCCGGGGGAATCCCCCCGGGGCCGCGGTTTTTCGTTTCCGTGTATCTTGGGCGTACTTCGTACCGACGTGGGGGACGTCGATGGAGAGTATGCGTGGGAATGTCGTTTTCCGGGTGCTCGGCGCGGTTTCCGCGGCGGGGGCCCGCGATCCTCGACAGGTCGCGCTCGCGGCCGTGCTGCTGACCGAGGCGAACCGCCCGGTATCGGTGGCGGTGCTGGTCGAACGCGCCTGGGGGGATCGGCCGCCGGAACGGGTGCGCGGCGCGCTCGCCGACCACTTCGCGGAACTGCGCGCCGTTTTCGCCGCGGCGGGTGCGCGAATAGTCCGCGATCAGGACGGCTATGCCGCGATAGTCGACCCCGGCCAGGTCGACCTGCACCGATTCCGGCTGTTGGTGGCGCGGGCACGCGGATCGGAAGACCGGGAAGCCGCGGTTTTGTACGCGGAGGCATTCGAGTTGTGGCGCGGTCGCGCGTTCGGTGACCTGACCACGCCGTGGTTCGACGGGATGCGCGAACAACTCCGCCAGGAACGGCTCGCGGTCGAGTCGGATCGGGTCGACGTCCGATTGCGGTTGGGCGAACACCGCGAATTGTTGCCGGACCTGTTCGCCCGCGCGGTGCGTTATCCCGCGCATGAGCGGATCATCGGTCAGGTGATGACGGCGCTGTGGTCATCGGGCCGTCGGGACGAGGCGATAGATCAGTTCACGCGCATCGGCCGCGATCTCGGGGTCGAGTCGGGTTCCGCGTTGCGGGCCGTCTTCCACCGCGTGTTGATCTCCGATCCGGACACGCCACCAGCCGCGCCGCGTCTATTACCCGGTAATAACGGGAATTTCCGCGGTCGGCTCGACGAGTTCGTCGAACTGGACCGCGCACGGGTGGGGGACCGGCGCGGCCCCGCCCCGGTCGTGGTGATCACCGGGCCCGCGGGCACGGGCAAGTCCGCGCTCGCCCTGCGCTGGGCGCACCGGATCCGCGGCCAGTACCCGGATGGCGCGCTCCACCTCGACTTCCGCGGCTACGGCCCGTTTCCCCCGGTCACCCCGGCGGCCGCGCTCGCCGGTTTCCTGCGCGTCCTGGGCGTTCCCGGCGACCGGGTGCCCCCGGACTTCGACGAGGCCGCCGCGCTCTATCGCGGCCTGCTCGCGGGCCGCCGGGTGTTGATCCTGGTGGACGGTGTGGCGGATCCCACCTGGGTCCGGCCGCTGCTGCCGGAGGGCGGCGGCAGCCTCGTGGTGGTCACCAGCCGGGACCGGCTGACCAGCCTGGTGACCAAGGATTCCGCGTACCGCCTGGAACTCGGCCCGCTGCTGCCGGACGACGCGCTCGCCCTGCTCGGGGACATGCCCGACGCCGACAAGGTGGCCGCGCGGTGCGGCCACCTCCCGCTCGCCCTGCGCCTTGCCGCCGCCACCGATTCGTCCTTTATGGACGAAGAGCCCGGCCTGTCCGCCGCCTACCACGCCCTGGAAGCCGAGTCCGCCCGCGTCTTCCGCCTGGTCGGCCGGATCCCCGGCCCCGACTTCGGTGTCCCGCTCGCCGCCGCGCTCGCCGGCATCGGCCTCGTCCCGACCCGCCGCGCGCTCGACCGTCTGGTCTGCGCCCGCCTGCTCACCCGCCCGGCCCGCGACCGCTACGGCTGCCCCGACGAGATCCGCCGGTATGCCCACGATCTCGGCGGCGAACCGGATGGCCCGGACGGGGGCACCTGGCACGCACTCCGCGACTGGTACCTCGAACTGTGCGGCGACCGGGTCGGCCGAGTGGACGCCGAACTGCCGGGAGCCGTCGCGGTGGCCACCGCCGCGGTCGAGTCCACCGCCCCCGACATCGCCTGGCGGCTGGCCGAGGCCCTGCGCGGCCACGTCGAGGCGCGCGCCCGGGTCCCCGAGTGGATCGCGCTCGGCACCGCAGGTCTGCAAGCCGCGTTCCGCGCGGGCGACCAGCACGCCGAAGGCCGGATGCTGCTGAGCCTCAGCGCCGCGCACGCCCGCACCGGGGACACCGCGGCCGCGCTGCGCTACGGGACCCGCGCCGTCAAACGCTTCCGCGACCTCGGTGTCCCCGGCGCCGCCCGCGCCGAACCCGAGCACACGGAGGAGGTCCGGGCCCTGCTCGCGCTCGCCGCCGTGCACAGTGACCAAGGCAACGCCCGCCGGTCCCGCGGTTACCTCACCCGCGCCGTCCGCCTGGCCCCGCACGTGAGCCCCGACGCCGCCGCCCGCGCGCGAGCCGACCTCGCCGCGCTCCTGCTCGACCTGGGCGAACCCGCCGCGGCCACCGGACACGCCACCCGCAGCCTCGAACCACCGGACGCCCCGGCAGGCAGCCGTGCCGACGCCCTGAGCGTCCGGGCCGCCGCGCACCGGATCGTCGGCAGCCACCGCGCCGCCCTCGCCGACAGCGCCGCCGCCCTCGCCCTCCGCCCGGACCACCCAGGCGCCGAGGCCGAGCACGCCCGCGCGCTCAGCGCCGTCCACCCCGGCGCCGTAGCGGTTGTCCAGGCCGCCGACCATGCCGAGCGGGCCGTCGCCCTGGCTCGCCGGACCCACCCCCGGGACCTGGTGGTCGCCCTGCTCGCGCTGGGGGAGGTCCGGCTCCGACAGGGCGCCGACGCGCTCGCCTGCCTCGCCGAGGCGCTGGCGGTGGCCCGCGCGTCGGCCGGGCCGGGCCTGCTCGCCCGCGCCCACGTCGGCCTCGCCCGCGCGCTCACCGCCCACGGCGACCCGCGCGGCGCTGTCCACGCCACCCAGGCGCTGCGGCTGGCAAGTGATCTACGGCACAAATACGTGGAGTACGCCGCGCACCTCGCGCTCGCCGACGCCCGCCCGGACGCCGACGGGCACGCGGGCCACACCGTCGTCGCGGGCCGGTTGGCGGCCCGCTGGGGGTACGCTTCGCCTGCTCGGGAGCACCGTCGGTGAGTCGTGGCCGGGGGCCATTTTGACCCTCCATCACCCACCCGGTATCTTCTTACGTTGTTGTGCGGCGCGGGGCGTATAGCTCGGCTGGTCGAACGCGAGTCGAGCCGCGTTGCGCGCCCCTGGACGACCCGGTCGGTCAGGGGTGAGGCCCGCACAGGCACCCATGACGCAAGTTGACGATGAGGTAGACCCGTGCCCACGTACAGCCCTAAGCCCGGCGAGGTCGACCGCGCCTGGCACGTGATCGATGCCGAGGACGTGGTGCTCGGCCGTCTCGCCACGCATGTCGCCACACTGCTGCGCGGCAAGCACAAGCCCACCTACGCCCCCCACGTGGACACCGGTGACTTCGTCATCATCGTCAACGCCGAGAAGGTCGTCCTGACCGGCAAGAAGCGGGACCAGGCGTTCGCCTACCGGCACAGTGGCTACCCGGGCGGTCTGCGCAAGCAGTCGTTCGGCGAGCTGCTCGACACCCGCCCCGACCGGCTGCTGGAGAAGGTCGTCAAGGGCATGCTGCCGAAGAACAAGCTCGGCCGCGCCCAGGGCAAGAAGCTCAAGGTCTACGCGGGCCCCGAGCACCCGCACGCCGCCCAGCAGCCCAAGCCGTTCGAGATTGCGAAGGTCGCCAAGTGAGTCAGGACAGTGCGGACGCTGTGAACCCCGACACCGCCGAGGTCGACGCGGTGGAGACTGACGCGGTGGAGACCGAGGCCGTCGAGACCGAGGCTGCCGACCAGGCGGCTGTCGAGACCGAGGCCGGGGAGACCGAGGCCGTCGAGGCGTTCGACGCCGCGGCCGACCCGGAGGCCGTGCACGAGGACGAGGCGGAGCCCGCCGCGCCCGCGCTGCCGCACCTGACCGCAGAGACCGCGCAGACCGTCGGCCGCCGCAAGGAGGCCGTGGTGCGCGTCCGGATCACCCCGGGCAGCGGCAAGTTCGTGCTGAACGGCCGCTCCCTGGAGGAGTACTTCCCGAACAAGGTCCACCAGCAGCTCATCCGTGAGCCGCTCGTGGTCGTCGAGAAGCCCGAGTCCTTCGACATCCGCGCGAACCTGCACGGCGGCGGCATCACCGGCCAGGCCGGTGCGCTGCGCCTGGCGATCGCCCGCGCGCTGATCGAGCTGGACAGCGAGGACCGCCCGGTCCTGAAGAAGGCAGGCTTCCTGACCCGCGACCCGCGGGCGAAGGAACGCAAGAAGTACGGCCTGAAGAAGGCCCGCAAGGCGCCGCAGTACAGCAAGCGCTGACCTGCTCGGCAGCGCCAGCGCACCACCCCAGCGGGAGCAGCACGTTCACGACGAACAGGCTGCTCTCGCTGGTCCTTTTTCCGGGTCTTGTCCCACCTGCCCCACCCATCCCGGTTACATTTCTCCCTCCCTCCCTCCCACCCACCCAGCCCTGCCTCCCTGCGCCTACCCCGTCCCCAAGCTCGACTCCTCACCGGAGGTCTCGCCCATGGCACGTCTGTTCGGCACGGATGGAGTGCGCGGTCTCGCCAACTCCGAGCTGACCCCGGAGCTGGCCCTGCGGATCGCCGCCGCCGCGGCGCGGGTGCTGGCCGCGCACGACCGCTCGCACCGCCCGGTCGCGGTGGTCGGTCGTGACCCGCGGGCCAGCGGCGAGATGCTGGAGGCCGCCGTGTGCGCTGGCCTGGCCTCGGCGGGCGCGGACGTGCTCAAGGTCGGGGTGCTGCCCACGCCGGGGATCGCGTTCCTGGTGGGCGACCTGGGTGCGGACATGGGCGTGGTGATCTCCGCCTCGCACAACCCGATGCCGGACAACGGCGTGAAGCTGTTCGCCGCGGGCGGGCACAAGCTGTCGGACGAGATCGAGGACGAGATCGAGGCGGATCTGGACAGCACCGCCGAGCGCCCCACCGGCGCCGGGGTGGGCCGGATCTACGAGGTCTCGGACGCCACCGACCGCTACGTGGCGCACCTGCTGACCGCCACCCCGAACCGGCTGGACGGCCTGAAGGTCGTGGTGGACTGCGCGAACGGCGCCGCCTGGGCGACCGCGCCGCGCGCCTACCGCGAGGCGGGCGCCGAGGTGATCGCCATCCACGCGCTGCCGGACGGCGAGAACATCAACGACGGCTGCGGCTCCACCCACCTGGACGCCCTGCGCGCCGCGGTGCTGGCCGAGGGCGCGGACCTGGGCATCGCGCACGACGGCGACGCCGACCGCTGCCTGGCCGTGGACGCCGCGGGCGAGGTCGTCGACGGCGACCAGATCATGGCCGTGCTGGCGCTGGCCATGCGTGACGCGGGCGAGCTGACCGACGACAGCCTCGTGGTCACCGTGATGAGCAACCTGGGCCTGCACGTGGCCATGCGCGACGCGGGTGTGAAGCTGCGCACCACGGCTGTCGGCGACCGCTACGTCCTGGACGAGCTCCGCGCGAGCAGGCTGGCCCTGGGCGGCGAGCAGTCGGGGCACGTGGTGCTGCCGGGCCACGCGACCACCGGGGACGGCCTGCTGGTGGCGATGCGCCTGATGGCCAGGGTCGCGGCTACCGGTCGGTCGTTGGCCGAGCTGGCGGGTGTGATGACCAAGATGCCGCAGGTGCTGGTGAACGTGCGGGTCGCGGACAAGGCGACGGTCGCGGCGTCGACGCTGGTCAGCGCGGCTGTGTCGGCGGTGGAGGCGGAACTGGGCGAGACCGGGCGGGTGCTGCTGCGCCCGTCGGGGACCGAGCAGCTGGTTCGCGTGATGGTGGAGGCACTGAGCCAGGAGGCCGCGCAGACGGCGGCGGATCGACTGGCCGCGGTGGTCGCCACCGCGCAGTGACCGGACCGCGCCGGTCCTCGCGACCGGCACACCGAGTGAGGGGGCGTGCGGATGAAATTCGGACTGATCGAGTTGCTGGTCCTGCTGCTGATCATCGCCGCAGTGGTGACGGTGGTGGTCGTGCGGCGGCGCAAGAACCCGAAGCAGCCGCCGTTCCCACCCGGTCCAGGGCAGTGGCCGCAGCAGCAGTACCCGCCGCTGTACCCACCCCAGCAGTACCCGCAGGCGCCGACCGGGCCGAGGCCCTACCCCCAGCCCGGGGCGCAGTCCTACCCACCGCCCGTCCAGCCGCCGACTCAGCCGCCGGGGCAGTACCCGCCTGCCGGGCCGCCGCAGCAGCCGTGGCAAGGTTGACCGGCCGTGATCAAGCCCGTTGGCAAGATCACCAAGTTCGACCCCGCTGATCGGGCGAATCCGACATACGGACGGCGACGCGTGAACCGAGTGGGGAATCTGGCCTCGCCCTGTTCACGCGAAGGTGTGGTTTAGCGCGCGCAAACCCGCTCAGCAGTACGAACCCGGCCGGTTCGCTTACGCTTCTGCGCGTGATCGGAGTGACCCTCAGCGACGACGTGCGCACGGCTCTGGTGGTCTGCGCGCATCCCGACGATGTCGACTTCGGCGCGGCCGGGACGGTGGCCACCTGGACCGCCGCCGGGATAGCGGTCAGCTACTGCCTGGTCACCTCCGGGGAGGCCAGTGGCGACGGGTCGCACACCGCCGACGAGGTGGCCGCGATCCGGCAGGCCGAGCAGTGGTCGGCGGCGGCCGCGGTCGGGGTCGCGGACCTCTACTTCCTCGGCTATCCGGACGGCGCCGTCGAGCCCACCCTGGCGCTACGCCGGGACATCACCCGGGTGATCCGGAAGGTGCGGCCGGACCGGGTGCTCACCTGGTCCCCGGAGATCAACTGGTCGCATGTGCCGACCGCGCACCCGGACCACCGGGCGACCGGCGCGGCCACCTTCGCCGCGGTCTACCCGGACGCCCGCAACCCGCACGCGCACCCCGAGCTGCTGCGTGACGAGGGCCTGGAGCCGTGGTCGGTGCCCGAGCTGTGGATCGCCGACGCGCCGAAGCATCTGCGCGAGCACGCGGTGGACATCACCGACCAGTTCGACCGGCGGATGGCCGCGCTCGGCGCACACGTCTCCCAGGTGGGGGAGAACCCCGACCTGGCCGAGCGGATGCGTGGCCACTTCGCCGACACCGCCGCCCGCTACGGCCTGCCGCGCGGGCGGCTGGCCGAGGAGTTCCAGATCGTCGACACCCGCTGACCGGCCTGCCGCACCAGGCCGGACGAGCAGCACGCACGGGCAGGACAGGAGCCCCACCAAGATGGTCTTCAGCACCGACACCGAACCGGACGACCCGGGACAGGGCAGGCACCGGGCCGGTCTGCCGCGGCCGCCGCGGGTGCGCCGCCGGGGCGCCCGCGCGCACGCCCGGCCGCTCACCGACGAGGACACGGACGTGCTGCCGGTGATCGGGGCGATGGTGCACGTGGACGGTCCGGCGACCGGCCTGGCCAAGTTCGACCTCGGCACCATCCCGGCCTCGGTGACCCCGCCGCGGTCCTGGCGGCACGCGGCCTGGTTCGCGGTCACCGCGGCGATCCTGGTGGTGGTCGGGCTCGCCTACGCGGCCGTCACGCTGATGTCCGGGCCGCGCAGGCCGGACATGATCGAGGCACTGCCCGGCCTGTCGAACATCCAGCCGCTGCCGATGACCGACCTGCCCGCGGCCGACGCGCCGTCCCTGGCGCCGAAGCCGGGCGAGCCGCGGCCGACCGACCCCGCGCCGGGGAGCCCGGACGACCCGACCGCCAGCCCGACGGCGGCGGTCCCGGCCCCGGGCGACTCGGGCACCGCCCCCGCCGACGCCGACCCGGCCGACACCGGCGACACGCCCGCTGGCCAGGGGGACGCCGTCGCCGTCACCTCGGGCGCGAGCAGGCCGGACCGCCCGGCGGTGGCCGGGCCGTCCGCGCAGACCCCCGCCGCGCGCAGCACCGTGGTCACGCCGATGCTGGTCGTCCCGCCGAACGACGCCACCACCATGGGCGACCGCACCGAGGCGTTCTTCCGGGCCGTGGTGATCGACCCGGGGGCCGCGTTCGACATGACCACCGGCCCGCTGCGGTACGCCGGGCAGGACCAGTTCTGCCGCCGGTTCGCCGACGTGACCCGGATCGACGTGCAGAAGATCGTGATCGACCCGAGCCGGGCGCGCACCCGGTCGATGGTCCGGCTGGTGCACCGGGATGGTTCGGTGAGCTCCGAGGTGCGTGAGCTGACCTTCTCCTACGGCGACGACCCGCGGATCAGCGCGGAGAAAACCGCAAGCTGAATTCCGGGATTCCCTCCGTCGCGTCGGTGCGGAATGATGGGCGAGGTGGGGCCCGGGTGATAGGCCACGTGGCTCCCGTGGTTGGACCGATCGCACCCGACCCGGCGGGTTTCGGTCGGAACCGTGGGTGAGACATTGCTCTTTTCGAGTGAATCTCGAACCCGGCTATCGCCTCGATCGGGTGATAAGCCGAGAAAGAGTGGTGTGAGCACGCGGCAGCACGATGCGAGTTGCCCCGACGAGCGACTCAGGCGGAGGAAAGCGGCAGTGGATCGTCCCTCGACCGGCAGGCGGCGGGTGCGTTCCGGCTCGGTTCGTGTCACCGAGCTGATCAGACGGCAGCCCACGCTCCCGGTCACGCCCGCCCATCCCGACGGCGCCGACGGCCATCCGACGGAATCGATTCCGCGGATCGGGCCCGCGCCGCGCGCGGACACCATGTACCACCGCACCGAGCCGATCCGCAGACTCGCGCACCCGCCGACCGAGGTCACCCGGACGCTGCCGGTCGTGCTCTCCGCGCCGATTGCCGACCCCGACCTGGACGCCGAGCAGGCCGAGGCCGGGTCCGCGGCCGAGCCGGTCGGGTTCGCGCACGACCACGAGCCGCCCTCGCGCACGGCTCAGCTGGCCAAGCTCACCGGTCTGGGCGTGGCCGCCGTCACGCTCTGTGCCGCCGTCGCCGCGGCAGGCATCATCGCCCGGGACCGGAGCGGCGGCCAGGCGGCCGACCGGCCGAGCGTGGAGATCACCGGCGGCCGCGCGCTGCTGCCGCACGAGCTGGACCGCGCGGTCACCACCGCCGCCCTGGACGGCCCGGCCTCCGCCGACATCCTGGTCCAGTCGACCGGCGCCGCCTCCGGCACGCTGGTCCCCGACCAGCAGGCCAGGGCCACCTCCGGCACCCGCCGCGACGGCCGCGACCGGGCCGACAGCGACACCAGCCCGGCGCACTCCGGGCACGTCAGCGAGCGCGGCCTCACCTCAAGCCGGGACCTGGTGCTGGACTACTACCGGCTGGCCGGGACCGAGCCGCGGTCCGCCTTCGACCTGGTGGCAGGCGACCTGCTGGGCACCAGCCTGGGCGAGTTCGTCGGCTCGTGGCGCGTGGTGACCGGCGTGGAGGTGCTCTCGGTGACGGAGCGCTCCGACGGGGTGCTCGCGGTGATCCGGCTGCACCTGCGGGACGGATCACACCTACGGGCGCAACAGTTGCTCAAGGTGAGCAATACCGTGCCGCAACGCATCGTTGGCGCCCAGTTGGTCTCCGCGCAGCTGGACTGAGACCCGACCCTGGTCCGGTTCGCCCCCGATAGGGGGATGGCTGTGACAGTATGTAGCGGCTGCCGTTCCATCCCCGAGCTAGCGGGACGTGCGTTCGTGCGCGCTGAGTGAACGCCTAGCCTGGAGCGGTCGGCCAACCCCGGGGGATGGAGCCCGGCGTCCCGACGCCGGTCCTGGGGAGGGCACCGGTGGCGCACCCGCGCCGATGACGAAAGGGCTCGCGAGGCGCTTCGCGGGCAAGGGAGGTTCCGGTCGGGATGAGCGACGAGGACCGGCTGGTCGCCGGGCGCTACCGGCTGGAGCGACGCATCGGCAGCGGTGCCATGGGCGTGGTGTGGCAGGGCGTCGACGAACGCCTCGGCCGCCCGGTCGCGGTCAAGAAGCTGCTGCTGCCGCCCGGCCTGCCGGAGGACGAGGCCGAGGAGGCGGTGGCCCGCTGCAAGCGCGAGGGCCGGATCGCCGCCCGGCTGCACCACCCGAACGCCATCGCGGTGTTCGACGTGGTGGACGAGGACGGCGTGCCCTGTCTGATCATGGAGTACCTGCCCTCGGTCAGCCTGGCGATCGCGCTGGCCGAGCGCGGCCCGCTGGGTGCGGGCGAGGTGGCCAGGATCGGCTCCCAGGTGGCCGCGGCCCTGGCCGCCGCGCACGCGGTGGGCGTGGTGCACCGGGACATCAAGCCGGGCAACATCCTGCTCGGCGACGACGGCTCGGTGAAGATCACCGACTTCGGCATCTCCCGGGCCACCGACGACGTGACCGTGACCAAGACCGGCCTGATCGCGGGCACCCCCGCGTACCTGGCGCCGGAGGTCGCGGTCGGTCGCGACCCGTCGGCCGCCTCGGACGTGTTCTCGCTTGGGTCGACGCTGTACGCGGCCACCGAGGGCGAGCCGCCGTTCGGGCTCAGCGAGAACACCCTGGGCCTGCTGCACGCGGTCGCCTCCGGCAAGATCAACCCTCCGGCGCGCTCCGGCCCGCTGACCGACGTGCTGGTGGCGCTGCTGGCCGCGGATGTCACCGAGCGGCCGTCCGCGGCCAAGGCCAGGGACATGCTCGGCGCGGTCGCCCGCGGCGAGGACCCGGACGTGCCTGCGGTCACCCCGGCGATCGCCGAGGCGCACACCCGGCTGGTGGCCGCCCCGGCCGCCGACCTGACGACCGCGCTGGTCGGCAGGCAGGGCACGCACCCCGGCCGGTCGAGCACGGGGGTCCGGCCGGTGCCGCCCCCGCCGCTGCCGCCGCGCTCGCGGGTGCCGCTGGTGGTGGCGGGCGTCGGCCTGGCCGCGATCCTGACCGTGGGCGCGTTCCTGATCATCGGACGGGACCACAACGGCACCCAGAACCCGGTGAACACCCCGGTGAACAACGTGCCGACCTCGGCGCCGATCGAGCCGACCACCTCGGAGAGCCGCCGCGAGGTGGAGACGACCAAGACGGTCGCGCCCACCACGACGCCCGCCAAGGCGACCGCGCCGCAGACGACGACCACCACGGCCGAAACGACGACGACCACCACGACGACGTCGAAGCCGACGATGACCACGACCACCACGACCGCGCCGGTGACCACCACCACGACCGGCGGTCCGAGTGCCTCGGTGACGACGCCCCCCCAGTGAGCCAGGAGCGGCAATGACCAGCGAGCAGACCCTGGTGGCGGGCCGCTACCGGCTCGGCAGGCGCATCGGCAGCGGGGCCATGGGCGTGGTGTGGCAGGCCCGCGACGAGCGGCTGCACCGGACGGTGGCGGTCAAGCAGCTGCTCTCCCAGCCGGGCCTGAGCGCCGACCTGGCCGAGGAGGCCCGGCTGCGGGCCATGCGCGAGGGCCGGATCGCCGCCCGGCTGGCGCACCCGAACGCGATCACCGTCTACGACGTGGCCGAGCACGACAACGAGCCCTGGCTGATCATGGAGTACCTGCCGTCCAAGAGCCTGGCGGCGGTGCTCACCGAGCGCGAGGTGCTGCCCCCGGTGGAGGCGGCCCGGATCGGCACCCAGGTGGCCGCCGCCCTGGTCGCCGCGCACGCGGCCGGGATCGTGCACCGGGACGTGAAGCCCGCCAACGTGCTGCTCGGCGAGGACGGCACGGTCAAGATCACCGACTTCGGCATCTCCCGGGCGCAGGGCGACATCACGGTCACCGCGACGGGCATGCTCGCGGGCACCCCCGCCTACCTGGCGCCGGAGGTGGCGAAGGGGGAGACCCCGACGCCCGCCGCGGACGTGTTCTCGCTGGGCTCCACGCTGTACACGGCGGTGGAGGGTCACTCGCCGTTCGGGCTGAGCGAGAACACCCTGGCCCTGCTCTATGCGGTGGCCGCGGGCAAGGTCAGCCCGCCGCGCCAGGCAGGCCCGCTGACCGCCCTGCTGATGCAGCTGCTGCGCGCCGACCCGCTCGAACGCCCGTCGATGACCGCCGCGAAGGACGCGCTGGCCGCCGTGGCCGCGGGCAAGCCGCTGCCGTCCCTGCTCAACCAGCGCACGGTCCCGGCCCCGATGCCGCCCCGCCCGCCGCAGTCACCCCCGCTGGGCACCCGGCTGGACGTCAACCCGTTCACCGACCCGACCCGCCGCCCCCCGACCCCACCCGGCGGCGTCAACCGCCCGCCGACCCCGCCCGGCGGCATCAGCGCCCCACCTCGCACACCCCCCGGCGGCGCGCGCCGGGTGCCGCCCGCGCCGGAACCCAAGAAGAAGCACGACGCCCGGTCGATCCTGCTGACCGTCCTGGCGATCGTGGCGGCCGCGCTGGTCGGCATCCTGGTGGCCAGCCTGATGTCGTCGTCGAAGAACTCGTCCCAGGCGGGCTCCCAGGGCGGGGTGTCCACATCGGTCACCACGGTCGCCATGACCTCGAAGACGACCACGACACCCCGCACGACGACCACGAGCCCGACCAAGACCACGTCCGCCACGACGACCTCGGACACCGGCCACTCGGCAGGCGACTACGAGTCGGCCCTGCGGGACTACTACGCCCTGCTCCCGGGCAACCCACAGGCGGCGTGGACGCTGCTCACGGACCGCGCCCAGTCCAAGTCCAAGGGCTACGAGTCGTTCTCCCGGTTCTACGACCGGCTGTCCGAGGTGCAGCTGGTGTCGGCGAAGGCCACCGGGGACAAGGTGAACGCCCAGATCAAGTTCACCACCAAGGAAGGCAAGTCCAGCCTGGAGCCGTACTCGTACGCCTTCGTCGACCAGGACGGCCAACTCAAGATCGACAACTTCGCCCAGGCCAAGAACGGCTGAGCCGGTCCCGGCCTCAGACCAGGCGCCGGTCGGAGGCCCAGCGGGAGAGTTCGTACCGGTTGGACAGCTGTGTCTTGCGGAGCACGCTCGACACATGCGTCTCCACCGTCTTCACCGAGATGAACAGCTCCGAGGCGATCTCCTTGTACGCGTACCCCCGAGCCAGTAAACGCAGCACATCCCGCTCACGCGGCGTCAGCAGGTCCAGCTCCGGATCACTGATCGGTGCCGCCCCCGGCCGGTCCGCGAACGCGTCCAGCACGAACCCGGCCAACCGCGGCGAGAACACCGCGTCCCCCTCCGACACCCGCAGCACGGCCGTCACCAGCTCCTGGCTGGAGATCGTCTTGGTGACATAACCCCGCGCGCCTGCCCGGATCACCGCGATCACGTCCTCGGCCGCGTCCGACACCGACAGCGCGAGGAACACCACCTCCGGGTGCGGCTTTCGCGACTGGCGCAGCACCTCCGCCCCGCCGCCGTCCGGCATGTGCACGTCCAGCAGCACCACGTCCGGCCGCAGGTGCGCGATCCCCGCGACCGCCTCGCCGACCGTGCCCGCCTCGCCGACGACCTCGATGTCGTCGGTGAGCGTGTCGAGCTCGGCGCGGACGCCCGCGCGGAACATGCTGTGGTCGTCGACCAGGTAGACCCGGACCGGGCGCTTCTCGGTCGGCGTCTCGGCTTGCTCGCTCATGTGGCCACTCTCGCACGCGGCATGTGCAGTTGTACCTCGGTCCCTTCGCCGGGCGCGGTGCGCAGCTTGATCTCGCCGCCGTGGCGTTCCATTCGGCCGCGGATGGAGTCGGCGAGGCCGTGCCGGTCCTCGGGGACCGCGTCCGGGTCGAAGCCCTTGCCGCGGTCGCGCACGAACACGGTGACCTTCTCCGCCTCGACCTCCGCGTACACCGACACCTCGGCGACCCCGGCGTGCTTGGCCGCGTTGACCATCGCCTCGCGGGCGGCCATCACCAGGGCGGTCAGCTTCTCGTCCAGCTCGCAGTCCCCCACCACGACCTGCTGGACCTTGATCGCGAACGTGTCCTCGACCTCGCCGGACGCCCGCGCCACCACCTCGGCCAGCGATCCGCCCATCGCGGCAGGCGCGTCGACCTGTCCGCGTCCGTACCCCGCGGGCCCGTACAGCCAGTTCCGCAGCTGGCGCTCCTGCCCCCGGGCCAGCCGCAGCACCTCCCGCGGCGCGTCCGCCTGCTTCTGGATCAACGCCAGCGTCTGGAGGACCGAGTCGTGCAGGTGGGCCGCGATCTCCGCGCGTTCCTCCGTGCGAATACGCGCACGCCGCTCGTCGCCCAGGTCGCGGACCATGCGCAGCCACCACGGCACGGTCAGCACGGCCACGCCGACCAGCGCGGCGACCACGGCCAGCAGCGCGAACTGCACCTGGCCCAGGCCGATGCTGCTGACCAGGAAGCTGACGATGCCGGTGGCCACGAGCAGCGCGCCGCCGAGCACCCGGAAGGTGGCCGACCGGCCGCCCGAGCCGAACACCGCGCCGCGCACCCGGCGCCGCCGGGACTGGTCGGCCTCCCGCCAGACCAGGGCCGCGCCGACCAGGGCCACCCCGACGGACGCCGCCACCCAGCCGTTGACCGTGCCGGACAGCGTGCCAGCGCCGATGGTCAGGCCGATGCCCAGCGCCATCAGGCCGAACGCCTGCTGCCGCTCGCGGCTGCCCACGGTCGGCGGCGGCGCGTCCGCGGGGGCCTGCGCCGCGAAGATCCAGAGCAGCCCGTAGGCCATCACCCCGGCCCCGCCAAGGGCGGAGAGCAGGGCGAATGCGATCCGCACCCAGAGCACGGGCACGCCGAGGTGGTCGGCGAGCCCGCCAGCGACCCCGGCCACGGCACGCCCGGTCCGGCGGCGGTACATCCGGTTCGGTTCCGGTTCCGCCACCGCGTTCGTCCGGGAGCGTTCGAGGTCCGCGTCCACCACCTCATGATCCCTGTGTTCCTGGACCGCTGTCTGCACATCAGAATGCTCACACGGCCCCCCGCCCGCCACATCGGGGTTGGACCCTGAAGGCGAAGTCAGGGTCGTTCCCGGATGCCGGATCCGCAGGTCGGCAGCGATGCTTGTCCCTGTGAGTGGCACATCCGACCAGGCGCGTGGCGCCGCGAGCGTGGAGGACACGCTCAAAGACTTCTGGGCGACCCGCCCGCGCAGGCCCCGGCAGGGCCGCAAGATCGCGGGCGTGGCCGCGGGCATCGGTGCGCGTTACGGCATCGATCCCGTCATCATCCGGGTGGCGTTCGCCGTCGCCACCTTCTACGGCGGCGCGGGCATCATCGCCTACCTGCTCGGCTGGCTGTTCCTCGCCGAGGTGGACGACGAGGTGTCGCCCGCCGAGTCGGCGGTCGGCAAGGGCCGCAGCGCCACGTCGACCCCGTTCACGCTGGCGCTGGCCATCGGCGTGCTGATCTCCGGCGGCGTGATGATCGACCACGACATGAGCGGCTGGCTGGGCGTGCTGGTGCTCGCCGGGCTGCTGTTCCTGCTGCACCGCGGCCGTGGTCACCTGGGCACGGTGCCCACCCCGCCGCCCGCCGACCCGGCCGCCGGGCCGACCACGACCATGCACGGGCACTTCGGGATGGGGAAGCTGGCGAGCCACGTGCAGTCGTTGGCGACCAACATGGGTCACTGCGGGCAGCCCGCCGGGCAGCAGACCACGCCGATGGCCGACGCGCGGGCGACGGCCCAGGCCGGTACCGACCCGTACGGCTACCCGACCGAGCCGCCCGCCTGGGACCCGCTCGGTGCGGCCCCGTTCGCCTGGGACCTGCCCGACCCGAACCCGTCGACGCCGGACCCGGAGCCACCGGCCCCGCGCCGCCGGTCCAAGGTCGGTCCGCTCGCGCTGGCGGTGTCGTTCCTGTTCGTGGGTGTCGCCGTGTTGGGCGGCGCGCAGGGCTGGGGCTGGTTCACCCCGCAGCACATCATCGGTGTGGTGCTGGCGGTGCTCGGCTTCGGCATGGTCTACGGCGCGTTCGCCGGGGGCGGCCGCGGCCTGTCCTGGCTGGCGATCATGCTGTCGATCGCGGGTGTCGGGATGACGGTGGTGTGGCCGCAGGGGTTCACGCTGACCAACATCGGCGACCTGAACGCGGCGCCGACCAGCCTGGAGCAGGTCGCGCCGAGCTACCAGCGCAACATCGGCTCGGTCGTGGTGGACCTGCGGGACCTGCCCAGCTCCGGGGTGGTGCGGACGGAGGCACTGGTCAACGTGGGGGACGTGAACGTGATCGTGCCGCCGACCGCGGACGTGACCTTGCGCTGCACCGCCCACCTGGGTGACGTGAACTGCCTGGACGAGCACCAGAGCGGGGCAAACCGGTCGATGACCGTGGTGGACTACGGCACCGACGGGCCGGGCGGCCTGAAGATCGACCTGGAGGCGCGCGCCGACGGCGCCGGAAGTGTGGAGGTGTCCCGTGGCTGACGAGACCAAGCCCGCTCGCCGGATCGACGGCGTCACCCTGGTCGTGGGAATCCTGGCCCTGCTGGCCTCGGCCTATGTGCTGACCGACGGCTCGGCCTGGCTGCCCAGCTCGTTCGACCTGCGCTGGCTGGTCGCGGGTGTCGCGGTCCTGGTCGGGTTGCTGTTGCTCGGCGGCTCGCTGCGGAAGAACAAGCGGCGATAGCCGACCCCACTCACACCTCGAACGGCCCGGTCGCCCCCAGTCGACCGGGCCGTTCGGCGTCAGCGGGACTCGGCGAGCGCGCCGGTGGTGTCCTCGGCGAGCACCGGGGACGGGAGCTTCCTGCGCCAGCGGGTCATGCCGACGCCGACCAGCACGACGAGCATGCCGATGATCACCCGGGGGTTCAGGTCCTCGCCCAGGAAGGCGGCGCCGAGCAGCACGGACACGACCGGGAGCAGGTAGCCGACGGTGGTGGCGTTGGTCGGGCCCTCGTCCGCGATGAGCCGGTAGTTGATGGCGTAGGCGGCGCCGGTGCCGAGCACGCCGAGGACCGCGACGGCGACCAGCGTCCAGCCGTCCGGGTGGATGTGGTCGAGGCCGCCCATGGGCAGGGTCAGCGAGGTCAGCCCGGTGGCGACGAGGAGCTGGGCGGCGCACAGCGCGAGCGGCGGGGTGCCCCGGCCCGCGAGCGTGCGGCCGATGTAGGTGTAGGCGACGGCGTAGCTGGCGGCGGCGGCCAGGATGAGAACCGATCCCCAGCTCGCCAGCCCGGCCCGCTGCCACGGCGCGAAGATCAGGAGTGTGCCCGCGAAGCCGAGCAGCAGGCCGACGAGCCGGACTGGCCGCATCCCGCGCTCGGTGCCGATCAGGACGCCGATGAGCAGCGCCCAGAGCGGTGTGGTCGCGTTCAGCACGCCCGCCACGCCGGAGTCCACGGTCTGTTCGCCGATGCCGAACAGCACGAACGGCAGCGTGTTGCCGAAGAAGGCGGCCACGACCAGGTGACCCCAGATCCGGGGTCGGTTGGGCAGCCGCAGTCGCGCGAAGTAGCAGAGGGCGACGACGACCAGGGCGCCCAGCACGCTGCGCGCGATCGCGATCTGCACCGGGGACAGGCCGTTGAGCGCCAGCTTGATCCAGAGATAGCTGGATCCCCAGAGCAGGGCGAGCACGCCCATGCGGAGCAAGGTGCCACGGCCGCCGGTGATCACTGTGCCTGTCCTCCTGTCGGGTCATCCCATCGGCAACGATGAACCCTGGGTTAGGACAGGACAAGTGAAATGTCCTGGATGGATCGTTAAGCTGTCCTACATGCTCGACCTGCGCAGACTCCAGGTGTTGCGGGCCGTGGTCACCAGCGGATCGGTGACCGCCGCCGCGACGAACCTCGGCTACACGCCGTCGGCGATCAGTCAGCAGATCGCCGCCCTGGAGAAGGAGGCGGGCGTGGCGCTGATGGAGCGAGTGGGGCGCGGCGTCCAGCCGACGGCGGCCGGGCTGTTGTTGACCGAGCACGCGGCGATCATCAGCAAGCAGGTGTCCGAGGCCGAGACGGCGTTGGCCGACCTGCGCGCGGGCCGTACGGGCCGACTGGCGATCCGCTACTTCGCGACGGCCGGGGCCGCGTTGGTGCCACCCGCGCTGGCGCGGTTGCGGCGTGATCATCCGGGGGTGCAGGTCGACCTCAAGCTGTTCGACCCGGAGGACCCGCTGCCCGAGGTGGTCCAGGGCCGTGCGGATCTGGCGATCGTGGTGCACCCGAGGCAGATCATCCCGCCGGGCATCCAGTTCACGCACCTGCTGGACGACCCGTATCGGGCGGTGTTGCCGCGCGGCCACCGGCTGGCGAGCAAGCGCGTCATCGACTTGGCGGACTTGGCGGACGAGCCGTGGGTGGGCAACGAATGGCCCTCGGGCCCGTGCCTACAAATCATCTATGATGCGTGCGGGGCGGCTGGGTTCACGCCGAACGTGGTGGTCGAGAGCGAGGACTACACGAACGCCCAGGGTTTCGTCGCGGCAGGCCTGGGGGTCAGCCTGATCCCGGTGATGGGCCTGGTGAACCAGCACCCCGGGGTGGTCGTGCGCCGGATCCGCCACCCGGAGCCGATCCGGGTGATCAACGTGGCGGTCCGGGAGACCTCGATCGGCCAACCGGCCCTGATGAGCCTGATCGAGGCCCTCCGCGACGCGGCCGCCGGGGCGCGCTAGTCCTCGTTCTCGAACTGGTCGAGCTTGGCCACGGCCGCTGCGGCGGTGGTGGCGAGCTTCTCGAATCCTTCGCGGTCGGCGGCCACGGTGATGGTGTTGGTCCGGTCGTCGCTGAGGAGGAGGCGGACCTCCCCGGGCCCGGTCGCCTCGATCCGGACGTCGGAGGTGTAGCCGAGCTCGACCCAGACGTCTGTAGACATAGCGCCACCGATAGTCATGAAACGACTCCCTGTTCTCTCGATCAACGTGTCGCCATGCTAGAACTGAGTCTCAGCCTGATGCGGCAACCAAACGGGTGAAACTGAGACTCAATTGGGTGCCCTGTGGACAACTTCGGGTAGCCCGAGCCGATCTTCGGCAGGATGCTGAGCCATGGTTGAGGAAGATCCGGACCCCGTCGTCCAGCGCCTGATCTGCGGTGAGAAGGCCAGGGAGTGGCGACTGAAGCGCGGCGTCGAACTGGTCGACGCCGATGCCGCGCTGGGCAAGTACCGGGGCAAGCTGAGCAAGATCGAAACGGGCATGCTGGCCCCCAAGCCCGACGAGGTCAACATCCTCGTCGAGCTGTACCAACTCGGCGGCGCCGCCGAGGACGACTTTCGCCGTCTGGCGAGTGCTGCTCGCAAGCGGACCACCGCGCCCTCGAACAGGGGCGAGGAGTTGCGCTACATCAGTCTGGAGCGATCGGCCTCCGAGATTCGGATGATTTATCCCGAGGTTCCGGGTCTATTGCAGACCGAGGAATACGGCCTGGCAGGGCTGGCGAAGTCCACCTACTTCAGCGCCGCGGACTTCCCCAGGCTTGCCCGCGCTCGGGTCGAACGTTCCAGCCGACTGTTGGCTCCCTCCGGCCCGCGCGTGTTCGCGGTATTGGGGGAAGCGGCCTTGCACTACGAGGTCGGCGGTCGAGATGTTCTTCTTCGCCAGCTTGAATGGCTACGGGAGATCGCCGATCTGGAGACTGTGGCGATTCGCGTCTTTCCGTTCACCGCAGGTGGAAACCCGGCATTGACCTGCCCCTTCACTCTGCTGCACATCCCCGCGCCAACCCGGACGATTGCCTATGTCGAGACGCTCACCGGGGCGGACTACGTGAAGGCCACCCAGCCGTATGGCTCTGCCTTCACGCTCGCCTGGGAAGAGGCGGAAAGCGAGGAAGACACGCGTGTCAGACTGGAGAGGAGGATCGCCGATCTCAGTTGAAGGGTGATGACCCGTGTATGACAGCGGCCTGCGTTGGCGTAAGAGCAGCCGAACGAACGGTGGCAACGGGGCGCAGTGTGTCGAGTTGGCCTGCCTGGACCACGGCGGCGCGATCAGGGACACCAAGCAGCAGTCTGGTCCGATGCTGACGGTCGATGCGAGGGCCTTCCGGACCTTCCTGTCCACTGCCGCCGCTGGGAGGCTTGACCTGGAGCACTAGCGATCGGGGCAGATATGCGTTGGCGCACGAGCAGCTTCACGAGCGGCGCAGGCGGTGCCCAGTGCGTCGAGCTGGCTTGCTTGGACCATGGTTGTGTCATCCGGGACAGCAAGCAGCGGTCTGGGCCGACACTGGTCGTCGGCTCGGCCGCCTTCCAGGGGCTCCTTGCCTTTAGCCGTAAGGAAACTGCCTGACCCAGCGGGCCTGCCAAGGCGTCTCGACCGCGCGCGGGTGGTGGTGTTCGCGGGCCCAGGCGACCGCCTGGGCCGGGTCGATCCCCGTCAGGATCGCCAGGCACGCGACCACCGTCCCCGTCCGGCCGATCCCGCCGCCGCAGGCGACCTCCACCGGCCTCCCGGCCTGGGCCCGCTCCAGCAAGTCCCGGATCAGGCGGGTGGCTTCCACAGAGTCCTTCGGCAGCCAGAAGTCCGGCCACGCAATCCACTCGTGTGGCCAGGTCAGCCTCACATCAAAGCGCCCGCGAAGCTTGTTCCCGCCCAGGTATAGGCCGTATTCCGGACTATCGGGCTCGCTCGCGCGCAGGCCCCGGGCTCGAACCGACGTTCCATCCGGTAGTGCGAGGGGAGGCGTCATCCGGTCATCTAACCGGATGGCGCCTCCCCGTCTTGATCACAGGTCGATGCCCGACAGCACCATGATCTGCTCTTCGGTGAAGTCGTTCATCGCCGAGCGGAGGCCCTCCCGCCCCGTCCCGGATCCCTTCACCCCGCCGTACGGCATCTGGTCGGCCCGGTAGGACGGCACGTCACCGATCACCACGCCGCCGACCTCAAGCTCAGCCGACGCCTTGAACGCGACCTGCAGGTCATGCGTGAACACGCCTGCCTGGAGGCCGTAGTCCGTCCCGTTGGCGATCTCGAACGCCTCGTCCAGGCTGTCGACCACCGTCACCACGAGTACCGGCCCGAAGACCTCCTCGCATGACACCTTCGCCGTCTGCGCGACATCCGTCAGCACGGTCGGCGCCACCGTCGCCCCGCTGCGGGTACCGCCGGTGAGCAGCTTGGCGCCCGCCGCGACCGCTTCCTCCACCCAGTCCGCCACGCGCTCGGCGTTGCGCTCGTCGATCAGCGGGCCGACGTCCACCGACGGGTCGTGCGGGTCGCCGGTGACCAGGGACTCGACCTGGGCCACCAGCTTCGGGATGAACTCGTCCGCCTTGGAGCGGTCGACCACGACCCGCTGCACCGAGATGCACGACTGGCCGGCCTGGTACATGCCGAACGTGGCCACTCTCTTGGCCGCGAAGTCCAGGTCCGTCCAGTCCGCGCAGATGATCGCCGCGCTGTTGCTGCCCAGCTCCATCACCACGTGCTTGCGCGGGGCCGCCGCGCTGATGCCGTGCCCGACGCCCGTGGAACCGGTGAACGAGATGACCGGCAGGCGCGGATCCTCGATCAGCTGGCTCATCGCCGAGCCGCGCACCGGCAGGACCGCGAACGCGCCCGGCGGCAGGTCGGTCTCGGCCAGGATCTCGCCCAGCAGCAGCGACGACAGCGGGGTCGCGGACGCGGGCTTCACGATCACCGGGGCACCGACCGCCAACGCCGGGGCGACCTTGTGCGCGACCAGGTTGAGCGGGAAGTTGAACGGCGCCACGGCCAGCACCGGCCCGCGCGGCCGCCGCCGGATGACGCCCAGCCTGCGCTCACCGGCCACGTCCGTGTCCAGGCGTTGCAGCTCGCCGACGTGCCTGCGGGCCTCCTCGGCGGCGAACCGGAACACCGACACCGCCCGACCCACCTCGATGGTGGACCACTTGAGCGGCTTCCCGTTCTCCGCGGTGATCGTCTCGGCGATCTCCTCGGTGCGCTCGGCCAGGGTGTGCGACACGTGCTCCAGTGCCGCCGCCCGCACGTGCGCCGGGGTGGATCGGAACGGCTTGGCGGCGGCCGCCGCTGCCGCGATGGCCTCTTCCACCTGCTCGCGCGTGGGCACCGACACGGTGGCGACGTCGGTCCCGTCGTACGGGTGCCGGACGTCGAGCGTGTCCTCGCTGTCCTGCGGCCTGCCGGACACCCAGAACGGGCGCGGCTTGGCCACGATGGCGTCTTGTCCGTCGGTCATGGCCTAACGGTAGGCCGCGATCGGACGCGTGGCTTGGCCAAGAAGGCCCCGGGTTAGGATGGCGGCGGCTGACCGACGATGGTGACTAGGGTTCCGCCGCGCCGCAGGTGGGCGCGGGTCTGGTTCGAGCGTCACGGAAAGCCCGCGCGGCCAGGTGCGCGGGCAGGCACCGCCGGGCGAGAAACCCAGGGTGGGACCGGTCGGCACGCGAGCGCGCGCGCTCGGGTGCCGAGACGTGTCCCCTGCCTCTCGTGCTCCGGGCGTTCGCGGACGACCGAAGGTGGTTTCTGCATGACCGACAGTAAGCGTCCGGTCCTGGTCGTGGACTACGGCGCCCAGTACGCCCAGCTCATCGCCCGCCGGGTGCGCGAGGCCCAGGTCTACTCCGAGGTGGTCCCGCACACCGCGGCCGTGGCCGACCTGCTGGCCCGCGACCCGGCGGCGATCATCCTGTCCGGCGGCCCGGCCAGCGTCTACGCCGAGGGCGCGCCCGCCGTCGACCCCGCGCTGTTCACGGCGGGTGTCCCGGTGTTCGGCATCTGCTACGGCTTCCAGGCCATGGCGCGCGCGCTCGGCGGCGTCGTCGAGCACACCGGTACCCGCGAGTACGGCCGCACGGACCTCGCTCCGGACGACGGTGTCCTGCACGATGGTCTGCCCGTTCGGCACCCGGTGTGGATGAGCCATGGCGACTGCGTGACCAAGGCGCCGGAGGGTTTCACCGTGACCGCGTCCAGCGCGGGCGCGCCGGTGGCCGCGTTCGAGGACACCGAACGGCGCTTCGCGGGCGTCCAGTACCACCCGGAGGTGCACCACTCGCCGCACGGCCAGGAGGTGCTGCGCCGGTTCCTGCACGACGTGGCCGGGGTTCGTCCACAGTGGACCACGGCGTCCATCGTGGACGAACAGGTCGAGCGGATCCGCACCCAGGTCGGCGACGGCCGGGCCATCTGCGGCCTGTCCGGCGGGGTCGACTCCGCGGTCGCCGCCGCGCTCGTCCAGCGGGCCATCGGGGACCGGCTGACCTGCGTGTTCGTCGACCATGGCCTGTTGCGCGCAGGCGAACGCGCCCAGGTGGAGCGCGACTACGTGCGGGCGACCGGTGTCCGACTGGTCACTGTGGACGCACGGGAGCGGTTCATGTCCGCGTTGGCCGGGGTGACCGACCCCGAGGAGAAGCGGAAGATCATCGGCCGCGAGTTCATCCGCGTCTTCGAACAGGCCGAACTGGACCTCCAGACCGAGGCGGGCGGCGACAAGTACCGGTTCCTGGTCCAGGGCACCCTCTACCCGGACGTGGTCGAGTCCGGCGGCGGCACCGGCGCGGCCAACATCAAGAGCCACCACAACGTCGGCGGCCTGCCGGACGATCTCGACTTCGAGCTGGTCGAGCCGCTGCGCGCGCTGTTCAAGGACGAGGTCCGCCGGGTCGGCCTTGAGCTGGGCCTGCCCGAGACCATCGTCTACCGGCAGCCGTTCCCCGGCCCCGGCCTGGGCATCCGCATCATCGGCGAGGTCACCCCGGCCCGCCTGGAGATCCTCCGCGCCGCCGACGCCATCGCCCGCGAGGAGCTCACCGCCGCCGGTCTCGACCGCGACATCTGGCAGTGCCCGGTGGTGTTGCTCGGCGACGTCCGCAGCGTCGGTGTCCAGGGCGACGGCCGCACCTATGGCCACCCGGTGGTTCTCCGGCCGGTGTCCAGTGAGGACGCGATGACGGCGGACTGGACCCGACTGCCGTATGACGTGCTGGAACGCATCTCGACGCGGATCACCAACGAGGTCGCCGAGGTCAACCGGGTGGTGCTGGACGTGACCAGCAAGCCCCCGGGCACCATCGAGTGGGAGTGAGCCGGAACGGCCCGATCACCATCCGGTGGTCGGGCCGTTCTGGGTCGCGGCACTACTGGTTGCGCATCCAGCTGGCCGAGAACACGCCCGTGTCGGAGGGGTCGTCCGGTTGCGGGTGGCGACGGCGCGGTTCGGGGCGGTCGCGTTGGTCCAGTTGGGACAGATCGGACTCGTAGGTGGCGCGGGAGCGTTCCAGGGAGTCGGTAAGTGCCGCGCTGATCTGCTCGAATCGGGCACGGATGGCGCGGACCGCCGGGTCGGACTCATCGGTCACCGGGTCACCTCTTGGCCCGGTTGGCCGGGTCCTCGCCGACGATGCCGTCGAAGTGCGCGGCCGGGTCCTCGTCCTCGAACAGGCTGCCGACCAGACGCCACTGACTCGCCTTGCGCTCGGTGTCGCCGCCGCCCTGGCCGCCGCCACCGCCCATGCCGCCCATCCCCATCCCGCCCATGCCGCCGCCCGTGCCACCCTGCGGCGCGCCACCGGCCGCCGGGCCGCCCGACTGGGCTGACGCCGCAGGCTGCGGCTCCATGGTGACCGGGGCCTCCGCACTGGTCGCGGCTCCCGCCGCCAGCGGATTCGCCGAGGACGTCTCCCCGCCCCCGCCGCCACCTGTCCCGACACCAGCGCCGCCTGCTCCACCCGCGCCCGTGCCTGCGCTGCCCGCCCCGGCGCCGCTTGCGCCATCGGCACCTGTCCCGGCGCCGGTGAGGGCGTTCGGGCCGGTGCTCGGGGTGGCGGGGGCGGGTTTGGCGGGGTCCACGACGTACTTGGTCGGTCGACCGTCGCCGTCGTCGACGGTGATGCCGAGACCGCCGCCGGTGGTGTCGACGGTGACCGCGTGCTTCGGATCCCGGAACGTCACCCGCGCACCGTCCGAATGGGACGGACTGGTCGCCGACGACGGAGTGGTCACCGGTGCGAACGGCTCGGTCGACACTCCACGTTGGACAGATGTGAACGCCTGCCACGCCCGGACTGTCGCATCGTGGACAGCGTGCAGGTCGCGCCGGAACCGTGCCACGGCAGCGGTGTAGCGGGCACTGTAGTCGTCCAGGTAGGTGATCACTTCGCCGCTGGGCCAGGGCTCACCGGTCATGCCGTTGAGATTGATCGCACCGGTCCGCAACTGGTCGGCGGTATACGACCGCGACAACGCGTCCAACCGATCAATCTGCGCAAGCCGCGTCCGCAGGTCGTCCACC
Source organism: Actinokineospora enzanensis DSM 44649 (assembly GCF_000374445.1). GTDB lineage: Bacteria > Actinomycetota > Actinomycetes > Mycobacteriales > Pseudonocardiaceae > Actinokineospora > Actinokineospora enzanensis. The sequence continues at coordinate 113,262 of NZ_KB894411.1, read as the reverse complement.
TGAACCCCGCGCAGCGTGCCCGCCTGATCAGCCCACCCGTGCAGCGCGTCGGCCGCCACCTTCCGAGCACTGTCCAACGCCGTGGTCAGTCGAACCAACCCGTCATGCCACGTTCCCGCCGCAGTGGCCAGCGCGTCGAACCTGGTCGCCGCCTGATCGGCTCCGCGCCCCGCCCACGTGTCGGCTAGCCGAGTCCGTAATCCACCGGCCCCGGCCCGCAACGCGTCCGCGGCCCTAGCTAATGCTGTCAACCGCTCGTGTGCGGCCGTGAGGGCGCCGAACTCGGCCCCCCGCAGATCGTCGACCAACCGCTCGTCCGCCGGTCCCCATGGCGCCTGTGCCCAACCCCCACGAGCGACCGGATGTTCCCGCCAGCGCTGGAAAACCACTCCACCGTCCTGTAAGGACAGAGCTTTTCGGGGCCTGGCAAGCACTCCATCCAACAACACGTCAGCCGTGTCCTGCGGATCAGCGGGCGACGGCTCGGCCAACGCCGCCCGCACGGCACTCGCGGTCATCGCTCACCGGCTCGGGTGATGTGGCGGGCTGCCTCCTCGTCGGTGTCCACCAGGCGGCGGGTGGCTTCCGAGAGGCCGGAGACCATGGTCTCCACCTCGGGGATGGCTCGCTCGAACGAGTCCAGCATTCGCTCGGTCGACGCGGTGAACGCGGCTCCCGCCTCGGCGCCGATGGTGCCGAACTGGCGTGGCGTAAGGCTTTCCGCGCGGGCGAAGGCGAGTACCTCGTCCAGTGCCGCGCGCAGGTCGGTGGCCTCGCGGGTGAGTGCGGCGACCGCTTCCTGGTCGACGCTGAGTACTCCCCGGGGGTTGTCCGTGGGCACGGGGCGCTCCCTCAGCGTAACCAGCTGCGGCCGGACCAGTCGTCGTCATCCTCGACCGGGGTGGGGCGTCGGGGCTTGACCGGCTGCCGTGATGATTGTGCAGGCTGTGCTGGTTGTCCTGGTTGCGGCGCGGACTCCTCGTCCACGGTGAAGTCCAGGAAGCGGTCCCGGGCGGGCGTCGGCGTCGGCTCGGGAGCGGTCGGAGGTGCCGGGGGAGCCTGGGAAACCGGCGGCACCGGGGTGGGCGCTGGCCGACGCGGTTCCTCGTCGCCGAAGGACAGCACCGTCGGCTTCGACTCGCGTTGCCACGTCGTCGGTTTCGCCTGTTCCTCCGCCTGCTTGCGGGCGAACTCCGCCTTGGCCGCCTCGTGCGCGGCGTCGATCCCCGGCTTCTGCTCGGCGTACAGTCGGTCCCGCTCCGCCGCCTCGGCGTCGTGCCGGGCCAGGTCGGTGGCGAACTGTTCGCCGATGTCGTTCACCCGCGCCGCGTGCTGGGCGGAGATGTCCTCGTACCGGGCCAGGATCTGCCGCGTCTCCACACTGATCTCGGACATGCCCGCCCCCTACCGGTTCCCGTCGAGACTGCCCGCGATCCGCGCTTCGGCCTCGGCGTAGTCATCGTCGAAGAGCTGGCCGGAGGTACGCCACTGCGAACCGCCGCGCTCCGCGTCACCGCCGCCACCACCCGCGCCGCCGCCACCCATGGCGCCCATGGGCATACCGCCCATCGCGGACCCAGCTTGACCGCTCGCCTGATCGTGCCCACCGACCTGCGCACTGGCCAGCGACGCCTCACCCGCGCCGGATGCCTGCGTGTCGCCGTTGTCGTGGCCGCCGTGGCTGTCGTGACCGTTGCTGTGGTCACCGGGGTGGTCCTGGCGCAGCGCGTCACCCGTCGGGTCGTCGAAGACACTGCCCGCCGCACCCCAGGAACCGCCGCCATCACTCGCGGCGAACGTGGACTGGTGCGCGAAGGCGTCCCGGGAACCCGCGTCCGCGTTGCCGGACATCGCGGCAGCCGAACCCGCACCGTCAGCCCCGGGTCCGCCCATGACCGATCCACCGGAACCATGACCACCCGAGACCGCCGTGGCCGAGCCGTCCCCCGAAACCGGGCCGTTGGCACTATGGGTGCCCGGGACTCCCGAGGTCGAGCCATCTGCGCTACCCGGACCGCCGTGCACACCCGCGCGCGGATCCGCGGGGCCACCGTCCACACGGGACGTAGCGCCCTGCGCCTGGGCGGGCGAGTCGTCCGCGTCCACGGTGTAGGTGACCGGATGCCCGGTCCCGTCGTCCACCGTGATCCGCACGCTGTCCGGCGAGTCGGCAGGCCGCTCGGCCGTGATCGTCAGGTCACCGTCGTGGATGACAGCCTTACCGTCCGCCCCGGCCTGCACGTGCTGCACCGACGGATCCGACTGCGTGCTGCCCTCCGGCCCGAACGACCCGGTCACCGGCTTGCCGTCCGGCCCGATCACCGGCTGCCCGTCCGGCCCGACAACAATCGGCTGACCATCCGGCCCGAGCACGGTCTGCGCACCGGCCACCGGCTTCCCGTCGGCCCCGATCGCCTGCGACCCGCCGACCGGCTGTCCAGCCGACCCCGCGTGCCCATCGGTCACCGGCTTGCCGTCCGGTCCGACCACGGGCTGCCCGTCCGCGCCGACCACCGGCTTGCCGTCCGGCCCGACACCACCGCTGCCCGCGCTGAAATCCAGGTCGTAGGTCTTCGGCTTGCCGGACCCGTCGTCCACGGTGACCTTGACGTGCCCCTGCCCGTCCGGGCTCTGCACCCCGATCGTCCGGTCCCCGTCCTGGATGGTCACCGTCTCCGGCGCGCTCAGGCTCGGCGGCTGCGGAGTCGGCGGCTGCGGGGTACCCGGCACCGAGCTCGGGTCCGTCGCCCCCGGCTCGGGCATCTTCGGCGGTTCCACATTGGCGGGCTGGGTGGGCATCCCGGTACCGGTGTTGCCCGTCCCGGGGTTGCCGGTACCGGTCCCCGGGTTGTCCTGCCCCTGGTGACCGTCGCCGGGCTGGTCCTTGCCCGGGTGGTCGTCGCCCTTCTCCTCGGGCGGTGGCGGGTTCGCCGACGCCAGCGAGAGCTTGGCGAACGGGTCCGTCGACAGGGTGATGGTCGCCGAGCGCAGCTCGTCCCAGGCGGACTTGACGGTCCGCACCGTCTCATCGATCTGCTTGCGCAGGTTCTGCATCGTGAGGTGGTAGCACTCGCAGTAGTCGTTGAGCTCGTTGCAGATCTCGTTCGACCACCGGTTGTCGCCCTCGGTGAGCTTCACCGCGCCGGGGGTGTGCAGTTCCTGGGGGTTGGAGGGGGTCACCGAGGTGAACAGGCCGCCTGCCGGGCTGAAGGCGAACTGGGTGATGTCGCCGCCGGTGCTGGACACTTCCTTGTCGTTCCAGCCACCGCGGTAGACGCCGTTCTTGATGGCGTCGTTCATCTCGCCCATGTAGATCATGTAGTTGTCGCGTTCGGACCGGTTGATCGGGAAGCCGTTGAGGCCGTCGGCGTACTTGCCGAAGCGGTCGGTCATCGACTTGCCGCCGACATCGGACCGGTCGGCGAACTGGGACAGCTTCTGCACCGCCTCGCGGGTGGCCTGCCAGGCGCCGCCGATGTGGTCGCGCAGCTGGCCGACGGCGGTCGCGTAGTCCTGGCTGGTGCCCCGCAGGTCGTTGATCTTGGTGACGGCCGCCTCGCCCGCCTTGCTGGTCCAGCCGCCCTGCAGCTTGCCGGAGACCGCGCTCGCCGCCCCGTCGATCTTGCCTGCGGCCGCGGCGAGGTTGTCCAGCCTGCCCCGGGCGCCCCAGAGGAACCCCCAGTTGATGACCTTCAACTGGTACAGGCCGCCGCCCGGGTCGGTCTTCTCCTGGTCGCCCTCGCCCGCGACCTTCTCGGTCCACCGGCCTTTGTTCGCGGGCAGGCAGGCCGGGTGGTCGCGCCACATCTGGTAGAGGAAGCCGAGCTTGGCCGGACCCATCTGCTGGATGTACTTCTCCAGCCCCTCCAGCATCCGGGCCGACTCGTCCTCGGTGTGCACGTTCGCGGGGGTCTGCAGGGTGTCGACGACGTCCTGGCTGAAGCGGTTCGGCATCGCTTACTTCCCCTCGACCTGCGCCAGGCCCCACGCGTTGTCCACGTCGGTGCCCTTGGTCGCCTTGGCGGAGGCGTCGATGCGCTGCGCGGCTTCCGTGCAGAACTGCGCGGCCTTCCCGACCGAGGCGGCCAGGGCCTGCACCGCCCCGTTGAAGGAGTTGAACGCGGCGTTGCCGTTGGTCGTGCCGCCGAAGTGCTCGACCTTGAGCCCGTCCCCGGTGGCATAGGCCTGGACGTCCTGCACCGACACGGCCAGGTCGGCCATGTCCTGACCGGCGGACCGGACCACCTCGTGGTCCATCTGCATGGTCTCGTCTAGTGGCACCGCTCCCCCTTGTGTCCCCTCGGGTGAATCCCCCACTCGGACGTGGCGCACCGTGCGCCGGTGCCGTCGCGTACGCAAAGGAATGTACCCAGGTGAGGAGCTGTGGCGCGCCCGAATGGGGTAATTGCCCCACTCACTGTGGCGTGCGCGTCACCTGTCGCCGCGGTAGCGCTGCATGGTCTTGGACAGCGAGTTGCTCGCCACCGTGCCGGAGCCCGCCGCGAGCAGGATGGCCAGCACGTCGGCCGCCCCGCCGCCCGCGGTCAGCAGCCAGGCGAGCGCGGCGCCCGCGGTGGTGATGCCGACCACGGGCCACCGGCCACGCACGTACTGGGCGACGGGATTGCCGCTGACCCCCCGCTTCCGGGCGGCCGAGTTGAGCAGCGCGAGATAGGCGCCGTGGCCGAGGGCGGCCACCAGGGCGACGAGGGCGACAAGGACCGCGATGAGATCGAGCATGTGTCCAGTCTGCCCCAGTCGCGGTCGGACCGGATGCGGGGAAATCCCCTAGCCGACCCTGGTCATCGACCCAGCTTGCCGCGGCCCAGGTCGAGCAGGGCCATGGCCAGCTCGCGGCCCGCCGGGCCCAGCTCGCGGTAGCGGGCCAGCACGTCCATCTCCCGGTTGACCACGATCCGCGGGCCACCGGCCGCCATCCGCGCCGCGCCGATCGTGCGGGACACCTCGGCCCGGCGTTTGACCAGGCGCAGGATCTCCCGGTCCAGCTCGTCGATCTCCTGGCGCAGCTCGGCGACCTCTTCCGGCGCGGGCAGTTCCACCCCTGGCCTGGGTTCGCCGGTCTGCTTATCGCCGTTCACGGTGGAGTTCATCGTCATCCCTCGACAGGTCCGGCCCAGGTCCCGCGTCCCCGCAAGCAACGAAGCCCCGGGTCCGAGGACTCCGGGGCTTCGCGGTGGTCTGGTGTACCTACGCCACTACGGGAGCCGGAGTCCGGTTCCCGTAAAAAAACTCGTAGCAGCAGCGCAGCACACCATGAGTGTGGCACAGATCGGCCGTTTCGGTCGAGCCGGAGGCGAGCGATGTCACCGGCCGGGGCAGGCGGGCTGCCTGGCGCGGCGCGCTTCATCGCTGTCGGTGGTCACCGGTACCGTGGTCGGCGCGATGGAAGCCCTCTTCGACCTCCCCCCAGATCCCCGTTCAGCAGCCGAGCCCGAGCAGCCCCCCCGGCGCTCCCGGTCCGCCGCCCTGCTGGACGACCTCAACGACCAGCAGCGCCGGGCCGTCGAGCACGCCGGAACGCCGCTGCTGGTGGTGGCGGGCGCGGGCTCGGGCAAGACCCGGGTGCTCACCCGCCGCATCGCCTACCTGCTGGGCGAGCGACAGGTGCACCCAGGCCAGGTCATGGCGATCACGTTCACCAACAAGGCCGCCGCCGAGATGAAGGAGCGGGTCGCCGACCTGGTGGGCCGCCGGGCCAACGCCATGTGGGTGTCCACCTTCCACTCCATGTGCGTGCGGGTGCTCCGGCGCGAGGCGAAGACGCTGGGCATGACGTCCAGCTTCTCCATCTACGACGCCGACGACTCGCGCAGGCTGATCACCCTGGTGGCCCGTGACCTGGACCTCGACCCCAAGCGGTACCCGGCGCGCACGCTGTCGATCCACCTGTCGAACCTGAAGAACGAGCTGGTCGACCCGGAGACCGCGGGCCGGAACGCGTCGAACGACCTGGAGCGCCGGGTCGCCGAGGTGTACACCGAGTACCAGCGCAGGCTGGGCGAGGCCAACGCGATGGACTTCGACGACCTGATCATGCGCACGGTCGAGCTGCTGCAGGCGTTCCCGGACGTCGCCGAGTACTACCACCGGCGGTTCCGGCACGTGCTGGTCGACGAGTACCAGGACACCAACCACGCGCAGTACACGCTCGTGCGTGAGCTGGTCGGCAAGGACGGCGGCGAGGTCCCGCCTGCCGAGCTGTGCGTTGTCGGCGACGCGGACCAATCGATCTATGCCTTCCGTGGCGCGACAATCCGCAACATCGTCGAGTTCGAACGCGACTACCCCGACGCCACGACCGTCCTGTTGGAACAGAACTACCGGTCGACGCAGAACATCCTCACCGCGGCCAACGCGGTCATCTCGCGCAACCCGGGCAGGCGCGACAAACGGCTGTGGACCGCGCTCGGCGACGGCGAGAAGATCGTCGCCTACGTCGGCGACAACGAGCACGACGAGGCAGGCTTCGTCGCGGGCGAGATCGACCGCCTGGTCGACAGCGGCGTGGCGAACAACAGCGACGTCGCCGTGTTCTACCGCACGAACAACCAGTCCCGGGTGTTCGAGGAGATCTTCATCCGGCTCGGCCTGCCGTATCGGGTCGTCGGCGGCGTCCGCTTCTACGAACGCCGCGAGATCCGCGACGCGCTGGCGTACCTGCGTGTCCTGTCCAACCCGGACGACACGGTCAGCCTGCGCCGGGTGCTGAACGTGCCCAAGCGCGGGATCGGCGACCGCGCCGAGGCCTGCGTGTCGACCTACGCCGACCGCGAGCGGGTCCCGTTCGCGGCGGCGCTGCGGGCGGCGACCGAGGGCAAGGTCCCGATGCTCAACCCGCGTTCGCAGCGTGCGATCGCCGGTTTCGTCGAGCTGATCGACGGCCTGCGCCGGTTCGTCGAGGACGGTCAGGACGTGGCCGAGATCCTGGACGCGGTGCTGGACCAGACCGGGTACCGGGGTGAGCTGGAGGCCAGCGACGATCCGCAGGACGCGTCCCGGCTGGAGAACCTCAACGAGCTGATCACCGTAGCCAGGGAGTTCGCCGAACAGCCGCTGGCGGCGGAGATCGACGACGCGCCGGAGGGGTCGGAGCCGATCGTGCCGGTCGGACCGGTGTCCGGCTCGTTGGACGCGTTCCTGGAGCGGGTGTCGCTGGTGGCCGACGCCGATTCGGTGCCGGACGCGGAGGACTCGGGCGGGGTGGTCACGTTGATGACCCTGCACACGGCCAAGGGGCTGGAGTACCCGGTCGTGTTCTCGACCGGCTGGGAGGATGGGATCTTCCCGCACATGCGCGCCCTGAGCGATCCGGTGGAGTTGGCCGAGGAGCGTCGACTGGCCTATGTGGGGATCACCCGGGCCCGGGAACGGTTGTACCTGTCGCGGGCGTTGGTGCGCTCGGCGTGGGGGCAGCCGATGACGAACCCGGCTTCGCGGTTCTTCGACGAGATCCCGGCTGATCTGCTGGACTGGCGTCGGTTGGGGCCGGAGCGGTCCGGTCCCAAGCGGGCGACCACCTGGGGTGGGCGTCGGTCGAGCGAGTCCGTGCAGGCGAGTCGGGCGAACGCGTCGCCGATGCGTGGCTGGCAGGACACTCCCGCGTTGTCGTTGAACGTGGGGGACCGGGTCAACCACGACAAGTACGGGCTGGGCACGGTGATCGCGGCCGACGGGCAAGGCGCTCGGGCCACCGCGACGATCGACTTCGGCAGCTCGGGCACCATCCGGTTGATGCTGATCGGCAGCGTGCCCATGGTGAAGCTGTAGTCGCCATGGGCACGGCCGCCCGACCTCAGTCGTCGATGGTCGCGTAGCTCGACACCAGGAAGTCGGTGTAGATGTCCGGTCCGGACGGGGAGGTCCAGGCCTGCTGGGTCAGCAGGACGATGACCATGTCCTCGGTCGGGTCCATCTGAGCCGTCGTACCCAGACCGCCGGTCCAGCCGAAGCGGCCGGGAACCATGTGGATGTCGTCCCGGCGGGTCACGACACTCAGGCCGAAGCCCCAGGTCTGGTTGTCGAAGAAGCCCGGGATGAGATCGGCACCCGCCCGCTGGCTCGGCAGCAGCTGGTCGCTCGTCATCGTCTGCACCGACGGTCGCGACAGGATCCGGCCGTTCGGTCCGCGTCCCTGATCGAGCAGCATCCGGCCGAACGCGAGGTAGTCGGCGGCGGTGGAGACCAGCCCGCCGCGCCCGGATTCCAAGGCGGGGGCGGCACTCCACTCGCCACCCTCGGCCGGGTCATAGATCACCGGCTGATCACCCTCGGTCAGGTACGCGGTGACCAGTCGGTCGATCTTGTCCGCGGGCACGTGGAAGCCCGTGTCCACCATGCCCAGCGGTTCGAAGATCCGTTCCCGCAGGAACTCGCCCAACGATTTGCCGGTGGCGCGCGAGATCAAGATGCCCAGCACATCGGAAGCGGTGTCATACCACCACTTTCGGCCGGGTTGCGTGAGCAAGGGGACAGTCGCGAGTAGACGGAGGAACTCGTCGGCGTCCGGAGTGGACCCTGGGCGCGGCGGTCCGGGTGCCATCCCGATGGCGGCCAACGCGTCCTGCACCGGATAGGTCCCGGGCGGCGCCATGATCAGTCCATGCCCGAACGTGGAGTTCATCAGATGACGTACCGTGATCGGCCGCTCCGCCGCCACCGTCTCGTTCACCGGCCCGTCGAGCGCGCGCAGCACCCGCGGCTCCGCCAGCTCCGGGAGCAGGTCGGCGACCGGGGAATCCAGTCGCAGCACGCATTCCTCGACCAGGATCATCGCCGCCGCTGCCACCACCGGCTTGGTCAGCGAGGCGACGCGGAAGATCGAGTCCTCGGTCAGCGCCGATCCGCCGAGCGCGCGCACGCCATGGGTGGTCACGTGCGTCTCGCCGCGCCTGCTGATCAGGCCGACCGCGCCCGGGACGGTGCCGCGTTCGACATGTCCTGCCAGGGTCGCGCGCCATCGGTCGAGTCGGTCGTGCGACAGGTTGCTCATGCGCCGCACACTAGCCAGGACCAGCGACAACCCGGATTGTCGTACCCCTGCGCTTGACTGTCCGCAGGCACGGAACACCTGGGGGACAAAGTAAAGTGCAGGACAGGATCAGAGCGAGATACCGCGCGCGTTCAGCCAGGGGAGCGGGTTCATCTTGCGACCCGCGGCGTCCCAGATCTCGAAGTGCAGGTGCGGGCCGGTGGACTGGCCGCGGTTGCCGATGTGCGCGATCAGCTGGCCCGCCTTGACCTGCTGGCCCTCGCGGACCACGAAGTCGTTCATGTGGCCGTAGACCGAGATGGTGCCGTCCGGGTGCTGGATGCGCACCCACAGGCCGAAGCCGCTGGCCGGGCCCGCCTCGATGACCACGCCGTCGGCGACCGCGACGATCGGGGTGCCGATGGAGTTGGCGATGTCCACGCCGTAGTGCGTGACGCCCCAGCGGGCGCCGAAGCCGGAGGTGAAGGTGCCCTGGGCGGGGCGGACGTACTTGGGCCGGGCGGCCTCGTCCTGCTGGGCCTTGAGCTGGGCCGCGCGCTGCACCCTGGCCTGGGTGAACCGCTCGCTGGCGGCCATCTTCTGGGCCTCGACGCCGCCGTCGACCTGTCGCGTCATGGCGAGCAGCTCGGGCGCGTCCGATCCGTCGTCGTCGCCACCGACGCCCATGGCGGCCGAGGCGTTGTTGACGCCCGCGAGCGGGACGATCTCGTCGGCGGCGGTGCCGCCGCCACCGGAGGCGGCCTGGATCGTCTGGCCTGCGGCGGCCGCGGCGAACGCGCCGACCGCGACAGCGGCGACGACCACGCGGCCGCGCAGCGCCGAGGAGGGCGGGGCGATGCGATGGGCGCCTCGGACCCGGCGGGGACCGCGTTCCAGGGCTTCATCCAGGGCAGTGGACTCTTGTTCACTGCCCGACGTGCGATGTCGAGACAAGGCCTAGCCTTCCGCGTTCGGGGAGACCGGTTCGCTCACCGGGGCGCTCGCGGGGGACGAGCGTCGGTGTCGGACGCCGGGCGGGGGTCCCGGCTGGGGCGCGTCGAGCGGATGCGTTCCCTGTCCTATTCGTGACCGGACTGTGACAACGGACCCGGGGACAGTAACGGGGAGGCCGCGCGTCGGGCAACAGTCGTCACCCGGTTCCAAACGAGGGTTACGGCCGCAAAAGTGGGCACGCTGGGATTACTACGCAAAGTTAACCCGAGATCACGCCCTTAGTGTGACATGAGTCTCGTTTCAATCGGCCGTCCGGGTGGCAACCCAGAGATGCCTCGCACGTCGACGCGCGAGGTTTCCAGTCCTGCGCAGGTCACGGCGGGTGCGTCACCGATCGTGCGGCCCGCTGTTCACCCACACGCGAGCCTCCCGTCCCGTTGATCACGACCGGCCGCCGCCGACACTCCGTGTCGATCCCGGGTCCAGCGACACCCGGTCGAGCACCTTTGTCACAGTGCGAAGCGATCACTCGCTCCCTGGCTAGGCCGAGCGGGGCCCGCAGTCTGTCCCACCCCGCCCGCCCCCGGTCGACGGGAATCGGACAACCATGCCCACCAGCGACGACGTCCGGATCACCCACCTGGCCCGCACGCGTGGGACCGCGTTCGCGGGATCGGGTTGCTAGCGTTGCCCGCGATGACTTCGCGGACCGATACCCCGCCGACCCGTGATCTCCCCGGGGCGCCCGACCCGAGCGCCGACCAGCGGATCCGCGTGCGGGACACGCCGCGGCGGCTGCGGGTCGCCCTCGGCTGCGCCGTGCTCGGCGCCGTCCTGCAGGCGATCGGCCCGCAGATCGGCCTGGTCCAGGGCGCGCCACCCGGCTGGGTCCACGTGTTCTGGCTGCTCACCGTCCTCGCCCTGGCGTTGCCCGCGGCCGCGCTCGGCCTCACCGCCGCGGGCCGCCCGGTCGTCGGCGCAGGCGTCCTGGTCGGCGCCGCGCTGTTCACGCCCGGCCGCGCGCTGGTCGACGCGCAGCTGCTCGTCGACTCCGCCGAGGCATCCCGGCCGGAACTGCTCGTGCAGCAGAGCCTGGCCGCCCTGCCAGCGGCGCCCGGCCTGTGGCTGCTGCTCGCCGGTCACGTCCTCATCGTGTTGGCCGGCGCGCTCGCCGCGGGCCGCGCGGGCGCGATCCCCGGTTCCCGCTACGCCGTCGAGTTCGAGGACGACCCCGCTCCGGAGAGCCCGGTCGCCATGCCGGTCCAGGCAGGCGCGGACGGTCCGGACGAGCACCCGGCCGCCGGGCCGACCAGGGTCCGGTTGTGGGTATTGCTCCTTGCCCTGGTCGCCGGTTCCACCGCCGCGATCGGCGTCCTGCTCCGGCCGTTCGGCTCGGTCGACGCCTTCCTGCTCGCCCGTGACGCCCTGGACAACCCGGTCGTGCCATGGCTCGGCCTGCTCGCGCTCGCCGCGGCCGTCACCGGCGTGGCCGTGCACGCGGTCGTGTCCCGGCGCCCGGCGGTGGTGCGCGGCGTCCTGCTCGGCGCCACCCTGGTCGTCGCGACGATCACCCTGCCGCAGGTCGTGGCGGGCCTGTCGGTCGCGCGCCTGAGCCCGCAGCCGGGTCCGTACCTGGCGCTGGCCGGGCTGGTCGTGATCACCGTCGCGGTCTGGGTGGCGGGCGGTCGCACCCGGACCGAGGCGGTGTCGGAGGCCGATGTCAGCTTCGAGGTCGGCAAGCTGCACCGGGCCGCTGGCGTGCTCGGTGTCCTGACCGGTATCTGCGCCCTCGCTGCCGCGTTCTCCGCGCAGCTCGTCCTGGTGGACGGGGAACTCGGGCTCGACACCTTCGGCGACCGGCTGTTCGTCCCGGCCGGGATCCTCGTGCTCGGGCTCGCCATCGGCCTGCTGGTGCCGAAGGTGGCCGCGGGCGTGCGCCCCGCGTTCGCCGTCGCGCTGGCCGCCGTGCCGCTGGTCGCGCTGTCCACATTGGACGACACGTTCACCGCGACCGGCGCCAGCGGCGCGCTGCGGATCGGCGTCGGCGCCGCGTTCACCGGTCTGGCCGTGCTGCTGGCCCTGGCGGCCGCCGTCCTCGCCGCGCTCGCGGGCAGCGCCGAACGCGACGAGGTCGACCCCGGCGACCAGGACCCCCGGCGCCGTTCGAACCTGGTGCTCGTCGGCCCGCTGGTCGCCGCCGCGCTGTTCACCGTCGGCGCCTTCGACCTGCCGTCGATCAAGGCCCCCGGGTACGTGCCTGCGGGCATCGTGTCCGACTTCCGGTTCGGCTCCTGGGGACTGCTCGCCGCCTTCCTCACCGTCCTGGTCGCCATGGCGCTGGCCCCCGCCTCCCGGCCCGGCCGCGCGGGCGCGCTGCTGCTCGGCGCCGCGGGCGTGGTCGGCGTGCGCGCGCTGGAGTACCCGCTGACCGCCGCCCGCGCGGACGGCGCCACCCCCGGGCCCGGCCTGTGGCTGTCCCTGGCCTGCGTCGCGGCACTGGTGGTGAGCTCGCTCATCGCGGTCAGCCGGAGTGGCCGGTGACCGCTCGATTGCGAGTGGTCGTCACCGGGTCGGGCGCCGACGCGACCGCCCGCGTGCTCCGGGATAACGGCGTCGAGGTCGTTTACCTTGTGGACACCGACCCGGCTCGGATCGCGCGCACCGCAGTTCAGGAGGACGCGGCAGCGATCGCGGCCGCTGACGCTCTCCCGGCGATCACCGGCGCATTGGCCGACAATGAGGTACGGGATATCGCCGTGGTCGCCCTCGACGAGATCCTCGACTGGGCCGCCGCCACGGCCGGTGAGTGAAGTCACCACCGGTCGTGACGGACCTCACCGGGTGCGAAGTGTCAACCCCATTCCCACGTCGCTAGGGTTCCGTGACGTCCGACCGGGGCGAGGTACCCCGTGGCGCCCGACCCCGGGGCACGCACCACAGCACGTCGACACCGTAGTCAGGAGACTGTCGAGTGGACCTGTACGAGTACCAGGCGAAGGACCTCTTCGCCGCCCACGGGGTCCCGGTCCTGCCGGGTCACGTGGCGCAGACCGCCGAGGAAGCCCGCGCGCACGCCGAGGCACTGGGCCAGACCGTGGTCATCAAGGCCCAGGTCAAGACCGGCGGCCGGGGCAAGGCCGGTGGCGTCAAGCTGGCCGACGACCCCGCCGACGCGCAGGAGAAGGCCGGGAAGATCCTCGGCCTGGACATCAAGGGCCACATCACCCGCCGGGTGCTGGTGACCGTCGCGTCCGACATCGCCGAGGAGTACTACTTCTCGTTCCTGCTCGACCGCGCCAACCGCACCTTCCTGGCCATGGCGTCGGCCGAGGGCGGCATGGAGATCGAGCAGCTGGCCGTGGAGCGCCCCGACGCGCTGGCCAAGGTGCCGGTGGACGCGATCAAGGGCGTCGACCTGGCCGCGGCCCGCGAGATCGTGGCCGAGGCAAAGATCCCCGCCGCGGTGGCCGAGCAGGCCGCCGAGGTCATCGTGAAGCTGTGGGAGACCTTCGTCAGCGAGGACGCGACCCTGGTCGAGGTCAACCCGCTGGTGCGCGACCCGCAGGACAAGATCATCGCCCTGGACGGCAAGGTCACCCTGGACGAGAACGCGTCCTTCCGCCACCCCGCGCACGCGGACCTGGTCGACCAGGAGGCGGAGGACCCGCTGGAGGCCGCGGCCAAGGCCAAGGACCTCAACTACGTCAAGCTCGACGGCCAGGTCGGCATCATCGGCAACGGCGCGGGCCTGGTCATGTCCACTCTGGACGTGGTGGCCTACGCGGGCGAGAAGCACAAGGGCGTCAAGCCCGCGAACTTCCTGGACATCGGCGGCGGCGCGTCCGCCGAGGTGATGGCCAACGGCCTGCACATCATCCTGGGCGACCCGGATGTGAAGTCCGTCTTCGTCAACGTCTTCGGCGGCATCACCGCCTGCGACGCGGTCGCCAACGGCATCGTCGCGGCGCTGGGCATCCTCGGTGACGAGGCCACCAAGCCGCTGGTCGTCCGCCTGGACGGCAACAACGTCGACGAGGGTCGGCGCATCCTGGCCGAGGCCAACCACCCGTTGGTGACCGTGGTCGACACGATGGACAACGCGGCCGACAAGGCCGCCGAGCTCGCGGCTGCGGGGGTCTGAGACCGATGGCTATCTTCCTCAACGAGAACTCCAAGGTCATCGTCCAGGGCATCACCGGCTCCGAGGGCAGCAAGCACACCGCGCGCATGCTCAAGTCCGGGACGAACATCGTCGGCGGCGTGAACCCGCGCAAGGCAGGCACCAAGGTCGAGATCGAGGGCCACTCGCTGCCGGTGTTCGCCACCGTGGCCGAAGCCATCGCGGAGACCGGCGCGGACGTGTCGGTCATCTTCGTGCCGCCGAAGTTCGCCAAGGACGCGGTGCTGGAGGCCATCGACGCGGCCATCGGCCTGGCTGTGGTGATCACCGAGGGCATCCCGGTGCACGACAGTGCCTACTTCTGGGCGCACGCCGTCGCCACCGGCAACAAGACCCGGATCATCGGTCCGAACTGCCCCGGCCTGATCAGCCCCGGGAAGTCCAACGCGGGCATCATCCCGGCCGACATCACCGGCCCGGGCAAGATCGGCCTGGTGTCCAAGTCGGGCACGCTGACTTACCAGATGATGTACGAGCTGCGCGACATCGGCTTCTCGTCCGCGGTCGGCATCGGCGGCGACCCGATCATCGGCACCACGCACATCGACGCGCTGGCCGCGTTCGAGGCGGACCCGGAGACCGAGCTGATCGTGATGATCGGCGAGATCGGCGGCGACGCCGAGGAGCGGGCCGCGGCCTACATCGCCGAGCACGTCACCAAGCCGGTGGTCGGCTACGTCGCGGGCTTCACCGCCCCGGAGGGCAAGACCATGGGCCACGCGGGCGCCATCGTGTCCGGCTCCGCGGGCACCGCGCAGGCCAAGAAGGAGGCGCTGGAGGCCGCTGGCGTCAAGGTCGGCAAGACGCCGTCCGAGACGGCCGCGCTGGCCAGGGAGCTGTTCAAGGCGAACGCCTGAGAATCGCCCCCGACTCGACCTGACCACGTGGGGTCGGACGCTGGTAGCGTCCGACCCCACGTTCGTTTCTCCCCGGTTCCCGGCCGGAACCGGTGCCGGGTGGCGAGCGTCGAAGATCCGGGATGGGCTAGCGTTTCGTTGGCTCTGAGGAAGTCCTTAAGTCGCTGAGGAGAGCACGCGATGACCTATCCAGGTGGTGCACCGGGCGGGTACCCGGGACCGGGACCGCAGCAGCCGCCGCAACCGCAGCCGGGCTTCGGCCCGCCGCCCGCGCCAGCCGGGAGCAGGTTCACCCTGGTGCAGACCATCCAGCTGGTCGTCGCGGGCCTCGGCGTGCTCAACCTGTTCCTTGGTTTCGCCCCGCTGCAGTCGGGTGGGGTCGGCTCCTACTCCGCCTCGATCAACTTCTACGACGGTCCCGGCTGGATTCCCGGCCTGCTGTTCGTCGGCGGCCTGCTCGCGCTGCCCGCGATCCTGCCTGGCGAGGACCGCAAGGTCGGCCTGACCTCGCCCGCGCTCACGCTCGGCGTCACCCTCGCGTTCCTGTTCACCGTGTTCAACACCTCCAGCCTGGGCGCGGGCGGCATCATGGTGCTGATCTTCGCGTTGGTGCAGACCGCCGCCGCGGTGACCGGGTACCTGTTCGAGGCGGGCATCCTCAAGCCGCCCGCCCCCACACCGCACCACGGCCACTTCGGCCAGCCCGGTGGCTACAACCCGCCGTCCGGCCAGTTCCAGCAGCCCTACGGGCAGCCGCCGGTGCCGCCGCAGCAGCCGGGCGGCCAGCAGACCACCTACGCGCCGCAGCAGGGGCAGTTCGGCCAGCCGCCGCAGCCGCCGCCCCCGGGCGCGCCGGGCACCCCGCCCGGCGGGTACCCGCAGCAGGGCTGAGCCCCGCGAGCGACCGAACGCTTTCGAAACGGCGGGGCGGCACCGGATTCCGGTGCCGCCCCGCCGTTTCCCTGTTCACTGGATCGGCTGACGACGGGCGCGCCCGCACCGGGGACCGGTCCACTCCGGTGTCACAGTGGAGGCCATGTCGCTGTACACCGACCCACTGGCCGTCCTCGACGAACGGGTGGAGGTTCCCCGATCGCTGCGGGCCAAGGTGCTCTCGGTGGTCGCGGTCGGACCGATGCTCACCGGGTACGCGGCGGTCGCTGCCGTACTCGCGTTGGTCACCGCCATCGCGGCGCGCGCGCACTTCACCACCGGCGGCGTGCTGGCCGCCTCGGTGCCCGGATGGCTTGCGGCGTACCAGGTCCCGGTCCGGATCGAGGGCCACGAGCTGGGCGCGCTGCCGCTGCTGCCGACCCTGCTGGTGCTGGTCCTGGTGTGGCGGACGGCGGCGAGCGCGGCCGACCGGCTGGACGTGGTCACCCCGCGCGAGGCGGCACAGATCGTCGCGGCGGTGGCGGGCGCGCACGGCTCGGTCGGGTTGACGCTGGGACTGTTGAGCGCGGGCAGCCCGGTGACCGTGGACCCGTTGGCGGGCCTGTGGTATCCGGCGCTGCTGTCCGGGCTGGCCGCCGCCGTCGGGGTGCTGCCGCGTTCGGGACTGTTCCTGGAATGGGCCGACCGGCTGGACCCGATCGCGTTGCGCGGCGCCCGGGTCGGTGGGTTCGCCACGGTCGCGATGATCGCCGTGGGCGCATTCGTCTTCGCGCTGGCGCTGGTGTTGTCCGCGGGCACGGTCGCGCGGCTGTTCGCGGCCGAAGGACCGGGCGGCGGGCTCGGCATGCTGCTGCTGTCGGCCGGGTACCTGCCCAACGGGGTGATCGCCGCCGCCGGGTTCGCGGCCGGGCCGGGGTTTTCCCTTGGCGCGGTCGTGATGTCCCCTGTGGACTTCGCGGGTGGACCGGTGCCGCCGCTGCCGTTGCTCGGTGCACTGCCCGGCGGGGCGGCGGCGTGGTGGCCGCTGTTGTTCGCCTTCCCCGCTGCCGTGGGGACGTTCGTCGGGTGGGAGCTGCGCGAGGTCGACGAGTCGCCGCGCAAGCGGTTGCACGCGGTGGCGGTCGCGGCCGTGATCGTGGCGGTGGCGTTCGCCGTGCTGGCCGGGACCGTGGGCGGGGCGTTGGCGGGCGGGCCGTTCCACCCGTTGGACCTGCGGGCCGCGTGGCTGTCGGTGGCGTTGGTGGCGTGGATCGGGGTGCCGGGCGGGCTGGTGGCGTGGACCGCCGGGCCACGGCCGGAGCCGACCGGGCCGCTCGGGCTCATCGACCCGGAGGACGAGTTCGCGGACGAGGACGCCGACTTCGACGATGACGATTCCGATGACGATTCCGATGACGACGTGCTCGATGAGGACGCCCATGCCGAGGACGTGCTCGACGAGCCGGACGTGGGCCGGGCCGACGGTCTCCGGGTCGTGCACGATCTGGACGAACTCGACGAACTGGATGATCTCGACGTGCTCGGCGACCCGGCCGGTGATGTCGAGGACTCGCTGACGGACGACGGCCGGGAGGACGAGCCGGACGCGCCCGATGAGCTGGGGGAGGCCGGGCCGGAGCCCGGGTCGGGGCGCTGAGCAAGATCCACTGAGCACGGCCTACGCTGGGCACATCCCCGTCCGGCCCCTCGTAGGAGAGCACGCTGAGCGCCCAGTACCTACCCGCCGCCGCGCCTGCCCGGGTCGTCGTCCTGATCTCCGGATCGGGCACCCTGTTGCAGGCCCTGCTGGACGAACACCGCTCGCCCGACTACCCCGCCCGCGTGGTCGCGGTGGGTGCCGACCGCTTCCGGGCCGGTGGGCTGGAGCGCGCCGAGCAGGCGGACGTACCCACCTTCAGCGTGCGCCTGCGGGACTTCCCCGACCGCGCCGCCTGGGACGTGGCGCTGACCGAGGCGGTCGCCGCGCACGAGCCCGACCTGGTGGTCTCGGCGGGCTTCATGAAGATCGTCGGCCCGGCCTTCATGGCCCGCTTCGCCGGAAAGATGATCAACACGCACCCGGCGCTGCTGCCCGCCTTCCCCGGCGCGCACCCGGTCCGCGACGCGCTGGAGCACGGTGTCCGGGTCTCCGGCGCCACCGTGCACCTGGCCGACGACGCGGTGGACTCCGGCCCGATCCTGGCCCAGGAGGCGGTCCCGGTGCTGGCCGGTGACGACGAGGCAGGCCTGCACGAACGCATCAAGGCGGTGGAGCGGCGGCTGCTGGTCGACGTGGTGGCGGGCATGTCCCGCGACGGCTACACCGTGGACGGACGAAAGGTGAGCATCCCGTGACCGAATCCGCTGCGCGCAGGCCCATCCGCCGCGCGCTGATCGGCGTATCGGACAAGACCGGCCTGCTGGAGCTGGCCACCGGCCTGCACGCGGCAGGTGTGCAGATCGTCTCCACCGGCGGCACCGCCAAGACCATCGCCGACGCGGGCGTCCCGGTCACCCCCGTGGAGGAGGTCACCGGCTTCCCCGAGTCCCTCGGCGGCCGGGTGAAGACCCTGCACCCGCGCGTGCACGCGGGCCTGCTGGCCGACATGCGCGACCCGGCCCACGTGGCCCAGCTCGACCAGCTGGACATCGCCCCGTTCGACCTGCTCGTGGTCAACCTGTACCCCTTCGTCAAGACGGTCGCCTCCGGCGCGTCCCCGGAGGAGTGCGTCGAGCAGATCGACATCGGCGGCCCGGCCATGGTCCGCGCCGCCGCGAAGAACCACGCCAGCGTCGCCGTGGTCGTCGATCCCACCCGCTACCGGTGGCTCCTGGAGGAGGTGGCGGCGGGCGGCTTCACGCTGGTCGACCGCCAGTCGCTGGCCGCCGCCGCCTACCGCCACACCGCGTCGTACGACGTCGCCGTGGCCTCCTGGATGGGCAACGCACTGGCCCCGGACGACGAGGGCTCCGGTTTCCCGGGCTGGGCAGGCGCCACCTGGAACCGCCAGTCGGTACTGCGCTACGGCGAAAACCCCCACCAGCGCGCCGCGCTGTACGTGCGGGGCGACGGCGTCACGGGCCTGGCGACCGCGACCCAGTTGCACGGCAAAGAAATGTCGTACAACAACTACGTCGACTCCGACGCGGCCTGGCGCGCGGCGCACGACCACGCGGCCGCCTGCGTGGCCATCATCAAGCACGCGAATCCGTGCGGCATCGCCATCTCGGACGTCGACATCGCCGATGCCCACCGCAAGGCCCACGCCTGCGACTCGATGAGCGCCTTCGGCGGCGTGATCGCCGCCAACCGCGAGGTCAGCCTGACCATGGCGGAACAGATCGCGGAGATCTTCACCGAGGTCGTCATCGCCCCGTCCTACGCGGACGGCGCGGTGGAGGTCCTGGCGCGCAAGAAGAACATCCGAATCCTGCTCGCCGAACCCCCCACCCTGGGCGGCGCCGAACTCCGCCCCATCTCCGGCGGCCTGCTGATCCAGACCGCCGACGCCCTGGACGCCAACGGCGACGACCCCACCAAGTGGACCCTCGCCACCGGCCCGGCCGTCGATGAGGACGCCCTCGCGGACCTCGCCTTCGCCTGGCGCACCATCCGGGCGGTGAAGTCCAACGCCATCCTCATCGCGTCCGCGGGCGCCTCGATCGGCGTCGGCATGGGCCAGGTGAACCGGGTCGACGCCGCTCGCCTGGCAGTGGCCAGGGGCGGGGACCGGGTCAAGGGCGCGGTCGCGGCCTCGGACGCGTACTTCCCGTTCCCGGACGGCCTGGAAGTCCTGCTGGAGGCGGGCGTCCGGGCAGTGGTCCAGCCCGGCGGGTCGGTCGGCGATGGCAAGGTCATCGCGGCGGCGGAAGCGGCGGGCGCCACCATGTACCTGACCGGCACCAGGCACTTCGCCCACTAGCACGGCAAAGACAATGGGGGCGTGGACTGTGGTCCACGCCCCCATTGGTTTTTACCCACCACCAACGGGCTTCTGTCGTCAATGAATGGGAATCGCACGCTAGGCGGCCACCTTCTCAAACCCGACTTCCACTCCCTTCACGTTCTCATCCAAGAACCCCAGATACTTCCCGTCCCCACCAAGCTCCCCCAAGAAGAACGCGGTCAGCAACGCCCGAGCCACCCGTTGCGTCGCATGTTCCCCCCGCCCGGCAACCAACAGATCACTCCAATGCCGCCCCTCCACAAACCCGAGATGCGACGCTTTCTCGATAGTCCTAACCCGGGCACTCCCACCCCAGGCCCGAGCGATCAGGTCCCCATGCGCCCCGGCCGGAGCCACCAGATCCTGCCCCGCCAACACATGCAACGAAGGCATCGAGCACCGAGCAGCAGCCTCGGAAGCCAATGGCCGGGTCTGCGCCACAGCCAATGTCGCCACCGCCCGCACCCGTGAATCAGCAGCAGCGGCCAACACGGCACTCCCACCCCCGGTGGAATGCCCAGCCACCCCCAACCGCTCGGGATCGACGCTGATCGCGCCCTCGCCGAGCCGCACCCCGACACACACATCCAGCGCGGTCCGCAGGTCGGCGGCCAGCAGCCGGTGCGACCCGAACGGCCCCAGATGCGTCCCGGGCACCGCCACCACGATGCCCCAGGACGCCAGGTGGCGCAGCAGGCCGCGGTAGCGCAACGGCGGCTGCAGCCAGCCGTGTCCGAACGCGACCGCGGGCAGCCCCAGACCGGCGCTCGGCGTGAACACCAGCCCCGGCAGGCCGACCAGGGCCAGGTCGCCGCGGAGGACCTGGTGGGGGCCGGGGCGGGCTAGCTCGTCCAGGAGGTGCTTGGCCATGCCGGTCAGCCTATCGGTGCTCGAAGTACCTGGTGGTTACCCTGGTGCGGGAGCACGAGAGAGGAGCCGCATGCGGGGCGTCTGGACGACCGGGCACGTCAGGACCGCCGAGGAGGTCGTGCTGGCCCGGACCGCGCCGGGCGCGTTGATGCGCCGGGCAGCGCACGGGGTCGCGCTCCACGTCATGCGCCTGCTCGACCGGCACACCGGCGGTGTCTCCGGGCGTCGGGTGGTGCTACTGGTGGGCGCGGGCAACAACGGCGGTGACGCGTTGTGGGCCGGTGCTTTCCTGCGTCGCCGCTCGGTCGGCGTCACCGCTGTCCTGCTTGCCCCGGACCGGGCGCATGCCCAGGGACTTGCTGCTCTACGGCGTGCCGGGGGCCGGGTCGGCACGCCGGATGAGGTGGACTTCGCGGACCTGGTCGTCGACGGGATTGTCGGATTGTCCGCGCGCGGTCCGCTGCGGCCGGACGCGGCTGAGGTCGTGCGGCGGGTGCGGGCCCCGATCGTGGCCGTCGACCTGCCCAGCGGGGTCGATCCGGACACCGGCGCGGTGGATGGGCCCGCGGTCACCGCGGACGTGACCGTCACATTCGGTGCGTACAAGCCGGTGCATTTCCTGGCCGGGGCTCGGTGCGGCGCGGTGCATTTGATCGACCTCGGGCTGCCATTGGACCGACCCGACTTCATGGTGCTCGACGAGACGGATGTCGCCGCCGCGTGGCCGGTGCCCGAGGCGGACGACGACAAGTACAGCCAGGGTGTCGTGGGTGTCGCGGCGGGATCGTCCACCTACCCTGGCGCGGCCGTGCTGGCCGTCGGGGCCGCCGTCCGGGCGACATCCGGGCTGACCCGTTACGCCGGATCGGCCGCCGACGAGGTGAGCAGGCAGTGGCCGGAGGTGGTCGCCACCGGCTCCGTCACCGACGCGGGGCGGGTGCAGGCCTGGGTGGCCGGGCCGGGGATGGGCACCGGCAAGTCGTCCCGGGACGTGCTGGCGCACGTGCTGGACGCGGGCGTGCCGACCTGTATCGACGCGGACGGGATCAGCCTCCTCGCCGCGCACCCCGACCTGTGGGACGCGCGTGATCCGAGTGCACCGGTGCTGTTGACCCCGCATGACCGAGAGTTCACCCGGATCGCCGAGCCGCGCGGTATCGACCTCGGCGCGGACCGGGTGGCCGCCGCGTCCGCTCTCGCCGCGAAGCTGGACGTCACCGTGCTGCTCAAGGGGCACGCGACCATCGTCGCCGCCCCGGACGGCCGGGTGCTCGTCAACCCGGCACGGTCGCACTGGCTGGCCACGGCCGGTTCCGGCGACGTCCTGTCCGGTCTCATCGGCGCATTGCTCGCGGCCGGATCGGACCCATTGCTCGCGGGCGGCTGCGCGGCATGGCTGCACGTCCGCGCCGGGGAACTGGCCGCCCTCGGCGCGCCCACGTCCGCCTCCGCCATCGTGCACGCCATCCCGGCCGCCCTGCGCGACCTGCTCGGCGCCGCCCGATGAGCCGCGCCGAGGTCGTCGTCGACCTGAACGCCGTGCGGCACAACGTCGCCCTGCTCGTCGACCGGGCCGCGGGCGCGGAGAGCATGGCCGTCGTCAAGGCCGACGGCTACGGCCACGGCGCCGTCCCGATCGCCAGGGCCGCCCTGTCCGCGGGCGCGACCTGGCTGGGCTCCTGCACCCTCGCCGAGGGCCTGGCGTTGCGCGAGGCGGGCATCACCGCCCCGATCCTGTCCTGGTTGGACACTCCGGATGTCGACCTATCGGCGGCGGTCCCGGCCGGGATCGACGTCGGGGTGTCCTCTGTGGAGGAACTGGGCAGGCTGTCCGGCGCCCGCGTCCACCTGAAGGTCGACACCGGACTGAACCGCAACGGCTGTCCTCCGGAGCTCTGGCCGGACCTGGTCCGTGCCGCGGCCGCCTCCGACAACGAGGTCTACGCCGTCTGGTCCCACCTGGCCTGTGCGGACGAGCCCGGCCACCCCGCGATCGACCTCCAAGCCAAACGCTTTACCGACGCCTATGACATCGCCGTCTCGGCAGGCCTGAACCCCCGCCGCCACCTGGCGAACTCGGCCGCCACCCTCACCCGCCCCGACCTGCACTTCGACCTGGTCCGCCTGGGCATCGCGATGTACGGCCTGAACCCCTTGCCCAGCAACGAAAACCTGCGCCCCGCGATGACCTTCCGCGCCAAGGTGGCCTCGGTCAAACGCATCCCGGCAGGCGAGTCCGTCTCCTATGGACAGACCTGGACCGCCCCGCACGACACCACCCTGGCCCTGGTGACCGCGGGTTACGCCGACGGCGTCCCCCGCCTCCTCTCCAACCGCATGAGCGTCCTGATCAACGACCACCGCCACCCCATCCGCGGCCGCGTCTGCATGGACCAGATAGTCATCGACTGCGGTGACACCCCGGTCTCCCCAGGCGACGACGTCACCCTGTTCGGCCCGGGCACCCACGGCGAACCGACCGCCACCGAATGGGCCGAGACCATCGGCACCATCGACTACGAGATCGTCACCGGCATGTACCGCCCTCGGGTGACCCGCAGGTACGTGGGCGAATGAACCGCGCGAGCAAGCTCGCGGCAGGCGCCGGTGTCCTCGCCGCCGTGACAGCGGTCGCGGTCGGGGTGACCACCCGCAAGCGGAGCAAGGCGGAGGATCCCTACGCGGACGAGCAGCTGGGCGAACTGCGCCCAGACCGCACCAGCACCGTCGTAGCCGATGACGGCGTGGATCTCTCCGTCGAGGAAGTCGACCCGGCCGACGGCGGCAAACCCGTCCTCACCGCCGTCTACGTGCACGGTTTCGCCATGAGCAGGCGCGGTTGGCACTTCCAGCGCCGCGACATCGCGAACCTCACCGACCCGCGCGTCCGCCAGGTCCTCTACGACCAGCGCTCGCACGGCAGATCCGGCCGCGCGACCAGCAAGAGCAGCACCATCGAGCAGCTGGCCGCCGATCTCGACGAGGTGCTCAGGGCCGTCGTGCCCACCGGCCCGATAGTCCTCATCGGACACTCCATGGGCGGCATGACCATCATGGCGCTGGCCGAGCGCGAGCCCGAGCTGTTCGCCGACCGGGTCCGCGGTGTCGCGTTCATCGGCACCTCCGCCGGGGAGGTCGGCCGCAGCGGCCTGCCTCGCCCGCTGCTCTCCAAGTACAACCCGCTCACCCGGGTGCTCGGCCAGGTCGCCGAGTGGCAGCCCGGTGCCGTCGAGCTGGTCCGGTCGGCGGGTGGTGGGCTGACCCGGCGCGCGGCCAGGACGTTCGGGTTCGGGCCGGGTGACATCAGTCCGCGCCTGGTCGAGTTCCTGGTCGACATGCTCGACGTCACCCCCGTCCGGGTGCTCGCCGACTTCGTGCCCACCCTGGGTAGCCACAACCGCTACGCCGCGCTGGCCGGTCTCAAGCACTGCCGGGTCCTGGTGCTCAGCGGTGACCACGACTGGATGACCCCGTTCGCGCATGCCGAGCGGATCAACGCCGCACTGCCCGACTCGCGGCTCGTCCGGGTGGCGGGCGCCGGGCATGTGGTGATGTTGGAGCGCCCGGACGTGGTCACCGAGCACCTGGTTACGCTGCTGCGCGAGTGCGCGGGTCGGAAGAAATGGTGGAACCGTGGCTGAAAGCGTCGAACTGCTCACCGCGGACGACACGCTGTCCTTCGGCAGGACCCTGTCCGTCCATCTGCGCCCCGGCGACCTCGTGCTGCTCGCTGGCCCGCTCGGCGCGGGCAAGACCGTGCTGGCCAAGGGGATCGCCGAGGGCCTTGGGGTGCGCGGCCGGGTGAGCAGCCCGACCTTCATCATCGCCCGCCAGCACCGCCCCGGACCGCGCGGCGTGCCGATGCTGCATGTCGACGCCTACCGGCTCGGCGGGAACCTGGACGAGCTGGACGACCTGGACCTGGACTCGGCGCTGGTCGAGTCCGTCGTGGTGGTGGAGTGGGGTGAGGAGACCGCCGCCCGGCTGTCCGCCGACCACCTGCTCATCCGGCTGACCCGCAACCCCGACGACAGCAGGCAGGCCGTCGTCGAACCGCACGGCGCCTGGGCCACCCGCGCCTGGGCGTGAAAACCGCTGGTCACGGGGCGGGCGGCGGGGCTAGGGTCGCGGTATGCGCGCGGTGATCTTCGACTGGGGCGGCACGCTGACCCCGTGGGTGACCATGGACCACCTGGCGGCCTGGCGGGCCTACGCCGACGTCCTGCACCCCGACGACGCCGAGCGGGCCGCGGGCCTGGCCGCCACCGTGAGCGCGGCCGAGAGCGCCGCCTGGCTGCGCGTGCGCGACCACCACACCGCGTTCACCCTGGCCCAGGTCCTGGACAGCGTCGGTGCCCCGCACGACGTGCCCGCCCTGGACGCCTTCCGCGGCTACTGGGACCGCGCCACCTACACCGACCCGGAGGTCGCCCCGATGCTCGGCGTCCTGCGCGAGCGCGGCCTGCGCACCGGCGTGCTGTCCTCCACGGCCTGGCCCGCCGCCTGGCACGTGGACGTGTTGCGGCGCGACGGCGTGCACGACCTGTTCGACGCGCTGGTGTGGAGCAGCGACCTCGCGTACACCAAGCCGCACCGGGTCGCCTTCGAGGCCGCGATGGCCGCGGTCGGCGTCGACGACCCGGCCGACTGCGTGTACGTGGGTGACCGGCCGTACGACGACATCAGCGGCGCCAAGGCGGTCGGCATGCGCGCGATCCTCGTGCCGCACAGCGATATCCCGCTCGCGCAACAGGTCCCGGTCGATGTCCGACCGGACGCGGTGGTGCAGAAGCTGTCCGATCTTCCGGCCGTGCTCGACGAGTGGCTGCGACACAGGTAGCTCACCCTCGACTTTCGTCTACATCCGACAGTCGTCGGAGCGAAAACCTAAGTGCCGTAGCGCATTCCGTCTGTCACCAACCATCCCCTGTTCGAGGAGTCGGACAAGCCGTCGGGGGGATCGGCCTGGGCCGCGTTCTGCGCCAGGGTGGTTCCGGGCGGGAGTGTCCCGCCCGGAACGGGGAGGGACGAAGACCATGAGGACCATGAGGTCACGCACGGTTTTCCTCAGCGGGGTGGCAAGCGTCGGGATCCTGGTGATGGGCGCGGTGTCCGCGGCGGCGGACCCGCTGGACACGCCGGTCGCGGGCGGGCGTTACCAGGTGCAGGCGGTACACAGTGACAAGTGCCTGGACGTGAGTGGCGCGAGTCCGGACAACGGCGCCGGGGTGATCCAGTGGCAGTGCCATGGGGGTCCGAACCAGCGCTGGACCCTGGTCGACGCGGGCGGTGGCACCTACAACCTGGTCGTCGACCACAGTGACAAATGCCTGGACGTGAGCGGTGCGAGCGCGGACAACGGCGCCGGGGTGATCCAGTGGCAGTGCCACGGCGGTCCGAACCAGCGCTGGCGCGTCGTCGGCGCGGGCGGCGGCTCGTTCAACCTGGTCGCCGTGCACAGTGACAAGTGCCTGGACGTGTCTGGCGCGAGCCAGGACAACGGCGCGGGCGTGATCCAGTGGCAGTGCCACGGTGGCCCGAACCAGCGCTGGCTCTTCAGCGGCATCTGATCGGACCCGGTGGTGGGCCGTCCCGAGGTGTGGCGGCCCACCACCGTCAGCCCAGGGCGCGTTTGGTGACCTTGCCCAGCTCGTTGCGCGGCAACGCGTCCAGATACCGCACCACCCGGGGCCGCTTGTGCGGGGCCAACAACCGCGCCACGTGGTCGGCCAGCTCATCCGCCGCGGGCGGCGCCCCCTCGGCCACCACCCAGGCCACGATCCGTTCCCCCAGATCCGGGTCCGGCTCCCCGGTCACCGCGGCCTCCGCCACCCCCGGATGCTCCAGCAGCGCGTTCTCGATCTCCCCGGCGCCGATCTTGTACCCACCGCTCTTGATCAGGTCGGTGGCCCGCCGCCCCACGATCCGCACGTAGCCGTCGGCGTCGCGAATGGCCATGTCCCCGGTCCGGAACCACCCATCGCGCATGGCGTCGGCAGTGGCGTCCGGCCGGTTCAGGTACCCCAGGAACAGGTTCGGCCCGCGCACCTCGATCTCGCCGATGCCCTCGTGCACGACGAGCCCGTCGTCATCGACCAGCCGCAGATCCACACCGTCCACCGGCCGCCCGACCGCTCCCGGCCGCCGATCGCCTGCCGCCCGGACGCTGCAGTTCATCAGCGTCTCGGTCATCCCGTACCGCTCCACCACCTGCTGCCCGGTCGCCGCGGACAGGCGGGCGTGGTCGGTGGCGGGCAGGGCGGCCGAGCCGGACACCAGGAGCCGCGCACCGCCGATCGCCTTCGCCAGCGCCGGGTCGGCCTCGCAGTCCGCGACCAGCCGGTGGTACATCGTCGGCACGCCGAACATCATCGTGGCCCCCGAGCCCAGCGCGGCGGCCACCGCGCCCGACTCGAACCGGCCCAGGTGCCACACGCCGCCGCCCAGCCGCAGCGGGCCGAGCACGCCCAGGATCAGGCCGTGCACGTGGAACAACGGCAACCCGTGCACCACGGTGTCGGCGGAGGTCCACTCCCAGGCCTCGGCCAGCGCGTCCAAGTTGGCGGCGATGGCCCGCCGAGGCAGCAGCACTCCCTTGGGCGGCCCGGTGGTCCCGGACGTGTAGACGATGAACGCGGGCGACTCCGGATCAGGCTCCACGGGCCACTCGCCCGCGGCCCGCACCTCCGGATCGACATGCAGGCGGGGCAGCTCGGCGAGCGCGCCGGGCAGCTCGGCGAGCGCGCCGGGCAGCTCGACCTCCGGCGCCGCCAGTACCAGCTCAGGAGCGCTGTCGGCGACGATGTGCGCCAGCTCGCGCTCACCGATTTTCGGGTTCACCGGCACCACCGCGACTCCTGCGGCCAGCGCGCCCACCACCGCCAGACAGGTGTGCAGGCTCGGCGTGGCCCAGACCGCGACCCTGGCGTGTCCGGAAAGCCGGGCAGCCGTCGCGCGGGCGGACCCGGCCAGCCCGGCATAGTCGATGGCGTCGGCGCCGAAGCGAACCGCTTCGCGCGCGGGTAGCGTGACCAGCGGAGGCAGCAGCACCACTCAACTGTAGTGCCTCGACCCGGAGTGCCGACCACGTCTCGACCTGCCCACGACGTCCCTGGCTGCGTTGCCGAAACGCCCAAGGCCCAGTACGAGGGCGTTCCGGCGCCTTGCCAGGAACGCCGTGGACAGGCCGATACGCGGCCGACACCCCGGGTCGAGGCACTAGGGCAATAGATCGTCACCATGGCGGTGAACTTCGTCGCACATTGTGACCCGCTGTTACGGCCACCGCGTCGGCGGCGATAGGGAAGCCGGGGAAGTCCGGGTGTCGGGAGTGTCGGGTTGAACTTCGGGAAGCTGTTCGGGTTGCTGCGGCGACGGTGGCTGGTGCTCGTGCCGCTGCTGCTCGTCACGGCGGTCGGCGCCGGGTACGCCTACGTCACCACCCCGCTGGGCTACCAGTGGACCGGCAGCGTGGTGATGCTCGCGCCGAAGGACGGCCGGATCGTGCGCCCGGCCAGCCAGCTGGAGCAGACCAACTCGCTGCTCGCGTTCGCGCCGACGCTGTCCACGATCACGATCATGCTGATCGAGGAGACCGCCGTCTCCGCGGCCAAGCTGGTCACCCAGCCGAAGGACGCCGTCGAGATCACCAGGGACGGCCCGTTCATGTCCGTCAAGGTCGAGGGTGCCACCGCTGCGCGCGCCCTGGAGCTGGGCAAAGAGGGCTTCGACCTGATCCGCGACTCGCTCGACGACAGGCAGAAGGCGCTCGGCGCGCCTGCCTCCACCTGGGTGACGGTGAGCGTGGTGGCCGCGCCCGCCGAGCCGGAGAAGCTGCCCAAGGCACGCATCTCCAAGGTCGGCGGGGTGCTCGCGGCGGGCACGCTGTTCGCCCTGTTCTGCGCGTTCGCGGCGGAGAGCGTGTCGACCAGCAGGCGTCAGCGGGCGGTCCGCTGACGGGCCCGTCGGGCCTGCTCGTACCCTTGACGGCTGTGCTGGTTCTCGCGGTCGACACCGCCACCCCCGCGGTCACCGCCGGAGTCGTCGAACTCGCGGACGGGACACCGAGGCTGCTCGCCGAACGGATCACCGTGGACGCCAGAGCGCACGGCGAGCTGCTGTCCCCGCACCTGCGGGACGCGCTGGCCGTGGCGGGCCGGACGTTGTCCGAGGTCGACGCGCTGGTCTGCGGCATCGGCCCCGGTCCGTTCACCGGCCTGCGCGCAGGCATGGTCACCGCCGCCGCCCTCGGCCACGGTCTCGACCGTCCGGTCTACCCGGTGTGCACGCTGGACGCCATCGCGTCGGACGTACCCGGGGTGCCCGGCGAGCCGCTGCTGGTGGTCACCGACGCGCGCCGCCGCGAGGTCTACTGGGCCGCCTACGACGCCGACGGCCGCCGGGTCACCGACCCCGCCGTGACGGCCCCGGCCGAGGTGGCCGCGCGGGTCGCCGGGCTGGGCGTCACCCGGGTCGCGGGCGCGCGGATCTTCGACTTCGGCCTGCCCGTCGTCGGCCCCGAGCACCCGAGCCCGCTCGGCCTGGTCGCCGCCGCCGACCTGACCGGTGCGCCCGGCCCGCTCACCCCGCTCTACCTGCGCAGGCCGGACGCCGTCGAACCCGCCGCGCGCAAGCGGGTGAGCCCGGGATGACCGTCCGGATAGCGCCGCTGCGCCGGGCCGACCTGCGCCGCTGCGCCGAGCTGGAACGGGTGCTGTTCCCCGGCGAGGACCCGTGGAGCGAGTCCGCGTTCGCCGCCGAGCTGGACTGGGGCCACCACTACGTCGGCGCTTTCGACGGCGAGCTGCTCGTCGGCTACGCCGGGCTGTCCCTGGTGGGCGCGCCCGGCGACATGGAGGCCAGCGTGCACACCCTGGGCGTCGACCCGGTCTGGCAGCGCAAGGGCGTCGGCCGTGCCCTGCTGCGCACCCTGCTCACCCGCGCCGACGAGGCGCGCGCGCAGGTTTTCCTGGAGGTGCGTACGGACAACGCCGCCGCCATCACCCTCTATGAGGCGCACGGGTTCGCCACCGTCGGCCTGCGCCGCCGCTACTACCAGCCCTCCGGCGCCGACGCCTACACCATGGCCCGGCCCGCGCGGCTGCGCGAGACAGTGCCCGAGACAGCGGAGAAAAGCTCATGACGATCATCCTGGGCATCGAGAGCTCCTGTGACGAGACCGGCGTCGGTCTGGTCCGGCTCGGCTCGGACGGCGGCCTTGAGCTGCTGGCCGACGAGGTCGCGTCCAGTGTGGAGCAGCACGCCCGGTTCGGCGGCGTGGTGCCCGAGGTGGCCAGCCGGGCGCACCTGGAGGCCATGGTGCCGACCATGCGCCGGGCCTTCGACACGGCCGGGATCGCGCTGTCCGATGTGGACGCCATCGCGGTCACCTGCGGTCCAGGCCTGGCGGGCGCGCTGCTGGTCGGCGTGTCCGCGGCCAAGGCGTACGCGATGGCCCTCGGCAAGCCGCTGTACGGGGTGAACCACCTGGCCGGGCACATCGCCGCGGACACCCTGGAGCACGGCCCGCTGCCCGCGCCCACGCTGGCCCTGCTGGTCTCCGGTGGACACAGCCAGTTGCTGCGGGTGGACGGCCTGGCGGGCGGGATCACCGAGATCGGCTCCACCATCGACGACGCGGCGGGCGAGGCGTACGACAAGGTCGCCCGCGTGCTCGGCCTGCCCTACCCGGGCGGCCCGCCGATCGACAAGGCGGCCCGGCGTGGGAACCCGGCCGCCATCGCGTTCCCACGTGGACTGACCGGCCCGCGCGACGCCAAGTTCGACTTCTCGTTCTCCGGCCTGAAGACCGCCGTGGCCCGCTGGGTGGAGGCCCGCGAGCGCGACGGCGAGGAGGTGCCGGTGGACGACGTCGCGGCCTCGTTCCAGGAGGCGGTCGCGGACGTGCTGACCGCCAAGGCGGTGCGCGCGGCGACCGAGCTGGGCATCGGCACGCTGGTGGTCTCGGGCGGGGTCGCGGCCAACTCGCGGCTCAAGGAGCTGGCCGCCGAGCGCTGCGCGGCCGCCGGTATCGAATTGCGCGTGCCCCGGCCCCGGCTGTGCACGGACAATGGCGCGATGATGGCGGCGCTGGGCGCGCACCTGGTCGCGGCGGGCGTCAAACCGTCCTCTTTGGACCTCTCGGCGGACCCGGCGCTGCCGGTGTCGACCATCTCGGTGTAGCGGTGAACCGGCGGGTGCTGATCGTCGCGGGCTGCCTGGTCGTGGTCGCGGCGGTGATCGTCGGCGTGCTCGTGTTCACCGGGGGCGAGGTTACCGGCACGCCGGTCGCCCAGGACGCCGCGGCGACACCGACGCCGTCGAGCGCGCCGCCGCTGACCGAGGACCGGGCGAAAGCCCTGGTGGCGGACTTGACCAGTGGCTCGGAGGAACGGGTCCGGCGCGCGCTCGCGCTCGCGCCCGACCAGCCGCTGGACCCCGGGTTCGTGGACGGCATGGCGAAGGTCCCGCTGACCCTCGATGTGTCCACTTTTCACACCGAGGCGAACGGTATGGCCCGGGTCGTCGGAACAGTGGACAGTGCTAAGTGGACCGTGTGGTTGGTGGCAGTGGACGGTCAGTGGCTGATCAGCGCGACGGAGCAGGCATGAGGCGTGTCCTGGCGATAGTCGGTGTGGTGCTGGCGTTCGTACTCCTGTGCGCTGCCCCGGCGAGTGCACAGGAGATGCCGAAGCAGTGCGACGGGAAGTCGACCGCGCCGGATGCCGGACAGTCGTCGGCCAAGCGGCCGGTGGTGTTCGTGCACGGCTGGACCGGTGACCCGATGGGCGACTCGGCTGGCAAGCTCGCCGGACAGCTCGACGGGAAGATCAGCACGTTCACGTTCGACTACAGCAGGTGGGCGTCCTACTGGGCCTCGGACGAGCACATCGCGCCCTGCCTGGCCGCATACCTGATGCTGGTGTCGGGAGCCTACGAGAAGGCGGGCGGCGACGGCCGGATCATCGTCGTCGCGCACTCGATGGGCGGCCTGGCCCTGCGGTACGCGTCGTCGCCCGCGCTCGCGGCCCGGGTGCCGTACGTGATCACCCTCGGCACGCCGCAGCTGGGGTCGCCGTGGGGTGGGGCGGACGGGCTGTCGCGGATCAACGAGGTGGTCCGGCACGTGTTCGGCAAGGAACTGCCGCCCACGCAGGGCAAGGACGGCGGCAAGTGCCTGGCCGAGCACCAGCGGGGCTCCTCGCTGCCGAGCGGGTGCGGAGGGCTGCCGCCGTACCTGCCGAAGGGGATGAACCTGACGCAGATCGCCGGGGACATCACGGTCAAGCGCACCTTCTTCGGCCTCACCGCGTATTCGATCCCCCTGTTCAGCGACGGGATCGTCCCTGTCCCGTCCGCGCACGGCTATCCCCCTTCGGGGCCGACGGGGCTGCCGCCCGAGGACGGCGCGAAGTCCTATACCCGAACGGATTCGTGCAGCGTCGACTTCGGACTCGTCAACCAGGCGGCACACAGCCTGGCGTTCGCGGCATCATCCATGGCGTTCGACTACCTGACGTTGCAGGACCTGCAGAAGGACCGCTTCAGCGCACCGGTCCAGGCATACCTCGGCGGTGCGACGATCACCGCGGCGTGTTCGCACCTGCGGTTGCCGACCGACCAGAGCGCGGTCAACCAGATGACCGAGGTGGTCAAGTCGGCGCTGGGCGAGCTCGGGAAACCGGCGGCGGGGAACGCGACGAAGACCGTGAACGTCGCCGCGGTGGACAAGTCCGGTAATCCTGCCTCGGGGTACACCGTTGCCGATGACACCGGCGACGTCGACATGTGCTCGGCCTCGCCGGTGGCGGTCGCCGCCGACATCGTCTCCTGTTCACCCTCCGCCGCGGGCGCCATCGCCTGCTGGCCCGGCCCGGACCGACACGCGCTGCTGTGTGGTGGGCTGCCGTGGGAGAAGAAGCTGTACTCGGCCCACTCGACCGAGAGTGTGCCCGCGGCGGACGTCCCGCCGTCGCCTCAACCGTGGGGGCTGGAACTCGCCAACGGCATGAAGTGCGTCATCCGCAACGGCGGCGCCTGGGGCGGCCGAGCGGACGGGTATACCGGCGCCTACTCGTGCCAGCCGAGTTCGGACGTGGTGCTGGCGGCGCCGGACCAGGACACCGCGGTGGACCGCTCCGGTCCGGTGTGGACCGTCAAGGTGGGCCAACTGGGCGACCAGGACCAGACTTTCCCGCCACCGACCACCCAACAGGTCCGCACCGCCTACTTCGCCACCTCCTGAGGGCGCCGGACGTTGTGCCTGCACCTCGGGGTGACACTGGAGGCATGGGCAACCAGCAGATGCTGACCGCGACCGTGCACCGGGAAGAGGACTGGTACATCGCGCAGTGCCTGGAGATCGACGTGGCCAGCCAGGGGCGAACGATCCGGGAGGCGCTGGGCAATGTCCGCGAGGCCGTGGAGCTGTACCTCGCCGAGGTGGCCGAGCCGGAGCGCGGTCGCCACTAGCACGAACGGGCCTGGTCAGGCCACCTTGCCTCATCACACGCGGGGGTCGTTGCAGGGTTAGCAGTCGCCTCGGTAGAGTGCTAGTCGCACGGCGCCAGCACCGCCCCGGCACCCGCGACGGCGGGGTGGCAGGAGCCGTGGGCGTGGGCACCTGCCCGCGCTCTTGTACCTGCCAACGCTATCGACGACCCGTGGAGGTCACAGCGGTGAGCGTCAACATCAAGCCGCTCGAAGACAAGATCGTCGTCCAGGCGAGCGAGGCCGAGGCGACGACCGCCTCCGGCCTGGTCATCCCGGACACCGCCAAGGAGAAGCCGCAGGAGGGCAAGGTCCTCGCCGTCGGTCCCGGCCGGATCGACGACAAGGGCAACCGCGTCCCGGTGGACGTCGCGGTCGGCGACGTCGTCATCTACTCCAAGTACGGCGGCACCGAGGTCAAGTACAACGGCGAGGAGTACCTCATCCTCTCCGCCCGCGACGTGCTGGCTGTCATCAACTGACACCCCGGCTGACCAGCCAAGCGCCCCGGCGGCCCCGTTCGGGGCATCCGGGGCGTTTCGCATCACGAGAGGGTAGGCAATGCCCAAGCAGATCAGCTTCGACGAGGACGCTCGTCGGGCGCTCGAACGCGGCGTGAACAAGCTCGCCGACGCCGTCAAGGTCACCCTTGGCCCGCGCGGTCGGCACGTCGTGCTCGCCAAGAAGTTCGGTGGTCCGACCGTCACCAACGACGGTGTGACCATCGCGCGCGAGATCGAGCTGGAGGACGCGTTCGAGAACCTCGGCGCCCAGCTCGCCAAGAACGTCGCCACCAAGACCAACGATGTCGCTGGCGACGGCACCACCACCGCGACCGTGCTGGCCCAGGCCCTGGTCCGGGTCGGCCTGCGGAACGTGGCGGCGGGTGCCAACCCGACCTCCATCGGCCGCGGCATCCAGGCCGCCGCGGACGCGGTGGTCGAGTCGCTCAAGGCCAAGGCCACCCCGGTCAAGGGCCGCGACAACATCGCCCAGGTCGGCACCGTCGCCTCCCGCGACGCCTCGATCGGCGCGCTGCTCGGCGAGGCCATCGAGAAGGTCGGCGAGGACGGTGTGATCACCGTGGAGGAGTCCTCCACGCTGGCCACCGAGCTGGTCGTCACCGAGGGTGTCCAGTTCGACAAGGGCTACATCTCCGGCCACTTCGCCACCGACCTTGAGGCGCAGGAGGCGGTGCTGGAGGACGCGTACATCCTGCTGTACCGGGAGAAGATCTCCGCCCTGGCCGACCTGCTGCCGGTGCTGGAGAAGGTCGCCGAGAGCGGCCGCTCGGTGCTGATCGTGGCCGAGGACGTCGAGGGCGAGGCGCTGTCCACCCTGGTGGTCAACGCCCTGCGCAAGACGATCAAGGCCGTGGCGGTGAAGGCGCCGTACTTCGGCGACCGGCGCAAGGCGTTCCTGGACGACCTCGCCGTGGTCACCGGCGGTCAGGTGATCTCCGCGGAGATCGGCCTGAAGCTGGCCGAGGCCACCCTGGACACGCTGGGCACCGCCCGCCGCGTGGTGGTCAGCAAGGACGAGACCACCCTGGTCGACGGCGGCGGCACCCGGGCCGACATCGACGGGCGCGCCGAGCAGCTGCGCAAGGAGATCGAGGCCACCGACTCCGACTGGGACCGCGAGAAGCTGCAGGAGCGGCTGGCCAAGCTGTCCGGCGGGATCGCCGTGATCAAGGTGGGTGCGGCCACCGAGACCGAGCTGTCCGAGCGCAAGCACCGCATCGAGGACGCGGTCGCCGCGACCAAGGCCGCGGTCGAGGAGGGCATCGTCCCCGGCGGCGGCTCCGCGCTGGTCCAGGTCGCCAAGGAGCTGGAGGACAACCTCGGGCTCACCGGCGACGAGGCCACCGGCGTGACCATCGTGCGCGAGGCGCTGTCCGCGCCGCTCTACTGGATCGCCGCGAACGGCGGCCAGGAGGGCGCGGTCGTGGTGAACAAGGTCCGCGAGCTGCCCTGGGGCCAGGGCTTCAACGCCGCCAAGCTCACCTACGGCGACCTGCTCGCCGACGGCGTCGTGGACCCGGTCAAGGTCACCCGCTCCGCGGTGGCCAACGCCGCCTCCATCGCCCGCATGGTGCTCACCACCGAGAGCGCCGTGGTGGAGAAGAAGGACGACGAGCCCGCCGCGGCTGGTCACGGTCACGGCCACGGGCACGGCCACTGACCTGAAGAACGAGCAATAAGGAAGGGCCCGGTCCGCGAGGACCGGGCCCTTCCGGTGTCCGTGGCTACTTCGCGACGGCCAGCGTGCGCTTCTCGGTCTTGATGATCGCCTCGCGCTCCGACTCGGAGAGCCCGCCCCAGATCCCGTACGGCTCGTGCACCGCGAGCGCGTGGCTGCGACACAGCGACAACACCGGGCAGGACTGGCAGATCGCCTTGGCCTTGGCCTCCCGCCGGGCGCGGGCCGGGCCACGCTCGCCGTCGGGGTGGAAGAAGAAGGCGCTGTCCATCCCTCTGCAGGAACCGTCCAGCTGCCAATCCCACACGTCGGCGTTCGGGCCCGGAAGCCTGCGAGTGTCCGCCATGGTGGCAGCCTCCTGATGAGTGGACTGGCGGAGTCGGTTACTCCATTCGGTGCAGCGATTTACACGCTAGAACCGTGACTTTCCTTGTTCAAGGGTGATCGACTCATCGGATACGCGATTCAGCCGATCGGCATCACCCGGTCGACGCAGCGTGGCCAGCGGACCGGTTGCCCGGCGGAGAGCGTCACCCGAAGATGGCAGGGTGGGTGCCGATTCCGCGCGTGCCGCCCCGGGTTCCTCCACTGTGGGTGGCCCCCGGGTGGTCGCGGGCACCGCACTGACCGGCTACGACCCCGCTGCTCGACAGCGTTCCGCCCGTTCGGCCGGGTCGAATCCCACCGCGCCGGGGCCGCCGCGGTCGATCCGCCGGGTGGGTGACCCCGATCGGACCGCGCTGTGGGACGTCGCGTTCGGCGCCACACCCGGTGCCACCCCGCGGTACCCACCCGGTGATCCGTTCTCGGCCTGGCTCGGCGCCGTCGCGCTGGGCGGACAGGGCCATTACGCCCGCGCCATGGCGACGTTGCTCCCGCTGGTCTCCGGCACGGACCCGGTGCTCGCCGCGCTGGCCGCCGCCACCCTCGCCTCCCACCGCAGGCAGCTCGGCGGCCACGCGGCCGCCCGCGATCTCGACGGACTAGGACTCCGCCGACTCGCCGAAGTCGGTATCACCCCGGCGCGACCGCCCGCGCGGGTCCCCGGCGAGGAGGGCGCGGACGCCGCCGCGGCGCTGTCCGACGTGCTGCTCGGGCTCGCCGCGGACGCCGTCGGGCTGGGCCGCGTCGGCGAGGCGCGGAGCCTCTTCGGAATCGAGTCCACCTGCCCGAACCCTGGCTGGCGGGGGACCGTCCGGCGCGGCTGGGTGGCCGCCGAGATCGAGCTGGCCGCGGGCGTCCCGGCGGCCGCCGAGGCACCCGCCCGCGCGGCCGCCGAGGTCGCCGCGGACTCCGGTTCCACCCGGCACCGGATCAAGTCCGCCCTCGTCCTGGGCGCGGTGAGGGCTGTTACCGGCGACCGGGAAGAGGCACACTGGTTGATCTCCGGCTGCGCGCGCGAGTCGGTCGGGCACCGGCTGTCGCCGCTGCGCTGGCCGTGCGCCCTCGTGCTCGCGGACCTGGAGCCCGGTGCGGCGGCCGCGCACCGGCGGCACGCGGAGGAGGTCCTGCACTGTGTGTTACGACACGCCGACCCGGCGGGCCGGTCGCTCGCCGCGGCGTCGCCATGGCTCCCGACCTCGGGTTTTGATCTTGCTCCGAACAGGTGACATCGGCGAACCGGTCGTCCGGTTGATTGGTTGACAGATTTACCACCGAATCGTGTCAAGGTTGGGCCGCCGGCGTCCGATAGGGGAATTGGAACGTCACTCGGCTGCAGGAAGGAGTCCCCGTGACGACGGTCTTGATCTGCGACGACCGCCGCAGCGTTCGGGAGGGCTTGACCCGTGTCATGTCTGCTGTCCCAGGGGTCAGTCGCATCGACTGCGTAGCGCACGGTGACGAGCTGCTCGCCCGCTTCTCCCGGCAGCCGGTCGATGTCGTCCTGGTCGGCACCCAGCGGGCAGTGCCCACCGGCGTGGAGGCCACCCGGCGGCTCGTCTCGGCCAACCCGCAGGCCAATGTCATCGTCTTCGGCGCACCCGATGACGCGGGCAGCATCGCCGCGGCCATTGCCGGCGGCGCGCGTGGTTACCTGCGCTGGGACGCGTCCCGGCCGGAGCTGGTCGCCGCGCTCGCACACACGCTGGCCAGCACCTCCGTGCCCGCGCCCCGCCAACCCTCCGATCCCGGTGTCCAGCTCACCGACCGCGAGCTGCAGGTGCTGCGCGGCATGAGCCAGGGCAAGAGCAACGGCCAGATCGGCCGCGAGCTCTACCTGTCGGAGGACACCGTCAAGACCCATGCGCGTCGGCTCTTCCGGAAACTCGGCGTGCGGGACCGCGCGCAGGCGGTGGCCCATGGGTTCCGGCGCGGCCTGGTCTCTTAGCGAGTACAGCGTCGGCGGCGAGCCGTGCGTGCCCGGGGCGGAACGGGCACGCACGGCTAGTCGTGCGCGTCCAGTCCGACACCCGTTCGGCCCTTGCGCTTGGCGCGGCGCCCGATACCGTGACCGCTGCCCGTCCACCCCGATCATCGCCGAGCCCCCGGCGGTACCCGGAATCGACGACCGAGCAGGGCGGTACGGTGGACCGCGGGCCGGGACTCACCCCCGGTTCGGTGACCGGCAGTTGACCACATTCGTAACACCAGGGCTGCAATCTGCGATGACCACATTGGGGGACGGACTGGACACGTCGGTGAGTGCTGCCGTCGAGGGCGATCCTCGTGCGGTCGAGCGCGTGCTGGCGTCGGTTCGGCCCCTGGTGGTGCGGTACTGCCGCGCCAGGGTCGGCAGGCAGGAACGGTCGTTCGCCTCGGCGGACGACGTGGCGCAGGAGGTGTGTCTCGCGGTGTTGACCGCCCTGCCCGGCTACCGCGACCAAGGCAGGCCCTTCCTGGCCTTCGTCTACGGGATCGCCGCGCACAAGGTGGCCGACGCGCACCGCGCCTCCGCCCGTAACCGATCCGAGCCGGTGGCCGATGTGCCCGACGAGCCGGAGAAGGAGGCGGGGCCGGAGCAACGCGCGATGCAGGGGGAGCTGTCGCGGCGGATGAGCGAGCTGCTCAGCGTCCTGCCGGACAAGCAGCGCGAGATCGTGGTGCTGCGGGTCGTGGTGGGGCTTTCGGCGGAGGAGACTGCGGAGGCGGTCGGATCCACCCCGGGGGCGGTTCGAGTGGCCCAACACCGGGCACTTGCCCGGTTGCGGAAGACTTTGTCGGCGGAGGAGGTGGCCTGAGTGCCCGACCAGAGCGATCGCGAGGAGCGCGGTGTGGACGAGGTGACGTCCTCGGTCCCCGCGCCAGGACGGCCGGACCAGTCCAACGTGACCCCGCTCACGTTCGGCTCCGGTGTGCGCCTCGACGGTGTCGGCAACCTCGACGGCCTTGGTGACCTCGGCGACCTGCTCGGCCCGGCCGAGCGCGCCGAACTGGCGGGCCTGCTGCGCGAGGACGGCCCGGACGGGCTCGACGACGCGGTGGACATCTCCCGCGTGCACGCCGACGACGCCTTCCTGGACATGCTCGGCGCCGCCGTGCGCGCCGACAACCTCGACTCCCGCGGCTTCGACCCGCTCGCCTTCGACGCGCCCACCCGGCACGACGCCGACCTGCCGGTCGACTTCCGCGACGACGACCTGGCCGCCCTGCTCAGCTCCTGGCGCGACGAGGTCGACTCGGCGCCCATCCCGGAGCTGGTCGACGGGCAGCTCGCGGTGGCCACCGTGTACGCCGCCAGGGCGCGCAAGCGCCGTAGACCCAGACTCCTGGTCCCGGTCGCCGCGGCCGCCGCCGTGCTCGCCATCGCGTTCACCGGGGCAGGCCTGGCCGCCCGCGACGCCCAGCCGGGTGACACGCTGTGGAGCCTCACCAAGGTGCTCTACGCCGACCACGCCCGCTCCGTCGAGGCCGCCGCCTCGGTGCGCCAGGACCTCGACATCGCCCAGACCGCCCTCGCCGAGGGCAAGGTCGCGGAGGCCAAGTCCAAGCTGGAGGACGCGCAGAAGGGGCTGCCGTCCATCGCCACCGAGGACGGTGCCGCCGAGCTCGCGGCCACCCACGCCGACCTGCTCTCCCAGCTGCCGGGATCGCCAGCGGGCGGCGTGCAGGCCCCGCCGTCGGCCATCCCCAGCACCGTCCAGCCGGTGCCCACCACGGTGCCGACCACGGCCCCCACCTCGAACAACACCAAGCCGGAACAGCCCGTGCCGACCGTCGCGCCGAGCAGCCCGCCGGACACCACCGTGCCGCCGACGACGCCGCCGTCCACCACGCCGCCGACCACGACCAGCGAGCCGCTGAACGAGTCCCCGCGCAACGAGACCCCGCCGGGTCCCGGCGCGGCGCCCGCCACCGGTCAGGTCCAGTCGTTCTCCGTGCAGATGGCCAATCCGCCAACGAGCACGACAAGCACGACCACGCCCTGAGCGGGCCGAACCGAACACGCGAAAGAGCCCCGCCGATCTCCCGGCGGGGCTCTTTCGCGTGTTCGGGCCGTTCCCGGCGGTCTAGAGGGCGTTCTCGCTGGCGGTCACGCCGTCGGCGTAGCCCCGGCAGTACTCCCAGCTGACGTAGTCGCCCGGGTCCGGGTCGTAGGCGGGCTCGTGCGGGCGCATCTTGCCGTCGTTGAGCAGCTGCTCCAGGCTGGCCGCCAGCAGCGCCCAGTCGTGGTAGTGCGGCTCCTGGCACTCGGCGCAGTCCACCACGATGCCGCGCACGCCGCGCGGCTCCAGCAGCGCCTGGTACACCGCCAGGTCGGCCAGGTCGGCCAGCAGCTCCTCGCGCTCCTCCTGGCTCATCGGCGGACCTGCCTCGTCATCGGGTTCGTCCAGCCCCCGGGCGGGATCGTCCGGGTCGTCGGCGAACGGGTCGGGCGGCAGCGCCCCGCGGGGGTCGCCCGGCGGGCGCTCGTCCCACGGCTCGCCCGAGAACGGGGTGGGGGGAACTGCGTCATGCGGCACGACCACGCACGGTACCGGGCGAGCCCCCGATCCTGCCCGGATACCATGGGGGAACCGCGTCACCAGCGCACCCGTACCGGTTCCTGGCGCGTCCACGGCCGCTAGAGCAACCCCCGGCAGGCCACCGGGACCGCAGGCAAGGCAGGAAGGTCCGCCACCCACCATGACCAGCGAGCTCAACGCTGACGGGATCCCGCCCAAGTTCGCCACCCTCGGCCTCACCTTCGACGACGTGCTGCTGCAACCCGCGCAGTCCGATGTGATCCCGAGCACGGTCGACACCTCGACCCGGGTTTCCCGCAACGTCACGCTGCGCATCCCGCTCGCCTCGGCCGCGATGGACACCGTCACCGAGGCCAGGATGGCCATCGCCATGGCCCGCCAGGGCGGCATCGGCATCCTGCAGCGCAACCTGTCCATCGAGGAGCAGGCCAGGCAGGCCGAGACCGTGAAGCGGTCCGAGGCAGGCATGGTCACCGACCCGGTCACCTGCTCGCCAGGCGACACGCTCGCCGAGGTCGACGCCATGTGCGCGCGCTACCGCATCTCCGGCCTGCCGGTCACCGACGCCGAGGGCACCCTGGTGGGCATCATCACCAACCGGGACATGCGCTTCGAGGTCGACCACACCCGGCTGGTCAGCGAGGTGATGACCAAGGGACCGCTGGTCACCGCCCAGGTCGGGGTGTCCGCGGAGGCCGCGCTCGGGCTGCTGCGCAGGCACAAGGTGGAGAAGCTGCCGATCATCGACGGCGAGGGCAAGCTGCGCGGCCTGATCACCGTCAAGGACTTCGTCAAAACCGAGCAGTACCCCAACGCCACCAAGGACCCGGACGGCAGGCTCATCTGCGGCGCCGCGGTCGGCGTCGGCCAGGACGGCTACCAGCGGGCGATGACCCTGGTGGACGCGGGTGTGGACGTGATCATGGTGGACACCGCGCACGGGCACGCGCGGGCCGTGCTGGACATCGTGGCGCGGCTCAAGGGCGAGCTTGGCGACGCGGTGGACGTGGTCGGCGGCAACGTGGCCACCCGCGCGGGCGCCCTGGCCATGGTCGAGGCGGGCGCGGACGGCGTGAAGGTCGGCGTCGGCCCCGGCTCCATCTGCACCACCCGGGTGGTCGCGGGCGTGGGTGTGCCGCAGATCACCGCCATCTACGAGGCCGCGCAGGCGTGCGCCCCGGCGGGCATCCCGGTGATCGGCGACGGCGGCATCCAGTACTCCGGCGACATCGCCAAGGCCATCGCCGCCGGTGCCGACGCGGTCATGCTGGGCAGCCTGCTGGCGGGCACCGCGGAGGCCCCCGGCGAGCTGATCCTGGTCAACGGCAAGCAGTTCAAGAGCTACCGGGGGATGGGCTCGCTCGGCGCGATGCGCTCACGCGGCGAGGCCAAGTCCTACTCCAAGGACCGCTACGCCCAGGACGACGTGCTCTCCGACGACAAGCTGGTGCCCGAGGGCATCGAGGGTCGGGTGCCCTTCCGCGGCCCGCTGTCCCAGGTGGTCTACCAGCTGATCGGCGGCCTGCGCGCGGGCATGGGCTTCACCGGCTCGCAGAGCGTCGCCGAGCTGAAGCGGGCGCAGCTGATCCGGATCACCGCGGCCGGGCTCAAGGAGAGCCACCCGCACGACATCACCATGACCGTCGAAGCGCCCAACTACACCACCCGCTGACCTTCTCAGCGGCCGCGAAAGGAAGACCCGTGCGGGATCTCGTCGACATCGGCATGGGCCGGACCGCCCGGCGCGCCTTCGGCCTGGACGAGGTGGAGATCGTGCCGTCCCGGCGCACCCGCTCCTCCAAGGACGTGGCCACCACCTGGCAGATCGACGCCTATCGGTTCGACATCCCGCTGGTCACCCACCCCACGGACGCCATCGTCTCGCCAGGGACCGCGGTGGCCGTCGGCGAGCTGGGCGGCCTGGGCGTGCTCAACGCCGAGGGCCTGTGGGCCCGGCACGAGAACGTCGAGGACGCGCTGCTGCGCCTGGTCACCGCCGCCGAGAAGGGCGCCGAACCGGCCGAGCTGGTGCGCGCGTTGCAGCAGCTGCACGCGGAGCCGATCCGGGTGGAGCTGATCACCGAGGCGGTGCGCAAGGTGCGCGAGGCCGGGGTGACCGTGGCCGCCAGGGTCAGCCCGCAGCGGGCCGCCGAGCTGACCCCGCACCTGCTCGGCGCTGGCGTGGAGATCCTGGTCGTGCAGGGCACCATCGTCTCCGCCGAGCACGTCGCCAGGGACTCCGGGCAGGCCGAGCCGCTGAACCTGAAGAGCTTCATCGCCGACCTGGACGTGCCGGTGGTCGCGGGCGGCGTGCACGACTACCGCACCGCCATGCACCTGATGCGCACCGGTGCGGCAGGCGTGATCGTCGGCTACGGCCACTGCGACGGGGTGACCACCACCGACGCCGCGCTGGGCATCGGGGTGCCGATGGCCACCGCGATCGTGGACGCGGCCGCCGCCCGGCGCGACTACCTGGACGAGACCGGCGGCCGGTACGTGCACGTGATCGCCGACGGCGACGTGCACACCAGCGGCGACATCGCCAAGTCGATCGCCTGCGGGGCGGACGCGGTGATGCTCGGCGCGCCGCTCGCGGTGGCCGCCGAGGCGCCCGGCCAGGGCCTGTACTGGACTTCCGCGGCCGCGCACCCGTCGCTGCCGCGCAGCCGGGTGCTGCCGGTGGCCGAGGACGTCGAGGTGGACCTGCGGACGCTGCTGTTCGGGCCGTCGAACGACGCGGACGGGCTGGTCAACCTGTTCGGCGCGCTGCGCAGGTCGATGGCCAAGACCGGCTACTCCGACCTCAAGGAGTTCCAGAAGGTCGGGCTGACGGTCCGCTCGTGAGGGTCGTGCTGTTCGTCCGCGGCGGGTTCGCGCTGGCCGAACCCGCCGATGGCGATGTGGAGCGGCTGCGGGCGGAGTCCGATGGGGCGTTCGACGTCGACCCGGACGAACGGTCCGCGCCGCCGCCGGTGAACGTGGACCGCGCGGTGGTGGTGGACGTCGCGACGGGTGAGTTGCTCGGTGACGTCTCCTGGCACCAGGTGCAGTACGGGCGCACGCACGCGTGCGGGGCGTGGAACATGGGCATCATGCTGTTGCCTGCCGCGCGCGGGCGGGGTGTGGGGTCTGCCGCGATACGAATGGTGGTCGAGCACCTGTTCGCGACCACGGACCTGGACCGGGTGGAGGCATCCACCGACGTGGACAACCTGCCCGCGCAGCGCGCGCTCGCGGCGGCGGGGATGCGACGCGAGGGCGTGATCCGGGGTGCCCAGCTGCGCGGTGGAGTGCGGCGGGACCTGGTCGCCTACGGGGTGCTGCGGTCCGATCGCTGACCTGTTACCGACGGTCACAGAAGGTTTGGCCGAGCCCCTAGCCGCGGTCGCGACCGGCGCCTAACCTCGGGACATGGGTGAGCGACTCGCCGGTAACAAGCCGGACTATGACGTCGTGGTGGTCGGCTCGGGCTTCGGCGGCAGCGTCGCCGCGCTGCGGCTGACCGAGAAGGGCTACCGCGTCGCCGTGGTCGAGGCCGGGCGCCGGTTCGCCGACGACGAGTTCGCCAAGACCTCCTGGGACCTGCGCAGCTACCTGTGGGCGCCCGCGCTGGGCTGCTACGGGATCCAACGCATCCACCTGCTCAAGGACGTGCTCGTGCTGGCGGGCGCGGGCGTCGGCGGGGGCTCACTGGTCTACGCGAACACCCTCTACCGGCCTCTCAAACCGTTCTACGCAGACCGGCAGTGGGCGCACATCACCGACTGGGAGGCTGAGCTCGGCCCGCACTACGACCAGGCGGCGCGCGTGCTCGGCGTGGTCACCAACCCCAGCGTCACCCCGTCCGACGTGGTCATGCGCCAGGTCGCGACGGACATGGGCGTCGCCGACACCTACCACCCGACCCCGGTGGGCGTGTACTTCGGGAAACCGGGGGAGCGCGCGGCGGACCCGTACTTCGGCGGCGCGGGCCCGGAACGCACCGGGTGCACCGAGTGCGGCTCGTGCATGACCGGCTGCCGGGTCGGCGCGAAGAACACCCTGGTCAAGAACTACCTGTACCTCGCCGAACAGGGTGGCGCGCGGGTCATCCCGCTCACCACCGTCACGGCTGTCCGGCCGCGCGGCGACGGTTACGAACTGGACCTACGCAAGACCGGTACGCGGTCCAAGCGGTTCCGCACGACGATCACCGCGGGCCAGGTGGTGCTGGCCGCGGGCACCTGGGGCACGCAGAACCTCCTGCACGCTATGCGCGACACCGGCACCCTGCCCG
Source organism: Actinokineospora enzanensis DSM 44649 (assembly GCF_000374445.1). Lineage (GTDB taxonomy): Bacteria > Actinomycetota > Actinomycetes > Mycobacteriales > Pseudonocardiaceae > Actinokineospora > Actinokineospora enzanensis. The sequence goes on along the minus strand of NZ_KB894411.1, from coordinate 68,718 downwards.
GTCTGTCACCGCGACTGGGCGAGCTGACCCGCACCAACTCCGAGGCCATCCTGGGCGCGGCCCGCCCGTCGGTGGACCCGACGCGGGACTTCAGCCGGGGTGTCGCGATCACCTCGTCGTTCCACCCCGACGAGAACACACACATCGAGCCAGTGCGCTACGGCAAGGGCAGCAACGCGATGAGCCTGCTGCAAACCGTGGCCACCGACGGCGACTCGCCCGTTCCGCGCTATCTACAGGCGTTGCGGTTCATGCTGCGGCACCCGATCCAGACCACGCAGCTGCTGCAGGCATACCGCTGGAGCGAGCGGACCGTGATCCTGCTGGTGATGCAGAGCCTGGACAACTCGATCACCACCTACACCCGGCGCGGCCTGTTCGGGCGCCGCCAGTACACCTCCCGGCAGGGGCACGGCGAACCCAATCCCAGCTTCATCCCGGCCGGGCACCGGGCCAACCAGCTCACCGCCGAGCACATCGGCGGCCTGCCTGGCGGCACCTGGGGCGATCTGGTGGACGTGCCGATCACCGCGCACTTCATCGGCGGCTGCCCGATCGGTGTGTCGGCCGCGGACGGCGTGCTCGACCCATACCACCGGGTGTTCGGGTACCCGGGGATCTCGGTGGTGGACGGCGCCGCGATCACCGCGAACCTGGGCGTGAACCCGTCGTTGACGATCGCCGCCCAGGCCGAGCGCGCGTTCTCCTTCTGGCCCAACAGGGGCGAGCCGGATCCGCGCCCCGACCAGGGCGATGCCTACCGGCGGCTGGATCCCGTACCACCGGTGTCACCGGCCGTGCCCGCCTCGGCGCCCGCCGCGCTGCGCTCGGTCGGGAAGACCCCAGCCAGTTGATCGGCCAGTTGATCACGTAGACGTTGGCCCGCATGGGATCCGTGTGCCCGGCGAGTTGTCCACATGCGCCCGGATCCATCCACAGGCGGGTCGCCGCTCTGTACCGGAGCCGGGCGCGGTGGCAGGGTTGGGAATGTGACAAAAGCATTCGCATCCAGCGCCGACCTGGAACGCAAAGTCGAGACGTTCGTCGAGCTCGCCGACGGCGTGTACGCGCTGACCGCCGAGGGCGACCCCAACGTGGGCGCCATCGAGGGTGAGGACTTCCTGGTCTGCTTCGAGGCCAGGGCCACCCCGGTCGCCGCCCGCCGCTGGCTGGAGCGGCTGCGCGAGCGCACCGACAAACCGGTGCGCTACCTGGTGCTGAGTCATTACCACGCGGTGCGGGTGCTGGGCGCCAGCGCGTTCGACGCGCCGGAGATCATCACCCACGAGACCACCCGCACCCTGATCGCCGAGCGCGGTGAGGCCGACTGGGCCAGCGAGCTGGGGCGCATGCCCCGGCTGTTCGAGGAACCGGACAGCGTCCCCGGCCTGACCTGGCCAACGCTGACGTTCACCGACCGGCTGGTGATCCCGCTCGGCGGCGACCGCGGCGATCTCGTGCTGGCCCACTGTGGACGCGGGCACACCGCGGGCGACATCGTCGCCTGGCTGCCCCGGCAGAAGATCCTCTTCGCCGGTGACCTGGTGGAGGCGCAGGCCGCGCTGTACACCGGGGACGCCTTCCACGACGACTGGGCCACGTCCACTTTGGACAACGTGGCCGCGCTCGGGGCCGAGGTGCTGGTCGGCGGCCGGGGCGCGGTCGCCCGCGGCGCCGACGCGGTGGCCGCCGCCATCGCGCAGAGCAGGCACTTCCTCGACGAGCTGCGCCGCATCGTGCGCGAGGTGCACGGCCGCGGCGGCACGGTCGGCGAGGCGTTCCGGGCCACACACACCGCGCTGGAGCCGGAGTACGGCCGCTGGCCCATCTTCGAGCACTGCCTGCCGTTCGACGTCCAGCGCTACTGGGACGAGCTGGACGGGCACGACTGGCCGATCGTCTGGACCGCCGAGCGTGACCGCGAGGTGTGGGCCGCGCTGCAGGAGGGGCGATGAGCACCGCGGAGCCCGTGCTGATCGTCGGCGCGGGTCCGGTCGGCATGACGGGGGCGTTGCTGCTGGCCAGGCACGGCGTGCCCAGCCTGGTGGTGGACGCGCAGGCGGGCCGGGAACTGCTGGGCAGCCGGGCGATCTGCGTGCAGCGCGACACCCTGGACGTGCTGCACCGGGTCGGCGCGGGCCGCGAGGTCGTCGACCTGGGCGCCACCTGGTACTCCGGGAGGATCTACTACCGGGAGCACGAGGTGTTCTCGATGACGCTGCCCGAGCCCGCGCCCGGCCACTTCCCGCCGTTCGTCAACACCCCGCAGAACAGCGTCGAACGCGTGCTGGAGGCCCGGGTGCTGGCCGAGCCGCTGATCGACCTGCACTACCGCACCAGGGCCACGGCGATCAGCCAGGACGACACCGGCGTCACGCTGGAACTCGACGGCCCGGACGGCCCGTGGACCGCGCGCGGCACACACTGCGTCGCCGCCGACGGCAGCCGCTCGACCATCCGCAAGCTGCTCGGGTTGACCTTCAACGGACACTCGTTCAACGACAAGTTCCTGATCACCGACGTGCGCGCGGCGTTCGACTCCCCGGTGCCGGAGCGGCGCTTCTACTTCGACCCGGAGTGGAACCCCGGCCGCCAGGTGCTGATCCACCCGCAGCCCGACTCGGTCTGGCGCATCGACTGGCAGGTGCCCGAGGAGTACGACCTCGAAGCCGAGCAGGCCAGTGGTGCGTTGGAGACGCGCATCCGCAAGGTGCTCGGCGATCTCGACTACGAGCTGGTGTGGGCCTCGCTCTACCGCTTCCACCAGCGGCGCGTGCCCACCATGCGGGTCGGCCGGGTGGTGCTGGCGGGCGACTCGGCGCACATCATGAGCCCGTTCGGCGCCCGCGGCATGAACTCCGGCCTGGCCGACGTGGAGAACGCGGCCTGGAAGATCGCCGCGATCCGCGGCGGCTGGGGCGGCCCGGCGCTGCTGGACACCTACGATCCGGAGCGCGGCCCGGCCACCGATGAGAACCTGCGGGTCACCAGCACCACCATGCGGTTCCTGTGCCCGGCCGACGACGAGGAATGGGCCCGCCGCCGGGAGATCCTGGAGCGCAGCGTCACCGATCCGGGGACGGCGGCCACGATCGACTCGGGCAAGCTCGCCGAACCGTTCTGGTACCTGGACTCGGCGCTGACCACCGCGGCCGACGACGAGGAGATCGCCGCGTTCCCGCGCGAGGCGGGCGTGCCCCGGCCGCCGCTGCCCGGGGTGCTGTGCCCGGACGTCGCGTTCCCGGACGGCACCCGGCTGCGCGACCACCTGGGCCCCCGCTGCACCGTGCTCATCGCGCCGGACGCCGACCTGGCCGCGTTCGCCCCGCAGTTACCGGCCACCCCGATGGACGCGCCCGGCGAGGTCACCACGGTGGTCCCGCTGCCTCCGTCGGCCGTCGAGGCGCTGCGCCTGGCACCGGGCGGCGCGGCGCTGGTCCGCCCCGACGGCCACCTGGCCGCGGTGCTGTCCGGCGAGAACCTGGCGGAGGAACTGACCGCGGCACTGCGCCGGGCCCTGGGCTGGGTGCTCATCCCGGCGGAGCCGGTCGCGAGCTGAGCAGAACCACCCGGCGTGAGTGACCTAGGACACAGAATGATCCATGGTTGCTCACGCCGGGTAAGGCTGGAAATACCAGGAGTATTGATGGACTAGTGGGAACGCGGGTTGCTAGGCAGCCGGGCGTTCGGGTGGTGAGATCGAGACCCGCGCGGGTGGGGAGGTCGGGACATTTGATCAATCGGCTCAATCGGCGGTCGTTTCTGCGGGTTACCGGGCTGGGGGCCGCGGTGGCGACGGTGGGTTCCTGCTCCGACGGCGAGAACACCGCCGGGACCGGCAACCTGTCCGGCACCACAACGTCCGCCGTGACCACCACCTCCCGCCCCGCGCCGGTGCCCCCGGACTGGAACGCGCTGCGCGAGCGGCTCGGCGGCGCCCTGGTCCAGTCCAGCGAGGCGGGCTACGACGAGGCCCGGCGCTCGGTGAACACGCTGTACGACAACCACAGCCCGCTCGCCATCGCCTACTGCACCACCGTCGACCACATCAAGGCCTGCGTCGAGCTCGCCCGCGTCTCGCACACCCCGCTCGCCGCGCGCAGCGGCGGCCACAGCTACACCGGCTACTCGGTGCCGGACGGCGGCCTGGTGGTCGACGTGCGCCGGATGTCCGGTGTGGACGTCCGGCCGGACGGCACGGTCATGGTCGGCGCGGGCGCCCGCCTGATCGACGTCTACACCGCCCTCGGCGCCGCGGGCCGCTGCCTGCCAGCCGGTTCCTGCCCCACCGTCGGCATCGCCGGGCTCACCCTCGGCGGCGGCCTCGGCGTGGTGGCCCGCAAGTACGGCCTGACCTGCGACCGCCTGGTCGGCGCCCAGGTCGTCACCGCCGACGGCGCGCTACACACGGTGTCGCAGGCCAACGAGCCCGACCTGTTCTGGGCCCTGCGCGGCGGTGGCGGCGGCAACTTCGGCATCGCCACCTCGTTCACCTTCAGCACCGAGCCCTCCCCCGACGTCACGGTCTTCCACCTGGACTACCGCGACGGCGCCGCCGCCACCGTGGTCGGCGCCTGGCAGGAGCTGTTCGCCTCGGCCCCCGACGAGCTGTGGGCCGCGGTCGCCCTGGACGGCGGCAGCCCGGTCAAGTGCTCGGTCAGCGGCTGTTTCGTCGGTCCCCAGTCGGGCCTGATGCCACTGCTGGACCGCCTGGCCAGGACCGCGGGCAAACCGTCGAACCGCCTGGTGCAGCAGAAGAGCTATCTCGACGCCATGCGCTACTTCGCGGGCTGCGGCAACAAGACCGCCGAGCAGTGCGCCGCCGACAGCCCCCGCTCCGCCTTCATGGCGTCCTCCCGCATCCTGTCCGGCCCGCTCACCGACCCGGCCGCGCTGGTGGCGTTGGTCGACGGCCGCCCGGACCTGAACCTGCTGGTCGACTCGCTTGGCGGCGCCGTCGCCCGGATCGCCCCGGAGGACACCGCGTTCCCGCACCGCGCCGCCCTCGGCACCGTGCAGATCTACCACAAGACCACAAAGGACGGTCAGGCCGCGGCCGCCAGGGCCGTCGCCGAAACCCGCGACGCCCTGGCCAGGCTCGGCGTCCGCGGCGGCTACGTCAACTACATCGAGGCGGCCATGCCCGACTGGGGCGTCGCCTACTACGGCGCCAACCTCAACCGTCTCGGCAGCGTTGCCCGCCGCTACGACCCCGACGACGTCTTCTCGTTCCCCCAGTCCATCCAGCAGGCCTGACGTCTCCGCTTGTCGACGGTCGACGGGTGCGGTAGTCTTCCGTCATCGAACACACGTTCGAAGGTTGGGCGACCGGAGTCGAGGCCGGTCTCCCGCCGACCGCCACCCTCCTGCTCGGCGCGCGCGTATTGAGCGGTACGTTCGCACCCTGACGGAGCCAAGCGGCGTGGTCGCCATCCGTTGTCGGCGCGGGGAAGTACTCGACAACGGATGGCGACCACTCTCTTTTCTGTTATCCCCCAACCTGTTTCGTGCTAGGTCCATTAAGGACTAACGTCGCGCGTTTCGGACGATCGTCTTGTGTGACGGCGGGTTTCCGGGGTACTCTTGATCTGTCGAACACAAGTTCGAGCCTGGGCAACCCGGAGTCGAGGCCGGCGCCCCCGGGCTTCACACCTCCGACCCACGCGCATCGAGCGGAGCGCGTGTCCGTCGGAGGGGTGCGATGTGGTCGCCGCCCCAAGCCGACGCGGGGAAGTACTCGGCACCGGGCGGCGACCACTCTTTTTTCCCTGGTAAGCACGGCGTCGGCCGCTCCGTGCGCCAGAAGATCCACTAAGGACAAGCTGAGACAGGCTCACCTGTCGGCGTTACGCTGCCCGCATGTCCACTTGGGAGAGTCTGAAGCACGACCTATCCCAAGTACACCGCACCCCAGTCCCGGAAACCCTCCCCCTGCACCCCCATCTGACCCCGCTCTCCCCCTGGCAAGCCCTCCGTAGAGGCGCCACCATCACCCTCGCCAACTCCACCAGCCTCCTCCTCTCCCTCCTCGCCGAACCCAGCACCCAGGGCGCTTGGATAGCCGCCATCGCCCTTCCCTCCCTGGGCATAGCCGCCGCGCAGGAAGCAGGCATCAACCTCGACCACCTGGCCCTGATCCCCAATCCGGGTCCCGACATCGCCACCGCCACCGCCGCTCTCCTGGACGGCTTCGACATCGTCGCCATCAACGCCGACCTTCCCGACTCCATCGCGCGCAAACTCTCCGCCAGGGCCCGAAACCGAGGCGCCATCCTCATCTCCCTGACCCCCTGGCCCGGCGCCGAGCTCGAACTCACCCGCACCAGGGCCCGCTGGACCGGCCTCGGGCAAGGTCACGGCCACCTGGAAACCCAGCGCGCGGAAGTCCACGCCCGTGGTCGCGGCGCCGCCTCCCGTCCCGTCCGTCATCCCGTCACGCTCCAGCCCTTGACTCGATCTTCGGTCGAACATATGTTCGAACAGGGCGCGGTGAGCCATAGGGGAGATCATGGGGGAGGACGACATGACCAGGTTGCTCGTCCTCTGCTGCCCTGACTGGCCGGTCGTCGCCGCCACCGCCGCGGCCGGGCTCCCGGTCGACGCGCCAGCCGCCGTCGTCTCGGCGAACCGGCTGGTCGCGGTGAACGCCCAGGCCCGCGCCGAGGGCATCCAGGTCGACCTCCGCCGCCGCGACGCGCAGGGCCGGTGCCCGGACCTCGCCGTGCTGCCCGCCGATCCCGACCGCGACGCCCGGATGTTCGAACCGGTCGCGGCCGCCGTCGAGGAGCTGGCCGTCGGTGTGGAGGTGGTCGGCCCCGGTGTGGTGGCCGTGCCGGTGCGCGGCCCGGCGGGCTACTACGGCTCCGAGGCGGCCGCCGCCGAGCGGCTGATCGACCAGGTCGCGGCCCGCACCGGTGCCGAGTCCCAGGTCGGGATCGCCGACGGGCTGTTCGCCGCCACCCTCGCCGCGCGCCGCGGCCAGGTCGTGCCCGCCGGGGAGAGCGCGGGCTTCCTCGCGCCGCTGGGCGTGCACGAGCTGCCGGGCCAACCCGAGCTGGTGGACCTGTTGCGCCGCCTGGGAATCCGCACTCTCGGCGCGTTCGCCGCCCTGGACTCCGGCGACGTCACCTCCCGCTTCGGGGCCGAAGCAGGCCACGCGCACCGCCTCGCCCAGGGCCTGGAGCAGCGGCCGCCGTCGCGCAGGCGCCCGCCGATCGACCTGTCCGTCACACACACCCCGGACCCGCCGATCGACCGCGTCGACTCGGCCGCGTTCGCCGCGCGCGCCCTGGGGGAGCGGCTGCACGCGCTGCTCGCCACGCACGGCCTGGCCTGCACCCGCCTGGCCATCCACGCGGTCACCGCCAACGGCGAGGAACTGACCCGCCTGTGGCGCTGCGCCGACCCGCTCACCCCCGGTGGCATCGCCGACCGCGTCCGCTGGCAGCTCGACGGTTGGCTGCGCGGCCCACACCGCCCGTCCGCGGGCATCACCGCGCTGCGCCTGTTCCCGGAGGAGACCGTCGACGGCCACGCCCTGCAACTGGGCCTGTGGCAGGGCGGCCAGGACGAACGGGCCGAGCGCGCCGCCCGCGCGATGGTCCACGTGCAGGGCCTGCTCGGCCCCGACGCCGTGGTCACCCCGGTTCTCGGCGGCGGCCGCGCGCCAACCGACCGCGCCACCCTCGTGCCGTGGGGCGACGAACGCACCCCGGCCGCGCCCGCCGACCAGCCCTGGCCCGGCCACTTACCCGGCCCCGCCCCGGCCACGATCCCCAGCCCCCGCCCACCCGCCACCGTCGTCGACCGCGACGGCAAGGAGGTCGGCGTCACCGGCCGCTTCACCCTCACCAACCCGCCGGACGAGGTCGCGGTCGCGGGCCACACCCGCCGCGTCATCGCCTGGGCGGGCCCGTGGCCTGCCGACGAGCGCTGGTGGGAGGCCGAGACCGCCCGCCGCCGGGCCCGGCTGCAGGTGCTGCTGGCCGAACAGTCCGAAAAGGACAACCAGGGCGCGCTGCTGCTGGTCCGCGAGAACGAACAATGGTCCGTGGAAGGAATCTACGACTGATGCGTCCCGACGACGACTACCGCACCGACGACTGGCCGGACCTGGTCGACCTGGCCGACCTCATCCCGGAGCCGCGCCACTCCCCGGAGCCCCGCACCCAGCCGCGCTGACCACACCCGAGACCGGATCGGGTCGGTCGGGTCGTTCCCTGACGCCCCGGGGCAGACCGACCCGATCCGGTCGTTTTCGCGCGCTTGTCGCGGGGTTGTGGGACAAGGCGGGAGCGTAGACAAGGAGCAGGCGGTGGGCTGGAACAACCCGCCGGTGCGGTGGTCGGAGCTGGAACGGATCCTGTCCGGCCGCGCGCCCGAGATCGGTGACGGCGGGGACAGTCCGGCGTGGACCCGGCAGCGGGAGCGGTACCTCGCGCCCGCTGGATCGCACACCTTCGGCGTCACCGATCAAGTGGACGGCGAGGACCGCGTCCCCTACGCGGAGCTGCACTGCCACACCAACTTCAGCTTCCTGGACGGCGCCAGCCACCCGGAGGAGATCGTCGAGACGGCCGCGCTGCTCGGCCTGGACGCGGTCGCGATCACCGACCACGACGGGATGTACGGGGTCGTGCGGTTCGCCGAGGCGGCACGGGAAGTGGGGATGCGGACCGTGTTCGGCACGGAGCTGAGCCTCGGGCTCACCGCGCCGCAGAACGGGGTCGAGGACCCGGAGGGTGAACACCTGCTGTTGCTCGCCGACCAGCAGGACGGCTACCACCGGCTGTGCCGCGTGCTCACCTCCGCGCACCTGCGCGGTAAGGAGAAGGGCAAGCCCGTCTACGACCTGCGCGAGGTGGTCGAGGAGACCCGCGACACCTGCGTCGTGCTCACCGGCTGCCGCAAGGGCGCGGTCCGGCAAGCGCTTGCGAACGAGGGCCCAGCGGCCGCGTTCGAACAGCTGCGGCTGCTGACCGTCGCCTACGGGCGGGATCGCGTGTTCGTCGAGTTGGTCGACCAGGGCTATCCCGACGACTCCAAGCGCAACGACCTGCTGCACAACATGGCCGCCGAGTTGGGCGTGCCGACCGTGGCGACCAATGCCGTGCACTACGCGCACCCGGGCCGGGGACGGTTGGCGGCCGCGATGGCGGCGGTGCGGGCACGGCGAAGCCTGGACGAGATGGACGGGTGGCTGCCGCCCGCGCCGACCGCGCACCTGCGCACCGGCGCGGAGATGGCGGCCCGGTTTGCCCGCTACCCCGGCGCGGTGCAGCGGGCGGCCGTGCTCGGTGTCGAGTTGGCGTTCGACCTGAAGGTGGTCGCGCCGAAACTGCCGCCGTTCGACGTGCCACCTGGTCACACCGAGGTCACGTTCCTGCGCGAGCTGACCTACGCGGGCGCCGCGACCAAGTACGGCCCGGCCGACGGGGCGCCGCGCGCGTACGAGCAGATCGCGCGCGAGCTGGCCGTCATCGAGGAGCTGGGGTTCCCCGGCTATTTCCTGGTGGTGTGGGACATCGTGCGGTTCTGCAAGGCCAACGACATCTACTGCCAGGGCCGGGGTTCGGCCGCGAACTCGGCGGTCTGCTACGCCCTGGGCATCACGAATGTCGACGCGGTCCGCTGGGAGCTGCTGTTCGAACGGTTCCTCGCCCCCGCGCGCGACGGGCCGCCGGATATCGACCTGGACATCGAGTCCGACCGGCGCGAGGAAGCCATCCAGTACGTGTACGGGAAGCATGGACGTCGACACGCCGCGCAGGTCGCGAATGTGGTTACCTACCGGTCGAAATCGACCGTGCGCGACATGGCCAAGGCGCTGGGTTACTCGCCGGGGCAACAGGACGCGTGGAGCAAGCAGATCGACCGGTGGGGTCCACTGTCCACTACGGTCGGAGACAATCACCTGGACGTGCCCGCGCCGGTGCTGGAGCTGGCCGGGCAGCTGGAGAACTTCCCACGGCACCTGGGCATCCACTCCGGCGGCATGGTCATCTGTGACCGGCCGGTCAGCGAGGTCTGCCCGGTGGAACCGGCCAGGATGCCCGACCGCACCGTCCTGCAATGGGACAAGGACGACTGCGCCGCGGTCAACCTGGTCAAGTTCGACCTACTCGGCCTGGGCATGCTGTCCGCGTTGCACTACATGGTCGAGCTGGTCGCGGAGCACCACGGCCGCAAGGTCGATCTCGGTGCCCTGGACCTGGCCGACGAGGCCGTCTACGACATGCTCTGCCGAGCCGACTCGGTCGGAGTGTTCCAAGTGGAGAGTCGGGCCCAGATGGCCACATTGCCCCGACTGAAGCCCCGGGAGTTCTACGACCTGGTGGTCGAGGTCGCCCTGATCCGCCCCGGCCCGATCCAGGGCGGCTCGGTGCACCCGTACATCCGCCGCAAGAACGGCAAGGAGCCGATCACCTACGACCACCCGCTGCTGGAAAAGGCTCTGCACAAGACCAAGGGCGTCCCGCTGTTCCAGGAACAGCTGATGCAGATGGCCGTGGACGTCGCCGACTTCACCCCGGCCGAGGCCGACGAGCTTCGCCGCGCCATGGGCGCGAAGCGGTCCACCCACCGCATGGAACGCCTCCGGAAACGCTTCTACGCCGGTGCCGCCGCCCGCGGTATCGAGCCGGAACTGGCGGGCCGCATCTACGAGAAACTCCTGGCATTCGCCAACTTCGGCTTCCCGGAAAGCCACGCCCTCAGCTTCGCCCACCTTGTCTTCGTCAGCGCCTGGTTCAAGCTCTACTACCCGGCCGCCTTCTGCGCCGCGTTGCTGCGCGCCCAACCCATGGGCTTCTACTCCCCGCAGTCCCTGGTCGCCGACGCCCGAAGACACGGCGTGCCGGTCCGCGGCCCCGATATCAACGCCAGCCTTACCCATCCCGGCCTCGAACCCGCCGACCCCGGCCCCGCCATCCGCCTGGGCCTGAGCACCGTACGCGGCATCGGCGAACCGCTGGCAACCCGAATCATTGAAGCCCGCGACGAAACCCCATTCCGAGACCTGGTCGACGTCGCCCGCCGCACCGGCCTGAACCGAAAACAACTCGAAGCCCTGGCCACCGCGGGCGCTTTCACCTGCTTCACCCCGCACCGCCGCGAAGCCCTGTGGGCCGCCGGATCAGTCGCGGGCGAGGGAACCGGCCGCTTCCCCGGAACCGCCGTCGGCGTCCAGGCCCCCACCCTCCCCGGCATGAACGAAATAGAACTGGCCGCCGCCGACGTCTGGGCAACCGGATTGTCCCCGGATAGTTTCCCCACCCAGTTCATTCGCACCCGCCTGACCGAGCTCGGCGCCATCACCGCCGCCGAACTCCCCAAACAGAAAAACGGCACCCGAATCCTCTTCGGCGGCGCGGTAACCCACCGACAACGACCACAGACCGCAGGCGGCGTCACATTCCTGAACATCGAAGACGAAACCGGAATGGTGAACGTGGTCTGCTCACCTGGCCTGTGGACCCGCTACCGAAAGGTCGCCAGAACCAGCGCCGCCCTGCTGATCAGGGGAGTAGTCGAAAACGCGGAAGGCGTCACCAGCCTCTACGCCGACCACCTGCAAAACCTCCCCCTGCACATCCCCGCCAAGTCCCGCGACTTCCGCTGACCCGCTGGTCACGGTGATCGGAAATGACAGCACCCCCGGTACGCGCGGACCCGGGGGTGCTGGTGATCGGTTCGACCTCAGACGTTGGTGATTTCCTCGATGAGGGCGTCGATGTCGAAGTGGTCGCTCTCCTGGCCGAGGGGGACGATCTCGGTGGTGGCGGTGAGGAAGCCCTGGACGGCGGCGTGGTCCATCTCCAGCAGGGCGTGGCCGTCGGGGGACTCGATCTCCAGGGCGAGCACGGTGCGGCCGTTGCTGACCTCCGGGCTCAGCCGGACGTCGCCCTCGCCTGCGGGGCCGACCAGGCCCTCGGCGAGCAGGTCGCGACCGAAGATCCATTCGACCCAGCGGTCGGTGTCGGTCTGGAAGGCCGCCACCACGGTGAACGGCTCGTCCGCGCTGTAGCTCCACCGCGAGCGAACAGGAGTGCTGCCGCCGTAGAGCGAGATGATCTGCTCGGTGTGTTCGTTGTGGCCGGTCATCTCGTGCCTCCTGTCCTGGTGTTCGCGCGTGGTCTGGGCGAACCGTCAGCAGGGAAACGTATTTCGCGGCAGCCCGTGATGCCATTGGCGAGTTGTTCACGCGATCGGGGTATACAGCCTCGGACGGGCTAGTGCTCCAGCAGTGAACGGACCTCTTGTGCGTAGACCTGGGTCACATCCAAACCCATTAGGGTGAAATGACCTTCCAGTTCGAGGCTGAGCACCCCGTGCAGCCTGGTCCAACCGAGCACGGCCCGGCGGAAAGCGGACGGGGACACGTCCAGTTCGCGCGTGCTCGTCCAGCGGGCGAACTCGGCGTCCAGGGGGTTTTCCTCGGCCGGGAGTTCCTGGAGCATCCGCGCGAACGCGACCAGTGTGCGCTGTGCGGCGCCGATAGTGCCCTCGGGGGCTTCGTAGCCGGGGACGGGGGTGCCGAACAGCAGCAGATAGCGCTGCGGCTGTGCCAGCGCCCACGCGCGGAAGGCGTGGGCCATGTCCCGTACGCGGTCCTCGGGGGTGGCACCCGCGCCTGCGGCGGCCTCCATGGTCCTGGCCAGGTCGAGGTAGCCATCGGAGATCAGTTCGGACAGCAGGGCGTCGCGGTTGGCGAAGTAACGGTAGAGGGCCGGGCCGGACAGGCCCATCCGGTGCGCGATCGCGTTGACCGAGATACCCGCCGGGCCGTGCTCGGCGAGCTGGGCCAGCGCGTGGTCCTTCGCCTCCTGCCGGGTCTCCGCCCGGTACCGCTCGCGCCTGCTCACGCACCCTCCTTGACAGCGGCACGGTAACAGGCCCAAGCTTGCGTTAGAGGTTCTAACTCACGCAAGAAGGTGTCACATGGACGTTCGGGAAGTCGTCACGACCAGGAAGGACGGGCCGATCGAGGTCCGCACGCGGCCACTACGGCGGGATCCGGCGAAGGCGCTGGTCCGCGTCATCGCCGCCGGGCTGGGATCGGCCGACGCCGACATGCTCGCCGGTCGCTTCTACGCGCAGCCCAAGTTCCCGTTCGTCAGCGGATACGACCTGGTCGGCGAGGTCGTCGAAGCGGCCCCGACCGGACCGGTCGCGGGCACGCTGGTCGCCGCCATGCCCAGACGGGGCTCGTGGACCACGCACGCCCAGCTCGACCCCGACCACCTGGTCCCGCTCCCGCCCGGCACCGACCCGGCCCGAGCGGTGGCGCTGGTCACCAACGGTGTGACGGCGTGGCGGATGATCCACAAGGTCGCCCGCGTCCGCGCAGGCCAGACCGTCCTTGTCCATGGCGCGTCCGGCAGCGTCGGCGGGCTCCTCGCCCAGCTCGCGATCGGCGCGGGCGCCACCGTCGTCGGCACCGCGTCGGCGGCCAAGCTCGACGCCGTCCGCGCGCTCGGCGCCACCGCAGTCGACTACCGCACCGGCGACCCCGGCTCGGCGGACGTGATCTTCGACCACCTCGGTGGGCGGCACCTCGTGCGCTCCTACCAGCGGCTCAACCCCGGCGGCACGCTGGTCAGCTACGGCAGCGACAGCACCGTGGACGCCACTGGCCCGTCAATCCTGCCGTACCTGGTCATCGCCGCCCGGCTTGCCGGTTGGGAGCTGCGGCGGTTCATCGGGCTCGGCCGGGGCAGACGCGTCCGGCTGTTCAATGTCACGCCCGACCGGGCCTTCGCCGCCGACCTGACCGCTGTGCTTCAGTCCGATGTGGACGTGCCGGTCACGCGCTACCCGGCCGCCGAGGCCGCCGGTGCCATGGCCGACTACCTGGCCCGGCGCGTCACCGGCAAAGCGGTGCTGATCTTCGACTAGGGGTCGCACCACTAGGCGCCTGGACCGCGCAGTGGGCGGAGAGTGGCGGGAGGGGATCAGCCCAGGATGGTCTCGGCCAGCTCATCGGCCAGGCGCGAGGTCGCGGCCGCGATGCCGGACCAGCGCCGGGTCAGGTCCGGGTCGAACTCCAGCGGTCGACCGCGCGCGTCGATCACCGCGCCCCCGGCCGCAGGCACCGTCACCAGGGCCGCCGCCAGGTCCACGATGCGCAGCGTATCCGAGCCCGCGTCCGCGAACGCGTCCACCGAGCCCTCCGCGACCAGGGCCGTCTCCAGGCAGGTCGTGCCCAGGATGCGCAGCTTGGCCGCCCGGTCGGCGACGCGCAGCCAGGCCTCCCGGTTGTTGTCCTTGGGCCGCAGCAGGCTGACCGCCGCACCGTCCACAGTGGTGCGGCCGGTGGTCCGGTACGGAGTGGACTCGCCGGTGCGCGCCCACCACGCGCGGCCGGTGTCCAGCCACACGGTCAGCGCCTCGTCGGCGATCGAGTCCCGGGTCAGCACCCCGGCGAAGCAGGACAGCGGCACGCCAGCTGCCGCGTTCGACGAGCCGTCCAGCGGGTCGATGACCAGCGTCACCGCCGAGCCGTTGTCCACGAACCCGGCCTCCTCGGACAGCAGGTTGACCCGGTTGCGCTGCGCCGACTCGGCGATGGCGTCCTCGACCAGCGCGTCCACCCGCATGGTCGGGGTGCCGTCCGCGCCCATCGCGACCTCCTCGGCCAGCTCCGGGCGGGTGTGCAGGCGGCGCGCCTCGCGGTAGGCGGCGGCCGCGGCGCGCGCGGCGTCGGCCAGCACCGGGTGGGTGCTCGCGGGCAGCTCGGGTTCGGGCACCGGCCACGGGATCAAGGTCACCCGTGCACCGTAGGACAAACCGATGGCCCGCACCGGCGAACCGGGGCGGGCCATCGGGGAAACGGGATCAGATCAGGCCGAGGGCCCGGACCGCGTCGCGCTCCTCGGTCAGCTCGGCGACCGAGGCGTCGATGCGGGTGCGGGAGAACTCGTTGATCTCCAGGCCCTGCACGATCGAGTACTCGCCGCCCTGGCAGGTCACCGGGAACGAGGAGATGATGCCCTCGGGCACGCCGTAGGAGCCGTCGGACGGGATGGCCATCGAGGTCCAGTCGCCCGCCGCGGTGCCAAGCACCCAGTCGTGCACGTGGTCGATGGCCGCGTTGGCCGCGGACGCCGCCGAGGACGCGCCGCGCGCCTCGATGATCGCCGCGCCGCGCTTGGCCACGGTCGGGATGAACGTGTCGGCCAGCCACGCCTCGTCGTTCACCAGCTCGGCCGCGTTCCGGCCGCCGACCTCGGCGTGGAAGACGTCCGGGTACTGGGTGGCCGAGTGGTTGCCCCAGATGGTCAGCTTCTTGACGTCGGCGACCGACACGCCCAGCCTGGTGGACAGCTGCGAGATGGCGCGGTTGTGGTCCAGCCGGGTCATCGCGGTGAACCGGCCCGCCGGGACGTCCGGCGCGTGCTGCTGGGCGATGAGCGCGTTGGTGTTGGCCGGGTTGCCCACGACCAGGACCTTGATGTCCGAGGCGGCGCCCGCGTTGATCGCCTCGCCCTGCGGCTTGAAGATGCCGCCGTTGGCCTCCAGCAGGTCGCCGCGCTCCATGCCCTTGGTGCGCGGGCGGGCGCCCACCAGCAGCGCCACGTTCGCCCCGTCGAAGGCCTTCTTCGCGTCGTCGGTGACCTCGATGCCGCTCAGTAGCGGGAAGGCGCAGTCGTCCAACTCCATCGCGGTGCCCTCGGCGGCCTTGACCGCCTGCGGGATCTCCAGCAGCCGCAGGTTGACCTGGGTGTTCGGGCCGAGCAGGGCACCGGAGGCGATGCGGAACAGCAGGGCGTAGCCGATCTGGCCTGCCGCGCCGGTGACGGTGACGTTGACGGGTGCCACTTGGCGGATCCTCCCGAGACGGATGAATGAGTCACGGGGCGATCACGCGGCAGTGGGGCCCTGTCGGCGACATCGCCCGGTGACGGCGAGGTTATCAAGCAGGGGCCGTTCGGGACCCGCGCGGTGAGCAGGGTCTCGACCCCTTCGGGTGGTTCTCTGCCGACAACCCCCGCTACCAGTGGGTATGTGTCCGCGCGCACCCCGATCATGGCTCGGTGACGCTGCACGCACCGGACACCACCGTCCGGCTCGAACTGCTCGGCGAGGAGCTGCGCAGGCACCGCGAGACGGCCGGGCTCAGCCTGGCCGAGGTGACCGCGAAGACCGGCATCAGCACCTCCAAGCTGAGCAGGCTCGAACATGGCCGCAGACCGCACAAGCTCGACGACGTCACGGCGCTGTTGGCGATCTACGGGGTGCCCGAGGCCCGCCGCGCCGACCTGCTGGCGCTGGCCAGGGACGCCACCGAGCCGATGGCCTGGCCGGAGCAGCGGCCGTCGGCGACGCTGCGGGTGCTGGAGGCCAAGGCCGAGCTGCTGGTCGACTACCAGGCCAGCCTGGTGCCCGCGCTGCTGCAGACCGTGCCGTACGCGCAGGCGGTGCTGCGCGAGGTGGACATGGTCGACGAGCACGCCATCGAGGAGCGCACCGCCGAGCGCATCCGCAGACAGGCGATCTTCCGCAGACCCACCCCGCCGCGCTACTACGCGATCCTCACCGAGGCCGCGCTGCGCACCACCATCGGCGGCCGCGAGGTCATGCGCGGCCAGCTGCGCTACCTGGTGGAGGCGGGCCGCAAACCGGACCTGACGATCCGGGTCATCCCGCACCTTGGCCACGGCCACCCCGGCCTGCGCGGACCGTTCCGGCGGCTGCAGTTCGGCGGCCGCGGCGCCCTGGTGCTGCTGGAGAACCGCACGTCCGGGCTGTTCGTGGAGGACACCGCGGAGATCAAGCGCTACGACCAGGTGGTCGTCGAGCTGCTCAGCGTGGCGCTGGACGAGCAGGCCTCCGCCGAGCTGATCACCGAGCTGGGCATGCGCTGACCCCAGGGCACTCGCCCCGGCCGCGCTAGGCGCTGTCCGGCAAGTCCGGCACGCGCTATCCGCGCCCGCGCGGCCTCCGGCCGCACGGGCGGAAAACCCAAGTACAACCCGGTACGTGCGGCTTCCCGCCCGCACGCCCAGAGACCACGCGGATCACGGATCCCGCGCACCAGACTTACCGGACAGCGCCTAGGCCCAGGGCGGGGTCCAGCCCTCGATCGTCAGCGCGACCGCGATCACCAGGACGCCGAAGACGCCGTAGAGCAGCACGTCGATGGCGCGGCCGCGGATCGCGATCAGCCCGGCCTGCTCGTTGGGCAGCAGCACCCGCAGGCCCGCCGCCAGCAGCAGCGCCGCGCCGATCCAGAACGAGCCCTCCCGCCACGAGTACTGCGCGATGCGCACCAGGCCGAGCACCACCACCGCCATGACCAGCACGAACGGCAGGTGGACGAGCGCAGGGTGCCTGCCGCCGCCGCGCTGCGGGCCGTTGCTCACCCGCGCAGGCCCCGCTCGGCCGCCTCGACGGTGTTGCGCAGCAGCATGGCCACGGTCATCGGGCCGACCCCGCCCGGCATCGGCGCCAGGTAGCCCGCCACCTCGGTCACGCCCGGGTGCACGTCGCCGACCAGGCCCGCGTCGGTGCGGGTCACGCCGACGTCCAGCACGACCGCGCCCGGCTTGACCATGTCCGCGGTGATCAGGCCCGCGTTGCCCGCGGCGGCCACCACGATGTCCGCCCGGCGCACCTCGGCGGCCAGGTCCTTGGTGCCGGTGTGGCAGAGCGTGACGGTGGCGTTCTCGCTGCGCCGCGTGAGCAGCAGCCCCAGCGGCCTGCCCACGGTCACACCGCGGCCGACCACGGTGACCCGCGCGCCCGCCAGCGGGATCTCGTGCCTGCGCAGCAGCTCGACGATGCCCAGCGGGGTGCACGGCAGCGGCGCGGTGTCGCCGAGCACCAGCTTGCCCAGGTTGACCGGGTGCAGGCCGTCGGCGTCCTTGGCCGGGTCGATCCGCTCCAGGATCCGGCCGGTGTCCAGGTGACCGGGCAGCGGCAGCTGCACGATGTAGCCGGTGCACGCCGGGTCGGCGTTCAGCTCGTCCACGACCGCCTCGACCTCGGCCTGCGTGGACTGCGCGGGCAGGTCGCGGCGGATCGAGTTCAGGCCGGTCTTCTTCGAGGCCAGGTGCTTGCCGCGCACGTAGGAGTGCGAGCCGGGGTCGTCGCCGACCAGCACGGTGGCCAGGCCGGGGACCACGCCCCGGGCGGCCAGCGCCTCGACTCGGGTGGTCAACTCGGCGAGGATGGCCTTGCGGGCCGCCTTGCCGTCCAGGATCGTCGCGGTCACGCGGTCATTGTTCCACCCGGGCGCCCGAGCGCACGCGGCCACGTCCGCTGGGCACCGCGGCCACGCCCGCCGCCACCAGCGTGACGATCACCCCAACCAGGGTCGTCGTCTCGATGCCGCCGGACGCACCCGGCGCGAACAGGTCGAGCACCACCGCGCCCACGATCTGCCCGGCGATCGCGCACAACCCGACCATCAACGCGCCGATGTGCCGCACCGCGAACACGGTGGCCAGCAGCATCACCACGCCCAGCAACCCGCCCGCGTACAGGCCCGGGTCGGTGGGCGGCGCCTTGGGCAGCCCGCGCACCAGCGCGTCCACGCCGCAGGCCAGCACCAGGAACACGAAGCCGATGCCGAAGTTGACCAGCGAGGCGAACGCGACACTCCGGGTGGCCACGCCGACCAGCCCGTTCGCCGCCTGCGCCCAGCCGATGCCCGCGCCTGCCAGCGCCGGGACCAGCGACAGCCACAGCTGGCTCGGCGTGCCCAGCTCGTCGGACACCGCCACGCCTACCGCGGCCACGGCCAGCACCGCGCCGACCGCCCGGGTCGGCGTCACCGGCCGCGGCCCGCCGGGCCCGAACCCGGCCCGGTCCACCAGCAGGCTGCTCACCACCGACCCGGCCACGCCCGCCACGGTGAACATCGCCACGCCCAGCAGCGACACCGTCAGGCCCTGCGTGGTCACGTAGAACGCGCCCGCCATGCCGCCCAGGCACTGCCACGGCCGCAGCTTCCGCGTGCGCAACGCGTCGGCGAACCGGCGGCCGCCCCCGCGCCAGGCAGGCACGGCCAGTACCAGCACGGCCAGCAGCACCAGGCCGACGAAGAAGGAGATCAACGCGGCGAACAACCCGTCGCCGAGGTGATGCCCGAGAGAGCCGTTGACCTTGCTCTGCAGTGCCAGCGCGACACCGCCCAGAACCGACGCCACTGCCGCGATCGTCCGCATGTCAGATCCACCTGTGTCGGACCGCGTGCACGGCCAGTTGGAACCGCGACGTCGCACCCGCGTGGTCCATCAACCGTTGCAGGTGACGGAACACCGTCCGTCTGCTCACCCCGAGCTGCCGGGCGATCGAGTCGTCGTTCGCGCCCGCCGCCAGCAACCCGAGTAACCGCTGCTCGACCGGCTGCACCGGGGACGACGCCCGCGTGCCCGCGTGCAGCGGCACCGCCAGCCGCCAGGACGCCTCGAACAGGCCGATCAACGCCGACAGCAGACTGCTCGGCCGCACCACCAGCAGCGACCGGTTCACATCCGCCTCGGCCACCGGCAACGACACGGTGGCGAACTGCTGGTCCACGATCGTCAGCTTCACCGGCACCTCCGGCAGCACCCTGGCCTGTTCACCCGCCGCGACACAAGGCTGGATGTTCTGCGCGTACCGGCCGGGGTCCTCGATCGAGGCGCGCGCGTACACCACCCGGTAGGTCACCTCGCCGCGCGCCAGCTGCTCCAGCTCGGCGCTGTTGACGTGCCCCTCGGTGAAGTACGGCGGTGAGTCCAGCCTGCGGATCTCGGCGCGCGCGCTCAGCTCCATCTGCTGGATGCGCTGCGCGATCGCGGTCCCGGTGACCACCTCGATCAGGTCGTCGGTGCGCTGCGGGGACACCGCGCGGCGGAACGTGTCGTAGGCGTTGAGCGTGGCCACCCTGGCCTGTTCCAGCTCCGACTCGCGACGACGGCTGAGGATCTGCAGCCCGGACGCGGGCGGTACCGGGGTGATCAGGTCGCCGTCCGGGCCGCACGCGCCGACCAGCCCGGCGTCGGTGAGCGCGCGCGCGGCGGCGTGCACGTCCGCCCTCGGCTCGGCCAGCCCGACGGCCACCTCGTCGACCGTGGACGGGCCGGTGCGCAGCAGGTACAGGTAGCCGCGGATCTCGTCGTCCGGCAGGCCGAGGCGGGTCAGGTGCGGCGCGAGGTCGCCGTCGGACAAGGTGGCTCCTTCACCAGGGGGACCGGAGCAGGTTGGCACGGATGTGACGGTGACACCAATAGCCCAGGTGTCAGGCGGGAACGGCCGTCCGCCCCGGTACCGGCACCGCCAACGACAGCCCCGAGGCGATCATCGCGACCACCGTCGCGGCCCCCACACCGGCCGCGGGCCCGATGTGGTCGAGCAGCCACCCCACCACCGGCAGCAGCAACGACGAGCCGAGTGTCGCGGCGGTCATCATCCAGCCGAACACCTCGGCCGTCCGGCCCTCCGGCGCCAGCTCGCCGACGCGGTGGTTGTTCGCCGCCAGCGCGGGCGCCACGGTCAGCCCGCCGATCCCCAGCGCGGCCGCGAGCAGCCACACCGAACCCGGTATGACCGGCGGGAGCAGCGGCACCAGGATCCCGAAACCGGCCGCCATCATCAGCGTGCGCAGCCCCAGCCGGGCCGTGCCGGAGCGGGCGCCTGCCACCACCCCGCCCACCGCCGACCCGATCGACCACACCGCCACCAGCAGCCCCGCCGCCGCGGGCCGACCGGTGTCCCTGGTCCACGCCACGATCGTCATGTCGACCATGGCCAGCGGCGCGAACATGCACAGCCCCATGGTCAACGCGGCCCGCAGCCCCGGCGCGCGCAGCACCGAACCGGTGGACCCGGCGGGCCGCTCGACCGGGGTGCGCAGGCCGACTCGGTGCAGCGCGCGGGCGAACCCGGTGGACCCGACGACCGCCAGCGTCGCGCTCAACAGCACCCCGGCGCGCGGGTCCACCACCCCGACCACCGCCGCCACCAGCACCGGCCCGACCACCCACAGCGACTCCTGCACGGTCGCCTCGACCGCGTACATCGACTGGCGGTCGCCCGGGTCGGTGATCAACCGGGGGTAGGCGGCGCGGGCGATCTGCGTCACCGGCGGCTGCACCAGGCCGACCAGGCAGGCCACCGCCGTCGCCAGCGGCCACAGTCGGGCGGGCGCCAGCGTGGGCAGGAAGGCCAGCAGCACCATCGTCACCGAGTACAGCGAGACGAGACCGGCCAGCAGGCGGACCGGGTCCCCCCGATCGGCGGACTTCCCGCGCAGCGGCCCGCCAAGGGACACACCCACGGTGTACGCGCCGCCGACCACGCCCGCGGCCACGTAGGAGCCGGTCCAGCCCGCGATCAGGAACGTCAACGCCAGCGGGGTGCCCGGCAGGTAGAGCCTGCCCAACATCGCCCAGGTGAACAGGCCGCGCAGGCCGGGGACGGCGAACAGCCTGCGGTAGGTGCCCAGTGTCCCGGCCGTCATGCCAGGACCGGCCCCCGACCGGGCACGGGCACGGCCTGCGACAGTGCCGCCGCCGTCCCCGCGATCACCGCCGACCCGGCCGCGGTCGCCGCCGGGCCGCCGTGGTCGAGCAGCCAGCCCGCCACCGGCAGGTACAGCGAGGACCCGAGCGTGGACGCGGCCATCACCCAGCCGAACACCTCCGCGGTCCGACCCGCGGGCGCCAGCTCGCCGATGCGGTGGTTGTTCGCCGCCAGCGCGGGCGCCACCGCTGCCCCGCCCACCGCCAGCACGACCCCGATCAGCCAGGGCGAACCGGGCGTGACCGGCGGCAACACCGGGATCAACGCGACCAGCCCCAACGCCATCAACAGCGTCCGCAGCCCCAGCCGGGCCTCGCCGGGGCGCCCGCCCATCACCAGCCCGCCCACCGCCGACCCGGCCGACCACACCGCCACCAGCACCCCGGCCACGGCGGGCAGGCCGCTGTCGCGTGACCACGCCACGATCGCCATGTCCACCGCCGCCAGCGGCGCGAACATGCACAGAGACATCATCAGCGCGGGCCGCAGCCCACGGGCGCGCAGCAGCGGACCACCCGCCCCGCCCGCCCGCTCGGCAGGCGCGCGCAGCCCGACCCGGTGCAGCGCGTACGCGAACCCGGCGGGACCGACGAACGCCAGCCCCGCGCACAGCAGCACACCCGCCCGCGCGTCGACCGCGCCGACCACCGCCGCCACCAGCACCGGCCCGACCACCCACGTCGACTCCTGCATGGTGGCCTCGACCGTGTACACCGACTGCCGGGTGTCCGAGTCGACGATCAACCGGGCGAACGCCGCCCGCCCGATCTGGATCACCGGCGGCTGCGCCAGCCCCACCGCGAACGCGAGCACCGCCACCACCGGCCACAGCCGCGCGGGCAGCACCTCGGGCAGCAGCGCCACAGCCGCCAACCCCGCCGCGTACACCGCGGAGATCACCAGGAGTAACCGGACCGGGTCCCCCCGATCGGCTGACCGGCCACGCGCCGGGCCGCCCACCGCCATGCCGACGCTGTAGCCCCCGGCGACCACACCCGAGGCGACGTAGGAGCCGGTCCAGCCCGCGACGAGGAACGTCATCGCCAGCGGCGTGCCGGGGAAGTGCAGCCTGCCCAACAGGGACCAGCTCAGCAACCGGGGTAGCCCCGGAATGGTGAAAAGTCGGCGGTAAGTCCCCAGCACGTGGCCACTGTGCCCCAGGGGGCCGACAGGCCGGTAACGATTATGTCATTGTCGCAGGCAGACCGGCCCCGTTGGATCCACCGTATGCCGAAGGCATGCTCGCAGGAGAAGATGTCACCGTGGCACTACCGACGCAGCTGAACCCGACCGAACAGGACGCCCTGGTCAAGCAGATCGGGCTGGCGCTGCTGCGGGCCGCACCGGCGCGGTGGACCAGCATCGTGGTCGAGTACCGCGCCCTGGGCCGCTACCTGGAGGCGGGTGGTCGCGTCACGCTCGGCGACGGGACCGACGAGGACATCAAGGTGTCCCCGGACATCGCCATGCTGTTCGGCAGGCTCCGCGCGGGCATGTACCGGGAGGGCCGGGGCACCTGGTTCAACGCCCGCTACCAGCTCGACCAGCCATCCGCCTACAACCTGGAGTACGACCGCGACGAGCCGCGCTGGACCTCTCCGCCGCCGCTCCCGGCCTACGCCGACGACCTGCGCACCTTCCCGCGCGACGAGGCGAACGTCCCGGAGTGGGTGGTGCGCCGGATGGCCGAGCTGAAGCCGCCGTTTCGGGTCGCCCGCATCTTCGACGCGCCCGGGCCGGGCGGTCGGCCCTCGGTCAACCGACCGCCGGTGAACGACGCCGACGACCTGCTGCACTACCTGGACAGCGCACCGCTCGCGCTGCCGGTCCGCGGCATGGACACCGACCACCTCGACGACGAGGGCAGGCAGGCCGTCCCGGTCGCCTTCCACACCGACGGCACGTGGATCTGGCCCGCGGCGGTCAACTACTACCTGCGCGCGCACGGCGTACCGCCGGAGCCCGACCTGGTGGAACACATCCGCCGGGCAGGCTTCGAGCTGCCGGAGATCGCTGAGCTGACCTGCCAGAACGCCGCGGTGTTCCTGAGCCGCGGCCGCGCGCCGCGGCCGAACCGTCCTGGACCAGGAGAGCCCGCGGGCCCCGGTCTGGGGAGTGCGGGTCCGGCAGGCCCCGGCGCGTCCGGTCTCGGCGGTCCCGGGGCAGTCGGGTACGCCATCCCTCGGTTCGACGCCGCTGACCAGGCGCCTCCCGGCCCGTTCGGCCCGCCGCACGCCGACGCCGCGAGCACCGACTCTCCCGACTTCGCAGGTGCCCCCGGCCCGATGCGCCCCGGCACCGACTTCACCAGCGCACCGACCCACCCCGAGTCGACCAGCCCCGACTTCGGTGCTGCCCCCGGCCCGGTGCATTCCGGCCCGGCAGACTCCGGGTTTGCTGGCGCCCCGGGTTCGGTGCATTCCAGTCCGGCAAGCTCCGGGTTCGGTGAGGCTCCTGCCTCGATCCGTTCCGACTCCGCTGACTCCGGGTTCGCTGGAGCCCCTGGTTCGGCGCACTCCGGCCCGGCAAGCTCGGGATTCGGTGAAGCTCCCGGCTCAGTGCATTCGGGCCCGGCTGGCTCCGGATTCGGTGACGTTCCCGGCCCGATGTACTCCGGTTCGGGAGGTTCCGGGTTCGCTGGCGCACCTGGCTCGGTGCACTCCGAGGGCATTGCGCCGAGCCCTGGGTTCGGCGACGCGCCTGGCTCCGGGCGACCCGAGTCGGCGTTGTCCGGGTCCGAGTTCGGCGATGCACCCCACTCGCGTTCCGGGGCGGGCGCACCCGAGTCGGTGCATTCGGAGTCGGAGTCCGGCGAGGCCGCGGCCTACGCACCCGATGACGACATCGAGGGTGGGCCCGACCACGGCAACAACGGCTCCGGGCGACCGTTCGACGACGGTGGCGCGGGCATCCCCGACAGCAGCACCCCCCGCCCCCGCGCCGACGACACCGGCGCGCGCTCCAGCGGTGGACAGTCGTCCCGGGTCAGCAGCTCGCCGAAGCTGCCGGACCCCCGCTCCGCGCAGCCGAAGGTCGGCGCGGCGATGACCGGGTCCGGCAGGCCGATGGAGTCCCTCACCGAGTCGGACCAGGACCAGCAGTCGCCGTGGATCCCGGAGGAGCCGACCGACCGCCCCGCCGTCGACATCGCCAACGCGTTCACCGCGACGGGTGACCGGGAGACCGCCGAGGCAGGCCAGGCCGCCATCTACGGCACCCCGTTCGACGCTTTCACCCCATCGGGGACCGAGCAGGCGCCACCGCCGTGGTCCCGCACCCCGGAACGCTCCTGGGCCTTCGACGGCACCGCCGAGCAGGAGGAGGCCCAGCCGTGGGCCCCCGCCGAGGTCGGCCTGCCCGAACCCGAGACCCCTGCCGCGCAGGACCAGCCCCCCTGGGGCCCCGTCGACTCGGCCGTGGACGAGCCCCCGACCACCGGCTGGACCCCGAAACCGGTCGACCAGGACTCGCCGTGGGCCCCCACGGCCGAGGACGACGAGCACACCGACCCGACCGACCCGACCGATCTGGGCGTGATCTCCCACATGCCCCTCCTGTGGGACCCGAAGTCCGCCGAGTCGACACCCCCCGTCGAACGCAACGGCCACGCCCACGCCGAACCCCGCCCCCGCCCAGACCTGGACGACGACGACCTCGCCGACCCCCGACCCCTGACCCCACGGTTCGAAGACCGTCCCACCACCGAGCCCCTGGACACCGGCTGGCACCCCGACGCCCCGACCAGCCTCCCCACCGACTCAGACCTCGACCCACACCCCACCCCCGACTGGCAGCCCGACCCGACTGCAAGCGACTCCGGTAGCCGATCCTCCGATCCGACGTCCGCAGCGCATGTGATCGAGGATGCCGGTTCCGGCCGACAGCCCAACGGAATCGCCGGCGACCCCGGTCGCCGATCTTCTGGCCCGGAGACCGCTGACGCCTCTTCCGACTGGCAGCCCGGCGGGGTCGCAGGCGACCCCGGTCGTCGGTCGCCCGGCTCGGAGTCGGTGGCGAGTTCGGCGGAGGCCGCTGAAGCCGGTCACCAGTCCTCCGGCCCCGGCCACGAGGCCATTGGCGCTGGTTGGCGACCTGACGCGGATGCGTCCGCGACCGAACCGGGCGGATCTGCCTGGCAGCCTGGTGACGTCCCCGACTCAGGCCGACGAACCGCTGAGCCGAGGTTCGAGGACGGGCCCACCCCGGTCGGCGCTGCGCGGTTCGGCGGGTCCGAGCCCGGTGACGCCCTCCGCGAGGCGCCTTCCGCAGGTCAGACCGCAGACTCGCGGACCGACTGGCAGCTCGGTGCGGCTGAGCCCGGTCAGCAGTCCACCCCGGTCGAGTCCCGACCCGAGTGGCAGCCCATGGCCGAGTCGGGCGAGCCCGCCGATCCCACGCTGTGGCGGTCGGCACCCCCCGGGATGGACGAACCGGTCTTCACCGTCCCCACCGACCAGGTGCCAAGCGTCACGGCCACCCCGGCCCCGTGGGAACGCGCCATCCCCGAACCCGCCAACGACTGGTTCACCACCGAACCGACCGGCTGGACCCCGGCGACGTCCTCCCCGGAGGCGACAGGCCGCCGCGCCCTCGCCGACCCCACGGCGGACTCACTCACCCAGCCGCCTGCCGACCCCAGCCCCGACTGGACGGACGCGCCCAGCACCGGCCGTCGCGCCCTCGCCGACTCCACGCAGTCCCCGAGCGCGGAACCCACGTCCAGCCGGTCCACCGCCGAGCCGACCACCTCCGCGTGGTCCGACTCCCAGCCCGCCGAGACCACTCCCGACTGGTCCACGCCCACCAGCCACCACACACCCGAGCCCGACGACCCGGCCACTCACCCCGAACCCAGCCACGCGTGGTCCACCGCACAGCCCACCGAGTCGGCCTCCGGCCGCCGCGCCCTGGCCGAGACCGACACCCAGGCAACAGATACCGCGTCCACCTGGCCGGGCCCGGCCGAGTCCCGGCCTGCCAACACAGACGCTGGCCGCGAGCCCACCGACTTCCCCACTCACCAGGCAGATGCTGCATCCGCCTGGTCCGGCCCGGCCGAGCCCCGGCCCATCAACGCGGACCCCGGCCACTCGTTGCCGGAGTCGACCGACATTCCGGCCCGCCAGAGCTGGTCCGACCCAGCCGAATCCCGATCCGCCAACGCGGACACGGGCCATGCTTTGCCGGAACCCTCCGACATTCCCGCCCATCAAGCATCGGATGCCGCTTTCGCCTGGTCCGGCTCGGCCGAGTCCCGGCCTGCCGACTCGGATGCGGGCACTGTTCTGTCGGAGTCCGCTGACATTCCCGCCCATCAGGCAACGGATGCCGCGTCTACCTGGTCCGGTTCGGCCGAGTCCCAGGACACCGGGCGTGTTCTGCCAGAGTCGACTGACGTTTCCGCCCACCAGACAGATGCTGCTTTCGGCTGGTCCGGCCAGGCAGAGTCCCAGTCTGCCAACGCGGATGCCTGCGGTTTCTTGGCGGAGTCCGCTGGCATTCCCGCCCACCAGACAGATGCTGCCTCCACCTGGTCTGGCCCGGCCGAGTCCCGGCCTGCCAACACAGACACTGGCCGCGAGCCCACGGACATTCCCGCCCACCAGGCGGATGATGCCTCCACCTGGTCCGGTCCGGCCGAGTCCCAGCCTGCCAACTCGGGCACTTTCTCGGAGCCCAGTGACACTCCCGCCCACCAGGCTTCGGATGCCGCGTCCACCTGGTCCGGCTCGGCTGAACTCCAGCATGTCAACGCGGATCCTGAGCCTGCGGGCATTCCCGTCCACCAGGCTTCGGATGCTGCTTCCGGCTGGTCCGGGCCTGCCGACGTGAATGCAGGCCCGGAGTCCACTGACGTTCCCGCCCATCAGGCGATGGACGCCGAATACCAGCCCACCGAGGCAGCCTCTGGTCGCCGAGCTCTGGCGGAGACCCAGGATGCTGCTCCCACCTGGTCCGGCTCCAACGCCGAGCCCGCAGGCCGACGCGCTGCGGAGTCGCCCGACATTCGCGCCCACCAGATGACGGACGCTTGGTCCGGTCAGGCGACCGGAGGCCGTCGCGCTGCGGCCGAGCAGGCCGACAGCCCTGCTCACCAGACGATGGAAGCCGGTCCGACGGCCCAGCCCGCGGCGAGCACCGGCCGCCGCGCTATGCCGGAATCGGTCGACATCCCGGCACAGCAGATGGCCGACGGTTGGATGTCCCGGCCAGGCGAGGCAGACGCAGGCGGTCGTGCTTCCGGAGAGTCGGTCGAGGCAGGCCAGATGACAGGTGCCGCGCCCGGATCGGCCGAGTCCCAGCCCACCAACACGAACGCGGGCAGTACGTTCACGGAGTCGGCCGATGCCGCTTCCGACTGGTCCGACCCGGCCGGTTCTCAGCCCACCGAGGCAGTTTCCGGCCGCCGCGCCCTGACCGATTTCCCCGCCGAGGCGGCCACCGGCCGTCGCGCACTGGCGAGCGACATTCCTGGACAGACGACGGATGCCCCCGCGGGCTGGTCGAATCAGCATGACGACGCGGGACCAGGGCGTCGTGCAATTCAGGCGGATGCCGCTTCGACGGCGCCTCAGCCTGGTATGGCCGACACCGGTCGACGTGCCGCGACGGAATCCGGTGACGTTCACCAGGTCCGTTCGGCTCAGTCCCAATTCGACACGGCAGGCACCGGGAACCGCGCATCGGCCGAGGAGCCCGACATTTCAGCTCGCCAGGCACCGGATGTCTGGTCCGCTTCAGCCGAGTCCAACCCGCAGCACGCGGAATCCGGCGACCCCGCTCGCCAGACACCGGGCGTCACTCCTGCCGAGTCCCGAACCGGCGAAACAGAAGCCCCCGGTTGGTCCGATTCCTTGCCAGGCCGGGCAAACGCGGACATCCCCGCGGTGACTCGCCTTCCGGAACGCGCCGTCGCCGAATCGGCGAGCATTCCCGCCACGGCCCAACAGCCCGTCGACATCCGACAGGTCGCGAATGCCGACTGGTCCGGACCCCAGCCCGCCCCGGGCGCGTTGGCCAACCAGCAGGCAACCGGCTGGTCCGCTGAAGGCCCGACCGCCCCGGCGCGGCGCGAGGGCATCCAGCACACGGACACCGGCCATCGTGCCGAGCACGCGCCCCAGTCCAGGCACTGGACCCCCACCGCGGAGACCAAGCGTCCCCCCGCGGCCGCCCTGCCCTCACAGGAGTCCCCAGCGGCAGCCGTCGAGCGCTTGCGGGCCCGGCTCGGCGCGCTGGGCGTCCCCGAGTCCCGGTACCGGATCGGTTCCCCCGCCGGTTCCGCCTGGACCATGGAGCAGACCGGCGAGGGCTGGCGCGTCGGCTGGTTCGACGGCCAGTTCGTCGCCCCCGCCGTGTTCGAGGACGTCGCCGACGCGGCCGCGTTCCTGATCGGCAAGCTCGTCCTGGACGTGGCCAGGCCCGAGCCCGCCGCCACGGTGCCCGCCCCCGTCCCCCTCTTCGACGACGACGAGGAGGACGTCACCCCCCGCCGCGCCCAGCCGCGGCCGGTGGCCCGCAAGACCGAGCCCGTGCGCCCGCCGACCAGGACCGAGCCGACCTCGCGCCGCCCGCAGGACTGGCCGATCCAGCCCCGCCCCGGCGAGCCTCCGCTCACCCTGTTCCGCGGCAAGCAGCTGCTGGAGCTTGCTCCCGGCACCGAGATCGACCGCTACGGCGAGACGGCGGGCAACCTCACCTACGCCGCGGGCACCCCGTTCGAACGGCGTTCCCTCGTCCCGGACTGGGTCAACCGCCCGTACCGCGCCTACCGGGTCGTCAAACCGACCGAGGCGCTCACCGGCGTGGCCATCCCGTGGTTCGAACAGCCCGGCGGCGGCGTCGCCTACCTGCTGGCCCGTTCCGTCGCGGAACTGCTGGACAAGGGCTACCTGATCGAGGTCGACGACCGCTCCGCCCCGAACCGCTAGCGCCCGGATGTCGCCGGGACGCCCCAGGGCCGTCCCGGCGACACGGCATCGCCGACGCGCTAGTCGAGCACCAACCCGTGTGCCGCCGCGAACGAGATGGCCGTGTCGATGTCGACGCGGGCGCCGCGCAGGTTGGCCTGCACCAACGCGTCCGCGTCCAGCCGCGCGCCGCGCAGATCCGCCCCGCCCAGGCGGGTGCCGGTCAGCCGGGCGCCGGTGAGGTCGGCCGCACGCAGGTCCGTCTCGCGCAGGTCGGCCTCGATCAGGTTGGCCTCCCGGAACCGCAGGCCCTTCAGCGAGGTCTTGGACAGCGCCGCCCGGGACAGGCTGACCAGCGTCAGATCCGTGTCGGTGATCGTCAACGGCCGGAACCGCACGTCGGTGAACGTCGAGCCGATCAGGGTGCAGCCAGTGAACGTCGCGTCGGTCAGCGTGGTGCGGTCGAAGACGCAGTTGCGGAACGCGCTCGTGGTGTGCCGGGACTCGCCGAGGTCGGCGCGGGTGAAGCGGCAGTCGACGAACGCGCAGCCCGCGGTGGTCAGGCCGCGCAGGTCCGCGCCGGTGAAGTCGCAATCGGTGAACGTGCGCCGTTCCCAGGTCTGTTCATGCAGGTCGGTCTCGCTGTAGTCCTCGCCGGTGACGGTCGCGCTGTCCATGCGGCCACCCTGTCACGGCACCACGACGACCGGGCACACCGCGTCGGCGATGAGCGTGCGCCCGACCCGCCCGTGTGTGGACCGGCCGATCACCACGCAGTCGGCGGTGACCTCGGTCGCCACCGACTCCAGACCACGCGCCGGATCGCCGCGCACGTGCACGACCTCCCACGGGATGCCCGCGGGGTCCAGGTAGCGGGTGGCGTCCAGGCGCAGCTCGTCGGCGTACGCGGCCGCCGCCTCCTGCGCGCCCGCGACGCTCACCCCGCTCCAGTAGGCGGGCCCGGCGAGGGCCTCCACGTACACCAGCACCAGCCGCGCCTGCTCGCGGCGCGCCAACCCCGCCGCCCAGGCCAGGGCGTTCATCGCCGACGGGGTGCCATCCACCCCGACGACGATGACCGTGAGCCCGTCCTTCGCACCCGACACGTACCGGATCGTAGGCAGACCGGTCCACTCTGGACCACGGTCGGGCGGGGGTAAACTCGGCCGCGGCCCGGCGGCACGAGGAGGAATCATCCGGTCGATCGATGCGGACGACACCGTCGCGCGGGTAGCGCGGGCCGTCGGTCTCGCCGAGGGCGTCGTCGGGGTCCAGGACATCATCCGGGTGATCGCCCGGCACGAGCCGGTCCCCGCGCGCGAGATCAGCAGGCACGTCGAGCTGCCGGTGCCGCTGGTCACGGCGGTCTGCAACGAGCTGCGGCAGCTCGGCGTGGTCTCCGGCGAACGCCCCACCCGACTGACCCCCGACGGCCGCGCGGCGTTCGCGGGCGGCCTGGTCGTCGGCGCGACCCCCTGCCCCACCTGCGACGGCCGCGGCACCGTGCTCACCGACGCGCTCGCGGGCCTGGCGGCCGAGCTGGACCGCACGTTCGAGGCGCAGCCGGGCGCGAAGCTGGAGCTGGACCAGGCGCACTGCACGGTCGACAGCAAGCTGCGCCGGGTCGCGCTGCTGATGCAGCACGGCGCGCTGGACAAGCGGATCGTGTTCATCGGCGACGACGACCTCACCTCGCTCGCCGTCGCGCACTACGCCCGGGTCACTGCGGGCGCGTCCGGCCGGTTCGAGCTGACCGTGGTCGACGTCGACACCGACCTGCTGGGCTTCGTGGCCGCCGAGGCCGCGCGGTTCGACCTGCCGATCACCACCGTCGAGCACAACCTGACCGAGCCGCTGCCGGACAACCTGCTCGGCCGCTTCGACATGGCCTTCACCGACCCGCCCTACACCGTCGCGGGCGCCGAGCTGTTCCTGTCCCGCGCGGTCACGGCGCTGGCCGAGGGCGGCGGTCAGCACGTGTTCTTCGCGTTCGGCGCGCGCAGGCCGGACGAGACGAACCGGGTGCAGGCGCGGATCGCCGAGATGGGGCTGGCGATGCGTTCGCTGGTCCCGAACTTCAACACCTACACCGGCGCGGGCGTGCTCGGCGGCACCAGCCACCAGTACCACCTGCGCACCACGCCCGGCGCCAAGCCGGTCATCGAGGGCGCCCACACCGGCGCCCTCTACACCGCCGACAGCCGCGCCGCCGTCGCGCGCCCGTACCAGTGCGCGAGTTGCAAGCAGGTGCACAAGGTCGGCCCCGGTCAGCGCTGGACGACGATCGCCCAGCTCAAGAGCGACGGATGCCCGCATTGCCACAGCGAGAAGTTCCGACCGATGCCGTTGGGGACGAGATGAGCGACCGCTACCTGGTCCGCGACGCCACCGAGGCCGACCTGCCGCGGATCGCCCTGCTGGAGATCGAGGTCGCCAAGATCTCCTTCGGCGACGAGGCCGTGGTGGACCCCAAGACGCACACCGACCGGGTGCGCCGCTCGCTGGGCGGCGCGGGCGAGGTCACCGTCGTCGTGGTCGCGGCCGACGACCCCGGCACCGCGCTGGGCTGGGGCTGGCTGTCGAACCGCGCCAACTCGCTCACCGGCGCCCGCTACGGCAACTTCCGCACCCTGGCCACCTTCCCGCACGCGGATCGCACCGAGATCGGCGAGATCCTGCTTCGGATCATTCTGCAGCGCGCCACCGGGGCGGGCGTCACCGAGCTGGTCGGCAAGGTGCACGTGGAGAACGGGCCGATGCGGGTGCTGTACCGGAAGTTCGGGTTCGAGGCCGTGCACCTCACCATGCGCAAGCGTTTCCCGTGACCGCGGTCAAATGCGTGGTCTGGGACTTGGACCGCACCCTGTTCGAGGGCGTGTTGCTGGAACGCGCCGAGGACGTCGTGCCGACCGTGGCCGCAGGCATGCTCGCCACGCTGACCACGTTGCACGAGCGCGGAATCCTCAACAGCATCGCCAGCCGCAACCCGCCGGACCTGGCCGCGCGCGCGGTCGCCGCGATCGACTGGCCGGGTCCGTTCGTCGCACCGCAGTACGGTTGGGAGCGCAAATCCCGGTCGATCGAGGCAATCGCCTCGGAGCTGAACATCGCCGTCGACGCGATCGCCTTCGTGGACGACGACGCGTTCGAACGCGCCGAGGTCAGCGCGGCATTGCCCCGAGTGCTCGCGCTGAGCCCGGAGGACATCCACGAGGCAATGTCCTGGCCAGAGTTCACCCCGCCCGCGATCACTGCGGAAGGCCGTACCCGCTCGGCGAAGTACGTGGCGGCCCGGGAACGCGCGACGGCGGCCGCCGGGTTCACCGGCAGCCACGAGGACTTCCTCCGCTCGGTGCATACGACGGTCGAGTTGTGGCACGCGGACCCGTCGGATGTTCCGCGATTGCACGAGATGTCCGTACGGACCACTCAGTTCAACTCGCGCGGAGTGATCCTGCCCGAGGACGAGCTTCATGCGCTGATCCGGTCCGCTGGGCATCTGGTGGTGTGCCTGGGTTTGTCGGACTCGTTCGTCGACGACGGCCTGGTCGGCGCCGCCGTGGTCAGGGTCGCCGACGACGCCTGGACCGTCGAACACGTGATGATGTCCTGCCGCGCGATGGGCCGCGGCGTGTCGGACACCCTGCTGGCGTGGCTGGTGTCCGCCGCCGCCGGTGTGGTGCGGATCCCGTTGCGGCCAACCGAACGCAACGTCCCGCTCCGCGTCGCCCTTGTGGCAGCCGGGTTCCGCGCGACCCCCGGCGGCGAGTCACCGGTGTTCAGCCGGGGTGTCGAGCCCGCTTTGCCGCAGCCGGAGTCGGTTGCCGTCCACTGGCGCTGACCATCCACAGTGGTCGTTCGACGGTGAAGATTCCCGGCGGCCCCGATTTCCCCCGACTCGGGTGTGGTGGCGGAGACCATCCCTACGGACTATGGACCGTGCGCCCGGTCATCGGCGAAGATCACCAGTGGCCGCCGGGCGGGCGGACCGGTGCACGCACCCGACTTCGTTCGAGGACTTGATCGTGACAACGGAAAACCTGTTGGCCATCGACATCGGCGCCACCAAGTTCGCGCTCCGCGCGGCAGGCCCCCACGGCACCTGGACCACCAGGTCGACCTGGCCCGGCCCGGACTGGCCCGCCGACCGCAAACTGCTGTGCGACGCCGTCGCCCGCGCCCGCGCCGAACTCGCGGCCCCCATCGACCGCGTCGGCCTGGCCACCGCGGCCCCACTCGACCCCAACGGCGTCGTCGCCACCTGGGACGCCCGCCCCACCTGGCAGTGCGTCCCCCTGCTGGACACCCTCCGCGAGGCCACCGACACCGCCACGATCACCACCCTGGACGACGGCAGCGCCGCCGCCCTGGCCGAGGCCCACAACGCGGGCTGCGCCGACCTGGTCCACCTGTCCCTCGGCTCCGGCCTCACCGGCGGCATCATCCGCGGCGGCCGCCCCGTCCCCGGCACGGACCTGGCCCACCTGACCGTCGACCCCGCGGGCACCCCCTGCCCCTGCGGCCGCACCGGCTGCCTCCGCACCGTCGCCTCCGGCCGCGCCATGGCCATCCGCGCCACCGAGGTCCGCGGCCACCCGACCACCACCGCCCAACTCGCCGCCGCGGCCGCCGCCAACGCCCCCTGGGCCAACACCGTGCTGGACGAGGCCGCCATCGCCCTTGCCACCGCCCTCACCGAACTCGCCACCCCCACCCACCCCACCCGAGCCCACATCGGCGGCGGCCTGGGCACCGCCCTCCCGACCCTGGCCACCCGAACCGCCCTGGCCCTGGCCACCCGCTCGGAAGGCCTGGTCCACACAGTCGTCGCCCAGGCCCGATTCGGCACCGACGCAGCCCTGGTAGGCGCCCTACTCGCAGCCCGCTCCTGAGCCGACCACGCCTTCGGCACCTGTGGATGATTCGACAGCTTGTGGACAACTGCCAGGGGACCCCCCGAATTTCACGCTACCCGGTCAAGCAGTGAGCGTGCGCGGAGTTGTCCACAGGGTGGGGCGCTACAGGCAGGCGTTGGTCAGGGCGGCGAAGGCGTCGATCTTGTTCTTGGCGTAGGCGGTGATGTTGGCCGGGTTGAGGTCCGGCACCGCCAGTTCGTTGATCTTCGCCGACATGTCGTTGATGGCGTCCTTGACGGCCTGGTCGGCGGTCTTGTGGCTGAGCTCGTTCAGTTCGTCGACGGTCTTCTTCGCGTCCTCGGCCGTCTTGTCCAGGTCTTGTGAGCTGGGGGTGAAGTTGGCCAGCTCCAGGGCCTGCACGCACACGGTCGCCTTGTCGGCGGCGTTGCTCGCGGTGTTGCTCGCTTCGCGCACGGTCTCGCAGGCGGTGAGGGTGCCGAGGAGGGCGGTCGCCAGGGCTAGGGTGGCGAGACGGGATCGCATCGGGGCCCCCGGGGAATCGGTGGTGGTTTACCACGAAGGATATCCGTTTTGCCCGACCCCTACGGCCCCTATCCGGTGGTGAACGCGCTCTCGTCGCGGTCGCCGTCCTTCGGGCGGGCGATGCAGTACAGGTAGGGGCGGGTCGGGCTGCCGACCGTGGTGGGGAAGATGTCGATCTCCCAGCCGCGGGTGTCCTGGTCCTTGGCGGTCCGCGCGGACATGACCCGGTCGGTGCAGACGGCCTTGACCTCGGGTAACTCGCCGATGGACTTGACCGGCGCGCCGTCGCTGGACACCGGGAGCCAGGTGCCGGAGAACGCCTGCCAGGTGTGGTCCTCGTCGCAGTCGATCGGTTTCGCCTTCACGTCCACGCCCGAGGTGACGACCAGGCCGCCGAAGCACTTGTCGTCGATGCAGAAGCCGTTGGTACCGCTGTCCCCGCACGGCGACATCCCCGGTGGCACCGCAGGAGCGGCAGGTGTGGCGGCCGCGCTCGTCGGGGTGTGTGTACCGGGCGTGTTAGTGGCGACCTGCTTCTCGTCACCGGTGAACAGTCCGCGGGTAAGGAAACCCATGAAGAACAGGAAGATGACGGCTACCGATGCTGCGGCGATACGCAGCTTGCGGACCAGGTCCGATGCGATCTGAGGCAGCGGTCGGACCGCGCGTTGCCCGTTGAGCTCGTCCCGCAACTGCGTCGCGTCGCTCGTGCGTCGCGCGGCGTCCGAGGACAGAGCGTTGAGCAGAGCCGCGTTGAAGGCGGGCGGCGCATCCGGGATCGGTTGGACGGGCGCGCGCAACGCCGTGATCAGATCGTCCAGCGAATGCGCGGGCCACGGGATGTCACGCGGCCGGGTGCCTGCGGCGAGCGTGTAGAGAGTGGCGGCGAGCGAGTAGATGTCGCCTGCGGCGGTCGGTGCTGCCTGCGCGAACACCTCGGGAGCGGCGTAGTACGGGCTGAGCGCGCCGACGGTGATCGTGCTCTCGGCGTGCGCGTCCAGGATCGCGGCCAGCCCGAAGTCGGCCAGCTTCACCGCGCCGAACGCGTTGACCAGGATGTTCGCCGGTTTGATGTCCCGGTGCAGGATGCCGACCTGGTGCACCTGGGCGAGTGCGTCGGCCAGGTCCGCGCCCATCTCGACGACCTCGTCGAACGGCAGTCGGCCGCGCCGGTCGAGCAGGTCGGCGAGCGAGCCGCCGGTGCACAGCTCCATCACGATGTAGGGCCTGCCGTCGGCGGTCACCCCGGCGTCATAGACGTTGACCACGTGCGGGTGACCGGACAGCCGCGCCGCCGCGCGCGCCTCACGGAGGAACCGGTCACGGTCGCGTTCGGTCTGCAGCACCCGGTTGTCGACCTTGACCGCGACGTCGCGGCCGAGCTGGTCCTGCCGGGCGAGGAAGACGGTGCCGAAACCGCCCTGGCCGAGCGGGCCCGCGAGGGTGAGGCCGGGGATCAGGGGAGGGGGAGGCACCGAGGTCACGGGAGGAATCTACTTCCATCCCGGCGGGCGACGGACGCACCCACGTTGCCGCGCATTTGCCTGCACCCCATGACGTGCCGGGTTTTCCGAACCCCGCGCGACTACCCTTTCGCGGCGGCCTTGGCGGCCTTCTTGAACGCCCGAACCTCGGCAAGCGTCTCAGCACTCACGACATCCGCGACCGACCGCCTGCTATCCGCCAATCCGTAGTCTCCGGCCGCCTCCCGCCAGCCCGCCGGGGCCACACCGCGCTGCTTGCCGAGCAACGCGAGAAAGATCTTCGCCTTCTGCTCCCCATACCCCGGCAACGCCTTGAGCCGCTTGAGCACCTCTTTGCCGTCCGGCTTTCCCTTCTTCCACACAGCCGTGATGTCACCGTCGTACTCGGCCACCACAAACTGACACAACGCCTGCACCCGCTTCGCCATCGACCCCCCATACCGATGAATCGCTGGCGGCGTGGTCGCCAACGTCGCGAACGCCTCGGGGTCGTACTCCGCGATCTCATGCACGTCCAGCTTGCCCAGCCGGGTGAAGAGCTTGTAGGGGCCGTTGAACGCGACCTCCATGGGGATCTGCTGGTCCAGCAACATCCCGATCACCAGCGCGAGCGGCTCCCGATCGAGCAGGGCATCCGCGTCGGGGTTCTGGGCGATGCAGATCTTCGGGCTCATGGGTGTCATCGTGACACGGGCGCACAGGCGACGCGCTGTCCTGTGCGCTCCACCGGAAGGTGTCGCACATCGCTATGATGATCGGGGTTCGCGCTGGTCACGATGCCAGTGCTGGTCGGAGCTAGGGTGGGGGTGCCGGGCGTGGTCGACAAGTTCCACGACCCGATGCTGACTCCGAAAGATGTCGCCCGCCACCTTGAGATCCCGGTCTCGACGGTGCGCTACTGGCTCGGTGAGAAGGCGCACGGGGCACCGCTGGTCCACCAGGTCCCGGCGGAGAAGCGTGGGAGGCCGTCGGTCCCGTTCATCGCGGTGGTCGAGGCGTACGTACTGCGGTCGTTGCGCGACCTCGGCCTCGGCATGGCGAAGATCGAGCAGGCGGCGGCGGAGATCCGCAAGACGTTCAAGACGCCGTATGCCCTCGCGACAAAGAAGATCACCACAGATGGCGTGGACATCTTCGTGCACTACGCGGGTGACGAACTGGCCAGGGTCGGGGACAACCAGCAGCCGATCCGCGAGATTATCGATGGGTACCTGCACTTTATCGAGTGGGACACGGCGGATGACTTCGCCGGGAGTCTACGGCTTCGGCAGTACCCGGACGTCGCGCCGGTCATCCTCGACCCCAGGTTCGGACACGGTGTTCCGGTGATCCGGTCGAGCAAGGTGCCGGTTGATGCCGTCGTCGACCTGTGGCTCGCGGGCGAGCCGTTCTCGGCGGTGGCCTACGAGTATGGCTTGGCCGTGGACCAGGTCGAGGCGATCTGCCGAGTTCATGCCAGCCACGCCGCCTGAGTTCTTCCTCGACCGCGGGTTGGGCCGCCGAGTTGCGGAGCGGCTGGTCGAACTCGGCTGGGTGGTACACCGAGCCGCCGATCACTTTCCGAATGACGCCCAGCACGTCGCGGATGAGGACTGGCTCGCATACGGTCTGGATCGGGGCTGGTCTCCGTTGTGCAAAGACGGCCGCATACATCAGGCCACCTGCTGGTCGAGCAACATGGGCCAGTCCCGCCACCGCGGGCCCTGCTCCTAGGTGTTCGGTTGATAGCCAATTAACTGTACCGAACAAACTGAGCCGACCTGTGGCAACGACTCCTGGGAGGCGGAAGCAGATCCCACTGCTGCGCCCGTTCCGCCGAGACGACCGGGTCCGGGATCAGGGACGCGGGCGCGGCCGGGTTAGGTCCAGGGGGCGAGGCGGATGCCGTCGAGCATGGGGAGGGCGCCGGTGCGGTGTAGGGCGATGGCCGACATCCAGATCGCCACCACGGTCAGGACCGGGCCGACCAGGGCCATCTCCACCCGGCCGCCGGTGCGCATGCGGAGGATCTTGGGTGGGGCGACCGGGTACCACGTCTTCAGGCCGATGGGGACCGGCCACAGGATGGGGCAGCCCTGCTCGGTGATGGCGTCGCCCAGGTAGTGGGCGATGCAGCCGATGCCGACGGCCACTCCGCAGGCTGCGGCGTTGGCGTCGGAGTGGTCGGTCCACTTCAGGCAGGCGTAGGTCAGGATCAGGGCCGTGCCGGTGATCCACAGGGCGTCGTGGCGGGGGGACCACTTGTGCATGATGCCGCGCACCGCCAGGCCGCAGAAGAAGAACATCAGCAACGGCAGGGCCCACGAGCGGCTGGTCTGCACGATCGCGGTAGTCACCACTGTCGCTATGACCGCGAACACGAGCGTGTGTGTGAACCCGCGGTGGCCGCCGCCGCGTTTGGAGTCACGTTTTGTTCGAGTTAACCGGTAGAGCCCACTGCTGAGGCCGTTGAGGAGACTAGAGGCGGCCTGCGTCACCGGGCCGAACGTGGCGGAGACCGTGGACTCCGGGTGGTCCAGGTCCGGGAGCAGTGCGGCGCCGGTGGCCAGGATCGCGCCGACCAGCCAGCCCTTGGTGGACAGGTTGCCGATGGCGCTGTCGGCGGCCAGCGCGGTCACCGCCGCCCAGGCCGCCAGGCCGCTGATCGCGTGCGTCGGTCCGGTCGACACCGGGCCCACCCCCAGAAACTCGAAAGCCAATCGCGCCGCGACAACACTAGGGTTCCGGTCGTGCCCAGTCCCGCGTTTCCGATCACGACCCGCCGACTGATCTTGCGGCCGCTGGACCTCGCAGACGCCGAGGCGATACACGCGTACCAGTCGCGCGAGGATGTCACGACCTACCTGTACTGGGGGCCGCGCACGCGCGCGGAGACCGAGGAGGCGTTGCGCAGGCGGGTCGGGCCGGTCGTCTTCGAGAACGACGGTGATGTGATCGGGTTGGCGGTCACCTCACGTGACAGCGGGGCCCTGATCGGTGACGTCATTCTCGCCTACAACAGCGTCCAGCACCGGACCGCGGAGATCGGGTACGTCATCAGCCCCGACCACCACGGCCACGGCTACGCCCACGAAGCCGCCACCGAACTGCTGCGGCTGGCGTTCGAGCACTACGGCATGCACCGCGTCATCGGCCGACTCGACGCCGCCAACCACGCCTCCGCGCGCGTCCTCGAAAAGCTCGGCCTACGCCGGGAGGCGCACTTCGTGCAGAACGAGTTCGTCCGCGGCCGCTGGGCCGACGAGGCCGTCTACGCCATGCTCGCCCACGAGTGGACCGCCCCCTCGACGAACTGAGGGGCAGCGGCCGAAGACGCCCCTGACCGGGCCCGGTCAGGGGCGTCGGGCCTGGGTCACGTGTCGAGGTGGCGGAAGCGTTCGTGGGCGGCCTGTCTGGTGATGCCCAGGTTGTTGCCCACGTCGGTCCAGGACGCGCCGGTCGACCGGTAGGCGGCGACGGCGTGCTGGGTGAGTGGTCGGTGCCAGGTGTCGATCTCGGCGAGTAGTCGCAGCGCGGCTTCCGGGCGGGTACGGATCATCTCGGTGACCTGTTCGCGCAGGACGTCGGATTTGACCAGGAGCCAGTCCGGGGGGCGGGCCTCGTTGGCGATCAGGGCGTGCCGCCACCACTCGGACTCGGCGTCGGCGCGGGTCTCGGACGGGTGGTCGGCGTGCCAGCCGCAGTCGCAGGTAGGACGGTGGTCGATGACGGTGCCGTGGTGGCCGGGGAGCTCCAGGTCGGACATGACTGTCAAGATACCTTGACGGCCTACGATCCGGGTGACCGTGCCCACAGGCGTCGGGTGGAGAGTTACCAGTACGCTTGTACCGTTTTCGGGATTCAGCAGGCGAGAGGAGCACCGCGGCTCATGGCCAAGATCAAGGTCCAGGGGAAGGTCGTCGAACTCGACGGCGACGAGATGACCCGGATCATCTGGAAGTTCATCAAGGACAAGCTGGTCCACCCGTACCTGGACGTCGACCTGGAGTACTACGACCTGGGCATCGAGCACCGCGACGCCACCGACGACCAGGTCACCATCGACGCCGCGAACGCCATCCGGGAGCACGGGGTCGGCGTCAAATGCGCCACCATCACCCCGGACGAGGCGCGGGTCGAGGAGTTCGGCCTGAAGAAGATGTGGGTCTCGCCCAACGGCACGATCCGCAACATCCTCGGCGGCGTGGTGTTCCGCGAGCCGATCATCATCTCGAACATCCCGCGGCTGGTCCCCGGCTGGACCAAGCCGATCATCATCGGCCGCCACGCGCACGGTGACCAGTACAAGGCCACCAACTTCAAGGTGCCCGGCGCCGGTGAGCTGACGATCACCTTCACCCCGGCCGACGGCTCCGAGCCGATCCAGCACGTGGTCGCCAACTACGGCGCCGACGGCGGCGTGGCCATGGGCATGTACAACTACAACAAGTCCATCGAGGACTTCGCGCGCGCGTCCTTCTCCTACGGCCTGCAGCGCAACTACCCGGTGTACATGTCCACCAAGAACACCATCCTCAAGGCCTACGACGGTGCCTTCAAGGACATCTTCCAGGCCGTCTTCGAGGCCGAGTTCAAGGCCGAGTTCGAGGCCAAGGGCCTGACCTACGAGCACCGGCTGATCGACGACATGGTCGCCGCCGCGCTCAAGTGGGAGGGCGGCTACGTCTGGGCGTGCAAGAACTACGACGGCGACGTCCAGTCCGACACCGTCGCGCAGGGCTTCGGCTCGCTCGGCCTGATGACCTCCGTGCTGTCCACCCCGGACGGCCGCACCGTCGAGGCGGAGGCCGCGCACGGCACCGTCACCCGGCACTACCGCCAGCACCAGGCGGGCAAGCCGACCTCGACCAACCCGATCGCCTCGATCTACGCCTGGACCCGCGGCCTCGCGCACCGCGGCAAGCTGGACAGCACCCCCGAGGTGACCGGCTTCGCCGAGGCGCTGGAGCAGGTCGTCATCGAGACCGTGGAGAGCGGGAAGATGACCAAGGACCTGGCCCTGCTGGTCGGCAAGGACCAGGCCTGGCAGACCACCGAGGAGTTCCTCGGCACGCTGGACGAGAACCTGCAGAAGAAGATGGCGGGCTGACGCTCGCTCTGCCTGCTCCCGGGCCCCCGCCGCGTGTCGGCGGGGGCCCGCTCGCGTTCGGTGACGGTGCGTCGCAGGCATTGGCCCCAGTGGGTGGTTAGCCCGATTGGCACTGGCGGCGGCCCCTCGGGTTGCGTCAACGTGGAAGGGACGTCGTTGACGCGGCAGGGAGAGTGAAACGGTGTTGCCGAAGACCGTGCTGGTGGGTGGCGCGATTGTCGGGCTGGTCATCATCTACTCGATGGGCGTCGACCGCCCGAACAGCGAGTCGACCACGCCGACCAGCAGCACCGCCCGGTGCCGCGTCGCGGTCACCGCGGACATCCTGAACGTGCGCTCGGCGCCGGACCCGAACGCCGATATCGTCGGCAAGTTCAAGGTCGGCGCGGAGAGCGACGCGGACCCGGTGGTGCAGAACGGTTTCCGCAAGCTCGGCGACGCCCGGTGGGCGTCATCGGAGTTCCTCAAACCCCTGGAAGGCCGCAACTGCGGCTAGGGACCTACTCTCTACGGCGTGCTGACCGTCTCGACTGTCAACGTCAACGGGCTGCGGGCCGCTGCCAAGAAGGGCTTCCTGGAGTGGCTGGCGGCCACGTCGGCCGAGGTGGTGTGCCTGCAGGAGGTGCGCGCCGAGCCGGACGAGCTGCCCGCCGAGGCCGGTGCCCCGGACGGCTGGTTCGTCACGCACGCGACATCGACGCTGCTCAAGGGCCGCAACGGGGTCGCGGTGTACTCGCGCGCGGAACCGCTCGCCACCCGGGTCGGCTTCGGTGTACCCGAGTTCGAGGCCAGCGGCCGCTACGTCGAGGCGTGGTTCCCCGGCCTGGTCGTGGCCAGCGTGTACCTGCCCAGCGGCGAGGTGGGGACGCTGCGGCAGGACCAGAAGGAACGCTTCATGGCGACGTTCCTGCCGTACCTGGTCGAACTGCGCGCGAAGGCGGCGGCGGACGGGTGCGAGGTGCTGGTCTGCGGGGACTGGAACATCGCGCACCAGGAGATCGACCTGAAGGCGTGGAAGGCCAACCGCAAGAACGCCGGGTTCACACCGGGTGAACGTGCCTGGATGTCCCGGGTGTTCGACGAGGCTGGCTATCGCGACGTGCTGCGGCTGCTGCACCCCGACGGGCCTGGGCCGTACACGTGGTGGTCCTACCGGGGCAAGGCGTTCGACAACGACTCCGGCTGGCGGATCGATCTCCACGTGTCGACGCCGCGGTTGGCGACGCGGGCGCGGTCGATCGTGGTGGAACGGCCGGAGAGCTACGAC
This sequence comes from Actinokineospora enzanensis DSM 44649, assembly GCF_000374445.1. GTDB lineage: Bacteria > Actinomycetota > Actinomycetes > Mycobacteriales > Pseudonocardiaceae > Actinokineospora > Actinokineospora enzanensis. The sequence continues at coordinate 26,059 of NZ_KB894411.1, read as the reverse complement.
ACCCGCTGGACCGACCACGCACCGGTCACGGCGAGTTACGACTGGCCGCCGACCGCGGATCGGGCACAATTGTGACCAGGAGGTGCTGGGGTGCACGAGATCATCGCCGCCAACCTGCCAAAGATCGAGGAACTGTGCAGGCGCCTGGGCGTTCGCACGCTCGACGTGTTCGGGTCGGCCGTCACTGAGTCGTTCGACCCCGCGTCCAGCGATGTGGACATCCTGGTGGATTTCGATGCGGGGCCGGGCTTCGATCACTTCGGCAGCTACTTCACCCTGAAAGAGGAGCTGGAACGACTCCTCGGACGTCCCGTCGACCTGGTGAGCGGCGCGGGCATACGCAACCCGTACTTCCGGCAGCAGGTTATGGAGACCAGGGAAACTCTGTATGCGGCGTGATCCTCGTGCATATCTGTGGGATGCGCTGCGTGCCGCCGGTCTGCTGGCCGAGTTCACCGCGAGCAAGTCCTTCGCTGATTATCAGGCGGATGCGATGCTGCGTTCCGCCGCAGAGCGCCAGTTCGAGATCATCGGGGAAGCGCTGAACAACCTCTCGAAGATCGACGCCGAACTTGCCGCCCGGGTGCCGGATTTGCGCCGTATTGTGGCATTCCGCAATATCCTGATCCACGGCTACGCAACCGTGGACGATGCCCTCGTGTGGCAGGTGCTAACCGACAAGCTGCCCGGTCTGGAACGAGTGCTTCGCGAACTGCTCGCCGAGTTTGATCCATCCGATCAACCGACGTGATCGAGTCGGAGCGGCTGGCGCAGGAGTACGCGGGGTAACGCTTCCATCGGGTGGATGGCTTCTAAGCGACGTTCGAGGCACGGTGGGTCCTGCCTGCCCGCCAAACGACCACGAACTCGACAGCGCCGAGTTCGCCGTCCCGCCTGATCTGGCAGGCGTCGTCTACGCCGACGCCTGGACGGCACGTCCCCGAACGAGTGGTTTGGGGTGCCACTGGAGTGGGTGCGCGTGGGTCTGGGCGTGCCGGGTGGGGTTGATGGTGCTGTTGTGGGGTACAGGGCCGCTCACCTGGACGGACGGCGGGAGGCGATAGGCGTTCCCAGTTGGCGATCTGGTGATCCACTACCCCGTGACGTGGCGCACTCGGACAGGGCGCTACGCTCGCCCGCATCAGCCGAACGTGCGGCGGGGGCCGACACGATCGGTAGGTTTCCGAGGGACTGGCAGGCAGTGCCTAGTCCGATCGAGGGACGGTACAGCAGTGAACAGCGGTGTCGTTTCGTGAATGCCCGAGCAGTGGGAGTCCGCCTGGCGGGAGCGTTGTCCGCCGCCGCGGCCCTGGGTGTGCTGGGCGCCGGTCAGGCGGTCGCGGAGACCACCAACGCCGAGAGCCCGGTGCCGTTCACGGTGATGGGCCCGGTCGGCGTGCTGGCGGTGATCTTCGGGGTCGGTGGCCTGGTCGTCGGGCTGATCCGGCGGCGGAAGGTGACCCCCACGGTCACCGAGGCGAACCGGAAGATCGAGCAGGTGTCGGTCACGGTTCCGGTGACCCTGCCCGCGCAGCGCCGACCCCAGGCCGACCACACGGCCTGAACCACACAAGACCTACGACAAGAGCCCCCGCCGGGCATACCGGCGGGGGCTCGTCTCATCCAGGGAACTACCGCACCGCGTCCAGCGCGTCGATCATGCCCGCGCCGTAGAAGCCGCGGCCGGACGCGCCGCCCTCGCAGACGGCCTTCCACGCGCCGTCGCCGGTCGGGTCGTACACGCCGCCCTCGGGGCAGGGCAGGCGGTCCGCGTCGTGCCGCAGCTCGGCGATGACCCGGTCCGCGGACCAGCTCTTGTGCGTCGAGCGGATCAGCGCGACCACGCCGGTGGTGTGCGGGGACGCCATCGAGGTGCCCTGCTTGTAGCCCCACGCGCCGCCGACCACGGTCGACAGGACGCGGCCGTTGGCGTCCGGGGTGTTCGGGATCTGCTTGCTGTCACCGCCGGGTGCGGTCACGTCCGTCTCGGTGCGGCCGTAGCTGGAGTAGTACGACTTGAGGTTCTGCACCCCGGTCGCCGACACACCCACGACGTCCGGCAGCTCGGCCGGGATGTTCAGGCACTCCGAGCCGGTCTCGCGGGTCTCCGGGGTGCCGTTGTTCGGGCTGCCAGTGTCCACGATGTCGTGCGAGAGGTCCCAGTTGCTGTTGCCCACCGCGGCCACGTTCACCACGCCGCGGCGCGCCGAGTAGTTGACCGCGCGGGTGACCGCGGTGGCGATGGCCCGCTGGTCCGGGTCGTTGCGGCACCACAGGAACCACGGGTCGATGAAGTACGAGTTGTTGGTGACCTTGATGCCGTGCTCGGCCGCCCAGACGAACCCGCAGATCGCGTACTCGGGGTAGATGAAGCCGCCGTCGTCGACGACCTTCACCGAGGCCAGCCGCACGTTCGGGGCGACACCCACGACGCCGATGCCGTTCTTGGCCGCGGCGATGATGCCCGCGACGTGCGTGCCGTGGTCGCTGGTGGTCGGCGCCCACGCGGCGGGCGAGGTGTCCGGCACGCCCTCGTTGGTGCAGCCCGCCGACCGGCTCGGGTCGATGTTCGGGGCCAGGTCGGGGTGGGTGGCCTCGATGCCGGAGTCGAGCACGCCGACCACGACGTCACGGCTGCCGCCGGAGATGCTGTGCGCCTTGTCCGCCTTGATGGCGGTCAGGTTCCACTGGTTCACGCTCAGCGGGTCGCCCGGGTCGGACGGGGTGCCCTTGCCGCCGTTGGTGGTGACGCCCTCGGTGGCCTCGACCTCTTGGGCGCGCACGAACGTCGCGGCGCGCGCGCTCGGCGCCGGGGCGCCCAGCTCGACCAGGTTGCGGGTGGCGCCCGCGGCGCGCACCCCGGACTTGCGGCGGACGGTGCCCGCGAAGTCGGCACTGGCCGAGGTGGCGACCACGACGCCGATCTGCGGCCAGCTCTTGACCACGGTGCCGCCCGCGTCGCGGACCGCGCGTTCCACGCGCGACAGGCTTTGCCCCTCGTCGCCGAGGACGACGAAGTGCGCCGGGGTGGCAGACTCGGCGGCGGGCGCCGCGGCGGCGGTGCCGGTGGACGCGGCGAGCCCGGCGGTGGCCGTGGCGATCGCCAGCGTGGCGCCTAACAGGCGGAGTCTGGATCGTCTCTGCACTGGTTGTACCTCCAGGTGTGGGGCCGGACCGCACCGATGGGGCGCTGGCCGGTCGGCTGCGCCAGAACCTGTCACCTCGGGCGGTTCGCGGCAATCCGCCTTTCGGTCGAGCGCCCCCGCCCGGTGCGGGTGGGACACCGGTTGGGACAATGGGGTGGTGTCGACCGAGCCCACCAGCGCCGAGACCGTGAGCGCGCCCGCGGAGCGCAAGCCGCGGGTGCTGTCCGGCATCCAGCCCACCGCCGACTCCTTCCACCTCGGCAACTACCTGGGCGCGGTCCGTCAGTGGGTCGCCCTGCAGGAGACCCACGAGACCTTCTACTTCCTGGCCGACCTGCACGCGATCACCGTCGAGCACGACCCGAAGCTGCTGCGCAAGCGGTCCAGGGTGTCGGCCGCGCAGCTGCTCGCGCTCGGCCTTGACCCCAAGCGGACCACCCTGTTCGCGCAGAGCCAGGTGCACGAGCACGCCGAGCTGAGCTGGGTGATGCAGTGCCTCACCGGCTACGGCGAGGCCAGCCGGATGACCCAGTTCAAGGACAAGTCCGCCAAGCAGGGCCTGGTGAGCGTGGGCCTGTTCACCTATCCGATCCTGCAGGCCGCCGACATCCTGCTGTATCGGCCGCAGTACGTGCCGGTTGGCGAGGACCAGCGCCAGCACCTGGAGCTGACCCGCGACCTGGCGCAGCGGTTCAACTCCCGGTTCGGCAAGACGTTCACCCCGCCCGAGCCCTACATCCTCAAGGACACCGCCAAGATCTACGACCTGCAGGAACCGGGCGCCAAGATGAGCAAGTCCGCCTCCAGCCCGGCGGGCATCATCGAGCTGCTCGACGACCCGAAGGTGTCCGCGAAGAAGATCCGCTCGGCGGTCACCGACACCGGCCGCGAGGTCGTGTTCGACCCGGAGGGCAAGCCGGGCGTGAGCAACCTGCTCGGCATCTACTCGGCGCTGACCGGCCGTACGGTCGATGACCTGCAGGCCGCTTATGACGGCAAGGGCTATGGGGACCTGAAGAAGGACCTCGGCGAGGTCGTCGCCGAGTTCGTCACCCCGGTGCGGGACCAGGTGAAGTCCTATTTGGACGATCCGGCCGAGCTGGACCGGATCCTGCACGACGGGGCGGAGCGGGCGCGAGAGGTCGCCTCGGGCACGCTCAAGCGGGTCTACGACAAGGTGGGCTTCCTGCCCTAGCCGCGGGCTACCTGTAGTCCAGCTCCCAGGAGTCGCCGTCGAAGGTGGCGTGGGCGTGGGTCTTGCCGTTGGGGAAGGTCACCGACACCGGCGCGACCAGCGCGTCCTCGTCCACCACCGCGCCCGCGGCGTAGCGGGCGAGGGCCAGCCGGTAGGTCGGGTGCGGGTCGAACTCCAGGGTGCGGCCCGGCTCGGTCGGCGCGACGAAGGTGGCGGCGCCGTCCATGCCGACCCCGACACAGCCGCGACGGTACGCGCCCGGACCGGGGACGCTGCCGTCCTGCAGCACGGCGAGCACGCCGTCCGGGTGCGGACCGGGTTCGCGGCGGAAGGCGAAGTCGCGGTCGTAGGCCAGCCGGGCGACGTTGTAGCGGGCCAGTCGGGCGTCCAGGATGCCGCCGCGGCCGTAGTCCACACCGGCGTGCAGGTTGCCCTGGCGGCCCCAGACGAAGCTGTAGTTCAGCGCCCAGTCCAGCGCGACGGTCGCCTGCGGCCTGCACAACCGGGCCAACCACACCAATCGGACGGCTCCGTCCGGGAGCGTCGCGGAGTCCTGGTACAGCACCGCGTTTCGACCATCCACAGTGGACATGTTGGTCACCGTCAGAGTGTGCTGGGCGCCCAGCGAGGCAACCAGGTCGGCGACGTCGACGCCCTGGATGGTCTGCGTCATCGGGGTACTTCCTTCGTCCGGGGACAAGCGGATTCCGCCGACGTTAGGCCCCGGTCGCCCGACGGCGAACCATGATCACCCGATTTACCCGAAACTGTGCCCGTTCGGACGATTGCCGGGTCGGAATCTCGCCGGGGGCCGGTCATCCGGGCGAGGAGATGGTCTCCGCGCGGGCGCCATGCTGTGGCCGGCTGGCGCACGTACCCCCTTGCTCCGACTGGACCAACGCGACGCCGACCACGCGACTCGTCATCGGTACCTGATTCCCGGACGGACCGGTTCGTACCTACCGCGAGCAGACTGGATGGCCGGGCGAACGCAATGCGGGGCAGCGCCGATCGGACGCTGCCCCGCGAGTGGGTGTGGTCAGGAGTAGGTGACCACCCACGACTTGCCGTCGAACACGCAGTCGGCGATGGTGTTGCCCGCCTTGAACATGATGTTCTCCGGGTTGGTCATGCCGCTCTCGTCGACCACCGTGCCCGCGTTGAACCGCGCGAACGCGATCCAGTACTGCGGGTGCGGGTCGAACTGGGCCTGGTAGTTGGGTTCGGTCGGCAGCACGAACGTGCCCGCGCCGCTCATGCCGATGCCGACGCAGCCCTGGTTGGGGTTGCCGGAACCGGGGACGGAGTGGTCCTGGGAGATCAGCAGCGAGCCCTTGTCGCCGTTGCCCTGGCCGTGGAAGAGGAAACCGTCGTCGATGTACGACAGGCTCACCACGTTCTCGGCGGCGAGATCCGCCGCCAGCTCCTGGCCCGCCTCGTAGTCCACCCCGGGGTGCAGGTCGCCCTGTTGGCCCCACACGAAGTTGTAGTCCAGCTGCCAGTTGAACGAGACCCGGGTGGCCGGGTGGCACATCTTGCTCAGCCAGGCCAGCGTGTGCGCGTCCGAGGGGATCCGCGGCGAGGACTGGAAGACGATCGCGTTGTGGCCCTCCAGCTCGGAGTCGTTGCGGATCCGGATGCTGTAGGCGGTGCCGAGCAGCGGGATCAAGTCGGACACGTCGATGTCGAGGGCGCTGGACATGCGAGTTTCCCCTTTGTTCCGGAGGGATCGGCCCGGGACGGTGGGCCGATTCCCACGGTAGTACCGAATTCCGGCTCGGTGAAACAACTCCCACACGAAGGTGTCCGACGGTCTGTGGAATGCCATTTCCACGACACGCAGAATGGTGCACTGAATTCCGATCTTAGTGCGTTCGGGTGGCCGTCGAGGACGCTCCGGTCCATTTGGCACAGTCCGGGTGGGTGTCCGGTGTGCGGGCGAACGCGCAGGGTGCGGCCAGTGCCGCGAAGATCTTTCGCGTTGCGGGCGGCGGGCGTCCCAGTAGAGTGACGGTGGTGACCGAGAACGAGTCGAGGCTGGCCCGGCTGCGCCGCAGGCGCCCCGGTATCGACCACCTGATCCGGGCCTTCGACGCGTTCACCGAACGCTACGGCAACCACTTCGCCGCATCGATCACGTACTTCAGCGTGCTCTCGCTGTTCCCGCTCACCCTGATCGCCTTCGCCGTCCTCGGCTTCGTGCTCGCCGACCAGCCCGCCACCCTCGACCAGGTCCGCTCCAGTGTCATCGCCGCGGCCCCCACCAACCTGCACGGCCTGCTCGACGACCTGGTGAAGACCGCCATCGACGAGCGCGGCAAGGTCGGCGTCATCGGCCTGCTCACCGCCGCCTACACCGGCCTCGGCTGGATGAGCAACCTGCGCGACGCGCTGACCGCGCAGTGGGGGCACAAGCTGGTCCCGCCGCCGTTCCTGCGCGGCATCGTCGTCGACCTGCTCTCGCTGCTCGGCCTCGGCCTCGCCATCGGTGTGTCGTTCGGCCTCAGCGCGCTCGGCGGAGGTCTCGCCGACACCCTGCTCGACGCCATCGGCCTCGGCGGCTACGGCTGGGCCAAGGTCGTGCTGATCGTGGTGACCACGGTGCTCTCGATCGGCGCCAACTGGTTGGTGTTCCTCTGGGTGATCGCCCGCCTGCCGCGCCGCCCGGTCGGCGTCCGCAGCGCGGTCCGCGGCGCGCTGGCCGCGGCGATCGGCTTCGAGATCCTGAAATGGGTCGGCACCCTCTACCTGAACGTCGTGCTGGGCGGCCCGCTCGGCTCGTTGATCGGCCCGATCATCGGTCTGCTGGTGTTCGCCAACCTGGTCTCCCGCTTCCTGCTGTTCATCACCGCCTGGACGGCCACCGCCGCCGAGAACATGACCACCGAGCCGCCCGTCGCCCCAGGCCCCGCGCTGATCCAGCCGGTCCTGGAGGTCTCCCGCGCGCCCCGGCTGCGCGAGGCCGTCGGCTTGGTCGGCCTCGGCGCCCTGCTCGGCCTCGCCTTCCGCGGCAGGCGCCGTTCCTGACCCATCCGCACAACATCCACACCGCGCGGGCACATCCCGCGCACGCGTGCTCGGTTCACTGGGTGGTATGCGCGACCCGGACAAGATCGAGTACCTCGACCACGTCGGTTCCAGCGCGGTCGGCCGCGCCTACAAACGGCATCTGCTCGGCCTGTTGAACCCCGGCCCCGGGGACACCGCCCTGGACGTCGGCTGCGGGCCCGGCGTCGACCTGGCCGACCTCGCCGCCCGCGCCGGGACGGTCATCGGGGTCGACGACGACCCGCGCGTGATCGCCCACGCCCGCGACCGCCACCCCACCCTGGACCTCCGGATCGGCGATGCGCACCGGTTACCGGTCGACGACGCCGCCATCGACCGCGCCCGCGTCGACCGGGTGCTGCACCAGGTCGACGACCCGACCGCCGTGCTCGCCGAGGTGCGCCGGGTGCTGCGCCCCGGCGGCACCGCGGTGCTGGCGCAACCGGACTACACGACCCTCGCGGTCGACCCCGGCGACTGGCGCACAACCCGTGCCATCAGCGACTTCGTCTGCGAATCGGTCATCCCCAATCCGGCCGTCGGCCGGACATTGCCGCGGCTCGCCCGCGCGGTCGGCCTGACGGTGCGCACGGTTCTCACCACCGCGCCGCTGTTCGACGACCACACCGGCGCCGACCGCACGCTCGGCCTGACCCGCAACGCGGAGCGCGCGGTCGTCGCGGGCGCGCTCGACCGGGCGGCGGCCGACGCGTGGCTGGCCGCGCTCGACACCGGGCCGTTCCTGGCCACCATGGTCCTGGTGGTCGTCGTGGTCGCTAACGGCTCGTGAAGCCGATCCCGGCGGCGACCAGCCGGTCCAGCAGCGCGTCGCCCATGGCGGTCGCCGGGGTCACCTGGCCAGCGGTCGGCGGCAGGTCGTCGAAGGCCAGGCACAGCGCGGACTCGGCGAGCATCTTGGCGGTCTCGTCGTAGCCGGGATCGCCGCCGGTGATCTCGGTGCGCACTCGCTTCCCGCCGCCCTCGGCCAGGAACGTGACCTTGAACCACGACCGCGCCCGCTGCTCCGGCGTCGGCCCGTCCCCGGCCGGTTTCCTGGCCAGCAGCCACTCCCGGGTCGGCCGCAGCTGGGCCAGCGCGATCATCGCGCCGACCCCGCCCGCCAGACCCAACGCGGTGCGCAACCGCTTGACGGCGACGTAGTGGCCATAGGAGAACCGCGGCCCGTAGCGGTCCAGGGCACGTGCCGAACGCAGCACCACCTGGGGGTCGATCGTCGGCGCGGGCAACGCCCACGCGTCCAGCACGGCCACCCGTTTCGGGCGGACGGCCGTTCCCCGGACCTGCCGCCCCACCGGACGCGCCTCCAGGCGGCGACGGTCGCGGGCGGCCTGGGCGAGGGAACGCAGCCGGGAGAAGGCGGTGACCGCGGAATGGAACGTGCCGCCGGAGACCGTGGCGGAAGCCTGCATGAAACCCTCGACGGCGATCGGCACGTCGTCCGGGAACTGCCGAACCGTGTAATAGACGCCCAGGTCGTACGGGATCGAGTCGAAACCGCACGAATGCACCAGCCGCGCCCCCGTCTCGACCGCGCGGGCGTGGTGGCGGACATAGGCCCGGTCCACGAACTCGGGCTCACCGGTCAGGTCGACGTAGTCCGTGCCTGCCTCCGCGCACGCCGCCACCACCGGCTCGCCGTGCGCGATGTACGGGCCCACGGTCGTGATCACCACCCGGGCGGCCGACGCGACCGCGCGCACCGACGCCGGGTCGGTCGCGTCGGCGGTCAGCAGCGGCAGTTTCGTCAGGGCCGGATCGATCGCGGCCAACCGGTCCCGGACCGCCGCGAGTTTGTCCCGGTTCCGTCCCGCCAGCGCCCACCGCGTGCCCGCGGGCGCGTGCCGGGCCAGGTACTCGGCGGTCAGGGTGCCGGTGAAGCCGGTCGCTCCGAACAGGACGATGTCGTATTCCCGGGCCATGCCCCAGGAGCCTACCCGCTGGTAACAAGCGCCGCGCGGGCTCGCGCGGAAGACTGCCTGGCGTGGGCGACATGGACTTCTTCGCGGACCTGGTCACCACCGGCACCGTGCTCGGCCTCGACCACACCAGCGACCTGGACGAGGTCGTCGCGGTCCTCGGCGACGGGCTCACCAAACCCCTGCACGACGACCCGGAACTCTGGGAGTACCAGATCACCGACACCGGCCTGGTCGAGTTCGGCTGGTGCCGCCCCGGCGCAGGCCACCCATGGGAGGTGACCCACTTCGGCGCCCAGGCGCACCGGCTGGAGTTCCTCAAAGGACGCGCGGGCCGGGCCCTGGTCGACCGCTACGGCAAGTTCCGCCGCAAGCCGCTGCGCTTCGCCGACCTCGACGCCGCCGTGCGCGAACGCGGCTTCGCCCTGGTACCCGACCCGGCCGCGGGCGACGACCACGCCTGCGAGAGCGGCTCCGGCATCTCCGTGGTCACCAGCGCCGACGGGGGACCGGTCAAGGCGGGAGTGGTACTCAAGGTGCTGGGCAGCACCCGCGACCCCGGCCGGCGCCGCTACCACCGACTGTCCACAGAGCAACGAGCCGAGTTCGTGCCCACCGTGCGCGCCCTGCTCGCCGAACCGGACGCGCACGCCTGGCTCGACCGGTACGACCGCGCGTCCGGTCCGGACCGTGAGCACTGGTGGTTCCTGTTGACCGACGGCCTTTTCCGCATCAAACCACACCCGATCCGGTTGATACTCATGGTGTTGCGCGAGGCCGCCGCGCGAAAGGTCAACGCGCCGGGCGAGGACGCCGCCTGGTTGATCGCGGAAGCCTTGCGGGCCGGTCAGGTCCTCGACGAGCGCGAGCTCCGCGAGCATCTCGCCGCGGGCGCGCGCCTCTGGCTGGGTGATCCTCCCGCGGACCTTCCCGAGGCCGCGAAGTTGACCACCGCGACCTCGTTGACACCGGCCGAGATCCGGCTGTCCCGCCTGCTCCGCGACCAGATCCACGTTGTCGCGACGGCATTGCCGCGACTCGCCGAACAGTCCACTGTAGATCGCCTACGGTCGTGGACGGCACTGAAACCCCGGCTGCTGCGGGGTCCCCTGTTCGGATGAACCTTCGGCCGCGCGGCGCGTCCGCTGTGACACTTCGAGCATGAGCGACATCGACTTCTACGCGGACCTGGTCACCACCGGAACCGTCCTCGGCCTGGACCACACCAGCGAGCTCGGCGAGGTCGAGGGCGTCATGGGGGCCGAGCACACCCACCCATCGCACCAGGACCCCGGCCTCTGGGACGGGCGCACCACCGACACCGGCCTGGTCGAGTTCGGCTGGCACCGGTCCGCTGTGGACGCGCCATGGGAGGTCACCTACTTCGGCGCCCAGATCCACCGCCTGCGCCAGCTCGACGGGCACGTCGTGGACGCCCTCGGCGACCGCTACGGCTCCTTCCGCCGCGGCCACCTGCGCTTCGCCGAGCTGGAGGGCGCGGTCCGCGAACGCGGCTTCAACCTGATCCCGCAGCCCCGCCACGCCGACGGCAGCGAGTGCGTCTGCGAGCCAACCACCGGCCTGTCGGTGTCCACCGGCACCGCCGCCGAGCACGCCATCGGCGACGTCTACAACGTGCTCGGCAGCGCCGTGCCACCGCACCCCGGCCGGATGGCGGTCATGTCCGCGGTCGCCGACCTGGCCTTCCGCTACGACATCGACCCCGACGAGGCCCTGGTCTGGCTCAACCGACACGACCCGGTCGCCGACCGCGCCGCCTGGTGGGCCCGCCTGATCCGCGGCGTACTCGCTCTCAACCAGTACCCGCTCGCGTTCATGCTGCTGCGCGAGGCCCTCGCCCGCGGCGTGAACCCGGCGGCGGGCGACGACGCGGCCTGGCTCATCACCACCGCCGACGAGGCCGGGCACAACCCCGACCCGTCGACCCCGGTGAACGAGGAGGAACGCCTCGCCCAGTTCGACCTCGGCGTGCGTGCTTGGCTGGCAAACCCGCCCGCCGACCTGACCGAGGCGTCCCGGCTGAGCAGCACCGGCTCGCTCGAACCGAGCGAGATCCGAACGTCGCGCAGGCTGCGCAACCACATCCACATCGTGGAGAAGGCGCTGCCCCTGGTCACCGACCCGACCCTCGCCGACCAGGTGCGCCCGTGGTCGGCCATCAAGCCCGACCTGATCCGCCGCCCGCTGTTCGACTAGGACCTATGCAGGACCTATGCAGGGCCTATGTCCAGAAGACGGCCAGGCCGGTGTTCAGCACCACCAGCCCACCCAGCGTGGGCGTCAGCCAGCGCGGGTTGTCCCGCTTGGCGATGAACGCGAACGCCAGTACCGCGATCACGACCACCACCAGCAGCTTCACCCCCAACTTCACATGGTTGTAGTGCGCGCCGGTCGCCGGTGCCAGCACCATCAGCAGGATGCCGGTCAGCAGCTGCAGGCCCGCGCCGTGCAGCCAGCCCTTGTTGACCTCGCCGGTCCGCGCGCGCAGCTGCAGCAGGAACGTGCCGATCAGCACGCCCATGCCCAGCAGGTGCAGGAAGACCAGCAGGTGTCGGACGAAGTCCACGTCAACTCCCTCGTCGTGCTCGGAAGGCCCGCCAGCCGATGACCCCGATGATGGTGCCGAACAGCAGCGAGGCCGCCGTCAGCAGGGCGTGCACGACGAAGAACCCCGTCGGCCCGTCCGCCCACGAACGCGGGTCGACCCAGACGTTGCGCAGGAACATCGGCCAGATGACCCACGACCAGAGCCCGAAGGCGAGCAGGAACAGGGCGGACCGGCGGCTGAGCGTCACACGGGCAGTATCCAGCGCCGGGGTCGGGTGCCCACGTGTGGGTGATAGGGCGGATCGTGGCCGGATCGTGACAGGCCTTAGTCTGCAGGGGTGCGCTTCGCAGCCCGCAGGACCGTGACCGCTCTGCTCGTGACGCTGTGCGCCCTCGTCCTCGCGGCCCTGGTCGCGACGCCCGGGGCGGCGGCGCAGAGCCCCCGGAAGGCGCAGCAGCCGCAGCCTTCCGGCGGCCAGACACCCACCACGACCGGCAACTCCGCGCCAACGGGCGCCCAGTGCCAGAACCACGACCGCCCGCCGCCGCCGGTCGACACCTCCGAGGAGCCCAAGCCGGGCCAGAGCACGCCGCAGGCACTCCCCGTGCCCGAGGAGCCGGTCGGCGGCACACGGATGGGTGAATGCGGGATGGTCACCCCACCCGGCGCCAAGGCCGCCATCGCGGGCGACGTGGTGTCCGCGTCCTGGATCGTCGCCGACCTGGACAGCGGCGCCGTGCTCGCCGCCAAGGACCCGCACGCCAGGGAACGCCCGGCCTCCCTGATCAAGACCCTGCTGGCCATCGTGGTCATCCGCGAGCTGCGGATGGACGAGGTGGTCGTCGGCACCCAGGAGGACGCCGAGCAGGAGGGCACCAAGGTCGGCATCGGACCCGGCGGCCAGTACACCGTCCGCCAGCTGCTCCAGGCCCTGCTCATGCGCTCCGGCAACGACGCCGCGCACGCCCTGGCCGCCCGGCTCGGCGGCGTGCCCACCGCGCTGGACAAGATGAACGCCCTGGCCAAGGAGCTCGGCGCGCTGGACACCCGCGCGGCCACCACGTCCGGCCTGGACGGACCGGGCATGAGCACCTCGGCCTACGACCTGATCCTGGTCTTCCGCGCGGCCATGAAGCACAAGGAGTTCGCCGAGGCGGTCGGCACCAAGACGATCGACTTCCCCGGGTACGCGAACAAGCCCGGCTACAAGGTCGTCAACGACAACAAGCTCCTGGGCCGCTACCAGGGCTTCCTGGGCGGTAAGACCGGCTTCACCGACGACGCGCGACACACCTACGTCGGCGCGGCCGAGCGCACCGGCAAACGCATCGCGGTCGTGCTGGTACGCGGCGAACAGACGCCGTCGCTGATGGTGGACCAGGGCTCGCGACTGCTCGACTACGGGTTCGCCCTGCTGACCGAGAACGCCAAGCCGGTGGGCGTCCTGGTCGACCACGCGCCGGAGGCCCAGCCCAAGCCGAACACCGGCCTGAGCAACGCCCCGGCCAACTCGGACTCGGCCCCCGCCCCGTCCGCACAGGGCGCCGCCGCCCCGGCCACGGCCGACACGGACCGATCGGCCTTCGGCAACTACGGCGCCCCACTGGTCGCCCTGGCGGGTGCGGCGGTGGTGGTCGCGCTCGGCCTGTGGCTCCGCCAGAAGCGGGCCCGAGCGGCGCGCGCCCGCCGAACCGGGTGACTCAGGCGCCCAGCGGGACCAGCGCCCAAACCTGCCCCGACACACCCGACGCGGCGGCGGTGACCCGGTCGGTGGCTGCGGTGAGCAGCTTGCCGGAGGTGTTGACGATGGCGAGGCCGTCACCGACCGACCGGATGTCGAACGCCTGGTTGCGCATCCCGGTGCACGAGTCGATCCAGACCCGGCCGTCGTCGCTGGTGAGGCACTGGCCGTCGTAGCCGATGGTGTAGCCGGGGGCCCCATCGGCATCGACGATCCACGCCGAGTCGGACGAACCGCAGGCCACCAGGGACACGGGCGCCATGCTGTTGCCCACACACCCGGCCCGCGAGACCGATCTCAACGAGTAGGTTCCCGGCGCGACATCCGCCCACGCGGTTCCGGCCATCATCAGGGTCAAGGCGGCGGCGACGGCCCCGCGCGTCAGGTATCCGGTCATACCTCGGACATAACCGGATGGCGTGCACCCTGACCTGCACACTCACCCGACGGCAGGGTCACGCCACCCGGTCGGGCGCTGCCCTGGCCATGCCTGCCCGACGCAAGCCATGATCCCCGCCGGTGGACTGATCGGGGGGATGTGGACAACCGGCAGGGGACCCCTGTTCTTATCCTGCCTGCTGGAGCCGACAGCGCGCGCGAAGTTGTCCACAGGGGTGCGGATCGCCCCGGAGACACCGCTGCCCGGGGCATCAAGCCCCGGGCAGCGGAAACATCCACAACAGACAGTCAGCGGCGGAACAACAATGCCCGCTTGACCTCCTGAATAGCCTTGGTCACCTGAATCCCACGCGGACACGCATCGGTGCAGTTGAACGTGGTACGGCACCGCCAAACACCTTCGGCGTCGTTCAGGATGTCCAGCCGCTCCTCCGCCCCCTCGTCACGCGAGTCGAAGATGAAGCGGTGCGCGTTCACGATCGCCGCTGGCCCGAAGTAGCTGCCCTCGTTCCAGAACACCGGGCAGGACGTCGTGCAGCAGGCGCAGAGAATGCACTTCGTCGTGTCGTCGAAGCGTTCGCGGTCGGCGGCGGACTGGATGCGTTCCCGGGTCGGTTCGTTTCCGTAGGTGATCAGGAATGGCTTGACCGCGCGGAACGCCTCCATGAAGGGTTCCATGTCGACCAGCAGGTCCTTGTTCACCGGCAGGCCCTTGATCGGCGCCACGGTGATCGTGGTGTGCTTGCCGCCGCCCGACAGCAGGTCCTTCACCAGTACCTTGCACGCCAACCGGTTCACGCCGTTGATCTGCATGGCGTCCGAGCCGCAGATTCCGTGCGCGCAGGAGCGGCGGAAGGTGAGCGTGCCGTCCAGGTACCACTTGACGTAGTGCAGCAGGTTCAGCACGCGATCGGTGGGCAGCGCGGGCACCCCGAAGGACTCCCAGCGCGGCTCCGAGTCGGTCTCCGGGTTGAACCGCTGGATCCGGACGGTGATGGTGACTGCGCCGTCCGGCACCGGCGGCTGGTCCCCGCGCGCGCCGGACGACACACGGTCCACAGTTGCAGCAGTCATCAGTACTTCCGCTCCATCGGCTTGTACCGGGTGAAGGTCACCGGCTTGTAGTCCAGCCGGATGTCGCTCTTGAGACCGTCGCCCTGCTTGTAGAACATGCTGTGCCGCATGTAGTTCGTGTCGTCGCGGTTCGGGTAGTCCTCGCGGGCGTGACCGCCGCGCGACTCCTTGCGCTCCAGCGCGCCTATGACCAGGACCTCGGCCAGCTCAAGCAGGAAGCCCAATTCCACCGCCTCCAGCAGGTCGGTGTTGAACCGCTTCCCCTTGTCCTGCACCGAGATGTGCGCGTAGCGGTCCTTCAACGCCTGCACGTCGTGCAGCGCCTGCTTCAGCGTCTCCTCGGTGCGGTACACCGACGCGTTCGCGTCCATAGTGGCCTGAAGCTCGGTGCGGATGTCCGCCACCCGCTCCTTGCCGTGCTCGGACAGCACCAGCTCCAGCTGCGCCTGCACCACCGCAGCGGGCGTCTCCGGCAGGTCGATCAGCTCGTGGTTGGCCGCGTACCGCGCCGCCGCCAAGCCCGCGCGACGACCGAACACGTTGATGTCCAGCAGCGAGTTGGTGCCCAGCCGGTTCGCACCGTGCACCGACACACACGCGCACTCGCCCGCCGCGTACAGGCCGGGGACCACGGTGTCGTTGTCCCGCAGCACCTCGCCGTGGATGTTGGTGGGGATGCCGCCCATCGCGTAGTGCGCCGTCGGGTACACCGGCACCGGCTCGGTCACCGGGTCCACCGCCAGGTAGGTGCGGGCGAACTCGGTGATGTCCGGCAGCTTGCTCTCCAGCACCTCGGCGCCCAGGTGCGTGCAGTCCAGCAGCACGTAGTCCTTGTTCGGGCCCGCGCCGCGCCCCTCCAGCACCTCCAGCGCCATCGACCGGGCCACGATGTCACGTGGCGCCAGGTCCTTGATGGTCGGCGCGTACCGCTCCATGAACCGCTCGCCCGCCGCGTTGCGCAGGATCGCGCCCTCGCCGCGCGCGCCCTCGGTGAGCAGGATGCCCAGGCCCGCCAGGCCGGTCGGGTGGAACTGGTAGAACTCCATGTCCTCCAGCGGCAGGCCCTTGCGGAAGATGATGCCCATGCCGTCACCGGTGAGGGTGTGCGCGTTGGACGTCGTCTTGAACACCTTGCCGAACCCGCCGGTCGCGAACACCACGGCCTTGGCCTGGAACACGTGGATCTCGCCGGTGGCCAGCTCGTAGGCCACCGCGCCGGTGCACACCGGGCCGTTCTCGGTCTCGGTCAGGCAGATGTCGAGCACGTAGAACTCGTTGAAGAACTCGATGCCGTGCTTGACGCAGTTCTGGTACAGCGTCTGCAGGATCATGTGCCCGGTGCGGTCGGCCGCATAGCAGGCCCGGCGCACGGCGGCCTCGCCGTGGTTACGGGTGTGCCCGCCGAACCGGCGCTGGTCGATGCGGCCCTCGGGGGTCCGGTTGAACGGCAGCCCCATCTTCTCCAGGTCGAGGACCGCGTCGATGGCCTCCTTCGCCATCACCTCGGCGGCGTCCTGGTCGACCAGGTAGTCGCCGCCCTTGATGGTGTCGAAGGTGTGCCACTCCCAGTTGTCCTCCTCGACGTTGGCCAGCGCGGCGCACATGCCGCCCTGGGCCGCGCCGGTGTGCGACCGGGTCGGGTAGAGCTTGGTGAGCACGGCGGTGCGCGGCGCGTGGCCCGCCTCGGTGGCCGCCGCCAGCGCCGCGCGCATGCCCGCGCCGCCCGCGCCGACGATCACCACGTCGTACCTGTGGAACTGCATGGATATCCGCTTTCGCCGGTGGTGGGAGCGTCAGTTCGCCGGGATCGTGGCGTCGAAGGTGAAGATCACGTACGAGCCCAGCGCCAGGATCAGCACCATCGACACGTAGAGCATGATCTTCAGCCAGAACCGGGTGGCGTCCTTGCGGGCGTAGTCGTTGATCACGGTGCGCAGCCCGTTGCCGCCGTGGATCTCCGCCAGCCACAGCATCGACAGGTCCCAGAACTGCCAGAACGGGCTGGACCAGCGGCCAGCCACGAACGCGAAGTTGATCCGGTGCACCCCGCCGTCGAGAATGTTCATGATCAGCAGGTGGCCGAGCACCAGGATGATCAGCGCCAGCCCGGAGATCCGCATGAACAGCCAGGAGGCCAGCTCGAAGTTGCCGCGTCGGGCCGCCGGGCGCCGAGGGGAGCGGGGCTTGTCCAGGGCGAGCGTCATCTCAGTTGCCTCCGAACAGCTCGCGCACGGTGCGCTCCAGCATGAAGTACGCGCCGGGGACCATCACCACGACCCAGATGCCGAGGATCGTCCACAGCATCGGCTTCTGCAGCCGGGGACCCTTGGACCAGAAGTCCACCAGCAGCACGCGCAGACCGTTGAGCGCGTGGTACAGGACCGCGCCGACCAGTCCGACCTCGATGAGGTTGACGATCGGGGTCTTGTAGGTCTCGATGACCTCGTCGTAGGCGTTGGGCGAGACCCGCACCAGGGCGGTGTCCAGCACGTGCGCGAAGAGGAAGAAGAAGGTGAGCACGCCGGTGATCCGGTGGGCTACCCAGGACCACATGCCCGGGTCGCCGCGGTAGAGCGTCCCGGTGCGCCGGGACCCGCGCGCCGCCACCTTCTCGGTGGCGCTGGCCGAGTCGGACATCGGTAGCCTGCCTCCAACGTCGCTGATGGACTTGTGCCGCCCATGCGGGTACTCCACACGAAACGGGCTTGACTCAAGGGATGCTAGACCCGACAAGTCGAGCGCACCCAACCCGCCAATCCCCTCTGTGACGGACGAGACACGGGCTTTCGCCCCAATGCCCGGTCGTGAGGTGCGGTTCGCGAGGCGGATGCCCGTGTTGGTGACGGAGCGTGTTGTTGACGGTGCCTCCGGGGCGTGCGCCGGACGCGGAACAGCCCCCACCCGACCGGGGATGTCCGATGCGGACACGAACGGCGGGGGTGGGGGCTGTTCAGTGGGTCGGCACGTTCTATCAGGACGACGCGTCGATCCAGGCCTTGCCGATGTGGCAGTTGTAATGATCGCCCTCCAGCCAGCCCGTGTACACGCGGCCACTTGCGCTGCTACGGGAGACATAGGGGCTGTAGATGTCGATCGAGTAAGGGTAGTGGGGGGAATAGCAGGTGGCCCCGACGCGGAACCCGCCGAAGCCCGAATCGCACCAGCCACGGACCTCGTTGAGGTTGGTGTCGATTGGGGCGACGCAGTTGTAGACCGTGGCAGCGGCCTCCGGTGCGGTGAGGACGATGGCCGCGGCGGTGAGGCCCACGCCGAGGCCGGACGCCGCGATGCGGCGCAGGATGGTTTTCATTTTATCCCCAGAGACATCGAGCTGACGTTTGGAATGCGCGTCGACGCGACTCGTTGATTGAGTCGAAGTCCAGAACTCCCCAGTTTTCCCGGCGCGTCCGCCGATAATCAACACTTTACGGCGGAAGGAGTGATTCGGACAGCGCCGAACGAGTGAAGGGTCGGTTCGACGAGTGCTCTGACCAAGAGTGACTGGATCGTGCAAGCGCCCGATCGGTCGGGCGCTCGGCTCGCGGTGGCCTGAATCGACCACGGTCGGACCCCTAGACGTCCACTCTGGACCACGTGAGCCCCCTTGCGCCGTCCTGATCAGCCGGTACGCACGCGTCGAACGGCCCGGGTACCACCCGGTGGTGTCGTCGAGTGGCCCGGCCGGGTGGCGTGACTCAACAATTGGATTACGCCCTGGGTCGTATCCCGGCCCGCGTCGTACCGGGGAGTACGGTCCTGCGGAACAAGCCGCGTCCGGCTCGCGTCGGGCGCCACGCGAGATCCGGAAGGAGAAAGCCTTGCGCCGAACGCGAGGAGTTCGTCTCGCCGCAGGCCTGCTGGCGCTGGGCCTCGGTCTGGCAGGCTGCGGGTCGAAGAACAACGACTCCGGCAGCAGCGGGGGGACCACGACCGCGGGCAGTGCGGCCGCGGCCAACCTCAAGATCGGGCTCGCCTACGACATCGGCGGCCGCGGCGACCAGTCCTTCAACGACTCCGCCGCGCGCGGCCTGGACAAGGCCAAGTCCGAGTTCGGCTTCGAGGTCAAGGAGCTGGAGGCGGCCGCGGGCGAGACCGAGGCGCAGAAGGAGGACCGGCTGCGCCAGCTCGTCGAGGGCGGCTACAACCCGGTCATCGCGGTCGGCTTCGCCTACGCCGAGTCGGTCGGCAAGGTGGCCGGGGACACCCCGGACGTGCAGTTCGCCATCATCGACGACGCCACCGACGGCGTCGACGTCGGCAAGAACATCGCCAACCTGACCTTCGCCGAGAACGAGGGCTCCTACCTCGTCGGCGCGGCGGCGGCGCTGAAGAGCAAGACCGGCAACGTCGGCTTCGTCGGCGGCGTCAACACGCCGCTGATCCAGAAGTTCGAGGTCGGCTTCACCATGGGCGTCAAGGCTGTGAAGGCGGACGCGACGGTGCAGGTCAAGTACCTGACCCAGCCGCCGGACTACACCGGCTTCAACGACCCGGCCAAGGGCGAGACCGCGGCCAAGGGCATGTTCGACGCGGGCGCCGACATCGTCTACGCGGCCGCTGGCGGCTCCGGCAACGGCGTGTTCAAGGCCGCCAAGGCCAACACCAAGCTGGGCATCGGCGTCGACTCCGACCAGTACAACCAGCCCGCGCTGGCCGATGTCAAGGACGTGATCATCACCTCGATGATCAAGAAGGTGGACGTCGCCGTGTACGACTTCATCTCCTCGGTCAAGAACGGCAAGTTCGTCGCGGGCCAGAAGGTCTACGACCTCAAGGCGGGCGGCGTCGACTACGCCACCAGCGGCGGCAAGATCGACGACATCAAGGCCAAGCTGGACGACTACAAGCAGAAGATCATCTCCGGCGAGATCAAGGTGCCGGAGAAGAAGTAGCGGCGCGACCGGATCGCGACGGGCCCGGCGACCGCACCAGCGGCCCCGGGCCCGTCGGCATCCGGCCCCCTCCCCGTCAAGTCCCCCTGCCAGCGACAAAGGATTCGGCCGTGTCAACGGAGCCACCAGCGGGCAGCACCACCCTCGCCCCAGCCGTCCAGTTGTCCGGGATCACCAAGCGCTTCCCCGGCGTCGTCGCCAACTCCGATGTCGACATCACCGTCCGCGCGGGCACCGTGCACGCGCTGGTCGGCGAGAACGGCGCGGGCAAGTCGACCCTGATGAAGATCCTCTACGGCATGCAGCCGCCGGACGAGGGCACCATCGCCATCGACGGCGTGCCGACCGCCTTCGCCTCCCCGGCCGACGCCATCCGCGCGGGCATCGGCATGGTGCACCAGCACTTCATGCTCGCCGACAACCTCACCGTGCTGGAGAACGTCGTCCTGGGCAGTGAGCCCCGCAAGGGCCTCGGCCTGGACTTCACCGCCGCCCGCGCCCGCATCCGCGAGATCTCCGACGCCTACGGCCTGGACATCGAACCGGACCGGCTGGTCGACGACCTCGGCGTCGGCGAACGCCAGCGGGTCGAGATCCTCAAGGTCCTCTACCGCGGCGCCCGCATCCTCATCCTGGACGAGCCCACCGCCGTGCTGGTGCCGCAGGAGGTCGACGAGCTGTTCGGCAACCTGCGCGAGCTCAAGGCCGAGGGCCTCACCATCCTGTTCATCTCGCACAAGCTCGACGAGGTGCTCTCCGTCGCCGACGACATCACCGTCATCCGCCGCGGCACCACCGTCGCCAGCGTGTCCCCGGCCGACGTCACCGCGCGCAAGCTCGCCGAGCTGATGGTCGGCAGCGCGCTGCCGGTGCCGGAGCTGCGCGAGTCCACCGTCACCGCGACCGAGGTGCTCACCGTCACCGGCCTCACCGTGACCAGCGCCGACGGCCGCCCCGTCCTCGACGACATCTCCTTCACCATCCACGCTGGCGAGGTACTCGGCATCGCGGGCGTCGAGGGCAACGGCCAGGCCGAGCTGGTCGAGGCACTGATGGGCATCCGCACCCCGAACGCGGGCACCATCACCCTCGCGGGCCGCGACATCACCCGCGACTCCACCCGGCACCGCCGCGAGGCGGGCATGGGCTACATCCCCGAGGACCGGCACCGCCAAGGCGTCCTGCTGGAGGCCACCCTCTGGGAGAACCGCGTCCTGGGCCACCAGACCCGGCCGCCCAACGTCCGCGGCCCGCTGCTCGACCGGCGCGGCGCCAAGGCCGACACCGAGCGCATCGTCGCCGAGTACGACGTGCGCACCCCCTCCATCGACGTCAACGCCGCCGCCCTCTCCGGCGGCAACCAGCAGAAGCTCATCGTCGGCCGGGAGATGAGCGGCGACCCCGTCGTGCTCATCGCCTCGCACCCCACCCGCGGCGTCGACGTCGGCGCCCAGGCCGCCATCTGGGACCACATCCGCCGCGCCCGCGCCGACCGGCTCGCCGTACTGCTCATCTCCGCCGACCTCGACGAGCTGATCGGCATGTCCGACACCCTCGCGGTGATCCTGCGCGGCAGGCTCGTCGCCGAACACGACCCGGCCACCGTCACCCCGGAGCAGCTCGGCTCCGCGATGACCGGCGCGGGGCGGGAGGAAGGCTGATGCGCTCGCTCACCCCCCGGTCCGTCCTGTTGGGACTCATCGCCCCGGTCGGCGCCCTGGTCTTCGCCGCTGCCGTGTCCGCGGTCATCCTGCTGGCCACCGGCCACGACCCGTTCGACACCGTGGACGCCATGGCCACCGCGGCCCAGCGCCCGCGCACCCTGGTCAACTCGCTCAACACCGCCACCTCCTACTACCTGTCCGCGGTGGCGGTCGCCATCGGCTTCCGGATGAAGCTGTTCAACATCGGCGTCGACGGCCAGTACCGGTTCGCCGCCCTGCTCGCCGCGGGCCTCGCGGGCGCCGCGTTCATGGACTCGCTGCCCTCGTTCGTCCGGGTCGCGCTCACCATCCTGGCCGCCATGCTCGTCGGCGCCGCCTGGGCCGGACTGGCCGCGCTGCTCAAGGTCACCCGCGGCGTCTCCGAGGTGATCTCCACGATCATGCTCAACGCCATCGCCACCTACCTGGTCTCCTACCTCAACAGCCCGGAGCGGCTCGCGGTCAGCACCGCGGGCAGCAACAACATCGGCACGCCGAAGATCACCGAGGGCGGCCGGGTGCCCGGCTTCGAGATCGAGGGCTCCTCAAGCAAGGTCTTCGGCCTGGTGTTCCTGGCCGTGCTGGTCGGCTTCCTCTACTGGTTCGTGCTCTCCCGCACCCGCTTCGGCTTCGAGCTCAAGGCCACCGGCCTGTCCGAGTCCGCCGCGGTGGCCAGCGGCGTCAGCGTGAAGAAGATGGTCATCGTCTCGATGCTGCTCTCCGGCGCGGTCGCGGGCCTGGTCGGCATGCCCGAGCTGCTCGGCTCCTCCTACAGCTACTCGCTCAACTTCCCGGTCGGCGTCGGCTTCATCGGCATCGCCGTGGCCCTGCTCGGCCGCAACCACCCCATCGGCATGGCCATCGCCGCGCTGCTCTGGGGCTTCCTGTTCAACACCGCGAACTCGCTGGACACCGCGGGCGTGCCGCGCGAGATCGTGGACATCATGCAGGGCGTGATCGTGCTGTCCGTCGTCGTCGCCTACGAACTCGTCCGCCGCTACCGGGTGCGCGCCGAACAGCGGGCCGTCGGCCACGCGCTGGGCCGCACCAAGACCGCAGAGGAGGTGACCGCGTGACCGGCGGCGGGCTGTCGGTGGGGCTGGAGACCGCCCCGCCCAAGCGGGGCAGGCGCGTCTCGCCCATGGTGTACCTGATCGCCGCCGTGGCCGGGCTCGCGGTGGTGTCGCTGGTGCGCGTGCTCACCGGCGCCAACGACCTCACCTCGGCGGGCACCACCCAGGCCGCGCTGACCGCCGCCGTGCCGCTGGCCATGGCCGCGCTCGGCGGCCTGTGGACCGAGCGCGCGGGCGTGGTCAACATCGGCCTGGAAGGCATGATGGTGCTCGGCACCTTCGGCGCCGGTTACGCGGGCTACCAGTGGGGGCCGTGGGCCGCCGTCGTGTTCGGCCTGCTGCTCGGCGTCGTCGGCGGTGCCCTGCACGCCGTCGCCACCGTCACCTTCGGCGTCGACCACATCATCTCCGGTGTCGCGATCAACCTGCTCGCCCCCGGCGCGGCGCTGTTCCTGTCCAAGGAGTACTTCGCCAAGGCCCCCGGCGGCGGGCAGAAGCAGTCGCCGCCGATCGAGGACGCGCAGAAGATCACCATTCCCGGGCTCTCCGACTGGCTGGGCACGATCGAGGGCAAGCACTGGTTCCTGCTCTCCGACCTGGCCGGACTGCTGCGCGGCGTCACCACCCAGCTGTCGCTGCTGACCGTGCTGGCCGTGCTGCTGATCATCGGCACCGCGTGGGTGCTGTGGCGCTCGCCGTTCGGGCTGCGCCTGCGCTCCTGCGGCGAGGCCCCGGCCGCGGCGGAGTCGTTGGGCGTCAACGTCTACCGCTACAAGTACATCGCGGTGATCGCGTCCGGCGCGTTCGCAGGCCTGGGCGGCGCGTTCCTGGCGGTCAGCTCCGGCCAGTACCGCGACGGGCAGACCGGCGGCCGCGGCTTCATCGGCCTGGCCGCCATGATCTTCGGCAACTGGCGGCCCGGCGGCCTGGCCACCGGCGCGACCCTGTTCGGCTACACGGATGCCATGGCACTGCGCAACTCCGCGGCCGTGCACGCGCTGTTGTTGTTGCTGGCCATCGCTTTGCTGGTGGTCGCGGTGATGCAGTACCGGTCCGGCCACAACGTACTGTCCGGTGTGGCCGCCGCGATCGGTGTGCTGTTCGGCTGGTGGTTCTTCGCCAGCGACCAGGTACCGCCGGAGCTCGTCGGCGCCGCACCGTATGTGGTGACGCTGCTGGTCCTCGGGCTCGCGTCGCAACGACTCCGACCGCCGCGCATGGGCGGCGAACCCTACCGGCGGGGGCAGGGCGCGTGACCGTCGACTGGGACGCCCTGCGCGCCGCCGCCGTCTCCGCCGCCGCGCTGGCCTACTGCCCCTACTCGGGGCTGCGGGTCGGCGCGGCGGCCCTGGTCGACGACGGCCGCGTGATCACCGGCTGCAACGTCGAGAACGCCTCCTACGGCCTGGCCCTGTGCGCCGAATGCACGCTGGCGGGCCAACTCCGACTCACCGGCGGCGGCCGCCTGGTCGCCCTCGCCTGCCGCGGCGGCGACGGCGAACTTCTCATGCCCTGCGGCCGCTGCCGCCAGGTGATCTACGAGCTCGGCGGTCCGGACTGCCTCGTCGACACCCCCGACGGCCCGGCCCCGATGACCACCGTCCTCCCGCACGCCTTCGGCCCGCACGACCTGCCCGCGAAGGGAACCCCCTGATGGAGCCGTTCACCGCCATCGACGTCATCCGCGCCAAGCGGGACCGCGAGCGCCTGTCGGACGACCACATCGACTGGGTGGTGGACGCCTACACCCGCGGCGTGGTCGCCGACGAACAGATGTCGGCCCTGGCCATGGCCATCTTCCTGAACGGCATGGACGCCGACGAGATCACCCGCTGGACCGCCGCCATGGTCTCCTCCGGCGAGACCCTGTCCCTGGACGTCGACCGCCCCACCGTCGACAAGCACTCCACCGGCGGCGTCGGCGACAAGATCACCCTCCCGCTGGCCCCGCTGGTCGCCGCGTGCGGGGCGGCCGTGCCACAACTGTCCGGCCGCGGCCTCGGACACACCGGCGGCACGCTCGACAAACTGGAGTCCATCCCGGGCTGGCGCGCACAGCTGACCCTGCCCGAGATCCAGGCCCAGCTCACCTCCGTCGGCGCGGTCATCTGCGCGGCGACCGAGGGCCTGGCCCCCGCGGACCGCAAGCTCTACGCCCTGCGCGACGTGACCTCCACCGTCGAGTGCATCCCGCTGATCGCCAGCTCCATCATGAGCAAGAAGATCGCCGAAGGCGCGGACGCCCTGGTACTGGACGTGAAATACGGCTCCGGCGCCTTCATGAAGACCTACGCGGACGCGCGCGCGCTCGCCGAGACCATGGTGGCCATCGGGATCGGCCGCGGCCTGCGGATCTCCGCCCTGCTCACGGACATGTCGGTCCCCTTGGGCCACGCGGTCGGCAACGCGGTCGAGGTAGCGGAGTCGGTCGAGGTCCTGCGCGGCGGCGGCCCCGCGGACGTGGTCGAACTGACCGTGGAACTGGCCCGCGAGATGCTGTCCCTGGCCGGGGTGTCCGATGTGGACCCAGCCGTGGTACTCGCCTCCGGCCAGGCCTACGAGGTCTGGGCCCGCATGATCCGCGCCCAAGGCGGCGACCCGGACGCCGAGCTCCCCCGCCCCGCACACGTCCACGTCGTGCCCGCACCCGCCACCGGCATCGTGTCCCACCTGGACGCCTACGCCATCGGCGTCGCCGCCTGGCGCCTGGGCGCGGGCCGGGCCCGCAAGGAAGACCCGGTCCAGGCCGCCGCCGGAATCCTCTGCCACGCCAAACCCGGCGCCCGGGTCGCGGAAGGCGACCCTCTGCTGGAACTGCACACCGACACCCCCGAAGCCATCCCGGCCGCCCTGACCGCCCTCCAAGATGCCTACGCCATTACCGACACCGCCCCAGCCCGCCCACCCCTGATCACCGAAACCATCCGCGGCTGACCCCGGCAGCCCGAACAAGATCCTTTCGCACCCCCGGCACACACACCAGGGCACACCCCTCCCTCCCGGCAGGGGGTCGGCAAAGTCGGTTGCCCGGTGTATGGGTCGGGCACGGTCTCGTTGATCATGTGATTGCTGATGTCGCATGATCGTTGGAGAGCCGTGCCCGTGGTGGAATCCTGCCTGATGCCTGCTGCGTTCGATCGTCTGGCCCTGGGTGTGGTGCCGGGGCGGGGTGTGGAGTGGGTGGCTGACCTGCGGGATTATCTGGCTCGGGTGCCTGATCCGCGGGATCGGCGGGGTGTGCGGTATCCGGTGGGGTCGTTGCTGGCGTTGGCCGCGGCGGCG
>NZ_KB894410.1 GCF_000374445.1 Actinokineospora enzanensis DSM 44649 | reverse complement strand
ACCCCAGACCCGCCCGGCGGGCTGCGCCCCCGGACCCCCAACCGGCGCGCGTGTGGATTCTGTACGTGCCGCGTCGGGGACACAAAACATGGGCAATACCGATTGTCGGGCGGCTGGCACTCGTAGACATCTATCGGGGTGAGTGCCAGTCCGATGTGGAGTCGCCGTCACGGTGTGCATGCGTCGAGTTCAGCCCGCCCCGAAAGCACATCCGGCTCGCCCTCAGCAGACCTGCGTGACGGACACACCGAAGCCTGGCCCGCGGGGTGTGTTCCCGCGGGCCAGGCGACTGGTCAGCAGCCCCGCACAGCCGACTGATTGGTGACGTAGGAGGAGTGGACGAAAGCCCACTGCGTCGCGCCACCGGTGTGCGTCACGTACGCCTTGAACCAGCGGTTGCTGGAGTAGTTGCCGGTGGCCCAGTCGCCGTCCTTCCAGCAGTCGACCCAGGACACCTGGTAGTCGGAGCCGGGGTCGGCGGTGACCCAGCCGAGGAAGGTGTTGTTGAGGTAGGCGTCTGTGCGGGCGGCCGCTCCTGACTGGACCAGCATGGTCGCGTACTGCAACCTGCTCTCGCTGTTGGCGTGGGCGGGGGTGGCGTCGGCCGTCGGGGCGATGAGCGCGAGTGCCGCGGTCGCCGCCGCTGTGCCGAGGACGCGGGTCAAGGTCTTCATGACGTCGGACTCCTCGTGGTTTCGGTGGCGCGGGTCGCACCACCTGCACCACTGACTCTGGCTGGCGTCCGGCGCGCGGAGAACGGACAAATGTGGATGCCGTCGCCTATCCGGCGGGTTGGTCTTCGCATCGACCGCCCGAGGTGTCGGTGCCGTGGCGGTCCTCGCACACCAAGTACCGGAACGGTTGCGTGGCCTCGACAGAGGACGCGGAGATCCCCCAGTTCGCCGCTGTCCCGCCGCACCCAACGTTGACTTGGTAGGGCCCGTTGAACTCCTGCTGGAAGACGAACCGCCGGGCCGGGCCCGCTCCGGGCTCCCCCTCTATCGCCCACCAGGACCCGCCGGTGCTGGACTCCACCCAGACCCCGACGGGCGGGTTGCCGGACGAGCAGGAGACGTCGATGGTCAGTTGCCTGCTGGTGGTGGCGGGCACCGTCACAGCGAGCAGGACCCAGATCGCGACCAACGCGGCGAGCAGGCTGTAGGGCAACCAGGGACCCATGTACCAACGGCGAGGTGCGGTCACCGGTGGAACTCCCGGACAGTCTCGTCGAGGAAGAACTGCCAGTTCTGGCTCGCGTAGCGGACGACCTCGGCGGTGGGTGGGCCATCTTGTGTGCAGCCGGGGTCGAAGGCCACGAGCTTGGCGCGGAGCGCATCCATGCCGCGCCGGACGGTGCCTGCGGTGACTCCGACGATCTTGCCGATGGCGGCGTGTTCGTGCACCCCGAGCGCCATCGCGCGCCAGACCGCCAGTCTCGTGCTGGAGGTGAAGAACGTCTCCGCCAGGGTTGGTGTGTTCGCGGGCGGGAAGTACATCCTCAACACGGGGTCGACGTGGTCCTGCCCGGCCGCGGCCGCGCGGACCGCTGCGGCGAGCTTGCCCACAGCATCCTTGGGGCACATGACCCGGCAGCCGAACTGCTCGCGGGCGAACAGCATGTGCAGCCGCCGGTTGGACTCGCCGTTGGTCCACAGGACGGTCCGGACCTCGGGGTTGGCCATGCGCGCTGCGTGCAGGACCGCCAGGCCGCTCAGATGTAGCCGCGGGTCGGTGAGCCGGACCGAACCAAGCCGCCTGCGCCGTTCGAACTCTACCGAATGCGCTTGGTAGAGCATGTCGACAACGGCGATGTCGAAGGGTTCGCGGTGCAGCCAAGTCAACGCCTCCACCGGATCGGACACCATGGTCACCTCGCACAGCAGCAGGTCGCGGAGTTCGGTAACCGCCATGTGCGCCGTCATCCCCTCGTCCTCGACCAGCAGCACACGCATCTCGCTCACCTGCCCAATCGCAGGGGCAGCGTCAACCGCAGTGCCGCGCCACCCTCGGCTCCGGGGTCTCGCAGGACCAAGTCGCCACCGAGGGCCACGAGTCTGGCGCGCAGGCGCTGCATGCTGCTCGCCGGATCGGCAAACGCCTTCAATGGCAAGCCCGGCCCTCGATCGGTGACGTCGAAAACCATGGTCGCGCCGTGCATCGCGAACCTGAGGTCCACGGCGCCGCCACCATGGTCGACGACGTTCTTGAGCAAGTCTGCCAGCCCCTGCTCCAGGACGATCGCCTGCTCACGTGGGACTGTCAACGCGCCCATCTCGGGAGACGACAGCAAGGCCAGCCGGTCACCGTGCAGGCGCACCGCGTTCTTGACGATGTCGACCGCCCCCGCGTTGTGCTCCTGCAACAAGAGTTGTCTGCGCCGCTGGTAGGTGATCTCGCGGAGTTCACGCCCCACCTCGCGCGGGTCCTGCCCGGAGTCGATGCGGCGCGCGGCACTCTCGACGTGGGAGTGGAAGTCGCCCAGCGCCGCCTCGTAGCTGCGGGTCAATGCCTCTGTCTCCACTCGCACCGCGATCCGGCACAGCCAGGCGATCCCTTTCCCGACCAGGAACCACACGATCGCCCACACGGCGTAGAGCGCGACGCTGCGCAGGTGCAAGGGGCTGAGGTCCCAGCGGCGCAGCAACCCGATGATCAGCAGCGGGTGCAGGGAGATCGCCACGACCAGCCCGCACTCGATCGCCCACCGCTGCCGTGAGCTGCGAAACCCACCCCACGGATAGAAAGCGAAAACCGCGAGCGGGATCAAGGCGTAGTTGCCCAATGGCACCCCGTTGCCGTAGGACGCGAAATCCCCCGGTGCGAGCAGGTGTCCCAGCGCCAACTGCACCACGAAGATCATGGCGATCCAGGCGCACGTCCACGCGTGCCCACGGGTCAACGGCCCGCGCTGGTAGAGCACCAACACCGCCAACGCCAGGTGCGCCACTCCCATTGCTACTACGATCCAGAGCGCACCGGGGCGGTACCGGTCGTTGACCGCGCTCATGACGAGGTTCGTGGCCTGCAACAACAACACCACCGCTTCGAACGGCTTGAGCAACTTGCTCGTCGTCGCCGCCAACAGGACCACGTCCGGGCTCCCAGGCCTGGCAGTTCCTGTCATCCGGGAACCCGCACCAAGTCATCCACACCATCGATGATGCGGCCGAGGCCCGACCACGCCAAGCTCAGGTGACTCGCAATCGGGTGGTCTCCGTCCCCTGGGCACCGGGAGTCAAACGCCACCATCGCACCAAAGAGTTGAACTCTTCCTACCACCACGACTGTCGTACGTGTTTCGCTTGAAGGCAGCCGTCATTCCCTCAGCGGAGCTCGGAACCCGACACGCCCGCATCGGCGGCTACTCCTGTCCGAGCTGCGTCCCTGTTCGGCATCGACCTGAGCAACTGTGCCATCGAGTTGATCCCTCCGGTTCCCTCACGGCGGCGAAACCCTCAATCGGCGGCACCATAGGGGTGCTCATCCCTGCTATCCATAGGTCACATGGAATGCTGGGGGTGTCGACCGTGCAGCCGTCGATGTTCGATCCGGAGCCCGAACCCAAACCCAAACCCGCTGGCGACGGCTGGTGGACATGCGCGTGCTGATCACCGTGAAAGCAGCACCCACACCATCGAACGCCTATGGGGAAACGGTATGCGTCGCGGGGATCAGGCAAGGGCTCGGCCAGGAGTCCTGGGTCCGGCTCTACCCGATCAACTTCCGCGCCCAGGACGCGGTGGACCAGTTCCGCAAGTACGAGGTCGTGCGGCTACGCGCCAAGCCTGCGCGCAACGATCGCAGGCTGGAGAGCTGGCGACCAGACCTCGGCAGCATCCGCCGCGAGAGAGTGATCCCTCCGGGCAAGCAGCGCCGCAGCCACATCGACCACCACATCCAGCACTCCATGTGCGAACTGCTCGCCGAGGTCCGGTCAGCCCCACCCGGCCGTTCCCTCGCCGTGATCCGCCCGGCGGAGGTCAGCAGCCTCCGGGTGCGCCCCAACTCGGGCTGGAAACCGGAGCAGCAACGGGCCATCGACCGAGCGGCGGCGGCCGAAGACCTGTTCGGGGTTTCCGGGACGCCGCTAATAGCCCCGCGGTTCACCGCCAAGTACGTGTACCGGTGCACTCACCGATCATGTCGCGGCCACGAGCAAGGAATGCTGGATTGGGAACTCGTGGCGTTGCAGCATCGGCTGAGAAATCTGACCGACGCCGAGGTGATCAGCGCAATCGAGCAGAAGTTTTTCGCGGAAAAGGTGCGCCCCGGACAGGACACCGCGTTCTACGTCGGCAACCAGGCGAAATGGGAGCAGACTTTCAGTGTGTTGGGCGTGTACACCGCAGCCCGTTAACGATGCCGGACACCGACGAGGTCGAGCAGCACATGCCGGTGGCAGCGCTGCTCGTCGGCTTCGAAGCACAGCAAGGCCACCGGTCCGGCGGCGGCGAGCTTGGCAATTCTGGCCAGATCCCCTGCGGCGGTGTCAGCCGTGACCAGGTCGCGGTAGTTCGCCCTGGCCGCGGCCAGGGCGGTGGCATCACCGGCGAAACCGGGCCGATTCTCCTTGGGGTTGCCCAGGCCTCGCAGGTGCACGTAGTCGATCCCCACCGAGGCAGCCGCCTCGGCGAGAGCCCGCTTGCTGAACCCCCGCTTCCGTGACAGCGGCGTCAACCGAACGTCGACCAGTGTGCGCACCCCCCGCTGCACCAGGTCGCCCAGCACCTCGTCAACGCCTCGCCCCTCGTATCCGACACCCACGATTTCGTCCCGCTTTGACTCACTGGTCACCCCGGCACCCTGGCACACCCTCACGGCGACCGCGACCGCCGGTACCACAAACGCCTGCGGGACCTGTCCCAGCGACATGGTGACCATTTCACGACGCACGGCGCCAACGGATGTGTCACCTCAACCACCCAGTGTCGGGTGCGCTCGATCGTGCCGAGTGACGGACTTCGTCGCCGGAACTTGATCTGTGAAGCCCAGACACGCTCTCCTGGAGCCCGCACGCTTGCCTCACAGACCGAGTGGAGAACCGATGGCCCGCTACGTGTTCGACAACGCCGATCACCGCAACCGGACGCGGTTCGACTCACTGGCCGTCTTCGATCCCGACAGCCACGCCGTACTCGCCGCCGCCGGGGTGGCGCCGGGGTGGAGGTGCTGGGAGATCGGTGGCGGCGACGGCGGCATCGCACGCTGGTTGGCCGATCGGGTCGGTACCGACGGGTCGGTGCTGGTCACCGATATCGACACCCGGTGGATGGCGGGCAGTGACCACCCCGCTCTCACCGTGCGCAAGCACGACGTGGTGCAGGACGAGTTGCCCGGGGCGGACTTCGACCTCATCCACGCTCGGCTTGTGCTGATTCACCTACCCCTGCGGCGCGCGGTGCTCGATCGGTTGATCTCGTGCCTCAAGCCGGGCGGGCGGCTTGTCCTGGAGGAGTTCGACTTGGAGCACCCGTTGACGCCGCTGGCCGCCGACGCGCGTCACCGTGCGTCGTTCGATGCCGTGCACCTGCCGTTCCTCCGGGCTCTCCGTGCTCGGGAAGTGGGGGTCGACTGGGCCACGTCACTGCCCGAGGAGTTCGCCGCCCGCGACCTGCGTGACATCGACGTCCGCACCCACACCGTGCTGTGGCGCGGCGGCAGCGACGAGATCCGGCTCTATCGCGTGAACGTGGAACAGACGTCCGACCAACTGATCGCCGATGGCGTATCCACCCGAGACCTCGACGACTTCTACGCCCTCCTCGACAATCCCGAGTTCACCGCCTGGTCCCACCCGCTCATGTCGATCTCGGGAACTCTCCCATCGCACTGACCGACCGTGTCCAGAGCACGTGCAGCGTCCGAGATGGATGGCGACCTCGCCACCACGTCGCGGGTCAGGGGCGGTAGCGAGGCATGATGGTCCAGTCGTCGGTGGAGCCGACTCGGGGGTCGTAGTTGGGGTCGTCGCTGGCTCGGATGTCGCCCTGGCGGTTGATCCAGTAAAAGCGGTACTGGGTGCTCAGTTCAATCGGACGATTGTTGTCATAGGGATTCACGCGGGTGTCGACATTGCCCAGCGCCTCGCGGAACTCGAAGCCGTGGCGTTCGTCGGACTGCCAGCGTTGGTCGACGACTTCCTGCCAGCGACGTTGGCCGTGGTCGTTGACCTCCTGGAAACGTTGGCCCAGGGCGATGGAGTTGTCCAGGTTCTGCCGGGCAAGCGCGCCTGCCATGTAGGTCTGCGAGCCCGCCGGGGTGACCTGGGCGGCGACGTCGGGGAGCCAGTCGCGGTAGGTGGGCCAGGCGGGGGTCTGGGCGGCGGCCATGGTGATGGCGGCGTTGCACTGGCCGTAGCCGTGGGTCACGTGCGAGACGACGATGGCCTGGCAGGTGATCTGGCCGATCGCGTAGGTCAGCTCGAACAGGCCCGCGGCCGTCGTGCCGGGCGGGGGCGGGATGGGGCGGCCAGACTGCCAGGCGACGACCGGCATGCCCTGCATCCGCATTGCGTAGTCGGCAAATTGATCCGGGGTGAACGGTTGGAACAGACCGACCAGGCCGACGGTCATGATCGCCGCCTGTTGATCCGGGGAGTTCAGGCACAGCATGTTGCTGTTCTCCTGCACCGTCCAGCCGTCGGGCAGCAGGAACCGGAAGTAGTTGCCCACCTGGGGGCGGACCTGGGGAATCGCGCTCATCGTCCGCCTTCGCTCGCTGGAATCCGATCACTGCATCGGCACGCGCGGGTGGGTGTTACCGGGACGCGATGGCGACAAGTAACACATCTCGATCGTTATTCGCCAACCCTGTCCACGATGGATCGCCATCGAGTTGATTGTCCAAAACAGACTCTCGCCGGTTTCGCATACCACGTGGCCCTTAGTCAGGTCGGCGCCAGAGTTTGATCTCGGTGTCGCGCTGGTGTTCGGCAAAGCGGCCCGTGGAGTGCTACCGGCGAGTAGAACTCGCAGGTCGTGGGCAAAGGTCGGGAGGGTGTCGCCGAAGAGCGGTAGCAGGTCAGCGACCGCGTCTGCAAGCCCTGGGGCGTAAGGTAACCGCCCGCGTTCGTAGCAGGAAGCGCTGCCCGCAAAGAGGGTTTCGTCCCATTTCCACTCATCTGGCATCTAGGCAACATTACGAGGTGCCTCGACTGCCGTCGAACGGGAATACTCGAAGGCGTGAGCAACTCACCGGACATCCGCCTCAGTGCGAGCGAACGGCGCAAGGCGGTCGCAGCCCTCGGTGAACACCTGGCACTCCGACGATTGAACGCGGAGGAATACGAGGCACGCGCCGCGCAAGCAAACCAGGCCACGCACCGGGGTGACCTGATGGCGCTGTTCACCGACCTGCCCGAACCACGCCCGAACTTCGACACCGAACCCGAGGAGGAAGAGGAGTCGCAGCCACGCACCACCGCCATCGGGCGAGTCGCGTACGCGCTGTTCCCCCTCGCGGGTGTGTTCGCCTTCGCGCTCGTCTACCTGACCGGCGCCTGGTGGTGGATGCTCGTTCTCCCACCACTGCTCTACGCGGCCCGCCAACTCACCCGCTGACCGCTCATCAGGCCATGATCCGTTAATGACCCAGAAAGGACCACGGGTGCGGCTGCGACACTCCGACGAGCTTTGGCAGGATTTCCCCGAGCTGGTGCCCGGTGTACTCCACGCCGAAGGGATCACCCCGACCGCGGACGTGACCGACCAGGTGCGTGCCTACCAGGCCAGGGCCGCCGAGCGGCTGGCCGAACGCACCGAGGCCGAGCTGCCCGAGGTGCGGGCCTGGCGGCGCGCGTTCGCCCGGATGGGGCTCAAGCCGACCCAGTACCGGTGCGCGTCGGAGTCGCTGCTGCGCCGCTTCCGCAAGGAGGGCGGGCTGCCATCGATCCACCCGCTGATCGATCTGTGCAACGCCGCGTCACTGGCGTCCGCCATCCCGATCGCGGTGTTCGACGCCGACGCGATCACCGGGGACCTGCGGGTGTGCCGGGCGACCGGCGACGAGACCTACCTGACCTTCGCGGGCGCGACCGAACGCCCCGAGCCGGGTGAGGTGATCTTCGTCGATGACGCCGGGCACGCGCACGCGCGCCGGTGGACCAACCGTCAGAGCGGCCGCTCCGCCGTGCGGGCGAGCACCCGGACGGCGTTGATCGTCACGGAGGGCCAGCACCCGGATGCCCGGACGGACGTGCGCGACCTGGTGGCCGTGCTCGCCGAGGACGTGGCCGCCGTGTGGACGACCGACCCGGTGACCGGGTTGCTGGACCGCGCCGCGCCGGTGTTCGCGATCTGAAGACCGGCGTCAGTACCGGGACTGGGGGTCGTCGTCGGCGTAGTCCCGCCCACCGTCCCCGTCCCGGCCGTCGGCGGCCGTGCCGCCGGAGAGTTCTTGCTGCAACGCGTCGAAGTCGGTGTGCTGGGAGCCGTACTTCAGCTCCCGCGCGATCTTCGCCTGAATCGCCTTGGCCCGCCCACGCCCCATAGTCGATCCTTTTTGATCATCAGTTCGCTGAGTCCAGACCCACATTTTACCATGGCGGTGAACCGGTCAAGGCTGTCGTGGCAAGGGGGAGAGCACTGGTTGAACAGGGCGTGCACCGGCTGCCCGACGAGCTGGCCCCGGTCTGGGCCGCCGTGCACCGGCGGTTGTCGACCGGCCGGGCGGTCGCGGGTGTCCGGGTGGGACCGCTGACCGAGGCGCAGCGGACGGCGTTGGCGGACTTCCTCGGCGCGGACCGGTTACCCGAGGTCAAGCCTTACGTGACCGTGCGTGAGCTGGACGCAGCTACCCGAGCGGTGGCCGGGCTCGGTGTGCGAGAGGTCGTCGCGGCACTACTCGGCCCAGTGGGCAACCGCCTGGAGAGACGGGCGGAGATCACTCAGCTCTGGCAGTGGCTGGCAGAGCACCCTGTCGTGGCAGGTCAGCCTGTACTGGACGAGTGGGCGGCGGCGGTCAAGAACGGCGGATTGGTCAATGGGTCGATCGAGGAGACCCGCGCCGGTCTGACCGCGGCGTTGCGGGTGATCGAGTACTTGCCCGCCGACGGTGTGCCGTTGCCCGTGCTGGCCGAGCAGGTGCTGAACGACTCGCACGCCCTGGACGACGGCACGCGCTGCTCGAACCTGGTGGTGCGGGCGCTCGCGTCGATCCATGGCGTAGATCACCCCACGGACGCGCACCAACGGCGTGTCCTGTGGGGCCTGGCCGGGGTCAACGACGACGAACTGTCGTCCACCGTCCTCGCGGCGGGCCTGCGTCCGACCGGCGACAGCGTGGCCGAGGCGGTGCTGCGGCTGTGCGCGGACGCGGGCCACGCGGCCTGTCTGACGCTGGGGCAGCTCCGGGCCGCGGAACTGGCCGGTGTGGTGGGCGAGGTCTGGATCGTCGAGAACCCGAGCGTGCTCGCGCTGGCACTGCAACGGTTCGGTGCGCGCTGCCCGCAGATGGTGTGTGTATCGGGCTGGCCGAGTGGCGCGGGAATCCTGCTGCTGCGACAGCTGGCCGACGCCGGTTGCGCACTGCGCTACCACGGTGACTTCGACGGCGAGGGTATTCGGATCGCCGCCCACGTGATGGCGAGAACAGGCGCGACCCCGTGGCGTATGGACACTCAGGACTACCTGGCCGCGGTCAGCACCACTGGCCCGTCGGTGGGCCGTGTGACGGAGGCCCCGTGGGATCCAACGCTGGCGAGCGCGCTTACCGAACACGGGATCACCGTGTCCGAGGAACGGGTGGCGCACGTCCTACTCGACGAGATCGGCCGGTGACGAAACGCACCGCACGCGGACGAAGATGAACCAGGGGATGCCGGGTCTGATCGGAGGTCGTGTGGAGCGCGTTCGGGTGCCGCCCGAGATGTTCCGGTTCGCCACCGGCGAATCGGCCGACTTCCACACCGCCGTGCTGTCCGTGTTCGCCGAGGCGGCCGAGCGGCTGGAGACCGCGCTCGGCCTGGACGACGTGCTGGCCAGGCTCGGCTCGGTCGGCTGGCTGGGCACCCCGGGCGAGGACGCGCTGATCGCCGCGCTGACCCGGCTGCGCGAGCTGCGGCTGGTCGACGTGGTGCAGAACCACGCGGAGAACTACCGGACCGCGCGCGAGTACGAGCGGCGCAATCTGCAGTACTCGCTGACCAAGCGCGGGGAGGCCGCGTTCGCCGGGGTGGTCCGCGCGATGGAGGTGCTGTCAGCCACCGGCGCCCTGCAGACGGCCGTGCTGGACGCGATCGCCGACCGGCTCGCCGAATTGCACCGATTGCTCGGATCCCCCGGCGCGGACCGCAAGGTGTTCACCACGCTCACCGAGCTGGAGGGGCACCTGGACGGGCTGCGGTCCAACACGGCCCGGTTCACCGCCGAGCTGCACCGATTACTCCGCGCGGATGGCGCAGAACTGGCCACGTTCCGCGAGGTCAAGGCGGCGACCGTGGCCTACCTGGAGGAGTTCCTGACCAACCTGGACCAACGCGCGCACGCCATCCGCTCCGGCATCGACCTGGTCGAGGACTTCGGCGTGGCCCGGCTGCACCACCGGGCCCTGCGCGGCGCGGAGCTGCCCCCGGCTGGCGACGACGACTCGGTCCCGCGTTGGCTCCGGCACCGCCGTACCCGCTGGGAGGGCCTGCGGAACTGGTTCCACGGCGACGACCCGAACGTGGACCGGCTGCACCAGCAGGCGCGTCGCGCGATCGTGACGCTGCTGCAGGTGCTGGACCGGATCACCGAGTCGCGGCGGCGGTCCAGCAGCGCGGCCGCGGACTTCCGTGAGCTGGCCCGCTGGTTCGCGCACGCGCCCGCGGAGGCGGACCTGCACCGGCTGTGGGCCACCGCGTTCGGCCTCGCCTCCGCCCGGCACGCGCACCTCACCCACCCCGACCCGGACCTGCACGCCACCACCGCGACCTGGCGGGAGACCGAGTCGGTGCCGGTGTCGGCGCTGCTGCGCACGTCGGGCCGCACGGAGCGGTTCACCCGCACCGGCAAGGTCCGCGATGTCGCCGCGATCCGGGCCGAGCGGGCGCGCGCGGCGTTGCGTCAACAGCTGGAGATGCAGGCGGCGTGGGACATGCTCGACACCGGCGGCCCGGTGCGGCTCTCGCAGATCGGCGAGCTGCCGTTCGACGTGTTCACCCGGCTGTTGGACCTGCTCGGCCGGGCCCTGGCGACCGCCCCGGACAGCACCGGGGCACGTCGCGCGGTGACCGCCGACGGCCGGGTGGAGATCGTCCTGCGGCCGCCCGCGACCGACGCGACCGCCCGGCTGCGCACGCCGCGCGGCGTGTTCTCCGGCCCGGACTACCAGGTGGAGATCACCGCGGTGGAGTCCGGCGGCGGGCGCAGGCAGCGGGCCGCCCGGTGAGCACGCTGAACAACGTGCAGGCCGCGCGCGAGCGCGAGGAGGTCGCCAAGGCGATCCGGCTGCTGCTGGCCGCGCCGCTGGTCACCGAGCGCGCCGACGCGGAGGCGTTCGACGTGGTGCGGCGCAGGCACGAGCCGGTGGCGCGCTGGTTCGACTACTACTGCGGCTGGTCGCTGCGGGTGGAGCCGCGGCTGGGCTACGCACGGCTGGTCAAGGTCGGCACCCGGGCGGACCCGACCCGGCCCGCCCGCCGGGACCGGTCCGGCCGGGCCCCGTTCGACCGGCGACGCTACAGCCTGCTGTGCGTGATCGCGGCCGAGCTGCTCACGGTGCCGTTGACCACGATCGGCCTGCTCGCGGACCGGGTCGTGCAGGCCACCGCGGCCGACCCGGCGCTGCCGAACCTCGACACCGCCGCGCGCCCGGAGCGCCGCGCGTTCGCCGACGCGCTCACCCTGCTGGAGCGGCTGGGCGCGGTGGAGGTGCTGGACGGCGCGACCGAGGCGTATGTGGACTCGACCGAGGCGAAGGTGCTCTACCGGGTGGACGCGGCGCTGCTGATGCGCCTGCTCGCGGCGCCGGTCGGCCCGTCGCAGGTGGCGGTCGAGCCGAACCAGGTCCCGCTGCGGTTCGAGAGTCTGCTGACGAGCATCTCGGCGGAACGCCGGTACGGCACCGAGGCAATCCCGGTCTCCGACACGCAACGCAATCTGTGGTTCCGGCACTCGGTGTTCCGAATCCTGGTGGACGACCCCGTGCTGTATTTCGACGAGCTGACCACGGAGCAACGCGCGTATCTCGCCTCGCCGACCGGGCGCCGATTGCTCCGACAGGCGGCCGAGCAGGGCGGGTTCACGCTGGAGGAGCGGGCCGACGGGATCATGTTCGTCGACCCGGACGGCATCGCCACCGACACCCGGTTCCCGGACGACTCGGGTACCGCCAAGGTCGCCGCGCTGCTGCTGCTCGACGCGATCACCGCGGCCGGGTCGACCACGGCGGAGCGCCTGGCCAGGGCGGCCGCCGAGGCGTTGCGCGGGCATCCGGGCTGGGCCAAGGCGTACCAGGGCGAGGAGGGGCCCGCGACGCTGGTCCGGGACGCGCTGGCGGTGCTGGTGGCGTTCGACCTCGTCAGCCACCGGGATGGCCTGGTGTCCGCGAAACCGGCCGCCTACCGCTATGAACTGACCGCCACGAAGGACGCGGCGAAAGCCGGGTCGGAGGAATGAGCGAGGCCCCGGCATGACGGTCACCGAGCTGCCCACCGCGGTGGTCTGGCCCGACGAGTCCACGGAGGAGCGCTGGCGCCCGGCGCGGGCCGGGATCCTCAACGTCTGGCGGTACTACGACGAGGTCTTCACCTTCCACCGCGGTCGGCTGCTGTTGCGCGGCCCCAACGGGACCGGCAAGTCGAAGGCCCTGGAGCTGCTGCTGCCGTTCCTCTTCGACGCCAACCTGCGCGCCAACCGGCTGTCCACCTTCGGCACCAGTGAACGCACGATGCACTGGAACATGATGGGCGACGGCCAGCGCGGCAAGACCCGGGTCGGATATGTCTGGCTGGAATTCCGCCGCGACAGCACCTGGTTCACCTGCGGCGCGCGCTTGCAGGCGAGCGAACACACCAGTCAGGTCCACTCGGATTACTTCACCACCAGCCAGCGCGTCGGCACGGACTTGCACCTCACGAATGCGTCCGGACAGCCATTGACCCGCGCGGCATTGACCGAGGCGCTCGGCGAGCACGGGACATTGCACACCAACGCGGGCGAGTACCGCTCCGCGATTCGGGAGTCATTGTTCGGCGGCATCAGCGAACAGCGGTACGACTCGCTGATCACCGCATTGCTCCAGCTGCGCATGCCGAAGCTCTCCCAGCACCTGGACCCGGCCAACCTGTCCCGCCTGCTCTCGGCCGCGCTGCCGCCGCTGGGCGAGAGCGAGATCGCCGAGCTGGCGGAGGGCTTCGAGCGGCTCGACCGCCAGCGCGAACAGTTGGTCCGGCTCGACAAGCAGGTGGACGCCGCGAAGGAACTGGCGGGCAGGCAACAGACCTATGCCCGCCGGGTGCTGCGCGCCGGGGCCGCGGACCTGGTGTCGACCACCACCGAGCTGGACCGGCTGGGCCGCCGCGCGCACGAGTCGGAGGAGGAGTTCACCCGAGCCGAGCTTGCCAAGGAATCCGAGGAGCAACGTGCGGAAACCCTGACGCGGCAGGTCGAAGAGGTCGTCGGCTCGATCGACGGCCTGCAGAACAGCGAGGAATACAAGCAGGGCAAGGAACTCGATCGGCTCGCCGAGCAGGTCGGCCAGGTCAAGCGGCGCGCGGGCGAGGAACGCAAGGCCGCCGACCGTGCCCGACAGGCGGCGGAACGCGACGCGGAGAACGCCGAGCGGGCCCGGGACGACGCCGACTCGCACCGGTCGGAGGCGGACCGGCTGATGGCGGAGGCCCGCCAGGCGGCGGCCGAGGCATCGATGTCGAGCACCCAGGCGGAGCTGGCGAACATGCTGGAGCACAAGCCCCGTGTGTTGCTCCGCGCGGCCGTCAAGAACCGGTTTGGCCAGATCGAGGCGGTCCGCTCGGTGTTATCCGAGCACGAGCGGGCCATCGACAAGCGCCGGATGCACGAGCAGCAACTGGAAGCGGCCCGCGCGACCCTGGCCGACGCCAGCCGCGCCGAGCGGGAGCGGCGCGACGAGCACGGTGTGCAGGTCGCCACGCTCGCCGAGCAATTGCTGGAGTGGGCGCGGACTTGCCGCGAGCTGCGCTTCGAGGATCCCGAGGCGCCCGCCGACGCGGTGGAGTCGGAATCGGCGGTCCTCGCGCTCGTGGCCGACGCGGTCGATCGGGCCGCCCAGGACATTGCCCGCGCCCGCGCGCTCACCGAGTCGGAGCGCGACACCGCACAGTCCGATCGCGACACCACGGCCGCGGAGATCGAACGGTTGCGGCGCGAGCAGGATCTGCCGCCCGCACCGCCACCGACGCGAACGGCGGATCGGACCGGGCGCGCGGGAGCACCGCTGTGGCGGCTGGTCCGATTCTCCGACGACAGCGATGAGACCAAACACGGGGCAATCGAAGCGGCATTGCAGGCGGCTGGCCTGTTGGACGCCTGGATCGGTCCATCCGGCGGCATCGAGGGCCACGACACTTTCGCCGACCCGACAATGCTGCCGCCCACCCCTGGCCGCTCGCTCGCGAGCGTGCTCGTCCCCGAATCCGACGCCCCGGTGCCGACCGAGGCAATTGAGCGCCTGCTCGGCGTGATCGCGCTCGACGACAACCACATCGTCGCAGTCGGATCAGATGGACAGTGGCGGTTGGGGCCGCTGGTGGGCAGCTGGCACAAGCCGGTGGCCGAACACATCGGCGCGCACGCGCGCGAACAGGCCCGGCAGCGCCGCGTCTCCGAACTGACCGCCGAACTCCGCGCCATCGAGGACCGCTTGGCGAGCACCCGCGCCGCACTGTCCGAACTGGACTCTCGACGTGCGGCACTGGACGCCGAGCGCAAGGCCCGACCGGGCCACGCGGCCATGCACGAGAGCGCTCGCCGCCTGCGCCAAGCCGAGTCCCGGACGCGCGCGTGCGACGACGCGGTGGCGCGGACAGTGGTCGCCGTGCAGGAGCAGGAAGCCGAGGTCACGCGGGCCCTGCGACAGCTCGCGGCGCTGGCGGCCGAGCACGGGCTGCCGACCGAGAAGACCCTGGTGGACCGGGTCGCCGAGCTGGTGGAGTCGTTCCGCGAGCTGGCCGAGATCTGGCTGGAGAACCATGACACGGCGCTGGCCAGGGAGCGCGAGGCGGCGAGCCGGGCCGATATCGCGGAACGCTCGGCGATCGACGCGGCCGAGCGGGAGGGGATCGCGGCCGAGGCAGAGAGCGAGCACCGGCGGCTGGCGGCCACCTTCGCGGCCGCGCGGAACGCGATCACCACCTCCTATCACCAGGTGCTCGAACAACTGAGGGCGTTGCGCGAACAACGGGACCAATTGCGCGACGATGCGCGGACCGCGTCACGTCGGATAACCGAGCTGGCCACCGAGCTCGGCAGG
The DNA here is from genome assembly GCF_000374445.1 of Actinokineospora enzanensis DSM 44649. Lineage (GTDB taxonomy): Bacteria > Actinomycetota > Actinomycetes > Mycobacteriales > Pseudonocardiaceae > Actinokineospora > Actinokineospora enzanensis. The sequence goes on along the minus strand of NZ_KB894410.1, from coordinate 212,114 downwards.
CTCAACCAGCAGCGGGACACCGACCGCCAGGCTCGGGACAATGCGACCGACCGGCGCAATACCGCCGCCCGGCGGTTCCGCGAGCTGTGCGCGGGGACCTTCCCCGAGGACGCCGGTGTGCCGGACGCGACGACGTTCCGCACCGACCTGGGTGCCACGGACGCCGTTCGACCGACCCTGGACGCGGCCCGCGCGGTCGCCGCGCAATGGCCCACCGTGCCGCACGAGCCCAGGAACGTGAACGAGTCCTTCGGCAGACTGTCGGACACCCTGCATGACTGCCGGACCCGGTTGGGCGACCGCGCCCACCTCGACCTGGCGACAGACGACACGGTGGCGGTCCTGACCGCCGTGGTCGACGGGGCGCGGATCGGCGCCGCCGAGCTGCTGGAGGTGCTGCGCGCCGAGGCGGCGAGCGCGGCGAAGGACATCACCGAGCACGAGCGCGACCTGTTCGACCGCACGCTCACCGGTGACACCCGGCGCCACCTCGCCGAGCGAATCCGGCAGGCGAACGCGCTCAAGGACACCATGAACACCCACCTGGAACAGGTGCGCACGGCGTCGAAGGTGGCGGTGAAGCTGGTCTGGGAGGTGGCCGCCGACCAACCGCCGGGGACCAAGGCGGCACGGGACCTCCTGCTGAAGAACCCCGTGGCGCTCAGCGAGTCCGATCGCGAGGCATTGCACAGGTTCTTCCGCGAGCAGGTAGAGATCGCTCGGGGCAATGACACCGCGACAAGCTGGGAACAACAGCTCGCCGAGGTGTTCGACTACACCCGTTGGCACCAGTTCGTGGTCAAGTTGGACCGAGCGAACGGATCCGGCTGGCAGGTCTTGACCAAGCGATTGCACGGCGCCCTGTCCGGCGGCGAGAAGGCGATCGCCCTGCACCTGCCGCTGTTCGCCGCCGTCGCCGCGCACTACCAAGCGGTGCCCGCGGCGCCCCGGGTGATCCTGCTGGACGAGGTGTTCGTGGGCGTCGACACGGTGAACCGGGGCCAGGTGTTCGGCCTGCTCGCCGCGCTGGACCTGGACCTGGTGCTCACCTCGGATCATGAATGGTGCCAATACCGGGAACTCGACGGTATCGCCATCCACCAGCTCATCACCGGCGACGACGGCGACGACGCGGTCACCACCGCCCGGTTCACCTGGGACGGTCAGCAACGGACCCCAGACGACCCCGACTGAGTTATTTCGTTTGCGGACGATCTCCCGGACCCACACCATTCCCTGATGTGAGTACGAGATTGCGTGGAATCGCGCGAGACACGGTGGACATCGCCGCGCGCGGTTCCTACCAGGGGCCGGACGGGACTGTCCTGCTCCGTTCCGAGGTGGCCGCTGCCGTCGCAGGCACCCGCCTCTACCTGCCAGAAGACCGACTACCCGACTCGACGGCGACACCCGTCGCGGCCCGGATCAGCGTCACCGATGAGTCCACCCTCACCGCCACCCGGCGCCTGGGCGGTGATCTCGCCTGCCTGGTGTTCGCCTCCGCGCGCAATCCCGGCGGCGGGTTCCTCAACGGCGCCCAAGCCCAGGAGGAAAGCCTCGCCCGGGGTTCGGCGCTCTATCCGTGCATGCGCGCCGCGGGCGACTTCTACGCCCACCACCGCGCCCACGTCGAGTTGACCTACAGCGATCGGGTCATCTACTCCCCGGACGTTCCGGTCTTCCGGGACGACAAGGGAAACTTGCTCCGGAAGCCGTATCCGGTCTCATTCCTGACCGCCGCGGCGCCCAATCTGAGCGCGATCGCACGCACCCAGCCCGAGCATGTCGCCTCGGTCCCGGCGATCCTGCACCGACGCGCGAGCCGCGTGCTCCGAGTGGCGGCCGCGCACGGTCACCAGCGATTGGTCTTGGGCGCCTGGGGTTGTGGTGTGTTCGGCAATGATCCGACCACGGTCGCGCGTGCCATGCACACTGCTCTGCGGGAGAACCCGTACTTCACCGAGGTTTTGTTCGCGGTGTACGCGCGGCGGGGCGACCCATCGACGTGCACCGCGTTCCAGGAAGTGTTCCGAGCAGGCTCAGTGGATTGAGACCTCGGAGTCCGTCGCCGGGGCGGCGAACCGCTCCCGTTCCGTACCGTTCTCCGTGCGTACGACCCAGACATGACCGGTGAAGGTCTGCTGCTGGTAGGACTCGCCCGGGGCAAGTTGGCGGTAGAACACCTCGTGGCCGTCGAAGTCGACCCAGCTGACCGCCACCGATATCGTCAGGCGATTGGCGAAGGTCAGGATCACCGAGTGATCCGAGGCAGGTGACCTGTCCGGCACCGCCTTGCTCGTCGGCATGGTGGTTCGCGGAGTCGTTGTCGTGGTGGATTTCGACGTGGATCGCGGTGTATCGGCGGGTCGCGCCGCGACGGCGGTACCCGTGACCGGTGTCGAACACCCGGCCACGAGAACCGCCGCCACGACAAGGATCAGAGCGCGCATTCCCGCCTCCCGGTGATCGGTAACGGCACTCTAGTGGCTCACCGGCCGATGTCCGTCCCGATCAGACCGAGAACCGCGTCACCGCCCGGCGACCTTGACCGACCCGAACACCACGTGCTGCACCAGCGGCTTGCGCAGGAACTCGTGCGGGAACCCGAGCGGCTGCGCACTGACCTCATCGAGCCGCGCCAGGTGCTCGTCACCGAACTCGATGTCCAGTGCTCCGAGGTTGTCCGCCAGTTGCTCCGAGGTCCTGGCTCCGATGATGGTGGACGCGACGCCCGGGTTGAGCAGTGTCCAGGCCAGCGCCACCCGCGACGGCGTCGTGCCCATGTCCGCCGCAACGGACTTGACCACCTCGGCGACGACCAGCCCGCGCTCGGTCAGCGCGCCGTTGCCGATCGCGATCTCCCGGCGGGTGCCCTCCGGCAGTACCGGCCCGTCCGGCTGGACCAGGTCGGCCCGCGTGTACTTGCCGGTCAGCACGCCGCTGCCCAGCGGCGACCACGGCACGACACCCAGCCCCATCTCCTGCGCCATCGGGATCAAGTCCCGCTCGACGGTCCGTTCGATCAGGCTGTACTCGATCTGCAACGCGATCAGCGGCGACCATCCACGCAGGTCGGCGATGGCCTGCATGCGTGAGACCTGCCACGCGGGCGTGTCCGAGATACCGAGATAGAGCACTTTGCCCGCGCGGACCAGATCGTCCATCCCGCGCAGCACCTCCTCCACCGGGGTCAGGAAGTCCCACGCGTGCAGGTAAAGCAGGTCAATGTGGTCACTCTTGAACCGACGCAGGCTCTCCTCCACCGACTGCACCATGCTCTTGCGGTGGTTGCCACCAGCGTTCGGGTCATCCTCGCGCCTGGTCATCGAGTACTTCGTGGCCAGCACGAGCCGGTCGCGCCTGCCCGCGGCGAACTCGCCGACCAGGGTCTCGGAGGTGCCGTTGGTGTACATGTTCGCGGTGTCGACGAAGTTGCCGCCGCGGTCGACGTAGGTGTCGAAGATGCGCCGGGCGTCGTCCTTGTCCGCGCCCCAGCCCCAGTCCGCCCCGAAGGTCATCGCGCCCAGCGAGAGCGGGGAGACCCGCAGGCCGGAGCGGCCGAGCAGCCGGTAGGTGTCGAGGGAATCGGTCACGTTCACTCTCCTGTTCGGTTCGACGCGAACCAGGCTGCCGGGCGCGCGTGGACCGGTGAAGGGAGGCGCGATCCTGGGATCGCCGATACCACCCTCCGTACTATCGGAGGAGTGACCGCCCTGCTCTCCGAGTTGGCCGCGTTCCTGCGCACCCGCCGCGAGCGCCTGTCCCCGACCGACGTCGCCCTGCCGCGCCGCGGCCGCGTGCGCCGCACCCCTGGTCTGCGCCGCGAGGAGGTCGCCGAGCTGTCCGGCCTCAGCGTCGACTACGTCACCCGCCTGGAGCAGGGCCGCGGCGTCCGCCCCTCGGCCGACGCCCTGGACGCGCTCGGTCGCGCGCTGCTGCTCGACCACGACGAACTCGCCTACTTGTTCGCTTTGGCGGGCCAGCGCCTCAGTACAGACCCGACCCCTTCCCCCGACGCAATGTCACTGGCGCGGCTGGTGCATGACCTGTCCCCTCTCCCGGCAATGCTCGTCGACCACCGCTTCGACATGCTCGCCTGGAACCCCGAGATGTCCCGCCTATTGCTCGACTTCGACACCATCCAGGGCGCCCCGCACAACGCCCTGACCCTCTGCTTCACCCCGGCCTTCCGCGACTTCTACCCCGACCGCACCCGCGTCCTGCACACCGCGGTCGCCGACCTGCGCGCCACCTGGGCAGCCCACCCCGAGGACGCCGCCCTCACCGCCCTCGTCCAAGACCTCTCCCGACACGACGAGTTCACCCGCCTCTGGAACCTGCACGAGGTCCGCGTCAACGGCCGCGGTCAGAAACCCCTCCTGCACCCCGGAGTCGGCCCCCTCACCGTGGACTACGAGGTCCTCAACCCCTTGCAGAACCCCACCCACCGCCTGATCGTCTACCGCGCCGCCGACCCGACCTCCCAGTCCGCCCTGGACGCACTGACCCACGCCCCGGCTCTCGGCCACTGAGGTTTCACCCGTCCCAGCGACAGAAGTTGTCCACAGCCAAGATCCACAACCCTCGTTCCAAGATCCTTTACCACCCCCACCCGGTAGAATGGCCAGCGGGGGGATCCCCCAGTGGAGCGGCGGGTTTTGGTGGGGGCCAGCTGGAGTGATCTTGGGCGGACGCGGGCTGGTGGGGATCGTTGTGATCTTGGGCAGCGAGGGGCCTGGCACGTGCGGCGCCGGTCTGGTCAGCTGTCGATGGGTCCGGTGAACGTGGGTAGGGAAGGGGCTTGCTGATGCCGCACCGGCGGTCGGTTGTGGCCCAGATGCCGGCGAACGTGGCGAGGGGGCCCGACTCGTGCCGCGTTGGCGGGTCGGCTGTCACCGAGATGCCGGCGAGCGTCGGGTCTGACTCGTGCGGCCTCGATGAGTCGGTTGTCGTCGAGACGCTGGCGAACGCGGGCCGAGGGGGCCGACTTGTGCCGTGCTGACGGGTCGGCTGTCGTCGGGATTCTGCGAGTTTGGGCGGTCCGGAGGTCGTTGACCTGGGTGGTCGATGCCGATCGTGTGGGATCAGCGGTGGGGCCAGCGGATGGCGACTTCCGGGAAACGATGGCTTGGCCGGTCGAACAGTGCCGTCGGCTGGTCGCGGAGCTGGCGGTCGAGGAATGCGCGCACGTAGGTACGAGTCAGTTGCGCGGCGCGTGCCGGGGCCGCGGTGCCGAACAGTTCCGCGTAGATGTCGGCGGGCAAGTCGTCCAGGCCGCCGGGGGCGATGTAGTAGGGCGCGTCGGTGAAGCTGTAGTGGCCCATGCCGTCCGCCGCGAGGTGTCGGCCCCACGCGCGCTGGTGATCGGCCCACTCGGTCCATGAGTCGAAGTGCCAGGAACCGGTGAGCAGCAACGAAGGGACGGGAACGCCGTCGGTGGTGACCGGCGCCGACAGGCCGCCGTCGAGATCGACCGCCGCCCGGATCCGCCGATCGACGCGGGCCGCCTCGAACGCGGTCGCGCCACCCGCGGAATGTCCGGCGGCGGCGATGCGGCGTGGGTCGACCGGCCAACGGGACTGGATTTGAGTCAGGGTGAAACTGAGATCACGGGCTCGCACTCCGATCGCGGCGGCGATCTCCTCGGGCGTCTCCTCCGCGGGCCGGTCGTGGTAGATCACTCGCCCGTCGGGGAACTTCACGGCGGCGGCTTCGTAGGTGTGATCGACCGCGACGACGAGATATCCGTGACTGGCCAGGTCCTCGGCGAGCGCGGCCCCGGTCGCACGGCTACCGCCGTAGCCGGGACTGAACAGCACCAGCGGGAATCGCCCAGGAGCCATCGGCGCACCGACCATCGAGTTCGGAGTGATCCCGCGCAACGAGTCCTGGGGTGCACCCAACGCACCTGCCAATGCTCGGATCACTTCGACCGGTGCATACGGCGCTCGCGGCCCGGACCCCCGCGTCGGGTACCAGACCTGCACCATCAACTCTCGCGCTCGCGGTGTCGGCGCCCACGGATCGACCCGAGACCGATCAACGAGATACTCCGACCGCGCCCCCACGGAGTATTCCCCACTCGGCCGCGGCAACCGCACCACCCCGGCCGCCTGCGCGGGCGTGACCAGCCCCAGCGCGACCACGACCGCCACCACGGCACCGCACACCCGCGCCCACATGCGCGGAGACGGTATATGGTCTAGACCTATCCGACAATACGGTCACGACCGCCTCGGCAGTCCTACCTGCACGCGGCGCGGGCGAGCGGCCCCGGTCGCGGTCTATGCGGTGATCTCCAGCCAGGGCGGTCCCCGGGAACACGCGCGCCGCGACAGCGCAGACATGCCGATCGCGGCTGGTCGCCGAACAAACCGCCAGCCAACTGGAAGCCGAGGACCAGTAGGCGTGGACGAAGCCCGGCGGCAGCGATGCGCGGAGAACGAGCAGCCAGGGGGCGCCAGCCAAAGACCAACGGAACCCAGGACTCAGCTGGCGCACACCAAGATCACCCCGCCGCCGCAGGGCAAGGCCCGCCGCTCCCAGGGGGATCCCCCACGGCCATTTTAGCAGGTGGGGGCGGCGAAGGATCTTGGTTAACCGGATGTCGATCTTGCCTGTGGATAACTTTTGTCGCCCGAATGGGTGGAGTTTGTCGAGGGGTGGGGCTCGACGGTGGCCGGACCGTCGAGCGTGGGGGTGGGGTATTCGCTGGTCGTGGGGGCTAGTCGGGGTCGGTTTCCCTGGGGCGCTTGCGGGTATTGAGCGTGGAATTGTGCCGATACGCCTCGGCCGTCGCCGGAGCGGAGGGCGGGGCGGGTTCGGTGAACGAGCGGATCAGATTCACCACGGCCTGCCGTTGTTCTTCGGTCAGCCGCATCACGAGCTCGCGAACCTCGGTCACGGTCGCCGTGGGCCTGCCCGCTCGGGCGGGCTCATAACGGGTCGGATCGAGTTTCGCGAGCACCAGCGCCTCGCGGGGATCCACGTCCACCGCGAGCGCCGCGTTGATCACCGTATCCGCTTTCGGGCGGAACGGTTTGCGGTCGGCACGCCGCCCGCTTTCCAGTTGTTGCCACGATGTACGGGAGAACCGGGCTTTCTGGGCCGCGTCCTCCTGCGACCAGCCCTTATCGTCCCGTGCTCGCCGCAGCACTTCCCCGAGTGGCCAAGAGGTCTTGTCTTCGCCGTCCCGCGCGGTCATGGCGGAGATGATCCCGCATACGGCGCGACAACACAGCACCGAAACGCCCATGCTTGCTTGTTGCTGATAGTTTCAACAGATGTAGGCAGCCTTCCCAAACGTTCGCCGGGTGTCCTCGGCGAGTTGTCGGCGGTGTCCGCCCGGATCGCCGGACCCGGTGCCGACAAGGACCGTCGACCCCGGCGGTGGAAAACCGTCGCCCCCGTCCGACAAACGGGTCCACTCGGGTGACTCCTTCGACGTTCGAACGACGCGACCGCCCCCGCCGAGAACCCCATCCACCGGCCCATTTCGTCCACACTGGACAACCGAGCCGGGGTCACCAGGCAATTCCGCCCCGGGGCATTCACACCTGCCCGCTCGAATTCGACCCGGACGTCCCGGAAACCCCGCCCGAATTCGACGGCGGCGACCGGGTGGCCGGTGCCGGTAATCCGGGCCAGGATTCAGCCAGGAGGTGATCGACCCATGACGGCTGCCCGACGCCCGCCGATCACGGCCGCGCTGCGGATCGTGGCGCGGACGGCGCCAGACAGCTGGCTGCCGGTGCCCGCCCCGGACGCCCCCGGCGAGGTGGCGGGCCGGGTCTGGGTGGACGAGGACGGTGGGATCACCGACGAGTTCGTGCCGAACCCGCACTACCGCCCGCGCACCCCGCCGCCGATCACCGCCCCGATCCGCTCGGCGGGCCTGTCCAACCAGGGCGGCTGGGTCGAGGTGCGTGACCCCGCGCACCCGGAGCCGGACGGGCCGCCGTGGGCGGTCGCGGGCCGCTACCCGGTGGACACGGACGGCCGGATCATCGACGCGTTCGAACCCAACCCGAGCTACCGCGCCTCCCCGCTCGCGCTCGGCTGGCCCGAGCCGCGCTCGGAGGCGGAGTCGATCCTGCAACTCGCGCACACCGGCCAGATCGAGTACCGGGAGGCGGTCCTCGCCCTGCTCGCCGCCACCCTGGTCCTCCCCGCCGACCCGACCCGCCCGCCGCGCACCCGCCTGGTGGTACGCGGCACCTCGGTCGACGCCTTCGTCACCGAGGAAGCCCTCCCCGACGACCGCCCACCCCACTGGCAACACTTCAGCGGCGTCGAGGTCGCCATCCTGATCAGCCGCCTCGCCGACACCCCGGCAGGCCCACCCGGCCTGCTCCTCCACGGCGCGCCCGACCTGCAGGTCCGCATCCCCGGCGGCGTCCTGGTCGACGCACTGAAGATGGTCACCGGCTGACCCGCCCCTCGCACTTTTCACCCGACCAAGCGACAGAAGTTGTCCACAGCCACCCCCCGATCCCCGGCCAACCAAGATCCTTTGCCACCCCCACCGAGTAAAATGGGCCCTGGGGGATCCCCCTGGGAGCGGCGGGCTATCTAGCGGGGAGCACCGCCGCCTGGAGAACTCCCGACAGGCCGTCCGCCCCTCGACCAACAAGCGACCGGGTCGATCAGCAGCCGGGTTGCGCGTCGGCCGAGTCGGCGGCAGCCGCGCGACGCGCGGTGGCGTCGCGCGGCTGCCATCAAGCCTCTACTCCGTGCCCAGATCGTCTCCCCGTGCGATCTCCGCCAACCGGTCCAGCGCACTGGCCAGCGCGGACAGCGGCGGCGACGCGAGTGCGAGTCGGACCGCGTGGGGTGCTCGTCCCGTGCCTACCGCGAACGCGGCCGCCGGGGCGATCGCGATGCCGTTTCGGGCCGCCGCCGCGACGAACGTCTCCGCGCGCCAGGAGCCGGGCAGGGTCCACCAGCAGTGGTAGGCGCGCGGGTCGGCGCGGACGTCCTGGTCGGCGAGATGTTCCGCGACAAGGCGTTGACGGGCGGCCGCGTCGGTGCGTTTGTCCGCGCGGAGGCGTTCGGTGGTGCCGTCGGTGATCCACGCGGTGGCGGCGGCGAGGGCGAACCGTTGCGGTCCCCAGGCCCCGGAGCGGATGGTGTTGCCGATCTCGGGGCGCAGGGTTCGACCGGCGACGACGAATCCGAGGTTGAGGCCCGGAGCAATCCGCTTGGACAGGCTGTCGATCAGCACAGACTGGTCGGGGAGCAACGACGACAGCGGCGGATCATCGTGCAGGAAGCTGTAGATCGCGTCCTCGACGAGCGGGATGCCCTTCGCCAGCAGCACTTCCGCCACGTCCACCCGGCGCTGCGCGCTCATCGAGATGCCGAGCGGGTTGTGCAGGGCGGGTTGCAGGTAGACCGCGCGGAGCGAGCCCGCGGCCTGGATCGCGTCCGGTGTGACACCGTCGTCGTCCATGGCCAGTGGTACGAGCACGATGCCCAGGCGTGCGGCAATGCTCTTCACCGCCGCGTAGGTCAATGTCTCCACGCCGAGTCGCTCGCCCGGTGGCACGAGCGCGGCGAGGACGCCCGCGATCGCCTCCCTGCCGCTGCCCGCGAACAGCACGTCCTCCGCGCGGGGCGACCACTCCCCGCGGGCCAACAGGCGCACGGCCGCCGCGCGCGCTTCGGGGGTACCGCCCGCACCGATTGCCCTGAGCACGTCGACGGACATGTCCGGCTTGATCCATCGGCGCAGGCTCTCCGCGAGCACCGCGGCGTGCTCGGGCAATACCGGGAAGTTGAACTCAAGGTCGATCCCGTGCGTGGCGGGTTCGGTGAACGACTGGTCGGCCCTCGGCAGGGCCGCCCGCACGTAGGTCCCGCGCCCGACCTCGCCCACGACCAGGCCGCGTTTGACCAGCTCACCGTAGACGCGGGCGGCCGTGGAGAGCGCGATCCCGCGTTCCCTGGCGAACCTGCGCTGGGTGGGCAGCCGCTCCCCCGGGACCAGCCTGCCCGCCGCGATGTCCTTGGCGATCTGGTCGGCGACATACCGGAAATCCATGATTGCTCCGAGTTCATTGTTTTCATTGCACTGACATATTATCGCGGATTACCTTGATGTCATGCTGCTGTTCATCCACGGCCACCCGTTCGACCGGACGATGTGGACGCCCCAGCTCGGGCGCTTCACCGCGATCGCGCCCGACCTCCGCGGCTACGGCCACGGACCGCCCGCGATCGGCGTGACGCCGCTGGGCGATTTCGCCGACGACCTGGCCCGGCTGACCGAGTCGCGCTCGCTCATCCTTTGTGGACTGTCCATGGGCGGGCAGATCGCGATGGAGTTCCACCGCCGCTACCCCGACCGCGTGCGCGCGTTGATCCTCGCCGACACGAGCGCCCGCGCGGAGACGCCGGAGAGCAGGCTGGACCGCCTCGCCATGGCCGACCGCCTGGAACGCGAGGGCATGCGGGGCTACGCCGAGGAGGTGCTGGACAGGATGGTCGCGCCCGGCAACACCGAGGCGGCCGCGCACGTGCTGGACATGATGCTGTCCGCGCCGCCCGCGGGCGCGGCGGCCGCACAGCGGGGCCGGGCCGAGCGGCCGGACTATCGGGAAAGTTTGCTCTCACACCCGATACAGACACTGGTGATAGTGGGTAGTGAGGACACGTATACCCCGATCGAGGAGGCAAAACTCATTCCGGCCACCCGGTTGGCGGTGATCGAGGGCGCCGCGCACCTGCCCAACCTGGAGCGCCCGGACGAGTTCAACTCGATCGTCACCGAGTTCCTGGCCGGGTTGGACTAGCGGCCCAGGACGTCGGCCGCGCGTCGGCGGGTCCACGGCAGGACTGGGGATCTCGCCGACGCGGTCTGCATTAGGCGGCGGCACTGCTGTCTGTGTCGAGGCGCGGTCGACGTCCTGGATCGAGCGGTCGGATCAATGGCGTCGGATTACTCCGAGGGCAAGAATGCCGATCACTCCGCCGACGAACAGGATGACCGCGTAGTCACCGCGATTGCCGATGGCGCGCTCGCACATGTCCACATAAGCCACGGTCTCGGCGCGCTGCGGCCTGCCCAGGTCCGCGACCACCCGGCCGGTCTCCACCCCACCCAGGGTGTTGCCGCAGGTCACGCGACTGTTCGGCACCGGCCCGGCCACCCCGACCGGCACGATCGCCAACACCAGCCCGGCGACCAGCGCGAGCCCCGCCATGACCGCGGCGAACACCCGCGGCGGCATGGTCACCTGGGCGAGCGGATCGCGCGCGGGCACCGCGGCGGGGTCTGTACTCATGCGCAGAGCCTCGCCGATACGGACCGATACCGGAAGACCCCGCGACACGGGGCGTGTGTCGCGGGGTCCTTTTCCGGTTCGGGTATTCCGCCGGGGTGTCCACTGTGGTGGGTTGGGTCAGGGGGCGAGGGCGGCGCGGACGGTGTGTTCGATGGGGGTCGGGGCGCGGTCGAGGAGGGTGGCGAGGTCGGGGCGGACCTGGCTGAGGGTGCCGGTGCGGATGTTGGCGTTGATGTCGGTGAGCAGGTCGGCGACGAAGTCGGGGAGGCCCGCGGCCACGAGGGCGGCGCGGAGTTCGGCGTCGGTGACGCTGACGTGCGGCAGGGGCTTGCCGGTCACCGAGGACGCGAGCGATGCCAGTTCGTCGAAGGTCCAGGCGCGGGGGCCGGTCAGTTCGTAGGTGGCGCCGTCGTGGCCGGGAGTGGTGGCGACGATGGCGGCGGCCTCGGCGAGGTCTTCGCGGCTGACGGAGGCGATGGCTCCGGTGCCGGTGGAGGTCACGAGGGAGCCGCGGTCGAGGGCGCCGGACAGGGACGCTGTGTAGTTTTCGTGATACATGCCGTTGCGGAGGAAGGTGAACGGGATCCCGGTGTCGCGGATGTGGGCCTCGGTGGCCGCGTGCACCTTCGCCAGGCTCAGTGGGGACGTCGCGGCGTCGCTGACGCTGGTGTAGATGAGGCGCTGGACGCCTGCTTTCACGGCGGCGTCGACGGCGTCGCGCTGGGCGGCCTTGCGGAGCTCGTCGGGGCCGTCGGCGGAGACCAGGAGCAGGGTGTCGACGCCGGTGAAGCGCAGGGTGTCGGGGCGGGTGAAGTCGCCTTGGCGGACGTCGACGCCGAGGGTGGCCAGGTCGGCGGCCTTGGTGGTGTCGCGGACGGAGACCGCCAGGTCGGTGGCGGGGACGCGGTCGAGCAGGCGGCGGGTGATGAGGCCGCCCAGGTGGCCGGTGGCGCCGGTGACCAGGATCGTCATGTCGGGTCCCTTTCGAGGTCGGACAGTGACGCTGACCGTATGAGGGGTACTAACCATACGTAAGTACCTACCTTGAAGTCCTATACTTACCCGTACGAAAAAGTCCAGCTGAGAGGGCGTGCGCACGATGGGCGGCATGGTCGAGACCACATCCTTCGACGTGTTCGACCGGAACTGCCCCGGCCGCGCGGTGATGGAGCACATCGCCAGCCGCTGGGGTGTGCTGGTGCTGGGCGTGCTGCTCGACGGGACGCGGCGGTTCAGCGAATTGCGGCGCGCGGTGGGTGGGGTAAGCGAGAAGATGCTGGCGCAGACGTTGCAGGCGTTGGAGCGGGATGGGCTCGTGCACCGCGAGGTGCGGCCGGTTATCCCGCCGCACGTGGACTACTCGTTGACGCCTATAGGCGTGCCGATGGCCGAGCAAGTGCGCGGCTTGTATCGGTTGATCGAGGGCAGCACCCCGGACATCCTGGCCGCCCAGGAGCGGTATGACCAGCGCAAGGCGGTGCAGTGAGCTCGTTCGCCGACGACGAGTTCCCTGCTTCCCCCTATCCCGGTTCCCGCCCCGCCTTCTCCTACGCGCACGACACCGACGGCGGCCACCGTCTCACCGCGGACGCGTCGACGCTGTCCGGTTGGCGGATTGGCAACGAGGACCTCGACGCGTGGTTGGGTGCGCGTGGCGCGGCCGTCATGGCGGAACGGGTCCCGGTTCTGTCGTACGGTTCCAATCCCTGTCCGTCGAAGATCTCCTGGTTGCGCGGCTCGCTCGGGCTGCGTGGCGCCGTGGTGGTGCTGCGCGCGCGGTGTTCGGGGTTGGCCGCGGTGTGGGCGGCGGGGTTGCGGGTCGTGGATGAGCAGCGGCCGGTTGTGCTCGCCGGGTGTCCGGGTGTGGTCGAGGATCACGCGGTCCTGATGGTGACGCCGGAGCAGGTCGGGGTGCTGGATATGTGCGAGGGGCGTGGCGATCGCTACCGGCTCGCGCGGGTGTCCACGGGCGCGGTGACGCTGGTCGACGCGCAAGGCACGTTCGACCGTATCCCGGCGTATGTCGGCGCTTCCACTATCCGCCGCCCGTTACTGGTGAACGGGTCCCCGGTCCGCTGTGTCGATGTGCCGCAGGCAGAAGCGGTAGCACTGTCCGGCGTTCCGGCGCTGGACGACGGACTCGACACTGAGGTGATTACCGGCTCCCCGCGCGCGACGGACTATCCAGGCGCGGTTTTCGTCTACGGCACGCTACGCCCGAGTAGTTCCCACTGGCATCTGCTCGCCCCACACGCGGCAGGGCCAACGCGTCCGGGGCGTCTCGCGGGAACGCTCTACGACACCGGCTTCGGTTACCCCGCACTGGCTTTGGGCGACGGACCGGGTGTCAGCGGTGATCTCGTCCCGCTTCGCTCCGGCACGGACATGACCGCGCTCGACCGCTACGAGGGTGACGAGTACCGGCGCGTGCGCGTCGTGCTCACCGATGGATCCCTTGCGTGGACCTATGTCTGGATCGCCCCGTTCGACGACATGCGAATTCTCGCCACGCCCTGGCCTCCGAACGAGTGAACGAATTCCCATTATCCCCCAGTCGTTCCCTCTCATTGCTAGGACTGACTCCTCGACCACGAAGGGGGATTCGACATGTGGTGGAACTTGATCGCGGCCACGGCGCTCGCGGCGAGCGCGGCGGCCGTCGGACAGCAGGCGGACGCGCCGAGGCAGGTGACCGCGTGCACGGCCAACCAGCTCAGCGGCGAGATCCGGGATGTCGACGCGGGCGCGGGCCAGCGGTACGGGACTTTGCGCGTGCGCAACACCTCGTCCGCGACGTGCTCGCTCACCGGCTACGGCGATCTGCGACTGCTGGCGGGCGATCACCCGAACCCGACGAACGCCGTGCCGACGGCCAATCCCGGCCCGTCCCGGGTGGTGCTGCGGTCCGGCCAGTCGGCGGACCAGAAGCTGCACTGGGGTGTGATCCCCAGCGGCAACGAGGGTGATCCGTGCCAGCCTCCGTCGAACGGTCTACGAGTGGTGCCGCCGGACGGCAAGCGGTCGTTCGTCGTGCGCTTCGAGTTCGGCTCGGTGTGCATCGGCGGCCGGATCGAGCATTCGGCGTACTTCCCGGCGGGTACCTGAGGGATCAAGGGTGGGGTGCCATCCGCGCCGTCCCACCGATGGCACCCCACCACCCCGATCCCCTGTGGGTGCACCCCACAAACGGCGTCGCGCGGGTGCGTCACGTCCGCGTGCCGCCGTTGACGGATATTTTCCCGCTGAAGTGCCGCCGTGTAAACCGCTGTCTCAGTCGTGTTCCAGCTCGTCGGCGAACTCCGCCCAGAACTGCTGCACGCAGCGCTCGATGCGGATGCCGAGCTCCAGCGACTTCATCTGGTTGCGGTCGGCGTGCCCGCGCAGCTGGTCGTACATCGCGGAGTAGCCGTCCGCGCGCGCCTTGTGCGACTCGAACCGGTTGCGCGCCAGGTTGGCCAGGTCGGTGTCGTCGCCGAAGGTGGCGAAGAACAGCTTGAGCAGCCCCAGGTCGCGCACCTCGGTCTGTTCCGGGGTGGGCGCGGACAGCCACTCGCGCAGCGCGGCGCGGCCCTGGTCGGTGATGGAGTAGGTGCGCCTGCGCCTGCCGCCCTCCTCCTCGCTGACGGTCAGCAGCCCCGCCTCGACCAGGCGGGCGGGTTCGTCGTAGAGCTGGGAATGCGCGAAGGCCCAGAAGTTCCCGATCGTGTAGCCCACGCGCTGTTTGAGGTCGTAGCTGGTCGCCGGGCCCTGGGACAGCATGCCCAGCACCACGAACGACGTGGCGTTGAGCTTCCGGTCGCGCGCGCCCTGACTCGGTTCGCCGTGCAGGGTGGCACCTCCTGGGTTCGGTCGGGACCTCCCGACCCTACCCACGAAGGTGAACCAGTGTCCCCGTTCGGCGGTACCGGGACGCCGTGTGGGCGTCCCGGCGCGCCGACCGGCTCAGCGGAGGTGCTTGACGTCGAGCCGTCCTTCTGCGTAGACCGACCGCAGCACCTTCTTGTCGAACTTGCCCACGCTGGTCTTCGGCACTTCCTCGATGAACGCCCAGTTCTCCGGCACCTGCCACCTGGCCACCTTGTCGCACAGGAACTCGCGCAGCTCCTCGGCGGTGACCTCGGTGCCTGGCCGCAGGACCACGGTGACCAGCGGGCGCTCGTCCCACTTCTCGTCCGGCACGCCGATGACCGCCGCCTCGGCAACGGCCGGGTGGCCCATGACGTGATTCTCCAGCTCCACCGTGGAAATCCACTCGCCGCCGGACTTGATCACGTCCTTGGCACGGTCGGTGAGGGTGAGGAATCCGTTGGCGGTCAAGGTTCCGACGTCGCCGGTGCGTAGCCAGCCGTCGACGAACTTCTCGGTGCCGTCGCCGCCCTCGCCGACTTCGTCGAGCCGGTAGTAGGAACCGGCGATCCACGGTCCGCGCACGACGAGCTCGCCCACGCTTTCGCCGTCCCACGGCACATCCGCGCCGTCGTCGTCCACGAGGCGCGCGCTCACACCCGCGGGCAGGCGGCCCTGTGTGTAGCGGTAGCGCCAGGCCTCCTCCTCCGAGACTCCCGCGGGCGGGCGGCAAACGGTGCCGAGCGGTGAGGTTTCCGTCATTCCCCAGGCGTGGGTGATGTGCAGCCGGTGCTTCTCGGCGAACGCGTGCATGAGCGACGGCGGGCAGGCCGCGCCGCCGACGACGACCTCGCGCAGCGAGCTCAGGTCGGTCGGGTTCTGTTCCAGGTAGGCCAACATGGCCTGCCAGATGGTCGGCACGGCCGCGGAATGCGTCGGCCGCAACTGTTCGATCATCCGGGCGATCGGCTCCGGCTGCAGGAACCGGTCGGGCATGATCAGCGAGCTGCCGGACATGAAGGCCGCGTAGGGCAGGCCCCAGGACATGGCGTGGAACTGCGGCACGATCACCAGCGAGCGGTCCGCCGAGGACAGTCCCATGCCGTCGGCCATGCAGACCTGCATGGAATGCAGCCAGATCGACCGGTGCGAGTAGACGACGCCCTTGGGGTTGCCGGTGGTGCCGGAGGTGTAGCACATGGCGGCGGCGGCGCGCTCGTCCACCTCGGGCCAGTCGAACTCCGGCGCGGCGGCGGCGAGCAGCTCGTCGTAGGAGTGCACGGGGACGCCGTCGGGGGCGGCCAGCGCGGCGGTGGGGCCGTTGGCCACGATCAGGTGGCGCACGTTCGGGCAGTCGGGCAGCACCTTGGCCAGCAGCGGCGCCAGCGAGGCGTCCACGATGATCACGTGGTCGTCGGCGTGGTTGACGATGTAGGTCAGCTGCTCGGGGAACAGCCGCACGTTGAGCGTGTGCAGCACCGCGCCCATGGCGGGCACCGCGAGATAGGCGGTGAGGTGTTCGAGGTTGTTCCACATGAACGTGGCGACCCGCTGGTCCCCGGTGACGCCCAGGCCGCGCAGCGCCCCGGCCAGCCGCGCGGCGCGCGTGCCGACCTCGGCGAAGTCGACGGTGCGTCCGGACGCACCGGTCCAGGTGGTCACCTCGCTGGCGGCGTGCACCGTACTGCCATGCCGCAGCAGGGTGGCGATGGAGAGGTTCCCGTCCTGCATCGTGCTCTGCATCGTCGATCAAGCTCCCTCGGGATCGGGCCCCGACTGTCCGGCTGGTAGCAGACGATAGTGCTCGTCCCCCTGGTGCGACACGCCTGGAATCCACCGATTCGGCTACTTGATCATGCTGTTACGCAGCGTCGCGGCGTTCCCACGGGCGCGGTTTGCGCGTGTCGGGGGTATGTTGCCCTGCGAGGTGTCGTTTACTGGTGAAAGGCATCGCGCCACCGGGTCGCGCGGTGATCCTGGGGCGGGGAGCAACCACCGCTCCGGTGACCGTCGGTAGCCGTGAATGCCGGGAACCACAGCTGACCCGCCGCTGCCGCGGTCGGGTGAAGAAGGAAAGGACTACCACGTTGGCTCTGCCCGTGTTGACTCCCGAGCAGCGCGCGGACGCGCTCGCCAAGGCAGCCGAGGCGCGCAAGGCTCGGTCCGAGCTGCTGGCGCAGATCAAGTCCGGCGAGCGGACGATCGCGCAGGTGCTCGGCAAGGCCAAGGAAGACAAGACCATCGGCAAGACCAAGGTCGCGGCGCTGCTCAAGGCGGTCCCCGGTCTCGGCGCGGTGAAGGTCGCGGCCCTGCTTGAGCAGGCCGGTATCGATCCAGACCGCCGCGCCGCCGGCCTGGGTGAGAAGCAGCGCTCCACCCTGATCGACGCGCTCAACTAGTTTCCGACCATCCCCGCAGGTGGGCGCCGACCCGGCGTCCACCTGCGGTTTTTGGTGTCCGACGCCATAGTGCTCGCGGCGCGCCTGGCGGGCACGGGCTGGGCATGATGGGGTCATGGACGCCGATGGTGAACCCGCCCCTGGACCGGTGGCCGACTACCGCCCCGGCGACTTCCTGCTCGCCGGTCCGCACACGACGGTGACGGCGACCGGCACCGCCGCCGTGGTCGCGGAGTCCGATCCGGACGAGCTTGCCGCGCGCGTGACCAAGTACCTCGTGGACACCCGTGCCCCGCTCGCGGTGGGCGCCCTCCCGTTCGATCCCGCGGCCGCCGCGCATATCGTCGTCCCCACATCGGTACACCGCACGGGGTCCGTGCACCCGTTCCAATGGGACGGACCGCGGTGGACGCCGCGGCCACCCTCGGTCACCGCCCTGCCCTCCCCGGACGGCTACCGCCGCGCCGTGGCGGCCGCCGTGAGCGCACTGCGCGCCGACGACGAGCTACGCAAAGTGGTCCTCGCCCGCACGCTGCACCTGGCTTTCGACGAGAGTGTCCGGATCGATCGGCTCTTGGGTCGACTGGCGGAGACGAACCCGCTCGGGTACACCTACGCGGTCCCGCTGCCCGACGGCTCGACCCTGGTGGGTGCCAGCCCGGAGCTGCTGCTGTCCCGGCGCGGGCCGCAGGTGACGCTCAATCCGCTCGCCGGGTCGCTGCCCAGGGGGGCGGACGAGGCCACCGATCGGGCGAACGCGGCCGCGCTGCTGGCGTCGCGCAAGGACCAGGGCGAGCACCGGGTGGTGGTGGAGGCGGTCGTGGAAGGTCTACGGCCGTTCTGCCGGGCGCTGTCGGTGCCCGCCGAGCCTTCGCTGGTGTCCACGGCGACCATGTGGCACCTGTCGACCGTGATCACCGGGACGGTGAACGACCCCGACGTCTCGTCGCTGCGGCTGGCGGCGGCGCTGCATCCGACGCCCGCGGTGTGTGGGACGCCGACGGCGGCCGCGCGGGCGGCCATCGGCGAGCTGGAGCCGTTCGAGCGCGGGTTCTACAGCGGACTGGTCGGGTGGTGCACGGCCGAGGGTGATGGGGAGTGGGTCGTGGCGATCAGGAGTGCGGAGGTCTCCGGCAACGGCATGCGGCTGTTCTCCGGGGCGGGGATCATGCCGGACTCGGATCCCGCGGCCGAGCTGGCCGAGACGGACGCGAAGTTCGGCACCCTGTTGCGCGCGCTGGGAGTCTGACCGCTCCGCTGTGGACGGTCAGTTCGCACAGGACGGCGGTTGGCAGAGCAGTCCGCTGAGGGCCTTGTAGAAGATGTCGCCGATCTTGGTCGGGTCGGGTGTGGTGAACGCCTGCCCGCCGGTCGGTTTGGTGATCTCCTGGAGCTCGCCGAGGTCCACGTCCGGCCCGATCCCGATCCCGATCAGCTGCAGTGGGCGGTCGGGGTCCTGCAACTTGGCCAGCTCCGCGAGCAGTTGCGCGCGGCTGATCCCCTCCTTGTCCTCGTTCTTGCCGTCGGTCATCACCACGACCAGGTTGATCCGACCCGGTTCCCAGTTGGTCCGAGCGGATTGGTAGGCGGCCAGCACGCTGTCGTACAGGCCGGTGGCCCCGCCCTTGATCGCCTTGACGCCGTGCAGCTTGTCCAGTGCCCCGGCCTTCAGCTGGTCGGCGACCGGAAGCACGGGCAGGAGTTCCTTGTAGTCCTTCTTTCCGTCCAGGTTCGTGGAGAACAGCCACAGCCCGAACTTGGTGGTCGGCCGGAACATGCCGATCCCCAGCTCGGCCGCCTTCAGCGTGACGCCCATCCGGTCGGTTCCGGTGCCCTTGACCGGTTCGGCCATCGACCCGGACACGTCGAGCAGGATCTGGATGCGGGCGCTGAGGTTCACCCCCGCCCACTGGTTCAGCAGCTGGTTGATGTCCTCGTTGGGCGGGAAGGGAATCGGCACCACCGTGTCCGACGACGTGCGCGCGTCGGCCGACCGGTCCCGCAGGATCTTGCCGTCGGAGGCGCGGAAACCGTTGTCCGCCAGGGAAGTGCGTGTGTCCGCCGACTGCAGCGCGTCCAACAGCCGCTGGGACAACGGTTGCACCTGGGGCGACGCCTGCGGCAGGACGGTGTAGGGGTAGTCCAGGGTCGGCACGTCCTGGTACGCGGCGACGAGGTGTTGGGCCGCACCGGAGTCGTTGCTGTGGATCAGTGCCTGTTCCGAGGTGGGAAAGGCGCCGAGCGGCTGGGGCGAGGTGAAGAGGTCCGCGGCCTGCGGCACGGTCAGCGGGGAGATCCGGCGCATGGTCGAGATCGTCGCGGCGGACGGGTCGGGCGTTCCGGCGGCGGAGGCGCGGATGCCGATCAACGCGGCCACGCCGATCGGGTCGCGAGACGGGTCAGGTAACGCGGTGGCGACCTCGGGGAGAAGGGCCTGCGACCACGTCACGGGTTTGCCGGGCCAGCCCAGCCGGGTGGCGGTCTCCTCGGCCAGGGCCAGCACGATCGGCGAGGAGGCCAACGAGGTCCCGCTGACCTCCGCGGGCCAGACGCCCTTCTCCTGCGCGCGGCGCAACCACAGGCTGGAGTCCGGGATCCAGACATCCGGCAACTGGGAACCATCGGTCACCAGCATCGCGTCCACCGCGGTGGCGGCGGGCTTCACCGTCACGTCGACCCGGGCGCAGCCGTCGCCGACGCGTTTGGCCGCGGCGTCGACCACCGGCGCGATATCGGGGGTGACCACGACGCGCAGGGTGGTGGACTCGCAGGCCTGCGCGTTGGGCGGACCAGCCGTGTTCGTGTGGTCGCGCAGCGTGTCGAGGGCGAACCAGCCGCCGACCACCAGCGCCAGCAGGACGATCAGGAGCAGCCCGGTCGCGGCGAAACCCCATCTCGGCCTCCGGAGCGACGAGTGTCGTCCCATGGTGGCTCAAACCTCTCGCGGGGGTCGGGTGGCGCCATGCTAGACGCAACTCCCCTTCACGAGTAGAGCTTCTCGACCTCGTCCTTGAAGTCGCGCATGATCTCTTGGCGCTTGAGCTTCAGGGACGGCGTGAGATGGCCGCTCTCCGGGGTGAACTCGGTGGCCAGCACCCGGAACTTGCGGACCGACTCGGCCTTCGACACCGCCGCGTTGCCGTCGTCCACCGCGTTCTGGATCTCCGCCAGCAGATCCGGGTCCGCCGCCAGCTCGGCCACGGTCGCCTCGGCGGGCTTGCCTGCCGTCTTCTTCCAGTAGCCGAAGTACTCCCGGTCGACGGTGATCAGCGCGGCGATGAACTTGCGACCGTCGCCGACCACCATGGCCTGCCCGATCAACGGGTGCGCGGCGATGCGGTCCTCGATCACGGCCGGGGCGACGTTCTTGCCGCCGGTGGTGACCAGGATTTCCTTCTTCCGGCCGGTGATGCTCAGGTAGCCGTCGGCGTCCAGCTTGCCGAGGTCGCCGGTGCGGAACCAGCCGTCCGCGTCCAGGGCCTCGGCGGTGGCGGTCTCGTTGTTCCAGTAGCGGACGAAAACCTGGCCGCCCTTGATGAGGATCTCGCCCTCTGCGTCATCACCCGAGACATCGACAACCTCGGTGTCGATGCGGACGGCGGTGCCTGGCAGCGGGCGGCCGACCGTGCCCGGCTTGAAGTGGCGGGGCGTGTTGACGGTGGACGCGGCGGTGGTCTCGGTGAGCCCGTAGCCCTCCAACACGGTCAGGCCGACGCCGCGGTAGAAGTGAGTGAGGCGGGCGCCGAGCGCGGCGCCACCGGAGATGGCCCAGGTGGTCTTGCCGCCCAGGGCCGCGCGGAGCTTGCCGTAGACGAGCCGATCGAACAGCGCGTGCTTGAGCTTGAGGCCCAGTCCGGCCTTGCCGTCGGCCTCGCTGTGGGCGATCGCGGTGGCCGCGGCGGCGTCGAAGATCCGGCCCTTGCCGCCCGTGTGCGCCTTCTGCCGGGCGCCGTTGTAGACCTTCTCCAGCACGTACGGCACGGACAGGATGAACGTGGGCCGGAACGTGGCCAGGTCGTCGAGCAGGTTCTTCGTGTCCGGGCCGTGGCCCATGGTGCAGCGCGCGAACACGCAGCCGACCTGGACCATGCGGCCGAAGACGTGCGCGACCGGCAGGAACAGCAGGGTGGACGGCTGCTCGGCGAGGCCCTCGCCCTTGAACAGCTCGGGCAGGATCTCCACGCCGTAGCCGCACTCGTCGAAGAAGTTGCGGTGGGTGAGCACGCAGCCCTTGGGCCTGCCGGTGGTGCCGGAGGTGTAGATGATGGTGGCGACATCGTCGGCGGTGACCGCGGTCCGGCGCGCCAGCACGTCGGCCGGGTCGACCTCCTGGCCCGCGAG
This sequence comes from Actinokineospora enzanensis DSM 44649, assembly GCF_000374445.1. GTDB lineage: Bacteria > Actinomycetota > Actinomycetes > Mycobacteriales > Pseudonocardiaceae > Actinokineospora > Actinokineospora enzanensis. Next base: position 190,243 of record NZ_KB894410.1, on the reverse strand, counting down.
GACGACGCCTGCCAGGTCGTCGACCCGCCAGACCTGGCGCAGTTCGGGCAGCTCACCACGCACGCCATTGAGGCGGGCCAGTTGATCGTCGGTCTCCACGACGACCGCGACCGACCCGGAGTCGGACAGGATCCACTGGATCTGCTCGGCCGACGAGGTCACGTAGATCGGCACGGACACCGCGCCCGCGGTCCAGATGGCGAAGTCCAGCAGCGTCCACTCGTAGCGGGTGGCGGCCAGCACGGCGACCCGGTCACCCGGCCCGATGCCGGAGCCGACCAGCCCCCTGGCCACCTCGGTGACCTCGGCGGCGAACCGCTCGGCGGTCACGTCCTCCCAGCCCGCGCCGAGGCGGCGGCGGAACGCCACGTCCGCGGGGCCCTCGGCGGCGTTGGTGAACACCAGGTCGGCGAGTCCGCCCGCCTCCTCACGCTTGGCGACCGGGGGGACGGCGTACTCGCGCATGAACTCTCCTCCGATGCTCGGCGGCCTGCGGGTGGCCCACCGGCTACCTATCGGTAACTTCCACCGTATCCTGCCGCCAACCTCTCACAGGTGCCAGAGGAGCGGCGAAACCGATATCTGGCAATGGTGACAAAAGGACCACCCCGACCGATGGCCGGGGTGGTCCTTTGCCGTCTGTGCCGACTGCGCCGTGTGCGGTCAACCGCGGCCGAGCTCCGTCGCCTTCGCCGCGATGGCCGACGACAGCGCGCTCACCTGGGCGTAGACGCCCGGGTAGTTGGCGCGGGCGCAGCCCTTGCCGTAGGAGACGATGCCGACCTGGACCCAGTTGTTCGCGTTGTCGCGGCGGAACATCGGGCCGCCCGAGTCGCCCTGGCAGGTGTCCGTGCCGCCCTGCTTGTAGCCCGCGCAGATCTCCACCGGCGCCTTCAGCGACGGGTAGGAGGTCTTGCAGGTGGTGTCCGCCACCAGCGGGACCTGCGCCTTGAGCAGGTAGCGCTGCTGCGCGCCGCCCTCGCTCGCCGCGCCCCAGCCGACGATGGTGAACGTGCCGGTGTCGTAGGCCGAGGAGGTGGCCAGCGACAGGGTGGCCGCGTTCGGGATCGGGCTGGACAGGCGGATCAGCGCCCAGTCACCGCCGGTCGCCGTGGTGTACCCGGGGTTGCGGTAGACGTAGTTCGACTGGCGGGTGACCCGCTTGGAGCCCTGCAGGTCGACGTCGCCGTAGGTGGCGGTGATACTGGTGTTGTTGCCCGTGCCGTTCACACAGTGCGCGGCGGTCAGCACCAGGTTCGGCGAGTACATCGCGCCACCGCAACCCATGGACAGGCGCACCACGAACGGGAACTCGCCCTGCGCCGCCCGCGTGCCCCCGACGACAGCGGGTGACGGGTCGGACGAGGGTCCCGGCGCGGCGAGCGCCTGGCCCGCGACGGCCGCGGACGCCGCGAGCACCATCACCGCCGACGCCATGGACTTCTGCAGTCTGGTCAACCTCTTCACCGGATAGGTCCTCTCGGTCGTCCACCGGCACCCACCCCCGGGATCGGGGACGGGTGCCGGAGCAGGGGTGGGGCGGCCGCCGTCCACTATGGAACGGTCGAGCCCGCCTACCGCCCTGGCTGGGCGGTCGTCTCGGTCGACCAGGTCGCCGCGCACGCGCCGCCGATGGCGCGCTTCGGGCAGTCGGCGTAGTCGAGCAGGTAGAGCACGGACTCCTTGTTCCGCGTGGTCTCCCGGCCGATCACCTCGTCGGGCGGGTAGAAGCCGCCGCCCGAACCCGAACTGGACGGGTACATCTCGAAGGTGTAGCCGTAGATGCGGTGCTTGGCCCACAGCCAGTCGTCGATCGACCCGTCGGTGATGTAGAGGTCGGAGGACTGCTCCGGGGTGTAGCGGTTCTTCGCGGCCATGGCCCGGCCGATGGTCGAGAAGATCCGCTGGTCCTCGGAGTTGAGGTCCGGCGCGGTGTCGTTGTAGGTGTAGCCGTAGGGCCAGAGCACCAGCTCGGAGTAGGTATGGAAGTCGATGCCCACGGTGATCTGCTGCTTGCCGCCGACGACCCGGCTGTTCACGAAGTTCTGCAGCGCCTTGACCTCCGGCGAGGACGCGGGCGACGGACCGCGGTAGGTCTCGCTGGAGGTGCTGCCGGAGGAACCGCCGCAGCAGCCCCACTTGTAGTCCCAGTTGCGGTTCAGGTCGGTGCCCACGTTGCTGGAGCCGGAGTTGGGCTGCCGGTTCTTGCGCCAGCTGCGGTAGGAGCCGGTGGCGATGTCGAACTCGCCGCCGTCCGGGTTGACATCCGGGATGATCCAGATCTCCCGGCTGTCGACCAGGTTCTTGACGTGCGCGTCCGTGGCGTAGCCGTCGGTGAGCAGCTTGACCAGGTACAGCGCCATCTCGACGGTGAGGTGCTCGCGCGCGTGCTGGTGCGCGGTGAACAGCACCTCGGGCTCGTTCTCGTCGGTGGCGACGTTGTCCGAGATCTTCAGCGCGAGGATGTCGCGGCCCTGGTAGCTGCGGCCGACGACCTGCTTGCTGATCAGGTCCGGGTGCGCCGCGACGGCCCGGTTGATCTCCGCGGTGGCCTCGGCGTAGTTGTGGTAGTTGGAGTCCTGGCTGGGGAAGTCGAACGGGGCGGCGAGGCCGCGGTCGGTCGGGGCGGGCGCCTGCGCATCGACGCGGAAGCCGAGCGCGCGGATCCGCCTGGCCTCCTCGGGCGTGGCGGTGATCATCAGCCTGCTGTCCTCGACCCCGTTCACCGCGGCGCCCGTGCGGGCGACGGCGGTGCGGTCGGCGACGGTGCGGACCCCGACGACGGCGTACTCGGCACTGGTCCGCTGCTCGCCTGCCGGGGCGGGGGACGTCGCCCCGGTGGCCGCGGACGCGGTGGACAGGACCAGGGCGAGGGCGGCCGCCGCCCCGACCGCGCCGATCAGGCGTTTGCGTTTCACACATTCCTCCCGCAAGGGAGCGCCGGGATCGCCGGCGCCGGAGGCGAATTTGTGGTTTTGGCGCGCCGACGGCCCGGCCGAACCCGAAGGTGCCCTCACGACCGGGCCGCGCGGCATCGCTGCACGGATGGTCGCGTGTCGTCGCGGGTTGTCACAAGGCTGCGGAAGTGGTCCTTTGTTACCGGTTATTTCCCATTCGCTTACCCGGCTTTTGCCAAGTCCGGCCGAATAGTCCCCAATGGACTGTCGGATATTCCGGACTGGACGGTGTGGTTCGATGGTGCCCGTGCGGGACGGCGGAACATGAACCTGGCGGTGTCGGCGGGCCTCCTGGCGGTGGTCCTGGTGTGGGCGGTGGCCCGCCCACGCGGCTGGTCGGAGGCGGTGGCCGCGATCCCGGCGGCCATCGTGGCGATCGCGATCGGCGGTGTCTCCTGGCAGGCGGCACGCGCCGAGGCGGCGCGGTTGTGGCCGGTGCTGTGGTTCCTCGCGGCCGTACTGGTCCTGGCGAAACTGTGCGCGGACGAGGGCCTGTTCCGTACGTGCGGGGCGTGGATGGCGCGCGCGGCGGGACGGTCGCTGCTGGCTGCGGTGTTCGCGACGGCGTCATTGGTGACGGCGGCGTTGAGCCTGGACGCGACGGTCGTGCTGTTGACCCCGGTGGTGTTCGCGACGGCGACGCGAGTGGGCGCGAACCCGGTGCCGCATGTGTACGCGTGCGCGCATCTGTCCAATACGGCGTCGTTGTTGCTGCCGGTGTCCAATCTGACCAACCTGCTGGCTTTCACCGCGACCGGGCTGAGCTTCGCCCGGTTCACCGGCCTGATGTTCTTGCCGTGGCTGGTGGCGATCGCAGTGGAGTACCTGATTTTCCGACGGTTCTTCGCGGCCGAGCTGAGGGAATTCCGGGAGCGGGCCGCGGAATCGGACCAGGACGTGCCGGTATTCGCCTTGCTGACCGTCGGCGGCACATTGGCGGCATTCGTGGTCACCTCGGCCATCGGCATCGACCCGGCCTGGGCGGCGACAGCCGGAGCAATGACCCTGGCAGTCCGCGCATTGCTCCGACGCCACACGACGGTACCGGCCCTGTTCGGCGCGATGAGCCTGCCGTTCCTGGCTTTCGTCCTCGCCCTGGGCATCGTGGTCCGCGCCGTCGTCGACAACGGCCTGGGCACCGCACTCGCCCACCTGATCCCGACCGACACCGGCCTGCCGTCCCTGCTGGCCATCGCGTTCCTGGCGGCGGCCCTGGCCAACCTGATCAACAACCTGCCCGCCGTCCTGGTCCTCACCCCCCTGGCCGCCGTCCTCGGCCCACCCGCTCTCCTGGCCGTCCTCCTCGGCGTCAACCTGGGCCCCAACCTCACCTACCCCGGCTCCCTCGCCACCCTCCTCTGGCGCCGGGTCGTCCACACCCACGGCACCACCATCCAACTCGGCGACTTCACCCGGCTCGGCCTGCTGACCGTGCCGACGACCCTGGCGGCATCGGTCGTGGCTCTGTGGTGCGGCTTGCAACTGATCTGAGCTCGGACCCCTGGCTGATCACACATGTACGGAATACCCTGCAGTGCCAGCGGCGAGGACGGCAACGAGAACTCCGACAACCGCGGGAAGTAGGGACCGGTGGCGTGGTGTGACGTTCCGGAGATCGTCCGATCCGCCGTGCATGAGCGCGTAGGAACACCGGTAACCGCCGCGGACATTGTTGTGGGGCGGAGTAGCGATCTCGCCGTTGTGCTCGACTTCGGTGACGGCCGGAAGGTCTTCTGCAAAGGCGTTCGTGGTGTCAGCAAGCGTATGCGGTGGTTGCGGAACGAGGTCGGTGCGGCCGAGTTGACGGACGGGATCGCGCCACGAGTGGTGTTTGCTTGCGATGTGGGTGAGTGGCTGGTGGTCGGGTTCGAGTTCCTGTCCGGGCGGCGCGCGAATCTGCGGCCTGGGTCCAGGGACCTGCCCTCGGTGCGGGAGGTGGTCACTCGGATCGCCGGGATCCGGGCACCCCGATTGAAGTCGCTCGGTGAACGCTGGGCGGGCACGGCTTGGTGGCACCGGCTGGCTGACGAGGCGCCACAGCTCGTGAACGGTTGGGATGTCGATGGCGCGCAGCGGCTGTCCGATCACGTGCCGGAGCTGGTCGACGGTGATCGACTCCTGCACACCGACCTGCACGCCGACCAGTTCGTCATCGGTGACGGCACGATCCACGTGATCGACTGGGGGTTTCCCGGGCGGGGCGCTCCCTGGGTCGACTCGGCGTTCCTGGCGTTGCGGCTGTTCGACGCGGGGCATCGGATCGACGAGATCGAGGTTCCGGTGGACCTGCGGGCTCAGGTCGCGTTCTTCGTCTACCTCGCGGGCTTCTGGACACACATGGCACTCGGCGCCCCCGGTCCAGGCCCGCAGCATCGCGCGGAGGTGGCCCGTCGGTACGCGGCTCACCAGGTCCAGCGGATGCCGACGATGGGTAAGCCCGCGCCTTGGATGGATGTGTGTACGCCGCCGTAGCGGCCGACGTCGAGGGTTTCGGCGCGGATTTCCCGGGCGTCGGCGCCGGTTTGGGTGAAGGCGAAGCATTGGGCGGGGAGGCGGGAGGGGTGGAAGTTGACTTCCACGAGGTAGTCCCGCACCGGGCGCCGGGAGGTGCGGACGTAGCGCACGGAGCGGGTGGCGCCGAACCAGTGGACCTCGAACTCGATGACCGCGGTCTGGCCGGTGTTGAGTTGTCGGTCGAGCAGGATCTCTCCGGCGGTGAAGCGGCAGGACGGGATGTCGCGGACGCGGCCGATGGCGCAGCCGACCGCCGAGGACAGGGTGGGCAGGGCGCGGTCGGTGTCCTCTGCTCGGTGCAATACGACCAATGAGCCCAGTCCGTCTACTTCGGACCGGAGGAGCATTCGGACCCGGGTGCGGAAGTCGCGGCCCTGGTGGTCGAGGTGGTGCTGGTCGTGGATCTGCAGGTACGTCACCTCCCCCGGGTCCGCCTCGCCCAGTTCCAGCAGCACCGACGACAGGCCCGACGTGTTGTCCCACAGTTCGTCGTGCGGGTGCACGATGCCGCCGCGGGCGACCCAGCGGCCGCGCGGCTTACGCGGGCCGAGTAGGCCGGTGAGGTAGCCGTGCGGGAGGTTCAGCACCTCTTCGATGGCCTCCACCGCGCGCAGCGACTCGGGGCGTTCGGGGCGGGTGCGGCCGCGGCGCCAGTAGCTGAGGGTGGACAGGCTGACGCGGACGCCCTCGTCGGCGAGTTTGCGCTGCAGCTGCTCCAGGCTCAGGCCGCTGCTCTCGATGGCGCCGGACAGCACCGCGGGGAATGTCTCCAGCGGCACCGGGTGCATACATCCTCCCTAACACAGAACGCCGACCACGGTCGCCGGGTGCTGGTGGGCTCGCGAGCGTTCGTCGGGCGGGTCGAGACGCGGTCGACGTCCTGGGGCGGGTCACCGGCCGGTAGCGTCGCGTCGAGGTGGTCGACGGCCCGCCGCCTGCCCAGGGGTGCGGGCCGGAGGCGGGTAGAGGACTCTAACCGGACCAGCGGAAACGCGGGAGGGGCAGTGTGGACACCACGGCGGCGACCAGCCTGCGGATGAGCCGCCAGCGCGCCAGGGACACCGGAACCGAGGTCGCGCTGCGCCGCGCCCTGCACGCACTCGGCCTGCGCTACCGCGTCCATCGCCGTCCCGTCCGCGGCGTCCGGCGGGAAGCCGACGTCGTGTTCGGCCCGGCCCGCGTCGCCGTGTTCGTCGACGGCTGTTTCTGGCACGGCTGCCCCGAACACGCCACGTGGCCGAAGCGCAACGCCGAGTTCTGGCGCACGAAGATCGAGACCAACCAGCGCCGTGACCGCGACACCGACGAGCGTCTCACCGCCGAGGGCTGGCTCCCCGTCCGCGTCTGGGAGCACGAGGACCCGACCAGCGCCGCCGCCCGGGTACGCACGCTGGTCAAAGACCGCCTGACCTGACCCCACTCCCGACCAGGTGACCTCGATCGGCGCGGGGCTGTGGATGGTTTCGGGGGTTGGGGACAACCCGCGGGCGCGGGATGCGGGGGAAGGGAGGGCGGGCCGGCTAGCCTGGGTGAGTGGGGCTGGAGATGATCGACCTGTTCGCGGGTTGTGGTGGGATGACCGCCGGGTTCGTGGCTGCCGGGTATCGGCCGGTGTTGGCGGTCGAGTGGGATTTGCACGCGGCGGCTACCTATGCGGCGAACTTCGGTGCGGGGCATGTGCGGTGGGCGGACATCGCCGCGGTCGAGGTGGCGCCGCGGGCTGATGTGATCATCGGGGGGCCGCCCTGCCAGGGGTTTTCGAACCTGGGCAGTCGAGACGTCGAGGATCCGCGCAATCAGTTGTGGAAGCAGTACCTGCGGTTCGTGCGCGAGGTGAAACCGGCCGCGTTCGTGATCGAGAACGTGGATCGGTTCCTGACGTCGTCCGAGTTCGGTCTGTTGCAGGCCGAGACGCGGCGGAGCGGATTGCTCGCGGGCTACCGGCTCAGTGCCGGGCTGTTGCTCGCGGCCGACTTCGGGGTGCCGCAGCGGAGGAAGCGGGCGTTCGTGATCGGGTCACGGGTCGGGGCAATCCCCTTGCCGGGGCGGACGCACGAGCAATGGCATGGGGTTCGGTCGGTGCTTTCCGGGCTTCCGGAGCGGCCTGCACGGACCACATTGCCCACTTCGTTCGTGGAGTTCTTCGGCGAGAAGGTGCCGGGGCGGTTCAAGAGCGCGGACCTGCATCTCGGCCGCAACCCCACCCCCCTCTCCCTGGCCCGCTACCGATCGGTGCCCCCCGGCGGCGGCCGGTTCGACGTCCCCGAGCACCTCCTCCCCCGCTGCTGGCGGGAGAAGAAGACCGGCACCACCGACGTCATGGGCCGGATGCGCTGGGACGACCCGTCGCTGACCATCCGGACCGAGTTCTACAAGCCGGAAAAGGGCCGCTACCTGCACCCGCAGTGGCACCGGCCGATCACGCACCAGGAGGCGGCCCGGTTGCAGGGCTTCCCGGAGACCTTCGAGTGGTGCGGCACCAAGATCGAGATCGCCCGCCAGATCGGCAACGCCGTGCCGCCCATGCTGGCCGAGGCGATCGGCAACCACGTGCGCTCCGCATTGACCGGCGAGAGCATCGAACCCACCTGCAGGCTCTGCTAGTGGTGCACTAGATCAGCTTGCCCGGGTTCAGCACGCCGTCAGGATCCAGTTCACACTTCACCGCCCGCAACACCTCCACGCCCAATGAACCGACCTCCGCCGACAGGTACGACGCGTGGTCCACTCCGACCGCGTGGTGGTGAGTGATCGTGCCCAGCCCGACGATCGCCTCGGACGCCGCCCGCTTAGCGCGTTGCCACTGTCCGACCGGGTCCGTCAGGTCGCGCGGCACCAGTGTCGTGAAGTACAGCGACGCCCCCGTCTCGTACGAGTGCGAGATGTGGCAGGCCACGACCGGCCGCCGCCCGGCCTCGGTGAGCGAGTCGACCAGGGCCTTGCGGACGTTCTCGCGCAGTTCCGCGATCGTGGACCAGTGCGTTGCCGTCTCCAGCGTCTCCACGCACATGCCGATGTCCATCAGCGCGTCCCGCTGCCGCGGCCCGGCGAACCGACCATGCCGCCACTTCTCCCCCGCCACGGTTCCCAGCCGGACGGTCTTGCCGAGCAAGGTCACGGTCGTGCGACGGCGCGCGTACATCTCCCGCGCGCTCTGGCCCTCCCATCCGATGATCAGCAGGCACGGCTCGGCCACACCCCGCGCGCGCAGGTAGGCGCGCAGGGCCGTGATCTTCCAGCCGCCCGACAACGCGAAACCGACCTCGGTCTCCTGCGGATCGGACAGTCGCGTCACCGTTCCCAGCGCGCCGTTCTGCGCCAGGGTCCGCACGGTGTCCACACCCGCGTCGAAGCCGTCCACGATGAAGCCCTCGTAGCGGTCGACGACCGGCCGCGGCCGTACCCGCAGGGTCAGTTCGGTGATCACGCCCAGCGTGCCCTCGCTGCCGACCACCAGGTGCCGCAGGTCCGGACCGGCGGCGGAGGCAGGTGCGACGCCCACCCGCCAGTCGCCTCGGGGAGTGGCCACGCGCAGGGCGGACACCATCTCCTCGAAGCGGCCGTAGCCCGCCGATGCCTGGCCCGAGGAGCGGGTGGCCGCGAAGCCGCCGAGGGTCGCCCGTTCGTAGGACTGTGGGAAGTGTCCGAGGGTGAGCCCGTGTTCGGCCAGTCGACGCTCGGCTTCCGGGGCCGTGCTGCCCGCCTGGAACACCGCGAGCCGCGACACCGGGTCCACGGACAGCAGCCGGTCGAGCCGGTACAGGTCGAGTACGACCACCGCGGTCTTGTCGCCGCGCAGGGCCGTGACCCCACCGACGACGGACGTGCCGCCGCCGAACGGGACGATCGCGATGTCGTGTGACGCACACGCCACGACCACGTCGCGGACCTGATCCGCGTCCGCCGGGCACACCACCGCGTCGGGTACCGCCAGCTCACCGGCACCGCGCCGACCCAACAGGTCCACATAGGACATACCGCCCGCGCGGGCCAGCCGGTCGGCGCGCTCGACCAGCAGGTGTCCGGCCCCGACAATGGAGATCAGGACGGCCCGCACCTGGGCGGGCAGCTCCGACTCCGGCACGACGAGGCCGGAGTCGGGCGCGACGGGCGTGGGTGGTGCGGACAGCCCGGTTCTCGCGCTCAACCATCGGTTCGCGTGCGCGGGCAGCCCGGCGTCGATCGCGCCGGAGGGGGTCCAGCCGCCGCGAACCCGGTGGTCGAGGTGGTCCACAGGCACATACACGGAATAGAGTGTGACACATGACGTTAAAACGTCACACGGTTTCGCCCAGTCGGGTGGAGGACGACGTCCTGCTGGATGCCGCCCGCGAGTGCGTGCTCACGCACGGCGTGCGGCGCACCACGCTGACCGACGTGGCGCGCCGCGGCGGGGTCAGCCGGATGACGCTCTACCGCCGCTTCCCGGACGTGCGCAGCCTGCTGGCGACGCTGATGACCAGGGAGTTCGGCCAGCTGCTGACCCGCACGGCGCACGCGGCGGAGGGGCCGCACGCGCGGGCGCGGCTGGTCGCGGGCGCGGTGGCCGGGGTACGCGCGCTGGTCGCCGACCCGCTGCTGCGCACCGTGCTCGACCGGGACGGCGAGCTGGTGCTGCCCTACGTGGTGGAGCGGCTGGGCAGCACGCAGCACATCGCCGAGCAGTTCCTGCTGGCCCAGCTGGTCGCCGGGCACGAGGACGGCTCCATCCGGCTCGCCGACACCGCCACCCAGGCGCGGGCGCTGCTGCTGGTGGTGCAGTCGTTCGCGCTCTCGCACGGCCCGGCCACCGCGGACGTGGACGCGGCCGCGTTGCTGGACGAGCTGGCCCACCTCATCGATGCGAGTCTGACCCCACCCTGACCACGGAGACCCGATGACCCACCCCGACACCGACCTGCACGCCGAGCGCCGCGCGGCCGACCTGGCCGCGCTCACCGACGGCGAGGTCGTCGACCTGCTGGTGGTCGGCGGCGGCGTGACCGGCGCCGGGGTGGCGCTGGACGCCGCGTCCCGTGGGCTGCGGGTGGCCCTGGTGGAGGCCGAGGACCTGGCGTTCGGGACGTCCCGCTGGTCCAGCAAGCTCGTCCACGGCGGCCTGCGCTACCTGGCCAAGGGGGATGTCGGGCTGGCGCACGAGAGCGCGGTGGAGCGGGGCGTGCTGATGGGCACGACCGCGCCGCACCTGACCCGCGCGCTGCCGCAGCTGGTGCCGCTGCACCCGCCGGTGTCCACCCGCGACGCGGCGCTGACCTACGCGGGCCTGGTGGCGGGCGACGGTCTGCGGCGGGCCGCGCGCACTCCCGCCGACCTGCTCCCCCGCCCGCGCCGCGTCTCCGCGCCGGAAGCCCTCGCGCTCGCGCCGGGGTTGCGCCGGACGGGGCTGCGCGGGGGGCTGCTGTCGTTCGACGGGCAGCTGGTCGACGACGCACGCCTGGTCGTGGCGCTCGCGCGCACGGCGGCGGGGCTGGGCGCGCGGATCATCACCCGGGCCAGGGTGACGGCGGTGACCGGCCGGTCCGCGGAGGTCGTGGACGGGTTGACCGACCGCCGCGTGGAGATCCGCGCGCGGGCGGTGGTCAACGCGACGGGCGTGTGGGCGGGTGAGCTGGTGCCGTCGGTGCGGTTGCGGCCCTCGCGCGGGTCGCACCTGGTGCTGTCGGCGGCGGCGGTCGGCGGCGCGGCGACGGCGTTGACGGTGCCGGTCCCGGGCCCGTTCGGCCGGTTCGTGATCGTGCTGCCGCAGGACGACGGCCGGGTCTACGTGGGTCTGACCGACGAGCCGGTGGACGGTCCGATCCCGGCGGTCCCCGCGGTGCCGGAGTCCGATGTGGACTTCCTGCTTGACGTGGCCTCCTCGGTGCTGGAACGCCGGTTGACCGGGGCGGACGTGCTGGGCGCGTTCGCCGGGCTGCGGCCGCTGGTGGACGCGCCGGGGGTGGCGCGGCAGAGCGCGGACCTGTCCCGGCACCATGCCGTGCTGACCGCGCCGGACGGGGTGATCACGCTGGTCGGCGGCAAGCTGACCACCTATCGGGCGATGGCCGCCGACGCCGTGGACGCGGCGGTCGCGGCGGCGGGCCTGGCCGCGGGGCCGTCACGGACCCGGAGCCTCCCACTGGTCGGCGCGGCACCGCGGCGCGTTCTGTCCACTGTGGATGCTCCGGCGCGGCTGGTCGCCCGGTATGGGACGGAGGCGTCCACCGTGCACGCCCTGGGCCTGCTGGACGAACGGCTCGGCAGGCCGGTCGCGCCGGGGATGGACGTGACGGCGGCGGAGGTCGTGTGGGCCGTCCGGCACGAGGGCGCGCTGTCTCCGGAGGACGTCCTGCACCGACGGACTCGCGTGGGTCTGGTCGCGGGCGACGCAGAGGCCGCGCTGCCGGTGGTGACGGAGCTGGTCACGAAGACCTTGAACGGCCTGTGACTCAATGGCGCCGCAGCACCTCACGCAACCGCAGCCGTGCACCGGTGCGTAGAACCGCGCCCGCGTAGATCCGACCGGACAACCAGGCCAGGACGACGACAGAGGCCAATGTGAGCACTATCGCGATGACGACCTGCCACCCTGTCGCGGCCGACAGCGCCATCCGGCCGGGAGTGAGGATCGGCGCGAACGGTGGCAGTACCGACAGCACCGCCGTCGCGCTCGCGTTGGGCGCGCGCGTCAGCAGTCCGAAGCTCAGCACGAACGCCAGCACGAGAACCGACGTCACCGGCAACAACACCGATTGCGTCTCCTCCTGCCGCGACACCAACGACCCCGCCGCCGCGAACACCGACGCGTAGAACAGATAACCCAGCAGGTACCAGAGCAGCCCCCACAGCAGAGTCCCCACTGCCACGGACGGGATCGTCAGCACACCCGCGAATACCGCCAACGCCACCCCGGCGCCGCCCACCACCACCAGCTGTGCCAGTCCTACCAGGCCCAGACCGATCACCTTGCCCGCCAACAACTCCCACGGCCGGACAGTCGCCAGCAGGATCTCCACGACCCGGCTGGACTTCTCCTCCACGACCCCCTGCGCCACCAACGTCCCGTACAACAACAACGACAGATACAGCAGGGCCACGATCACCAGGGCCAACGCCAACCGCTGCTCGTGGCTCGGGTCCGGCGCCCGCAACGACCGCACGTCCACCGTCGCGTCCGCGACCGTGGCCAGCACCTGGTCCGGGTCGAGCTCCTCGACCGACGCCAGCTGCGCGCGCAGCACCTCCCGTTGCACCAACGTGTTCAGCGCACGCCGCAGGTTCTCGTCCAACGACTCGTCCACCACCACGTGCAACGCCGCCGGAGTGCCGGTGACCAGCGCGTCGAGGTCGCCATCGGTGATCGCGGACTCGCCTGCCGCCGGGTCGCGGACCGTGCTGACCCGCACCTCCAGCCCGCGCGCCAGCGCCTCCTCGGTGAGCGATCCGGCGACGGCGGTGGCCTGCCCGACCAGCCCGACCCGGGTCGCCCGTTCGGCGCCGAACAGGGTGCCCTGCATCAGCACGAAGGCGACCAGGACGGCGATCGAGACGGCGGTGCCGATGAGGAAGGAGCGGGCCCGCAGCCTGGTCCGCAGCTCCCGCCGCGCGACCAGCCAGACCGCCCGCGCGGGGCTCACGCGCCGTCTCCCACGACCTCACGGTACAGCTCGGCCAGTGACGGCCGCTGATGGGTGAAGCCGCGCACCGGGCCGGTGGCCAGGGCGGCGGCGAGTACCGGCTGGTCGTCCACGCCTGCCGCCAGCCGGAGCCGGGTTTGTCCGTTGTGGACGCCCAGGACGGTGACCCCGGGCAGCCCGTCGGCCCAGCCCGACGCGGCGGCGGGGGCCTCGACCAGCAGCGTGCTGCCCATCCCGGAGCGCAGCTCGGCGACCGTGCCACAGGCCACCAGCCTGCCCGATTGGATGATCCCGACCCGGTCGCACAGCCGTTCCACCAGGTCGAGCTGGTGGCTGGAGAACACCACCGGCACGCCCGCGCCCGCCCGTTCGCGCAGCACCGCGGACAGCAGGTCGACGGCCACCGGGTCCAGCCCGGAGAACGGCTCGTCGAGCAACAGCAGGCCGGGGTCGTGCACCAGCGCGGCAGCCAGCTGGACGCGCTGCTGGTTGCCCAGGCTCAGCCGCTGCACCTCGGTGTCACGGTGCTCGCGCAGGCCGAGCCTGCTGAGCCAGCGCTCGGCGTCGCCGTCCGCCCGGGTGACATCGAAGCCGTGCAGCTCGGCCAGGTAGACGAGGTGTTCCAGGACCCGCATCCGGGGATAGAGACCGCGCTCCTCGGGCAGGTAGCCGAAGCGGCGGCGGGCGGCGTGGTCGACCGGGGCGCCCGCCCAGCGCACCGCGCCCGCGTCGGCGGACAACACGCCGAGCGCGATCCGCAGCGCGGTGGTCTTGCCCGCGCCGTTGGCGCCGACGAAGCCGAACACCTCGCCGGGGGCGACGGTGAAGCTCACCCGGTCGCAGGCGAGCACGTCGCCGTAGCGCTTGGTGATCCCGTCGACCTCCAACACGAACCCGGCCCCTTCCCACGGCATCGCCCGCCCCCAGTATCCCCGCCGGGCCCGCGCCGGTTACCGACTGGTCGGGTGCGACCGCAAACGGTTTGCCCGATTGCTCGCCGACGCGGAACCGAACGCGGAATGCTCCGTCATACCCGGGGCGGACGATCCGGGTTGGACCTTGGGAAGGGCAGGCAGATGGACCCCGAGCAGTGGCTCGCGCAGTACGACGAGACGCTCAGAAACGCCGCGGCCAGTGCGCAGAAGGCGGACAAGGCGCTGCGGGAGGTGGGGGGCACCGCGACGTCCGCCGACGGCGAGGTCACCGTGCGGGTCAGCGCGTCGGGCGCCACCACGGGCCTGGTGCTGCGCCAGGGCGCGCGCGACCACGAACCCGAGCAGCTCGCCCGGCTCATCCTGGAGGTCACCCGGGAGGCGCAGCGGGATGCCAGTGCCCAGGTCGTGGCCACGATGGCGGAGCTGGTCGGCGACTCGCCCGCGTTGGACGTGGTGAAGGCCGCGATGCCGGAGGGCTACACCGGCGACGGCACCGACCCGGACGAAGAGCCTGTCCGCGCCGAGCGCGCGCCGCGCTCCGACGACGAGTACTTCGACAACCCCCCCGAAGTCGTGAACTAGGAACCGAGGCGGATCTCATGGGCACAGGGTTCAACGTCAACGTGGCGGAGATGCGGGTGCATGCCCGCACCGTCGCCACCTGCTCATCCCAGGTGCAGTCGGCGACGGGGTCGACGCAGTCGGTCTCCGACGCCGCCTACGGGATGATCGGCCAGTTCTTCGCCACCGCGATCCTGGCCGCCTGCGGTGACGTGCTGCAGGGCATCCAGAAGGTGGCCACCGCGATCGACGACGTCCGCAAGGGCATCGAGGAGGTCGCGAAGGACTACGAGCAGATCGACCTGGGCAACGCGAACACCTTCGGCGGGGGGAAGGCGTAGTGGCAACGGCGACAAGCACGGGCCAGTCGACCGGTCAGCAGGCCGCGACCAGCCTCAACAACGACATCCGCGGCGCCAAGGCCGCGATCGACCGGGGCGACTGGCTGGACGCGGGCCTCGGTGTCACCAACGTGGCGATGGACGTCATCAACATCGCCAACGACCCGCTCGGCGCCTGCGCGGGCGCCGGGTTCGGCTGGATCATCCAGCACATCAAGTTCATCCGCGAGCCGTTCGACAAGCTGCTCGGCGACGCGAACTCGATCATCAGCAGCGCCCAGGGCTGGGTCCGCGCGGGCACCCAGATCACCCAGACCGCGGAGAAGTACCGGGCCGCGGTGCAGAGCGAGACCTGCAACTGGCAGGGCGGCGCGGCCGACTCCTACCGCAAGGCCGCCGCCACCCAGGCCGAGGGATTGGACGCGCTGGCCCAGGTCAGCAAGGCCGTGGGCGGCGCGATCGACGGCGCGGGCAAGCTGCTGGCCGAGGTGCGCAAGGCCGTACTGGACTTCATCAACCAGTGCGTGCAGAAGGTCATCATGATCATCATCGAGGCGCTGGCCAAGGCCTGGCTGAGCTTCGGTGCCAGCATCGCCGAGGGCATCGCCAAGTCGGTGGCGCAGGCGGTGCAGACCGCGCAGAAGATCCTGGGCAAGGTGCAGAAGTTCGTCTCCTCGCTGCAGAAGATTCTGTCCACGGTCCAGAAGATCGTGAACCTGGCCAAGTCGGTGAAGCAGCTCCTGGAGACCATCGGCGGCAAGGCTCACACCTCGCCCGGTGCGACCACGACGCAGGCACCGCAGGTGAACACCGGCGGTGTGGACACTGCCGCGAACCAGCGGTACACCAACACGAACCCGCAGTCGGGGCCGACGTACACGTCGACCGCGCCGCCGTCGTTCACGGGGTATCAGCAGTCGAGCGGGAGCACCGGGGGGTACCAGCCGAACTACACGCAGGGGGCGGTGCCGTCGTACCCGGGGTACCAGCCGTCCGGCGGGAACACCGGCGGGTACCAGCCGACGTACCAGCAGGGGGCGGTGCCCTCGTACACCGGGTACCAGCAGCCCGGGGGTGGGTCGGGGCAGGCGCCGACGTACAACCAGGGCGGGGTGCCCTCGTACACGGGCTATCAGCAGCCGGTGGGCGGGTCGGGGCAGGCGCCGACGTATCAGAACCAGACGGGCCTGCCCGGACAGGTCCAGGTCCCCAGCCTCGGCCCCAGCGGCGGGCCGCCCACCCCGGGCGCCCCCGCCTCCATGGTCGACCGCGCGCGCTGGATCGGCGCGGCCGTGGAGATCCTCATCGACCACGGCGTGGACCCTTCGAAGATCAACGCCGAGCAGATCGCCCAGATCGTCGACCGCACCTCCGGCGGCAACCCGCACGCGATCGACCTGCAGGACCCCAACGCGGCGAACGGGGTGCCGCCCAAGGGGATGATGCAGCTCACCGACCCGGTGTTCCAGCAGCACCAGGTGGCGGGGCACGACAACATCTGGGAACCGGTGGACAACATGCTGGCCGGGGTCATGTACTTCCTGGCCCAGTGGGGCTCGCTGATGCACGCGCTTGAGGGTGGGCTCGGGACGGGCAGCCCGGCCATCGCCCAGCAGTAGTTCTTGCCAGCAGTGGTTCTTGACGGAAGAAGCCGCCACCGCAGTCCGGTGGCGGCTTCTTCCGTATGCCAGGCAAGGACACGCGTCGCTCAAGTGGGTGGACCCACGTACGTGGGCGGCTTTCTCGCGAACTGCTACTGCGCGACGTCCGGCAACTCCACCACGGCCTGTCGCACCGCCCCGAGCGCCTGACGGCCGACCTCGATCAACCGCTCCAGGCTCCGCTCGGTCAACGCCAGCTCGAAATCGTCGTCCGGGGATCCGAAACGCAGGTACACATCGTCTTGGCCCTGCACCGCGTGCTCACGGTGCCAGCGCGCGACCCACGAGCTGCGCACAGCGCCGCCACGGATGGCGGACCAGTTCTGGTGCGACGGAGAGATGCGGGCCGCGATGGAGACGTGGCACATGGGCAAGGTCATCCGGGCGTTCCGATGCCATCCCTGTCAACCTGTCCCTATCTCCCAGGAGATCGCCGCGGGTTGGGCCGGGTTGACACAGACCCAGCTGAGTCGGATCGAGAACGGCAAGCCGCTCGACAGCCTGACCAAGCTCACCTGGTGGGCGAACACCCTCCGGATTCCTCCGGACCTGTTGTGGTTCGCGGTGCGGCGGGTCGCAGTCGAGAATGTGGCACCTCAGGCTGGGTTCGGCGAAGATACGACCGGGCACCGGATTCCGGACGAGGGAGGCGACGACGTGGAGCGGCGAGCTGTTCTGCGGTTGTTGACCATGGCCGGGGCCGGACACAACGACGGGTGGTTGCGGTTCGACCGTTCGCGGCTACCCGAGGAACGCGGGGCCTGCTATCTGGCGTTGAACCGGCCCGAGGCCGCCGAGAAGGCGCTGGCCGGTGCACTGACCACCGGGTCGACGCGCCGACAGGCAAGTGTCGGGGTGGACCTGGCCGTGGTCGCGCTCCAGTCCGGGGACATCGCCCGGGTGGCCATGCACGCCGAGACGGTCCTCGACGTGGCTCGGGCGAGTGGGTCGGGTTTCGTCCAGCAGAAGCTGACAAGTCTGCGCGGCAGACTGCGCCCCTATCTGGGGAATCGACGGGCCAGGCAGCTGAACGAGGACATCGTGTCGGTCTGTGGAGGTGTGCGGTGATCGAGGGTGGGCAGGTCTTCCGGCGGGCGTGGATCGACGGGGTGCGCAAGCACTTCCCCGGTGAGCCCAAAGCAGGCTACGTCACCCCCTGGGCGGACACCCCCGACTGGGAGCGGGCCGCCGCGAATGCTGTCTACGAGCAGGTGCGGGCGTTCGTGGAGATCGGGGACGCGACCCGATTGACAAGAGTCCAAAAGGGACGGTTCGTCGCGCTGTGCTGGATCGCCCAGGTGTACAAGTACATCGAGGCGCCCAAAGCGTCCTATGTGGCCGATTGGGACGAGTTGCCTTCCTGGCAACAGGAGACCGACGCCGATATCTTCGAGCACATCGAAGGACTGATCACCGGCGCAGGGTGAGCCCGCCACGTCAACGGCCGAGGGCCGCGGCGTCGAGAATCTGGTTCACCGTGTCTTCCGGTTGTTGGCCGCAGGCGTAGAGCACGGCCGCCACGAAATACGGGTCGTCGGAGCGGCGGGTCTGGCCGCGTTCCTCGTAAGCACGGACGAGCAGGCTTCGCTGGTCCGGTTCCTTGAGCGCCCAGAATGTCCGGCATGGAGTGGTTCCGTCGCGCACCGGTTCGTCGGTCATCTCCGTATACAGGGCGCGGCCGCCGAAGAACAGGACCAGGACCAGGACCGCCGCGCCCGCGCCGAGGAGGATTCGCTTGGGTGGTAATGGGAATGGCCGGTCGTCGTCCGGGAATGCCGCCACGATCAGGGGCGCGCCCGCGGCCCTGGCAAGATCCGAGATGGCCGCGCGATATCCCGGGTCCCGGGTGAGCTGCTCGTCGAGCACCGTCACGAAGGCCAGCCGGTGGCGTTCGGCGGCCGGGTCGGCCTCGAACAGGTCGAACACCGCGGCTCGGCGGATCCGGCGCAACCTGCCGACCACCGCGTCCTGCAGGGTGTCCGCCGCGCGTTTTCGGGTCTCGTCCAGGCCGTTGCAGGCCAGCCTGGTCAGGATGTCGGCCACGTGCTCGGCCAGGATCGGCTTGCTCACCGGGCGCCCCCGTCCCACACATGGGCGCGGTGGGCCAAGACAAAGCTCCCCATGCGGTGATCATCGCTCGGTGGCCGCCGGATGTGAGGGGCGCGGGCGACACCCGACGGAATTCAGGCGTTGCGCAGCTGGCGGGCGATCACCATGCGCTGGATCTGGTTGGTGCCCTCGAAGATCTGCGGCACCTTCGCCTCGCGCAGGTACCGCTCCACTGGGAAGTCACGGGTGTAGCCCGCGCCGCCGAGCACCTGCACCGCGTCCGTGGTCACCTTCATGGCCGCGTCGGTGGCCACCAGCTTGGCGATCGAGGCCTGGCGCACGAACGACAGCCCGCGGTCGCGCCTGCGCGCGGCCTCCAGGTACGTGGCCCGCGCGGACTCCACGGCGGCGGCCATGTCGGCGATGAGGAACTCCAGGCCCTGGAACTCGATGATCGCCCGGCCGAACTGGTTGCGCTGCCGCGCGTAGGCGACGGCCTGGTCGAGCGCGGCCTGGGCGAGGCCGACCGCGCACGCGGCGATGCCGAGGCGGCCGGAGTTGAGCGCGGTGAGGGCGATCTTCAGGCCCTCGCCCTCGGCGCCGAGCAGCCGGTCGGCGGCCACCCGCGCGTCGTCGAAGAGCACCTGGGTGGTGGTGGACCCGGTGAGGCCCATCTTCCGCTCCGGCGGGGTGAACCCGAGGCCGGGCGTGGCCGCGTCCACCAGCAGGCAGCTGATGCCGTGGCCGCCGTCGTCGGAGGTGCGGACCATGGTGGTGTAGAAGTCGGCGTGGCCGCCGTGGGTGATCCACGCTTTGGCGCCGTTGAGCACGTACTGGTCGCCGTCGCGGCGGGCCCGGGTCGACAGGGCGGCCGCGTCGGAACCCGCGTGCGGTTCCGATAGCGCGTACGCGCCCAGCAGGTCACCGCCGAGCATGTCCGGTAGGAACCGCGCGCGTTGTTCGTCACTGCCGTGCTCCGCGAGCGCGTAGCAGGACATGGTGTGCACGGAGACACCCACGCCGATCGACATCCACGCCGCCGCGAGTTCCTCCAGCACCTGTAGGTACACCTCGTACGACAGTGCCGCGCCGCCCCACTGTTCCGGGTAGGGCAATCCGAGCAGGCCGCTGCGTCCGAGCAGTCGGAACTGTTCGCGGGGGAATCGTTCCTGCTCCTCGTACTCCGACGCGATCGGCGCCAGTTCGTCCCGGGCGATCTCGCGGGTGAGCTTGAGCAGGTCCTCGGCCTCGGTGGTGGGCAGCAGGCGCTCGGCAGGCATGTTCGGCCTCTCGGATACCAGAACCAGTACTGCGGGACGCTCCACAGTACTGTCCAGCCCGCCGACCTGTCGATACGCTGGGGAGACCGCCCGTCGACGTCCGGAGGAAACGCTGGTGACCCGCTCGGTCAGACGCACGCCGACCGCCCGGCAGAGCGCCCTGCTCGACCAGCTGCTCGCGCTGTTCCTCGCGGAGGGCTTCGCCGAGGCCACCCTGGACGACTTCGCGGCCCGGCTGCGCTGCTCGAAATCCACCCTCTACGCGCTGGCCCCGAGCAAGGAACAGCTCGCGCTCAAGGTCGTCGGCCAGTTCTTCCGGGGCGCCACCGAGCGGATCGAGAAACGCGCCGCGACCGCCACCGACGCGCGCGAGCGAATCGCCCGCTACCTGGCCGGGGCCGCCGAAGAGCTCGGCGTCGCCTCGCCCGCGTTCGTTGCCGACGTCGCCGCGCACGCCGGTACCCGGGCGGTGTACGAGCGGAATGCGAAAGCCGCGGCCGATCGAATCCGCGGATTCATACTGGAGGGTGTCGCCGACGGTCTCTTTCGGGACGTGCACGCGCCGATGGTTGCCGAGATGGCGGGCTGGCTGATCGAGGGCATTCAGTCGGGTGTGCTGGGCGCACGCGCCGAGGTGTCGGACGCGGAGGCGTTCCGGGTGCTGGCGGACCTGCTTCTCGGTGGGCTTTCCGCCGGGTGACGGGGTGGGGAATTCGGTGGGCGGGGCACACGGTCTGTGATACGTGTCCCAACAGTGCCCGACCAGGCTCGCCACGGCTGTCCGTAATGCGCGTGGAGCACTAGCGTAGGAGGCTCAGGACCCCAATGGGGCGGTGCTGCGCTGTGGCCGAGGCAGGCGAGGCCGCGATCGCACCCGACCAGGGCCGTTCCGGCTCGGCCGTCACCGCCGCCCTGCCCGAGTGTGAGAGGTACTTGCATGCCCGACGGGACCGCTGTGCCCACCGGCACCGAGCAGACCGCCGCCCTCCGCTATCCCGGCGGCGAGCACGAGATGGCGGTCGTGGCCGCCACCGACGGCACCTCAGGCGTCGACCTTGGCAAGCTGCTGGCCAAGACGGGCCTGGTCACGCTCGACCCCGGCTTCGTGAACACCGCCTCGTGCTCCTCGGCCATCACCTACATCGACGGTGACGCGGGCATCCTGCGCTACCGCGGCTACCCGATCGAGCAGCTGGCGGAGCGCTCGACCTTCCTGGAGGTCAGCTACCTGCTGATCTACGGGGAGCTGCCCGGCCAGGCCGAACTGGACGACTTCACACACAAGATCAGCAGGCACACCCTGCTGCACGAGGACCTGAAGCGCTTCTTCGACGGCTTCCCGCGCGACGCGCACCCGATGCCGGTGCTGTCCTCCGCGGTTTCCGCGCTGTCCACCTTCTACCAGGACAGCCTCAAGCCGTTCGACTCCCACCACGTGGAGATCTCCACCATCCGGCTGCTGGCGAAGCTGCCGACCATCGCGGCCTACGCGTACAAGAAGTCGGTCGGCCAGCCGTTCCTCTACCCGGACAACTCGCTCGGCCTGGTGGAGAACTTCCTGCGGATGACCTTCGGTTTCCCGGCCGAGACATACGACGTGGACCCGGCCCTGGTCAAGGCGCTGGACCTGCTGTTCATCCTGCACGCCGACCACGAGCAGAACTGCTCCACCTCGACCGTGCGGCTGGTCGGCTCGTCCGAGGCCAACCTGTTCGCCAGCGTGTCGGCGGGCATCAACGCGCTGTTCGGTCCCCTGCACGGCGGCGCGAACAGCGCGGTGCTGGAGATGCTGGAGGGCATCCGGGACTCCGGCGGCGACGTCGGCTCGTTCGTCAAAAAGGTCAAGAACAAAGAAGACGGCGTCAAGCTGATGGGCTTCGGCCACCGGGTCTACAAGAACTACGACCCGCGCGCGGCCATCATCAAGAAGACCGCGGACGAGATCCTCGGCAAGCTCGGCGGCGACGACTCGCTGCTGGACATCGCCAAGCAGCTGGAGGAGCACGCGCTCGCGGACGACTACTTCGTACAGCGCAAGCTCTACCCGAACGTGGACTTCTACACCGGCCTGATCTACCGGGCGATGGGCTTCCCGACGAAGTTCTTCACCGTGCTGTTCGCGCTGGGCAGGCTCCCGGGCTGGATCGCGCACTGGCGCGAGATGATGAACGACCCGGCCACCAAGATCGGCAGGCCGCGCCAGGTCTACATCGGGCACACCGAGCGCGAGTACAAGGCAATCACGGAGCGCTAGACCCGGCTTGTTCTCCACGCGGCGCCGTCGACCACCGACGGCGCCGCGTTTTGTTTGCCGCCCGGCAGCCCGCGCTGCGCCGACCGTACGGGATCGGTAGCGTTGCCTGCCGTGACCGACTCTCCCGCAGTGGTGTGGTTCCGCCGAGATCTCCGTACCGGCGACCACCCGGCACTGCTGGCAGCGGCCGAACAATCCCGACGCGGCTTGGCCCTTTTCGTACTCGACGACCGGTTGTTGCGGCCCTCAGGCTCACCGCGAGTGGCGTTCCTGTACCGATGCCTGCGGGACCTGGACGAGCAACTGGATGGTCGCCTACTGGTGGTGCACGGCGACCCGGTGGACGTGGTCCCCCGGATCGTGCGGGCGGTCGGAGCATCATCGGTACACGTGTCGGCGGACTACGGACCGTATGGCCGGGAACGCGACGACGCCGTGGCCGAGGCACTGGACGTGGACTTCGTCCGCACCGGCTCCCCCTACGCGGTCGCCCCCGGCCGAGTCCGCAAGGGCGACGGCACCCCGTTCAAGGTCTTCACCCCGTTCAGCCGCACCTGGGCCGACCACGGCTGGCGGCGCCCGGCGGACACTTCCGCGTCCACACTGGACTGGATTGATCCATCCGAAAAGGACGGTGGACCCCGCCGGGTCCACATCCCCGACGACCCGCACGTGGACGCGGAACTGCCTGCGGCAGGCGAAAAAGCAGCCCACTCGGCCTGGGAACGATTCCACGACGAACGCCTGGCCGACTACGACCGGGACCGCGACCGCCCAGGGGTGAACGGAACCAGCCGGATGTCCCCCTACCTGCGCTGGGGCTGCATCCACCCCCGCACACTCCTGGCAGATCTAGGGCGCGGCCAAGGCCCCCAGACCTATCGCACCGAACTGGCCTGGCGGGACTTCTACGCGGATGTCCTGTGGCATCGCCCCGACACCGCCCGCAAGAACTACAACCACCGCTTCGACGCAATGCCCCACGACAGCGGAACAACGGCCACCGACAACTTCGACGCCTGGCGCCGAGGCGCGACCGGCTACCCCATCGTGGACGCAGGCATGCGGCAGCTGCTCGCCGAGGGCTGGATGCACAACCGGGTTCGGATGATCGTGGCCAGCTTCCTGGTCAAGGACCTGCACATCCCATGGTGGTGGGGCGCTCGCCACTTCATGAAACACCTTGTCGACGGCGACCTGGCCTCGAACCAGCACGGCTGGCAGTGGACGGCAGGCTCGGGAACGGACGCGGCACCGTATTTCCGCGTGTTCAACCCGACCACCCAGGGGGAGAAGTTCGACCCCGACGGTCAGTACATTCGGCGCTATGTGCCGGAACTACGGGAGCTGACCGGCAAGAAGGTCCACCAGCCCCCGGACGTCCCCGGCTACCCGGCCCCCATCGTCGACCACGCCCACGAACGCCAGATCGCCCTGGACCACTACAACAAGATCAAGTCCTGAGCTGTCGCCCGCTTCACCTGCTTGACCGGACGCGGTGGTGCCGGGGCGGCCCTGTTCCGGGCCGTCCCGGTATCGGACACCGCCGGTGCTCAGCCCCGGTAGTACGGGTCGGCGGTCACACCGACGCCCGTGGTCTCGTCGAAGTGGTAGACGTCGCGACCGTTCACGAACACGCGCATGGCCCGGCTCATCACATCCAACGGGTCCCCGGACCACAGCACTACGTCGGCGTCCAGACCGGGTGCGAGCGCCCCCACCCGATCCCCCAACCCCAACATCTCCGCCGGGTTCACCGTGATGGACCGCAGCCCGGTCTCCGCGTCCAGCCCTTCCTTCACCGCCAACGTGACCTGATGCACCAGGAAGTTGATCGGCACCACCGGATGATCCGTAGTGATCGCGATCCGCACGCCTGCCCGCGCCAGAATCCCCGGATTGCGCAGAGTCCGCTGCCGCAACTCCACCTTCACTCGACTGGTGAACAACGGCCCGATCACCACCGGGATATCCCGCTCGGCAATCAGGTCAGCGAGCAGATGCGCCTCGGTCCCGTGATTGAGCACCAGCCGATAGCCGAACTCGTCGGCAAGACGCAACGCAGTGGCGATGTCATCCGCCCGATGCGCGTGCTGACACCACGGAATCTCCCCGTCGAGCACCCGCACCAGGGCCTCACACGTCAGATCCCGCTCGAACGGCTTCCCTTCCTCCCGGGCGAACTCCCGACGCGCCTGGTAGTCCTGCGCCTTGGTCAACGCCTCCCGGATGATCGCCGCCACGCCGAGACGGGTCGACGGCATGACCTTCTTCTCGCCGTAGACCCGCTTCGGGTTCTCCCCGAGCGCGCTCTTCATGCTGGCCGGATCCCGCAGCAGCATGTCGTCGACCGTGCGCCCCCACGCCTTCACCGCGACGGTCTGGCCACCGATCACGTTGCCCGAGCCGGGTTTCACCACGATGGTCGTGACCCCGCCCGCCAACGCGTCCCGGAAGCCCTCGTCCGCCGGGTTGATCGCGTCGAGCGCCTTGACCCTGGCCGTGTTCGGGTCGGTCATCTCGTTCGTGTCCTGGCCCGCCCAGCCCTCGGCCTCCTCGTGCACACCGAGATGGCCGTGCGCCTCGACGAAGCCGGGCAGGACCCAGGTGCCCGCCGCGTCCACCACCTCGACGTCGTCCGGAATGTCCACATCGGCCGCCGGGCCGACCGCCACGATCTTCCCGTGCTCGATCAGGACAGTCCCGCCCTCGATCGGAGGGCCGGCGACCGGCACCACGTATCCACCTGTAACCGCGATCATCACGCGCCCGACCCTAGCGGCGTGATCCCCCACGAGCCGGTCCAGCGCGTGCCCGGCGCGGCGATCAGGAGATCTGTGTCGGAATTCAGCGCGTCGGGCGGGCAGGTCATCGGTTCGACCGCGACCGCGCCGCCGTCGTGGCCGGGGAACGAGTCCGGTGTGTACACCTGGACCCAGCGGAACACCGGGTCGGCCCACACGTCGACACCCCCGCCGGGGCCGCGCAGGGTGTGCCGGACCAGTCCGTCCGGGCCGGGTTCGCAGCCGCCGAAGGCGTCGTCGAGGGTGACGTCCCGGACGAGTTGGCTGAATCGGGGCATGGGTGTCGCGGGTCCGGTCGGGACCATCAGTTTCGGGTCGAGCGGCAGGTGTGTGGTGGCGGCGAGGGTGAGCACACAGTCGTCCACATCGAGACCACCCGGCCGGGGGTAGGGGTGGGCGCCGACGCCGAACGGCATGGGCCGGTCGCCCAGGTTCTGCACGCCGTGGGTGACGGTCAGGCCGGTACTGTCGAGGGCGTAGGTCATGGTCGCGCGGAACGGGAACGGCCAGCCGGGGCGGCCGTCGATCGTGACCGCCAGGGTAACGGCGGCTTCCGCGTGTTCGACGACCTCCCAGACTTCCTTGCGCACCAATCCGTGACTGGCATTGCCTCGCGCCGGTTCGGTCACCGCCAAGTGCAGCGTCTCGCCCTCGTGCGTCCATTGCGCACCCGCGACGCGGTTCGGCCAGGGCACCAACACGGCACCGGACCCCATCGGCGCGGGCTCGCCCGCCGGGAAGCTCTCCAGGTAGGGCACACCGTCGACCTCGAACAGGCGCAGCGTGGCGCCGAGGGCGGTGACGACGGCGCGGGCCCCGCCCGCGCGAATCTCGGTCTCCTCCATGCCCCCGGAGCCTACGGCGTGCGTTTTTACTAGACCGGTCTGTATAGTAAGCCCATGCCTCGCCGCACCGACACCCGCGACCGCACCCTGCGCGCCGCCGCCGAGCTGCTGCGCACCCGCGGCTACCACGGCACCGGCGTCAACCAGGTGCTCAGCGCGGGCGGGCTGCCCAGGGGCTCGCTGTACTTCCACTTCCCCGAGGGCAAGGACCAGCTGGTGGCCGAGGCCGTCGAGCTGGCCGCGACCGAGCTGCGCGGCACCATCGAGTCGATCTTCGAGACCGCGCCCGACCCGGCGACCGCGCTGACCGCCATCACCGACACGCTGGCCGCCCACCTGGCGGATTCCGACTTCCAGCGGGGGTGTCCGATCGGGACGGTCGCGCAGGATGTCGGGGACGCCGAACGGGTGCGCGCCGCCTGCGCGCGCGGGTTCGCCGGGTGGCACGCGGTGATCAGCGCCCACCTGGCCCGGCACGGCCTGGCCGCGCCGGACACCCTGGCCACCACGGTCCTCGCCGCGGTCGAGGGCGCCCTGCTGTTGTCTCGCAACCAGCGCGACACGGCACCGTTGCGCGCCGTCACCACCACACTCGCACCGTTGCTCACCAAGCACTGAAAGGACATCTCCCGTGCGCGTTCGACACCTCGACTGCGGCAGCATGCACCCGCTGGGCGGCCGCCTGGTCGACGGCGAACCCGGCCTGTTCCGCTTCGCCCACATGGTGTGCCATGTGCTGCTCGCCGAGTCCGACGACGGGCTGGTGCTCGTCGACACCGGTTTCGGCGTGCGGGACCTGACCAACCCCGGGGAGACGCTGCCCGGTCCGTTCCTGCGGCTGGTCCGCCCGGTGCGCGACGTGGGGCAAGCGGCGGTCAATCAGGTCAAGGCGCTCGGATATGACCCGAAGGACGTGCGCCACATCCTGCTGACCCACCTCGACCTCGACCACGCGGGCGGCCTGGCCGACTTCCCGGACGCGCGCGTACACGTCTACGGGCCGGAGCTGCGCGCGGCCACCCAACCGGCCACTGCAGGCGAGCGGCAGCGGTACCGGCAGGCGCACTGGGCGCACCAGCCCAAGTGGGAGGTGCACGAGCCGGGCGGCGGTGAGACGTGGATGGGACTGAACGCCGTGCGCGGCCTGACGGGCCTGTCGGACGACTTCCTGCTCGTGCCGCTGCCGGGCCACACGCGTGGGCACTGCGGCATCGCGGTGCGCTCCGACGAAGGCTGGCTATTGCACGCGGGCGACGCGTACTTCAATCACGGCGAATTGCTCCGACGTCCTTCCGCGCCGCCGATGTTGCGCGTGTTCGAGTCGGTGGTACAGGTGGAGCGCACTGCTCGGTTGGCGAACCAGGAACGTCTCCGAACAATGCACGCCGACCACCCCGATATCCAGGTGTTCTGCGCGCACGACACGACCGAGCTGCGCGCGTTCACACACTGAGCTTCGCCGCGTCGACCTTCACCCACCCGACCGCGGCACCAAAACGGTCATCCCGAACATCGCTTTGCGCCCTGCTTGAAGTCACCCCCGGATGACCGCGTAGGCGTGCTCGACCGGTTCGACCACGGCCCGCGCCACCGGATCATCACCGAACAACCGCCGGGTCTCGGCAACCACCTCACCGGCCACCATGACCAACGAGTCGACCGACTTCCGCCGAGCGGCGAGCGCGGCCGTGGTCCACTCCGCCGCCTCGGCGAGGTCTCCCTGCCGCACCGCCACCACTGCCAACGTCAACCGCGCCTCGGTGGCCCGCATGGGGCTGCGCTCCGTCCCGTCCGCTCGACGCGACAACCGGAGCACCTCCCGCGCGTGTTCGGCCGCCCGCCGGTCCTCGCCTGCGATGCGGTAGCAGTCCATGGCGTAGAAGTCCCACTTGCTGGGGTCTATTACGAAGTGATTGTCCGGCCGGGCGGGCCGGTCGTGCTCACCCAGCAGCGTGAACCCACGGTCCAGGATCCGCATGACCTGCTCCCGCTGCCCCATCCGAGCCGCCGCCTTCGCCGCCTGCGCCTGAAGCTGCACGGCCACCGAGGCATGCGGCGCGGCGTTCGTCCCGGCCGCGCACGTGGGCGCCACACCGTCGAGCCGCCCCTGGGTGAGCGCGAACCAGGCACTCATCTCGAACGCCCAGGCAACGATCTCGCCGTGCCCGGTCTCCTCACCCAGCCAGAACGCCGCCGCCCGATCGAGTTCCGCCTGCCGGTGATTGCCGATGTCGTACTCGACGCAGCCGGTGAGCAACAGAAGCCAGCCCGCGACGACCAATAGCTCACGGTGCTCACCCAACGTGCACGCGCCTGCCAGTAGGTTCGAGATCCCGCGCAGGCACCGTCGAGCATCGGCCTTCAGCTGCGTGGGCTCCCGCCACGCGTACTCACAGCACAGATCCTCCGTGACAATCTGCAGTTGCTCGACGGTCCGGGCCCCCACATCCGACCGCCCCAACCTGCGCACCAACTCATCCCATGGCGTGCAGGCGTCCGGTGCGTCGAACCGGAACCACAGGTGCGCCGCGGGAATCCGCAGGGCCCGTGCCCAGGACTCCAGCTTCCGCAGGTCACGGGCCGGGTCGCCAGCCCGCTCCAGCCTGCTGACCTGCCCCTGGGTGAGATCGAGCCACCGCCCCATCTGCGCCTGCGTCAACGCGGGCCGGTGCTCCAGCCGGTAGGCATTCACCACCTGCCCGAAATGCCGAGACCGCAACGCGGCCCGCATCCCCGGCCGACGCCAGAACTCCGCAGGCTTCTCCGGCGCACCCGCGCCCCGCGAACAGGGACCGCACAATGCCGAGCCGTTGTCCACCGCCAGCCTGGCGGAACAGTCCGCACACACCCGCCGCCCCAACGCCACGACTCACCCTCCGCCGCTCGCCTACCACCGAGTGTAGCGGCCACTGCCGTGACTGATCCCGAATATGCATACCACGCATAAGTTGGCGACCATGTTCACCAGAATGCACGCGGCGCATATTTCAGCGCATCCCGACCATACGAACCGGTAGCGCGAGTGGAGCCGAGACAACGCCAATGTCGGTGCGGCTCCGATCGTTGCCATCCCGATCCGGAAAGAAATCCCGGGTGCGGCCTTTCGGCGGCCCCCGGACTTAAGACTTTGCGCCAGTAATGTACCCCGGTCAGTCGAACGCCCCTGAGCCACCGGGCTCAGGGGCGAACAATCGCCAGGGTCAGCGCTGGATCAGGTGCCAGCCTTCGACGTCTTCCGGCTTACGTGGAGCCGGGCCAACGTATTTCGCCGCGGGCCGGATCAACCGTCCGGTCTTTTTCTCCTCCATGATGTGTGCACACCATCCCGCCGTACGGGCACAGGTGAACATCGCGGGCATCATGTTCGGCGGCACCTGGGCGAAGTCGAGGATGACCGCGGCCCAGAACTCCACATTGGTCTCGATGGCACGGTCCGGTCGACGCTCGCGCAGTTCGGCGAGGGCGGCCTGTTCGAGCGCGGCCGCCACCTCGTACCGTTCCGCGCCGAGCTCCTTGCAGGTGCGGCGCAGGACTCGCGCGCGGGGGTCCTCGGCGCGGTAGACCCGGTGGCCGAAGCCCATCAGGCGTTCCTTGCGGTCGAGGATGCCGCGGACGACCGCGCGGGCGTCGCCGGTGCGTTCGACCTCGGCGATCATCGGCAGGACGCGGGCGGGGGCGCCGCCGTGCAGCGGGCCGGACATGGCGCCGATGGCGCCGGAAAGGGAGGCGGCGACGTCGGCGCCGGTGGAGGCGATGACGCGGGCGGTGAAGGTGGAGGCGTTGAGGCCGTGCTCGGCGGCCGACACCCAGTAGGCGTCGATGGCGGCGACGTGGGCCGGGTCGGGCTCGCCGCGCCAGCGGGTCATGAAGCGTTCGGTGATGGTGGCGCATTCGTCGATGCGGCGCTGGGTGACGGCGGGCTGGTGGATGCCGCGCGCGGACTGGGCCACATAGGACAGCGCCATCACCGACGCGCGCGCCAGCTGTTCACGGGCCTCGTCGTCGGAGATGTCGAGGAGGGGGCGGTAGCCCCAGATCGGGGCGAGCATCGCCAGGCCCGCCTGCACGTCCACCCGTACGTCCCCCGAGTGCACGGGCAGCGGGAACGGCTCGGCGGGCGGCAGGCCCGCGCCGAAGCGGCCGTCGACCAGCAGGGCCCACACGTTCCCGTAGGTGACCTTGCCCGCCAGGTCCTCGATGTCGACACCGCGGTAGCGCAGCGAGCCGCCGTCGCGGTCGGGTTCGGCGATCTCGGTGTGGAAGGCGATCACGCCCTCCAGGCCGGGCCGGAACCCGTCGCCCGGGTCGGCCGCCACGGAAGAGCTATGCCGGATGTCCCGCACCGCGTTGTGCATTCGCCTCGCCTTTCACGCCATGTCCACGACGGGTTACACGCGTCGGCAGCGGCACTATCGAGGCAGATCGCCCACGCCGAGCACCACTGCACGGCTTTCTGGCAACCCTGCTCCTCCCGCGCACCGTTAGCAATCGTTCACACCGGTGTCTTCGGTCACGATCCAGTGAAACGATCCAGATTGTCGACGATCTCCACCGGCCGGACCGGGGTGGCCGCTGTCACCGTGCGGGCGGTTTCCGTTCACCTCGATTCCCCGTACCGTCAAAGTCCCGTGGTGACCCCCCGCCACGCGCTGCGCTGAGGAGATGCGGTATGGCTGACGGCGACATCGCCCTCGAACTCCCCACCATGCGGGTGTCCTACGAACACGGCGACCTGCAGGAGAGCGACCTCGCCGACACCTGGCACGAACAGCTGCAGCTCTGGTTGGACGCGGCCAGGCAGGCGGGGCTGGCCGAGCCCAACGCCATGGTGCTGGCCACCGCTGGCGCCGACGGCATGCCGTCCTCGCGGACCGTGCTGGCCAAGGGGCTCGACGGGCGCGGCCTGGTGTTCTTCACCAACTACACCTCGGCCAAGAGCCACGACCTCAGCGCCACCCGCTACGCCTCGGCCACCTTCCCCTGGTACGGGCTGCACCGCCAGGCGACCGTGCGCGGCACGGTGGAGAAGGTCAGCGCCGCCGAGACCGCCGAGTACTGGGCCAAGCGCCCGCGCGGCTCGCAGCTGGGGGCGTGGGCGTCGCCGCAGTCGATCGTGGTCGGTGGGCGGGGCACGCTGGAGAGCGCACTGGCCAATGTGGAGCGCCGGTTCGCCGACGCGGAGACCGTGCCGGTACCCCCGCACTGGGGCGGCTGGCGCATCCAGCCCGAGGTGGTGGAGTTCTGGCAGGGGCGGCGCGACCGGATGCACGACCGGCTGCGCTACAAGCTCGGCCGGGACGGCTGGAAGGTCGAGCGTCTCGGTCCGTGAGCACGCTGAAAATCACAGGCCGATCAGTGGTTAGCGTGCCTAAGCTTATCGGTCGTGAGCACCGACACGGATCGTCCCGAGCGCGCTAGCCGGACCAGGGGTTTCCTGGACAGGGTCGTCATCGACACCCGCCCGTTGCGCATCCGCGACTACCGTCGCATGTGGGTGTCCACCGTGGTCACCGCCATCGGCAGCCAGCTCACCGCCGTGGCGGTGCCCAAACAGGTGTACGACCTGACCGGCTCGTCCGGTTACGTCGGCCTGACCGGGGCGGTCGGGCTGGTGCCGCTGCTGGTGTTCGGCCTGTGGGGCGGCGCCATCGCGGACGCCCTCGACCGGCGCAAGGTCATGCTGTACAGCAACATCGGCGTGGCGGTCACCTCGGCGCTGTTCTGGATCCAGGCGTTCACCGGCCTGCGCTCGGTGGCGGTCGTGCTGGTGCTGCTTGGCCTGCAACAGGCCTGCGTGGCGATCAACATGCCCGCCCGCAGCGCCGCCATCGCCCGGCTCGTCCCACCCGAGCTGCTGCCGCCTGCCAACGCGCTGAGCTTCACCACGTTCACCTTCGGCATGGTGTTCGGCCCACTGCTCGCCGGCGCGCTCATCCCGGTGCTCGGCCTGTCCACTTTGTACTTGATCGACACGGTTGCGCTGGCGATCGCCAGCTCGATGGTCTGGTTGTTGCCCCCGATCGAACCGGGCGAGAATGCATCCCGCACCGCGGGCGTGCGCGATATCGTCGCAGGATTCCGCTATCTGGCGGTGCGGAAACTGCTGTTGGTGTCATTCCTGGTCGACATCATCGCCATGGTCGCTGGCATGCCGAGGGCCCTTTTCCCGGAAATGGCCGAACGCACGTTCGGCGACCCGCCCGGCGGCGGTTCGGCACTGGGCTGGCTGTACGCGGCCATCCCGATCGGCTCGGCGGTGTTCGGCCTGTTCTCCGGCGCGTTCTCCCGGATCCCCCGCCAAGGCGCCGTCATCACCCTCGCCATCATCCTGTGGGGCGCGTCCATGGCCGCCTTCGGCCTCTCCCACTCGCTCTGGCTCGCCGCCTTCTTCCTCGCCCTCGGCGGCGGCGCCGACCTGATCAGCGCCGTCCATCGCAGCTCCATGCTGCAAACCGAGGCCACCGACGAGATGCGCGGCCGCATGCAGGGCGTCTTCACGGTGGTGGTCGCGGGCGGACCTCGGATCGCCGACCTGACCCACGGTTGGGGAGCCGCGCTGTTCGGCACGGCCGCGGCCGCGACAGTGGGTGGACTGTTGGTCATCGTGCTGACCCTGGGTCTGATCGTCTGGCTGCCGTCGTTCTGGCGCTACCGGTTCGTCCCGAAGCCCGAGGCAGCCTGACCATTCAGTTGAGGATCGTGCATCGGCCCGGTTCGCGAACCAGTTCCAGGGCGACGGTCCAGGTGATACGCGGGTCTTCGTAGGGGACGAGTGCTGGATCGTGCGGCACCGGAACAGGCGACCCTGGGGTGTGCGGTATGCCCCGCACCCCCGCTATGGGGTAGGTCAGCGCACGGACGATCGCATGGCCCTCGCGGAGCGCAGGACAGGCTCGGATGGCGAAGTCGACACAGGGTAGACAGACAGGTGGTTCCGTGACGCCCATGCTGTTCGGCCAGCCGGACCAATCACGGCGACGGTCGTTGAGCAACCAGAGCATGCCGTCAGCGCCACTGTCGGCGGGACCCGCGCGGTGGCGGGGTTGTTCGAGCGGATGGAGGCGGCTGAGATTCCGCTACCGGCCCGCTAGGACGAACATCAATCCGAGCTGCGCCCCCGCTCCGATGATCTCGCCTGCCGCAATCAAGTCCGGCACTTGGGCCAGTGGTACCCAGTCGACCCGGGCGGCCTCGTTGATGTCCGGCGTCGTGCCGGTGCGCTCGGCGCCGTCGGCGACGTACACCAGGTTCTCGAAGTCGGCTGTGCCCGCGAGCGGTTGGAAGGTGGTGAGCAGGCGCAGGTCGCGGGGGCGCCAGCCGGTTTCCTCTTCGATCTCCCGGGCGGCGGTCACCGCCGGGGATTCGGTGGGGTCGACGTAGCCGCCGGGGAGTTCCCAGGTCCAGCGGTCCGGGATGAAGCGGTGCCGATAGATCATCAGCACTCGCTCACGGCTGTCGTCGAGGACCACGGTCATGCTCGCCTTGGGCATTCGGAGGACGTACTGCTCGAAGTGGCCGCCGTCCGGGAGTTCGACATGGGCGATGGCCAGGTGCAGGCGGCGAGTGTCGTCTACCAGGCGTTCCTCATGGATGGTCCAGCGCGAGGGGGCGTCGCTCACGTGGGTGACGTTACGCCGATGACGGATAGGTGGACGGGAGTGTCCGTCGACCGGTTGACAGGCAGGTTCAACCGCTCGTACGTCTTGGTGTAGGTGCAGGTCGCGGCAGCATTCCGGGTATGAACGCGATCGAGGTGCGCGAGTTGCGCAAGAGCTACGGGGACCATGTCGCGGTCCGTGGGATCGACCTGACGGTGGCCGAGGGGGAGGTGTTCGCGCTTCTCGGGCCGAATGGCGCCGGAAAGACGACGACCACCGAGGTGCTTGAGGGGTATCGGGCTCGGGATGGGGGTGATGTCCGGGTCTTAGGTCAGGATCCGGCGTCGGCGGGGCGGCGGTGGCGGGCGGATATCGGGATCGTGTTGCAGACCGCGACCGATGCCGCCGAGCTTTCCGTGCGGGAGACCGTTCGGCAGTTCGCCGGGTACTACCCGGATCCGCGGGATGTCGAGGAGGTCATCGACCTCTGTGGGCTGACGGCCAAGGCGGGGGCGCGGGTGCAGTCGTTGTCCGGGGGGCAGCGGCGGCGGGTGGATGTCGCGTTGGGGATCATCGGGCGGCCGCGGTTGTTGTTCCTCGATGAGCCGACCACCGGGTTCGATCCCGAGGCGCGGCGGCAGTTCTGGGAGTTGGTTCGGACGCTTTCCCGGGAGGGCACCACGATCCTGCTCACCACTCATTACCTCGACGAGGCAGAGGCCTTGGCCGACCGGCTCGCGGTGATCGCGGCGGGGCGGATCGTGGCCGAGGGGACGCCGTCGACGCTCGGGGGGCGGGATTCGGCGCCCGCGACGGTGAGTTGGCGGGATGGCGATGGCGCGCACGAGGTGCGGACGGTCGACCCGATCGGCACCGTCGTCAACCTCGCCCGGCACACCGGGATCAGCGGGCTGCAGGTGCGGCAGCCCAGCCTCGAAGACATCTACCTCGACCTGATCGGAGCGAAGGCATGACCGCCGCGACCCTCTCCCCTCTTCCCTCGACCCTGCGCACGGGGCTCGCCCGGGGTGGGGCCGAGGTGCGGATGTTCTTTCGCGCCAAGGAAGCGGTGATCTTCACCTTCTGCTTCCCCGCGTTCGTCCTGCTGCTGCTCGGGTCCATCTTCACCGAGTCCGACCCGGGCGCGGCCGCGCCGATGAGCCAGGTGTTCGCGGCCGGGATGATCGCCTACGGGATCCTGTCCACCGCGTTCACCAGTGTCGGCGTGGGCATCGCCGCCGACCGGGAGGACGGGACGCTGAAGCGGTTGCGCGGGACGCCGGTGACCATGGCGTCCTACTTCATCGGCAAGATCGTGCTGGTGGCGGTGGCGACGCTGGCCGAGGTGGCGTTGCTGTTGGCCGTCGGGGTGTTCGCGTTCGGACTGGAGCTGCCCACCGACCCGGGTCGCTGGTGGACGTTCGCCTGGATCCTGGCGCTGTCGGTGATCGCCTGCACGCTGCTGGGGATCTCCGCGAGCTCGCTGGCGCGGTCGTCGCGCAGTGCCGCGGCGGTGTTGAACCTGCCGGTGATCGCGTTGCAGTTCTCGTCCGGCATTTTCGTGGCGATCAGCACGCTGCCCAAGGCGATGCTGGACATCGCGGCGTTCTTCCCGGTGCGCTGGATGGGGCAGGGCTTCCGTTCGGTCTTCCTGCCCGACAGTATGGCCGCCGGGGAGGTGGCGGGCTCGTGGGAACCGGGAATGACCGCGCTGGTGCTGGGCGCGTGGTGCGTGATCGGGCTGGTGCTGTGCCTGACCACGTTCCGCTGGACCGAGCGCCGGACGGGTTGAGGGAGCCGGAGGTGGAGGCGAGCACCCGGAACTTCTGGGCCTGGGACCTCTACTACACGATCGGCTACCTGTTCGTCACCGTCCTGGTGCTCCTCGCCCCGATGAGCTGGCCGGACCGGGTGACGGCGGCTGCCTCGTGCACCGCCGTCGCCGGGCTGTACGCGGCCTACGGCAGGCGGTACGCGATCATCGAGGAGCGGCTGCCGCACACGGCGATCTTCGCGGCGGCCACCTCGGTGCTCTTCCTGATCGCGGTCTGGTTCGTCGGGGACGCGACCTACCTGCTGTTCGTCATGTGCCCGCTGATCTTCATGTGCCTGTCGCTGCCGGTGGCGGCACCGCTGGTGGCGGTGCTGAACCTGGTGCCGCCGGTGCTCGCCGCGCTGCGGCACGGCGAGCTGGGCGGCTGGCACCAGCAGCTGCCGACCTCCTTCCTCGGGCTGACCCTGTCTTTACTCATCGGCACCTACGTGCACCGGGTCGTGACCCAGAGCCACGAGCGGGCGGCGCTGATCCGGGAGCTGGAGGCGAGCCGGGCGCAGGTGGCGCGGCTCTCGCACGAAGCCGGGGTGGCCGCCGAGCGGACCCGGCTGGCGGGCGAGATCCACGACACCCTGGCCCAGGGGTTCACCAGCATCGTCACCCTGGTGCAGGCCGCCGAGTCCGAAGTGGACCGGGACAGCGCGAAGGTGCGGCACGCGCTGGACCTGGCGGCGCACACCGCGCGGGAGAACCTGGCCGAGGCGCGTGCCCTGGTCGCCGCGCTGACGCCGTCCGCTTTGGACGATGCAACGCTGACCGAGGCGCTGTGCAGGCAGGTGGAACGGCTGGCCGCGGAGACCGGGGTGGCGGCCGGCTTCCACACCGAGGGCGACCCTTCCGGGCTGCCGACCGGGGTCGAGGTGGTGTTGCTGCGGGCCGCGCAGGAAGCCTTGGCCAACATCCGCAAGCACGCCGACGCGACCGCGGTGGCCGTCGACCTGTGCCACACCCCGACCGGTGTCACGCTGACCGTGAGCGACGACGGATCGGGCTTCGACCCGGACGCGCCCGCCGCGGGCTACGGGCTGCGCGGGATGCGGGCGCGGGCCGAGCAGGTCGCGGGCACCGTGACCGTGCACAGCGCGCCCGGCGCGGGCACCACGCTGACCGTGGAGGTACCCACATGATCACCATCGTGCTGGTGGACGACCACCCGGTGGTCCGCGAGGGCCTGCGCGGGATGCTGGAGGCCGAGGCCGACCTGACCGTGGTCGGCGAGGCCGGGTCCGGCGACGAGGCGGTGGCGGTGGTGCGGTCGCTGCGCCCGGACGTGGTGCTGATGGACCTACGGATGCCCGGCCTGGACGGGGTGGGCGCGACCGAACGGATCGTGGCCGAGCGCGGCCCCAGCCGGGTGGTCGTGCTGACCACCTACGAGACCGACTCCGACATCCTGCGCGCGGTCGAGGCGGGCGCCGCCGGATATCTGCTCAAGGACGCCTCCCGAACGGAATTGGCGGGCGCGGTGCGGGCCGCGAGCCGGGGTGAGACGGTGCTCGCACCCTCCGTAGCCGGTCGATTGGTCCGACAGGTGCGGCAACCCACCAAACAGGTGCTTTCCGGTCGGGAGATCGAGGTGCTGCGACTGGTCGGCAAGGGGCTGACGAACGCCGACATCGGCCGGGAACTGCACATCAGCGAGGCCACGGTGAAAACGCACCTGCTGCGCGCGTTCGGGAAACTCGATGTCTCCGACCGCACCGCGGCGGTCACCACGGCCATGTCTCGCGGCTTATTGGGTTGATTTATGGCGCACAATTCCGAACATGCTGCAAACCACTGAGTTCGCGTTGACGCGTCGGATCGCGGTCGAACAGGCCGAGAGCCGGGTGCCGTCCCTGGTGGCGGCGGTCGTCCGCGGTGACCGGACCATCTGGACGGGGGCCCGGGGCAAGGTCGACGGGGCGACCCCCACTGTCGACACCCAGTACCGCATCGGCTCGATCACCAAGTCCTTCGTCGCCGCGCTGGTCATGCGGCTGCGCGATGAGGGCAGACTCGATCTGAACGACCCGTTGGACAAGCACGTGCCCGGCACGTCCTTCGGCGCCGTCACCATCGCCCAGCTGCTCGCCCACACCAGCGGGCTGACCGCGGAGTCGCCGGGTGTGTGGTGGGAGCGCGCGGAGGGCGCGGACTGGGCCGCGCTGGACAAGAGCCTGGCCGAGGACGCGGTGCGGCACCGCCCCGGCGCCCGGTTCCACTACAGCAACACCGGGTACGGCGTGCTCGGTGAGCTGGTCGCGCGGCTGCGCGGCAGCAGCTGGTTGGACGTGCTGACCGCGGAGATCCTGCGGCCGCTCGCCCTGACCCGCACGAGCCCGCACCCGCAGGCGCCCGCCGCGCTGGGTTGGGCCGTGCACCCGTACGCCGACGTGCTGCTGCACGAGCCGACCCCGGACGCGGGCGCGATGGCCCCGGCCGGGCAGCTGTGGTGCAGCATCAACGACCTGGCCCGCTGGACCCGGTTCGTCGGCGGCGACACCGCGGATGTGCTGCACCCGGACACGGTGGCCGAGATGCGCGAGGTAGCGCACCTGGACGACGACCAGAACTGGACCACCGCCTACGGCCTGGGCCTGCAGGTCATGCGGGTCAACGGGCGGCGGCTGTCCGGGCACGGCGGCTCCATGCCCGGATTCCTGGCCATGAACCTGATCGACCCGCGGACCGGCACCGGCGCCGCGGTGCTGGTCAACACCACCGCGGGCGTGCCGGTCGGCGCGGTCGCCGCGGACCTGATCGACCTGGTCGACCAGCACGAGCCGATACTGCCCGCGGAGTGGGAGCCGATGGCCGCGGCCGACCCGGCGCTGCTCGCGCTCACCGGCCAGTGGCACTGGGGCCCGACCCCGTACGTGTTCAAGCTGCTGCCGGACGGCTGGGTGAACCTGGCCCCGGTCAGCGGCCGCGGCCGCCAGTCCCGGTTCCGGCCCGCGGGCCAGGACACCTGGACCGGCACGGACGGCTACTACGCGGGCGAGACGCTGCGCGTGTGCCGGGACGCCGACGGGGTCGCCACCCACCTGGACCTGGCGACGTTCGTGTTCACCCGGGAGCCGTACGGCACGCCCGCGGCCATCCCGGGCGGGGTGGACGAGCACGGCTGGCGGACCCGCGAGGCCTGAGCGCCCACCGCGAATGATCTCGGTCGATGTGCGGGTCCGACCTGGTCGGGCCCGCACATCGACACCGCATAGGACTGTCCGTTGCGGACCATTCCGACCGGCCGGGTCGACGGCGTTCGGGACCGTCCCGGCCGCCACCCGCGGCGCACCCGACCAGGTCGGGAACGATGCCGGGTGGGGACGTGGGGGTGGGCGGTGGGAGGAATGGGGCCGGCATGATGGGAGCGCGAGCACCGCCAACGCCGTCGGGATCGTCCCTGGATATCCCTTATCCCTGAAAGGCGCAGCAGATGACGCAGACCGCCGATCCGAGCACGCTGGAGCTCCCCGCCGAGCTCAAGCCGTCCGACGGGCGATTCGGCTGTGGTCCCTCCAAGGTCCGCCCGGAGCAGGTCGCCGCACTGGCGTCGGAGGGCGCCAAGCTGCTGGGCACCTCGCACCGGCAGAAGCCGGTCAAGTCCCTGGTCGGTCGGGTGCGGTCCGGTCTGCGCGAGCTGTTCTCCCTGCCCGAGGGCTACGAGGTCATCCTGGGCAATGGCGGTACCACGGCGTTCTGGGACGCGGCCGCGTTCGGGCTGGTGCGCGAGCGGGCGCAGCTGTTCACCTACGGCGAGTTCTCGGCCAAGTTCGCGACCGTGAACAAGAAGGCGCCGTTCCTGGCCGACCCGATCGTGGTCAGCGCGGAGCCGGGCAGCGCGCCGGAGATCACCTACGCCGAGGGCGCCGACCTGGTGGGCTGGGCGCACAACGAGACCTCGACCGGCGTGGCGGTGCCGGTCAGCCGCCCGGCCGGGTCGGACGGCGCGCTGGTCGCCATCGACGCCACCTCGGGCGCGGGCGGCCTGCCGGTGCGCGCCGAGGACTTCGACGTCTACTACTTCGCGCCGCAGAAGTCGTTCGCCTCGGACGGCGGCCTGTGGCTGGCGCTGGCCAGCCCGGCGGCGCTGGAGCGGATCAACGAGATCGGCTCGTCGGACCGGTGGGTGCCGGAGTTCCTGTCGCTGCCGACCGCGCTGGACAACTCGCTCAAGGACCAGACCTACAACACCCCGGCCGTGGCCACGCTGTTCCTGCTGGCCGAGCAGCTGGACTGGATGAACGGCAACGGCGGTCTGGAGTGGACCGTCGCGCGCACCAAGGACTCCTCGGACCGGCTCTACACCTGGGCCGAGCAGACCGCCTACACCTCGCCGTACGTGGCGGACCCGGCGCACCGGTCCCAGGTCGTGGGCACAATCGACTTCGCCGACTCGGTCGACGCGGCGGCGGTGGCCAAGGCGCTGCGGGCGAACGGGATCGTGGACGTGGAGCCGTACCGCAAGCTGGGCCGCAACCAGCTGCGCGTGGCGATGTTCCCGGCGGTGGAGCCGGACGACATCACCACCCTGACCAAGGCCATCGACTGGGTGGTCGAGCGCCTGGGCTGAGCCCGCTGGACCCGAGCAGTGCCCGCGGGCGTGTCGGCCGCCCTCCGACACGCCCGCGAATGGGTGAACGTAGAACTAACCCGGTCGCGGGAACCCCGCTGGATACGGCAAGATCACGAGCTGATGTCACGGGGATCGCGGCGCGCCTAGCGCGTCAATCCGTCGCACCGATCTACCGTGGGACGCTGGCGAGTGAAGTCTGCTCAGGTCGCAGGGGAGGGTAGCGATGCGTGCGCTGCGGGTCGTCGGGCTCTCGGATGACGGCAAGACCGTCATCTGCGAGGACCCGGCGCGTGGCGAGCGCTTCACCCTGCCAGCGGACGAGCGCCTGCGCGCCGCCGCGCGTGGAGACGTCACCCGACTCGGCCAGATCGAGATCGAGCTGGAGAGCCAGATGCGTCCACGGGAAATCCAAACCAGAATCCGCGCCGGAGAATCCGTCGAGCAGCTCGCGGAGGCCGCGGGCATCCCGACGCACAAGATCGAGCGCTTCGCGTACCCCGTGCTGCTGGAGCGCTCCCGCACCGCGGAGCTGGCCCAACGCGCGCACCCGATCCGCGAAGACGGTCCTGACCTGCAGACTCTCGGCGAGGTGGTGGCGCACGCGTTCGGTCTGCGCGGGCAGGACTACCCGACCACCGGCTGGGACTCCTGGCGCGGCGAGGACGGCAAGTGGATCGTCCAGCTGGCCTGGACCGCGGGCCGGTCGCTGAACCGCGCGCACTGGTCGTTCCACCCCGGCGCGCACGGCGGCACGGTCACGCCGCTGGACGAGCACGCGCACGACCTGCTCGACCCACAGCCGAACCGCCCGCTGCGCACGGTCCGCCCGGTCACCGAACTGGCCCAGGCCGCGCTGAGTCTGGACGTCGCGCAGCCCAGGGTGATCGACGCCGAGCCCGACCCGGAGCTGGACGACGTGTTCGCGCCGCCGGTCGCCCCGGTGCCGTCGCCCGCGCCGGAGCCGGTCGTGGTGGCGGAGCCGACCCAGGACTTCGTGGAGGACTTCGAGCTGACGCCGGAACCGGTGGTCGCCGAGGCCGAGGTGGAACCCGAACCGGAGCCGGACGTGGAGCCAGAGCCGGTGACGGCCGAGGAGCCGTCGCAGGACGCGCTGATCGAGGAGCCCGCCCGCAAGCAGGCGGCCACCGAGCCGAGCGCGGCCGCACGCCGGTCCAAGGCGAAGAAGGCCCGCCCGATCGTGCCGTCCTGGGAGGACGTGCTGCTCGGCACCCGCTCCAACCGCGGCTAATCGCGGGTAGGCACCTGGTCGAGTAGGTGCAGGTCCCAGCCTTCTCGTTCGCACCAGTCCTCCGCCGCTTCCCGGGTCAGCCAGGTCGCGGCGGCGGGCTTGTCGCGGCCGAGGTGCACCCAGCCATCGGGAGCGAGGACGTGGATCTCGCCCCGGTGCGCGGCGAGCAGCCTGCCGTCGGGAAACGCCATGCTCGGTTCCGTGCGCAGAAACCGAACCACCTCGGGCCGAGTCATGCGGCCATGATGCCGCCTACCCGCCCGGGCGTCGCCCCGGGAAACGATAACGATCTTGTTCGTTACCGTTCCGGAAGGACAGAGCCACGGGCAATCCACCTGCCCACACGACGCGACCCGGCTGCCTGCGGGGCAGGGTCGAAAGCCAAACAGGGCTTTCGCATGGTTTCTTCGCAATGGAGTACGGCTCATGCTCACCATGAGCTACCAACTCTCCTGGCTTGTGCATACCACCCGATGACAACTACTACTCGCGCCACCAACCAGGCGAGAGTGGCTTACCGATTAGTCGCCTGAATCGCGGCGGATGATCAGACCAGGGATTCCTGCCAGGCGGAATGCAGGGTGGCGAAGTGGCCGTGATCGGTGGCGATCAGCTCCTCCGGGGAGCCGTCCTCCGTGATCCGGCCGCCGTCGACCACCAGCACCCGGTCGGCGATCAGCACCGTCGACAGGCGGTGGGCGATGATCAGCGCGGTGCGGTCGGCCAGCACCGACTCCAGCGCGCGCTGGACGATCCGCTCGGTCGGCAGGTCCAGGCTGGACGTCGCCTCGTCCAGCACCAGTACGGCCGGGTCGGCCAGGAAGGCGCGGGCGAAGGCGATGACCTGGCGTTGGCCAGCGGACAGTCGGCCGCCGCGCTTGCGGACGTCGGTGTCGTAGCCCTCGGGCAGGGCCGTGACGAACTCGTGTGCGCCGACCGCTCGCGCGGCTGCCTCGATCTCGGCGCGGGTGGCCGACGGTTTGCCGAGCGCGATGTTGTCCGCGACCGAGCCGCTGAACAGGAAGTTCTCCTGGGTGACCATGACGACGGCCGCACGCAGATCGGGGTCGGCCACCTCGCGCACGTCCACGCCCGCGAGGGTGACCGTGCCCGCGGTCGGGTCGTAGAAGCGGGCGACCAGCTTGGCGATGGTCGACTTGCCCGCGCCGGTCGGGCCGACCAGCGCCACCGTCTGGCCCGCCGGGATGGTCAGGCTGAAGGTGGGCAGCACGATCGGGGTGTCCGGGCGGTAGCGGAACTCGGTGTCGACGAACTCGACCGCCAGCCCGCCGCCCTCGTAGGCCGGGAGCGGCCGCGGCGAAGCGGGTTCCGGGACGTCCGGCTCCTCCTCCAGGAAACCGGAGATCTTCTCCAGCGAGGCGATCGCCGACGAGTACGAGTTGGCGAACATCGCCATGTCGTCCAGCGGGTCGTAGAAGCGCCGCACGTACAGCGTGAACGCGGTCAGCACGCCCAGTTCCAGGCTGCCGCCGGTGACCCGCCACGCGCCGACGCCCAGGACGACCGCCAGCGACAGGTTGCCGATGAGCCGGACCGTCATGGTGAACACCGCCACGACGTTGAGCGATTCCCTTGCCACACCGCGCAGGCGACTGTTCAGGCCGTCCATGATGGACTTGTTGCGG
Organism: Actinokineospora enzanensis DSM 44649; assembly: GCF_000374445.1. Classification (GTDB taxonomy): domain Bacteria; phylum Actinomycetota; class Actinomycetes; order Mycobacteriales; family Pseudonocardiaceae; genus Actinokineospora; species Actinokineospora enzanensis. Next base: position 147,541 of record NZ_KB894410.1, on the reverse strand, counting down.
CCCTCGCGGCGGAACGCCTGCACGGCACGCATGCCGTTCATGGTCTCGACGTAGTGCACGATGACGGTGGCGGTGCGGCCGCTCACGCCCCGGTATGCCTCGTTGGAGCGGCGCAGGAACCAGCGGCCGACCAGGATCAGCGGCAGCGCGGTGGTCAGCGCGATCAGCGCCAGCCACGGGTCGAGCACGATGAGGATCACCGCGATGCTGCCGATGGACAGCGTCGAGATCAGCAGGTCGTCGATCCCCTGCTCCAGCAGCTCGCCGATGGCGTCCACGTCGTTGGTCTGCCGGGAGATCACCTTGCCCGAGGTGTAGGTCTCGTGGAAGGACACCGAGAGCCGCTGGGCGTGCTGGAAGATCCGCTGCCGCAGGTCGAGCAGCAGGTCCTGTCCGATGATGTTCGACAGCCGCAGGAAGCTCGCCCACAGCACCGCCGACGCCACCGTGCAGGCCGCGTATCCCACTACGCACCAAGCGACGACGGTGAAGTCACCGTGCACCGCCGCCGGGATGCCGGTGTCGATCAGGATCGCGACCAGCAGTGGACCGGTGAGCCGGGCGCCGTTCTCCAGCAGCACGAACAGCAGGGTGACCGACACCCGGGCCAGGTGCGGGCGCAGCAGTGAGCCGAGCAGCGCCCGCGACCGGGCCTTCAGTTTGACGCCGACCGCGCGGTCGATGTCCTCGTTGTCCTCCGCGGCGACACCACGCCACGCGTCCTCGCTCACGATGCCACCTCCGCCGGTTCATCATCCATAGTGGACATAAGGTCTCGATAGTCCGCACTGTGGCGCAGCAGCTCCGAGTGCGTGCCCACGGCCACGATCCGCCCCTCGTCCAGCAGTGCCACCCGGTCGGCCAGCTTCACCGTGCTCGGTCGGTGCGCCACCACGAGCGCGGTCACCCCGGACAGCACGCTGCGCAGCGCGCGCTCCACCTCGGCCTCGGTATGTACGTCCAAAGCGGACAATGGGTCGTCGAGCACCAATACCTTGGGCCTGCCCAATACCGCCCGCGCCAATGCCAGCCGCTGCCGTTGGCCGCCCGACAGCGACAGTCCTTCCTCGCCGATGCGCGTGTCCAAGCCCCAGGGCAGCCGGTCCACGAACTCCTCGGCCTGCGCGATCCGCAACGCCTGCCGGATCTCGTCGTCGCCGACGTCCGCCATGCCCAGCGCCACGTTCTCCCGCACACTGGCGGAGAACAGCACCGGTTCCTCGAACGCCATGCCGATCACCGACCGCAGCTCGGCCAGCCGCAGGTCGCGCACGTCGACACCGTCCACGGTGATCCGACCGCCGGTGACATCGGCCAACCGCGGCACCAGCACCGCCAGCGTCGACTTGCCCGATCCGGTCGGGCCGACCAGCGCGACCGTCTCTCCCGGACGCAACTCCAGGTCCACGCCCATCAGCACGGCCTGCTCGGCGCCGGGATGGGTGAACCGCACGCCATCGAACCGCACCGCGCCGACACCGTCGGCGGGCAACGCGCGCGGTGACTCCGGGTCGGAGATGGTCACCTCGGCGTCGCGCACCTCCCAGTACCGCACCGACGCCGTGCCCGCCTGGTTCGTCTCCGCCAGCAACCAACCGATCGAGTCGGTCGGCCAGCGCAGGTAGCTCGCCACCGTGATGCCCGCGACCAGCGTGCCGACCGTCATCGTCCCGTCGACCACGCCGATCGTGCCGAACAGCAGCTGCGCGGCGATACCCAGCTCGGGTAGCAGGAGGATCGCGCCCCACAGCACCGACAGCAGCCGCGCCTTGGCGATCTCGGTGCCGCGCAGCTCGCGCGCCTGCCGGGCGAACCGGGCGGCCAGGTGCGCGCCCCGGCCGAACGCCTTGAGCACGCGGACGCCCAGCACCGACTCCTCGACCACGGTGGCCAGGTCGCCCACCTGGTCCTGGGACTTGCGGGCGAGCACCGAGTACGTCGACTCGTACCGGGTGGAGATGACGATCAGCGGCGCCGAGCACACCAGTGTGATCAGCCCGAGCACCGGTGACAGCACGAACAGCACGACCAGGCCGAGCACCAGGGTCAGCGAGTTGACCACCAGGAAGATGCCCGCGAACGCGATGAACCGGCGCAGTGTGGACAGGTCGGAGACCGCGCGGGAAAGCAGCTGGCCGGACGGCCAGCGGTCGTGGAAGGAGATCGGCAGCCGTTGCAGGTGCGCGTAGAGGTCGGCGCGCATGCGGGCCTCGACCAGAGTGCTCGGCCCGGCGACGAGCTTGCGCCTGGTGTAGAACAGCACCGCCTCGCCCGCGCCAAGCGCGCCGACGGCCAGTACCAGCCAGGGCAGCACGGCCGTCTGCCGGTGCGCCACCGGTCCGTCCAGGATGTGCTGGATGACCAATGGGATCGTCAGGCCGCAGACCATCGACCCGAGCACCGCGACCGCGGACCCGGCCAGCCGCCCGCGCACCGGTCTCAGGTAGGGCGCCAACCTGCGCAGCGCCGCGACCGTGCCGGTCCGTTCCATGCCCGCCCCCCTCAGGTCAGCGACCGACGGTAGCGAGAAGGCGTCGTCAGGTCATCCGAGTTTCGGGCCGGGCCGCGGGGATGATCACGAGAAGACGATGAACGGCAGCGCCAGCCAGCCAAGCGCGATCCCGGCCGCCACCCCGACCGCGACCCAGCGCCAGGTCGGCACCTTGCGGGCCAGCCACACCGACGGCAGCAGGCCGCCGCTGATGACCAGGTTGGACAGCACGGCCAGCAGCGGGTTGGTGTCGTAGAGGGTGACCGCCAGGGTCAGCACCGCGAACAGCACCAGGGCGGCGGCGAACGCGGCCACGACCAGGCCGACACCCCAGGGCGTCGGCTCGGCGGGCGCGGCGGCGGGCTCCGGGCGCGCCGCGGGTACGGGTGGTTGCACGACCGACACCTCTCCGGAAAGCGGGTCAACGTAGTTGATCGGCGCGCCCATCACGCCCGCCACCCGCTCGGCCAGCTGGTGGCCGCGGTGCGAGACGACCCGGGCGGCGGACTCGTCGGGATCGGCCCGGCGCAGCGCGCCGACGACCTTGGCCCATTCGTGCAGGGCGGTGGACAGCTCGCCGCCGAGGGCGAGGCTGTGCGGGTCGACCTCGCGGGGTCCGGTGGTGCCGGCGCCGTCGTCGACATCACCGACGAGGACCGCCCGCTCATCCTTCGCGCGCAGTTCCACCGCTGCCCCTTTCGCCGAGCGCGTAGAAGGCGACCGCCCCGGCGGTCGCCACGTTGAGGGAGTCGACCCCACGGGACATCGGCACCCGCACCGCGGCGTCCGCGGCGGCGATTGCCTCCTCGGTGAGGCCGGGTCCCTCGGAGCCGAGCAGCACGGCCACCCGTTCGCCGCCGCGCGCCGCGTCAGCCAGTGAGACGGCGTCCGCGCGCGGCGTCAGCGCGAGCACGCGGAACCCATGGTCGCGCAACCACTTCAGCCCGTCCGGCCACGGCTCCAGCGGCGCGAACGGGACCGCGAGCACGTGCCCCATGGACACCCGGACGCTGCGCCGGTAGAGCGGGTCGCTGCACCCGGGGCCGAGCAGCACGGCGTCCACTCCGAGCGCGGCGGCGTTGCGGAACAACGCGCCCAGGTTCTCGTGGTCGCCCACACCTTCCAATACCGCAACTGTGCGGGCGTTCTCCATGAGAGAGGCCGGGTCGGGCGCGGGTGCACGGTCGGCGGCGGCGAGTACACCGCGGTTGAGGTGGAATCCCACTGCCTCGGCCATCACCTCGGCGGAGGCCACGTAGATCGGGGCGTCCAGGTCTGCCAGGTCGGGTGCGAGGGTCTCGATGCGACGGCGCACGCCGAGCAGCGCGCGCACCGGGTACGGCGAGGCCAGCAGCCGTTGCACGACCACCACGCCCTCGGCGATGACCAGGCCGCGGCCGCCCGGCCGGTCCGGCCTACGGTCCGCCGTCGACAGGTCCCGGAAGTCGTCCAGCCGCGGGTCCGCCGGGTCGCTCACCTCGATCACCCGCTTCACGGGGGGCAGTCTCGCACGTCCGCGCGTGAGAGCCCCGTGTGTGTGGCGACGCGTCATCGCCGCGTGTTCGCTCTGTGTTACGTATCCATAACGCACAGCACCAGTTTGGCCGCTAGCCCACCCCCGTTCACTGTGCGAACGTTGGCCTCCCGCGCGTGTTCCGACGCCGATCGGGCCCAACGGGAGGGCGCCATGGGTCAGGACGTGAAGATCGACGCGTTCAGCCGAGAAGACCGCCAGCGCTACCGCCAGAAAGTGCGGCGCTGCCTGGACGCGCTGGAACGGATGCTCGTCGAGGGCGGTTTCGCCGACGAGCCCCCCAGAATGGGGCTGGAGATAGAACTCAACCTGGTGGACATGGCCGGTTCGCCCGCGATGCTGAACCGGACGGTGCTGGAGAAGATCGACGACCCCTGCTACACCACCGAGCTGGGGCAGCACAACATCGAGCTGAACGTCCGGCCGAGACCGCTGCGCGACTCGGAGTCCACCGAGCTGGAGACCGAGCTGCGGCTGTCACTGGCGCACGCCGGGCTCAAGGCCCAGGACGCGGGCGCGGGCCTGGTCATGATCGGCACCCTGCCGACACTGCGCCGCGAGCACTTCGACGTCCGCTGGATAACGCAGATCCCGCGCTACCGCAGGCTCAACGACCAGATCTTCGCCGTGCGCGGCGAGGAGATGCTGCTGCACATGGAGGGCACGCCACTACCCGGCCAACGCGCCGAGCGGTTGCGCTGCCTGCAGGACTCCATCCTGGCCGAGTCGGCGTGCACGTCCGCGCAGCTGCACCTGCAGGTGCCGCCGGAGAAGTTCGCGGCCAACTGGAACGCCGCGCAATGCCTGGCGGGCGTGCAGGTGGCCATCGCGGCCAACTCGCCGTTCCTGCTCCGCAAGGCGCTCTGGCACGAGACCCGCATCCCACTGTTCCTGCAGGCCACCGACACCCGCCCGCAGGAACTGAAGAACCAGGGCGTGCGGCCGCGGGTGTGGTTCGGCGAACGCTGGATCACCTCGATCTTCGACCTGTTCGAGGAGAACGTGCGTTACTTCCCCGGGCTGCTGCCCGAGGTGGACGACGAGGACCCGTTCGAGGCCCTGGAGTCCGGCCGGGCACCCCGACTGGCGGAACTGCGGCTGCACAACGGGACGATCTGGCGCTGGAACCGCCCGGTCTACGACATCACCGACGACGTCCCGCACCTGCGGGTGGAGAACCGGGTGCTGCCCGCGGGCCCGACCGTGGTGGATCTCATCGCGAACGCGGCCTTTTTCTACGGTGCCCAACGCGCGCTGACCGCCGAGGAACGACCACTGTGGACGCAGATGTCGTTCCAGGCCGCCGAGGAGAACCTGCACGCGGGCGCCCGACACGCCTTCGACGCCCAGCTGTACTGGCCGGGCATCGGCTGGATCCCCCCGGACGAACTGGTCCTCCGCCGCCTCCTCCCGATGGCCCACGAAGGCCTACGCGACTGCGGCGTCTCCGACGAGTCCCGCGAGCGCTACCTCGGAGTAATCGAACGCCGCTGCCTGGCCCGCCGCACCGGCTCGATCTGGCAACGCGAAACAGTCGCCCGCCTGGAAGCACGTGGTCTGGACCGCGACGCGGCACTGCACTCAATGCTGTGCCGCTACATCGAACTAAGCGACGCCGGAGACCCAGTACACACCTGGCCCGTCTGATCACACCACCCCCTAATTGCCAGTATATTGCAAGTAGCACCACCCCCGGCGGGATGCTCCGACAAGCCCTCCCGCCGCCACCACGAGCCCCCGCGCCCCCCAGCGCGGGGGCTCACCCTTATCCCCCACCCACCTTGTCCCTCACCCCCAAACCCACCCACCTTGTCCCTCACCCCCAACCCGACCACCACGCGGGATCGCGCCGGTGTCTTCCCACCCGATCCCGATTGGCCCCCCGGGCCGAGCGGGATCGGGTGGGAAGGCACCGGCTGAAGGCGATTCCCGCCGCCGAGGCGAAGCCGAGGCCAACAACACAGTTGAAACGATGCAATATCAACGGATGAGTACGCTCCGGTGACTCCACAACCCCACCCACCAAGGACGAAATGACCTTCCCGGCCGCCCACGGCCAGCCACGCACACTACCCAAAGACCACCCCGTGTCGATCACCTTCTTCGACGAAGCCGGGGCGATCTCGTGCGATCGGTTCTTCGCCGTCGGCGCACTGCACGTCCCGAACCACACCCACCTGTTCAAACAGGTAAAGGAGCTCCGCAAACGACACCGGTACCACGACGAGTTCAAGTGGGCAACGCTGACCTCCAGCAACGCCGATGCCGTCAAAGACCTGATCCGGCTATTACTGTCCGGTGGCACGCACTACTCGTGCTTCGTCGCCGACCGACACGTCGCGGATCCGGTGATGCGGTTCGGCGACGCCTTCCGGGCCTACGAGAAGCTGGCAACACAGCTGCTCATCGGCAGTGTTCGCCCACATGAGCTGATCACCGTGATCGCCGACCACTACTCGGCGCCCAACAACCGGGCATTCGACGCGACTGTCAAGAACGAGTGCAACTCCCGCCTGGACCGCCTCGCCGTCGCCTCGGTCCTCCAGGTCGACTCAGCCGCCACCGAAGGGCTACAACTTGTCGACATCCTGACCGGGGCGGTGGCATTCTCCTTCAAGGCGAGCGCCGGATTAGCCAGCCAAAAGTCGCGCAAGGCGGAGGTGTCGAACTTTCTCCGGGCGAAGCTGGGAAAAGCCGACTTCAGTACCGGGTTCCGCGCAGATCGCTTCCGGGTCAACATCTACGAGCACTCCGATTGGCTCCGGCGACAAGTTGCCCAGGTAGCCTCTCAGCCCGGCAATTGACCGGTCGCCAGCGTGCCGGTACCATCGGCAACAGGTGCGTGGACTTCGGGTCTGTAGCACCTGACCGGCTTATGCCGTAGCCGCGCCACGTGGACTTCGGGTCTGCAGTGGCGAGCAGGCGAGAGAGGCCCCGGAGGAGACTCCAGGGCCTCTTCTGTATCCACCCCCGGACGTGTGAGACCCCCCGCACCGGACGCTTGGCGCGGGGGGTCTCACTGTTCCCGAACTGACTGCCGCTCCCACCACGAAGCGGACGAGAGTTAGGTTAGCCTAACCTCCCGACGATGGCAAGCGGCAATCCCCGACCCACGAAGAAGATCTTCGACGGGAGAGCGATTCAGCGAGTGCCAGGACGACGAAGCAACAGCCGACCCCACCCAGTCACCGCACGGTCCACGCCACCACGACGAAGAAGCACCACACCACAGACAACAGCCGTGATAGCGGCAATGGCACCCCCGATGATCAACGGAGAACGCCCGCCCCACTGATCGGCCATCCAGCCGACCATCGGCGCACCCAACGGGTTACCGCCGACGAACACCAGCATGTACAGGCCCATGACCCGGCCACGCATCTCCGGCGCCACGGCCAGCTGCACGGTCGAGTTGGCCGTTGTCATGAAGGTCATCAAGCACAGACCCACCGGCACCAGCGCGATCGCGAACGAGGTGTAGGTCGGCATCAGGCCGACGACCACCTCAAGCACTCCGAACCCGAACGCCGCACCGAGCAGCAGCCGGGTGCGCGGCCGCCCCCGGGAGCTGCGGCGCACCGCCCACAGCGCGCCCGCGAGGGTGCCGATGGCGAGTGTGGTGGACAGCAGGCCGTAGCCGTCGGCGTCGCGGTGGAAGACGTTCGCGGCGACCACGGCCAGGGTGACGAAGAAGGTCATGCCGAACGTGCTGACGAAGAACACCAGCACCATCACAGTAAGGATGTCGGCGCGTTTGCGCACGTAGCGCAGGCCCTCGCGGAGCTGCCCCTTGGACCGGGGCACGTGCGGGCCGCGGATCAGCTTGGCCGGGTCCATCCGGAGCAGGCCGATGATCACGGCCACGGTGAGCGCCGCGTTGCCCAGGAACAGCCAGCCGGTGCCGATCACGGTGATCAGCACGCCCGCGATGGCCGGGCCCACGATCCTGGCCAGGTTGAAGCTGGTCGAGTTGATCGCCACCGCGTTGGCGACCTGGGCCCGGCCGACGATCTCGGCCACGAACGACTGCCGCACCGGCACCTCGACCGCCGAGAAGGTGCCGAGCACGAAGCACAGCAGGTACACGTGCCACACCTGCACGACCCCGGAGACGTCCAGCAACCCCAGGACCAGCGCGCACGAGACGAGTCCGAGCTGCACGCCGATCAACAGCCTGCGCTTCTCCAGCCGGTCGGCCAGTACCCCCGCCCACAGCGAGAACAACAGCGTGGGCAGGAACTGCAACGCGGCCGCGATGCCGAGCGCGAGCGGGTTCTTGCCGCTCAGCTCCAGCACGAGCCAGTCCTGCGCGATCCGCTGGATCCAGGTGCCCACATTGGACAGCACCTGGCCGATCGCGAACAGCCGGTAGTTGCGCACCCGCAACGAGGCGAACATGCCGGGCTTGGTTTCGGGGGTGGGTGCCGGTGGTGGGGTCGCGGGTCTTGGTCGCTGGTGCGGGGGAGTCGAAGAGGTCCGGTCGGTCCGCTGCTCTCGGGTACCACCCGCGTAGGACTGCACTAGTTCTGGTTCCCCGCCATCCTGTCGATGATCTCGGCGGCCCGCGCGAGGATCGCCCGTTCCTCGTCGTCGAGCTCCGCCAGTCGTCGGTCCAACCACGCCTCACGCGCGGAGATGTCGGCCTGGATGCAGGCAACGCCCTCGTCGGTGAGGGCCACGATCGCCTGCCGCCCGTCACTGGGGTGCGGTGAACGACTGACGAACCCCAGTTCCTCCAGCGCCGCGATGACCCTGGTCATCGACGGCGGTTGCACGCCTTCCTTGGCGGCCAGCTCCCCAGGCGTCAGCGGGCCGCATTTGTGCAGGCAGGACATGGCCGACAACTGCGTGAGCGACACGGCCGACGTCTGGCGCTGCGCCCGGAGCCTGCGGTTGAGCCGCACCACCGCCAACCGCAACCGACTGGTGAGGGCTGACTCCGACATAATGCTTAGCATACCTCACTAAAAGGTCGGTAATCCACGAACTTACGCGGACATCACACCACCCCCGCACGATGATCATCATGATCCGCGCCGCGCAGGCCATCCGCCGCGCCCGCCCCGGCGACGGCCCCGGCATGGCCCGCGTCCACATCGCCGCCTGGCGCGCCGCCTACGTCGGCATCATGACCCCGGACCGGCTCGACGCCCTCTCCGAACGCACCTTCACCCGACGCTGGGAGTCGGTGGTCGCCGACCCCGGCGAAGCCCGCCCATTCGTGGGCGAGATCACGGGCGAGATAGCCGCGATCGCGGCCGTCGGACCGCCCCGGCTGCCGATGCCCGCGGGGGTGGGCGAACTGCGGATGATCAACGTGCACCCGGACCACTGGGGCACGGGACTGGCCCGACTCCTGCACGATCGGCTGCTGGACGAACTCCGCAGCCTCGACTACACGTCGGCGTACCTATGGGTCGCGGAGAAGAACGCCCGAGCCATCGCCTTCTACCGCCGCCTCGGCTGGACCCCGGACGGCGAGATCATGGACGACGACCGCGACCACCCGCCAATCCGCGAACTCCGCTACATCCGGCCTCTCTGATCCTGCACATCAGCCGCTCTCCACTGCCTTGCGCCAAGACCGTGCGGGACTTGGTCACACCGCCCGCCAGGACAGTCGGCCTGATGACCGCAGGTTCGATCACGAGGCCGCCTGTCTCCACCTATCACCCCAGTGCGGCGCGCAGTGGGCTCATACCGAAGTAGATGACGAAGGCGGCCGCGACGAACCACATGAGCGGGTGCACGCCTCGGGCGCGGCCCGTCACCAGGCGGAGGATGACGTAGCTCACGAAGCCCGCGCCGATGCCGTTGGCGATCGAGTAGGTGAACGGCATGACCACGATCGTCAGGAAGGCGGGCAGGGCGATGGTGAAGTCCGAGAGGTCGATCTCCCGGATCTGACCCATCATCATCGCCCCGACCACCACCAACGCGGGCGCGGCCGCTTCGATCGGGACGACTTGGTACAGCGGTGTGAAGAACATGGCGGCCAGGAACAGCAACCCGGTCACCACGTTCGCCAACCCGGTCCGCGCGCCCTCCGCGATGCCCGCCGCCGACTCGATGAACACCGTGTTGGAGCTGGAGGACGACGCACCGCCCGCGACGGCGGCGAGGCCGTCGACGAACAGGGCGCGGCTGGTGTTGGGCAGGACGCCGTCCTTGTCGACCAGGCCCGCTTCCTTGCCGAGGCCGGTCATGGTGCCGATGGTGTCGAAGAAGTCCGTGAGCACCAGGGTGAACACCAGCAGGGCCGCGGTGATCGCCGGGACCCGCCACCAGGCGCCGAACGAGACGTCGCCGATCAGGGACAGGTCGGGGAGGGAGAAGATCTTGTCCGGGAGGGCCGGGTAGCCCAGGCTCCAGCCCTTCGGGTTCACCCCGGCCGACCGGCCAACGTGCACGATCGCCTCCAGCACGATCGCGAACACGGTGGTCGACAGGACGCCGATCAGGATGGCGCCGCGGACCTGCTTGGCCACCAGGACGCCGGTGATCAGCAGGCCCACCACGAACACCAGCGTCGGCCAGGACGCGATCGACCCGTCGATGCCGAGTCCGACCGGGACGGTGGTGCCCGCCGCGTCCGGCAGGCGGCGCACGAAACCGGCGTCGACCAGGCCGATGAGGCTGATGAACAACCCGATCCCGACCGCGATGGCCGACTTCAGCGAGCCGGGCACCGCGTTGAACACCGCGGTCCGCACACCGGTCAGCACCAGGATCAGCACGACCAGGCCGTTGACCACGATCAGCCCCATGGCCTCCGGCCAGGTCATCTGCGGCGCGATCGTCACCGCCACCAGGGTGTTGATGCCCAGCCCGGTGGCCAGCGCGAACGGAAAGTTGGCCACCAGGCCGAACAGGATGGTCATCACCCCGGCGACCAGCGCCGTCACCGCCGCCACCTGGTCCACCGGCAGGATGCCGCCGAACAGGTCCCTGTGCGCGCCGGTGTCCGACGCCGAGAAGCTCCCGATGATCAGCGGGTTCAGCACCACGATGTAGGCCATGGTCACGAAGGTGACCAGCCCGCCGCGCACCTCCCGCCCCGGTGTCGACCCGCGCTCGCGGATGCGGAAGAAGCGGTCGAGGGCAGTGCCGCCCATCCCCATGCCGTAACCTCCCGAACATGGCTGGACCAGCGAAGACACCCGAACCGCGGACAACCCCACCGCTTCCGGCCCGACTCCTGGCCCTAGCCCCCATCGCTTATGTCGGCACCGCCCTGTGGGCGCTCGCCGCGGTCGTGCTGGGCATTGCCCACTACGGCTTCGACAAAACCCAGCCGATCTGGATGTGGACCTGCGCCGCGGGCGCCTGCCTCGGGATCATAGGCATACTCATCATGCGCTGGCAGCGCAGCGCCGCCGACCGAGGATCGCGCAGCGCCCAAAAAATGGACTGACGACTGTCCTCTGTGTCGCAGGCGAGACTCAGGTCAGGTAGTGGGCCGGTTCCTCGATCAGCGCGGTGAACATGTGGCGGTCCGGCCAGCGGTCGGTGGTCCAGGCCAATGCGCGGGCCAGCGCCTCCGGAGTGTCTTCGCAGTGCACGATCTCGTCCTCGACCCACCAAGACACGTTGTGGTCTCCGCTGGGCGTGCGGACGATCAGTTTCTCGTGGACCAGCAAGGTGCCCAGCGGGATCGGCACGTCCAGCAGCTCGCACGCGGCAGCCACCGCGCCCAGTTCGGACCACGGCACGGCCTCGGCGGCCGACACGATCTCGTCGGACAGTTCCTCCGTGGCCAACGGCAGATCGAGCAGTTCGGCGAGCGGCTCAGCCAGTGCGAAGTCCGGACCCGCGGCGACGACCTGGTCCTCGCGCAGGACCGCGAGCGGCCAGGGGGCGTCGAGCACCAGGCAGTCGGTGGCGACGGTGCCCGCGAGGGTGCGGGTGGTCTCCGGCAGGCGCACGTCGGACGGGTCGAACAGTTCGTCGGCGACGGCCTCGGCCAGCGCCGCGTGGGTGCGCAGGACGGCGCCCGGGTGCAGGCCGCGGTCCGGGTCGCCCAGGCGGATCAGCAGGTCTTCGGCGTCGTCGGCCGTCTCCACGTTCAGGCCCGTGCGGACGCCGATGGCGGCGAGCACGCGCGGGTCGACGCCGATGTCCGGGACGACGTCATAGAGGCCTGCGAGGTCGTCGGCGTCGGGGAGGCGCCAGTCCGAGGGGGCGGCACCCGCGAGGACGGCGTTGCGGGCGATCCACCAACCCGTGTAGCCGTCGGGTTCGAGGAGGGCGCGCCAGGTGTCCGGGTCGGCGGCGAGCAGGGCCAGCGCGCGCGGCCACGCGTCGTCGGTGACCAGGTCCAGATCGCGCACGGCCAGCACGCGCGCAGGCGGCTCCGGCCGAGCGTCCCACCACAGCACCTCGTCGGCCAGCGCGTGGTCCGGACCGGTCGGCGCCTCGTCCATGACCAGCGCGAACGCATCCAGCACGCCAAGCGCGACCAGTACGTGCTCCGGCCACTCAGCGGCGACGTCGGCCGACAGCACACCCACCGGCGCGTCCACGTCCAGGACGTCCAGCAGCGGTGAACCCGGCAGCGCCAGCTCGTCGGCGCGCCGCCAGTCGCCCACGGAGTCCTTGAGTGCCAACGCACCCAGCCATGGGCGCTCCCCCGTGCGCACGCTCGCGTCGCGAACCAGCCGCAGTACCACCGAGATCAGGCCCGCGATGTCCACACCGGACTCGACATCGTCCAGGCTGCGCTCCACCGCGTCCTGCAACCCGCCCGCGTCGAGCAGGTCGGCCGGGCCGCCGTGGTGCGCGCCGAGGCGTTCCAGGACCGGGTGGGCGGCGTCCGCGTGCACGACCGGCAGCACGCCGACTTCCGCCTGCCCCAACAGGTCCAGCAGCTCGGCGTCCTCGACGAGCACGACCCCGCGCGGCCCCGGCAACGTGCGGCCGTCGGCAAGCGGGACCGGCAGGCCGCCGAGCTCCATCCGGGCGGTGCCGTCGGTCTCGATCACGGGCGCGAGCGCGGTGTAGAGCCGGTGCCACCACTCGGGTGGACGCGCGCGGCCGGTGATCGTCTCCACGATGTCGGCGAGCCGCAGCCGGGGCATGTCCAGTGCGGCGAGCGCGCCCGCGTGCCGCTGGCCGGACAGGTAACCCGCGGCGAGATCGGGGACGACCTCGGCGAGCAGCTCGGCCAGCCCGTCCGCCTCGGCGTCGAGCACCTGGGCACGAGCCGGGGCGAGGTCGTCGGTGCCGTCGGCGGCGTCCAGCCAGGTGGCGCGGCGCAGCGACTTCAGCAGCAGCTCGCGCAGTCGGTCGTCCACTTCGGACAGCGGGAAGCCGACCAGCGGTACCAGCGCGGTGCGGTGCGCGACCGGGGTGAGCCGGAGCAGGTCCGGGTACGCGTCGGCGGCGCGGGCGAGCACCTCGTCGGCGGCGGGACCGGGCCGCAAGCGACGGCGGGACGGCTCGATCGGCAGTGTGGCAACCAGTCGAGCGGGCAGCGAGAGCCGCTCGTCGGTGGGTGTCGGGGCGTGCAGGACATCGTCGCCAAGCGCCAGCGGGAAGCCGTCGGAGTCGACCCGGGCCGCCCAGCAGACTGTCCACTGTGGCCGTTCGCGGGCCTCGACGCCCAGGTTCTCCACCAGTTCGTCCGGCAGCACCCCAACTACCCGGTGCACCAGCCAGGACACCACGCCGTCCGGACCGTGAACGTCCACACGCGACTCATCGGTGACCCGCCACCAGGCGCGGTCGCCGATCTCGATGCGCTCCAGACCGGGCAGCGCCAGCAGGAGATCGCCCGCCTGCTCGGCGAAGTCCGCCAGCAGGGCCGTGCCGTCGACATCGGCGCGCAGCGGCAGCCGGACCTCGGTGGCGAACCCGTCGGGCACCATGCCGTCGACCGGCCAGACCATGCGCAACACCGGCACCCGCCCACCGCGCTCGGCGGCGCGCGCGGCAAGTTCCGGGTGGTCGGCGATGGCCGCGCGGGTCCCCTCGGCGGAGAACGCGACCCCGCCGTCCCGGGAGATCACCGCGGGCGCGTCGGTCACGGCGAGCACGGCGGAGAACCCGACGCCGAACTGGCCGACCCCTTGCGCCGGGCTCTTCGCGGAAGCGCGCAGGGAAGCCAGCGCGGCGACCCCGTCGGCGTCCAGCGGACGTCCGGTGTTCGCGGCCCGCAGCTCACCATCCACAAGGGACAGACGGAGCGTGCCAGCGCCCTCGGCCGCGTCGGCGGCGTTCTGCGCCAGCTCGACCAGCAACCGGTCGCGGTAGCCACCGAGGTAGAGGTCCTCCTCGGCGTTGGCGTCCTCCCGGAACCGCGTCGGCGACGTCGTCCACGCGCTCAGCACGGCGGCGCGCAGGGCCGCCGTGCTGAACGGATCTCCGGGCGCGCTCACCCGCGCTGGTCGGACTCGGGCCGCCCGGCGACCTCACCGGCGGGCTGCCCCCACGGGCCACTGCCTGCCGACGCCACCACCGGCTCCTCGGCCGGAGCGTCTTCAGTCGCCTCGGTCGACGGCTCGACAACAGCAGCCTCGGCCACGGCAGACTCGGCAGCGGGCACCGGGTTCGGCTCGATCTCCGCCCCACCGACCCCGATGATCACGGCCGCCGGGGCCGCTCCAACTAAGCGCCGGTCGGCCTCGCCGTCCGCGAGCACGACGGCACCGAAGCCACCGGCGGGAAGTTCCGCGTCGACGGCGGCGGCCTCGTCCACCTCCGGGACCTCGGCCACCTCCGCCATGCTCTCCGCCGCCACGTCCTCGACATCCGGCGTGGACACGGCGGAAGCGTGCTCGTGCGCCTCGACGTCCAGCTGCGCGTCGTCGTAGATCAGGTCCGCCACGAGTACCGGCGAGATCTGCTCCACCTCCGCCTCGGAGTGCGCGCCACAGCCGTACGCCGCGTGCACCGCGCGTCCGTCCGCGGGCGCCAGCTCGTTCCCGCACACGCCGAAGGCCGCGCCCAACGCGCCCGCCACCGGGAGGTAGAACGCGCAGGTGCCGCAGGCCGCCGGGGCGCTGCGGGCCATGTCGGCGCCGGGGCCGAACTCGCCGGTGTGCCAGCGTTCGGCGGTGTCGAGCCTGCCGAAGCGGGACATCACCCGGACCCGGCCGAGCCCGACGTCGGTGGCCATGGCCTCCAGCTCCGGGTCGTCCGAGCCGACGTAGGCGGGGGCCAGCCGGGCATCGTCGGGGGCGGTCGGCAGCAGGTCGCCGACGCCGAGGTCGCCCGCGCGGACGCGGTCCTGCCAGGGCACCCAGGGCGGGGCGACGAGCGCGTCCGGGCCGGGCAGCAGTACCGCCTCGCTGAGCGTGACGGGTTCGTGCCCGCCTGCGACGGCGACGGTCACCGCCCAACGCCAGCCGCGGTAGCCGGGCTTGTCCGCCTCGAACAGGTGCGTGGCCGACGCCGAGTCCTCGGCGCGCACGCCAACGTGCGCGCCGACCTCGGTCCCGGCCAGCTCCCGCGCGGCGGCGCGGGCGAACTCGACCGCGGCGATCAGCGCGGGGTCGGTCGCGGCTTCTGGTGCTGGCGTCGAGGTCATCACGGCTGATTGTGCCCCACGCCCGGAGCGGGTGACACAGCCGTGCCACGCTTGTGCGGTGCTCGCCCGCCTGACCGCCGTCACCTTGACCGCCGTATGCCTGGCCGCGTCGGGGTGCACGGCCGCGACCACCCGCGCGCCCGCGCCGACAGCGCCGGGGGTGACCGCGCTGCGCGGCGAGGTCCTGGCCACCGTCCCGCACGACCCGGCCGCGTTCACCCAGGGCCTGGAGCTGGTGGACGGCGTCCTCTACGAGGGCACCGGCCTGGACGGAAAGTCCGAGATGCGCACCGTCGACCCGGCGACCGGCGCGGTGACCAGGCACGTCGCACTGCCCGCCGACTTCTTCGGCGAGGGCGTCACCGTGCTCGACGACCGGATCTGGCAGATCACCTGGCAGAACGGGGTGGCCATCGAGCGCGACCGGACCACGCTGGCCGAGCGTCGCCGCGTCACCTATCCGGGTGAAGGGTGGGGCCTGTGCCACGCGGACGGCAGGCTGGTGATGAGCGACGGCTCCGACAAGCTCACCTTCCGCGACCCTGACTCGTTCGCGGCCACCGGCGAGGTGCACGTCCGGGAGGGCGGCAACCCGGTCACGGAGCTGAACGAGCTGGAGTGCGCCGGTGGCGCGGTGTACGCGAACGTGTGGCAGACCGACCGGATTGTCCGCATCGACCCCACCACGGGTGCGGTCACGGCGTCGATTGACCTGAGTGGGCTACTGCGTCCGGATGAACGCGAACACACGGACGTCCTCAACGGTATCGCCGCCATCCCCGGCACCGATGAATTCCTCGTCACCGGCAAGCTGTGGCCGACGATGTTCCGAATCCGGTTCGTCCCCGCCGCCTGAGCGACCCCCGTCCTCGCCATGTCCCCCAGTTCACCGCCCGATACGGCAGGATGGATGACGTGATTCGGCAGAACCCCGCAGATCAACCGCCACCCGGCCGCCGCTCGGGCCGGAAGGCGAAGCGGGGCTGGGCAGGCGTGCAGCAGCCGAGCTGGCGCGAGCCGGAGCCGCAGCCGCGGCCCAGCTCGCAGCGCAACCCGATGCCGCCGCACGCTCCGCGCAGGCGCGACCCGCTCCCCCCGGACGAGTACGACCAGCCGACGCACTTCGACCCGCCCTACGAGACGTACGGCGACCGCGACCCCGACCGCTACGGCAGCCCGCGCGACTACCCCTCGCCGGAACGTGACCGCTACCGGGACGGCCGCGCCTACCGCGACGACCGGCCCTATCGGGACGAACGCGACCGTCGGGACTACCGAGAATTCCGAGATGACCGGGACTTTCGAGACGAACGGGACCACCGCGGCCACGACAGCAGGCGCGGCGAGACCCGGCACGACCCGGACGTCTACCGCGAGCACCCCACCGAGCGGCCCGCCGAGCACCGCCCGACCGAGATCGACCACTACCGCGACGGCGAGCCCGCGACCGCGGTCCACTACCCGAAGAAGCTGACCGTCACCCGGGTCGCCGCGCTGCGCAGCAAGCAGCTGACCGCGCAGGCGATGTCCGCGTTCCGCAAGGCGGCCAACGCCGACGGCGCCGACAAGTCCGGGCTGACCTCGCTCACCTACGCCACGATGCTCAACTACGCGGGCGACGCGGCGATGGCCGTCGCGCTGGCGAACACGCTGTTCTTCTCCGCAGCCAGCGGCGAGAGCAAGGGCAAGGTGGCGCTCTACCTGTTGATCACGGTGGCGCCGTTCGCGCTGCTCGCGCCGGTCATCGGGCCGATGCTGGACCGGTTGCAGCGGGGCCGCAGGCTGGCCATGTGCGCGGTGTCGGCCGGGCAGGCGCTGATGTGCGTGATCATGGCGCTGCACTTCAACGACTGGATGCTCTACCCGGCGGCGCTGGGCAAGATGGTGCTGTCCAAGTCGTTCACGGTGCTGAAAGCCGCGATCACGCCCCGCGTGCTGCCCCCGGAGATCACGCTGGCCAGGACCAACGCCCGGCTGACGGTGTTCGGTCTCGGCGCGGGGGCGGCGGGCGGCGCGGTCGCGGCAGGCTGCGCCAAGATCTTCGACTCGCCCGGCGCGCTGTGGTTCACCGTGGTGATCTGCGTGGTCGGCGCGGTGCAGGCGCTGCGCATCCCGGCCTGGGTGGAGGTCACCGAGGGCGAGGTGCCCGCCTCGATCAGCGCCCGGATGCCGATCCCCACCACCAAGCGCAGGCCGATGGGCAGGCACGTGGTGGTGTCGCTGTGGGGCAACGGCACGATCCGGGTGCTCACCGGGTTCCTGATGATGTTCGCCGCGTTCGCGGTGCGCGCGCAGAACGAGGCCGAGCCATTCCAGCAGCTGCTGCTGCTCGGGCTGATCGCGGGCGCGGCCGGGGTGGGCAGCTTCGCGGGCAACGCGGTCGGCGCCCGGGTGCACGTGGGCAACCATGAACAGCTCGTGCTGGGCTGCGTGATCGCCGCGCTGGCCACGACCGTGGTCGCCACGCTCATCGGCGGGATCTTCGCCGCCACCATGGTCGGCTTGATCGGCGCGGTGGCCAGCGCACTGGCCAAGAACAGCCTGGACGCGGTGATCCAGGACGACCTGCCCGAGGAGTCGCGCGCGTCGGCGTTCGGCCGCTCGGAGACGGTGCTGCAGCTGGGCTGGGTGTTCGGCGGCGCGGTCGGCGTGCTGCTGCCGCCGGTGTGGTGGGTCGGCTTCCTGGTGGTGTCGATCATGCTGGCGGTCGGCCTGGTGCAGACCCTGCTCTCCCGCGGCGGCGGCTCGCTCATCCCCGGGTTCGCCGGACAGCGGACCGGCGGCGGACCGCGGATGCCGATGCGGCCGCGCGGCTTCCGGCCCCGGCCCGCGGCCGGGCCGCCACGCGAGGAGACGTAGGGTTCTGGCCGTGCGCCGAGTCGTGACCGCTGCCCTGACCTGCACCGCCGCCATCGTCGTGGCGGGCTGCGCCGCACCGGGGCCGCCCGAGGTGACCTTCTACGCCGACGGTGCCAGCGCCGCCGCCGCGCCGACGGTCTACTGCCGCATCGACACCGCCCGCAAGGGCTGCGTCGGCGACGACGCCGCCGAGGTGGCGTTGCGCGTGCGCAAGGGCAAGACGGTGCAGGTGTCGGTGCCCAGCGAGCTGGCCGACAGCGCCTGGGGGCTGACCTTCACCTACCTCGACCGGGACGGCAACCTCCAGGCCGCGGGCAGCAGGCTGTTCATCGCGCCGAACAGCCGCAAGCACGCGTTCACCCTGGCCACGCTGGGCGCCGACGACCAGCTGGTGGCCGTCGAGGTGCAGAAGGTCACCTTCGTCGACGGCCAGCCGCTGCCGCTCGGCCGGTGGGCACTGCGGGTGGACCCGGCCTGACCCGGGGTTACGGGTCGAGCTCCCGGGCGACCGCGCGGACCACCTCGGCGATCCGCTTGGTGACCTTGCGGTCCGGGTATCGGCCGCGCTGCAGGTCCGGCTGCACGGTCGACTCCAGCATCTTGATCATGTCCTCGACCAGGCCGTGCAGCTCCTCGGCCGGGCGCCTGCGCGCCTCGACGACCGACGGCGGCGCGTCCACGAGCCGGACCGACAGCGCCTGCGGCCCACGCCGCCCGTCCGCCACGCCGAACTCGATGCGCTGCCCGGCCTTGAGCCCGGACACGCCCGCTGGCAACGCGGACGCGCGGACGTAGACGTCCTCGCCCCCGTCCTGCGTGACGAACCCGAAACCCTTCTCCGAGTCGTACCATTTGACCTTGCCGGTCGGCACAGATCTCACCGTTCCCTTGTCGTCCAGTCCGTCCGCGCGCCGCGGAAACCCGCCCGCGCAAGACGAACGCGCCCTGGGCACACCCGGGACGCGTCCCCCAAGCCTAGGCCAAACCCTGGCCCGGCGGTTAGGTCGCCTCAGCCCTGCCCGAGCGTTACCGCCAACCACCGCGCACTGCGAAACGGATGGGACGCCTATCCTGTTCCCATGACCGCCCAAACCCACGGCAGCCGGACGATGTTCGTCGCGTTCCTGCTGTTCGCGCTCGGCTTGCTGGCGGTTGTCGCCATCTTCGTGTTGAGCGCGTTCCACCGGCACGCCCCCTGGCTGTGGGCGGCCACCATGGCCCTTCCGCTCGGCCTGGTGGTGGGCATCTTCCACGTCGTACGCCGACGCTGACCACCCATTTTCCCCGGCCGTCGGAAACGGATCAACCGGCCGATCGGCAAAGGTGCGCGGCCAACCAGGTGGGGAATTCCGCCAGGCTCGACAACACCGTGTGCGCGCCCTCGCCTGCCAATTCCGCGGCGGAACACGGGCCGCTGGTGACGCCGACCGCGATGGCCCCGGCGGCCAGCGCGCCGCGCACGTCGCCGATGTGGTCGCCGACGTAGACGGACGCGCCGTGCGCGCGCAGGGCGTCGGCCTTGGCCGTGGACCACAGGTCGCCGACGAGGTCGTCGACCTCCCAGCCGAAGTGGGCGAGGTGACGGGCCGCGTTCGGACCGTACTTCCCGGTGACGACCACGGTCTTGCCACCGACCGCGCGCACCGCCTCAAGGGCCTCGACCGCGCCCGGTAGCGGGACTGTCACCGGGATCACAACTGTCGGATACAGCGCACGGAACCGGGCGACCAGGTCGGATAACTCCGACTCCGGCACACCGAAACCACGGAAGACCATGTCAAGCGGCGGGCCAAGGTTGGCCGCGAAATGCTCGCCGTCGATGGCCAGCCCGGTCTCCTCGGCCAGCGCGTCCATCGCCGCGATCATGCCGGGTCTCGGATCGATGAGCGTCATGTCCAGGTCGAAACCGACCGTCACACCCATCCACAACCCCCAGTCGACGACGCCGGACGCCAGTCTATGCGTGCCTGGTCGCCGCGATATCGGCCAAACCGAGCAGGTCGACGGCGGCCGCGCGCATCTCGACCTTGCGTACCTTGCCGGTGACGGTCATCGGGAATTCGGCCACCACGTGCACGTAGCGGGGGATCTTGTAGCGGGCGAGCCTGCCTGCACAGAACTCCTGCACCGCCGTCGCGTCCAGCGGGGCCGCGCCGTCGCGCATCCGGATCCACGCCATCAACTCCTCGCCGTAGCGCTCCGAGGGGACGCCGATGACCTGGGCATCGAGGATGTCCGGGTGGGTGTAGAGGAATTCCTCGACCTCGCGCGGGTAGATGTTCTCGCCGCCCCGGATGACGACATCCTTGATCCGGCCGGTGATGTTGAGATATCCCTCCTCGTCCATGACGGCCACATCGCCGGTGTGCATCCACCGCGCGCTGTCGATGACCTCGGCGGTCTTGTCCGGCTCGTGCCAATAGCCGAGCATCACCGAATAACCCCGAGTGCACAGTTCACCCGGTTCCCCGCGCGGCACGGTCAGCCCGGTGTCCGGGTCGACGATCTTGACCTCCAGGTGCGGGTGCACCCGGCCGACCGTGGACACCCGCCGTTCCAGCGCATCGTCGGCGCGGGTCTGGGTGGACACCGGGGAGGTCTCGGTCATGCCGTAGCAAATGGTCACCTCGGTCATGCCCAGCCGGTGCACCACCTGCTTCATCACCTCGACCGGGCACGGCGAGCCCGCCATGATCCCGGTGCGCAGCGAACCCAGGTCCAGCTCGTCGATTCCCGGCTCGGCGAGCATGCCGATGAACATCGTCGGCACGCCATAGAGCGAGGTGCATTTCTCCTCGACCACTGCGGCCAATGATGCTTTCGGATCGAATGCCGGAGCGGGGATCACCAGACAAGCGCCATGGCTCACCGACGCAAGGGTCCCCATGACCATCCCGAAGCAATGATAGAAAGGTACCGGGACGCAGATGCGGTCCATTTCGGTGTATCCGCACAGCTCGCCGACGAAATAGCCGTTGTTGAGGATGTTGTGGTGGGAGAGCGTCGCACCCTTGGGAAACCCGGTGGTTCCGGAGGTGTACTGGATATTGATGGCGTCGTCCGGTGAGAGCGTCCGGCCGATCTCGGCGAGGTCGTGCACCGGCTCGGCGGAAACCAGGTCCCGCCAGGAGTCCCGGCCGATGAGGATCACATCGTGCAGCGCGGCGCAGGCGGGCCGCACCTCCTCGATCATGGCCGCGTAGTCGGCGTCCTTGAAGCCGGGCGCGGCGACCAGGGTCCGGATACCGGCCTGGTCGAGCACGAACCGCAGCTCGTGCGTGCGGTAGGCGGGGTTGATGTTGACCAGGACCGCGCCGACCCGCGCCGTGGCGAACTGGACGATGGTCCACTCCGCACAGTTCGGCGCCCAGATCCCGACCCGGTCCCCCTTGCCCACCCCGAGCCCGAGCAGGCCATGCGCGACCGCCGCCACCTCGGCGTCGAACTCGCGGTAGGTCCAGCGCCTGCCAGCCGCCCGGTCGACGACCGCGTCCTGGTCGCCGTGCTCGGCCACCGCGCGGTCCAGGCAGGCGCCGATGGTGTCGCCGAGCAGGGGCGTCGCCGAGGTCCCGGACGAGTAGCTGGCCCTCATGCGCGTCTCCCTCACCCTCGATGTGGTCCCGGTCACCATCCTGTCGCGAAGCGGGTGATCCTGACACCCTCACTTCCGCGCTCCGGTAAGAGTTGAAGACGTGCGCCTGCTGCTGAACGTGATCTGGCTCTTCCTCTGCGGCTTCTGGATGGCCGTCGGCTACGTCGTCGCGGGCATCATCTGCTGCGTCCTCATCATCACCATCCCGTTCGGCCTGGCGTCCTTCCGCATCGCCAACTACGCCCTCTGGCCCTTCGGCCGCACCATCGAACCTCGCCGCGACGCGGGCGCGGGCTCGGCCATCGGCAACGTGCTGTGGATCATCTTCGCGGGCTGGTGGCTGACCATCGGCCACATCGTCACCGGGCTGCTGCTCTGCGTCACCATCATCGGCATCCCGCTGGGCGTGGCCAACTTCAAGATGATCCCGGTCTCGTTGGTCCCACTCGGCTCCCGCATCGTCCCCATCAGGTAGCAGGCTTGGCCGACCTCGCCTTCGCCTCCCCGGACAGCCGGGTCCTGCTGATCGCGGCGGGCTTCGCGCCCGGTTCCCCTCTGGGCCCGACGCCGATGACCCTCGACCATCCGCGACGGCTCTACCAGGCGATGTCGGCACACTGCGGCCTGACCTCGGACCGGTTCACGACGCTGATCGAGCCGAACTGGCCGGAGGTGCTCTCCGCCGTCGAGACCGCGGCGGAGCGCGCGCACCGAGTCCTGATCCACTTCTGCGGCCAGTCGCGTCTGCACCAGGGCGTCGAACAGTTGGGCATCGTGGGGACCGGGGGTTCGCCTGCCTGGTTGCCCGGCGAACTACTCATCGTCCACCTGCTCAGCCAGTCTGTGAAGGAGGTCTACCTCCTGCTGGAGACCTCCTATGGCGGATCCCTGGAATGCGAAGGCGTGCCGAGCGGGCACCTGCTCGCCAGCAGCGGCAGCCCGTTCAGCCTGGCCTTGGCCACCCAGTTGGCCAAGGGCGTGCCCGGTGGTCCGCCGCTGCTGACGTTCCCCGATGTCGTGGCGGCCGCGGGCACCACCATGACCGAGGAAGGCTGGAGCGAGCCGGAACTGCTGAGCTGGGGAACCGAGCCGCTGCCTTTCGCGGTCAACGCGGCGGCGGCCGATCACGGCACCGAGCGCGCGGGGCCGGTTCTGGTGCGGGGTTTCGGGGATCGGCGAGCCGAGGAAGACCTGTTGCGGCGCGGGCACCTCGTGTCGGTGCTCGCCGATCTGCTCCGGGCGCCGATGCACGACGGAGACGACCAAGGGCCAACGGTGATCACCGTGGAGGGTCCGTGGGGGTCGGGCAAGAGCACGCTGCTGCACCTTATGGATAAGGAACTGCGGTCCGCGCCCGTTGACCCACCGCACGCCCGGCCACTGCGGGTTCGCGAGGCTTACCGGTTGCTGCGCGATCCCCCGGTGTCGCCGGTGTCACCGCCCGATGGTCCGTCCGCTCCGGTTGTCGCGAACTTCAACCCGTGGCGGCATCAGTCGAGCGAGCAGGTGTGGGCCGGGTTGGCGCGAGTACTCACCAGGACGGTGGAGGACACCGTCTATCCCGACGCGGATTCGCGGCAGCGGTTCTGGTTCACCCGCAACCTGGACAAGATTGATCGTCCCCGACAGCGCCGCGAGATCTGGCGGCGGATCCGCTCGCCACTGCTCGCCTACAGCGCGTTCAGCCTGCTCGTGCCACTGACCGCGCGGCTCCTGACGTCCTCGCTCACCTGGTTGCTGCTGCTGCCTGCCGCACTGCTACTTCTGGGCGTGCTGCACACGGCCGCGCGTTTCTTCTTCGACCGAGCCGCCGCCTTCCTGCCCAGTGAGCTGTTCCACGGCCCACTCCCCAGCGGCGCGTTCTCGGCGAACACGCCGCCGAGCGACCCGACGCTGCGCGATCCCTACTACCACGCACGATCCGGATACCTCTATCTCCTGCAGCACGACATCGGCGGCCTCCTGACCGAACTCGCCCGCGCGGGCCGACACCTGGTCGTCTTCGTCGACGATCTCGACCGGTGCGCCGCGCACACCACGGCCGAGGTGCTGGAGGCGATCAACGCTTTTCTCTCCGGCAACCTGCCGCGCACCCGGTTCGTCCTCGGTCTCGACCCGAACGTGGTGGCCGCGCACGTGGACCGGGCCCACCGCGACCTCGCCGACGGCAAACCGGTCTGCCACCCGGACGACCCGAGTCCGGGGTGGACGTTCCTGCGCAAGATGGTCCAGCTGCCGGTCCAGCTCCCCCGCCTCGCCGACGACGACATGCGTGCCGTGCTCGACCGGCACCTCGGTCCGGAGGCCGTCGTCGCCGCCCCGATCCCGGCGGTGCGCGGGCAGGCCAGTGATCAAGCACCGCCTGCCGACCGCCCGACACCCGAGCCGACTGCCGCCGAACCGAAAGACTCCATCCCGGTCGAACGGCATCCGGCTGTCCGGGCCGCGTTCGTGGCGCGGTTGTCGGCTCAGCCCGAACGGACCGTGCGGGAAGAGAAGCGGTTGATCACGCTCTGGCAGTTCTATCTCCGCGTCCTGACCCTCGCGGACGGCGAGCCCTCGGTCGCCCGCGCGCGAGATCTCGTCGCGGTCGCCGATCTGGCCACCCGGTGGCCGGGCTACCAGAAGCACCTGCGCACGATGGTCGACGACAAATCCGGCCTCGATCTGCTGGCCGACGCGGTCGACGACGATCTCGCCTGGGCCACGGCCCTCGGCAGACTCGGTTTCCCCCGCCCGGACGAGCACGTCACGAAGGCCATCCGCGCCCTACTGCGCGACAACGACGCCCAGGCCATCGCCCGCCTGGCCCGCCGCCTGCGCTGACCCCGGACTAGTCCGCGCGCTTCTCTGCCGTCTTGTCATCGGCTTCGCCGGAATCGCTCGGCTCGACGTCGTCGGTTTTCACGCCTGCCTCGGTCTCGACGTCATCGTCTGCCCCAGCGCTGCCCTCGGGCTCCACACCCTCACCGCTGTCTTCGCCTTCACCATCATCGGTGTCGGTGTCGGTGTCGGTGTCGGCGTCGGTGTCGGTGTCGGTGTCGGTGTCGGTGTCGGTGTCGGTGTCGGTGTCGGCGTCGGCGTCGGCGTCGGCGTCGGCGTCGGCGTCGGCGTCGGCGTCGGTCTCGACGTCCTCTGCCGTCTTGGCGTCCTTTGCCGTCTCGACGTCGCCCGCGTCATCAGGCTCGGCAACGTCATCGGGGTCGCTGGCCGCATCGGGCTCGCCTGTGTCATCGGAGTCGCCGACCTCGGCAGCGTCGCCCGCTTCGGTGGGGACAGTGGTCTCGGGGTCTTCAGCGGGTTCGGCGTCGATTTCGAGCTCGTCCTCGCCGACAACGGCGGCGGAGCCCTTGCCCGGCTGCCACGGCAGGGAGACGACCAGGCATGGCCCGCCCACGAACAGGCCCGCGTCGATACCGAGGGCCTTCCCGCCCGCGTACTCCAGCGGTCCCTCCACCTGGGTCGGCAGGATGCCCAGCTGGTCGGCGATCACGCTGTGGCCGTGCACGACCTGTTTGCCGCCCAACACGGTCAACAACCGGCCCGCGATCTGTTCCCCGTCCTCGCCCCGGAAGGCGTAGCGGGTGGTCATGCGGCGCCAGACCTCCCACCACTCGACGAGGTCGTCGGAGCGCAGCACGCGGCCGACGGTGGTGTTGATCGAGTCGATGTCCTGGCCCCAGCCCAGGTACTCCGTGGTGTCCGAGTGCATCAGCAGGTGGTCCCCGACCAGGGCCAGGACCGGGCGGCTGACCAGCCACTCGACGTGTTCCGGGGTGAGGGCCTCCTGGTCGCTGAGCAGGCCGCCGTTCATCTGCCAGCTGCGGGCGAAGCTGCGCGGGCCGAAGTCGGACGGCACCTCCTCGTCGGCGAAGCGGTGCATGCCGAGCAGCAGGATCTCGTGGTTGCCGAGCAGGGTCTCCACCCGGCCGCCCGCCTCGGTCGCGCCCGCGGCCAGGGTCATGACCAGGTCGATCACGCCGATGCCGTCCGGGCCGCGGTCGACGAAGTCGCCGAGGAACCACAGGTGGTCGGTGCCGCCCGCCCAGGTGCCGTCGGCGGTCGCCAGGCCCGCCTCGCGGAGGGCGTCGAGCAGCTCCGCGCGGTGACCGTGGACGTCACCCACCACGTACGTGGCCGCCACCTCAGGGCTGTCCTGCACATCGACGACGATAGGGGAGCCGCGTCGGCGACGCGCTGTGATCGAGAATCCCGTCCACCATGGCCTGCCCGAACCCGCCATGCCGCCCCCGCTACCGGCCGGGGAACGGGTCGGCGGTGTGCCCGACCAGGTCCGCGACCGAGTCGATCACCCGGGTGGGCCGGTACGGGAACAGCTCGGCGGTCTGCGCGCCGGAGATCCCGCTGAGCACCAGGATCGTGTTCAGGCCCGCCTCAAGGCCGCTGCGCACGTCGGTGTCCATCCGGTCACCGATCATCAACGTGGTCTCCGAGTGCGCGCCGAGCGCCCGCAGCGCGGAGCGCATCATCAGCGGGTTCGGCTTGCCGACGTAATAAGGTGCACGGCCGGTCGCCCGCTCGATCAGCGCGGCGACCGAGCCGGTGGCGGGCAGCGAGCCCTCGCGGCTGGGGCCGGTCGCGTCCGGGTTGGTTGCGATGAACCGGGCGCCCTCCTCGACCAGCCGGATCGCCCTGGTGATCGCGGTGAAGCTGTAGGTGCGGGTCTCGCCGAGCACCACGTAGTCCGGGTCCCGGTCGGTGAGCACGTAGCCGATCTCGTGCAGCGCGGTGGTCAGCCCGGCCTCGCCGATGACGAACGCGGAACCGCCGGGCCGCTGGCTGTCCAGGAACCGCGCGGTGGCCAGCGCCGAGGTCCAGATCGACCGCTCCGGCACGTCCAGGCCGGTGCGCAGCAGCCGGGCCCGCAGGTCGCGCGGGGTGTAGATGGAATTGTTGGTGAGCACCAGGAACGGCGTCCCGGCGGTACCCAGCTCGGCGATCAGCCGGTCCGCGCCTGGGATGAGGTGCTCCTCATGCACCAGCACCCCGTCCATGTCCATCAGGTACGTCCACCCGCTCATGGCGAGAGGCTACCCAGGCAGGTCACGGTGTCTCGACTATGACCTGGGTGGCTTTGACCAAACCGACCGCGAGCACCCCCGGCGCCAGGCCCATCTCGCGCACCGCCTCGGCGCTCATCAGCGACACCACCCGGTGCGGGCCGCACTGGAGCTCGACCTGGGCCATGACCGTGTCCAGCACGACCTCGGTGACCAGGCCGACGAACCGATTGCGGGCCGAGCGGCCCACGGTGATCGGGTCGGGGATCTCGGTGGCCTGGTCGCGGGCGAAAGAGGCCAGCGCCGCGCCCTCCACGACCTTGCGGCCGGAACCGTCGGTCTCGGCGGTGAGATGACCTTGGTCGATCCAGCGGCGCACGGTGTCGTCGCTGACCCCGAGCAGCCTCGCGGCCTCGGCGACCCTGAAGTACGGCATGGGGGTGACGATAACCCCGCAGCTGCGCCGCGGTTCCGATATGATCTGGAACACAACCGCTGTCCGCTCGCGATCAGGCCGTCCGGCGCCCTCGCCGAACGGCCCCGCTGTCGTGGGTACGACTACCCTTGATCTGGTGACAGCGGTAGATCGCGGACCAGTCGACCTCGGGGTTCCCGCCGTTCCCCCGGCCGGTTCCGCCCGCCGCCCGGACACGCCGGGGCTGATCGACCGGTTCGGGCGGGTGGCCACCGATCTGCGGGTGTCGCTGACCGACCGCTGCAACCTCCGCTGCACCTATTGCATGCCTGCCGACGGCCTGGAGTGGATGCCACGCGCGGACATGCTCACCGACGACGAGGTGGGCAGGCTGGTCCGGATCGCGGTCGAGCGGCTCGGCGTCACCAACATCCGGTTCACCGGCGGCGAACCCACGCTGCGCAAGGGTTTCACCGAGATCATCGCGCGGGCCGCCGCGCTCGCCCCGCGGCCGCGGCTGTCCATGACCACCAACGCGATCGGCCTGGAGTCCCGGGCGGACGGTCTCGCCGCGGCCGGGCTGGACCGGATCAACGTCTCGCTGGACACGTTGCGCCCCGACCGGTTCGCCGCGCTGACCCGCCGCGACCGGCTGCCCGACGTGCTCGCCGGACTCGCCGCCGCGCAGGCGGCCGGGCTGACCCCGGTGAAGGTCAACTCGGTGCTGGTGCGCGGGCAGAACGACGACGAGGCCGTGCCGCTGCTGCGGTTCTGCCTCGACCGCGGCTACCGGCTGCGGTTCATCGAGCAGATGCCGTTGGACGCCCAGCACGGCTGGAACCGGGCCGAGATGATCACCGCGGCGGAGATCCTGGCCGCGCTGCGCGCCGAGTTCGACCTCACCCCCAGCCCGAGCCCGCGCGGCGCCGCGCCCGCCGAGCGGTGGCTGGTCGACGGCGGGCCGGGCGAGGTCGGCGTGATCGCCTCGGTGACCCGGCCGTTCTGCGGCGACTGCGACCGCACCCGGTTGACCGCCGACGGGCAGGTGCGCAACTGCCTGTTCAGCCAGACCGAGACGGACCTGCGCGGCCTGCTGCGCGCCGGCGCGGACGACGACGAGATCGCCGAGCGGTGGCGGGTGGCGATGTGGGGAAAGCTCGCCGGGCACGCCATCAACGAGGCCGGGTTCGCCCAGCCGCTGCGACCCATGAGTGCCATCGGCGGCTGAGCCTGCCGGGGTACCCGACCTGTCCGAAAGGGTGAATTCGTGCTGAACCGAGTGAGGTCGGGCGATACGGGCCGAATGGGGGTGTCCGCCGAGGTGACTGTGCGGTATTTCGCGGGCGCGCGCGCGGCCGCGGGCGTGCGTGAGGAGAAGGTATCCCTGCCCGTCGAGACAACCGTGGGCGACGCGGTGGCGGCGTTGGGTGAGCGGCACGGGGAGGCGTTGACCCGAGTGCTCCGCTCGGCCAGTTTCCTGGTGGACGGAGTGGCCGTGCGGGATCGTGCGTTGAGGCTCGCGGACGGGGTCGAGTTGGACGTGCTGCCCCCCTTCGCGGGTGGCTGAACACCCTCCCCGGATGGCCTAGCGGCCTCGAATTCAACGTGAGCCAGAACTCACCGACGGTTATTTATCTCGGGACGGACACGCCCGGGTAACAGCCGAGTGTGACCGATTGACCTGGGAAGATGGCGAGATCGCCAGAGGTTGCGCGCCGTTACTGTGATGACGGTCACGCTCGCTGGAGTTTCTCAATCCCCGCGCCGTTACGTACCGTCGCTTCCGGCTGGCCCCGACCAGCCATGTACGACCCGAGAGTTCGTAGCGCCAAACCCTGTCCGGCGGCCTCTCGGGAACCAACCCCGAGCGAAAGCGAACTCCCGGACAGGGGCGAGGGGCCACGACGAGCACCGCCCTGATCCGGGTGCGAGGCGTGGTGGGCGGGTGCGAACCCGTCCGGACCCACCGGGTCCACCCCCACAGCGCGATGTGCGCAGGCGCGGGAGGAGAGACCCAAATGTCCTACCGTGGCAAGCACCGCAAGCAGACCGCCGCTCAGCGCACCATCGCTCGCGTCGTCGTCGCAGGCGTCGCGGTCGGTGCCCCGATGGCGATCGCCGCCGCGCCCGCCTCCGCCGAGACCGTGAACTGGGACGCTGTCGCCCAGTGCGAGAGCGGTGGCAACTGGAACATCAACACCGGTAACGGGTACTACGGCGGCTTGCAGTTCACGCAGAGCACCTGGAAGGCGAACGGCGGCTCGGGCAGCGCCCACAACGCCAGCCGCGACGAGCAGATCCGCGTCGCGGAGAACGTGCTCAAGACCCAGGGCATCGGCGCCTGGCCGGTCTGCGGCAAGCGCGCGGGCTCGGCCGCCCCGGCGGCCAAGAGCGCCCCCGCGGCCAAGAAGAAGGCCACCCCGGCGGCGCCGAAGAAGGTCGTCAAGAAGGCCGCCCCGAAGGCCGCCGCCCCGGTCCAGTCGGCCCCCGTGGCCGCCGCCCCGGTCGCCGCCGTCAGCACGTCGAACCCCAACGGCGACTACACGGTCGTGGCGGGCGACACCCTGTCGAAGATCGCCGCCGCGCAGAACGTGCCGGGTGGCTGGCAGGCGCTGCACGCGAAGAACAAGGACTTCATCAGCGACCCGAACCTGATCCTGGTTGGTCAGAAGATCGCCACGAAGTAAGTCCACGCACAACCCGAGGTATTACCCCGGGGTTGGAGCCTGCTCGGACCCATCGCTCCTTGCGATGGGTCCGAGCCATTTCCGGCCACAAAGCCCCAGGTCAGAGCCACTTTGCCCATTGCTGAAGCTACGGGTTCGCCTGGGCTGTCAATATCGCCCGATCGAAAACTGTGGATGAATCGGCGGGGTTGTGGACAACTGCCTTCATGATCAACACACTGCTCGGTCGATCACGCATAGCCTGGTGACATGGGATCGAGACCGTGGATGACGTTGACCGCCGCCGTGCTCGACTCCCCGGACGCGCGGGAGTTGGCGGGCTTCTACCAGCGGCTGCTGGGGTGGCCGCGGGGCGCGGACGAGCCGGACTGGGTGACGCTGCGGCCGCCGGGCGGGGGCACCGGGCTGTCCTTCCAGAGCGAGCCCGGCTACGTGCCGCCCTCCTGGCCGACCAGCCGGGGCAGGCAGCAGATGATGAGCCACCTGGACATCGAGGTGGCCGACCTGGACGCGGCGGGCGCGCGGGCGGTCGCCGAGGGGGCCGAGCTGGCCGACTTCCAACCGCAGGACGACGTCCGGGTCTACCTCGACCCGGCCGGGCACCCGTTCTGCCTGTGGGTCAGGGGCAGTTGACCCACTCGTCGGTGCCGTCGGTGAAGTGCTGGTGCTTCCAGATCGGCAGCCGGGCCTTCACCTCGTCCACCAGCCGCGCGCAGGTCGTGAACGCCTGGCCCCGGTGTTCGGCGGCGACCGCGCAGGCCAGCGCCACGTCCCCGATCGCCAGGTCGCCCACTCGGTGGCTGACCGCGATCGCCCGCACGCCATCGGCCGCGGCCAGCTCGGCGGCCACCTCGGCGATGACGTCCTTGGCGTTCGGGTGGCCCTCGTAGGTCAGTGACCGCACGTCCCGGCCGTGGTCGTGGTCCCGCACGACGCCCGCGAACGTGACCACCGCGCCTGCCGCCCGGTGCTCGACCAGCGCGGCGTGCTCGTCGACCGAGATGGGCTCCGCGCTGATCTCGGCGCGCACCACCTCGGCGCGGCGTGGCTCGGGCCGCGCGTGGTCACCGCCGTGCAGCTGGTCGACGGCGTGGTCCAGCACATCGGCCAGCACCGCGAGGCCGTCCCGGACTCCCCCGGTCGAGCCGGGCAGGTTCACCACCAGCGTCCGCCCGGCCACCCCCGCGACACCTCGGGACAGCACGGCTGCGGGCACCTTGGGCAGGCCCGCCGCGCGGATGGCGTCGGCCAGGCCGGGGATCTCGTAGTCCAGGACCGCGCGGGTCGCTTCCGGGGTGCGGTCGGTCGGGTTGATGCCGGTGCCACCGGTGGTGATCACCACGGCCACGTCATCCGCGATCGCCGCGCGCAGCGCCAGCTCGACCGGCGGCCCGTCCGGCACGACCACCGCGGCGGGCACCCGGTAGCCGCGGTCGCGCAGCCAGCCCGCGATCATCGGGCCGGTCTTGTCCGGGTACACCCCGCTCGCCGCCCGGTTCGACGCGGTGACGACGCGGGCCGTGCGGTCGGTCATGACGCTCCTCGGGTCCAGTGCCCGGACTTGCCGCCGTCCTTGCGGTCCAGCCGGACCGCGTCCAGGACGGCCGCCGGGTCCACGGCCTTGATCATGTCGTGCAGGGTCAGCCCGGCCACCGCGACGGCGGTCAGTGCCTCCATCTCCACGCCGGTCTGCCCGGTGGTGCGCACGGTCGCGGTCACCCGCACCTCCGCCTCGCCCAGCTCAAGCTCGACCCGCACGCCGGCGATCGGCAGCGGGTGGCACAGCGGGATCAGGTCCGGGGTGCGCTTGGCACCCATGATCCCGGCGATCCGGGCGGTGGCAAGCGCGTCGCCCTTCGGCAGGCCGTCCCGGCGCAGCAGCGCGATCACCTCGGCGGTGGTGCGCAGCACGCCGCTGGCGACCGCTTCGCGCGCGGTCACCGGTTTGCCGGAGACATCCACCATCCGCGCGGCGCCACCCGCGTCCACATGGCTCAACTCACCCACGAGAGCGATGCTACGGGGCCCCGGGCGGGGTCAGCCCGACTGCGCGCCCGCGGCCTTGCGCACGGCATCCGCCACCGCGGGCGCCACCGCCGCGTCGAACACGCTTGGCACGATGAACGAGGCGTTGAGCCGGTCGTCGTCCACGATGTCGGCGATCGCGTCGGCGGCGGCCAGCAGCATGGCGTCGGTGATCCCGCGCGCCTGCGCGTCCAGCAGGCCGCGGAACACGCCGGGGAAGGCCAGCACGTTGTTGATCTGGTTCGGGTAGTCCGAGCGGCCGGTGGCGACCACGGCGGCGTGCTTCTGCGCCTCCAGCGGGTCGATCTCCGGGTCCGGGTTGGCCAGCGCGAACACCACCGGGTCCGCCGCCATGGTGGCGACCTGCTCGGCGCCGAACAGGTTGGGCGCGGACACGCCGATGAACACGTCGGCGCCGACGAGCGCGTCGTGCAGGGTCCCGCTGATCCCCGCCTTGTTGGTGTTCTCCGCGACCCACGCCATGTTGGCGTCCATGTTCTCGCGGCCGCGGTGCACGATGCCGTTGATGTCGACGGCGACCACGTCGGCCGGGTCGCGGTGCAGCAGCAGTCGGATGATCGCCGACCCGGCCGCGCCGACGCCGCAGACCACGATCCGGGCGTCGGTCAGCGACTTGCCGACCACGCGCAGCGCGTTGCGCAGCGCGCCGACCACGCAGATCGCGGTGCCGTGCTGGTCGTCGTGGAAGACCGGGATGTCCAGCTTGTCGCGCAGCCGCGCCTCGATCTCGAAGCAGCGCGGCGCGGCGATGTCCTCCAGGTTGATGCCGCCGTAGACCGGGGCGATCAGCTCGACCGCGCGGATGATCTCCTCGGTGTCCTGGGTGTCCAGGCATACCGGCCAGGCGTCCACGCCAGCGAACTTCTTGAACAGCGCCGCCTTGCCCTCCATCACCGGCAGCGCGGCGGCCGGACCGAGGTTGCCGAGGCCAAGGACCGCGGACCCGTCGGTGACGACCGCGACGGTGTTGCGCTTGATGGTCAGCCTGCGCGCGTCGTCCGGGTTCTCCGCGATCGCCTGGCAGATCCGGGCCACGCCCGGGGTGTAGGCGCGGGAGAGGTCGTCGCGGTTGCGCAGGGCGACCTTGGCGCTCACCTCGATCTTGCCGCCGAGGTGCATGAGGAACGTCCGGTCCGACACCTTGCGGACCGCCACCCCGGGCAGCGCCTCCAGCGCCTCGGTGATGTCCCGCGCGTGGTTGGCCGACATAGCGTTGCAGGTGATGTCGACAACCACCCGGTCGCTGTGCGACTCGACCACGTCGAACGCCGTGATCACGCCGCCGACCCGGCCGACCGCGCTGGTCAGATCACCGGCGGCGCTCGCGGACGGCGGCGCCTCCACCCGGACGGTGATCGAATAGCCTGGGCCGGGGACGGGCATACGACTCTCCCGAGTGGACGAGGTCACGGAATCGGTTGAGATCGTAGTCCTGGGTCGGGCGACCGATTCCCTCGGGGAACGACACAACGCCCCCGCCCGGTCCCGGGCAGGGGCGTCGACGGCCTCGGCTCAGCGGTTGATCTTGGTGCTGGGGTGCACGTACGGGGTGCGCTCCAGCGGGAAGGTGACATCGCCGAACGGGGACAGCGCACCCTGGCGGTCGGAGTGCAGCTCGGAGACCGGGTGGGAGTCGTCGTCGCCCGCGGCCCACGTGGGGTCGATGCGGTCGGTCTTGGTGGTCTTCGCCACGGGTCCTCCTCGAACACCTGCTTGGTCGCCTCCTGAGGCTATCGGACACCCGCGCCGTATACCGTGGTCAGGGTGTCCGGCACCACGCTCACCGACTGGCTCCGCGCGCGCGACGACGAGACGTTGGCAGACGTGTTGCGCGCCCGGCCCGACCTGGCCACGCCGCGGCCCGCGGACAGCTCCGTGCTGGCGACCAGGGCCGCGACCAGGGCCTCGGTGGCCAGGGCCGCGGAGGGCCTGGACACCTTCACCCTCGCCGTGCTCGACGCCCTGCTGGCGGCCGGGGCGGACCGCGCGCCGGTCGACCCGGCCACCGTCGACCTGGCCGTCGCGGTATCGCCGGATCGGGTGATGTCCGCGGTGCACCGGCTGCGGTCGCTGGCCGTGGCGTGGGGCGCGGACGACGCCATCTCGCTGGTGCCGGCCGCCCGGGAGGCGGGCGGGCTGTTCCCGACGGGCCTGGGCAGGCCGTCGGCCGCGTTGGACGGCGTGGACGTCGAGGCGGCGCTGGCCGACCTGCCCGAGGACGAGCGCGGTGTCCTCGCCCGGCTCTCGCACAACGGCCCGGTGGGCAACACCAGGGACGCGGCCGCCATCCCGACCCTCGCCGAGGCCAGGACCCCGATCCAGCGCCTGCTCGCCCGCGGCCTGCTCACCCGCGTCGACGCGAGCACGGTCGAGCTGCCCCGGCAGATCGGCCTGGCCCTGCGCGGCGTCGGCACCGGCGCGCTGACCGTGGACGAGCCCGGTCTGCGCACCAAGGCGCAGAAGAACGTCGACTCGACCGCCGCCGGGGCCGGGCTGGAGCTCGTCCGGCACACCGAGACCCTGCTGCGGCTGTGGTCGCAGGAGCCGCCGCCGGTGCTCAAGTCCGGCGGCCTCGGCGTCCGGGACGTACGACGGCTGGCCCGAGCCACCGACCTTGGCGACCGGGAGGTGACCGTCCTGGTGGAGGTGGCCATGGCGGCATCGCTGATCGCCGACAACGAGGCCACGAACCCGGAGTACCTCCCGACCACCCACGCGGACGTCTGGCTGACGGCGGGCCCGGCCAACAAATGGGCCACCCTCGCCGCCGCCTGGCTGGACCTCCCCCGTCTGCCGGGCATCGGCGGCCAGCGCGACGCGAAGGAGCGAGTGCTGGCGCCGCTGTCGGAAGATCTGCGCCGACCGGTCGCACCGATGGAACGCACCCGGGTCCTGGAAGTACTGGCCGACTTCAAACCCGGCACCGGCGTGGTCGACCCGGACGAGCTCGCCACCGTCCTGGCCTGGCGCGCCCCCCGACGCGGCGGCCGACTCCGCGACGAGATCGTCCGCTGGACCATGGCCGAGGCGACCGCCGTTGGCGTGGTCGCACTCGGCGCACTGTCCGGTCCCGGCCGGGTGCTGCTCTCCGAGGGCACGGCGGCGGCAGCGAAGCGGATGGCCGAGGCCATGCCGGAACCGATCGACCATGTGCTGGTCCAGGCAGACCTGACGGTGGTGGCGCCAGGGCCGCTGGAACCGCACCTGGCCACCCTCGTCAACGAGGTCGCCGACGTCGAGTCCGCGGGCAGCGCGACGGTTTACCGGGTGAGCGAGACCTCGATCCGCCGCGCCCTGGACGCGGGCCGCACGGCAGGCGACCTGCACGAGCTGTTCCGAACCAGGTCCCGCACCCCGATGCCGCAGTCCCTGACCTACCTGATCGACGACGTGGCCCGCCGCCACGGCCGCCTACGCGGCGGCTCCACCGCGTCCTTCCTGCGCTGCGACGACCCGGCACTGATCGCCGAGGTGGCCGCCAGCCCGGCCGCCGCCGGTCTGCGGCTACGCCGGATCGCCCCCACGGTCCTGGTGAGCCCGGTCCCATTGCTGGAAATCCTGGACGAACTACGCGCCGCGGGCTTCGCCCCCGCCGCCGAGGACGCCGAGGGCCACGTGGTCGACCTCCGCCCGTCCAGCCGCCGCATCCAATCCCCGCTCCGGGCCGTCCGCCGCGTCGTGACCCGTCCCCCGGACGACGACCAGATCGCCGAGATGGTCGCCGCCATGCGCGCGGGCGACCGGGCCGCCGACAGCAAACGCGGCCGGGCCGTCCCCGCCACCACCCGCACCACCGGCAACACGACGGAGACGATGGCCCTGCTCCAGGAAGCCACCCGAACCCAGACGACGGTGTGGATTGGCCAGGTCGACGCCAACGGCATCGCCAGCCAACGCGTCCTGGAACCCCTCCGCATCGGCGGCGGCATCCTGGAAGGCCGCGACCCCAGCACCGACGAGGTCCGCCGCGTCCCCTTGCACCGCATCACCTCCGCGGCCCTGGTCGAACCGTCCTAACCGGACAGTGAGCGGCGACCGCAACCCGGCAACCGCAACCGGGGGAAACAAAAGACGCCCGGACCGATAGTCCGGGCGCCCCAGAAAACCACAACTCAGACAGCGCGCGACATCCGCTGATGCATCGCGTGCTCAACCAACGTGATCAACGTCTCCTTCGTGGAGTCCCGATCCCGCGCGTCCGTGGTCACGATCGGCACCGACGGCTCCACCGTCAACGCCTCGCGCACATCGTCGATCCGGTGGTGCAACACCCGGTCGAAGCAGTTCAGCGCGATCACATACGGCAGCCCGCGGTCCTCGAAGAAGTCGATCGAGGCGAACGCGTCGGCGAGCCGCCGGGTGTCGACCAGCACGATCGCCCCGATGGCGCCGCGCACCAGGTCGTCCCACATGAACCAGAACCGGTGCTGCCCAGGCGTCCCGAACAGGTACAGGATCAGGTCGGAGTCCAGCGACACGCGACCGAAGTCCATCGCCACCGTGGTGGTCACCTTGTTCGGCGTCGACGACAGGTCGTCGACGTCCACGCTGGCCTCGGTCATGACGGCCTCGGTGGTCAGCGGCACGATCTCCGAGACGGAGCCGACCAGGGTCGTCTTGCCCACCCCGAAGCCACCGGCCACCACGATCTTGGCCGAGGTGGTCGGCTGGGGGGAAGCGCCGCGCGCGCTGAGAGGACTAGAGCCTGCGGAGCCCACTGAGCACCCTTTCCATGAATTCGATCGACGGCCGGTCACCCACGACCATGCCGCTCTGGTGGATCGAGACCAGGCCCATACCTGCCATGTCACCGATCAGGACCCGGGCCACGCCGAGCGGCAGCCGCAGATGCGCGGCCACCTCGGCGACGGACCGGGTGTCCAGGCACAGGCCGCAGATGGACCGGTGCTCGGGGCGGACCGCGGCGTCGGGGAGGCGGCCCCGGTCGCTGGTGGAGACCAGCGCCTCGATCGCGAGATCGTAGTCGGACCGGGTGCGACCGCCGGTCTTGGTGTACGGGCGGACGAGCGAGCCGGTCTCGTGCGGCTGCGGGTCCGCCGGGTCGGGCTCCGGCTCCAGCTCGGCGACCGCGGGGATCTCCTTGCTGTCCCAGTCCGACTGCGCCGGGATGCCCGGGTCGCCGTAGAGGGTGGCACTCGGTCCGCCGAACAGGCGGGCGCGGAACCCGTCGATGTCGAACCGGTTGGGCGGTTCACCGAGCCCTGAGTCGGACAGGTCGTCCCATCCTCGCTCAGACATGTCCGCCTGCCTCCGCTCCGGTTCGTCCACCACTGGGTCCCGGGGGTGCTCGTGGTCCGAATCGCCGTAGGCCGCTTCCGGTTCGAACAGGTCCCGGTACGAGAAGTCGTCCTCGGTGCGTCTGCCAGTGGGTCTGCGGCCCGTGCTCATCGCGTTCTCACCCCGCCGTCTCGCCCGCTGCTACCTGCGTTGCGCGCCTTGGAGCTGCGCGCGCAGTTCCGGCGTCATCTGCTGGCCGACCCGCTCGACGAGCAGGGTCATCTCGTAGGCGACGAGGCCGATGTCGCAGTTCGGCGCGGCCAGCACGGCAAGGCAGGACCCGTCGGAGATCGACATCAGGAACAGGTAGCCCCGGTCCATCTCGACCACGGTCTGGTTGACGCCGCCTGCCTCGAAGCAGCGGGCGGCCCCCGCGGTGAGGCTGACCAGGCCGGACGCGACCGCGGACAGTTGCTCGGCGCGGTCGCGGGGCAGGCCTTGGGACCCGGCGAGCAGCAGCCCGTCGGCGGACACCACCACGGCGTGCGCCACGCCGGGCACCTGGCGGACAAAGTCGGTGATGAGCCACCCGAAGCTACCGGGCTGCTGTACGGACGCGGTCGTCACTCCTGCTCCTCGTCTTGGCGGCTCTCGTCTGAACCGGTCTGGTCACCAGCGTAGGCGTCGATGAGGGCATGCCGGCCACGCCGGACCCCCTGCTGGAAGCTGGACATGCGGCCGCGAACGGCATCCGCCGTGCGTGGAGGAAGCGGGGCCACCGCGGGCTGTTCCGCGGTGTCCTCCCTCGGTCCGGCGGAGCCCGGCACGAGGTGTGCCTTGGGAACGCGTTTGGGCAGACCGGCCGTGGTCATGGTGTCGGCGGTGGTGTCCAGCAGGGCGCGGGCGCGCTGCCAGCCGTCATCGCCGGGCGAGCGCCAGGCGTCGGCCTTGGCCTGCTCGGGCTCGCGGGTCTCGGGCACCTCGGGGGTGTCCGCGTCGGTGTCCAGCTCGCCCCTGGTGGCGCCGGTGTCACCCAGGTCTTGGTACTCGGCGCTGTCCCCGAGGTCCCTGGCATCGCCAAGGTCGCCAAGATCACCGTGGTCACGAAGATCACCGTGGTCGCCGTCGGCCTCGTCGGGCGCGGCGTGGTGCGCGACCGGCCGCGGCTCGGGCTCGGGTGCCGCGGTCTCCTCGGTCTCCGGCGCCAGGTGGCCGTTGGTGACCGGGGTGGAGCCGGTGTCGCCCGCCTCGAACCACTGCGAGAGCACCGCCTCGTAGATCGGCAGCCGCTCGGTGGGGGCGTCGACCACGCGCTCCGGCGGGGTCTGCTCGGCGCGCGGGGTGACCGGGTTGTAGCCGCCGGTGTCGGCCGCGTCCTCGGCCGGGTCGTCGGCGGGCTCGGGCAGCGGCAGGCCGAACAGCGAGCCGGTGATCTGGTCGTCGACCAGGTGGCCGTTGAGCCGGGCCTTGATCTCCTCCGGCGAGGCGGGCGGGCCCCAGCCGCCGGTGTCCTCCAGGCTGCCGGTGCCGAACGCGGCCGGGTCGAACGCCGGGTAGCCCGCCACCTGCTCGGCCGGGCGGTCCACCTGGGACTCGCTGAGCAGGCCAGCGGCCTCCGGGCGGGGGCGCGGCGTGCCGCCGCTGAACGCACCGGCGATGCCGCTGGCCTTGGCCGCGGTATCGCCGAGGCTCGGGGTCTGGGCCACGATGCTGGTCGGCTGGGCCGAGCCGGAGGTCTGGACCAGCGTGGCTGGCACGGTGATCCGGGCGATCAGGCCGCCCTCGATGTCCTCGTTGTCGCGCAGCCGCACCTTGACGTCGTGCCGCTTGGCCAGCCGGGCGACCACGTACAGACCCATCCGCCTGGTCACCGCGACGTCGATGTCCGGCGGGTCGGCCAGCCGGGCGTTGGCGGTCTCGATCTCGTCGTCGCTCATGCCGACGCCGGAGTCGGTGATCTGGATGGCCAGTTCCTTCTTGCGGGTCACGGCCATCCGCACGTAGACCTTCTTCTCCGGCTCGGAGAACGAGGTCGCGTTGTCCAGCAGCTCCGCGATCAGGTGGACCAGGTCGGAGACCGCGCGGCCCTGGACCGACACCTCCGGGGCGGAGAGCACCTCGATGCGGGCGTACTGCTCGACCTCGGAGACCGCCGCGCCGACGACCTCGGCCGCGGGGACCGGCCGGGACAGCTGGCGGGACAGGCCGGAGCCGGAGAGCACCAGCAGCGACTCGGAGTTTCGCCGCATCCGGGTGGCCAGGTGGTCCAGCTCGAACAGGCTGGCCAGCTGGTCGGGGTCCTGCTCGTCCTGCTCCAGCCGGTCGATCAGGGACAGCTGGCGCTCGACCAGCGTCTGCGACCGGCGGGACAGGTTGACGAAGATCGAGTTGATGTTGTCGCGGAGCAGCGCCTGCTCGGTCGCCATCCGGACCGCCTGGTCGTGCACCGCGTCGAAGGAGCGGGCCAGCTGGCCGGTCTCCTCGCGGGTGAACACCGGCACCGGCTCCACCGCGTTCTTGGAGGCCTCCACCGGGTCCGGGTCGGCGAGGATGCGCTGCACCGTCTCCGGCAGCCGCCGGTTCGCCACGTCCAGCGCGTCGCGGCGCAGCACGCGCAGCGGGACCAGCAGCGAGCGGGCGACGACGAAGGTGACGATCAAGGCCAGCAGGATGGCCAGCAGCACGATGACCGCTTCCTGCCAGGCGTTGGACTTGGCGGTGTCCGCGGACTGGCTGGCCAGCGTGCGCAGCTTCTCCAGCAGCGTCACCTCGACCTTGCGCAGCGACTCGGCGGTCGCGCGGGCGTCCGGGACCAGCTTGTCCATCTGGATACCCAGGCTGGGCAGGTTCTGGTCGGCGTGCACGAACGCGGTCTGCTTGATGCCCTCGCGCTCGTCGACCTCGGCACCGCTGAAGGTGTCGGAGAAGAACTGCGCCTCGTTGATGTCGGCGTTGGCGCGGAAGTTGGCGATCGAGGCGTTGTAGCTGGCCTCGGCGGCGCGCGCCTGGTCGAGCATGCTGGACGGGAAGGCGTTGCGGGTGCCCGCGATCATCAGGATGGCGTTCTGCCGACCGAGGAACTCCTTGGCCTGCACGATGCTCAGCGAGGCGGAGGCCAGCCGGGAGATCTCGGGCTGGGCCAGCGATGCGGTGAACTCCGAGCCGGCGGAGAGCACGGTCTCCAGCAGCGAGGTGTACGACTGGTAGACCGCGACGTCCGGGTAGAAGCTGTTGAGCGCGGCGTTGCGGATGGCCTCGACCGCGGTGAGGCGGTTCTGCAGCTGGCCGAGCACGTTGCCGTTGTCCGTGGTGACCTTGGCGACGGCCTGCCCGAGGCGGGTCAGCGTGGCGTTGGTCTTCTGGATCTGGCCCTGGACGTTGGCCAGCTCGTTCGCCTGGTCGGCCTTCCGGCCGCCCGCGACGTAGGCCACCATCAGGTTGCGTTCGCTCTGCATCTCATGCACCAGCGCGACCACGTCCAGGGTCGCGGTGACGCTGGTCGCGGCCTGGTCGAAGGTGTCGGCGCGGTCGAGCTCGTTGGTCGCGCGCAGCACGCCGAGGGCGACCGCGGTGATGACCGGGACGAGGAGGACGGCCACCAGCTTGGTGCGCAGCCGCCAGTTGCGCAGCCGCCACCGCGACCCGCCCTCGACGGTCTTGCGACCGGAGGGCCTCGGGTTAGCGAGCGCGACCTCGCTGCCTGCGTCTAGTTGCGACACGGCGGCACCACCGTCTTTCCCTGGGCCTGAATCCACCCCAGTGGTGTGGTCGGGCACTGCCAGCACTCTCCCTGCATCTGAGCCAGTAGCCCGTTACCCGGAGGCCAGCTCGAACGGACAACTACCCCAGTGGAGGACGCGGCACGTCGCGGACGCTCGGGGCGTAGGCGGCCACCGCAAGATGTCGGACCGGGGCGGTCCAACGTTACCCGCGAGCATGTCGCCTGCTCTCCTCCGCCGCTCGGTGCGAGCGCCTCACTGTGGGCACAGAAGGTAGCGAAGTCTCCGTCACGATGTAACCCTTCCAGGGCATCATCACAGCCCGTATCGAATACTTAGCATTAACAACTACTCGTCTGCGTGATGGCGTGGTGGTTTTCCCTACGTTCACCATCGCCCGTATGGATGAGTAATCGGTATCGGCCGAGATCACCAACTACGGACCGTAAACCCCAGGTCAGGGCCGTTACAAGATTCGCCCGGTTGGGTCAACAACTCCACCCGATTCAGTGAGAGGGTTCACCGCACGGCATCTTGCGCACACTCATTGTGACACGCACCCGACAGTCTCTAGAGTGCGTCCTCGTGTGCCGCAGGGCTACTCGCTAGCACCTCGACAAAACCCACCTCCTACGAGGAGAGTCAGCAAATGCTTCGACGCGTTGCCACCAGACGGACTGCCCGCGTCCGGCTGCCGATCGCCCTGCTCGCCGCCACGCTGCTGGCCTCGCTCAGCGGCTGTGGTCTGCTCGGCGGCAGCGACGACCAGTCCACCTCCGGAGGCGGAGGCGGTACCGGCGCGGTGGAGAAGGCCAAGATCCGGGTGGGCATGCTGCCGGTCGTCGACGTCGCCCCGTTCTACCGCGCGATCGAGCAGGGCTACTTCAAGGAGCAGGGCCTGGACATCGATCCCGTCGTCCAGCCCAACGGCGGCCAGGTGGTCAACTCCACCGTGGGCGGCGACCTCGACGTCGGCTTCGCCTCCTACCCCGCGCCGCTGGCCGCGCAGAGCAAGAAGACCGGCGACCTCAAGATCATCGCGGACGGCCTGGCCGCCAAGCCCGGCCACATCGTGGTCGTCTCCCCGCCCAACTCGCCGCTGAAGAAGCCGACCGACGCGCCCGGCAAGAAGATCGCCATCTCGGCCCGCAACACCATGACCGACATGGCCCCGATGTCGGTGCTCAAGACCCAGGGCGTCGACTACACCCAGGTCCAGTTCGTCGAGATGTCCCTGCCGGAAATGATCCCGGCGATGCAGAAGGGCCTCGTGGACGGCGCGGTCGTGGTCGAGCCGTGGGTGACCATCGCGGAGAAGCAGCTTGGCGCCGTGCCGGTGTTCGACTGCGCTTCCGGCCCCACCGCCGAGATGCCGATGTCCGGCTACTTCACCACGGCGAAGTTCGCCGCGGCCAACCCGAAGACCGTCGCCGCGTTCCAGCGCGGACTGGCCAAGGCACAGGCCGAGGCGACCGACCGGTCGAAGATGGAGCCGATGTTCGTGAAGTACGCGAAGGTCGACGAGCAGACCGCGAAGCTGGTCACCATCTCCACCTACTCCACCTCGCTGGAGGCCAACCGCATTCAGCGGGTGGCCAACCTGATGCAGGAGTTCCAGGTGATCAAGGGGAATCTGGATGTCTCGTCGATGATCGTCAGCAGCCCCAGCTCGAACAAATAGGTCGGGAGGCGGGCTCCCGCCCAGGGGGCCGTAAACGACAGTGAGCGGAACTCCGCGAGTTTCCGCGAGCGTGATCGGTCTGGCTGGCTTCTTCGCGCTATGGGAAGCGGCCAGCCGGACCGGTCTCGTTCCGGACTACTACCTGCGTCCGCCGAGTGTGGTGTTGCCCACACTGGTGCGCCTGCTCGGGGACAACCACTTCCAACGGGCGCTGGTGGCCACCGTGCTGGCCACCCTGATCGCCCTGGTGATCGCGACAGCGATCGCGGTGCCCGCCGGACTCCTGCTGGGCAGCGTCCCGGTCGTCCGCCGGGCCGTGATGACCCTGGTCGAGTTCCTGCGGCCGATCCCCTCGGTCGCCATCATCCCGCTGGCCGTGATCACCGTGGGCAGCGGACCGGAGACCAAGATCGGCCTGGCGGTGTACGCCGCGACCTGGCCGATCCTGTTCAACACCATGTACGCCCTCGACGAGATCGACCCGCTGCACGTGCAGACCGCCCGCGCGTTCGGTGTACGCAGACTATCGGTGCTGACCCGCGTCGCGCTGCCCAGCGCGGCACCGTTCGTGCTCACCGGCGTCCGGCTGGCGCTCGCCCTCTCGCTCGGCGTGGTGATCAGCACCGAGTTCTTCACCGGCGGCACCATCGGGCTCGGCCAGTACGCCATGGAGGCGGCCGAGGGCACCAACATGATGGCCGAGGTGCTGGCCACGACCGTGCTCGCGGGCGCGCTCGGGCTCGGCGCCAACGCGGCCCTGGAATGGGCGCACCGCAAGGCGTTCGCGTGGAGCCTGCCCCGGGGCGGTGAACGGTGAACGGCGCCGTGCGGCTGGCCCAGCGGTGGGCCGTGTTCGTGGTCGTGCTGATCGCGTGGCAGCTGGTCACCACGGCCGCGGACAGCGTCTTCTTCCCCACGCCGATCAAGATCGCGCTGGATCTGCAGGACAAGCTGTTCTCGCCGCTGCTGACCAAGCACATCCTGCCGGGCATGGGCCGGATGCTGTTCGGCTGGGCGGTCGCCGGGGTCATCGGCGTCGCGCTCGGCCTGCTGCTCGGCCGTTCCCGGGTGGCCGTGGCCTACCTGGGACCGGTGTTCACCTTCCTGCGGTCGATCCCGCCGCCGCTGATGGTGCCGTTCTTCGCGGCTTCAATCGGCATCACCAGGATGCAGCTGCCGGTGATCATCTTCGGCTCGCTCTGGCCGGTGCTGCTCAACAGCGTGGACGGCGCCCGCGCCGTGGACGCCACCAAGGTCGATACCGCCCGGGTGTTCCGGCTGTCCGGACCGCAGTGGGCGCTGCGCGTGCTGCTGCCCTCCGCCTTGCCCAAGGTGTTCGCCGGGCTGCGGCTGAGCCTGTCGCTGGCGCTGATCCTGATGGTCGTCGCCGAGCTGCGCGGCTCCGAGTACGGCATCGGCAACCAGCTGCAGTACGCCCGCAGCGACTTCGACCCGCTGGCCATGTGGTCCTGGATCGTGCTGCTCGGGCTGCTCGGCTACCTGCTCAATTCCCTGCTCCTGCTGCTGGAGCGGCGCGCGCTGGCCTGGCAGCCGCGGCACTCGCTCGAAGCGCGGGCGCTCGCCACCGGAGGATGACATGCGAATGCTTGAGGTCAGCGACCTCGGACATACCTACCAAGGCAAGGACGGCGCGCACACGGCCATCGACGGGCTCGGCTTCAGCGTGGAGGCGGGTGAGCTGGTGTGCGTCGTCGGCCCGTCCGGCTGCGGCAAGTCGACCCTGCTGCGCACCATCGCGGGCCTGGTCAGACCCACCAGCGGCCGGGTCATGCTGCACGGCACCCCGGTCGACGGCGTCCCGTCCGACCTGGCCGTCGTGTTCCAGGACTACAGCCGGTCGCTGTTCCCCTGGATGTCGGTGACCAGG
This sequence comes from Actinokineospora enzanensis DSM 44649, assembly GCF_000374445.1. Taxonomy (GTDB): domain Bacteria; phylum Actinomycetota; class Actinomycetes; order Mycobacteriales; family Pseudonocardiaceae; genus Actinokineospora; species Actinokineospora enzanensis. The sequence goes on along the minus strand of NZ_KB894410.1, from coordinate 102,843 downwards.
AACGTGGAGTTCCCGCTGCGCAAGCTGTCCCGGCGCAAGCGGGCGGCGCGCGCCGCCGAGGCACTGTCGGCGGTCGGTCTGGGCAAGGCGGGGCGGAAGTACCCGTGGCAGCTCTCCGGCGGCATGCAGCAGCGGGTCGCCATCGCCCGCGCGCTGGCCTACCGGCCCGCGCTGCTGCTGATGGACGAGCCGTTCGCCTCGGTGGACGCACAGACCAGGTTCGAGCTGGAGGACCTGCTACTGCGCGTGCGGCGCGAGCAGGACACCACGATCCTGCTGGTCACGCACGACATCGACGAGAGCGTGTACCTGGGCGACCGGGTGCTGGTGCTGTCGAAGTCGCCCGCAACGGTGGTGGCCGACCTGGACGTGCCGCTCGGCCCGGTGCGGGACCAGATCGGCACCCGGGCCAGCGGGGAGTTCGTGGACCTGCGCGCACGGGTCGCCGGGATGCTGCAGGGCAACACGCCGGTGGGCGCCCGGTAGGACGTTCTTGGTGAACGGGGCCCGCGCCGGGTTCGGCGCGGGCCCCGTTCGCGTCAGTACTCATCGGGTGTTCAGTGCGCGTTGGGCGTCTCGACGCAGAAGACGGTCGGGGGATCCGGGTAGCTCAGGCCCTCGTTCTCCGGGCAGGGCGAGGTGTCGGTGCTACCGGGGATGACCCGGGAGATGCGGATCGCGTCGGGGGACTCGCAGGGGCCGACCTTGAATGCCTGGTTGTTCTCGTCGTAGACGTAGCAGTGGCCCGCCGCGAAGTTGGGCATCAGGCAGAGCAGCTTCTCCTCGTAGGAGACCTCGCGGTAGGCGCCGTCGGGGCAGCCGGTCGCGTTGGCGGCCTGGCGGCTGGCGACGCGGAAGGTTGCCTCGGAGTCGTCGCAGGCGACCAGCTCGACCGGCGGGTGGTCACCCGAGCCGGTGACCGAGGCGCAGTCGCCGGTGCCGGAGCTCACCACGAAGTGCAGGACCACGAACCCGCCAGCCACGATCAGCGCCGCGACCAGGGCGATCACCCCGATGAACAGCCTGCGGCGGGCCTTCTCCCGGTCGGATAACCCGGCGGGCGGGGTGCCGTCGCCGCCCTCGGGGGTCCAGAAGGGCTCGTCGGCGGCCGGGGTCTCCGGGGTCTCGGGGGTCTCCGGGTTCTCTGTCGGAGACTTGTCCTGAGGCTCGTCCGGGGTCGCGTCCGGGTTCGGTGGGTTGCTCATGCGCTGTTCCTCACCGTGCGGGGTCGGCTGGCGCGTGGACGGTAGCCGTCCGCGCCGGAGGCGGCGCACACCGGTTACCGAACTGTGGCCCTGGGGCAATCGCCTGCCCGATTTGCCACACTGGGAAGTCGCACCCCACCCCCAGGGCGAGAGACGCGAGGGACACTGGTGACCGACGGCCCGCTGATCGTGCAGTCCGACAAGACGCTCCTGCTGGAGATCGACCACCCGAGCGCGAACGAGGCGCGGATCGCCATCGCGCCGTTCGCCGAGCTGGAGCGGGCCCCCGAGCACGTGCACACCTACCGGGTCACGCCACTCGCGTTGTGGAACGCGCGCGCGGCCGGGCACGACGCCGAGCAGGTGGTCGACGCGCTGTCGACCTATTCCCGCTACCCGGTGCCGCAGCCGCTGCTGATCGACATCGTGGACACGATGGCCCGGTTCGGGCGGCTGACCCTGCAGAACCACCCGGCACACGGGCTGGTGATGGCTACCAACGACCGCGCGGTGCTGGTGGAGGTGCTGCGCAACAAGAAGATCATCCCGATGCTGGGTGCCCGGATCGACGACGACACCGTGGTGGTGCACCCGAGCGAGCGGGGCAGGCTCAAGCAGGTCCTGCTCAAGGTGGGCTGGCCAGCCGAGGACCACGCGGGCTACGTGGACGGCGAGGCGCACCCGATCGCCCTGGTCGAGGACGGCTGGCAGCTGCGCGAGTACCAGCGGCTGGCCGCCGAGTCGTTCTGGGCGGGCGGCTCCGGCGTGGTCGTGCTGCCCTGCGGCGCGGGCAAGACCCTGGTCGGCGCGGCCGCGATGGCGCACGCCCAGGCCACCACGCTGATCCTGGTCACCAACACGGTGGCGGGCAGGCAGTGGAAGCGCGAGCTGATCGCGCGCACGTCGCTGACCGAGGAGGAGATCGGCGAGTACTCCGGGGAGCGCAAGGAGATCCGCCCGGTCACCATCGCCACCTACCAGGTCATCACCCGCAAGTCGAAGGGCGAGTACCGGCACCTGGAGCTGTTCGACTCCCGGGACTGGGGCCTGGTCGTCTACGACGAGGTGCACCTGCTGCCCGCGCCGGTGTTCCGGATGACCGCCGACCTGCAGTCCCGGCGCAGGCTCGGGCTCACCGCCACGCTGGTCCGCGAGGACGGCCGCGAGGGCGACGTGTTCTCCCTGATCGGCCCCAAGCGCTACGACGTGCCCTGGCGCGACATCGAGGAGCAGGGCTGGATCGCGCCTGCCGAGTGCGTCGAGGTCCGGGTCACGCTCACCGAGAACGAACGGCTGAAGTACGCGACCGCCGAGCCGGAGGAGCGCTACCGGGTGTGCTCGACGGCGCACACCAAGATCCCGGTGGTTCGCTCCATCCTGGACCGGCACCCGGACGAGCCCACCCTGGTCATCGGCGCGTATCTGGACCAACTGGACGAACTGGGCGAGGCGTTGCAGGCGCCGGTCATCCAGGGGTCGACGAAGAACAAGGAGCGGGAGGAGCTGTTCGACGCCTTCCGCCGGGGCGAGCTGCGCACGCTGGTGGTGTCGAAGGTGGCGAACTTCTCCATCGATCTGCCGGAGGCCTCGGTCGCGGTGCAGGTGTCCGGCACCTTCGGCTCCCGACAGGAGGAGGCCCAGCGGCTGGGCAGGCTGCTGCGGCCCAAGGGGGACGGCAGGCAGGCACACTTCTACTCGGTCGTCGCCCGGGACACTCTGGACACCGAGTACGCCGCGCACCGACAGCGGTTTCTCGCGGAACAGGGCTACGCGTACCGCATTTGCGACGCCGACGACCTGCTCGGACCACAGATTCCGGGGTAGTACGTCGCAGTTCGGTAACGGAGGTTTGAGAGCGCGCCCGGACGGGGCACCTTGGCGGGATGAGCGAGCACCCGGAACACCACTGGGACAACGGCGAGCTGATGCAACGGGTCCACGTGGCCATCGAAGAGGCCAAGTGGGCGGCCCACGAGTACGAGGAGATGGAGCCGGACACCATCCCGGTTCCGGTCCAGGTACCCAAGCCACTGCGCCGAACCGGACACTGAACCGGACACAGAGGACCGAGCGGGCGAATCGGCCCGCTCGATGACAACCCGTGTGCCCGGCATCCTGATCAGGTGGACCACCGGACACCCCGACCGCGCCGGGACGCCCATTCCCGGCGCATCCACCCGGCCCGAAGTGTCCTCAGTGGGCTGTTTGTCGCGTTGACGAAGTCGGTGGTGCTTTCGCCGCCGATCCGGCCGCGCTGAGCGGGTCAGCCTCGGAACTCGGCGAGAACACCGTCGGTGAACAGTGGCCAGGCCTCGATCGCCCACTCGCCGAACGGGCGGTCGGTGAGTGCGACGCAGGCGAGGCCCACGTCCGGGTCGACCCACAGGAAGGTGCCGGACTGGCCGAAGTGGCCGTAGGTGCGCGCGGAACTGCCCGACCCAGTCCAATGTGGACTCTTGCCGTCCCGGATCTCGAACCCCAGCCCCCAGTCGTTGGGCTTCTGCATGCCATATCCGGGGAGCACCCCGTTGAGCCCGGAGAACGCCACGGACGTCGCCTCGGCCACGGTCTCGGCCGCCACCAACGTCGGCGCCTGCAATTCGGCGGCGAACAACGTCAGATCCGCGCAAGTGGACACGGCGCCCGCACCGGCCGAACCCGTCAGCTCGGACGCGCCCATCCCCAGCGGCTCGAACACGGCTTCGCGGAGGTAGTCGGCGAACGGGATGCCGGTCGCGGTGTGGACGGCCTCGGCCAGCACGTCGAAGCCGGTGTTGGAGTAGATCCGCCGCGTCCCCGGCTCGGCCTGCCGGGTCGCCGAGTCGAAGGCGAGGCCCGAGGTGTGCGCGATCAGGTGCCGGACGGTCGCGGGCCCGGCGGGCTGGTCCCACTCGACCGCGCCCTCCTCGACGGCCACCAACACGGCATAGGCGGTCAGCGGTTTGGTGACCGAGGCCAGCTTGAACTGACGCTGCTGGTCGCCGACCGAGCCGAGCACCTTCCCGTCGGCCCCCACCACCGCGACGGCCACGTTGTCGACCGGCCACTGCCCCACCGCATCCAGACTGCGCATGGTCCCGACCCTACGAGACCCATCGCGCAGGTCAGATGTCGGCGGGGCGGCGGCCGCTGATGGCGGCGACGCGGCCAAGGCGGGAAAGCCAGCGGTCGCGGGTGTCGTCGTCGGCCTCGTGGAGGGCGTCCGGGGCGGGGGCGGTGCGGGAGACGGGGAGCCAGCCGTCGATGGGGCGGAGCGGGCGGGCCACGGCGTCGGTGGTCAGCAGCGAGAGGGTGCCAAGGCCGCAGGCATAGTCCAGGGTCGGGAGGGCAGCGGCCAGGGCCAGGCCCGCCGCGAGGCCGACGCTGGTCTCCAGGGCCGACGAGACGACGCACGGCAGGCCGCATGCCTCGGCGACGGCGAGGGCGCGACGCACCCCGCCAAGTGGGGCCACCTTGAGAACGGCGATGTCCGCGGCCCCGGCCACCGCGACCCGCATCGGGTCCTCGGCGCGGCGGATGGACTCGTCGGCGGCGATCGGCACGTCCACCCGGCGGCGGACGGCGGCCAGTTCCTCGATCGTGCGGCACGGCTGCTCGACGTACTCCAGGCCGCCCGCGGCCCGATCGAGCTCACCGATGGCCCGCACCGCCGTCTCCACGTCCCAGGCGGTGTTCGCGTCCACCCGCAATCGCGCGGACGGCCCCATCGCGTCGCGCACCGCGGCCACCCGCTCGATGTCGTCGGCCAGGTCCACCCCTGGATCGGCCACCTTCACCTTGGCCGTCGCGCACCCGGACCCGGCGGCGATCTCGGCCGCCCGCTCCGGCGCCACCACCGGGATCGTCACGTTCACCGGTACCCGATCCCGCACCGGCTCCGGCCACCCGTGCTCGGCCGCCTCCCGCGCGCTCGCCAACCACGGCACCGACTCCGCGTCGGAGTAGTCCGCGAACGGGCAGAACTCCCCCCACCCGGCGTCCCCCCGCAACAACAGCCCTTCGCGCACGGTGATGCCACGGAACCGGGTACGCATGGGGATCGCGTAGACACGCGTCTGCTCGGCGAACACGCCAGCATCGTGGCAGACCACCGGGCACCACCGGACCGGGATGCCCCGAGCCGATGTCATCACCCCTTAACAGAACCGACCGGTCATGGGTTCCGGGGACGGGTGAGGCCCGCGTCCCCGGCTTTGCGGCTCAGCACCGTCTGGTCGGTGCGGGTGCGGGCCTCGTCCTTGCGGGCCTGACCGACCGTCGTGTCCGTGCTCAGGTCGCGGAGGCGGATGGGCGGGCCGAGATCCACCAGAGTGGGCAGGTACTCGGCGCGGTCGACGGTCCAGCCGGTGGGCGTCTTGGTGAAGTGGAAGCGTGCGAGGACGCCTTCCTCGGTGTCGCCCGCAGGCTGTTCATGCCGGGCGACCAGGTTGCCCATGCCGTAGGCCACCCACTTGCCCGCGACCTTCTCGAACGGCTGCACCACGTGCGCGTGGTGGCCGATGATCAGGTCGATGGCCGGGTCGGCGAGCAGCGTCTTGGCCGTCCTGACCTGGTCGGCGCTCGGGTCGTGCTTGCCCTCCACACCCCAGTGCAGGCTGGCGACGACCACCTCGGCACCGGCCGCGCGGGCGGACCTGGCGGCGGTGAGGATGGCCTCGGGGGAGATCAGGTTCGCCATCCACGGCTTGTCTGCCGGGCGGCTGGTGCCGGTGTTGAAGCCGAACGTGTAGGACAGGAACGCGACCTTGACGCCCGCGACGTCGCGGATCAGCGGGGTGCCTGCCTCGGCGGCGGAGCGGGCCGAGCCGGTGTGCGTGATCTTGGCCGCGTCCAGCGCGTCGAGCGTGCTCGCCACCCCGGCCGGACCCTGGTCGAGGGTGTGGTTGGAGGCGGTCGAGCAGGTGTCGAAGCCGGTCGCGGCCAGGGCGGTGGCCACCTCTGGCGGGCCGCTGAACCTCGGGTAGCCGCGAAACGGGCCGGTCGGGCCCGCGAGCGGGATCTCCAGGTGGCACACCGCGACGTCGGCGCCGCCGATGACCGGCTTGATCCCGGCCAGCAGCGGGGCGAAGTCGCGGGTGCCGTGCCCATCGGCGGTGGCCTGCTCGGTGAGCGCCGGGTGGATAAGGACGTCTCCCCCGGCCACGAGCGTGAACGTCCCCGGTTTCGACGCCGCCGACGTGCTCGGCGGCACCGCGGTGGCCGAGCCCGCGCCGTTCATGTCCGCGACCGCCGTACCCGGCACAGCTGTACCCGGAACCGCTGTACCCGCGAACGAGTCCTCGGGGATCGGCCCGACCGTGGGGTCGCCGGAACACGCGCCGAGCAACGCCAGGCTCGCCGACAGCGCACCGACCCGGGTGACCACCGACCGCTTCGGCAGGCCCGCTCGCGTGGTCATCAGGCGTCGAAGAGCGCGCTGACGGACTCGCCGTTGTGGATCCGGCGGACCGCCTCGGCGAGCGCGGGGGCCACGGACAGCACGGTCAGCTTCTCCGACCGCTCACGCAGCGGGACCGTGTTCGTGCAGACGATCTCCAGCACCTCCGGCTGGTCGCCGATGCGCTTGAGCGCGCCCGCGGCGAACAGGCCGTGCGTGCAGGCCACCCGCACCGAGCGGACGTTGTGCTCGCGCAGCCGGGCGAGCAGCTCGATCACCGTGCTGCCCTTGGCGATCTCGTCGTCGAGCACGATGATGTCCCGGCCGTCGATCTCGCCGATCACCGACGAGATCGCCACCCGGTCGTCCGCGTACCGCTGCTTGGCACCCGCCGCCACCGGCACGCCCAGGATCCGGGCGAACCGCGCGGCCTCCTTGACGTTGCCGAGGTCCGGCGAGACGACCGTGGTGTTGGACAGGTCGAGGCGCTGGAAGTGCCCGGCCAGCTCGCGCAGCGCGTGCAGGTGGTCGACCGGCACGCTGAAGAAGCCGTGCACCTGGGGCGAGTGCAGGGTCATGGCCAACACCCGGTTCGCCCCGGCGGTCACCATCAGGTCGGCCACCAGCCGGGCACCGATGGAGATCCGCGGCGCGTCCTTCTTGTCCGACCGCGCGTACGCGTAGTGCGGCAGGACCACGGTGATGCGCGCCGCGGACGCCCCGCGCGCCGCGTCGAGCATCAGCAGGAGCTCCACGAGGTTCTCCTGCACCGGGTCCACCAGCGGCTGGATCAGGAAAACGTCGCGTTCCCGGCAGTTCGCCTGCAGCTGCACCTCAAGGCAGTCGTTGGCGAACCGCTGCACCCGCACCGGGAGCAGCGGCACACCCAGGTGCTCCGAGATCTCCTCGGCCAGTTCCGGATGCGCACTTCCGCCGAACAACGCGATGTCCCGCACGTCCACTCCCCAGGTTGGGCGACCACAGCGTGTACTGCGCCCAACCCTAGTGGGTCGTCGACCCGCCCCTTGACCAGCGCCCTTCTCCGCCAAGGCTTACGGCATCCCGCGACTATTCAGTTGTCCGACAACCGTTTCACGCGCATCACTCCTGTTCTCTGCTCGATGGTTCCCGGGTTGGTAGGCAGTGTCCCTAGCGGCGTCGGCGGGCGATGACCAACGCGATCACCAGGGCCACCACCAGGATCGGCAGCAGCCGTTTGGCCGTGGACTTCCCGGCCAGCTCCATCAGGTCGATGGGCTCGGCCTCCGACACCGCGCGCAGTGGGCGCGGTGTGGCCGTCTCCGATTCCGGAGCGGACTCGGCGTCCTGGGGATCTCGGGTTTCCGTTGCCTCCCGGGTTTCCGGTACGTCCCGGTCCGTCTGCTCGTTACCCTCGGTGTCGGGCGGTGGCGCCGCCACCGACTCCGCGGGCTCCGGTTCGGACGGTTCCGGTCCGGCCGCGGCGTCGACCGACGCCGCGGGAGTCGTGAGCGCCTCGGCCAGGTTGGCCGCGAACGCGTCGAGGATCTTGCCGCCGACCTCGGCGATGAGGCCGCGGCCGAACTGGGCGGGCTTCCCGGTGATCGCCAGATCGGTGTCGACCCGGCCCACGGTGGTGTCGCCATCGGCGCTCAGCGTGACGGTCACCGTGGCGTTGGCGGTGCCGTTACCTCTGGAGTCCTTTCCGGACGCCTTGATCACGATCCGACGGGCGTCCGCGTCTCGCTCCAGGAACTCGCCGGAACCCTTGTACAGCAACGAGATCGGCCCGAGCTTGACCTTGACCGTGCCCGAGAAAGCCGTGCCTGCGACCCCGGTGAGCGCGGCGCCGGGCAGGCACGGCGCCACGCGCTCGGGGTCGAGCACGGCCGCCCAGACGGTGTCGAGGTCCGCCGGGACGGTGAACCGGTGCTCCAACCGCACGTCCACTCCCCTCCTAGGCGCCGACGGCGGTGACCAGGGCGCGCGTGGTGAGCACGCGCGCCAGGTGCTGCCGGTAGGCGACGTCGGCGTTGCCGTCCCCGGCCGGGCGGGTGCCCTCGGCGGCCAGCTCGGCCGCCGCCCTGATCGACTCGACCGTGGCCGGGCGCCCGACCAGGGCGTCCTCCACCGCGTGCGCGCGGACCGGGACCGACGACATGTTGGTCAGCCCCACCCGTGCCTGCGTGATCACACCGTCCTCGGCTTGCACGGCGGCCGCCACCGCGACGATCGACCAGGCCTGGGCGACCCGGCTGAACTTCTCGTAGTGCGCGCCCCAGCCAGTGTGCTTGGGCACCCGGACCTCGACCAGGATCTCGTCGGGGCGCAGCGCGGTGGTGAAGTAGTCGACGAAGAAGTCGCGGGCGGCCACCGCGCGGCGACCGTCCATCCCGCACACCACCATCTCCGCCTCCAGCGCGAGCGCGGGGGCGAGCAGGTCGCCTGCGGGGTCGGCGTGCGCGAGCGCACCACCGAAGGTGCCGCGGTGCCGGACCTGCGGGTCGGCGACGGTGTCGGTGGCCGCGCGCAGCAACGCCGTGTGGGTGGCCACCAGCGGGTCGCGGCGCACGTCGTGGTGGGTGGTCATGGCCCCGATGACCAGCGCGTCGCCGTCGTCGCGGATGCCGCGCAGCTCGGCGATCCGACCCAGGTCGACCAGCGTGGTCGGCGCGGCCAGCCGCATCCGCAGTACCGGGACCAGGCTCTGCCCGCCCGCGATGACCTTCGCGTCCTCGCCTGCGTCGGCCAGCACCCGGACCGCGTCGTCCACTGTGGACGGTGCGAGGTAGTCGAATGCCGTGGGGATCACACCGCACCTCCGGAGGTGTCGAGGGAACCGAGCCCGCCACCCGCCTCGGTGCCGAGGCCGGAGTCGGCGGAGCGGTGGTTGATCGCCGCCCAGACCCGCATCGGGGTGCACGGCATCGGCACGTCGGTGACGCCGAGGTGGCGCACCGCGTCGACGACCGCGTTGACCACCGCCGGGGTGGACGCGATGGTGCCCGCCTCGCCGACCCCCTTGGCGCCCAGCTGGTTGGTGGTCGACGGGGTGACCGTGCGGTCGGTGTCGAAATGCGGCAGGTCGACCGCCGAGGGCACCAGGTAGTCGGCCAGGGTGCCGGTGGTGAGCGTGCCGCTCTCGTCGTGCACGGCCTCCTCGTAGAGTGCCTGGGCGAGGCCCTGGGCCAGACCGCCGTGCACCTGGCCGTCCACGATCAGCGGGTTGACGACGGTGCCGACGTCGTCGACGCACGCGTACTTGCGGATCTTGACGAACCCGGTCTCGGTGTCCACCTCGACCGCGCACAGGTGGGTGCCGTGCGGGAAGGAGAAGTTCTCCGGGTCGAAGGTGGCCTCGGAGTCCAGCGATGGCTCGACACCGTCGGGCAGGTCGTGCGCGGCGAACACGGCGAGGGCGACGTCGGTGATGCCGGTCGACTTCTCGGTGCCCCGCACGGTGAACCGCCCGCCCGCGAACTCCAGGTCGCCCTCCGCGCACTCCAGCTGGTGCGCGGCCACCCGGCGGGCCTTGGCGATCACCTTCTCGCCCGCCTTGAGCACCGCCATCGCGCCGACGGTCAGCGAGCGCGAACCGTAGGTGTCCAGGCCCTTGGGCGAGGACTGGGTGTCCCCGTGCAGGACCTCGATGTCCTCGAACGGCACCCCGAGCTGGTCGGCGACGATCTGACTCCACGCCGTCTCGTGGCCCTGCCCGTGCGCGGACGAGCCGGTGACCACCTCGACCTTGCCGCTGGGCAGCATCCGGATCGCCGCGTGCTCCCAGCCGCCCGCGCCATAGGACAGCGAGCCGAGCACGCGGGACGGGGCGAGGCCGCACATCTCGGTGAAGGTGGACGTGCCGATGCCGAGCTGGACCACGTCACCGCGTTCGCGGCGTTCGCGTTGTTCGGCGCGCAGGCCGTCGTAGTCGAACAGTTCCTTGGCGCGCGCGGTGGCCGCCTCGTAGTTGCCGGTGTCGTACTCCAGCCCGCACACGGTGGTGAACGGGAACTCGTCGTGCCGGATCCAGTTCTGCGCGCGCACCTCGATCGGGTCGCGGCCCAGCTCGGCGGCCAGCTCGTCCATCAGGCGCTCGATGGCGAACGTGGCCTCCGGGCGGCCCGCGCCCCGGTAGGCGTCGGTCGGGGTCTTGGTGGTGAACACGTTGGTGCAGGAGAAGTGGTAGGCGGGGAACTTGTAAATGGCGTTGAACATGAACGCGCCCAGGATCGGCACGCCCGGGGTGACCAGCCGCAGGTACGCGCCCATGTCGGCGAGCAGCTCGACCTTGAGGCCGGTGACGGTGCCATCGCGGCGGGCCGCCAGGGTGAGCTTCTGGATCTGGTCACGGCCGTGGTGCGCGGACACCAGCGACTCCGATCGGGTCTCGGTCCACTTCACCGGTTTGCCCAGGCGCTGGGCGATGACCATGGCCAGTACCTCCTCCGGCGTCACCTGGAGCTTGCCGCCGAAGCCGCCGCCCACGTCCGGGGCGATCACCCGGATCTTGTGCTCCGGGGTGCCGGTGGTCAGCGCCAGCATGAGCCGCAGGATGTGCGGGACCTGGGTGGCCGACCACATGGTCAGCTGCTCGCCGGTGGGGTCGACCACCACCGAGCGCGGCTCCATGAACGCGGGGATGAGCCGCTGCTGCCGATAGGTGCGCTCGATGAGCACCTCGGCATCGGCGATGGCGGCCGCGACATCGCCGCCGGTGCCCGCGTCGGCCGAGTCGAACACCCAGGTGGCGGACCGGTTGGTGCCCAGGTCGGGGTGCACGAGGTCGCTGTCGGCGGCCGCGGCGGCCAGGTCGAGCACCACCGGCAGGTCGTCGTAGTCGATGTCGATGGCGGCCACCGCGTCGACCGCCTCCGCCCGGCTGCGCGCGACCACAACGGCGACCGCCTCGCCCGCGAAGTTGACCTGGTCGACGGCCAGCGGCGGCGCGGGCGGTGCCTTCATGTCCGGGGTGATCGGCCAGGCGCACGGCAGGCTGCCCTGCACGTCGGCCAGGTCCCGGCCGGTGAACACCGCGATCACCCCGGGCATCCGGCGGGCCTCGTCCGTGTCGATGGCGGTGATCTTGGCGTGCGCGGCCGGGCTGCGCACGAACACCAGGTGCAGCAGGCCGGGCAGGGTGATGTTGTCGGTCCACCGGGTACGACCGGTGATCAGCCGCGCGTCCTCCTTGCGGGTACGCGCCCGGCCGACCTCGGGCTCGACCGTCGCGGTCATCACTCGCCCCCGACCATCTGGCGGGAGTCGTCCGCGAGCCGCTCGGCGGCCGGGCCCGCGCCGGGGCGCATCCGGTCGGCGGCGTCCCGGACGGCGCGCACGATGTTCTGGTAGCCGGTGCAGCGGCAGAGGTTGCCCTCCAGGCCGTGCCGCACCGCGTGCTCGTCCGGGTCCGGGTCGTCGGCCAGCAGGTCGAGCGTCTGCATGATCATCCCCGGGGTGCAGAAGCCGCACTGCAGCGCGTGGTTGTCGTGGAAGGCCCGCTGCACCGGGTGCAGCTCGCCGTCCCTGGCCAGGCCCTCGATGGTGGTGACCTCGGCGCCGTCGGCCTGCACCGCGAGCACCGAGCAGGACTTCACGCTGTGACCGTCGAGGTGGATCGTGCACGCGCCGCAGTTGCTGGTGTCGCATCCCACGACGGTGCCGGTCTTGCCCAGCGTCTCGCGCAGGTAGTACACGAGCAGCTGTCGCGGTTCGACCTCGTCGGTGTAGGTGGTCCCGTCGACGGTGACGGTGATGCGCATCTGTGCCTCCTGGGGATGAGCGGCGGCGTCCCGGCCCGTGGCGCGTGATCGGGCTCACAACGCAGCCTGCCCCCGTTCAGCCCATCCGACAAGCCCGCCACCGGGGCCTGTGGACAGCTCGACGGCCCTGTGGACAACTCGTCCACGGGACCTAATGGTGAATACGACCGGAGAGGACCGAGAGAGGTTGCCCGCGGCCGCCCCAGCGGGACGCGATGATCTCCGCGGCGATCGACACCGCGGTCTCCTCCGGGGTGCGGGCCCCCAGGTCCAGGCCGATCGGCGAGGCCAGCACGGCCAGCTCGCCGTCGTCCAGCCCGGCCTCGCGGAGCCGGGCGATCCGGTCCTCGTGCGTGCGCCGGGAGCCCATAGCGCCCACGTAGCCGAGCTTCCCGCGCAGCGCCACGGCCAGCACCGGCACGTCGAACTTGGGGTCGTGGGTCAGCACGGTCACCACCGTGCGCTCGTCCACCCGGCCCGCGGCCAGCTCCGCGCCCAGGTAGCGGTGCGGCCAGTCGACGACGACCTCGTGCGCGCTCGGGAACCGGCTGGCGGTGGCGAAGACCGGGCGCGCGTCGCACACCGTGACGCGGTAGCCCAGGTAGGCGCCCATGCGCGCCATGGCGGCGGCGAAGTCGATGGCACCGAAGACCAACAGCCGGGGCGGCGGCTCGAAGGAGCTGACGAACACCGTCATGCCCTCGCCCCGCCGCTCGCCGTCCGGTCCGTAACCGACCGCGGCGGTGCGGCCCGAGGCGAGCAGGCCGCGGGCGTCGTCGATCACCGCGTCGTCGATCCGGGCCGAGCCGGTGGTGCCCGACGCGCGGTCCGGCCACACCACGATCCGGGTGCCCAAGCGGGTCGGATTCGGGTGGGCGATGACCGTCGCCAACGCGACCGGCAGTTCCGCGCGCACTGCCGCGACCAGGTCCGCGAAACCGGGGAAGGTGGCGCGGTCGATCCGCTCGACGTAGACGTCGATGATGCCGCCGCAGGTGAGGCCGACCGCTAACGCGTCGTCGTCACTGACGCCGTAGCGCTCCAGCACGGGCCGTCCGGTGTCGAGCACCTCGCGGCCCAGCTCGTAGACCGCGCCCTCCACGCAACCACCGGACACACTGCCCGCGACCGTTCCATCCGCGGTGACGACCATGGCCGCGCCCGGCGCGCGCGGCGCGGACGAGAAGGTGGCGACCACGGTGCCGACCGCGACCGCCTCTCCCGCTTCGTAGTGGCGTAGGACCTCGTCCAGCACGTCACGCACGGCGCACCTCCCGTAGAAGATGATCAAGTGTCGCCACGCTGTGCCCGGCGAGCAATCGGTCGACGTGCGGCAAGGCAACCGCGATACCGGACTGGACCGGCTCGTACACCGGCGAGCCCGCGTGCGGGTTCACCCAGAACACCCGGTGCGCGAGCCTGCCCAGGCGGGCCATCTGCGCGCCGAGCAGGCTCACATCGCCGCGTTCCCAACCGTCGGAGAACAGCACCACCACCGCCTGCCGGGCCACACCGCGCTGCCCCCAGCGGTCCAGGAACGCGCGCAGGGTCTCGCCCAGCCGAGTGCCGCCCGCGAAATCGGGGACGGCCCGCGCGGCCGCGGCGAGCGCGAGCTCAGCGTCCCGCTGGCCGAGTTGCCTGGTCAGGCGGGTGAGACGGGTACCGAGGGTGAACACCTCGGTTGGCGAGCGGTGGGCCATCGCGTGCCCGAAGCGGAGCAGGGCGTCGGCGTAGGGGGACATCGAGCCGGAGACATCGATCAGCAGCACGACCCGCCGGGGCCGGGTGCGGCGGCGCTTGCGGGCGAGCCGGGCAGGCTCGCCGCCGCAGGCACGCATGATCCGAACGGTCCGGCGGTCGTCGACGCGGCCGCGCCGGTCCGGCCGCCAGCGGAGGGCGGCGCGCTGGGGCGGCTCAGGACGGAGCAGAGCGATCATCTCGCGCAGGTGGGCGCGCTCGGCGGCGGTCAGCTCGGCGATGTCGCGATGGCGCAGCACCTCGGCGTCGCTGGCCCTGCGCTCGACGTGCGGACTGTTGCTCTCCGCGCCGGAGCCTGCGCTTGCCGCGAGCGCGGCGAGATGAGCGCGTTTGGGCTGGTGGCCCAGGCGTGGTTGTGCGGCACGTGGCGTGACCCCGGTGAACCATGCCTGGAAGGCGGCGTCGTACTTGGGCAGGTCGTCCAGCTCGGAACAGAGGGTGACCCTGCCGGCCCAGTAGACCTGGTCGAGGTCGGCTAGGTCCATCAGCTCCAGCGCGTCCAGGTAGGTCTGCACGCGCTGAGGACCGCACGCAACACCAGCCGCACGGAGTGCGGCGGCGAAACCGACCAGACCGGGCAATGGGTCCACCGTTGCAGTGTTGCGCAGGACAGCCCGGTGCCGCAGGGGCGGACTACGCCATGTCCTCGGCCAGTTCCGCGAGCACCGCACGGCAGTCGGAGAGCACGCGCTTGCCGCGCTTGGTCGTCCGGTAGCGCCGTACGCGCCTGCCGTCGACCACCTCCGTACGCGACTTGAGCAGACCCGCCTCCTGTAGGCGGTGCAGCAGCGGATAGAGCGTCCCGGGCGACACGCGGTGCCCGCGACCAGCCAGCTCCTCGGTCAGCCAGGCACCGTGTACCTCCTCCTCGGCGGCGTAGCGCAGCACCCGGAGGCGCAGCGCGCCGTTGGCGAACTCACGGACCACGTCCATCGCTCCACGATATCGCATGTCGATATCGGCCAACGAGTAGCTGCCATTTAGGCAGTACACAAGCGGCAGGCGTGATTGATATCGGATCTCGATATCGGAGACCGATAGCAAAACTGTTGCGGCACAAGCAACCCACACGTGTGAACCAGGACACTGAAGTAATGGTCGGACGCGACAAGCCGATAACAAGGCCGGTAACGTGCTCGCTCCGGAAGCGTCCGCGCGCTGCCGCTCGGCCGGCTCCCCGGCCGATGACCCCACCGGAAAAGGTGAGAAATGCGTTCGTCGCGATGACCATTGCCGATCACGCGCCGTCCCTGCTCGACTCCCACGACCCACTGGCCGACGCCGCCGCGCGCGGCCTGGCCGTGTTCCGCGCGGGCCCGGAGTCCGCGCCCCGCACCCTTGTCGACGTCCTCGCCGCCACCGCCGCCCGGTACCCCGACGCGGGCGCGATCGACGACGGCACGACCGTCCTGACCTACCGCGAGCTGCTCACCGCGGTCGACGACCTGCGCGCCGAACTGGCCGCGGCGGGCGTCGGCCGGGGCGACCGGGTGGGTATCCGGGTGCCGTCCGGCACCGCCGACCTCTACGTCTCGATCCTCGGCGTCCTCGCCGCAGGCGCCGCCTACGTCCCCGTCGACTTCGACGACCCGGACGAGCGGGCGGCCCTGGTCTTCGGCGAGGCAAACGCTTGCGCCGTACTCGGCGCCCACCGCGCGCTCACCCGGCTGGCCGCCCCGACCGGCACCCCGGGTACGCCCACCCCGGACGACGACGCGTGGATCATCTTCACCTCCGGCTCAACCGGCAAGCCAAAGGGCGTGGCGGTCGGCCACCGCAGCGCCGCCGCGTTCGTGGACGCCGAGGCCGAGCTGTTCCTGCCGGACGCGCCGATCACCCCCGACGACCGGGTGCTGGCCGGGCTGTCGGTCGCGTTCGACGCCTCCTGCGAGGAGATGTGGCTGGCCTGGCGCTACGGCGCCTGCCTGGTCGCCGCCCCCCGCGCGCTCGTGCGCACCGGCGTCGACCTGGGCCCGTGGCTGGTCGCGCGGGGTGTCACGGTGGTCTCCACGGTGCCGACGCTGGCCGCGCTGTGGCCTGCCGAGGCGCTGGACCGGGTCCGGCTGCTGATCTTCGGCGGCGAGGCCTGCCCGCCCGAGCTGGCCGAGCGGCTGGCCGTGCCCGGCCGCGAGGTGTGGAACACCTACGGCCCGACCGAGGCGACCGTCGTCGCCTGTGCCGCCGAGCTGACCGGGCGCGGCCCGGTGCGCATCGGCCTGCCGCTGGACGGCTGGGAGCTGGCCGTGGTGGACGAGGCGGGCGAGCTGGTGCCGATGGGCGAGACCGGGCAGCTGGTGATCGGCGGCGCGGGCTTGGCCCGCTACCTCGACCCGGTGAAGGACGCGGAGAAGTTCGCGCCGCTGCCCGCGCTGTCCTGGGACCGCGCCTACCGCAGCGGCGACATGGTCAAGGCCGAGCCAGCGGGCCTGCTGTTCCTGGGCCGCGCCGACGAGCAGATCAAGCTCGGCGGCAGGCGCATCGAGCTGGGCGAGGTCGACGCGGCGTTGCAGGCGCTGCCCGGGGTCGCGGGTGCCGCGGCCGCCGTGCGCACTACCGCCGCCGGTAACCAGCTCCTGGTCGGGTACGTCGTGACGGGCGCGGAGTTCGACGCGGACGCCGCGGTAGACCGGCTACGGACAGAGCTACCGGCCGCGTTGGTGCCCCTGCTCGCCCCCGTCGACACCCTGCCCACGCGCACCTCCGGCAAGGTCGACCGCGCGGCGCTGCCGTGGCCGTTGGCCCTGGACACCGCCGACGTGGACGCGGCCGCGCTGACCGACACCGAGCGCTGGCTGGCGGGCCTGTGGCGAGACCTGCTTGGCGTCGGCGTCGCCACCCCGAAGGCCGATTTCTTCGCGCACGGCGGCAGTAGCCTGTCCGCCGCGCAGCTGGTCTCCAAGATCCGCGAGCGGCACCCGAGCATCGCGGTCGCCGACCTGTACCAGCACTCGACGCTGGGCCAGCTGGCCCGACGGGTGGACGCCGCCGCCGCGAGCACGCAGCGCGAGCGGATGGTGTGGCCGACCCCGCGCGGCAGCCGGATCGCGCAGCTCGCGCTGACGCTCCCGATGCTCACCGTGGTCGGTGCCCGCTGGGTGGTCGCCCTGGCCGCGCTGAACAACCTGGTGGCCCTGCCCTGGGCGCCCAAGGTGTCCTGGTGGCTGGTGCTCGCGGGCTGGCTGGTGTTCCTGAGCCCGTGGGGCCGGATGACGCTGGCAGCCGTGACAGCGCGTCTGCTGCTGCGAGGCGTCGAACCCGGTTCATACCCGCGCGGCGGGAGTGTCCACGTGCGCCTGTGGGCGGCGGAGCGGATGGTCGAACTGACCGGTGCCGCGGGCCTGCAGGGTGCACCCTGGATGACCCACTACGCGCGGGCTCTCGGCGCGCGCATCGGTGATGGCGTCGACCTGCACTCGTTGCCACCGGTGACGGGCATGCTGCGACTGGGACGCGGTGCCGCCATCGAGCCCGAGGTGGACCTGTCCGGCCACTGGTTGGACGGCGACGTCCTGCACATCGGCCAGGTCCGGGTGGACGCGCACGCCACGGTCGGCGCGCGCAGCACCCTGTTCCCCGGCGCGCACGTCGGCAAGCACGCCGAGATCGGCCCGGGCTCCGGCGTCGACGGCACGGTTCCCGCTGGTCAGCGCTGGTCCGGGGCGCCCGCGAGCCGGACCGGGAAGGCCGACCAGAAGGGCGGCCGCCCGGCGCGCAAGCGGCGCTGGGTCGCCATGTACGCGGCGATGTCGTTCGTGCTGAGCCTGCTGCCGGTCGCGGCGGCGGTCCCGTCGGTGGTGATCCTGATGGGCTTCCTGGCGGGCACGGCCACCCTCGGCGCCGCCCTGACGCAGGCCCTGATCGCGGTACCGCTGATCACGCTGGCCTGGATGGTCAGCTACGCGTTGCTGATCCTGGTCCTCGTACGTCTGCTCTCGATCGGCCTACGACCGGGCAGGCACGCGGTGCACAGCCGGATCGCGTGGCAGGCGTGGGCCACTGAGCGGTTGATGGAGATGGCCCGTTCCGGTCTGTTCCCCATCTACGCAAGCCTGTTCACGCCGGTGTGGCTCCGCGCCCTGGGCATGAAGGTGGGCAAGCGCGTGGAGGCGTCCACGGTGCTGGCGCTGCCGAGCATGACGACCGTCGGCGACGGCGCGTTCCTGGCCGACGACACCATGGTCGGCTCCTACGAGCTCGGCGGCGGCTGGCTGCGCATCGACGTCGCGCGCGTCGGCAAGCGGGCGTTCCTGGGCAACTCCGGGATGACCGCGCCCGGCCGCGCGGTACCCAAGCGCGGGCTCGTCGGCGTGCTGTCCTCGACGCCGAAGAAGGCGAAGGCGGGGTCGTCCTACCTGGGCATGCCGCCGATGAAGCTGCCGCGCACGGCCGACGCCGCGGACGAGAGCACCACCTTCGACCCGCCGCGGCGGCTGGTGGTGGCGCGCGCGCTGGTCGAGCTGTGCCGGGTGGTGCCGGTGATGGCCTCGGTGGCGCTGGCCGTGCTGGTCGCCGCGTGCCTGACCTACGCGGGCTTCTGGCTTGGTCTGGCCATCGGCGGCGTGGTGCTGTTCGGCGCCGGGATCGAGGCCTGTGTGGTGGCGGTGCTGGCGAAGTGGGTCCTGGTCGGCCAGCTCCGCACCCTGGACCGTCCACTGTGGAGCTCGTTCGTCTGGCGCAACGAGCTGGCCGACACCTTCGTGGAGATGCTGGCCGTGCCGTGGTTCGCGCCGTGGGCGACCGGCTCGCCGCTGCTGAACACCTGGCTGCGCGGGCTCGGCGCGAAGATCGGCCGGGGCGCCTGGGTGGAGACCTACTGGCTGCCCGAGGCCGACCTGGTCCGGGTCGGCCCCGGCGCCACGGTCAACCGCGGCTGTGTACTGCAGACCCACCTGTTCCACGACCGGATCATGCGGATGGCCCCGGTGACCGTCGGCGCGGGCGGCACGCTCGGCCCGCACGGCATCGTGCTGCCCGGCGCGGCCGTCGGCGCGCGCACCACGGTCGGCCCGGCCTCGCTGGTCATGCGCGGCGAGTCCGTCCCGGACGGCACCCGCTGGCTGGGCAACCCGATCTCGGCCTGGCCGGGCGAGGGCTGACCGGGAGCCGGGTCGTCATGTTGAATGGGCCGGTGAGCGCCAAGGCTGATCCGGCTCGCGCCGGGCAGCCCGGCGCGAGCACCTCGTCCGACCCGTACCTGCCCGGCCACGGCAACGGCGGGTACCGGGTCGCGCACTACGATCTCGACCTGACCTACCGGGTGGGTCCGGGCAGGCTGGACGGTCGCGCCCGGATCACCGCGGCGGTCACCCAGGCGCTGTCCCGGTTCAGCCTGGACTTCGCCGGGCTGCGGGCGACCAAGGTGACGGTGAACGGCAAGGCCGTGCGGTACGCCCAGCGCGGCGGCAAGCTGGTGATCACCCCGCCGCGGCCGCTGCCGGACGGCGGCCGGTTCACCGTGGAGGTCCGCTACACCGGCTCGCCCGCGCCGGTGAGCAGCCACTGGGGCGAGATCGGCTGGGACTACCTGGACGACGGCGTGATCGTGGCCAGCCAGCCGATCGGCGCGCCGTCCTGGTTCCCGTGCAACGACCACCCCAGTGACAAGGCCACCTACCGGATCGCGGTCACCACGGCCTCGCCGTACCAGGTGGTGGTGACCGGGGTGCTGGACGCGAAGCAGTCCGCGGCCAGCACGACCACCTGGGACTTCCGGCTCTCCCAGCCGACCCCGACCTACCTCGTCAGCGTCCAGATAGGACGGTACGCGGAGTCCTCGTTCGGCACCGTGCCGATGATGCACGCGGCCGTGCCCGCCCGGCTGATGAGCCGGTTCGCGCACGACTTCGGTCGGCAGCCGCAGATGCTGATCGAGTTCGAGCGGCTGTTCGGCCCGTACCCGTTCGAGCAGTACGGGGTCGTGGTGGTGGACGCCGAGCTGGACGCGCCGATCGAGGCGCAGTCGCTGTCGGTGTTCGGCAGCAACCACGTGGACGGCAGGCGCGGCAGCGAGCGGCTGGTGGCGCACGAGCTGGCGCACCAGTGGTTCGGCAACAGCCTCACGGTGGCCGAGTGGCGGCACATCTGGCTCAACGAGGGGTTCGCCACCTACGCGGAATGGCTCTGGTCGGCCGCGTCCGGCGGCGAACCGGCCGACGCGCACGCCCGCCGCGCCTGGCAGGAGCTGGCGGCCCGGCCGCAGAACCTGCGGCTGGCCGACCCGGGCGTGCGCGGCATGTTCGACGACCGCGTCTACCTGCGCGGCGCGGTGACCCTGCACGCGCTGCGGCTGCGCATCGGCGACGAGGCGTTCTTCGCGCTGTTGCACGTGTGGACCTCGGCGCACCGGCACGGCACGGTCACCACGGACGAGTTCGTCACCCTGGCGCAGCGGCACACCCCGTGGCCGCTGACCGAGCTGTTCTCCGCCTGGTTGCACAACCCGGCGTTACCGCGACTGCCCGCGTCCCAGCGCTGACGTCCGACGCGGGGCCGGTCAAGCGGCCCCGCACCGGACGGACTCCCCGCCGCGCACACGGCGGTCGCCGGGCGCGGGGAGTCACGGAAACGACTACCACACCGGGGGAAGACCGAAGTGGTCCACAGTGGACCATGATCGGCGGTGCGGGGCGCCGCCACAACGCCCCGCGGTGCCGGACCACTCGCCACCCGAGGCGGCGAACTCCGGCTTGTTCGGTTTTCCCACTCCCATGATGCGCCGGACCCGACCCACACGCGAACGATTTTCCCACCGCCGCAACAAAAACCAGTTGCGGAACAGGTCAACCCGCGATCAACGCGTCCAGTCCCGCCGCGATCACCCGGTCGGCGTCTTCCCGGTACTTCAACACCGCACCCAGTGTCACCGCCGCCGTGCGCGCGTCCAATTCCGTACGCCCCAACGCCAACAACGCGCTCGCCCAGTCGATCGTCTCCGCGACACCGGGTGGTTTCAACAACTCCGCCGCGCGCAGCCTGCGCACGGCCACCGTCACCTGTTCGGCCAACCGCTCACCCACACCGGGTACGCGACGCCGTAGGATGGCGAGCTCACGCTCCAGCGACGGGTGGTCCAGCCAGTGGTAAAGGCACCTGCGCTTCAACGCGTCGTGCACCTCGCGCGTCCGGTTGGACGTCAGCACCACGAGCGGCGGCACCGCGGCCCGCACAACCCCCAGCTCGGGGATGGTGACCGCGTTCTCGCTCAGCACTTCCAGCAGAAACGCCTCGAACTCGTCGTCCGCCCGATCGATCTCGTCGACCAGCAGCACGCACGGCGCCTCCTCCAGCGCACGCAGCAACGGCCGCGCGAGCAGGAACCGCCGCGTGTATAGGGAATCCTCGCCACCGGCGCGCAGATGCAGCAGCTGGCGCGGGAAGTCCCAGTCGTACAGCGCCTGGGTGGCGTCGATCCCCTCGTGGCACTGCAACCGGACCAGGTCGACGCCCAGCGCCTCGGCCAGCGCCGTCGCCAGCGCGGTCTTGCCGGTGCCCGGTTCGCCCTCGCAGAACAGCGGCCGTCCCAGCCGCGCGGCGAGGAACGCGGCCGTCGCCAGCCCCTCGTCGGCCAGGTACCCGACCCGGTCGAGGGCCAGCGCCAGCTCGTCCGGGCCTGCCGGGGTGGACTGGGGCATGAGGGTCACCCTAACCCGACCCCGATCCGACCCCTAGTCCGCTTTCCGGGTCGCTCCCCGATGTCGGCGCCGCGCTGAGCAGCCACGATTGAGCCATGACGAACAACGTGTACGAAGAGGCCCGCACCACCGCCCGCAAGCTGCGCCGCAGCCGGTCCGACCGGATGGTCGCCGGGGTGTGCGGCGGCCTGGCCCGCACCTTCGGCGTGGACACCCCGGTCATCCGGATCATCCTGGTGGCCGCCACCCTGCTCGGCGTCGGCACCGGCGCGCTGGTCTACCTGGCCTGCTGGATCCTGATGCCCGAGGAGGCGTGACGATAGGGTCGCCGGGTGGTGGAGCAGCGGACCGGCACGGCCAGGGTCGTCGTGCTGCTCGCGGCGGCAGTGGTGTTCGCCGCGGGCGGGGTCGTCTGCTTCCTGGTGCTGGTGTTCGGCCCGGCGCTGGGCCACGGCTCGCCGGTCGCCGCGGCGTTGACCTACACGGCGGTGAGCGTGCTGACCGCGGCCACCGCCGTGGTGTTCGCCGTCCGGGCGCTGTCCACCCGGCGCGTGGTGCTGCTGGGGTGCGGCACGCTACTGGTGGGCACGCTGCTCGCGGTTGGCGCGTTGCTGCTACTCCTGACCCGCTGACCTGGGCCGACATCCTCGCGCGGGGGACGCCGCACAAACTTGTCAAAAGATGGACGTATCCAGCCGCTCTCCCACCGCTCTTCTTAGCGTCTGAGTAGAACTACCCGCCCGGGGAGAGGAGCAGCCATGAGCGACCGACGGCCACCGCACGTCGCGCGCCAAGCTGCGCACCACCCCCGCGCGTGTGTACGAACGAGTGAAATCCGTACGCCCGAGCGAGTGAAGCCGATCCGCCCGGTGACCGCCGAGGCCTCCTTCGAGGGGTCTGCCCAGCGCGTTCCGGCCACGTCGGCGAGGCGCGCGGCAGCTCACCGGACCCCGGCACGCTCCGTGACCGATCTCATCCGCGGGGCAATCCCGCGCGGACCCCGTCACGTCAGCGCGGTCGCCGACGACTTGCCCGTGTACCACCAGGGGAACGCATCCGGCCGGGCGCGCCGGATGCCGGTGTGAACACGCGGATCATGGCCGGTCGGACGGGTGCAGGGGACCCGTCCGACCGGCCCACCGGGGGCGGGGGCGGCATGGGAGAAGGAGCCAGTCATGGCGTTGGTGCACCTGACGGTCCAGGACGCCGACCGACCGACCGAGTTGCGCCGGGGCGATACCGTCGAGTTACGGCTCCCGGAGTCCGCGACCACCGGCTACCGTTGGCGCTGGTGGCTCCCGGAGGCCCTGCGCCTGATCGCCGACGAGCACATCCCGGCGACGGTCGGCGCGGGGGCACCGGGTGCCGCGGGCGAGCGGAGGCTGGCCTTCGACGTGACGACGACCGGTCTGCACGAGCTCCGGGCCGAACTGGCCAAACCGTGGGAAGGGCGGGCGCGGCAGGCACTGACATTCGTGCTGGACGCCCGCTAGTCACACTGGTGGTGGACCGCCGCTACGCCCGTTCGAGTGAGGCAGACTGTGCCGGGACGCACAGCACCGACAACCGGCGATGTAGCGGGTGCCACCAGGATGCACGACCCCGGCGGACGAAGGATGGGGTGGGAGCGGTGACCGAGCTCCACACGGCAAGGACCAACCCGCCATGGGAGGGTCTGGAAGGGCCTGAGCGGCACGCCGCCTGCGTGATCGCGGCGCGCGAGGGCCACCGCGGCGCGCTGGACGTGCTGGTGGCCGAGCTCACCCCGCTGGTGTGGCACGTGGCGAGAGGCATCGGTCTGGACCGGGCGGCGACCGAGGACGTCGTGCAGACCGTCTGGCTGGCTCTGCTCCGACACGTGGAGGCGATCACCGAGCCGAAGGCCGTGGTGGGCTGGCTGCTCACCACCACCCGACGCGAGGCACGGCGCACGCAGACCCGCGGCAACGGCCAGGTGGAACTGTCCCCCGAGGTCGCCGAGCACGTGCCGAGCACCGAGCCGATGCCGGAGGCGGAAGCGCTGCGGTCCGAGCGCGACCAGCAGCTGTGGTCGGCGTTCCACAAGTTGGACCAGCGCTGCCAGGAGCTGCTGCGCCTGACCGTGCTGGCCGGTCGTGCCGAGTACCGCGTCGTGGCCGAACGGCTGCGCATGCCACACGGCAGCATCGGACCGACGCGGATGCGCTGCCTCAGCGCCCTGCGCGGCCTGTACCACGATGGGGATGGTGGCAGATGAGGACGATGGACGACTACGAGATGGACCCCGCCGAGCAGGAGTACTGGCTGGCCCAGGTGGCCCGGCTGGTGGACGAGCTCGACCCGGTACCGCCCGGCCTCGTGGAGCGCACCCAGTTCGCCATCGCCATCGAGGACATCGACGCCGAGGTGGAGCTGGAAGCCGCCCGCTGGGCCGACATCAGCCCGCTGGCGGGCGTCCGCGGCGGCGCCCCTGGCACGATCACCTTCTTCGTCGGCGACCTCACCGTGATGGTGAACGTGACCCGCACCGGCGAGAAGCAGCGCATCGACGGCTGGCTGGTCCCCGCGGGCGAACACGGTGTCGAGGTCCGCGTCGCCGACCACGGCTCCAGCGCGACGACCGCGGACGAGGGCGGCCGCTTCGTGCTGACCGAGGTCCCCAGGGGCACCACCCAGATCCTCGTCCGCATGAACGGCGGCAAACCACGCACCGTGGTGACTCCCACCGTGGAGCTCTAAGGCCGGTGGAGCTCCACGGCGGAAGGCGTCGGCCCGAGACCGGTAAGCCGCCCGGCGGTGATGGGGTGCTCTACCACCCCACCCTTGCTGTCCCATCAGTCCGCTCCACGAGCTTGCCCAGTGATTCCGGCAGCTCCGCCGCGTGCACCACCCCGACCCACTGAGTAGCCCGGGTCAATGCCACATACAGATCATTCCCCCCACGGCTGGACTCCGCGAGCACCCCAGAAGGCTCCACCACCAGCACACCGTCGAACTCCAGCCCCTTGGACTGGGCGACGGTCAACACCACCACCCGACACTCCAACTCGGGCCGATCCCCCAGCCCGGCATCAGGCACCCGCCCGAGCACCGCCCGTCCGACCTCACCCACCAGTCCAGCGGGCACCAACACAGCCAACGTGCCGCTCTCGTGCCCGGCAGCCAGTTCAGCAACCGTGTCCGCAATCCGGTCCCCGGCAACTCGCAGGCGCCAAGGATCGACCCCGGTCTCCCGCACCGAGGTCGGCGCCGCCTGGTCAGTCCCCAACCCGGCCAACACATCCGCCGCCACAGCCATGACCTCGGCAGGCGTCCGATAGTTGACCGTCAGCTCAGCCAACCGCCACCGATCCTCGACATACGGCGACAACGCACCAGCCCACGTGGCGGTACCGGCCAGATCCCCAGTCTGGGCAACATCTCCGACCAGGGTCATCGACCGAGACGGACACCGACGCATCAACACCCGCCAGGCCATTGCGGACAATTCCTGCGCCTCATCCACAATCACATGCCCGAACGTCCAACTGCGATCCGCGGCCGCGCGCTCCGCGGCGGTGCGATGGTCCTCGTCATCGTGCCGCTCGGCGAGCCTGCCCGCGTCGATGAGGTCGTAGGCGGTGAGGATGTCCGGATCGGCGTCGTCCTCCATCTGCAGGATGTCGAGCACGCCCTGCGCATAGTCCTGCTCATCACGGCGCCTACGCGCGGCAGCCGCACGCTCGGCACGATCATCCACACCAAGCAGTTCAGCGGCTTCGTCCAGCAGTGGAGCGTCCGCAGCCGTCCAACCGAGGCCGGGAGAACGGAACAGGAGCGCGCGCTCGGCGTCGGTCAGATCCGGGAACGCGGAGGCGATCCGGTCCGCGGAGGCGTACAGATCGGTCAGCAGACGCTGCGGAGTGAGGTTCGGCCACAGTTCCTCGATCGCGGCCCGCACCACCTCGTCGGCGGCCATCTCGCGGCGGATGTCGGCGAGGTCGGCCGCGTCCAGGAACTCCGCGCCCAGCCGCTCGGCCTCCTGCCGGGCGAGCGCGGTGACGATCTCCTCGGCGAAGATCGGCCGGGCCTCGTTGTGCGGCTTGCGCGAGCGTCTTGCCCGGGTGCGCGCGGCCCGCACGGTCGGCCCGTCGAGCACCAACTCCTCGCGCTCCACCAGCAGCACCATCGGTTCGGCCGGGATGGTCTGCCGGTCCTGCACGGCCCGGCGCAGCGCGTCGACCATGCCGATCCGGCCCTTGATCTCGGCGGCCGCGGCGGGTTCCGGGCGGGTGCCGCGCACGCCGGGGTAGAGGTCGCCGACGGTCTGCAGCAGCACGCCGGTCTCGCCGAGGGACGGCAGCACCTGGCCGATGTAGCGCAGGAACGTCGCGTTGGGGCCGACGATCAGCACGCCGCGGCGGGAGAGCTGCTGCCGGTAGGTGTAGAGCAGGTAGGCGGCGCGGTGCAGGGCGACGGCGGTCTTGCCGGTGCCCGGTCCACCCTGGACGACCAGCACGCCGTTGAGCCCGGACCGGATGATCTCGTCCTGCTCGGCCTGGATGGTCTCGACGATGTCGGTCATCCGGCCGGTGCGGGTGGCGTTCAGCGCGGACAGCAGCGCCGCCTCGCCCGCCAGCCCCTCGTGCCCGGCGGACCCGCCCGCGTCGAGGTCGAGCACCTCGTCGTCCACGGCCATGACCTTGCGCCGGGAGGTGCGGATGTGCCGCCGCCTGCGCACCCCGTCCGGGGAGGCGGCGGTGGCCAGGTAAAAGGGCCTGCTGGCGGGCGCGCGCCAATCCATCAGCAGTGGTTCGTAGTCGCCTTCGGTGTCGAACAACCCGATCCGGCCGATATAGCTGCGGGTGCCGTCGGTGAAGTCGAGCCTGCCGAAACAGAGGCCGTTCTCCACGGCGCTGTATTGCGCGAGTTGTTCGCTGTAAAGCGCGGTCGCGGCGTCCCGCTGGGTCATCGCCTGCGGGTTGCTGCTGGTCTCGCGCAACGTCGCGGCCAGCCGCGTGTCGGTGTCGGCGCGGAGTCCGTCGAGGTGCGCGTAGAGCATGGTGACGTATTCCTGCTCCACGTCGAGCTCGGTTGACAATCGTCCTCCAATTGCCCTATACTGTGCGCATAGTCGCCCGACATGTGGCGGCTATTTTTTATGCCGAATTCCCAATGTAGCGCATCCGACCGACGCCCGGCGGGTCTTCCCCGACCCGGTCGCCACCAAACGTGGAAGGCCCGGTCCGCGGAGCGCGGACCGGGCCTTCCGGTGAAGCCGGTGGTGCTAGTCGGCGTGGATCAGAAGTCCATGCCGCCGGTCGGGTCGCCCGCGGGAGCCGCGGACGCCTTCTCCGGCTTGTCGGCCACGACGGCCTCGGTGGTGAGGAACAGCGCGGCGATCGACGCGGCGTTCTGCAGCGCCGAGCGGGTCACCTTGGTCGGGTCCGGCACGCCAGCGGCGAGCAGGTCCTCGTACACGCCGGTGGCCGCGTTCAGGCCGTGGCCCTGCGGGAGGCCCTTGACCTTCTCCACCACGACGCCACCCTCAAGACCGGCGTTGACCGCGATCTGCTTGAGCGGGGCCTCGACGGCGACCTTGACGATGTTGGCACCGGTGGCCTCGTCGCCCTCAAGCTTCAGGCCCGCGAACGCGGCCTCGGCGGCCTGCAGCAGGGCCACGCCGCCACCGGCGACGATGCCCTCCTCAACGGCGGCCTTGGCGTTGCGCACCGCGTCCTCGATGCGGTGCTTGCGCTCCTTGAGCTCGACCTCGGTGGCCGCGCCCGCCTTGATGACGGCCACGCCGCCCGCGAGCTTGGCCAGGCGCTCCTGGAGCTTCTCGCGGTCGTAGTCGGAGTCCGACTTCTCGATCTCGGCGCGGATCTGGTTGACCCGGCCCTGGATCTGCTCGGCGTCACCGGCGCCCTCGACCACGGTGGTCTCGTCCTTGGTGACGACGACCTTGCGGGCCTTGCCCAGCAGCGCGATGTCGGCGTTCTCCAGCTTGAGGCCCACGTCCTCGGAGATGACCTGGCCGCCGGTGAGGATCGCGATGTCCTGCAGGATCGCCTTGCGGCGGTCGCCGAAGCCCGGGGCCTTGACCGCGACGGACTTGAAGGTGCCGCGGATCTTGTTGACGACCAGGGTGGCCAGCGCCTCGCCCTCGACGTCCTCGGAGATGATCAGCAGCGGCTTGCCGGACTGCATGACCTTCTCCAGCAGCGGGAGCAGGTCCTTGACCGAGGCGATCTTGGAGCCGAACAGCAGGATGTAGGGGTCCTCCAGGACCGCTTCCTGACGCTCGGGGTCGGTCACGAAGTAACCGGAGATGTAGCCCTTGTCGAAGCGCATGCCCTCGGTGAGCTCAAGCTCCATGCCGAGCGCGTTGCTCTCCTCGACGGTGATGACGCCTTCCTTGCCCACCTTGTCGAGAGCCTCGGCGATCAGCTCGCCGATGGTGGTGTCGCCAGCGGAGATGGACGCGGTGGCCGCGATCTGCTCCTTGGTCTCCACCTCCTTGGCGGACTTGTGCAGCTGCTCGATGACCGCCTCGACGGCCTGCTCGATGCCCCGCTTCAGGGACAGCGGGTCGGCACCCGCCGCGACGTTGCGCAGACCCTCGCGGACCAGCGCCTGGGCGAGCACGGTCGCGGTGGTCGTACCGTCACCGGCGACGTCGTCGGTCTTCTTCGCGACCTCCTTGACCAGCTCGGCCCCGATCTTCTCCCACGGGTCTTCGAGCTCGATCTCCTTGGCGATCGAGACGCCGTCGTTGGTGATGGTCGGCGCGCCCCACTTCTTCTCAAGCACGACGTTGCGGCCCCTCGGGCCGAGCGTCACCTTGACGGCGTCGGCGAGGGTGTTCAGCCCGCGTTCGAGACCGCGACGCGCTTCCTCGTCAAACGCGATCAACTTGGCCATTGCGGTGTGGTCCTCCATCGGATGGATACACGTAGCGCGGCCAGGCTCGGTGCCCGCGACGGACGACCGCGCCGGGTGCTCCCCCGGCGGGCCTCACCGTCCCGACCTTCTGGCACTCGGGGACCCCGAGTGCCAGAACCGTGTTTAGCACTCGCGGCACCGGAGTGCAAGAAGGCCCGGTCAGGGGGGTGGCACGATGGTGATCGACGGCAACGGCTTGTGCGTGGTCGTGCGCGGTGGGGTGCTCGGCCGGGTGCTGGTGCGCTCCGGCCCGACCGGGATCGACGGCGCCTTCTGCGGGTCCGGGGTGCCCGGGTCGCCCCCGCCGCCGTCACCGCCGATCAGCAGGATGGCGGCCACGATGGCACCGATCGCGACCAGGCCCACGATGACCGGCACGATCCACCGGCTGCCGCTCTTGCGCTCGTCGAACGCGGTGGTACGCACCTGCACCGGCGGGCGCAGCCGCACCGGATCGGACTGGACCGGCTGCGGGAGAGAGTGCGGACCGGTCATGTGCGGCGGCGGATAGTGCTGCCGGATCTGCTCGGCCGGGGCGACCAGGGTGGAGTTCGGACCAAGGTGCATGGGCGGCCTGGGAGGCATACCCGAGAGGGCCTGCCGCGCGGCGGCTACCAGCTTGCGGCAGCTGCTGTAGCGCTGTCCGGGAGTCTTGGCCATGCCGCGCCGGACGACGTCGTCGATGGCGGGCGGTAGCGCGATGTAGTCGGTGAGGGCGGGCACTTCCCGGTTGAGGTGGCCCTGGATGACTTCCGCCACCTGGCCCTGGAAGGGCGGCCTGCCCGTCAGGCACGCGAACAGCACGCAGGCGAGCGAGTACGCGTCGGTGCGCCCGTCGACCGGTTCGCCGCGCAGGTGCTCCGGGGCGGCGTAGGTGGGGGAACCGAGGAAGTCGCCGCCGCGCGTGCGGTGGCCGGTGGCGCCGCGCCGGGTCAGGCCGAAGTCGGCCAGGTAGATGTGCTCGTTGGCCGATTCGCGCGCGGTGACCAGCACGTTGGCGGGCTTCACGTCCAGGTGGACCAGGCCGCGCTCGTGCAGGTTGTCCAGCGCCTCGGCGACCTGGCCGAGCAGGCTCAGCGCGCGCTGCGGGGCTAACGGGCCGTTCTTGATCAGACTGGCCATGTCGGAGCCGTCGACCAGCCGCATGGCGATGTAGAGCAGGCCGTCGACCTCGCCGAAGTCGTAGAGCGGGACCACGTTGGCGTGGTCGATCGCGGAGGTGTTGCGGGCCTCGTCGACGAACCGCTCGCGGAACTCGGGGTCCTCGGTCAGGTGCTCGGCGATCACCTTCAGCGCGACCTTGCGGCCCAGTCTCATGTCGGTGGCCCGGTACATGACGCTCATCCCGCCCTTACCGAGCACCCCGTCGATGCGGTAATGCCCTAGGCGACGCCCGGTGAGGTCCTCCGACACGGAGGCGAGCCTAACGTCCGCCCCGTGACGGCCGCGTCCGGTTCGGTCAGAACGGGACGGGGGAAACACCGAATGCGGACAAAGGCAGGATGGACCGCGTGAACGCCACCATGCCCCCGGGGCGGTACCGGCAGGAGATCTCGGCGTTGGTGCAGCCGATGCCGGTCGTCGCGCGCCCGTTGCACCAGTGCCGAGGGCTCGTGCTCGCGGCGGACGCGGTGGCGGGCGTGTCGCTGCCGCCGTTCGACAACTCGGCGATGGACGGGTACGCGGTGCGAGCGTCCGATGTGGCCGGTGCAGACCCGGACTCCCCAGTGTGGCTGCCGGTCGCGGACGACATCCCGGCTGGGCGGGTGGACCTGCGGCCATTGGCACCGGGTACCGCGCACCGGATCATGACCGGCGCGCCGATGCCCGTGGGGGCGGACGCCGTGGTGCAGGTCGAGCACACCGATGGCGGTACCGAAACCGTGCGGATAGACCGGGCGGTGACGGAACGGACGCATGTGCGTTTCATCGGTGAGGATGTGACGCAGGGGGCGTTGATACTCCAAGCGGGCACGGTTTTGAATCCGCCGCAGATCGGCTTGGCCGCGGCAGTGGGGATAGCCGAATTGCCGGTGCGCAGGCCGCCGCGCGTCTTGATCTTGTCCACCGGTTCGGAATTGGTGGCGCCGGGCGAACCGCTCGTTCCCGGACAGATCTACGAATCCAACAGCGCCTTCCTGGCCGCGGCCGTGGCGGAGATCGGCGGGGAGCCGGTGGTGCTGCGGTTCGTCCCCGACGACGTGGACACCTTCCGCGCGGCGATCGCCGCGCACGCGGCCGACGCGGACCTCCTGGTCACCTCGGGCGGGGTGAGCGCGGGGGCGTACGAGGTGGTGAAGGACGCACTCGCGGGGCACGGCGTGGAGTTCCTGCGGGTCGCGATGCAGCCCGGTGGGCCGCAGGGGCGCGGGGTGTTCGAGGGACTGCCCGTCGTCACGTTGCCGGGTAACCCGGTCAGTGCCGCGCTGTCGTTCGAGCTGTTCATCCGCCCGGCCCTGCTCGGCGCGATGGGACATGCCGCGACGGACCGCCCGCGCGTGCGTGCGAAGGCCACGACCGCCATGACTTCACCGCCCAACCGGGTCCAGTACCGGCGCGGGCGACACGACGCGGGGCGCGTCGAGGTGGTGCCGGTCGGCGGACCGGGATCCCATTTGTTGGCCTCGTTCGCCCAGTCGAACTGCCTGATCGAGATCCCCGCCGGGGTGGCCGAGGTGGGCGTGGGTGACGAGGTCGACCTGATCCTGCTCAGCTGAGACCCCGGTCCGCCCGAAACATCGGCCCACTAGCCGTACGCTGGGCTTATGGGTTTCTTCGCGTGGATCGTGTTCGGGGCGATCGCGGGCTGGGCGGCCAACCTGGTCGTCGGCGGTCGGGGCAGGCAGCGGCAGGGCTGCCTGGTCAGTGTGCTGGTCGGGGTCGTCGGCGCGGCGCTGGGCGGGTTCATCTACCGACTGGCCACCGGCAAGCAGATGACCTTCGAGTTCGACTTCCCGAGCCTCGGTGTCGCCGCGCTCGGTTCCGTGTTGTTGCTGGCCTTGCTGCGCCTGCTCCGCACCGGCCCAACGGATCGCGACCGAAGGTAGTCAATTCCCCACAGCTGATCATTGATCCACCCGAGGGGCGCGGTTAGACTGGGCGGGCTCCACCGTGGGGTATCCCGATGTCGCGGTGCGCCTCGTCGGGGGAAGCGCACACGGCATCGGGTACCCCGCGTTCCTCCAGGTCGCGGCTGCCTTCTCGGCGGCGCGGCCGATAGGCGTAGCGTGTGCGGAAATCCGGCCGACTCGCGAGGAACCCCCGACCAGATGACCGCTCATCCGCCCCAGAAGTCCGGTGCCCTGCGCCACGCCGTGGAGTTGACCAAGAGCATCATCCCGCCGGTGCACCCGGGCGGCCGCCCGTTCATCCTCGGCGCCGCGGTGGCCACCCTGGCCGTACGCAGACTGTCCCGCCGCGCGGGCGTCCCCGCCGCGGTGGTCACCGCCTGGCTGGCGTGGTTCTTCCGCGAGCCGAAGCGGGTCACCCCCCGACGTCCGGGCATCGCCGTGGCGCCCGCCGACGGCACCGTCTCGCACGTGGTCGAGGCCGTCCCGCCCGCCGAACTCAGCCTGGGCGACGCGCCCATGCTGCGGGTCAGCGTGTTCCTGTCGGTCTTCGACGTGCACGTCCAGCGCTCCCCCGCGACCGGCGAGGTGGTGCGCGCGGTGCACAAGGCTGGGCAGTTCCTCTCCGCCGACCTGGACGAGGCCAGCGAGGTCAACGAGCGCAACAGCCTGCACCTGCGCACCGACGACGGCGTCGACCTGGCGGTCGTGCAGATCGCGGGCCTGATCGCGCGACGGATCGTGTGCCAGGTCGCGGACGGGGACAAGGTCCTCGCGGGCGACACGTACGGCCTGATCCGGTTCGGCTCCCGCGTCGACCTCTACGTGCCGACGGGCAGCCGCGTACTGGTCGAACCCGGCCAGCGGACCATCGGCGGCGAGACCGTGCTGGCCGAGTACACGCCCGCGGCGGGCTGAGCCGATGGCCCCGACCTCGCCCGGCGTCCGGCTGCTGCCCAACGCACTGACCGTGCTCGCCATGTGCGCGGGCCTGTCCGCGGTGCAGTTCATCCTCAACCGGCAGTACAGCGCGGCCATCGCGGCGATCACCATCGCGGCCGTGCTGGACAGCCTCGACGGGCGGATCGCCCGAATGCTCGACGCCACCACCAAGATGGGCGCCGAGCTGGACTCGCTGGCGGACGCGATCTCGTTCGGCGTGGCGCCCGCGCTGATGCTCTACCTGTGGCGGTTCGGCGGCGACCGGGTCGGCTGGGTGGTGGCGCTGATCTTCGTGGTGTGCATGATCCTGCGCCTGGCCCGGTTCAACACGCTGCTCGACGACACCGAGCAACCGCCGTACGCCAAGGAGTTCTTCGTCGGCGTGCCCGCGCCCGCAGGCGGCCTGCTGGCGCTGCTGCCGCTGATCCTGACCAACGAGTTCGGCGACCACGGGCACTGGTGGCAGTCCCGGCCCGCGGTGATGGCCTGGACCATCGGCGTCGCCGCGCTGCTGATCAGCCGCATCCCCACGCTGGCGGTGAAGTCCATCCGGGTGTCCCCGCGCGCGGTCGCCCCGCTGCTGGTCGGTGTGGGCCTGCTGGCCGCCGCGGTGATCACCTACCCGCAGATCACGCTGGCCGCCGTGCTGGCCCTCTACCTCGGGCACATCCCGTACGCGGTGCGCCGCAAGCACTGGCTGGCCAACCACCCGGAGGCATGGGACGTGCCGCCGCGCGAGCGCCGGGCGATCCGGCGGGCGCACGGCTCGCAGGTCCGGCTGGGGCTGCGGCCGCCGCTGCGCCGGGTGGCGGGCGCGGCCCGGCGCGCGGTCATGCGGCCGATGCGCAACGGCGACTCGACCCACATCGCCCTGCCCACCGACCCGCGACCGGCCGGTGCGCGCGGCCGCAACTGGCGGCGGACCGGGCTGCGCAAGCACCAGCGACCCGGGGAGTCCAAGTCCCGCTGAGGCTTGTCAACGGCTTCGGTATGGGCCTGTGGACAACCTGGGGCGGCCTCGGCGGGTGAGCCATTAGTCTCGTCGGCGTGGGAACCGAGATCACGCTGACCGCGAGACTGTCACCGTCCGCCCTGGACACCAGGCGCGGCGTCGTCCGGCTGCACCCCGAGGTGTTCGACGCGCTCGGGCTGCGGCAGTGGGACGCCGTCCGCATGGTGGGCGCCCGGATCAGCGCCGCGCTGGCCGCCCTTGGCGAGACCGAGGCCGCAGCCGGGATCGTGCTGCTGGACGACGTGACGCTGTCCAACCTCGGCGTGGTCGAGGGCGCGGAGGTAGTCGTGTCGCCGGTGGCGGTCACGGCCGCGCGGTCGGTGACGGTCGCCGGTTCCCGGCTGGCCTCGGTGTCGCTGCCGCCGGAGACACTGCGCCTGGCGTTGGTAGGCAAGGTGTTGACGCTGGGCGACGCGGTGTCCCTGCTGCCCCAGGACCTGGCCCCGCCACCGGGCGCCGACGTGCCCGCGGTGCGCGGCAAGCTGTCCAGGGCGATCGGCGCCACCTGGACCAACGAGCTGCTCACGGTCACCGCGGTGGAACCGGCGGGCGCGGTCACCGTGCATCCGTCCACTGTGGTCGGCTGGCGCGACGGCGTGCGCACCGGCGAACGCGCCGCCCTGCCGGTGGGCGGCGCACCGGTGGTCTCGACCACGACGGCCCCCGTCACCGAGATGCCGGTCGCGGTGGCGGAGGAGGCCCCGTCGCCGATCCCGACCGCCGACCTGGTCGGCGCACAAGACCAGGTGCGCACCCTCGGCGAGTGGTTCGAACTCGCCTTCACCCGCCCCGACCTGCTGGAACGCCTGGGCGCGGCCGCCCGCCTCGGCATCATGGTCACCGGCCCGGAAGGCGTCGGCAAGGCCAGCGTCGTGCGCTCGGTCGCCCACTCCGCCACCGCGACCGTCGTGGAGCTGGCGGGCCCCACGGTGGCGGTCATGGAGCCGAACGCCGCCGCCGCCCGGGTCGGCGCCGCCATCGAGGCCGTCCGCACGCACAGCACGGCGGACGCCCCGGCCATCCTGATGATCAACGACATCGACGCCCTGCTGCCCGCGACCTCCCCGCCCCCGCTGTCCACCGTCGTCCTGGACGCCCTGCGCACCGCGATCAAGATCCCGCACGCCGCTCTGGTCGTCACCACCGCGCACCCGGAGGCCGTCGACCCCCGCCTGCGCGGCGTCGACCTGGTCGACCGCGAGCTCCGCCTCCCGTTGCCGGACACCAAGACCCGCACCGACCTGCTGCGCGTGCTGTTCCGCGACCTCCCGGTCGAGTCCGGTGTGGACTACGCCGCGCTGGCCGAACGCACCCCCGGTTTCGTGGCCGCGGACCTGGTCGCCCTCCGCCGCGAGTCGGCCATCCGCGCCGCTCTCCGGCACGGCACGGCGGACGACCCGCGCATCGGCGCGGAAGACATGTTCGGCGCCCTGGAAACCGTCCGCCCCACCTCGGTGAGCACCTCCGACACCGTCCGCGCTGGCGACATCCAGCTGGACGACGTCGGCGACATGGTCGAGACGAAACAGGCCCTCACCGAGTCCGTCCTCTGGCCCCTCCGCTACCCCGACTCCTTCGCCCGCCTCGGCGTCGCCCCACCGCGCGGCGTGCTGCTGTACGGTCCGCCGGGCGGCGGCAAGACCTTCCTGGTCCGGGCATTGGCGGGCACAGGCCAACTGAACGTGCTGTCGGTCAAGGGCGCCGAACTGATGGACAAGTGGGTCGGCGAATCCGAACGCGCCGTCCGCGAACTGTTCCGCAAGGCCCGCGAAGCCGCCCCCTCGCTGGTATTCCTCGACGAGGTCGACGCCCTGGCCCCCCGCCGAGGCCAATCCTCCGACTCCGGCGTGTCCGACCGCGTGGTCGCCGCCCTGCTCACCGAGCTCGACGGCGTGGAACCCCTCCGCGATGTCGTCGTGGTCGGCGCCACCAACCGCCCCGAACTGGTCGACCCGGCGCTACTCCGCCCCGGACGGCTGGAACGCCTCATCTACGTCCCACCACCCGACGCCGAGGCCCGCGCCGCCATCCTCCGCGCCACCAGCCGCAACACCCCACTGGCCGACGACGTCGACCTCGACACCTACGCCACCGAACTGGACGGCTACTCGGCCGCCGACTGCGCTGCCCTGGTCCGCGAAGCAGCACTGACCGCCATGCGCGAATCCCTGGAAGCCACCGTCGTCACCGCCGCCCACCTGACCAAGGCCCGCGAGAACGTCCGGCCCTCACTGGACCCCGCCCAGCTGGCTTCCCTGGCGGCCTACGCATCGTCCCGATAAGACACAAGCACCAGGTCGGTCGACGACACCACCAGTCATACCGACCTGGTGCGCATAAAGTCATTCCACCCGATCAAGCCCACCACGAAACCCGCGTCCCAGCGCAATACCGAAGGCGAGCCGACCAACGACCTACTTGTTGTCCTTATCGACCCGATAATCATTGGTCACGATAAGGATCAACCCAGGCCGCGCCCCCTTGATCCCGTCAAACCTCTCCTCAGCCCGAAACCCGAACTCCTGCGCCAACTCCCGCGCAGCAGCCTCCTGCCCGGTCCCGGCCTGCCAATACACCGTCGTGGTAGGAATGTTCCCACTCGAATAAGCACCGATCTCATCGACCGGCCACCCCTCGGCCCCGATCTCCTGCGCCGCCCGAGCCGCCAACCCCTGGATCATGCTGTTGTTGTAGATCCGCAACGGCTCCCGCACCTGCCCACTCGCGGAGGTCCCCGGCGACGGCACCACAGTGCTCGGCACAACAGTGCTCGTCACCACCGGCGGCAACGAGGTCGTAGTCGGCACACCCGGCCCGGACGTCGTCGTAGCCGTCGGCGGCGAACTCGTGAGATCTCCGGTCGTCGGCGGCGAAGTCGTCGGATGCGTGGCGGGCGCCGAGGTCACCGGCGGCGGCGCGGCGGTGTTGTCGTCCCCGCCACCCCCGTCGATGAGCGTGATCACGCCGATCACGGCCGCCGCGGCGGCCACGGCCAACAGGCTCAGGCCCGCTACACGCGCGGTGCGGGCGGATCCGCCGGGTTCGGTTGTCATCGCGGCCTCAGCATCCCCAGCCTGCGGGCGGAGCGGGCGCGACGTCGGGTCTCGCGCATCCGGCGCAGGCGTTTGACCAGCATCGGGTCGGCCTCCAGGGCCTCGGTCTTCTCGATCAAGTCGTTGAGCAGCTGGTAGTAGCGGGTGCTGGACAGGTCGAACAGCTCGCGAATGGCCTGGTCCTTCGCACCCGCGTACTTCCACCACTGCCGCTCGAAAGCGAGGATGGCGCGTTCGCGCTCGCTGAGTCCGCCCACTTCACGTCCGGGGTCCGGCCGCGCGGGCGGCTGGTCCGGCCGGTCGGGCATCTCGGCGGCGTCCATTGGCTCCTCGCCTCACGGGTCGGCTCCGGGCTCGGGCGGGCGGGCCGGTGGCCGGTGCCCGGCGCCAATTACACCACGTCACCCCGGGAAGTGATCGTCACGCCCGCGGCGCGTCCGCCACCTCGGGCCGGGAGCCGGATCTCTAGGCTGGGCCCATGACAGTGCACCCGATCCGGATCGTCGGCGACCCCGTCCTGCACAACCCGACCAAGCCGGTCGAGTCGTTCGACGACGATCTCAAGACCCTGGTCGAGGACATGTTCGAGACCATGGCCGCGGCCAACGGGGTGGGGCTGGCGGCCAACCAGATCGGGGTGGACCTGCGGGTTTTCGTCTACGACTGCCCGGACGACGAGGGCACCCGGCACCGGGGCGTGGTGGTGAACCCGGTGCTGACCACCTCGGAGCGGCCGGAAGGCATGCCGGACCCGGACGACGACTTCGAGGGCTGCCTGTCCGTGCCCGGCGAGACCTACCCGACCGGCCGGGCGAGCTGGGCGAAGGTGACCGGTCAGGACACCGACGGCGCGCCGCTCGAAGTGGAGGGCACCGGTTACTTCGCCCGCTGCCTGCAACACGAGACCGACCACCTGGACGGCCTGCTGTACCTGAACCGGCTGGTGGGCCGCCACCAGCGGGAGGCGAAGCGGATGCTGAAGGCGAACAGGTGGGGCGGGCCTGGCCTGTCCTGGGACCCGGCGGACAGCGAGGACCCGTTCGCCTAAATCCGTTGGCGGGTCGGTGCCGGGCGGGCGCATCATCCACGCCATGACCGGTTCCGGCCTCCTCGCGTTCCTCGTGGCGTCGCTCGTGCTCGCCATGGTCCCCGGCGTGGGCACGGCGATGCTGGTCCGACAGTCCATCCGGGGCGGTAGGCGCGGCGCGTTGACCACGGTCGCGGGCATGGAGTCGGCGGTCGCGTTCTGGGCGGCCGCCGCCGCGCTCGGGCTGTCGGTGTTGTTGCTCGCCTCCGAGGTCGCGTACCAGACCTTGCGCGTGGCGGGTGTGCTGTACCTGCTGTGGGTCGGCGGGAAGGCGCTGTTCGGCAGGCACAAGTCGGCCGATCCGGAGGTGCCGGTCAGCGGTTCCGGCTACCGGGCCGGGCTGCTGGTGAACCTGGCGAACCCCAAGCTGGCGGTGTTCGCGATCTCGTTCCTCCCGCAGTTCGTCGAGCCGGGCGCGCCGCGCTGGGTGCTGGTCGCGTTCGCCGGGCTGTGGGTGCTGGTCGACACGGTCTGGTACCTGCTGATCGTCGCCCTGCTCGGCTACGTCCTGGGCTGGCTGCGCAAGGCGAAGGTCCGCGCGCGGATCGAGCGGCTCTCCGGCGCGGTGCTGATCGGTCTCGGCATCAAGCTGGCCATCGAGTCCTGACGGGCGCCACCGTCAGGCCGTGCGCCAGGGGAGGTCGGCCAGGTCGGCCATGTCCGCCAGGCTGCCCGCCTCGGCCAGCTCGTCCGCCCGGCCCGCGAGCAGGTGGATCCGCACCCGCCCGGCCTGCACCGGTGTCGGTAAACCACCGACCAGCAGGAACGGCAGTACCAGCCGCCAGTAGGTGAGCACGTTGTCGCGGTGGGGGGTGGTGGCGCGCAGCGCGGCCACGGCGAGCCGGAGCATGTGCTCGTTGGCGGTCATCGAGCCGGGCATGGCCGCGTGGTCCCAGGCCCAGCGGGCCTCGTCCGCCTTGGCGCAGTGCACGCAGGCCAGGCCCGCGCCGAGCTCGGCCCGGCAGAGCGGGCAACTCGACTGGCGCATGGCCCAGTCGACACAGGTCCACGGGTGGTCCGCGGGCGCGCCCGCGAGCACGGTGGCCGCCAGCTCGCGCTCGTCGGCCTCGCCGGGCTGTTCGGCGACCAGCGCGTCCCAGTCCGCGCGCCAGTAGGCGTCCACGCGGTCGGCGCAGGTCAGGCAGGTGGGGTAGCCGCGGCCGAGCGGGTCGGCGCAGGCGGGGCACGGCTCGACCGTCTCCGGTCTGGCCAGAAGCCGGGCTCCGGGCGGGTACGGCTGCGGCATGGGGGAACCATAGTGGCTCACTTGGCAGTCCGTGCCCGGCCGGCTAGGGTCGGCCGAGACAACTGAACACACCGCGGGAGCTCGCGCCATGGCGGGCTGAGAGGGCGGCTGGTGTCCCATCCGAGGACCCGGTGCCGCCGACCGATGAACCTGACCGGGTAATGCCGGCGTAGGGAGGATGACCTTTCGTGACCGCTCTTGACGACCGTTCCGTGCGGCCCGCCGTGACCACCGGGCCGATCTCGGGGTCCCACAAGGCCTACCGGGAGACCGCGGACGGGCTGCGCGTCCCCGTCCGGCGCGTCGAGCTCACCAACGGCGAGCACCTCGACCTGTACGACACCTCCGGCCCGTACACCGACCAGGACGCCACCATCGACGTCCACAGTGGACTTCCCGGGTTGCGCGCGGACTGGGTCGCCGAACGCGAGCCGGTGGGTGGGGCGGTGACCCAGCTGGCCTACGCGAAGGCCGGGATCATCACCAAGGAAATGCGGTTCTGCGCCGAGCGCGAAGGCGTCACCGCCGAGTTCGTGCGCGACGAGGTGGCCATCGGGCGGGCAGTGATCCCGGTCAACCGGTGCCACCCGGAGTCCGAACCGGCCATCATCGGCAAGCGGTTCCACGTGAAGATCAACGCCAACATCGGCAACTCGGCGGTATCGTCCTCGATCGAGGACGAGGTGGACAAGATGGTATGGGCCACCCGGTGGGGGGCCGACACCGTGATGGACCTGTCCACGGGTAAACGCATCCACGAAACGCGCGAGTGGATCCTGCGCAACTCCCCCGTGCCTATCGGGACCGTTCCGATCTATCAGGCACTGGAGAAGGTCAACGGCGACCCGACGCAGCTGTCCTGGGAGGTCTATCGGGACACGGTGATCGAGCAGTGCGAACAGGGCGTGGACTACATGACCGTGCACGCGGGCGTGTTGCTGCGGTACGTGCCGCTGACCGCCAAACGCGTCACCGGCATCGTCTCGCGCGGCGGCTCGATCATGGCGGCCTGGTGCCTGGCGCACCACCGGGAGAGCTTCCTCTACACGCACTTCGAGGAGCTGTGCGAGATCCTGCGCACCTACGACGTCACCTTCTCGCTCGGGGACGGCCTGCGGCCCGGCTCCATAGCGGACGCGAACGACGAGGCGCAGTTCGCCGAGCTGCGCACGCTGGGCGAGCTGACACACATCGCCCGCGGGCACGACGTGCAGGTGATGATCGAGGGCCCCGGGCACGTGCCCATGCACAAGATCGCGGAGAACGTCCGACTGGAGGAGGAGCTGTGCGGTGAGGCGCCGTTCTACACCCTCGGTCCACTCGCGACGGACATCGCGCCGGGCTACGACCACATCACCTCGGCCATCGGCGCGGCGCAGATCGGCTGGCTGGGTACCGCGATGCTGTGCTACGTCACCCCGAAGGAGCACCTGGGCCTGCCCAACCGGGACGACGTGAAGACCGGCGTGATCACCTACAAGATCGCCGCACACAGCGCCGACCTGGCCAAGGGGCACCCGCGGGCGCAGGAGCGCGACGACGCGCTGTCCCAGGCGCGGTTCGAGTTCCGTTGGACCGACCAGTTCAAC
This sequence comes from Actinokineospora enzanensis DSM 44649, assembly GCF_000374445.1. Lineage (GTDB taxonomy): Bacteria > Actinomycetota > Actinomycetes > Mycobacteriales > Pseudonocardiaceae > Actinokineospora > Actinokineospora enzanensis. Next base: position 62,231 of record NZ_KB894410.1, on the reverse strand, counting down.
CTGGCGCTCGACCCGGACACCGCCCGCTCGTTCCACGACGAGACGCTGCCCGCGGAGCCCGCGAAGACCGCGCACTTCTGCTCGATGTGCGGACCGAAGTTCTGCTCCATGAAGATCACCCAGGACGTGCGCAAGTACGCTGCGGAGCACGGGCTTTCCTCGGTCGAGGCGATCGAGGCGGGTATGGCGGAGATGTCGGAGGAATTCGTGGAACAGGGCAAGCAGGTCTACCTGCCGGTGATCTCGGAGTGACCACGCCGCCGCGCGCGCTGACGATCGCCGGGTCGGACTCCGGCGGCGGCGCGGGCATCCAGGCCGACCTGCGGACGTTCTTCGCCTGCGGGGTGCACGGGATGACCGCGCTCACGGCGGTGACGGTGCAGAACTCCCTGGGCGTCACCGGGGTGCACACGATCCCGCCGGAGGTGGTGGCCGGGCAGATCGAGGTGGTCGCCACCGATATCGGCGTGCAGGCGGCGAAGACCGGCATGCTCGCCACCGCGGACATCATCACCGCGGTGGCGGGCGCCTGCGACCGGGTCCACATCGGACGGGACGGCCGCACCCCGCTGGTGGTCGACCCGGTCTCCGCGTCCATGCACGGCGACCCGCTGCTGGCCGCGGACGCACTGGACGCACTGCGTGGTGAACTGTTCCCGCGGGCTACCCTGGTCACCCCGAACCTGGACGAGGTCCGGCTGCTCACCGGCATCGAGGTGCGCTCCCGGGCCGAACAGCGAGACGCGGCGCGCGCGCTGGCCGAGTACGGTTCGCGCTGGGTGCTGGTCAAGGGCGGGCACCTGTGGGACGACCCGGAATGCCTCGACCTGCTCTACGACGGCTCGGAGTTCACCGAGTTCGTCGGCCCCCGCTACGCCGTCAAGCACACCCACGGCAGCGGCGACACGCTGGCGTCCACGATCACCTCGGCCCTGGCCAAGGGCGCGGACATGATCAGCGCGGTGCGCGCGGGCAAGGACTTCATCGTCCGCTCCGTGCGCGACGCCTATCCCCTGGGCAGCGGCGTCGGCCCGGTATCCCCGCGCTGGCGGCTACCCGACGCCGACACGTTCCTGACGTAGAACGTGGAACGCCCCCTTCCGGAGGGGGCGTTCCGCATTTCAAGCGCCCCAGCCCAGTGGATCCAAACGGCCCAGCTCCTCGTCCCCCTTCGCGAAGCCGGAAACCGCCGAACGAATGGTGTTCTGGAAAGCCAGCACCAACCCATCCGCGAGAAGCATCGTCTGCACAGCGCGCGTCTCCCCGGCCCGCGGCCCATCCGGCACCCGCAGCGTCGAAGTGCTGTGCACGAGCAGCAACCCATCCGCCAACGGACGACTGGACTCCGCACGGATCTCCAGCCTGCTCCCCCGGTAAATGGTGTCGAAGATCTTCCGATGCTCCCGCGCGATCACCGTCCGCCCGCGCTGCACCCGCCCCAACACGTCCACGAACACCGCGTCCTCGGCGAAGCACGCGGCCCACCCGGCACTATCGCCCGCGTTCCAGACCCGAACCAGCTCGTTGATGACCTCGTCGACCGTCATCCCCCCAGTGTGTTCCCTCCAGCACACTGGAGATCCACTAGTCGACCAGCAGGGCTTCCAACACCGGAATCGCCGCCTCCAACCGCGCCCGATCCGCGGGCGCCAACCGATCCAGCCGCCGCCCCAACTCGTGCACCCGCGTCGACCGCACCCCGGACACGATCCGCTCCCCGTCCTCGGTCGCCCGCACCAGCCACGCCCGCCGATCGGCCGGGTCCGGCTGCCGGTCCACATACCCCGACTCCACCAGACTCGCCACGATCCGCGACATCGTCGGCGCGGCCACCCCCTCCTTGGCGGCCAGGTCCCCCAGCCGCAGCTCACCACATCCGACCAAAGTGGACAGAGCAGAGATGGACCCGTGGCCCAACCCGGGGGCACCCGAACGCCGCAACGCCCGCGACAACCGCCCGATCGCCAGGTACAACCGAGCGGGCACGTCACCGACGGCGGGCTCGGCGGCCGATGTCGTCATACCTCATTGTGCCGGGCCACCCCCCAAACCCCCAACGGCAGGTCCACCACCCCACCCCAGGAAAAACCACCCATCCCAGCGACAGAAGTTGTCCACAGGCAAGATCCACACCCGCCTCTCCAAGATCCTTTGCCGCCCCCACCTGCTAAAATGGCCGTGGGGGATCCCCTGGGAGCGGTGGGCTATGTAGTGGGGCAGCCCGCGCAAGCAACGCCCCGATCCCGAGTCGGTCGGGGTGCCCTGCTCACCGACATCGACAAACACACCGCCGACCAGTCCCCACCCTTCGCCCACCACAGCAGGCACAGCCACCCCGTGACCGATCACCTCCCAGACGCTCGAACCGGCAGACCGATCACGCCCCGACTCAATTTCCCGACATCGACATCCGCCGCACCCCAAACCCACTCGAACCCCAGGTCAAAGCACCACCCACCCAGCAACGCCCCCGCGAATCTCCCCCGATCGAGCGACAGAAGTTATCCACAGCCCACCCCCGCACCCCATCAAACCAAGATCCACAATCACCTCCGCCCGGTAGAATGGCCAACGGGGGATCCCCCTGGGAGCGGCGGGTTATGTGGTGGGGGCGCTTCAGGCCCGACAGCCAGCCGATTCCACGCCCGCCGAGCCGGTAGCGCCCGATCTTGCGGCAGCCGAGCCTCATGCCAGGTGATCTTTGCATCGGCCGGTCTTCATCCAAGACACTCTCGGACCAGGCGGCCTTTGCGCAGAGCGATCTCGTATCAGCCCCACCTGCACGCTGGCCGATCCCCACACCAGGCGATCCCGGCGCCGGCCGGCCACAGAGCCAGATGTCCGGACGCCAGACAATTCTGGCGACTTCCCCTCAACCTCCCCTGCGATTCCCCTGCCCGACCCAAAATCCCAGGCAGACACCTAACCACCACCACAAAAGCCCTCCGATCAGGCGACAAGAGTTATCCACAGGCAAGCCCCACAACCCCGCCGATCAAGATCCACTGTCACCCGCACCAGGTAGAATGGCCAGCGGGGGATCCCCCAGTGGAGCGGCGGGCTATATACGGGGGCAGGCGAAGTCGATCACGCCCGGCTGTCCCGCTGCGCTGGATATGAGGCGTATGCGATCTGAAGCACGGTCAGCGCGGCGGGCTGGACGCCTGGGCCCAGAACCGCTGCGGGATCCGCCCGGCCGACCGCGCCAGCCGCCCAGCGATCACCGCCGACCGCATCGCCGTCGCCATCTTCTCCGGGTCCGCCGCGCGCGTCACCGCCGTGGCCAGCAGTACGGCCGCGCAGCCGAGTTCCATGGCGAGGGCCGCGTCCGAGGCGGTGCCGATGCCCGCGTCCAGGATCACCGGCACGCCCGCGCGGGCCACGATGAGCTCGATGTTGTGCGGGTTACGGATGCCCAGCCCGGTGCCGATCGGCGAGCCGAGCGGCATCACGGCCGCGCAGCCCGCTTCCTCCAGCCGCAGCGCGAGGACCGGGTCGTCGTTGGTGTAGGGCAGCACGACGAAGCCGTCGTCCACCAGGGTGCGGGCAGCGTCGAGGAGTTCGACCGGGTCCGGCAGCAGGGTGCGGTCGTCGGCAATGACCTCAAGCTTGACCCAGTTGGTGCCGAGCGCCTCGCGGGCCAACCGGGCGGTGAGCACGGCCTCGGCGGCGGTGCGGCAACCGGCCGTGTTGGGCAGCGGATCGATGCCGAGCCGGGCCAGCACCTGGAGAACGCCCGTCCCGCCCTGGGCGTCGACCCGGCGCAGCGAGACCGTCGTCAATTCAGTGCCGGACGCGACCAGCGCGCGTTCGAGCACCGACAGGTTGGCCGCGCCGCCGGTGCCGGTGATCAACCGCGAGGTGTACTCCCGGTCGGCGATGATCAGCGGGTCGTCCATCCGTCAACCTCCCTGCACGGCGGTGAGTACTTCGAGCACGGCGCCCGCGGACACCGGCGTCGCGACGTGGGCGGCGCGCGGCACGACCTCACCGTCCAACGCGACGGCGATGCCGGTGGTGGGCAGGCCGAGCACGGTCAGCACGTCGGCGACCGTCGCGCCGTCGGCCACGTCGCGTATGTCGCCGTTGACCGTGATCCTCATGTGGGCACCTCCACGCCGAATCGGGACGGGCACGCCGCGCGCAGGCGTTCCGGCAGTTCTTCCTCGCGCACCAGGGACAGCACCGCAGCCGCGGTTATCGGAGCCAGCAACAGACCATTGCGGTGATGCCCTGACGCGACCAACACCCCGGGTTCCAACTCGCCGATCAACGGCAGGTTGTCTGGACTACCCGCGCGCAAACCCGCGGCCGTCTCGGTCAGCGCGTACTCGGCGATACCGGGGAGCACGCGTTCCGCGTCGCGCAGCAGGTCGCGCACAGCGCCCGCGGTGACGTCCTCGTCGAAGCCCACGTCCTGTTGGGTCGCACCGAGCACGAGTTCGCCGTCCACGCGCGGTACCAGGTAGATCGGCCTCGACTCGACGTGCGCGCGGATCGTGCGAGTCGGGACGGGCAACGCGCCGCGCCGGGTGCGCAGTCGAAGGATCTCGCCCTTCACCGGACGCACCAGCCCGTGCAACGCCGGGTGCAGCGCGCCGCTCCAAGCGCCCGCGGCGATCACCACCACCGCACATTCCACAGTGGACTTGTCGGTCAGCTCGACGCCACCCGGGTGAACCGTGTCCGCTGACACCGTGACGAACTCCACACCCGATCGGACGCACGCGGCGTGCAGGGCAGTAAGCAACGCGCGGTTGTCCACGGCCAGATCCCCGGGCACATGAAGTCCACTTCGGACACTCGATCCCAGGGTCGGCTCCAGCCCGCGCAGCTCACGGCCGGACAGGCGGTGCACCTCGCGGCCGCGATCCCGCAGGTGGTCGGCGAGCATGGCCAGGGTGCCGACGTCGGCGGAGTCCATGGCCAACGCAAGCGTGCCCTCATGCCGCAACCCGGGGTCACCGCCCGCGCGCGTCAACCGCGCGGCGAACTCCGGCCACTGGTCCAATGAGGCTCTGCCCAGCTCCAGGGCGTCCTCCTCCCCCGGCCAGGACTCGGTGACCGGCGCCAACATGCCACCCGCCACCCAGGACGCACCACGCTTCGGCCGGGGATCCACCAGCGTCGTCGGATATCCGGCCGCGGCCAGCCACCACGCCACCGACAGCCCGACCACCCCGCCGCCTACGACGGCGATGCGGCCCACTTCACTCATGTCCTCACGCTCCCTGCGCCGGCATGACCCGGATCAGGTTCGACGGTCGGAGCGACACAGCTCCCTCTCAGCCCGATTCCCCGGACTCCCGTGCGACCGACCACCACCGTAGCGCAGGCGCTAGCGTCAACTCCATGCCAGGACTCGACGGGGACCAGATCAGGCGCAGGCTCGCCGACGCGCGGCTCTACCTGTGCACGGACGCGCGCTCCGACCGCGGCGACCTCGCGGACTTCGTGGACGCCGCGCTCGCGGGCGGTGTGGACATCGTGCAGTTGCGGGACAAGCGGAACGACGTACCGCTGGAGGCAGGACCGGAACTGCGCGCGCTATCCGTCATCGCGGAAGTGTGCGCTGCCCACGGTGCGTTATTGGCGGTGAACGACCGCGCGGACGTAGCGCTCGCGGCAGGCGCGGACGTGCTGCACCTCGGACAGGACGACCTACCGGTCACCGTGGCCCGCCACATCCTGGGCGACGACATCGTGATCGGCCGCTCCACCCACGACTTCGCCCAGGCCATCGCGGCCGCGAACGAACCGGGCGTGGACTACTTCTGCACCGGCCCCTGCTGGCCGACCCCCACCAAACCCGGCCGCCCGGCCCCCGGCCTCGACCTGGTCCGAGCCTGCGCCGCCACCGCCCCGACCCGCCCCTGGTTCGCCATCGGCGGAATCGACGACACCCGCCTACCGGAGGTCCGCACCGCGGGCGCCGACCGCATCGTCGTCGTCCGCGCGATCACCGAGGCTCCGGACCCGAAGGCCGCCGCGGAAGCCCTGTCCGCCGCCCTCCGCAGCTGATCACCCAAGTTGCCCGCAGCCCCGCTGGACTGTCGCCCAGGCCCACACCCCACGTGACCAGCCCGCACACCCACGACTCCCTGTGGACAGCTCCGCGCGCAACGTCGCCCACCAGCGGTAGCGTGGAATATGGGGGATCCCGGCGAGTTGTCCACAACCCCTCGAAACCATCCACAGGCCACCGACGCGGCTTGTTTGCCCTGCTCAGCGCTCGATAGGTTGTGGAAGAGCGCCGCACCCCGGGGCGGGCGGGGCCCGCCCCGGGGACGGATCTCGATCTTGAGTGCGGCGCGATCATGAAGCCGGTGGGCTCTGGTCCGCAGCGGGGCGATGCGGACAGGTCAGGCCTTCAGCAGGTCGGCGAGGGTGGTCGGGTCGAGGTTGCCGCCGCTGAGGATGGTGACGGTCTTGCCGGGTGGGAGTCGGTCGGCGTGGTGCAGGTAGGCGGCGGTGGCGACGGCACCGCTGGGTTCGGCGATCAGGCGGGCGCGGTGGGCCAGGACGGCGACGGCGTCGCGGATCTCGTCCTCGGAGACGGTGACGATGCCGTCGACCAGGGCCTGCTGGTGGGCGAAGGTCAGTTCCGATGGCTGGCTGCGCAGGCCGTCGGCGATGGTGCGGTTGCGGTCGGCGACCGACCAGGAGACGCGTTCGCCGCGGGCCAGGCTTTCGGCGGTGTCGGCGGCCAGTTCCGGCTCCACCGCCCACACCTGGGCCTCGGGGCGCAGGGCCTTGACCGCGGCGGCGATGCCGGAGATCAGGCCGCCGCCGCTGACCGGGGCCAGGACGAGGTCCACGTCAGGTAGGTCGGCGACGATCTCCAGGCCGATCGTGCCCTGCCCGGCGATCACCCCCGGATCGTCGAACGGCGGCACCAGCGTCGCGTTCTCCCGCTCGACGATCTCGTAGGCCACGGCCTCGCGCTGCCCGACGGCGGAGAGCACCACCTCCGCGCCGTGCGCGCGGGTAGCCTCGACCTTGACCGTCGGCGTGTCCTCGGGGACCACGATCCACGCCGGGATCCCGAACACCTTGGCCGCGTAGGCCACGGCTTGGGCGTGGTTCCCGCTGGAGTAGGCGACCACCCCGCGGGCTCTGGTCGCCGCGTCGATGCGGGCGATGGCGTTGTACGCGCCGCGGATCTTGAACGCGCCCACCGGTTGCAGGCTCTCCGGCTTGATCCACAGTGGACGATCGGCCCACGGGCACGGGACCAGCGGGGTGCGCACGGCGGTGCCCGCGATCCGCTCGGCGGCGGCGGTGATGTCGGCGAGGGTGACAAGGTTCACCCACCCAGTGTGCACCGGGGCCGCCAAGTCCACTATGGACTGGGCGGTGTCGCGCAGCTCACCTTGGGCCAACCGGGCGAACGCGTCACGCGTCGGCGGCAATGGAGGGGCACGGCAACGACACCGAACGGAATCATGAGTCAGGACCACACACTTCGCATCAGCCAGGTCGCGGCGGGCGCCCTCGCGGCAGCCACCGCCGCGCTGCTCGGCTCCACCCTGGGCGTCGCGGGCACCGTCACCGGCGCCGCGGTGGCCAGCGTGATCACCACCGTCGGCGGCACGCTCTACCTGCGCTCGCTGGAACGCACTCGGGACGCGGTGCGCGACCGCATCATCACCCGCAACGGCACGGTCGTGAGCACCGACGACGAGTCCGATGAACCCGCACCGCCCGCGAAACCGGCGACGAAACGCCCCTGGGCGATGGTCGCGGGCGGCGTGCTGATGTTCGTCCTGGGCATGGCTGTGATCACCGCTGTCGAGTTCGCCCGCGGCGAGTCACTCAGCGGCGCCGAGGGCACCACCCTGGGCAACCTGGTGCAGCCGGCGGCGCCGACGAGCCCACCCTCAACGACCACGGTCACCGTGCACGAGACCCCGACCAGCACGTCGACAGCCCCCACCACCACCCCGGAGACAACAACCCCGTCCCCGACACAAACCCCCACTCAAACCACGACACCCACCCCCACCACATCCGCCGCCCCGACCACAACGACAACCCCACAACCGCCCCCGACCACGACGTCGTCTCCCGACGCCGCCACCTCAATCCAGTCCCCACCGACCTGACCCACGTCACCCGCTGAGAACCAGAGCCCACCCGGGCTTCATGATCACGCTGGCTGAAGATGGGAAATCCTGCCCCGGGGTCCTTACCAATCCTGCCGAACGCTGAGCAGGGCAAACAAGCCGCGTCGGTGGCCTGTGGATGGTTTCGAGGGGTTGTGGACAACTCGCCGGGACCCCCGATTTCCACGCTACCGCTGGTGGGAGAGACCGTGCGCGAAGCTGTCCACAGGGGCGGTGGAGCGGGGGCTCGTCAAGTGGCGCTGCGTGCTTGGGGACGGTTCGACGGATTGTGGATAGCTTGCGGGGGATCCCCGGATTTCTACGTTACCGCTGGTAGGCGAGGTAGCGCGCGGAGCTGTCCACAGGCCGCGGAGGGTGCGGGCTCGTCCAGCTGGGGCGTGAGCAGCTCAGGCGGCGCGGGTCGGGACGACGTGAGTGGGTGGGCCTTCGACGCCGCAGTGGAGGCAGTCGCCGGGTTGGGGGGATTCGGGGGTGGGGGTTTTCGGGGCGGCGGCCAGGACGTTGTCGTGGATGCTGATGGCCAGGAGGCCGCCCAGGGCTGCGAGACCGGCGCATACCCACAGGGAGATGCGCCAGCTCGATGTCAACGCCGCCGGGTCTGTGTAAGCGGCGCCGGTAAGTCCGGCCACCGCGGGCAGGACTGCCACCGCGAGGAGGCTTCCGGTGCGGGCTACCGCGTTGTTCACGCCGGATGCCACGCCCGCGTAGCGGTCCGGGGCGGCGGCCAGGACCGTCGCTGTCACCGGAGCGACCACGATGGACAGCCCGAGGCCGAACACGATCACCGCGGGCAGTACCGAACCCAGGTATGACGCGCCAGGGGCGATGCGCAGCATGAGGAGCATGCCCGCCGCCACGGTCAGTGGGCCGAGGACCAGGAACCAGCGCGGGCCCCATTTGGCGGCGAGTCTGCCGGAGCGGGCCGACAGCGTCAGCATGATCAGCGTGATCGGGAGGCCCGCCACGCCCGCTGCGGTCGGTGGGTAGCCGAGTGAGACCTGTAGTTGCAGGACCATCAGCATCATCACGCCGCCCAGTGCCGCGTAGACGACAAACGTGAGTGCGTTCGAGATGACGAACGTGTGGCCGGTGAACAGGGCGGGCGGCACGAGCGGCGTTCGTTGGCGGCGTTGCATCACCACGAACGTCCCCAGCGCCAGCACGCCGAGTACGCCCGCGCCGACGACCAGCCAGTCCGCGCCGCGTACCGGGGCCTCGACCAACGCTGTCGTGATCCCGGCGAGGCCGAGCGCGCCCAGGGTCGAGCCCGCCACGTCCGGGTGACCGGTCACCTCGCCGTCCCTCGTCTCCGGGACGTAGCGCAGCGCCAGCAGGACGCACGCGATGGCGACCGGGATGTTCACCAGGAACGCCAGCCGCCAGGACCACGCCTGTACCAGCAGGCCGCCGACGAGTGGTCCCGCCGCGGCCGCGAGGCCGCCGAGACCCGACCACGCTCCGATGGCACGTGCGCGGTCCTCGCGGTGGAAGACCGATTGCAGGATCGCGAGCGAGCCCGGGGTCAGCAGCGCGCCGCCGATGCCCTGTAGCACCCGCGCCGCGACCAGCATGGCCGTGTTCTGCGCCAAACCGCACAAAACCGACGCGGCGCCGAACCACACCACACCGACCAGGAACACCCGTCTTCGCCCATAACGGTCGCCGAGTGAGCCCGCGACCAGGATGAGCGAGGCCAACGCGAGCAGGTAGCCGTCCAGGATCCACTGCAGACCGGCGACCGAGGCGTCCAGCTCGGTGCCGATACGCGGCAGGGCGACGTTGACGACACTGCCGTCGAGCATGGCCATCCCCGACCCGAGGATGGTGGTGGCCAGCACGCCGCGCGCCGGGGCGCTGCCCCAGCGGATGTCGGCGAGTGTCGCGGTCACCTTGGTCAGGACGGCCGGTTCAGCGTGGCCACGAACTTGTAGCGGTCGCCCCGGTAGACCGACCGCACCCATTCCACCGGCCGCTCGTCGGTGTCGAACGAGTGCCGCGACAGCAGCAGCATCGGCATGCCCACGTCCGCGCCGAGCAGCTCGGCCTCGTGCGGACCGGCCAGCGCGGTTTCGATCGTCTCCTCGGCGTGTCCCATCTCGACATCGAACCGCTCCCGGAGCACCTGGTAGAGCGAGCCGCCGCCGCTGACGTAGCGGCGCAGGCCGCGGAAGCGGCCCAGCGGCAGGTGCGTGGTCTCCATCGCCATCGGTTCCCCGTCGGCCAGCCGCAGCCGGTGCAGTCGCAGCACCTTGGCGCCCGCGCGGATGCCCAACAGCCGGGCCAGGTCGGCCTCGGCGGGGATCTCGGAGACCTCCAGCAGCTTGCTGGACGGTTCGCGGCCCTGGGCGCGCATGTCCTCGGTGTAGGAGGACAGCTGCAGTCGCTGGGCGACCTTGGGCTCGGCAGCGAAGGTGCCCTTGCCCTGCACCCGCAGTAGCCTGCCCTCGACGGTCAGCTCGGCCAGTGCCTGGCGGACCGTGGTGCGGGAGACGTCGAACTCGGTGGCCAGTGAGCGTTCGGTTGGGATGGGCGAGCCGGGAGGCATGGAGCCGAGCAGGTCGAGCAAGTGGCGCTTGAGACCCCAGTACTTGGGTTCCCGTTGCACGCGCGCCACCGTGTCCGACCCGTCGGCCGTGGACATCTCCAGCATGGCGTCCCTCCTGAGTCTTGCGCCCGACCCCTACAGAATGCCTTGTCGGGGGTGCCTGACGCGATCACACCCCGCCGGTTTGGTCCGACCGTGACCGACGGGCTGGACGCGTGGCGGCGCCCGCACGGTATGATTGGTCTAGACCTTACCTGCTGAGGAGCCGCAGATGACGAACCCGCAACCATCCGGCGAACGGATGCGTGCCGAGATCGCCGAGCAGCCCGCCGTGCTGGCCGCCGCGGTCGCCAAGCGCGCCGAGACCGCCGAGGTGGCGGCCAGGATCGCCGCTGCCCGACCCCGGTTCGCCCTGTTCGCCGCCCGCGGGTCCAGCGACCACGCGGCCCTGTACGCCAAGTACCTGACCGAGGTCCTGCTCAACCTGCCCGCGGGCCTGGTGTCCCCGTCGACCACCACGCTCTACGGCGCGCAGCCCGATCTCGGTGACGTGCTCTACGTGACGGTGAGCCAGAGCGGCGGCTCGCCGGACCTGATCGAGGCCACCCGGGCAGCCCGCGAGCGCGGCGCGCTGACCGTGGCGGTCACCAACACCCCGGACTCGCCGTTGGTCGAGGCGGCCGAGCTGGCCATCGACATCGGCGCGGGCCCGGAGCTGGCGGTGGCCGCGACCAAGACCTACAGCGCCACCCTGCTCGCGCTCTACCTGCTGGTGGACGCGGTGCGCGGCGGCGACGGCAAGGCGGTCGCCGAGATCGGCGAGCTGGCCGAGCGGGCGCTGGCCGCGGACAACGTGGACGAGGCGGTGGCCAGGCTGCGGTTCGTGGACCGGATGGTCACCACCGGCCGCGGCTACTCCTCGGCCACCGCGGCGGAGGCGGCGCTCAAGCTCGCCGAGACCAGCTACCTGTCCGCGCGCGCCTACAGCGGTGCCGACCTGCTGCACGGCCCGGTGGCCGCGGTCGGCGCGGACACCGGCGTGCTCGCGGTGGCCAGCGAGGGCGCGGGCGGCACGGCGATGCGCGAGGTGCTGGAGGTGGTCGCGCGCAGCGGCGCCGACATCGTGGCGGTGGGCTCGGCGGCCGCGTCGGTGCCCGCGACGCTGCGGGTGGAGCTGCCCGCGAGCGCGGAGGAGGTGGCGCCGATCCTGGAGGTGCTGCCGCTGCAGCGGCTCGCGCTCGGGCTGTCGCTGGCTCGCGGCGGGGACCCGGACGCGCCGCGCGGGCTGAACAAGGTCACCAAGACCCGCTGAGGTCGGGTAACCAGGCGCTGTCCGGCAAGTCTGTTGCGCGGGATTCGTGATCCGCGTGGTCTCCGGGCGCGCGGGCGGGAAGCCGCACGTACCGGGTTGTACTTGGGCTTTCCGCCCGCGGATAGCGTGCGCCGGACTTGCCGGACAGCGCCTAGCCTGGGTGTATGTCGCCCGACTCGGCCGTGCGCAAGGTAGGCGTAGGTGCCCGCTCCGCCGAGGGGGTGGAGCGGAGCGGGCCACCACATGTTACGCCGAACGGAGTAGTGCGCCGGTGAGCGGGGTCGCGCTGGGCATCGACGCGGGCGGGAGCACGACCCGGGCGCTGGCGGTCGACGCGGCCGGGACCGTGGTCGGGCGGGGGCGCGCGGGCGGGGCGAACCCGGTATCCGTCGCGCCCGCCGTGGCCGCGGACAACATCCTCACCGCCGCGCGCGAGGCGCTGGGCGGACGTCCCCTCGCGGCCTGCGTGATCGGTCTGGCGGGGTACTCCGCGCTGGGCTCGCCGCCGGTCGCGGCCGCCTTCCGGCCGGTGTTCGCGATCTTACGGCCGCGCGTCGTGGTGGACGCGGAGGTGGCGTTCGCCTCGGGCACGGCGTCCCCGGACGGGACGGTGCTGATCGCCGGGACCGGGTCGATCGCGATTCGCCTGGTCGGCCGGGCACGGGTCGCCACGGCGGGCGGGTACGGCTGGCTGCTGGGCGACGAGGGGTCGGCCTTCTGGATCGGGCGCGAGGCCGTCCGGGCGACCCTACGCACCCTGCAGGGGCAGGAGCCGATGGGCGTGTTGGCCGCCTCGGTGCTGGGCGCGCTGGGTTATCCACAGCCGAGTTATCCACAATCCCCGGATTCATCCACAGGCGGCGAGATCGCCTTGGACTCGTCCGAGGGCCTGCATAACCTGGCCTCGAATCGCTCCCGCGACCTCGCGGGAGAACCGACGGGGACAGGGGAAGATCATGAACTGCTGGCTGCCGCGACACTTTTCGGGATGGTTATCGCGGCGGTGAGACGGGACGAGCCGGTGCGGTTGGCGCGGTTTTCGCCGTTGGTGACAGCGGCGGCGCACACCGATCCGGTGGCCGCCGGGATCGTGGAGCGCGCGGCGCGATCCCTGGCGGGACAAGTGTCGAGCGTGTACGTCGACGGGCCGGTGGTGCTGGTCGGCGGTGTGCTGCGCACCCTGGTCGGTGATCGGGTGCGGGAGTTGTTGGCCGACCGGGAGGTGGTCGGGGCCGAGGACGGGGCCGTGGGCGCGGCCTGGCTCGCGGCCCTGGACGCCTTCGGGGCCGACGCCGCCCGCCCCCGATGACCAACCGCGGTGCGGGCCGCCGCCGTCCGGTCGCCTGCCGGTCGACGGGCCGACCGTCGGTCCCGCTAGGGCTTCGCCGCGGGCTGCGGGATGCGCGGGTGGCGGATGCCGGGATGTCCCTCCGGCAGCGATCTGGCCAGCACCGCAGCGCTCGCAGCGACCACCACGGCGACCAGTGGCCAGGAGAGCACGACACGCGCGATCGCCAACGCCGTGACGTTGCCCGCCAGCCACAACGCGCCGTAAATCACCGTGCGCAGCGTGTACTGGCCGAACACCCAGACCCAACTCGCCCGGCTGTAGGCGCGGAGCAACTGCGGATCGCGCCGCCACCGGGTCTTCTGACCGAGCAGGGTGCCGACCACGACACCCAGCAGCGGCCAGCGGATGAGCACGCTCACAGCCCACGCGAGGGCGCTGCCGATGTTTGACAACAGTTGGACCAGGAAGAAGTCCTCACCCCGACCGGTGTGCAGGGCCACGATCGCCCCGACCACCACCGCCGTGCTGCTGCCGACCACCGCGGTCACCCGTTCGCCCCGGGTGACCCGGATGATCGCGACCACGGCGGCGGTGAGCAGGGCGACCGCCGCGCCCCAGCCGATCCGGTTGTCGGACACCAGGTAGCCCGCCGCGAACGCCAGCGGCGGCGCGGTGGCGTCCAGCGCGCCGCGGCGCCCGCCGAGGATGTCGGACAGCGAGTCGGTCACGCCTCCAGCCTGCCGCACGTCAACTGCGTTAGGTAGGCCAGACCCCGGCTGTGTTCAGGCACACCGGGGAATGGAGTGGTCGATGTCGGACGTTGGTCTTACCCTGCCCTGCACCGGTGGTGGCGTCGAGCGGGAATGCGGGGGCATTCTGGACGTTTGGTTGTAAGAGGCAACGGATCGGAAGGGGAGGTCGGCTGTGCACGGGTGGGACAGCTGGATCGCGATCGGGGACAGCTTCACCGAGGGTATGAGCGACGAGGCGCCGGGTGGTGGCTACGTCGGCTGGGCGGACCGCCTGGCCGAGGTCATGGCGGCGCAGCGGGGTGGGTTCCAGTACGCGAACCTGGCCCTGCGCGGGAAGATGCTGCAGGAGATCATCGACGAGCAGGTGCCGATCGCGGTCACGACGCGGCCCGATCTGGTGACGCTGTGCGGTGGTGGCAACGACATCATCACGCCGGGCACCGATGTCGACGATGTGGCGGCGCTGTTCGAGACGGCGGTCGCCGCGTTGCGCGCGGTGGACTGCGAGGTGGTGATGTTCACCGGGCCCGACCCGAAGGTGCAGCCGTTGCTGCGCCGGGTGCGTGGCAAGGTGGCCATCTACAACGGACACCTGCGGGCCATCGCCGAGCGGCACGGCGCGCGGGTGGTAGATCTGTGGTCGATGGATGTGCTGCACGACCGGCGGTCCTGGTGCGACGACCGGTTGCACTTCTCGACCGAGGGTCACCGACGGATCGCGCTGCGCACCGCGGAGGTGCTCGGGGTCCCGGTCGTCGAGGACTGGCGGGAGCCGTTGCCCAGCGAGGAGCGCAAGCCGTGGCTGCGGTTGCGGCAGGACGACCTGGCCTGGACCACCACGCACCTGCTCCCGTGGGTGCGCAGGCAGATCACCGGGGAATCCCTCGGGGACGGTCTGGCGCCGAAGCGTCCGGAACTGCGGCCCTTCCAGGTGGACGGCGAGAGCCTGAACGTCTGATCCGGGGTCGGTCCATCCGAGAGCGTCCGGCACGTCCCGGGCCCGATGGTCATCGGTGCCCGGGACGCGGCGCTCGGGACACATCGTGGACACGGACGGTTCGGCGATCGAACGGTCGCGGCGCGGGGATTCCGACGGAATGACCCGGAAACGACGACCGGCCGGCTCTCCCTCCCCCGAGAGCGCCGGCCGGTACGTCGGGCCGCTGTCCCCCAACTATCTCCCGCCGCGGCCCTGGGTCCCGGTTGGCACGGGGACCCTGGCCGCAGAGGTTGCCGGCTGTCGAAGGCGGACGGCTAAGCGTTCGCTAAACGTCCTTCGGCAACGCGGCCAGTCCGGCTTGGACGGCGTCCGCGGCCGGTGACTGGACCAGTCGGTACAGCTCCAGCGCCAGGGTCAGCTCCACCCGGGCCGCGGCCACGTCGCCGTGGTCGCGCAGCACCCGGGCGAGCACCTCGCGGGCGAACGCCTCGGTGAGGTCCAGGCCGTTGCCCTCGGCCAGCTCGATGGCCTCGCGGGCGTGCAGCCCGGCCGCCTCCGGCAGGCCGAGCTCGTGCTCCAGCTCGGCGAGGTTGGCCAGCGCGAGGCCGACGAAGCCGAGATCGCCGACCTCGCGGAAGATCGCCACCGCCTGCGCCTGCGGGCCGACCGCCTCGGCTGGCGCGCCCAGGTTGCGGTGCACCTGGGCGATGTTGTTGAGCAGGTTGGCCTCGCCAAGCCGGTAGCCCGCGCGGCCGGAGAGCTCCAGGGCCTTGCGGTAGCCCGCGAGCGCCTCGGCGTAGCGCTTCTGGCCGTAGAGGGCGCTGGCGACGGTGTTGAAGCCCATGGCCATCAGCTTGGAGTCGCGCAGCTCGGTGGCGATGGCGACGGCGCGCTCGGCGTCGGTGACGGTCTCGTGCTCGCGGTCGAAGCGGGTCAGCAGCACGCACCGGCTCAGCCGCATCAGCACCTCGCCGCGGCGGTCGCCCGCGGCCTGGGCGGACTTGAGACCAAGGCGCAGCACGTGCTCCCAGTCGTCGCGGCGGGTGCGGACCCGGCGGAACTCGCTGGCCATCCGGGCCAGCTGCCACACCTCGGTGTGCAGACCGGCGCGGGCGCCCGCCTCGGCGGCGGCGACCAGGTTCGGCCACTCGCGCTCGAACCAGGCCAGCGCGTCGTCCCGGCCCGCGATCTCCGGGCGGGGCACCTCCGGTTCGGTGGCGGCGTGGTCCAGGTCGTCGCCTGCGGCCCGCAGGTGCCGCCTACCCGCGTCGGCGGCCACCAGGTAGTAGCGCAGCACCAATGGGAGCAGGTCGTCCGAGCACAGCTCGCGGGCGTAGAGGCGGACCAGGTCGTGCATGCCGTAGACGTCCGGGTCGGTCTCGTTCACCAGGAACAGCGCGGCGAGCGCGCGCAGCCGGGCGCGGGCCTCGGTGACGGTGCCGCCCGCCATGGCGGCCAGCAGGTGCGGGCCGACGGTGGGGCCGGGCACGGCGCCGAGCAGCCGCAGCGTCTCGGCCTGGGCGTCGTCGAGGCCGCGGTAGGTGAGGTCGAGGGCGGCGCGCACGCCGGTGTCCACGTCCTGCACGCGCAGGGCGCTGAGCCGGGTGTGCTCGTCGGCCAGCTCGTCGACCAGTTCCCGGAGTGACCACTGTGGACTGACCACCAGCCGGGCGCCCGCGATGCGCAGGGCGAGCGGGAGGTAGCCGCAGAGCCGGGCCAGGCGGTCGCGCAGGGCGCGTTCCTGTGGGGCGGGTGGGCCTGCCGCGTGCGTGATCACGGCCTCGGCCTCGGCGGGCGGGAGCGTGCCCAGCACGCGCAGGCTCGCGCCGTCGGTGACCAGGCCGTCGAGCTTGCGCCTGCTGGTGACCACCACGGTGGAGCCGGGCGCGCCCGGCAGCAGCGGGCGGACCTGGTCGGAGTCGCGGGCGTCGTCGAGCACCACCAGCAGCCTGCGTTCGGCCAGCAGCGAGCGGTAGAAGGCGGTGCGCTCGGTGATGTCCTCGGGGATGTGCTCGGCGGCCACGCCCAGCGCGAGCAGGAAGCGGGCCAGCACCTCGGCGGGCTCGACCGGGTCGTGTCGGGGGTCGAAGCCGCGCAGCTCGGCGTAGAGCCTGCCGTCCGGGAACTCGGCGGCGGCGCGGGTGCCCCACACCACCGCGAGCGCGCTCTTGCCGACCCCGGCTGGGCCGACGAGCACGCCGATCGCGGGGGCGGTGCCGTCCGCGCCCGCGCGGACCTCGTCGAGCCAGGCCAGTTCCTCCTCGCGGCCGGTGAACCCCGACGGCGCTGCGGGCAGCTGGGCGGGGGTGAGCACGCCGACCCGGGGCGCGATCACCGCGGCGCCGCGCGATTCGAGCAGCGTGGTGTCGTCGCGCAGGATCCGGCTGTGCAGCTCGCGCAGGCCGGGGCCGGGGTCGAGGCCGAGTTCGCGGGCGGCGCGGTGCGCGAAGCGCTGGTAGATCTCCAGTGCGGCGGCGCGCCTGCCGGAGCGATAGAGCGCGAGGACGAGCTGGCCGACGAGGTGTTCCCGGAACGGGTGCGTGTCGACCAGCGCGGCCAGTTCGCCGATGACCTCGTCGTGCCTGCCGAGCTCAAGATCGGCGTCGAGGCGCGCCTCCAGCACGGTGAGCCGCAGCTCGGCCAGTTCCGGGGCGCGGACGCGGCCGCCGATGCCGGACAGTTCCGGGCCCCGCCACAGGCCCTGGGCGCGGGCGAGCAGGTCGGCGCGTTCGGCCGCGGGCCGGTCGCGGGACTCGGCCAGCAGTTCCCTGGCCAGCGCGACATCGATGCGGGTCTCGTCGACCTCCAGCCGGTAGCCGGGGCCCGCGGTCTGGATCCTGGTGGTCCGCGTGGAATCCACAGTGGACAGCCAGCGGCGGAGGCGGGAAACATAGCCCTGCACGATGGTCCGCGCCGTGGCGGGTGGTTCGTGGTCCCAGAGCACGTCCATCACGCGCTCCACCGAGACCACCTGATTGGGCTCCAACAGCAGCATCGCCAGCATCCCGCGCAGTCCCGGCCCCCCGGGAACCAGCGTGTTCTCCCCCACCAGCGCGCACACCGGGCCCAATACGCAAAACCGCGGACCCCCTTGCTCCGGATCCGCGAGCGCGTCATGCGCCACCAGGTACCACCCCCCGATCGGACCGGCTCCCCTAAGCCGGTTCACAAGCGCTCCCGGGGACAAACCTAGGACGAATCGGCCGATCACGGCCCGGATACGACACTCGTCAACCGGATGGCCTAATGCCGGACAAGTTTCCGGGCAACCGGCCAAACGGACCGTCGAGCGGGTGACACGGGGTGTCAGCGGCGAATTCCGGGTCGCGTGGAAAGCGAAGGGCGGCAACGGGGCAGGCGCCGAAACAAACGAAGTGACGCAGCCCACTCGGCGGACGAAAAAAGGGGTGTCCGAGTCGGGTTGGCCGGAGCCCGGTGACTGTGGACTCCGCTCCGGGTGCGGACATGGACCGGCCCCGCCACCGCGCCGATCCCGAGTCGGCGGGGACGGGGCCGTAACCACGCGGAGTTGGTCGACAGCACGTCGGGTTCCACCCCGAGTGGGACCCCGACCAGCTCTTGATCAACCAGCCGCGCGGCGCGCACACATGGTAACAGACGGATTACACATGATCACTTTCGGGTCACCTCATGAGCGGGGCGAACGATCGGGACGCGATGAACCCTGGCCGCGGCGCGGGCGCAGCGAACGGCTCCACCAGGGTGTTCGCCACGCTGTTGAAAACGATGAAGATGTTGGAGCGGGGGAACGGGGTGATGTTGTTCCCGGAGCCGTGCATGATGTTCGCGTCGAAGAGCAGGGCCGACCCGGCCGGGCCGGTGAACTGCTCGATGCCGTGCTCGGCGGCCAGCAGGCTGATGTGCGCGTGGCTCGGGACACCGATCTCCTGCTCGGTCAGCGACGCCTTGTAGTGGTCCGCGGGCGTCTCGCCGACGCAGGGCACGAACACCCGCTGCGAGCCGGGCATGACCATCAGGCCACCATTGAACGGGTGGTTGTCGGTCAGCGCGATGGACATGCTGACCGCGCGCGGGGCGGGCATGCCGTCCTCGGCGTGCCAGGTCTCGAAGTCCGAGTGCCAGTAGAAGCCCTTGCCCTTGAAGCCGGGCATGTAGTTGACCCGGCTCTGGTGCACGTAGACCTCGGAGCCGAGCACCTGGCGGGCACGGTCGAGCACGCGCGGGTCGCGCACCAGCTCGGCGATCAGCCCGCTGGTCCGGTGCACCTCGAAGATCGAGCGGACCTCGGCCGAGGAACGCTCCACGATCGTGCGCTCGTCGGCGCGCACGGCCTCGTCCCCGGCCAGCCGGTCCAGCTCGGCGCGGAAGGTCTCGACCTCGGCCGCGCTGAGCAGGTTGTCGAAGACCGAGTAGCCGCGGACCTCGTGCGCGGCGAGGGTGGCCGCGTCGATCGGGCCGTCGGCGTGCTCGCCCCACACCGTCGGGTCGGTGCGTTCGATCGGCCTGCCGGGCGTCGCGGTCCTGGTCAGGTAGCGGTCGGGCGTGCGGACATCGGTGAGGGTCATCGGTCCTCCTCGGTGATCAGCGGATAGACCCCGTTCTCGTCGTGCACCTCCCGGCCGGTGACCGGCGGGTTGAACACGCACACGGTGCGCATCTCGGTGCGGGGCCGCAGCTGGTGGTGTTCGTGGCCGTCGAGCAGGTAGAGCGCGCCGGGGGCCAGCTCGTAGCTGCGGCCGGTCTCCTTGTCCAGCAGCTCGCCCTCGCCGGAGACCACGAAGACGGCCTCGATGTGGTTGGCGTACCAGAAGTCATTGACGGCGCCGGGGTAGAGCGTCGTCTCGTGCACCGAGAAACCGACGCCGTCCTTGGCCAGCACGATGCGTTTGCTGCGCCAGTTCTCGGTCCGGATGTCGCGGTCGGTGTCGGTGATCTCGTCCAGGGTGCGGACGATCATGGCGGTCCTCCCGGGTTCACTCGGTTCGGTCGAGGGTGGTGGCCACCGCGTCGGTGAGGATGGCCAGGCCCGCGTCCAGCTCGTCGTCGGTGATGGTCAGCGGCGGCATGACCTTGGCGACCTCGCCGTCCGGGCCGGAGGTCTCCATCAGCAGGCCGCGCTCGAACGCGGCCCGGCACACCGCGCCCGCGGTGGCGCCGTCCGGGAAGCGCAGGCCCCTGGCCAGGCCGCGGCCCTTGGCACGCAGGTCGGCGGCCGGGTACCGCTCGGCGATGCCGACCAGGACCCGTTCCACCTGCTCGCCCTTGGCCAGCGTGCCCTTCTCCAGGCCGTCGTCGGCCCAGTAGGCGCGCAGCGCCTCGGTGGCGGCGATGAAGGCGGGGTTGATGCCGCGGAAGGTGCCGTTGTGCTCGCCGGGCTCCCAGACGTCCAGCTCGGGGCGGATCAGGGTGAGCGCGAGCGGCAAGCCGAAGCCGCCGATCGACTTGGACAGGCAGACGATGTCCGGCCGGATGCCCGCGACCTCGAAGCTGAAGAACGGGCCGGTGCGGCCGCAGCCCATCTGCACGTCGTCGACGATCAGCAGGATCCCGTGCCGCTGACACAGTTCCGCCAGGCCGCGCAGCCATTCCACGCGGGCGGCGTTGATGCCGCCCTCGCCCTGCACGGTCTCCACGATGACCGCGGCGGGCTCGTTGAGGCCACTGCCGCTGTCGGCGAGCAGGCGTTCCAGCCAGAGGAAGTCCGGCACCTGGCCGTCGAGGTAGTTGTCGTAGGGCATCGGGGTGGCGTGCACCAGCGGGATGCCCGCGCCGCCGCGCTTCATCGAGTTGCCGGTGACCGAGAGCGCGCCCAGGGTCATGCCGTGGAAGGCGTTGGTGAAGTTGACGACCGACTCCCGGCCGGTGATCTTGCGGGCCAGTTTGAGCGCGGCCTCGACGGCGTTGGCGCCCGCGGGCCCGGGGAACATGACCTTGTAGTCGAGCTCGCGCGGGGTCAGCACCAGGTCCCGGAAGGACTCAAGGAAGTCCCGTTTGGCCACGGTCTGCATGTCCAGCGCGTGGGTGACGCCGTCGCGCATGATGTAGTCGAGCACGGCCTGTTTCAGCACCGGGTTGTTGTGGCCGTAGTTCAGCGCGCCCGCGCCGGCGAAGAAGTCCACATAGGACTTTCCCATCTCGTCATAGAGGTGCGCGCCGACGGCCCGGTCGAACACCACCGGCCAGCCGCGGCTGTAGCTGCGGACCTCGGACTCCAGGGTCTCGAACACACTCACGGAGATCTCCCTTTCCCCAGTCGTGTCAGGCGGGCACGCGTTCGCGCGCGGGGACGAGCGGACCGATGCGGTACAGGTCCTCCGCCTCGTGGTCGTCGGGGAAGTGCGCGGGGGCGAACAGCCCGGCACGGCGCAGATCCGCGCCGCGGCGCCGGGCCAGCGCCTGGAACAGCGCGATGGAGGCGTCGTTGCCGGGCGAGATCGTGGTCTCCAGGTGCCGGACGCCGCGCGGCGCGAGCCGGTCGAGCAGGTGGTCGAGGAGTCTGCCCGCGACCCCCAGGCCGCGCTGGTCGCCGTCGACGGCGATCTGCCAGACCACCACGGTCTCCGGCTCGGTCGGGCGGACGAAACCGATGACGAACCCCACCGGGCGGCCCGCCCGCCAGGCGATCGCGGAGGTGTCGGCGAAGTCGCGGCACCACAGCAGGTAGGCGTAGGAGGAGTTCAGGTCGAGCGTGCGCGAATCGCGGGCGATCCGCCACAGCTCCGACCCGTCCGATGTAGACGGTTCGGCGATGTGGATGTCGTGCGTTTCCCCGGACATATATCGGAACGTAACAGGGGTGTTTCGTCCGCTCCGGACGAAGCGCGGCGGGCGGCGCGCGCAACCGGGTACCTACCTGGGGATATCCCGAAACATGGGTGAGGAGTGCAACAGTCCGGTTGTTACCGTCGCAACGGTCGTGCTACCGGCATCGTTGAACGAAACCCTACGAAAGTATGGGTTTGATTCGCCGAGACGTCAGATCATGGTGCTGTCGAGGGGATCCGCGCGGCGGGCGTAGAGCACTTCCTCGTTGATCTCCAACCGGTTGATCACGCGGAGCGCGGCGACCACCGCGTCGGCGACCGCGCCACTGGCGATCTCGTCGAACTCGATGCGCACGGTGTCGCCGGTGATCGTCTGACGCAGGAAGGCGAGCACGTGCGCCTTCCCGGCGGGCAGCCCGAGGGTGATCGTCGCACGGCGGGCGCGCTCCAGCCGGACGCCCTGGGCCGGGCCGCCGAACAGGATGGCAAACAGCAGGTCCTTCGCCAGGCGGAGCAGGTCCTCGCCCTGGGCGGTGCGCCGGTCCGGCTCGATCACCGGGCCGGGCGGGCACGGGGCGACCAGGCAGGCGCTGGTGTCCCAGGCGCCAAGGCGGGCGGTGTGCCTGGCCAGCGAGCGCTCGTCCAGCGGCAGCGCCCTGGGCTGGTGGCCGGGCGACGGGTCGGTGCGCTGGTCGGGGACCGCGCCCGGGTCGCCGGTGGCGATGGCCAGGAGCTGGTCGACCAGCCATTCGTGCGGGCGGGCCAGCAGCTGGGCGCGCAGCAGGCCGCGGTCGCCGCGCATGCGACCGACCAGTTCGGCGAACTCCGACATGCCCGGCAACGTAGTTGCGGGGGCGCGGCGCGACTACCCGGTTCACCCGTTGGTGCGGCGGCGATCGGCTCGGTGTCACGCCCGGGTGATGGATCACCCGGGTGAGTCCGGCTTGGGCGTGATGGCGGAATGTTGGCAATTGGTCAATTGCCATTCACACAGTCGCTTGAGAGGCCAGCCTGACCTAACTTACGCTCGGGCTCCGAGCCCGTCGAGGAGGGTGATCAGTCCACAATGGATACTCTGGTCGCGCCGTTACCCATCGGCCACCCCGGACTGCGCCGCGCGCTGGGCGCCGAGCACACCGCCGCGCTGCTGGGCACCGCGCCCGGCTACTACGCCACCGACCCCGCCGACCTGCTGCGCTCGGCACTGGTGGTGGCGGTCGCCCGATGGTCTGCGCGGCACGGCCGCGCGCTGTCCGTGGACGCGCCCGCGGGCCTCGCGCACACCGTGCGCAGGCTCGCCGCGCCGCCTGCCGCGGATACGGTCGGTTTCGCCTTCGACACGCGGGTCAGGGGCGAAACCGACCACCACGTGATCGAGGTGTTCGCCGAGATCGCCGAGGGAACGATCGCGTCGACGTGGACGTGGCGGGCAACGGCGGTGACCGAGCACGCGGTGGCCGAGCTGGCCGACACCTGGTGCGCGGCGCTGACCGGGCTGGCCACCGAGGCTGGTCGGGTCACCCCCTTGCCGGATGCCGCGAGCGAACCGGCGCGGATCACCGTCGACCTGCCCGCGGCCGTCGACCGGGAACGGGTGCGCGAGGCAGTGGAGGCGGTCGTGCGCGACCGCCCCGCGCTGGCGTCGGCGTGCCGGATGGTGGGGTCGCGGGCGTTCGCGGTGGCCGGGGTCGGCGCCGGGTTCGAGCCGACGCCGCACCAGCCGGGGTTCGGCGTCGACTGGGCGCCGATGGTCCGGTTCTCGCTGGTCAGGCTGAGTTCGGCGGCGCACCGGCTGACCATCGAGGCGCATCCGGCGGCGGCAGGCAACTGGGAACTCTCGGGCCTGGGCGAGCTGGTACGGCAGGCTCTGCGCGAGGGAGACCCAGACCACGCCACCCGCGCGGACGCGGACTCCCCACCGGTCGTTATTTAGGTTAGCCTTACCTGGCTTTGCCGATCATCGCCGACGAAGGGACCCCAGTGACCAGCGAGGTTCTTCCGCAGGACGTATCCGGTGACGAGGTGTGGGACATCGTCGGGATCGGCTTCGGACCGTCCAACCTGGCGCTGGCGATCGCCGTGCACGAGCACAACCTGGCGCACCCGCAGGCGCCGGTACGCGCGCTGTTCCTGGAGCGGCAGGCGGCCTTCGGCTGGCACCGCGGCATGTTGATCGACGACGCGACCATGCAGGTGTCCTTCCTCAAGGACCTGGTCACCATGCGGAACCCGGCCAGCGACTTCAGCTTCCTGTGTTACCTGCGCGACCGCGACCGGCTGGCCGAGTTCATCAACCACAAGACACTGTTCCCGCTGCGCACCGAGTTCCACGACTACTTCGAGTGGGCCGCGGCGCGGGTGGCCGACCAGGTCCACTACGACGCCGAGGTCACCTCGGTGCGGCCGGTCGAGGTGGACGGCGAGATCACCCACCTGGACGTGATCGCCAAGGACGGCGCGGGCCGGGTGCGCACCGTGCGCGGACGCAACATCGTGGTCGCCACCGGGTTGCGGCCCAAGTTGCCCGCGGACGCGGTGCCGTCGGACCGGGTGTGGCACAACATCGAGCTGATGCACCGGGTCGACGGCCTGGCCCGCACCGACCCGCACCGGGTACTGGTGGTCGGGTCCGGGCAGAGCGCCGCCGAGGTCGCCGCCGAGCTGCACACCGCGCTGCCGCGGGCCCAGGTGTGCGCGGTGTTCGCCCGCTACGGCTACGCGCCTGCCGACGACAGCCCGTTCGCCAACCGGATCTTCGACCCGCGCGCGGTCGACCACTTCCACGGCGCGCCCCCGGACGTGCGGCGGATGCTGATGGACTACCACCGCAACACCAACTACTCCGTGGTGGACATGGACCTCATCGAGGACCTGTACGCCCGCGAGTACCGGGAGAGCGTCTCCGGCCGCAAACGCCTGGACATCCGCAACGCCTCGCGGGTCACCTACACCCGGGAGACCGACGAGGCGGTGTACGCGACGGTGGAGTTCCTGCCCACCGGCGAGACCGAGACCCTGGAGTGCGATGCCCTGGTGTACGCCACCGGCTTTCACCCGGTCGACGTGTTCGCCCTGCTCGACCGGGTCGCGGCGGTGTGCGAACGGGACGCGTCGGGCAGGCCGGTGGTGGACCGGGACTACCGGCTGCGCACGGCGTCGAACATGCGGGCGGGCATCTACCTGCAGGGGTCGGAGCACAGCCACGGTCTGACCGCGTCGCTGCTGTCCACGACGGCCGTCCGGGTGGGCGAGATCCTGGAGTCGGTCCAGCGCGGAGGTTCGCCCGTAGCGGAACCGGCGCCCGGGACCGGGATCCCGGCCGCGCTCCACTGAGAACTGTCGGCGTTTCTGCGTAATTTGGGGACCATGGCAACTTTGGTCACCTTCCACGCCCATCCGGACGACGAGTGCATCAACTGCGGTGGCGTCATGCGCAAGGCCGCCGACGAGGGGCACCGCGTGGTGCTGGTCGTCGCCACCCGCGGTGAGCTGGGCGAGGTGGAGGACGGCTTCCTTGACCCGGGCGAGGACCTCACCTCGCGCCGGGTCGCCGAGACGCACGCCGCCGCCGAGGTCCTCGGCGTCGCCCGCGTGGCGTTCCTCGGCTACACCGACTCGGGGATGATGGGCGAGCCCACCAACGACGTCTCCGGCACCTTCTGGACGGCCCCGGTCGAGGAGGCCGCGGCCCGGCTCGCGGCGATCCTCACCGAGGAAGCGGCGGACGTGCTCACCATCTACGACGACAACGGCGGCTACGGCCACCCCGACCACATCCAGGTGCACCGGGTCGGCACGCGCGCCGCCGAGCTGGCGGGCACCCCGCGCGTCTACCAGGCCACCGCCAACCGCGACAGCATCAAGGCCATGCAGGCGGCGGCGCAGGAGCGCGGCGAGGCGCCGGTCGGCCCGCCGGAGGACTTCGAGATCGGCAAGCCGGAGGCGGAGCTGACCGCGCGGGTCGACGTCACCAAGTACCTGGACGCCAAGCGGGCGGCGATGCGCGCGCACGCCAGCCAGATCAGCGAGGACAGCTTCTTCCTGGCCATCCCGGACGAGGCGTTCGGGTTCGCGTTCGGCATCGAGTGGTTCATCCGGGCGGGGCAGGGGCCGGGTATCACCGAGACGGACATCATGGCGGGCCTTTAGTCGAGCGGGGTCAGGCGGTGCAAGACCGTTCCGGTGTTGTTCGTCCGGCGTTCGCGCGCATCGCCCGAGGTGAACGAGTTGTCCCCAGGCTGGGGACAACTCTGTGCACAGATCGACTTCGAATGGCGGCTTGACGGTGTCCGCACGGCCATGGGCCCGTCCCGGTGTCGGCGCGGTCGCGATTCGGGACGCCGTCGAGCCGGGTGACCAAGGCGGGCGGGGAAAGAGCCTCCACAGTGGCAATAAAGAGTGGCAATAAAGGCGGACCATCTCACACTGCCTGGTGAGGTTAGCCTAAGCAAAACTAGGCTGGACCGAACCGACGGAGTTCAGGAGGGTCCATGCGGGTCGTGATGTTCGGTTTTCAGACCTGGGGGCACCGCACCCTGGGAGCACTGCTGGAGTCCGAGCACGAGGTGGTCGCGGTGGTCACCCACCCGCCGGGCGAGGGCGTCTACGAGAAGGTCTGGAGCGACTCGGTCGCCGACCTGGCCGAGGCGCACGGCGTCGAGGTGATCGTGCGCGAGCGGCCGGACGACGACGAGCTGGTCGAGCGGCTGCGCGAGCTCGACCCGGACGTCATCGTGGCCACCAACTGGCGCACCTGGATCCCGCCGCGGATCTTCGCCCTGCCCAAGCGGGGCACGCTGAACGTGCACGACTCGCTGCTGCCCGCCTACGCCGGGTTCTCGCCGCTGATCTGGGCACTGATCAACGGCGAGTCCGAGGTCGGGGTCACCGCGCACATGATGGACGACACGCTCGACGCCGGTGACATCGTGCTGCAGCGGGCCGTGCCGGTCGGGCCGCGAGACACCTCGGCCGACCTGTTCGCCAAGACGCTGGCGCTGTTCGGGCCGATCACGGTGGACGGGCTGGCCGAGATCGCGGCGGGCCGGACCGATTTCACCAAGCAGGACCGGTCGAAGGCCAGCTTCTTCCACAAGCGCGCCGAGGAGGACCTGCGGATCGACTGGACCTGGGCGGCCGACGAGCTGGACCGGCTGGTCCGGGCGCAGTCCGCGCCGTACCCGAGCGCGTTCTGCTTCCACCGCGGCAAGCGGCTGGAGATCGTGACCGCGCAGGTCTCCGAGGCGCGTTACGGCGGCACGCCGGGCCGGATCTTCTACCGCGAAGGCGACGGCGTCGCAATCGTGGCGGGTCCTGAGGCCCGACGTGGCCGCAACCAGGCGCTGCTGGTCACCCGGGTGCGCACGGCGGACGGCACGGAGCTGGCCGCGCACGACTACTTCAAGCACATGGGCGGGTACCTGACCTCCCGTCCGTGACCGGTCACGAGCCGATGGCCGCCACCGCGTGCGACAGGTCGTTCACGGTGGTGGCCACCGGTTCGACCGGGGCCACGAGCTTCACCAGCGTCTCCAGCAGCCGCTGGAGCTTTCCCTTGTCCGCCTTGGGCTGTGCCAGTTCGGTGGCGACCTCCTCGGTCACCTCGGCGGCCGCCTGTGGCAGGTCGTCGCGGCCCGCGAGCAGGCGGCGCACCGCGTCGACCAGCCGCACCGGGTCGGATTGTCCATAGTCACCTGGATACTGGTGGGGTTCTGCCTGCTATCGCAGAAGGGTGACTATTGCCGGGGCGCGCCTCCGGCCCCCCGATCACCATTCTAGTCGGGGGTACCGACACTACGGCGGCGTCGGTGATCTTGGGTGTGGATAAGTCGGGAGGGCGGCTGCTGGCCCTCCATTCACCAGCCTGGTGACTGGTGATCTTGGATTTGGGTGCGGCCCTTGGCCCCCCGAATCCATGATAGTCCGGGGGGCCGACCGTGTGGCGGGGGTTGGGCTGGGGGTGTGGATAAGTCCGTGACTACGAGGTCAGCGGGCGTGGGGGACGCAGGGTTCGCAGGCTGAGGGCGGCGCGTAGGCGGCGGAGGCGACTTACGTTGGTGCCCAGTTGTTTACGGACGTCGTCGACCGAGGTCCAGAAGTGGGTCGCGGTGGCGTCGGTGGGGTCGATGGGGCCGAAGACGGTGGCGTCGGCGGCTCTGGCCAGGGTCAGGGTGCCCTCGTTGCCCAGGACGGTGGCTTGTTCTGGGCGGGTCAGGCCTGCCGGGACCGGGGTGCCCAGGTCTCGGGCGCGGTCGATGATCTCCTGCCAGCCGGACGCGACCCTGGTGGCCGGGACACCGCGCCTTCTCCTTCTGCGGCGGCGAAGGGCCTTGCCGCCGATGATCACCGTGCAGACCAGTACGACCAGAAGCACCGGGGGGCCGCCCCAGGTGAGGGTGGTGATCAGCCAGCCGGGGAGGCCGTCCCAGATGCTGGTGCCCTGGGTCGACGGGGTGCGGCCGACGTTGGGGTCGACGCGGCTGGAGTCGGTGAGGGAGCTTGGCGGGTGGACGGTGTTGGGGGGTGGGACGATCGAGGCGTCGGTGTTCTCGAACTGCTCCGGGGGGACGCGGTCGGGTTTCTTCGACCGGTCCGGCATGAACTCGGTGTTCATGATCTGCGCCCAGCGGCCGTCGGTCAGGTGGATCTCCACCCAGGCCTGGATCTGTTCACCCCGGACCACGCCGTCCGTGCCCGGCTTGGCGCCCAGGACGACGCGGGCGGGCATGCCCAGCTGGTTGGCGATCAGGGCGAAGGCCGACGCGTACTGTTCGTCGTCGCCGACCGGGCGTTGGGCGTTGAGGAAGTTCGTCAGCCTGCCGACGCTGTGGCCGGGGAGGTACTCCGTCTCCCCCGGGCCGCCGTCGCTGTAGGCGCCGTGGTCGCGGAGGTAGGCGGCGACGGCCCTCAGTCGGGCGCCGAGGTCGGTGGCCTTGCCGGTCCAGGTGCTCGCCTTGGCGGCGACGAACGTGTACGACGACGAGGACAGGGTGGAGCGGCCGAACGGCTGCGGGTCCTCGGGGACCTGCACGGTGTCCACGATCGTGTCGACCGTGTACTTGTCGCCGGTGCGCAGGCGGTCGGCGACGATGCCCGCGTTGGTGGCCAGGTTGAAACGGAAGCTGTCCGCGTGCGCGGCGGCGGTGTCGCCGGTGAAGCGGATCGCGGTGGGTGAGCCCGGGGTGGGCAGCCAGGCATTGACGTCGTCGGCGGTGGCGTAGGCGGCGCCGACGGCGATCTCCACGGTGGCCCGTGGGCCGTCCACGGTGGACGGGATGCGCGAGCCGACGCGCTGGAAGCCGTTCTTCCTGGCGCCCGTGGTGGTGGCCTGGTCGCCCGGACCCGCGCCCCAGACCGTGCCGGTGTAGTCGTCCAGGGTGGCGATGCGGACCAGGGCGCCCTCGGGCAGGCCCTTGACCGTGAACAGGGTCTGGTCCCACAGCTGGTTGGCATCCTTGGTGTACTTCCGGAAACCGACCAGCGGGCTGGCGTAGGCGTTGAGGTCGAACGGCGGCGTGATGTAGTCGCGCAGCACCGTGCGGTGGCCGCCCGCGCCGGGCAGGACCGGGCCGGCCACGACGGCGATCGCGCCGGTCGCGCCGATCAGGGCGGCGGCGGTGAACACGCGCGTGGCCCGGCGGTTGCCGTCGCGCAGCTGCCGACGGCGGCGTCGGGCGCGGACGGCCGTCCACGCCAGCGCGCCGGCGGCGAAGACCCCGCCCTGCACCAGGGGAAGCGTCGGCGAAGCCGTGCCCAACAGGACGACCGCGACCAGCACGGCCGCCGGGGCGAACACCGGCGCGGCACTGACCCGCACCCGGCGCGCCATGGTGAGACCGCCCGCGCCGCACAGCAGGCCCAGGATGTACGGGATCACCAGCAGCGGGCCGGTCGCGTCGACCGGCGGCAGCGTGGTCAGCAGCTGTTTCCAACTGTCCACACTGGACCGAGCCAGGCCGGTGAGGGCGTCCGGGCCGGGCAGGAAGCCTGCCACCGCGCGGTCGCGCATCACGACCGCGCTGCCGAGCAGGAAGAACACCGCCACGGTCAGCGCGGCCACGGTGATCAGCGGCTGTCGCAGCACGTTGGCCACGTGCCCGACCAGCAGGCCGAGGCCGAGGCCCGCGAGCCCGACCCAGAGGAACGACCAGCCGGTGTAGCTGGTGGTGAACCCGGCCAGGGCCACGGTGAACAGCACCGACAGCCACGCCGCGTCGGCCAGGTCCGCGCGCGTCGGCACGATCGAGCGGGAACCCTTGCCCTTCGCGTGCGAGGCAGGCCGCGCGGACCTGGCGGGCTTGACGTCGGTCTTCCCCGCACCGGCCTTCCTGGCCTCGGATTTCCGCGCGTCGGACTTTCTCGCCTCGGCCTTACGGGCGTCGGGCTTCCTGGTGCCCGCCTTGGCGTCGGGCTTCTTCTTGTCGGGCTTGGTCATGCCAGCGGTCCTCCGGCGAGCACGGCCCGCAGGTCGGTCAGGTCGCGCACCGCGGCCACGGTCAGGCCGGGGCCCTCGGTGATCCCGGCCCGCCCGGCGGCGGACACGGTGATGGCCGCGCGGCGGATGTCGGACGGGAACTGCCCGCAGGCGCGCAGCAGTTCGGCGTAGCTGCGGTTGCCGCCCGCCACCACCACGACCACGGTCGCGTCCGGGGCGAGCCGCGCGGCGCGGCTGGTGAGGTCGTCCAGGCCCATGGTCACCGGGGTGACCCGGGACAGGCCGTCGAGCGCGCGCTGGGCGGTGGCGTCGTGCACCACCTGGCCCGCGGCGAACAGCGTCAGGTCGATCTCGTCCTCGGTCGCGCGCAGCGCCAGCGAACCGGCGACGGAGATGGCGGTCTCGAAGTCCTCGTCCGGGTCCGGGTAGGCCGTCGGGTCGCCGTCGACCGCGATGACCAGCCGGGCGCGCCGGGTGTCCAGGTACTGCCGGACCAGGAAGTTGGCGCCGCCGGTGCCCGCGTTCGCGACCTTCGCCGAGGAGCGCCAGTGGATGTGCCTGCGGTCGTCGCCGGGGGCGAACTCGCGCAGGGTGTGGAAGGCCAGGTCGCTGGTGGACAGGTCGGTGGTGGTGTAGCCCTCCAGGTCGCGCAGCATGCCCGCGCCCAGCGGTCCCAACGCGACGGTCACCGGGTGCACGAACAGCTCGCGCGCCTCGCCCCAGGTCACCGTGCGGCGCAGCATGCCCAGCGGGTCGCCGCGCACGGTCACCGCCGGGCCGACCGCGATCACGCCGCGGCGCTCAGTGGGGATCGGGAACAGCTCGCGGTGCGTCTGCCCGGCGGCCAGGCCGGGCACCTCCACCACATGCACCTCGTCGTCCACCGACAGCTCCAGCTCCATGGCCAGCAGCCGGTTGCCGGAGCGCCTGCCGACCACCTCGACAACGCAGCCCGCGGGCTGGCCGGTGACCACGCGCTCCTTCTCCAGCCGGAACCGCACCTCCAGGGCCGCCCGACCGACCGCCCAGCCGAGGCAGGCCAGGAACGCCAGCACGCCTGCCGCCCCGGCAACCACCAGCTCGGACCAGCCGAGCACGGCGCCGGAGATCCAGGCGAGCACCGAGCAGACCGCGACGGTGACCCCCATCGGGGTCACCGCGCGCACCGCCGCCAGCAGACCGTCCACGGATCAGCCCCTGGCGACCGGCGGCGCGACGTCCGCCAGCAGCTTCTCGATCACGTCGGTCACCGAGACGCCGTCGAACTGGGCCTGCGCGTTGAGCAGCACCCGGTGCCCGAGCACGGGCAGCGCCAGCTCCTTGACGTCCTCGGGGGTGACGAAGTTGCGGCCCTTGGTCATCGCCCAGGTCTTGGCGCAGCGCACGTAGGACAGGCAGCCGCGCACGGACACACCCAGCCGGACGTGCTCGTGCTCGCGCGACGCCTCGGCGATCCGGGTCACGTAGGACAGCACGGCCGCGTCCACGTGCGTACGGTCCGCGGTGGCGGCCAGCTGGGACACGACCTGGGAGCTGATCACCGGCTGCACCGCGGCCGACCGGTCGCGCACCGACGCCGCGGACAGCAGCGCCACGGTGGCGGTGTGGTCGGGGTAGCCGATGCTGGTCTTCATCAAGAACCGGTCCAGCTGCGCCTCCGGCAGCCGGTAGGTGCCCGCCTGCTCGACCGGGTTCTGCGTGGCGATCACCATGAACGGCTTGCCCACCTCGTGCGACACGCCGTCGACGGTGACCCGGCCCTCCTCCATGACCTCCAGCAGCGCCGACTGGGTCTTCGGCGAGGCCCGGTTGATCTCGTCGGCCAGCACGATGGAGTGGAACACCGGGCCGCGATGGAACTCGAACTCCTGCCGCCGCTGGTCGTAGATCGTCACGCCGGTGACATCCGACGGCAGCAGGTCCGGGGTGAACTGGATACGCGAGTTGGTGCCCTGCACCGACCGCGCCAGCGCCTTGGCCAGCATCGTCTTGCCGGTGCCCGGGTAGTCCTCCAGCAGGATGTGCCCCTCGGACAGCAGGCAGGTCAACGCCAGGCGGACCGCGTGCTCCTTGCCCACGATCGCGACGCTGACGTTCGCGACCAGCCGGTCGAAGGTCTGCGCGAACAGCTGCGCCTGCTCCGGTGTGGCTGTCATAACCGTTCCTGTCCTCTGTGTACCGAAAAGCCGCTGTGGGTCGGGAAGCCGCCGTGTGCCGGGAAGGCGGGGGTCACCAGACGAGCTCGCCGCGGACGCTGCCGCAGGTGACGTAGACCTTCGTGCCCGGATGGCCGTAGAAGTTGGTGGTCTGCTTGGTCTGGTTGGGCCCCATGTTCACGTTGACGAAGTTGCCCGGGTTGTCCGCGGTGAACGAGCAGGTCACGTTGGTCAGGAAGAACTTCGTCTGCACCGTGATGAACGCGCAGCTGGCGTCGGTGCACGCGTTCGGGTCGGTGCTGCTGCACGGGTAGGCCCCGCCGCACGTGTTGCCCTTGCTGACGATGACCTCGGGGGTGGGCGGCGGCGGACCGGTCTTGATCGTCTTCGTCATGGTCAGCGTTGGCCTGCCCGGCGACGTCACGGTCACGGTCACCGTGTCGGTGGTGTCGTAACCGATGTCGTTGTCGGCGAGCTTCTTGCTCCAGACGCCCACCTCGGTGGTGAAGGTCTGGTCGTTCTTCGCGCTCTGCACCCGGACCTGCGCGGGCTTGCCGTTCGGGTCCACGCTGACGTCGATGTTGACGTCCTGGCTGGTGGTGGTCAGCTCCACCTGCAGGTCCTGCATCGGGCCGAAGGTGGTGACCGACGCGGTGCCGGGCGCGTTGCACGGGTCGCCCGCGTAGGCACCGCCGCCGCTGCCGTTGCAGGTGCGCAGCGAGATGGCGGTCTCCTTGCCGTTGGGCAGGCCGTTGACCGTGTACTCGACGTTGTTTCGGCCCTCTGGGTCGTAGTTCCAGGTACCGCAGCTGTTGCCGCCGCCCCAGGTGCAGGTGACAGTGTTGCTGCGGCCGTGTGAGGCGGGCGCGTCGAAGCTGATCTTCGCCTGGCCGTCCACGCCGGTCGCCTCGGCCTTGAACGACGAGGTGAACGGGTCCGGGGTGGCGGTGGCCTCCATCTCCGCGCCCGGACTGGGCGGGGAGGTGTGGTTGTCGCCGGGCGCGGAGTTGGTCGCGGTGACGGTGTAGGTGTAGATCGTGCCGTCGTTCGCGAGGCCGTCGTCGGCGCACGAGGTGCCGGACACGTTGGCGCACACCACCTTGTCGCGGCCGCCGCCGGAGCGGTTGACCGTGTAGGTGACCGGGCCGGGGCCGTTGGGGCCGACCGCGTTCCAGCTCACCTGTACCGCGCGCGAGGACGAGTCGGCCGACTGGGCCGCGGTGAAGGTGGGCGCGGCGGGCCGGGCGGGCACGCCCGCGGCCTGGCCGGTGGTGGTCGCCGCGGGGCCGGGGCCCTGGGCGTTCACCGCGACGACGGTGAAGGTGTAGACGGTGTCGTTGTCCAGCCCGGTCGCGGTGGCGCCGGTGGCGCCGCCGCTCGCGGTGGTTCGGCCGCCGCCGGTCCAGGTGATCTCGTAGCGAAGGATCTCGCTGCCCTCGTTGTGCGGCTCGGTCCAGTTCAGCTGGACCGCGCCGTCGCGCGGCTGGGAGGCGGTGAGCCCGCCGACCGCGCCGGGCACCTCGTCCGGTGTGGACGGTGCGGAGCCCACGCTCGGCTTGCTCCAGCCGACCAGGTTGCGGGCCTTCACGGTGAACGTGTACTGGCGGCCGTTGGTCAGCCCGTTGATCGAGCACGGGGAGGCCGCGCAGGCCTGGCTGCCGCCGTCCCAGTCGACCTCGTAGCCCTCGATCGGGGCGCCGTTGTTGGCCGGGGTGGTCCAGGACAGCTCCACGACCTTGCTCAGCGTGGTGCGGCCGGGCACCGGGGCGCCGGGCGCGTCCGGCGTGCCGAGCACGCGCAGCGTGATGCGGCCGGGGACCTTGCGGTCGTTGCGGCTGGTGTCGGCCACGTCGGTGACCGTCACCTCGAAGTTCATCACGCCGTGCGAGTCGCCGCCCGGGGTGATCCGCACGGTCGCGCCGTCCGAAGTGGACGATGCGGCCATGCCGTCCAGCTGGCGCACAGACACCACGGACACGACCGGGTCGCGCAGCCGGGAGCGCACGTAGGCGGCCAGGTTCACCTCGGCGGTCTCGCCTGCCTTGATGCCGTCCACGGTCACCGGCGACACCGACGGCGCGGGCGCGGCGATGACCTTGACCGAGAACGGGGTCGGCGCGCCCTCCGAGCCCTGCACACCGATCTCCAGCACGCCGTTGGCACCCGGCCGGGCCGCGCCGGAGGCGGTGAGCCGGATGGTGCGGGTGCCTTCGCCAGCCACGTCGACACCCTCGGCCTCGTTCTGCCAGCGGGCGGTGTACTTGAGGTCGGCCGCGCCGCCCGGCTTGGCCGTCCACACGTGACAGACCGAGGTGACGTCCATGCCGATGGTGGTGCCGCCCGCGATCAGCGTGATGGTGCCGGTGGGGCAGCGCAGGATCGGCACGTCCGGGCCCACCTGCACGGGCACCGTGATGTAGGCGGTGGTGCCGTCGGTGACCCCGGTGCCGTTGGTGACCTCGAAGGTGACCGCGGCCGGGCCGTTGTAGTTCGGCTCGGCGGTGAGCACCAGGTTCTGGTCGCCGTCGTTGTGCGCCTTGAGGCCGATGGACGGCGAGGCGGAGATCCGGTCGGCCAGGGTGAGTTTCACCGGCTTGCCCGCCGGGTCCACCACGTAGTCCGCCACGGACACGGTGCGGCTGCCGTTGACCGGGACGTCGATGCTCTGGTCCCGCTTGGCATAGGGGGCGCCGTTGCCGTTGGCCGGGATGTGCACGAAGCCCAGCGCGGTGGCGCCACCGCCGTCGCGCAGCTCGTAGGCGACGGTGCGCGGCTGGTCGCGCACCGGCACGGTGATCTTGCCGCCCGCGATGGAGGCCTTGTCGTCGAAGACCTTGGTGACGGTCAGCTCCTCGGCCGGACCGTCCACATCGCCCGCCGCGCCGAGCACGTCCACCTCGACGGTGTCCGCGCCGGGCCGGGGCTCGGCGTAGGTGTCGCCCGCGATCGGCGGCACGTTGTAGTCCTTCTGGCCGCGCACCGTCAGCTTGGCCAGCGACGGCTCGCCGAACCCGCCGGTGATGGCGTAGATGACCACCAGCGGCTTGCCGGTGAGGTCCGGCGCGGTCAGCTCGATCAGCCCGGTGTCCGGGTTGAGCGTGACGTCCTTGGGCAGGTTCGGGTTCCGCTCGGCGAGCGGCTCGACCCGGATCTGGTCGCCGGGCGCATGCAGGTCGTTGGCCAGCACGTCCACCGCGAGCCGGACGCCCGGCGCGGCGGTGACCACCTCGTCCACCGCGACCGCGGGCTGCGGGTCGCCGGGCGGCACGATCGCGACCCGCACGGTGGACTGCGCGGACTTGCCGTACGGGTCGGTCACCACGTAGTTGAAGGTGTCGGTGCCCGCGCTGGTCGGGTAGGCCTGGTAGGTGACCGAGGTGGCGCCGATGGCGATCACCCGGCCGAGCGCGGCGGCCGAGCCGATGCCGGTGACGGTCACCGAGTCGCCGTCCGGGTCCACCCCGGAGGTCGGGATGACGATCTTGATGGTGTCGCCCGCGACCGCGCGCGCCTCCACCGGCTGCGGCGCGGGCGCCTGGTTCGGGACGGCGGGCGTGGGCGCCGGGTTGATCGTCACGTGCGCGTGGCCGACGGCCTGGTCGCCGTTGGGGTTGAGCGCCACGTAGGCGATCGACACCCTGGTCTGGACGTCCACGGCGGCGGGCGGCACGTAGCGGACCACGTTGCCGGTCACGTACGCGGTGCCCACCTGCTGGTCCGGGTCGGACACGCCGGTCACGGACAGCTGCCCGCGCGCGGGCGCGCCCTCCACGTTGGCCTGCAACGAGATCGGCGAGCCGCCTGGCGTGGTGTCGTTGTCCAGCACCGGGATGGCGACCGAGTCGCCCGCGCGCACGGTGGCGTAGTCGTCGCGCGGCACCGGGGTGTCGTCGGCGGGCGGGCCGAGCTGGGTCACCGACACCTCGCCGGTGACCGCGCCGGTCAGGCCGTTGGTGACGGTGTAGCGGACCAGCTGCGGGTTGGGGCTCAGGGTCGGGGTGAGCGCGGTGATCCGCAGCCACCTGCCCTTCACGATGGCGACCTTGAGCTGGTTGTCCACCACCGGGTCGGCGGTCTGCACGACCAGCAGCGAGCCCGCCGGGTCGACGTCGTTGGCCAGCACGTCCACCAGCGTCGGCAGCTGCGCGCGGACCACCGCGCTGTCCGGCACCGCGACCGGGGGCAGCGGCGCGGACGGCGCCGGGGTGGCGTCCACCCGGATGCTGCCCTTGGCGAACGGCGCGTTGCCGAACGCCGCCGAGTACTCCAGGAACACCGTGCCCGGCCGGGACACGACCACGGTGACCTGGTTGGTCTTCAGGTCGGTGGTGACCGCCGCATTCGGCGGCGCGGACAGCTCACCCGCCAACCGCAGCCGGGCCAGCGGGTCGGTCGGGTCGGAGCCGGGGCGGTCGTTCTCCAGCGGCCGCACCTGGATCGGCTGGCCCACCTGGCCGCGCACCACGTCCGGCTGGGCCACCGCGGCCACCGCGGTGGTGGCGGTCGGCTCCAGCACGCGCACCGAGGCCTGGCCCATCACCGGCTCGCCGTGCCCGTCGGTGACCCGGAAGTCGACCCGCCGGGTGCCCGCGTCACGCGGCGCCGAGTACTCCACGAACCCGGCCGGGGTGGTGGTCACCGCGCCCGCGTCCACGTGCGCGTCGGCCAGCACGATCGGGTCGCCGTCGAAGTCGCGCCAGTCGTCCAGGGCCGGGATGGACAGCACGCCCGCGGAGGCGACGCTCCAGTCCTGTTCTTTGTAGCCGGGCCGCAGCTCCGGCGGCTTGTTGTCGTCCGGGCCGCGGCCGTCGACGTTCACCGAGGCGGTCGCGCTCAGGCCCTGGCCGTCGTCGACGGTGTACTTGAACCGGGTGTCCACGACGGTGTCCGGCAGGGTGATCTGCACGGTCTGCCCGTCCGGGGCGATGGCCAGCTTCACCGCCGGGTTGTCCGGGGCGGTGACCGCCGAGATGGACAGGATGTTGCCCGCCGGGTCGGAGTCGTTGTCCAGCACGTGCAGCACGGTGGTGCGGCCGGGCCGGGCGCCGAGGTCGTCGTCCACGGCCTTCGGCGGCTTGTCCTTGACCGCGTCGGTGTTCTTGTCGTCCTTGGACTTGTCGCTGGGGTTCTGCACCGGCGGTGGCTTCACCGCCGACCAGTTGTCGACCTTCTTCTGCGTGTTCAGGTCCCACACCGCGCCGTTGGCCAGGTCGTTGAGCACGACCGAGCCGCGGTTGACCCGGAACATCGGCTTGGCCAGCACCTGCGCGTCGCGCAGGTTGCCGGGGGTGGCGGGGGCGCCGCCGCAGGAGCGCACGTACCCGGAGTCGGTGCGCGCCCACGCGGCGTGCACGCAGCCGCCGAGGCGTACCGGTGCGGCGGGCGGGCCCTTGCCCGCGTGCGAGAGCTCGACGACCCGACCGTCGGCGATGCCGACCGAGTACAGGGTGGACGAGGTGGCCAGCACGACGGTGTCGGAACCGGCGCCGGGCTGCTGCACCGCGGCGTTCGCGTCCGCGCCGACGGAGACCTCCTGGCCGCCGGGGAGCACGACCTTGCCCGCGGCCGCGTCCAGCACGACCATGTCGCCGCCGACCGCGGTGACCTGCACGCTGCGCAACGGATGCGGCAGCGTCGAGTAGTCGGGGTCCTCGAAGTTGTCCTTGTTCGCGCGGATCGTGGCGGTCTTGCCGGACTTCGCCACCGCGCGCACAGTGCCGTCCACGCCCACCGCGAGCGCGGCGTCGGCGTCGACCGTGGCCACCGGGGTGTTCGCGGGGTCCAGGGTGCCCATGTTCGTCATGCCGTCCCGGGTGTCCACCCGGGTGGCCCAGACGCGGCCGGTCTTGGGGTCGAGCGCGGCGAGCGTGCCGCCGCCCATGGCGAGGGTCATGTCGCCGGGGATGGTTAAGCCCTGCTCAGGTAACGCGACCGCGCGGGCGACGTCCACCGGGAACAACCGGCCGGTGGTCTCGTCGCGGGCGGCGACCGCGGCGCCGTCCTGCACGATGTCGAGCTGGTATGCCTGCTGGGCGCCGCCGGGCGGGTAGAAGGCCGCGTCCAGGGTGCCCGCGGGCTTGTTCAACCGGCCGAAGAGGCCGTCGCGGTCGCTGGTGACCCAGATGCCGCCGTCGTCGAGGTCGACCTGCCGCACCGGGTAGCCGGTCGACGACAGCGCGAAGGTGACCAGCGCGGACGCGCCGATCGCGAGCACGACCGAGGAAGCGATGGCGGTTCGGTGTCGCCTGATAAAACCCACGTGTCCCCTGCCAGAGTCCCCGAGCCGTCTTTGGGCCCTATCGTGCCGGGCGGTGACAATGTTGCAGATT
Organism: Actinokineospora enzanensis DSM 44649; assembly: GCF_000374445.1. GTDB lineage: Bacteria > Actinomycetota > Actinomycetes > Mycobacteriales > Pseudonocardiaceae > Actinokineospora > Actinokineospora enzanensis. The sequence goes on along the minus strand of NZ_KB894410.1, from coordinate 23,600 downwards.
CACCGGGTCACCTTCCACACCCGGGTGGCGACCAGTCGGCGGTCGCGTTCCCACCGTCCAGCCGGATGACCTTGACCTGAACGCAGATCTCGGTTCCCGGGGCGGCCGCGAGGTCCACGTGCGGTTCCGGTTCCGTTCCGTTCCGCGACTGGTCGACGACCCGCCAGGCATACGTATCGGAGTCGAACTGGGCCGAATAGGTCCAGGTGAACCGGATCGTCTCGGTGGTCAACCTGGTCGCGGTGACGGTCGGTCGGCCCGGCGGCGCCTCAGGTCCACCCGCGTTTTGATCTCGCACACCGGGATCCACCGGTGATCGGTCCGGCGCGGGCGGCTGTCCGCCGGAGAGGAGCACCGCCCCGGTGACGGCCGCGGCGACGAGCGCGACCCCGCCGAGCACGAGCGCGGCCCACGGTCGGCGCGGCGCGGGCTGCTCGGGTTCGGGCGTGATGATCGGCTCCGGGACGGTGGGTGTGGGCGACGACACGCTCGGTTCGAGGCGCCACGGGGTCTCGGGCGGGTCGAAGTGGACCGGCACGGGCGGTGGGGTTGCCAATGGACGAACGAGCGATGGACCGATCGGGGCAATCGGCCGCGCGCGGGTCTGTTCGGCCGGTTCGACATAGGACGGTGCCCGGAACCGGGTCTCCGCGCCCGGTTCGGCGGGCGAGCGCAGCCGGGTCTCCTCGACCGGATCCGGCTTGGGCCGCGGCCGCGGGGGTGGCAGCACGGTCGTCTGCGCGGGCAGGTCGCCGCTCTGTTCGACCGCGCGCAACGCCTGGGCGAACTCCCGTGCGCTCCCGTAGCGGTCGCCCGGGTGCGGGGACATCGCGCGGGCCAGGACCCGCTCCAGCTCGGCGGGCACGTCCGGGCGCCCGGTCGGCCGCACGTCCGTGTGCTCGATCCGCTGGACCAGCGCGTCGACCCCGTTGTCCCCGCCGGGCACCTCGAACGGCGACCGGCCTGCCAGCAGGTGCCAGACCGTGGCGCCCAGCGAGTACACATCGGACTGGAAGGTGGACGGCTCGCCGCGCAGCACCTCCGGCGGCGACCACGGCACCGACATCGGCACCCCGGCGTCGGCGGCGAACCCGGTGCCTGCCCGGCCCGCGATGCCGAAGTCCGCCAGCCGGGGCTCGCCCAGCCGGTCGACCAGCACGTTGGCTGGCTTGATGTCCCGGTGCAGGATGCCCACCTCGTGCGCGGCCTGCACCGCGCCCGCGATCCGCACCCCGACCCGCAGCACCTCGGCGACGCCGACGCGCTCGGTGCGCACCCGCTCGGCGAAGTTGGCCCGCGGGTAATAGGGCATGACCAGGAAGGAGCGACCGTCGACGCTCACCCCGGTGAAGAAGACCTGCGCGATGTTGGGGTGGTCGCCGAGTTCGGCCATGGCGTCGGCCTCCTCGGTGAACCGCACCGCGGGCGCGGCGTCCGAGAGCACCTTGACCGCGACCTCGCGCTTGGGCTTGTCCTGGCGGTAGAGGTAGACCTCGGCGAAGCCGCCGGAGCCGAGGAACTTGACCAGGTCCAGACCGGGGATCTCGGGTGGCCCCGGGCGGCTCACCCGGTCACCTCGAACACGAACCCGATGTCCGTGGCCAGGTTCACCACCGTGCCCGGCTGGATCTCCACCGGCTGCCGCGCCACCAGGTCGAAGGGCAGGTCGGCGGGCGGGCACACCACGGTGCCGTTGCGCGAGCCGAGATCGGCCACCAGCACCTGCCAGCCGTGCAGGCGGACCTCGACGTGGTTGCGGGAGATGTCGCCGAGCGGGCTGCGCAGCCGCACCACGTGCGGGCGCACCGGCTGGTCGACGGCGGCGGTGTCGGGTTGTCGGCCGAGCAGCACACCCCGGTCCAGCTGGACCAGGTCGCCGGTGGTGAGCCGGAGGACGCCGAGCGAGGGGCGCGGCACCTCGATCGGTTGCTGCGGCGGCACACCCGACCCGCACACCCGGCAGGACAGCGCGTGCGGCGGGTTCCAGTGCCCTGACTCGCAGCGGATCGCGAGCACCACCATCGGCGTCGGCGGCGCGGACGGGCCGGTGGCGCGCATCCGGGTGGCGCCCGGGTCGTCGGCCACGGCCCAGGCCAGGTGGGTGATGACGTTGGTGGTGCCCTCGGGGATGGCGGGCACCGGCGTCAACAAGGTCGTGTTCCCGATCTCCGGGGCCGGTTCGGAGCGGGATTCCGCGGGCTTGTCGGCGGACACCGGAATGGGCGCGGGCTTCTCGACGGGAATCGGATCCGGCTCGACAGGAATGGGGTCCGGCTCGATGGGAATCGGATCCGGCTCGGCCCCGAAAAGGTGGTCATGGGCGACGGCGTCGGAGACGGGTTCGATCGGCGTGTCCGCCTGCTCCGCGCGGACACCCGCGAGCCGCTGCCCGACGATGATCTCCAGGGCGCCCGCGTGCACGACCCCGCTGTCCAGCGGCAACGCGGGCCCGTCCGCGACCGGGCCGGTGAACAGCAGCCGCGCCAGGGAGCCGGTCAGCCGGGACTCCACCCAGGTGGCCATGCCCTCGGCGGTGACCACCCGTTCGGTGCCGTCGGCGTCGACGGCGGTGACCGTGACCTCGCCGCGCACCACCACCTGCCCGACCCCGTCCGCGTAGCCCGCCACGGCGAACCCGCGCACCGCGCGCAGGCCCTCGGCGACCAGCGCGTTCAGCAGCTCCAGCTCGTCGGCACCGGTCCGGGCGAGCTGCCAGCAGCGGGCCACCAGCGGCGCGTCCGCGGCGGCCGCCACCAGCAGCCAGGTTCGCGGTCCGGTGACCGCCACCCACTGCCCCGGCCGGTACCGGACCTCCATGCTCAGCCCACCTGTCGCGGCGCGGTCTCGTCGTCGGCGGGAGTGTCGCCCGCGCCCGGGTCGGCGGCGACGTGGTCGACCACCACGGTGGTCACGTTGTCCCGGCCGCCCGCGGCCACGGCCGCGCGGACCAGGGTCGCGGCGGCGTCCCGCGGGTCCTCCTCGCGGTCGAGCAGGCCCGCGATGGCCGCGTCGTCCAGCTCGCCGGTGAGGCCGTCGGAGCAGATCAGGAACCGCTCGCCCGCGGTCAGCGGGTACACGAACAGGTCCGGCTCGGGCGCGGCGGGCGACCCGAGGGCCCGGGTGACCACGTTGCGCCGCGGGTCGACGGCGGCCTCGGCGGGGCTCAGCTTCCCCGCCGCCACCAGCTCGCCCACCTCGGAGTGGTCCACGGTCAGCTGCTCCAGCACGCGCACCCCGGGCACGTCCTTCTCGGCGTAGCGGTAGACCCGCGAGTCGCCGACGTTGAACACCACCCAGTGCGGGGACCCGGCGAAGTCGACCAGGCACAGCCCGGTGACCGTGGTCCCCATCCCGGCCTGCTCCGGGTTGCGCGCGGCGGCGGCCAGGATGTCGCCGTTGAGCCGCACGATGTGCCTGCGCACGTCGTCCGGCCGCACCGTGCCCTCGGTGCCCAGCTGCGCCAGCCCGGCCACCGCCAGGCCGCTGGCCACGTCCCCGGCCGCGTGCCCGCCCATCCCGTCGGCCACGGCGAACACGCTGGCCGTGATGACGTAGTTGTCCTCATTGGCCACCCGGACCAGACCGACATCGGTCGCGGCCCCGGCCCGAATCCTCGGTTCCCCGGCCACCGGCACCCCCACACCCTCTACGACGGTCGACGGACACATCGTCCCAGCACAGGCCACCGTTGCACACCTCGCCACGAACCGTGTGCGGGGCGTGTCCGCGCGCGTACGTGGAGTCGGCGGGAACGGCAGGCTCCTCGGGTATTCACCAACTCGTGGGCGCGCATTTCCCAACACGCCGACGGTATTCCCGGGCCGAAAGGAACCGTCTCGGTGATGCAGAAGCTGACCGCAGGGACTCGAACCCGCAGCCTTAAGGGCGCGATCTCGTGTTGCTAAGGTCGTCAGATGCGAGTTGGCATCTACGTCGACGGCTACAATCTGTACTACGGGGGAAGAAAGGCTTGCGGTCGGGGCACACCCGGCTGGCGCTGGCTCGACATTCGCGCCTTGGCAACCAAGTTGGTGGCCGAGCAAGCTCAAATATGGCCGGGAGCGACGGTGCACCGAATCGTCTACTGCACAGCTCGAATCAGCGGAGCAGGGAATCCCAGCGGAGCAGCCGATCAAGACGTTTACCTCAAGGCACTGCTCGCGAGCCGCAGTGTCGACTACATCGAATTCGGCTCCTACATCAGCAAGGTCATCAAGCGTCCACTGGCGACGCCCGACCGGCGCGGCAGGCCGGTAACAGCTCGACCGGCGTGGCCAATCATGATCCAGACTCAGGGACTGGCACAGCCCGCGGCTACGTTCATAGCGTCCGTCGGAACGTGGGAAGAGAAAGGCTCAGACGTCAACGTCGCCTCCCACCTCCTGGTGGACGTGCTGACCGATGCCGTGGACGCGGCTGTCGTGATCAGTAATGACAGCGATCTGCGGATGCCTGTACACGAGGCTTGGCAGCGAGTCCCGGTCGGCGTGGTCAACCCCGGGGGTGGTTACACGGCTGGCGCGCTGTCCAGAGGACCGACCAGCGGCGCAGGTCACCACTGGTGGCGGAGCGTGGTCGCAGCCGACTACACGGGTCAGCAGCTGCCCGATCCGACAGGCGGCTACACGAAACCTCTTGGCTGGTGATGTTGAAGTTTTGAAGCCTCCTGGCTAGGATGAGCAACCATACCCGCCCGGCCCCTCGTGGGCCGGGTTTTCCTTTGCCGCTGGGCGACAGCGCGCCGAGATCCACATCGGGTCCGCTGGTGAGACCACCGCCGACCGTGACCACAATGGACCATCCAGTCGGCCGAGGCGAGAACCGAAGCGCAGCCGTTGACCTGGGCGTTCTCCAAAAGAGGCGCACGATGCGCGCGGGAGCCGGCAGCGGGACTCGAACCCGCAACCTTTCGCTTACAAGGCGAGTGCTCTGCCAATTGAGCTATGCCGGCCTGGCACCGGAGGTGCCTCGACCATCGTAAGCCTCGCCGCCGGTGGGGTTGCGGGCCGGCCCATGATCGGCGACGGTCGTCAGCGGTGGGATGTGTGCCGAGACGGGAGGGCGCGGTGCCGGGGTTCGCGCAGCGGGTGCGGTGGTTGGGGCGCAGGCAGCCGAGTGGGCTGCCGATGCCGCGAACCAACGGGCACCACCTGGGGCAGGCGGCGGTGCAGGGGCCCGCGCTGCCCGAGGAACGCACCGTCCACTCCGTGCTCGACCTGGCGCTGCGCATCGGTGAGGTGCAGATGGCGTCCGGAGCGGGCGCCTCGGACGTGACCGCGACGATCATCGCGGTGTCCGCCGCCTATGGTCTTCCGCACTGCGAGGTGGACGTCATCTTCACCTCGATCACCGTGGCCTGCCAGCGCGGCACCGAGGAGCCGCCGATCACCTCGTTGCGGGTGGTGCGCTCGCGCGGCCTGGACTACACCCGGCTCGCCGATGTGGAGACGCTGGTCGGGCAGATCGCCGCCCGGCTGATCTCGGTCCGGGACGCGCGCGCCGAGCTGGAGCGGATCACGACCGCGCCGCACCCGTACCCGCGCTGGCTGGCGACCGCCGCCTATGCCGGGATGGCGGCCGCGATCACCGTGCTGATCGGCGGCGAGGCGCTGATGGCGGTGTTCGCCGCGCTGATCACCGCGGTGGTGGACCGGGTCGGGCGGGTGCTCAACCGGCGCGCGCTGCCGTTCTTCTTCCAGCAGGTGGTCGGCGGCGGGCTGGCGACCGGGGCGGCGCTGGGGCTGCTGGCGAGCGGGATGCTGAACGTGCGGCCGACCGTGCTGGTGGCCGCGGCGATCACCGTGCTGCTGTCCGGGCTGTCGGTGGTGTCGACCGTGCAGGACGCGATCACCGGCTACAACGTCACCGCGGCAGGCCGCACGATGGAGGTCTCGCTGATGACCGCGGGCCTGATCGCGGGCGTGGTGCTGGCCCTGAACACCGCTACCACGCTCGGCATGGCCTACACCCCGCTCGCCGATCCATTGCCGCCCAGCGCGTTCCGGCTGCCGGTGCAGACGGTGGCGGGTGCCGCCGCGGCCGGGCTGTTCGCCTTGGCCAGCTACGCCAAGCCGCGCGCGCTGCTCGTCGCCGCGGCCGCGGGTGGTGTGGGCACGGCGACCTACGGCGCGCTGACGCTCACCGGGACCAGCCCGATCGCCGCGTCCGGGCTGGCCGCGGTGGTGATCGGGTTCGCCGGTGGCATGATCTCCCGCCGGTTCCGGATGCCGCCGCTGGTGGTCGCGGTGTCCGGGATGGTGCCGCTGCTGCCCGGTCTCACCACCTACCGCGCGGTGTTCGAGCTGGCCGTGGAACGCAGCCTCAACGGCCTGCCCACCCTGATGGTGGCCGCCGCCATCGCCCTGGCCCTGGCCGCGGGCGTCGTACTCGGCGAGTACCTCGCCCAACCCGTCCGCAGCGGCCTGGGCCGCCTGGAACGCCGCCTGGCAGGCCCCCGCATGTCCGGCCCGCTACGCCCCACCGAACGCCGCCTGGAATAGACCACCCCGAGAAGCAACCCCCACGGCCGACCACACACCAACAGCAACCCCAGGGGCACCGTGACGAGACTTCACCACGGCAACCATCTCACCGAGCCAGATACACGGATCGCGACCCAATCTCATAGGGCCGGGCTGGCGGGACCTGTAAACCCCCGGGTGGCGTGAGAGTGGCCACGCCCTTCTCGCACCGGTCGCAGGACGCGGGCGGTGTCGTCAGTGACTAGCCTCAGAGCCGGTATTCCGACGGTCCGACGGGAGGCGCGTCAGGCGTGAGCAGCGAAGACGGTGCCGATTTCATTGTGGCCGCCAACCGGCTGCCGGTCGACCTGGAACGGCTGCCGGACGGCACGCGGCGGTGGAAGCACAGCCCCGGCGGTCTGGTCAGCGCGCTGGAGCCGTTCCTGCGCAGCCACAGCGGGGCCTGGGTGGGCTGGCCCGGGGTGGCCGACGTCGAGGTGGAGGAGTTCACCGAGGACGGTCTGCGGCTGCACCCGGTGTCGCTGACCGGCGACGACGTCCGCGACTACTACGAGGGTTTCTCCAACGCCACGCTCTGGCCGCTCTACCACGATGTGGTGGCGCCGCCGGTGTTCGACCGCGGCTGGTGGGACAGCTACGTCAAGGTGAACCACCGCTTCGCGGAGGCCTGCGCGAAAGTGGCCGCCCAGGGCGCGACCGTGTGGATCCAGGACTACCAGCTGCAGCTGGCCCCGGCGATCCTGCGCGACCTGCGGCCGGATCTGCGGATCGGGTTCTTCCTGCACATCCCGTTCCCGCCCACCGAACTGTTCATGCAGCTGCCCTGGCGTGCTGAGATCGTGCGCGGGCTGCTGGGCGCCGACCTGGTCGGGTTCCACCGGCCCGGCGGCGCGCAGAACTTCCTCTGGCTGGCGCGCAGGCTGCTCGGCCTGGAGCCGACCAGGGGCGCGGTGGGCGTGCGCACCCGTCCGGGCGTCATCCAGCTCGGGGACCGCGCGGTGCGGGTGGGCGCGTTCCCGATCTCGATCGACGCCGCGGGCCTGGACGCGTTGTCGCGCAAGCGGGAAACCGTCGCGCGCACCCAGCAGATCCGGGCCGACCTGGGCAACCCGAAGAAGATCATTCTAGGGGTGGACCGGCTGGACTACACCAAGGGGATCGACCTGCGGCTCTACGCGCTGCAGGAGCTGCTGGCCGAGGGCCGGGTGGACCCGGCCGAGGTGGTCATGGTGCAGCTGGCCACGCCGAGCCGGGAGCGGGTCGAGCACTACCAGCGGATGCGCGGCGACATCGAGCAGGTCGTCAGCCGGATCAACGGGGAGTTCGGGAAGGTCGGCCGCCCGATCGTGCACTATCTGCACCAGTCCGTGGGACGCGCGGAGCTGAGTGCCTTCTTCGCCGCCGCCGACGTCATGTTGGTGACGCCCGTCCGCGACGGCATGAACCTGGTATGCAAGGAATATGTGGCCTGCAGGCACGATCTCGGCGGGGCGCTGGTGCTCTCGGAGTTCGCGGGCGCGGCCGCCGAACTGACCAGTGCCTTCCTGGTGAACCCGCACGACCTCGACGGTGTCAAGAACGCCATGCACGCCGCCCTAACCCTCGATCCCGCGGAGGGGCGCCGTAGGATGCGCGCGCTGCGTCGTCAAGTGCTGACCCACGACGTCGACCGTTGGGCGCGCTCGTTCCTCGACGCGCTGGACCCCGAGCACGCCCACTAGCAACTGAAACCTTTTCGTACCCTGCCTGAAGTCACCAAGGAGAAGGCGTTGACCGCCGAGGCCCTCCCTGCCGAGTTGCGCCGCGCCGTCGTGCAGATCGCCCGCACGCCGCGCCTGCTGGTCGCCTGCGACTACGACGGGACGCTCGCGCCGATCGTGGAGAACCCCGAGCACGCCCGCCCGCACCCGGAGTCGGTGAACGCGCTGCGCTCACTGGCCGGGCTGCACGAGACCACCACGGCGGTGATCTCCGGCCGGGCGCTGCGCGACCTGGCCACGCTGTCCAGACTGCCCGGCGAGGTGCACCTGGTCGGCAGCCACGGCTCCGAGTTCGACGTGGGCTTCGTGCACGCGCTCGACGCCGAGGCGCGCGAGCTGCACCGCCGGATCGAGGCGGAGCTGGAGAAGCTCATCGAGGGCGCGGAAGGCGTGGCGCTGGAGGTCAAACCCGCCAGCATCGCCGTGCACGTGCGCCGGGCCGAGCCCGCGGTCGCCGAGTCGGTGCTGGACAAGGTCCGCACCGGCCCGTGCACCTGGTCCGGTGTCGAGGTCACCGAGGGCAAAGCGGTGGTGGAGCTGGCCGTGGTGCAGACCGACAAGGGCCACGCGCTGGACATCCTGCGGCACCAGGTCGGCGCCACCGCGGCGATCTTCGTCGGGGACGACGTGACCGACGAGAAGGCGTTCGCCCGGCTGTCCGGCCCGGATCTCGGGGTCAAGGTGGGCGACGGCGAAACCGGTGCCGCCTACCGGATCCCGGACCCGATCGCGGTGGCCACCACGCTGGCGCTGCTGCTGGAGGAGCGCCGCAACTGGCTCTACGGCGAGCAGGCGCCGCCCATCGAGCGTCTGTCCATGTTGGCCAATGAGCGGTCGGTGGCGCTGGTGACCCCGGACGCCCGGCTGACCTGGCTGTGCCACCCCGAACCGGACTCCGCCGCGGTGTTCGCCGACCTGCTCGGCGGCGCCACCGCCGGGCACTTCTCGGTGTCCCCGGAGCGCGGCGGGCTGCCGCTGGGCCAGCGCTACCTGCCGGGCACGATGACCGTGGAGACGCGCTGGTCCGGCCTGCTGATCACGGACTACCTTGAGCACGGCGCCGACCCGCACCGCACCGACGTGACCCGGGTGATCTCCGGCAGCTCGGCCGCGGTCGTGGAGTTCGCGCCCCGCCCCGAGTTCGGGCAGGTGCAGGTACGGCTGGAGGCGACCGCGGACGGCCTGCGGGTGTCCGGCACCTCCGACCCGATCGCGTTGCGCGCGCCGGGCGTGGTCTGGGAGATCACCTCGGACGGCATGGTCGACTCGGCGCGCGCGGTGGTGCAACCGACGCCGGACGTGCCGGTGGTGCTCGAACTGCGGTGCGGCACCGACGACCTGAGCCCGCACCCGGTTGCGCTGGACGCCCGGCGCGCCCGCGCGGCCGGTTACTGGACCGACTGGCTGGACACGCTGTCGCTGCCGCCGGTGGAGAAGGACCTGGTGGCCCGGTCCGCGCTGACCCTGCGCGGCCTCTGCCACAGCGAGACCGGCGCGATCATGGCCGCGGCCACCACCTCGCTGCCGGAGGAGATCGGCGGCATCCGCAACTGGGACTACCGCTACTGCTGGCTGCGCGACGCCTCGATGACCGCGAAGGCGTTGGTGTCGCTGGGTTCCACGGCCGAGGCCGAGGCGTTCCTGGAGTGGGTGCACGGCGTGCTGGCCACCATCCCCGGCCCGGAGCGGCTGCACCCGCTGTACACGATCGCGGGCACCACGCTCGGGCCGGAGGCGGTGATCGACACCCTGCCAGGCTATGCGGGCTCGCGGCCGGTGCGGGTGGGCAACCTGGCCAACCAGCAGGTGCAGCTGGACGTGTTCGGCCCGGTGGTGGACCTGGTCGCGGCGCTGGCCGAGGCCAAGGGGACGCTGTCGGACGGCGACTGGACGATGGTCCAGGCCATGGCCGAGGCGGTCACCCGGCGCTGGCACGAGCCGGACCACGGCATCTGGGAGGAGCGGCACCGCCCGCGCCACCACGTGTACTCGAAGGTCATGTGCTGGCTGACCATCGACCGGGCGATCAGGCTGGCGGACGCGCACGGCCGCAAGGCCGAGCCGGACTGGGCCGGGCTGCGCGACCGGATCGCCGAGGACGTGCTCAGCAACGGGTGGAACGACGAGGTCCGCTCGTTCACCACCGCCTACGACGGCACCGACCTGGACGCGGCCACCCTGATGATCGGCATGGTCGGCCTGATCGACCCGACCGACGAGCGGTTCCAGGCCACCGTCACGGCCACCGAGGCGGAGCTGCGCAGCGGGTCGACGGTGTACCGCTACCACCGCGACGACGGCCTGCCCGGCGACGAGGGCGGCTTCCACATCTGCGCGGCCTGGATGATCGAGGCCTACCTGCTGACCGGGCGACGCCCGGAGGCGGAGGACCTGTTCGCGCAGATCGTGGACGCGGCCGGGCCGACCGGGCTGCTGCCGGAGGAGTACGACCCGGTGGCCGAGCGCTCGCTGGGCAACCACCCGCAGGCGTACTCGCACCTCGGCCTGATCCGCTGCGCCCAGCTGCTGGCGGGCTGACCAGCACCCGACCGCGAACGGCGGACCTGCCCACCGGGCGGGTCCGCCGTTCCGCGTCTGTCCACAGCCGACCCGAGGAGCACACAAGTCACCCAGCGTTCATTTGCGCTTCATCACCAGATCGGGTGAACCCACGTCCTAGGCAGTGTCCGCGCGACATGCTCGACGGCGAGGAGGGGGCGAATGAAACGACAGGTCAGCATTGGTCTGGCGGTGGTGTTGCTCGCCGCGGTGGTCGTCGCGATCATCATGGGTTCGGGTGACGACGACCCGCCCGAGGCCGGGCTCACCACGGTGCGTGGTGTGGGCGGCTCGGAGAAGGCGGCCTACTTCGCCGACCAGCGGGTGGTCGCCGCGTTCGCGAAGCACGGCCTGAAGGTCGAGTTCGACTCGGCCGGTTCCCGCCAGATCGCCACCACGGTCGACCTGGCCCCGTACGACTTCGCGTTCCCGTCCTCCGCGCCGGCGGCGCAGAAGATCCAGCAGGACCGGAAGGTCACCAAGGTCTACACGCCGTTCTTCTCGCCGATGGCCGTGGCCACCTTCGCGCCGATCGCCGACCTGCTGACCGCACATGGCGTGGTGCGGCCCGGCCCGACCGGCGACTACCAGGTGCTGGACGTGGCCGCCTACCTCGACCTGGCCGCCAAGGGCACCCGCTGGGACCAGCTGCCCGGCAACACCGCTTACCCGGCGCGCAAGAACGTGCTGATCACCACCACCGACCCGCGCGACTCCAACTCGGCCGCCATGTACCTGTCCGCGGTCTCCTTCGTGGCCAACGGCAACGCGGTGGTGAGCAGCCCGGAGGCGGAGGCGAAGGTGCTGCCCGAGCTGACCCGGCTGTTCCTGGACCAGGGCTACACGCAGAACAGCTCCGAGGGCCCGTTCGAGGACTATCTGGCCGCGGGCATGGGCAAGACCCCGCTGGTGATGATCTACGAGTCGCAGTACCTGGACCGGCAGGGCCGCGCCGACGGGTCGATCCGGCCGGAGATGCGGTTGCTCTACCCGGCGCCCACGGTGCTGTCCAAGCACACCCTGGTGCCGTTGCAGGGCCGCGGCGACCAGGTCGGCCAGCTGCTCACCACCGACCAGGAGCTGGTCCGGCTGGCCGCCGAGTCCGGCTTCCGCACCAGCGACCCGAAGGTGTTCGCCCAGGTGGTGGCCGACCGGAAGCTGACCGCGCCGCGCGACCTGGTCGACGTGGTCGAGCCGCCCAGCTACGAGACGCTGGAACGGCTGCTCGACGCCGTCGGGAAGCAGTACAAATGACCGAGCTGTCACTGACGCCGCCCGATCCCGTGGACCCGGTGCCGGTCGAGCGGGTCGCGGGCCTGGTCCCGTTGGACGAGCCGACCAGGCTCGCCGCCGCCGAGCGGGCAGGCGAGTTCGCCGCGCAGCTGGGCGCGTTGGACCCGCGCTCCCCCGATTTCACCGCCAAGGTGGACGAGCTGCTCGCGGTCGGCGAGGCCGACATGCGGGTGGCGTCCGCGATCGCGGCGAGCCTGCTGGACCGGTCGGTGGACGCGCTGGCGGGCGCGCAGGGCAGGCGCGCGGGCGCCGAGCAGCGGGTCACCACGAGCCTGGCCGAGCTGCGCCGCACGGTCACCGAGCTGGACCCGGGCGGGCTGCCGACCACCCCGCGCAAGCTGCTCGGCCTGATCCCGATGGGCAACCAGGCCAAGCGCCTGCTGGACCGTTACCTGGCCGCGAACACACCGGTGAACCAGCTGGTGGTCGATCTGCGCACGCGGCAGGACCAGCTGCGCCGGGACAACGCGGCGATCAAGGGCGAGCGTGCCCGGCTGTGGGACAACATGTCCCGGCTGGCCGAGACCGCCGCGTTCGCCGAGGCGCTGGACGGCGCGGTCGAGCGGCAGGCGGGGATCCTGGACTACGCCGACCCCGCGGCGGCGAACGCGTTGCGCGCGGACGTGCTGCACCCGGTCCGGCAGCGGCACCAGGATGTGCTGACCCAGCTGGCCGTCTGTGCGCAGGGCTACCTCGCGCTGGATCTGGTGCGCCGCAACAACGACGAACTCATCCGGGGCGTCGAACGGGCCTGCTCGACCACGGTGTCCGCGTTGCGGGTCGCGCTCGCGGTGAGCGGCGCGTTGGCCGGACAACAGGACGTGCTCGACGAGGTCGACGCGTTGCGGTCCACCACCGAGGGCCTGATGCGCAGCAACAACGACCTGCTGGCACTGCAAACCGAGCGGATCCGGCAGGCGAGCAGCGACCCCGCCGTGGGCCTGGCGGCGATCCGCGAGTCGTTCGACCAGATCTACCGGGCGATCGACGCCGTCGACTCGTTCCGGGCGGGCGCCACCGAGAGCATGGCCACCACCGTGGCCGCGTTGACCGGGGAACTGCGCCGCGCGGAGGACCACCTACGCCGGTCCCGGGCCGGACAGCTCAGCGAGGAAACGAAGTGAACATGTTACGGCACAGGCGGTTTCCCGCCCTCGCCCTGTCCTTGCTGGCGGCCACCGGTCTACTCGCCGGGTGTTCCGACGACTCCGGTTCGAAGCCGGAGCCGAGTCCGGCGGAACCGGGCAAGCTGCGGGTGCTCGCGGGCAGCGAGCTGGCGGATCTCAAACCGGTGCTGGACCGCGCCGCGCAGGCGACCGGCGTGCGGGTGGAGTTCACCTTCTCCGGCACGATCGAGGCCGCCGAGACCCTGGCGGCGGGCGGCGCGGACGGCGCGTATGACGCGGTGTGGTTCTCCGCCAACCGCTACCCGCAGGCCCTGCCGGAGGCCGCGCGCAGGTTGGGCAACCAGACGAAGATCATGAGCTCGCCGGTCGTGCTGGGTCTGGCGAAGTCCAAGGCGGACGCGCTCGGCTGGACCGGGAAACCGGTGACCTGGACGGACATCGCCAAGGCCGCCGAGGAGAAGAAGTTCAGCTACGGCATGACCGACCCGTCCGCGTCGAACTCCGGGTTCTCCGCGCTGGTCGGTGTTGCCTCCGCGCTGGCGGGCACCGGTGCCGCGGTCACCGCGGGCCAGGTCGGCGCGGTGACCCCGGAGCTGAAGAAGTTCTTCGCCGCGCAGGTGCTGAGCGCGGGCTCCTCCGGCTGGCTCTCCGACGCCTACCAGCGCCGGGCCACCGGCGCGGACCCCGGGCAGAAGATCGACGGTCTGGTGAACTACGAGTCGGTCCTGTTGTCCCTCAACGCCGCGGGCACCCTGCCCGAGCCGCTTGCGCTGATCTACCCGAGCGACGGCGTGGTCACCGCGGACTACCCGCTGACATTGCTGTCGGGCGCGAACGAACAGGCCCGTGGCGACTACCAGCGGCTCACCGACTTCCTGCGCACCCCCGACACGCAGCGCGAGATCATGACCAGCACGCATCGGCGGCCCGCGATCCCCGGCGTGGACCTGTCCGCGGGCTTCGGCCCGAAGGACCTGGTGGAACTGCCGTTCCCGGCGACCCAGGACGCGTTCGACGCGCTGCTGTCGGCCTACTTCGACCAGATCCGCCACCCCTCGCGCACGATCTACGTGCTGGACACCTCGGGTTCCATGGCGGGCGAACGGATCGACGCGCTGCGCACGTCCCTGGTCGGGCTGACCGGCGTGACCAACGACCTGGTCGGCAAGTACCGACGCTTCCACGGCCGGGAGGAGGTCACGTTCATCCCGTTCAACACCACACCGCAGGCGCCGATCTCGTTCACCGTCCCGGAAACCGACCCGCAGGCGGAACTGGACAAGATCAAGCAGACCGCGCAGGGCCTGTCCGCGAGCGGCGGCACCGCCATCTACGACAGTCTCGACCAGGCATACCGGCTGCTCGGCCAGGGCCCGCCCGCCGACCGGTTCACCTCCATCGTGCTGATGACCGACGGCGAGAACACCAGCGGCTCGGAGTACGCCGACTTCGAGCGCGCGCAGGCGGCCCGATCGCCGGAGCTGCGCGGCGTGCCGGTGTTCACGGTGCTCTTCGGCGAGGGCAGCCAGTCCGAAATGGACGGCCTGGCCAAGCTCACCGGCGGCAAGGTGTTCGACGCCAGGGGCAACGGGCTGCAGCAGGTGTTTCGGGAGATCCGTGGCTACCAGTAGGCGGGTCGTCGGGTACCTGGGGTCGACCAAGAACCTGGTCGGCTGTGTCGGCGGCCTACTCGGGATCGGCCTGCACGCCCTGGGCATCGGCGGCGGGCTGTGGCCGGTCGTGGTGGTCGGGCTCTACCTGGTGGGCGCGCTCGCCGCCCCGCCGGAGAAGGTGCACCTGACGGTCGACCCGGCCGACGCCGCGTCGCGACTGCGCGCGGACATGACGGCCCTGCTGGACAAGGTCCGCACGGCGGCCAGCCGCATGCCCGAGGGCGCGCTGCCCCGGCTGGAGCGGATCGTCGAGGTGCTCGACTCCCTGCTGACCCGCCCGGACGAGCTGGCCGCCGACCCGGAGGCGCTGCACGGCACGACCCGCCTGGTACGGGTGGACGTGCCGCTGGCGGTGGAGACCTACCTGAACCTGCCGTGGTGGCTGTCGGTGGCCAAGAAGGTCAACTCGGGCACCCCCACGGCGGCCGAGGAGCTGCTGACCCAGCTGGAACTCCTGACGAAGGACGCGGAAACGGTCTCCGGCCGCTTCTTCGCCGACGACCTCCGCAAACAGTCAGACCACACCCGATACCTACGCGACCGAGCCGACGAGAGTTAGGCGCGCAGGACCTGAAGATTGTGCATGGCGGAGGCGAGGTCGCTGACCGAACGGACCTCGATGCCGTCGGGCAGGTCGCCCGGGTCCGGTGGGACCAGGGCCTTGGTGAAGCCCAGCCGGACCGCCTCGGTGAGGCGAGCGCGTACCCCGGAGACCCGGCGCACCTCGCCCGCCAGGCCGACCTCGCCGAGGACGACCAGGTCCGGCGGCAGCGCCACGTCCCGCGCGGCCGTGGCCACCGACAGGGCGACCGCCAGGTCGGCGGCGGGCTCGGGGATCTTCATGCCGCCCACGGTGGCGGTGAACACGTCCGCGTCGCCCAGTCGCACGCCGCCGCGGCGTTCCAGCACGGCCAGGACCATCGCCACCCTGGCCGAGTCCAGACCGGAGACCGCGCGCCGGGGCGTGCCCAGGTGCGAGCGGGCCACCAGGGCCTGCACCTCGCCGAGCAACGGCCGCTTGCCCTCCACCGCCACGGTGACCGCGGTGCCCGCCACGCCGGTGTCGCGGCGGTTCAGGAACAGCCCGGACGGGTCCGGCACGCCCACGATGCCCCGGTCGACCAGCTCGAAGCAGCCGATCTCGTCGGCCGGGCCGAACCGGTTCTTCACCCCGCGCAGCAGCCGCAGCGCCGAGTGCCGGTCGCCCTCGAAGTGCAGCACGACGTCGACGAGGTGCTCCAGCACGCGCGGGCCCGCGATCGAGCCCTCCTTGGTGACATGTCCCACCAGCAGCACCGGCAGGCCGCGCTCCTTGGCCAGCGCCACCAGCGCGGCGGTGACCGCGCGCACCTGGGTGACGCCGCCGGGCGCGCTGTCGACCGCGGGCGAGGACATGGTCTGCACGGAGTCGACCACCAGCAGACCCGGGTTCACCGCGTCCACGTGCCCGAGGATCGCGGCCACGTCGCTCTCGGCGGCCAGGAACATCGACTTGTGCACGTTGCCGGTGCGCTCGGCACGCAGCCGCACCTGCCCGGCGGACTCCTCGCCGGTGACGTAGAGGGTCGGCCCGTTGTCGCCCTCCAGGGCCGCCCACTGGTAGGCGACCTCCAGCAACAATGTCGACTTGCCGACTCCGGGCTCGCCCGCGAGCAGCACCACCGCGCCGGGTACCAATCCGCCACCGAGCACCCGGTCCAGCTCGGACACACCGGTCGTACGCGCCTTCGCCGACTCCACGTCGACCTCGGCAATCGGCCGCGCGGGTGAGCTGGGCGCGCCCGCCGCGATCCGCACCCGGGGCACGCCGACCTCCTCCAGGCTCCCCCAGGCCTGGCACTCCGGGCAGCGGCCGAACCACTTGGCCACCGTGTGCCCGCACTCGGCACAGCGGTAGCCGGACTTGGCCGGGCTCGGCTTGGTCGTCTTCGTCACCACGCGGCCACGCTACGGGTGCTCCCCGACAGCGCGGAGATCACCCACGAACGGCCCGGCGCTCAGGCTCAGTGCTCGGCGGCCTCGGCGCGCGGCCCGTTCGGGGCGGCGATCGGCAGGTTCACGGTGATCTGCCCGGCCTTCTCGAAGATGAAGGTGACCGGCACGTTACGGCCCGGGTACAGCACCACGCCCAGGTCCTTCAGGACGATCTCGGCCTTGCCCAGGTCGAGCTTCCTGGTGGTGGTCTCCGCCGGGGTGCTGCTGGTCGGCGGCACCGAGGAGCTACCGGTGGTGGTGGTCGCGCCGGACGGCTTACCGGTCGTGGTCGTCGCGGACCCGGTGGTGGTCGTCGGTGTGGCGGTGGTCGTGGTCGGGGTGGGCGTGGTGGCCGCGACCGAGGTGCCCTCGGCCTGCTTGCCCGGCTCGCCGACCTGGATGGCGAAGCCGCCCGGCAGGTTGGTGTCGCCGACGACCTCGACCGCGCCCGCCACCGGGCTGGTGACCTCGACCAGCCGGTCGGCGGTCCCGCCGATGTTGACCAGGGTGAGCACCAGCGGCGCGTCCGCGCCCTTGGCGTAGTGGCCGTCGGTCGGGAACGCGAGCATGGCGTCGCGCACCGCGACCTTGCCCGCCTCGGCCTTCGCGCCGTTCACGGCGGGCAACTGGGAATCGGTCTGGGTGATCTGCCCGGAGCCGCACCCGGCGGCACCGAGGAGGGCTGCGAGACCGAGGCCCAGCATCGCCGGGGCAAGGCGCAGCCGACCGGTCGTGTTCTGCTGTGCACGGCTCACGGGGGCTCCTGCGTCGCTAGCGGACATTCCACCTACCGGCAGGAAGCCTAGCCGGGGCAAGAGATCGAGCCCGCGCGTGGTCGCACAATCACCCGAGGGGTGTCGGCACAATCACGTCCACAGTGGAGTAGATCGACTTCCGGCGAACCGGGAGGTGACAGCCCGCTGAGTACGCACAAACAGCTCTTGTCAACCCCCCGGTGTTCCCTGATGTGGCCCTTGACCTGCGCAGACGGTCGCGGGTCCATCTCCTGGACCGTGCGACCCGTGTTAAGATGGGGACAGCGAAAGGGGCAGAGGACACATGGTTTTCAAGGTCGGAGAGACCGTCGTCTACCCGCACCACGGTGCCGCACTCATCGAAGCGATCGAGACCCGCGTGATCAAGGGCGAGGA
The DNA here is from genome assembly GCF_000374445.1 of Actinokineospora enzanensis DSM 44649. Taxonomy (GTDB): domain Bacteria; phylum Actinomycetota; class Actinomycetes; order Mycobacteriales; family Pseudonocardiaceae; genus Actinokineospora; species Actinokineospora enzanensis. The sequence continues at coordinate 5,581 of NZ_KB894410.1, read as the reverse complement.
GAAGAAGTACCTCGTCCTCAAGGTCGCACAGGGTGACCTCACGGTTCGCGTCCCCGCAGACAACGCCGAGATCGTCGGTGTGCGGGACGTCGTGGGCCAGGAGGGCCTCAACCGCGTCTTCGACGTGCTGCGCGCGCCGCACACCGAGGAGCCGACGAACTGGTCGCGTCGGTACAAGGCCAACCTGGAGAAGCTCGCCTCCGGCGATGTGAACAAGGTGGCCGAGGTGGTGCGAGACCTCTGGCGGCGGGAGAAGGATCGCGGCCTGTCCGCTGGCGAGAAGCGGATGCTGGCCAAGGCGCGGCAGATACTGGTCAGCGAGCTCGCGCTGGCCGAGGGCACCGACGAGGACAAGGCCGAGGTCCTGCTCGACGAGGTCCTGGCCACCGCAACCGTCTGACCCGCACGTCCCGACCGGGCCGCCCGGCGGATCCGGCCCGATTGAGACCTGCATGACACCCCCTGGGACACCCCCGACCCAGCCGACCGGCTCGCCCGTCGGGCACCCGGCGACCGCCGTGGCGCTCGTGCCCGCGGCGGGCCGCGGTACCCGGCTCGGGTTCGGTGTGCCCAAAGCGTTGGTCCCGGTGCGTGGGACCGCTCTGCTCACCCATGCCGTGCGCGGCCTGCTCGACGCGGGCCGCGTGCGGCATGTCGTGGTTGCCGCCCCACCCGCCGAGGTGGCGGCGACCGCGGCCCTACTCGCCGAGGCGGGCCTGGCCGCCGAGGTCGTGCCAGGTGGGGCCGACCGCACCGACTCCGTCCGCCGCGCGCTGGCGCACGCGCTGGTCGTGGCGCCGGACGCCCGGGTCGTGCTGGTGCACGACGCCGCCCGCGCGTTCACCCCGGCGGCGGTCATCAACGCCGTCGTGGACGCCGTCGAGGCGGGCGCGCCCGCGGTGATCCCGGTCCTGCCGATGGCCGACACGGTCAAGCAGGTCGACTTCGCCGGCACCGTGCTGACCACCCCCGACCGGGCCGCGCTGCGCGTCGTGCAGACCCCCCAGGGCTTCGACGTGGCCACGCTGACCAGGGCGTATGCCGAGGCGGGCGATTCCGCCACGGATGACGCCGGGCTGGTGGAGAAGATCGGCGTGCCGGTGGCCACGGTGCCCGGCCATCCCTATGCGATGAAAGTCACAACCCCCTTTGACCTGGCCATTGCCGAATCCGTGCTGGCCGCCGAGGAGCTTGCGTGAGGGTCGGGATCGGCACGGATGTTCACCCGATCGACCTAACCCGACCGTGTTGGATCGCCGGGCTGCACTGGCCGGGCGAGGCAGGCTGCACAGGTGACTCGGACGGGGACGTGGCCGCGCACGCATTGTGCGACGCGCTGCTGTCCGCGGCCGGGCTCGGCGACCTCGGCGCGGTGTTCGGCACCGGCGACCCGCGCTGGGCGGGCGCCTCCGGTGTCACCCTGCTGGGCGAGGTGCGGGTCCGGGTCGAGGCGCTCGGGCTGCGGGTGGGCAACGCCGCGGTGCAGGTGATCGGCAACCGGCCCAAGATCGGCAAGCGGCGGGCGGAGGCGCAGGAGGCGCTGTCCGCGGCGGTCGGCGGGCCGGTGTCGGTGTCCGGCACCACCACCGACGGCCTCGGCCTCACCGGCCGCGGCGAGGGCATCGCCGCCGTGGCGACCGTGCTGCTGTTGTCCGGCTGAGCTGCTGACCCGGCGTTTCCGCCGGTCGGGATCACCGGCGACCGGGTGCGCGTGGTCGTAAGTTCGGACCATGGCATCCACACTTTCCGACGCGGCACGCGCGCTCATCGACGGCGACAACTACGCCACCCTGGCCACCCTCAACCCCGACGGCAGCCCGCAGACCTCGGTGCTGTGGGTCAAGGTCGACGGCGGCGACCTGCTGCTGTCCACTACCCGGGGCAGGCAGAAGGAGAAGAACCTCAGCCGGGACCCGCGGGTCAGCGTCACCATCTACGACCGCACCAACCCGTACCGCTACGTCGAGGTCCGCGGCGACGCCCGGCTCAGCGAGGAGGGCGGCCGCGAGCTGATCGACGAGCTCTCGCAGAAATACACCGGCGGCCCGTACACCAACGACGCCCCGGACGCGGTGCGCGTGGTGGTGCGGATCACCCCGGAGCGCATCACCGGCCGCGCCACCTGACAGCGAGCGCATGTGACGTATCTCTAGCATGGACGCCGTGGCCATCCGCGGCGTCCTGCTGGACTTCTCCGGCACCCTGTTCCGTCTGGAACCGGGTGTCGAGTCCGTCGACGGCCTGCACCACATGGACGGCACCCCGGTCGGCACCGACCGTTACATCGAGCTGATCACCAGCCTGAACACCGTCGGCGAGAAGGTGCCCACGGGCCTGCCCACCGGCCTGCACGAGCACTGGCACCGCCGCGACCTGGACCTGGCCGCGCACCGCGACGCCTACCTGCACCTGCTGGCCGACCCGGCGCACCGGCTGGCCGAGGGCATGGCCGCCCGGCTCTACGACGTCATGCTCACGCCAGCCGCCTGGCGCCCCTACCCGGACGCCGAGGCCGCGCTGCGGCTGCTGCGCGCCCGGGGCGTCCCGGTGGCCGTGGTCAGCAACATCCCGTGGGACATCCGCGACACCTTCGCCCACCGCGGCCTGGCCGACCTGGTGGACGCGTACGTGCTCTCCTACGCCGAGGGCCTGATGAAGCCCGCGCCCGAGCTGTTCGCCCTGGCCTGCGCGCGTATCGACCGCGCCCCCGGCGAGACGCTGATGATCGGCGACAGCGCGGCCATCGACGGCGCAGCCGCGCAGGTCGGCTGTCGATTCGAGCGGGTGGAGCCGCAGGCGACCGCGAACCGTCCCGACGCGCTGCTCGACGCGTTGCGCACCCACGGGATCGCGGAGTAACCGCCAGGTCGGGCACCCCGGGTTGCCGACCGGCAGCCAACCGGGCACCGGTGACGGACATCGTGGCCCGTACCATTCTCCCGTAAACGCTTGCTCCCACCAGGAGATAGCCGTGTCCCTGCACATCCACGACAGCGCGAGCCGCACCTTGCGCGAGTTCGCCCCGCGCGTCCCCGGCCAGGTCTCGATCTACCTCTGCGGCGCGACGGTGCAGGGCGTCCCGCACATCGGGCACGTGCGCAGCGGGCTGAACTTCGACGTGCTGCGCCGCTGGCTGGCGCACGGCGGCGCGGACGTGCGGCTGATCCGCAATGTCACGGACATCGACGACAAGATCCTGGCCAAGGCCGCCGAGGCGGGCAGGCCGTGGTGGGAGTGGGCGGCCACGCACGAGCGGGCCTTCGACGAGGCCTATGCCGCGCTGGGCTGCCTACCGCCGTCCGCGGGGCCACGGGCCACCGGGCACGTCACCCAGATGGTGGAGATGATGCAGCGGCTCATCGACGCCGGGCACGCCTACGCCGAGGGCGGTGACGTGTATTTCTCGGTGTCGTCGTTCCCGGCCTACGGCGAGCTGTCCGGCGCCAAGCCGGACGAGGTGCAGCAGGGCGAGTCGGCGGGCCGGGGCAAGCGCGACCCGCGCGACTTCACGCTGTGGAAGTCCGCCCGCGAGGGTGAACCGTCCTGGCCGACGCCGTGGGGTCCGGGCAGGCCGGGCTGGCACCTGGAGTGCTCGGCGATGGCCTACACCTACCTGGGGCCGGAGTTCGACATCCACGGTGGCGGCATCGACCTGCTGTTCCCGCACCACGAGAACGAGCAGGCCCAGTCGCGCGCGGCCGGGGACGGGTTCGCCCGGTACTGGATGCACAACGCGTGGGTGACGCTCAGCGGCGAGAAGATGTCGAAGTCGTTGGGCAACACGGTGTCGATCCCGGAGATGCTGAACCGGGTGCGTGCCCAGGAGCTGCGCTACTACCTGGCCGTGCCGCACTACCGATCGGTGATCGAGTACTCGGAGGCCGCGCTGCAGGAGTCGGTGCGTGCCTACCAGCGCATCGAGAACTTCCTACAGAAGGTCGTGCAGCGCACCGGCACGGTGGCGGCCAGCGCGCCAGCGCCGGAGTTCGTCGCGGCCTTGGACGACGACCTGTCCACCCCGGGCGCGATGGCCGTGGTGCACAACTCGGTGCGGATCGGCAACGGCGCCCTGGACGCGGGCGACGAGACGGGCGCCCGGGAGGCGGCCGCCACCGTGCGCGCGATGACCGGCGTGTTCGGTCTCGACCCGCTGTCCCCGGACTGGGCCGCGGGCTCCGGCGCGGAAGCGGGTCTGCACCAGGCGCTGGACGCCCTCGTGGGCACCATGCTGGAGGAACGCCAGCGCGCCCGCGCCGCCCGCGACTTCGCCATGGCGGACGCACTGCGCGACCGCCTGCTGAGCGCGGGCATCGCCGTCGAGGACACCCCCGACGGTCCACTATGGACATTGAAGGACAGCTGACGTGGCAGGGAACTCCCGGCGCCAGGGCGCGATGCGCAAACCGGGCACCAAGAAGGGCGCCGTGGTCGGCTCCGGCGGCCAGCGGCGCAAGGCGTTGCAGGGCAAGGGCCCCACCCCCAAGGCCGAGGACCGCCCCGGCCACAAGGCGCACCGCCAGGCCAACGCGATCGCCAGGCGCGCCGCGGCCAAGACCTCGGACAAGGCGGGCAACGAGCTCGTCGCGGGCCGCAACCCGGTCGTGGAGTGCCTGCGCGCGGGCATCCCGGCGACGGCGCTGTACGTCGCCCTGGGCATCGAAGCGGACGACCGGGTCGCCGACGCGGTGCGGATGGCGGCCGACCGGGGCATCTCGGTGCTGGAGGTCTCCCGGCCGGAGCTCGACCGGTTGACCGCGGGGGCCATGCACCAGGGCTTGGGGCTCCAGGTGCCGCCGTTCGAGTACGCGCACCCGGACGAGCTGTTGGAAACGGCCGCGGGCACCGGCGAGGCACCCTTGTTGGTGGCGCTCGATGGTGTGACGGATCCGCGCAATCTCGGTGCTGTCATTCGGTCCGCGGCGGCGTTCGGGGCCAACGGGGTTCTGTTGCCGCAGCGGCGGAGTGCCGGGATGACCGCGGTGGCTTGGCGGACCAGCGCGGGCACCGCCGCCAAGTTGCCGGTCGCCATCGCCACCAACCTGACGCGTCAGCTGCGGGCCTATGCCGAGCAGGGGCTGATGATCGTCGGGTTGGATGCCGACGGCACCATGGAGCTGGACGACCTGCACCTGGCCACCGGGCCGTTGGTCGTGGTGGTCGGGTCCGAGGGGCGGGGGCTCACCCGGCTGGTCCGGGAGAGCTGTGATGCCACGGTGTCGATCCCGATGGCCGCTGGCGTGGAGTCGTTGAACGCCTCGGTCGCGGCCGGGGTCGTGTTGGCGGAGGTCGCCCGCAGGCGGCGGCTGGAAGGCCGCGTCTAGGCGCTGTCCGGTAAGTCTGGTGCGCGGGATTCGTGATCCGCGTGGTCTCTGGGCGTGCGGGCGGGAAGCCGCACGTACCGGGTTGTACTTGGGCTTTCCGCCCGTGCGGCCGGAGGCCGCGCGGGCGCGGATAGCGCGTGCCGGACTTGCCGGACAGCGCCTAGTCCGAGGTGCTTGGTGCCGGGTTCCCCCGAGTCCGGCAACACCTGGCCCGCGCCATGCGAGACTCCATCCGGGATGACGACGTCGCCGTCCCGGAT
>NZ_KB894409.1 GCF_000374445.1 Actinokineospora enzanensis DSM 44649 | reverse complement strand
AACACGCACACCCCACCAGGGTCGCCACCTACATCCGCAACCACTGGCACATCGAAAACCGACTCCACTGGGTCCGCGACGTCACCTACACCGAAGACGCATCCCACGTCCGCACCGGCAACGCACCCCGCGTCATGGCCAGCCTCCGCAACCTCGCCATCAACACCCTGCGCCACCACGGATGGAACAACATCGCCCAAGGCCTACGCCACATGAGCCGCAACCCACACCGACCACTCACACTGCTCGGAATCCCCACCCACTAACAAAACGACTTTGCCGACCCCCTGCTCCCTCCCGGGGGGCTTACCCGCCCTATACGTGGAACCCTAGGTGGCCCGGCTCGTTGTCAATATCCCCCGACCGTGAGCTGTGGATGAATCGGCGGGGTTGTGGACAACTCCACCGCCCGCGCGACGAGCACGACCGCGACACCGCCGCCGGTCACCAGGGCACGGTTCCGGCGTCGTCGAAGAACCCGCCGGTCGGTCCGTCGTCGGGCAGGGTGGCGAGGTGGATCGCGATCGCCGCGCCCTGCTGCGGAGTGCGGACGCCCTGGAAGCCGTTGAGGTCGGTGGCGGTGAAGCCGGGGCAGCCGGAGTTGACCAGGATGCCAGCGTCGCCCAGCTCCTTGGCGTACTGGACGGTGACGGCGTTGAGGAACGTCTTGGACGCCAGGTACGCGGCGGGAACCGGGCCCATGTCGATGTCGGGTGTGGTCTGCAGGGCGAGCGAGCCGACGCTGCTGGACATGTTCACGACCCGCGGCGATGCCGAACCGCGCAGCATGGGCAGCATCGCGTTGGTGACCCGGATGACCCCGATCACGTTGGTCTCCACCACGACTCGCACGGTCGCGGGATCGACCCTGCTGGGCGTCTGCGGCATACCGCCGGTGATCGCGGCGTTGTTGACCAGGACATCCAGCCCGCCCGCGTGCTCGGCGACCAGCTCGGCCGCGGCGGCCACACTCGCGTCGTCCGCCACGTCGAGCGGGACGCCGAACGCGTCGGTCCCGGCCGCGCGCAGCTTCGCGACCGCGGTGTCGCGGCGCTGTCGATCCCGCGCGCCCACGCCGATCCGCCAGCCGAGCGCGCCCAGGCCCGCCGCGATCTCGTATCCGATTCCTTTGTTCGCACCGGTCACCAGCGCGATCGTTGGTCCACCCATGCCGTCAAGCGTGGTGCGGACCCGGGTGACACGTCCAAGACCGACTGGGTGGGCGGCGATACCGCACGGGTATCGGTACTGGTCAGCGCCGGATACGATGACGCGGTGGAGACGCGGGAGCTTCGGTACTTCGTAGCCATCGCGGAGGAGCTGCACTTCGGGCGGGCGGCGCAGCGGCTCGCCATGGCGCAACCACCGCTGTCGCGGGCGATCCAGCAGCTTGAGCGGCGGCTCGGCGTGGTCCTGTTGCACCGCACTGCTCGCGCGGTCGCGTTGACCGAGGCCGGAATGGTGCTTCTGCGGGAGGCCCGGGTCGCGCTCGACGCGGTCGAGGCCGCCGAGCGCCGCACCCGCCGCGCGGCCGCCGAACAGCCCGGTGTCGTGCTGGCCACGAAAGCCGGAGCGGCAGGCGAACTGTTGTCGAAGCTGCTGGCCGCCTACGCCGCCGAGCCCGGCGCGGTCGCCGTCGAGGTCCTGCTGTGCGGACCCGGCGAGCAGGAAAGGCTGCTGCGCGACGGACGCGCCGACGTCGCCCTGCTCCAACGGCCCTTCGACACGACGGCCGGACTCGACACCGAGGACCTGTACACGGAACAGCAGGTCGTGGTCCTGCCCGCCGGGCACCTCTCGGCAGACCGATCCCACATGTCGATGGCCGAGGTCACCACTCGCACGGACCTGCCCCTACCCCGCTGGCCGCGACGGGACGGCAGCTATCCGGACGGACCCGGCCCACAGGTGCGCGACCACACCCAGCTGTTCCAGCTGATCGCGCTCGGACGTGCCTGCGCGGTCGTGCCCGAGTCCCTCCGCGCCCACCTGCGCGACGACCACGCGACAGTGCCCGTGCCGGACGCACCGCCTGTCACGACCGTCATCGCCTGGCCCCCACACAGCAGATCCAAAGCCGTCGCCGACCTCGTCCGCACCGCGACACGCCTCTAACCAACGGCAGCAGATACCAGCCCCGCCACAGCAAACCCACCGAAAGCAGGCCCCGCCCAACCAGGGGGCGGGCCCACTGGAAGACAAACTAAGCGATCTTGGCCGCTGTCAATATCCCCCGGTCGAGAACTGTGGACAAGTCGACCCGGTTGTGGACAGACACGGTTCCCCGCGTACACCGAGAGACCGCAAACCCGGAAACCCTGTCCGGACAACAGAAACCACGCCTACTCCTTCGAGGAGATAAGCGCGGCAACCCCGTCCAACACCCGCTCCAACGACCACTGGAACGTGTCATCCTCCCCGTCGTCCTTGTCCATCATCCCGGACGCCACGATCGAGATCAGCTCCGGGAACTCCGCCGGATGCAGGATCTTGAGCAGCATGTCCTTGTACTGCGGCATGATCTCCTCGGGATCCGGTTCCAGGCGCCCCAGGTCCACCGCCAACGTGCCCTCGTTCCGGACCAGCCCGCTGATCAGCAGCATCGTCGACATCTTCTCCTCGGCGTCCAGCGGCGTCCCGCGCAGCGCACGCAGCCCGGCCTCCATCCACCGCAGCTGGTGCGGGGTCAGCGGCGGCCCGGCGATCGGGATGCGGACCACCCAGGCGTGCGCCCGCAGCGCCTCCAGACTGCGCCAGGCCAGGGCCGACAGGTCCGCGCGCCAGTCCTCGCCGGTGACGGACGCGGTGTCCAGGTCGGCGTAGACCGCGTCGGTCATCAGGGTCAGCAGCTCGTCCTTCGCCTTGACGTACCGGTACAGCGACATCGCGCTGGTGCCCAGCTCGGTGGCCACCCGGCTCATCGAGACCGCGTCCAGGCCGTCCTGGTCGGCGACCGCCACCCCTGCTTTCACGATCCGCTCAAGGCTGAGCGCCCGCTTGGGGCCTCGGGAGGGGCGTTCCCGCAGGCCCCAGGCCGATTCCAGGCTCGCTGGCAGGCCGCTGTCGGTGTCCATGGTGGTCGGGTGCCTCGCTTTCGGCGGAACTGGGGTTGACGACCAGCATACTTCTGCGTATAGCATAAGCAGTAGCGCGTATGAGATACGCAGTAACGAGAGGACGAGGTCATGGCCACCGCACAAGCCGGACGCAGGGAATGGATCGGCCTGGCCGTCCTCGTGCTGCCCTGCCTGCTCATCTCCATGGACGTCAGCGTGCTGTTCTTCGCCCTGCCGTTCATCAGCGCCGACCTGGCGCCCACCGGCGTACAGCAGCTCTGGATCATGGACAGCTACAGCTTCGCCCTGGCCGGGCTGCTGATCACCATGGGCGCCCTCGGCGACCGCATCGGCCGCCGCAAGCTACTGCTCATCGGCGCCGCCGCGTTCGGCGTCGCCTCGGTCGTTGCCGCCTACTCCGGCACCCCGGAGCTGCTGATCATCACCCGCGGCCTGCTCGGCATCGCGGGCTCCACCCTGATGCCGTCCACGCTGTCGCTGATCCGCACCATGTTCCAGAACGACGGCCAGCGCAAGACCGCCATCGCGGTGTGGACCGGCGGCCTCACCCTGGGCGCCACCATCGGCCCGATCGTCGGTGGCTTCCTGCTCGACCACTTCTGGTGGGGCTCGGCGTTCCTGATCAACGTGCCCGCCATGGCCCTGCTGCTCATCCTCGGCCCGATCCTGCTGCCCGAGTACCGCGCCGCCAAGCCCGGCCGCTTCGACTTCTCCGGCGCGCTGCTCTCCCTGGTCGCGGTGCTCGCGGTGATCTACGGCATCAAGCAGATCGCGGTCGACGGCTTCCAGCCGCTGCCCGTCGCCGCCGTCGTCATCGGCCTGGTGCTCGCCGCCGTCTTCGTGCACCGCCAGCGCACCGGCGCCTCGCCGCTGTTCGACGTCGCCCTGTTCCGCGTCCGGGCCTTCGGCGGCGCGGTGACGGTCAACGTGGTCGCGATGTTCTGCTTCGTCGGCTCGACCTTCTTCACCACCCAGTACATGCAGCTCGTCCTCGGCCTCCGCCCCTTCACCGCCGCCCTGTGGTCGCTGGCCGCCATGCCGCTGATCGCCATCGCGATGACGGTGTCCAGCATCCTGGCCGCCAAGGTCCGCCCGGCCGTCCTGGTCACCGCGGGCCTGGTCATCCTCACGGTGTCGTTCGCCGAACTCACCCAGCTGACCCCGGACTCGTCGATCTGGCTCGTCCTCCTCGGCGCCGGTGGCGTCGGCGCGGGTGTCCTGGTCACCACCTCACTGACCTCGGACCTGATGCTCTCCGCCGCCCCGGCCGAACACGCGGGCGCCGCCTCCGCCGTCTCGGAGACCGGCAGCGAGCTCGGCGGCGCCCTCGGCATGGCCATCCTGGGCACCATCGGCGCGGCCATCTACCGCTCCGACATGGCCGACACCACCCAGTCCGCCCCCGACACCCTCGGCGCCGCCATCGCCACCGGTGACCCCACGATCATCGCGGCGGGCCGGGCGGCCTTCACCCACGGCATGACCATCACCGCCACCGCAGCCGCCGTCATCGCCGCCGTCCTGGCCCTGGTCGCCTACCGCGCCCTCCGCCACCTGCCCGCCCCGGCCCCCGCGGCCGAGGAACCCGCCGTCGAGGCCGAACCCGCCCTCGCCTGACCCTCGCCCAAGCCCACGACGCCACCCGGCCCGCCGGGTGGCGTCGTTTTTGGTGGATGAACTCGATGACCTGTGGGCAACTCGCCTGAAGCTGTCGCACCGAACGAATGCGCCTGATCGGCGAGCCGAAACCCGCCCCTACGCAGCCCCCACCACTCCCGGGGGGACGACCCCGAGCCATCGTATCGAGGTCGGGGGGGGTCGTTCGAAGAGGGGCGAACGGGCTGTGGATGGATTCGGGGGTTGTGGATAACGGCGAGCTGGGGAAACAGCGGGCGTGACCCGGACGGGGAAGGGAAATCACCCGGAAAAGCCGACGAGGCCACCCGGGTATGGGTGGCCTCGTCGGCGGTCACCGGACGCGGGCGTCGGCCTGGTCCGCGCGCGTCCGGTGGCGTTCTCGGGAAGGGGTCAGGCGCCCGCGGCGATGTCGTTGTCCTCGGCGTTCTCGTCGCGGACCTTGTCGGCGGCCTTCGGGCCCTTGCCGTTGGTACGGCGGCGGTTGCCCTGGCGGGGCAGCGTGGTGGGCGGCGGCGGGGTGGGCTGACCGCCGCCGAGCATCAGTTCGGCGAAGGTGGCCATGGCCTCGTCCAGGTGACCGCCGATGCGGCGGACCGACTCGTCGTTGCTGCGGCGCACCAGGGTCTCCACCGAGTCCGAGTCCGGGCGGTGCGACAGCGTGCCCTCGACCTTGCTCAGGCCGCGCTCGATCGCGCCGCCCAGATCGCCCAGTCGCGCGGTGAAACCGTCCTCGACGGTGTCCAGCCGGGTGGCCATCTCGTCCAGGCGCGCGGTGACCTTCTCCAGCCGCTGGGCCAGCGACTCCAGGCGGTCGCTGGCGTCCACCGTCTCCTTGGTCTCGCGGAGCGCGTCCTGCAGCGCGCCGGTCGCCTCGTCCAGCTTGCCGTGCACCGCCGAGCGCGACTCGCCCACCGCGTCCCGGATGCCGGACAGCACCTGCGCGGCCGCGTCGTGCTTGCCGTGCAGCGCGTCCGAGGTCTCGGTGAACCGGCCCTGCAGCGCGTTCGTCGACTCGGCCACCGCGCCGCGCACCGCGTCGCCCTGCTCGCCGACCGCGCGGGCCAGCGCGTCCTTGGTGCCGTCGAGGTGCTCGTGCACGCCCTCGTCGACCTCGTCCAGACGGCCGCGCAGCGCGGTCTCCAGGATCTCGATGCGCTCGCGCACCGGGCCCTGCACCGCGCCGGGCACCTGCTCCAGCCTGCCGTCCTGCTTGTCCAGGTGGTGGTCCAGCTCGTCGATCCGGCGGTGGATGTTGGCGAGCTTGTCCTCCAAGCCGTCCATCCGGCCCGCGACCCCCTCGAACCGCCCCGCGACCCCGTCCAGCCGACCGTCGAGCTGCGCGAACGGGGTGGCGAGCTTGTCCACGATGCTCTCCACCGCGCGCCCGATCGCCGCGATCGCGGTGTCCTGCGCCTCCAGCTTGCCCATCGCCTCGTCCAGCCGCTCGGCGAGCACGCTCACCTCGGTGCGGTCGGGCATCTCGGACAGCCGCTTGCGCACCGACCCGATGGACTCCAGCGGCGACAGTCGCGCGTGGATCTCGTCCAGGGCGTCGAAGATCTGCTGCTGTTCGCTCTCACGAATCTCGGCCGCGCGCGTGAGCATGTTGCGCATCCGGTCGAACGACACCGTCGGGTTGTTTTCGTTCACGGAGGTGACCTTCGTCCTGGGGAGGGGAGAGGGAGTCGGTGGTGCGGGAGACGGAGCGGACGCAGGGGAGCCTAGCCAGTCCCAGAAGGCGTCCATACACCACCCGTTGCTCAGTCGTCGGTCCGGACACGCCAGATTAATCCGTTTGGTGGACGGCCATCCAGCGGTATCCCGTGCTCTCAACACACCTTACGTGACCACCCAGCTACCCGATCGGGTGGCGCCTCGGTGCTGGGTACCGTGGTGCCCATGTCGATTCCCGCGGCCGCGCCGGTCAGTCTGGACACCATTCGCAGCGCGCCGAAAGTGCTGCTGCACGACCACCTCGACGGCGGTCTGCGCCCCGGCACGGTGATCGACCTCGCCGAGGCGAGCGGCTACCGCGACCTGCCGACCACGGACGTCGCGGAGCTCGGCAGGTGGTTTCGCGCGGCGGCCGACTCGGGGTCGCTGGTCCGGTACCTGGAGACCTTCGCGCACACGTGCGGTGTCATGCAGGACATAGATGCACTCGTTCGGGTGGCGGCCGAATGCGCCGAGGACCTGGCGGAGGACGGAGTCGTCTACGCCGAAGTGCGGTACGCCCCGGAACTGTTCACCGAACGAGGCCTCGGCCTCGACCCGATCGTGGAGGCCGTCCAGGCGGGCTTCCGCGAGGGCGAACGCCGCGCGGCGGCGGCCGGGCGGACGATCCGGATCGGAACCCTGCTGTGTGCCATGCGCCAGAACGCGCGCTCGTTGGAAATCGCCGAACTCGCGGTGCGCTACCGGGACGCGGGCGTGGTCGGGTTCGACATCGCCGGGCCGGAGGCGGGCTTCCCGCCCACCCGCAACCTGGACGCGTTCGAGTACCTGCGCCGGGAGAACGCCCACTTCACCATCCACGCGGGCGAGGCATTCGGCCTGCCGTCCATCTGGGAAGCAATCCAACACTGCGGCGCGGAGCGCCTGGGCCACGGCGTTCGGATCGTCGACGACATCAAGGTCGGTGCGAACGGCGAGGTCGAACTGGGATTGCTCGCGTCCTACGTGCGCGACCGGCGAATCCCGCTGGAAATGTGCCCGACCTCCAACCTCCAGACCGGCGCGGCGGCCTCGATCGCCGAACACCCGATCGGCCTGCTGACCAAGCTCCGCTTCCGCGTCACGGTCAACACGGACAACCGCCTGATGAGCGGCTGCACGGTATCCAGCGAGATGGCAGCCCTGTGCGACGCGTTCGGGTACGGGTGGGCGGACCTTCGGTGGTTCACCATCAACGCGATGAAGTCCGCCTTCATCGGCTTTGAAGAGCGACTGGACATCATCAACAACGTCATCAAACCGGGCTACGCCAAGCTTCTGGGCGAGTGACTCAGCTGCACCGGGTGACGAGAGCTTCGCCCGACCGGGCGCTGTGGATACGGAACTATGCACTCTGATCAATTCGTTCGCTCAAATGAAACAGTGGCGGGCGAGCGGGGCGGGAGTGTGCGTGCGGGCCGAGGATGCCGACCGTCGCGGGCTGGTGGTTAGACGCTGACAGCCGCGGCGCAGACAGCAGTGACAGTCAGCTCCGCCTCCGGCCAGTCAGAAGTTGCCAGTGCCGACAGCCACTCGGTCGATCTGAGCCGCGATGCCGATAGCCACTCGCGTCAGGTGGCCTCGGCCTTGGGCAGCCGGGGCCGGCCGCCTTGGACCGGGCTGACCGGCCCGGGGGCACGGTGCCTGCGGGGTGGTGTCACGGGTTGGCGAGGGACTCGGCGTCGGGGGGAGTCGGGGCTGGCTGCCGGCCCGGGGTGCGAGTTTCCGTGGACTGGGCGTTGCCGGGGCGGCCCTCGTGGACGTGGCGGCTGAGGTCGGGAAGCGCGGGTGCGGGACGAGGCGGGGTGGCCGCGGGGACGAGGTCGGGTACGGGCAAGGTCGGGTGTGGCGGCGGCCAGGAGGTTGCGCCGGGGCTGGAAACGCGGAACGGGGGAGGCCCGGTGGACGGGCCTCCCCCGTTCGCGAGGAGTGGTTAGCGGGTGACCAGGCGGTCTTCCAGGTTTTGGACGAGCTTGGCCCAGCCTGCGGACTCGGTTTCGAACGGCGGGCTGGGGGCCAGCCGGGTGGGGTCGGGGGCCAGGATGAAGCTGACCAGCCAGCCCAGGCTTTCGGACTGGTTGAGGGCCTCAGCCACCGATTCGTCGCCTGCCCAGTCGGCGGCGTCGGTGAGGAGTTCGACGGCGAGGTCGAGCTGGACCGGGTCGACGGCGTCGACGCCCTCGCCGAGGTCGTCGGTCAGGCCCTGCAGCACGTAGGTGTTGTCGGTGTCGACGGCCAGGTCGAGGCTGCCGTCGGTGGCCTTGGCGGCGACATCGGACCAGGTGGAGACCTCGGTGAGGTCGTTGTCGGACAGGTCCTCGGTGGCCAGGTACTTGGCCAGGGCGCGCGGCGAGGTGGCGACGTCGATCTTGCCCGCGGTGCCCAGGAAGACCGGTTCGTCGTCGAGGTAGCAGCGCAGCGTGTAGTACTCGGCGCCGTCGGTGATGATCTTGATGGGGTCGATGCCGACCTCGGCCCAGAAGCCGACCGGGCCGGTTTCCTCGGCCTCGGGCTCCTCGGCCTCCAGGTCGTCGGCGTCCTCCGCGTCGGCGGACTCGGCGGCCTCGGCGTGGAAGGCGACGAGCTCCTCGGCGCTCTTCTCCAGCGCGGCCTCGTCCACGTCGGGGACGGCGATGACCGAGTCGAGGGCGTCGAGGACCTCGTCCCAGCGTTCGGAGATGGTCTCGGCCATGTCGGTCCACAGGCGTTCGCCGTCCCGGCCGGTGAACGGGAAGGTGCCCTGCTCCAGCACGGCGAAGCCGTCGGTGGCGTTGAGGACCTCGTGCACCTCGTCCAGCTCGCACACGTCGGCGAGCGCGCGGACGATGGTGATGATGTCGGCCAGCTCGTTGACCGTCCAGGTGTCCGGTTCCTCGGCGACCAGCTCCGGCACGCCGACCAGGTCGTACTGGTGGGCCTCGTCCGGCATCAGCTCGGCCACCGACAGCGCGGGCACCAGGTGCCAGGCCGGGTGGTCGGACAGGTCGTGTTCCTCGGTGGTCCGCACGAACGCCGCCAGGTGCGCGGCGTCGGGGAACGCGTAGAGGTCGTCCTCGTGGCCGAGGAACGCCTCCCACTCCTCACCGTCTTCCCGCCACCGCGGTGCCCACAGCGTGACGACGTCACCCTGGGGCAGCCCCAACTCGATCGGGACGATGTCCTGGGCCATTGGAGGTCCTCCTGGTCGCGCAGCCATCGGCGTACGTCGCGCCCCGCGGACAACGCGTGGCGCGACGGCAGCCTACGGGGTGCGGATCACCGGTCGGAACGTAGGGAGGACAGGTCGAAGGAGAGTGGGTCGTCGGGATCGAAACCGTCGTTTTCGACCGTGTCGCGGCCCACTCGCGCCGGGCCGGTGCCGTTGCCATCGGCCGGTCGGGACGACCCCGCGCCGGGTAACGGGTTGCCTTGTCCGGCAACCGAAGGCGCGGTGTCGGACCGGGTGGTCCAGTCCGGTTGGGACAGTGTGCTCGCACCGCCATGCGCGTGCATCCGCTCGTCGCGTCTGCGCTGGAACTCCTCGGCCGTGATGCCGGGGCCGGTATCACGGCGCGCGGGCGCCGCTCGACCGGACAGCATCTCGATCGCGTAGGTCATCGAGTCGCCGAGCAGCGGGGCCAGCCGGTTGTAGCCCGCCTGGGTGGCCTGGTCCATGGCCGCCTCGGCCACCAGGACGATCAACCGGCCCAGCTGTTCCGGGCCCCAGCGCACCGCGTCCGGGCGCAGCCACAGCTCCAGCAGCTTGCCGCGGCCGTCCACGGTGACCTTGATGCTGCCGTGGTTGTCGTACGCCGTGCCGCGCACCTCGGCCAGCACGGTGTCCACCGACGCCAGCGCCTCCTGCCGGGCCCGGCCGTCGGCGATGAGCTGCCGGGTGCTGCGCTCCACCGGCTCCCGCTCGGTCATCTGGACCCCCGCTTCGGCGGCCGGGCGCCCAGCGGGGCGTCGAAGACGGCGTTCTCCGGCGTGTCGGCCGGGTCCTCGGGGGCGGGCTCGTAGCCGAGCGAGCTGAGGTGCTTCTCGCCCTCCGGACCCAGCACGGGCGCCAGCGTGCGGTGCATGTTCGCCCCGGCGCGCCGGGTGGCGCGCTCGGCCACGGCCATGACCTGCGCGGCGAGCGCGTCCGCCCCGGCGTCGAGCGCGGCGGCGGTCAGCTTGACCTCGGAGAGCAGCCCGCCAGGGCGCACGACGACCGAGACCGAGCCGTCACCGCTGGTCGCGCGGCCGACCACCGGGCCGAGCCGCTCGACGCGCTCGCGCGCCTCCTCGGCCACCCGGTCGACCCGCCGCACCACCTGCTCGGCCTCGTACTCGACATCGATCTCCACGCGCTCGCCTCCCAGTTCGTCCTACCCGGCCCGTGCCCGGTCAACCCGTCGGGCGGAAGAAGCCCACGAAGGGCATCCCCATGTTGGTCGTGCGCAGCGGCCCGACCTGCACCGGGTCGCCCGCCTCGACGATCTGCCCGTTGCCGATGTACATCGCCACATGCCCCTCCCAACACACCAGGTCGCCGGGCAGCAGCTGGTCGGCCGACGGCACCTCGGCGCCGATGTCCTGCTCCCGCGAGGTGCGCGGCAGCTCCAGGCCGCCCTCGCCGTAGGCGTACTGGGTGAGGCCGCTGCAGTCGAGCCCCACGCCCGGGGTGGTGCCGCCCCACACGTAGGGCACGCCGAGCTGGCCCAGCGCGGCGCGCACGGCGCGGGCGGCGGTCTCGTTGGGCGCCTGCACGGTGCTGCCGTCGGGCAGGTTGACCGCCACGCCGGTGCCCGGCTGCGGCGGGATCGCCATCGGCAACCTGCGCTTGGTGACCGCGCCGCCACCACCCCCGCCGCCGTGGAAGCCGCCCCCGCCACCTCCGCCTCCGCCACCACCCCCGCTATTGCGCTGGGTGTAGGCGGCGGGTGCTGGCGGCGCCGAGGCCGACGCGGCCGATGTGGACCCGCTGTCTCCGCTCAGCCGGGTGACGACCCCGGTGAGCTGGGTCATCACCGACTCCAGGTTGGTGGAGGTGTCGCCGGTGAGCTGGGCGGCGTAGCGGGCCAGCTCGGTGAGCTTCTGCTGCGCACCCGCCGGGTCGCCCGCCTGCCGCAGCGCCGCCGCGGCCTGTAACAGCTCCGCGGCCTTCCGGTGGAACTCGTCGATCTGGTCCTGGTTGACCTTCTGGCCCACCTTGAGGATGTCGCTCGCCTCGCGCACCGCCTGTTGCACGTTGGCGCTGTACTGGCCCAGGTCGGCGCCGGTGGCCTGCTGCGCGGTGACATCCTGCTGGTGGCGCAGCGAGCTCTGCCCGGACCAGCCCTCGCGCAGGGTGGCCGCGTGCCGGGACGCGTCCTGGTCGAGCGTGGCCAGCGTGTTCGTGACGCCCGCGTGCGCCCGGCCCAGGCTGTCGATGGCGTCGTCGTCGGTGGCCAGGTGCCGCTGCGCGGTCGCGGCGGGCTGGACCATCGGGTCCAGCAGATCGCGCACCCCGGGATTCACGACGGTTCACCCGCCGCGCGGCGCAGCGCGGCGGCCGCGTCGTCCTCCGTGCCGGACAGGTTCGTCCAGGTGTTGCGCACGGCCTCGGCCGTGCCGCCCATGCTGTCGGCCAGCCCGCGTACCCCGTGCAGCTGCCGGGTGGTGGCCGTGCGCAGCGCGTCCGCCAGCCCCACCTCGCTGCCGATCCTGGAGAACGCGTGCTCGTGGAACCCCGCGTGCCCGTCCAGGTCGCGGTCGGCCACCCCGCGCAGCCGTTCGGCCAGCGGGGCCACCCCCGCCGTGTACGCGTGGAACGCCTCTTCCTCGCCGCGGTAGCCGCCCGAACCGCCCATGCCCGACTCGCCCATTGCCGCCTCCCCATTCCCCGCGCCGCCCCAACCGCCGCGAGCCCCGTCCGGAACGCTCCCCGCGCCCGGTTTCCCAAGGTTAGGACACCGCGCTCGACGGGGCGGCGAGTTGTCCACATGCCCTGGTCAGGGCCGGTATGATGGGGTCGTCCAGCGGTACGGCGGAGGGAGCCAGGGGTGGCCTCGGTGCACGATGTGGCGGCGGCCGTGCTGGCCCGCACGGGTCCCGAGTCGCCGATGAAGCTGCAGAAACTCCTCTACTACGTGCAGGGCTGGCACCTGGGGCGGTTCGGCGAGCCGCTGTTCCCCGACCGGATCGAGGCCTGGCGGGCCGGGCCGGTGGTGCCCGAGGTCTACCGGCGCCACGAGGGCAGCCGGGAGGTGGCCGACTGGCCAGGGGGTGATCCCGGAGCGCTGTCCGAGGCGGACGGCGAGCTGGTCGACACGGTGGTGGCCCGCTACGGCGGCTTCGACCGCCACCAGCTCAGCGCGATGACGCACGAGGAGGAACCCTGGCGGGCCGCCCGCGGCGACCTGCCGGACCACGCGCCCAGCCGGGCCCGGCTGTCCGAGGCGGTGATGGCCCGGTTCTTCGGCCGGTTGATGGCCGACCCGGCCACGGCCGCCGCGGAGGCGGAGGCGAACACCCGGCTGGAGGGCCTGACGGTCTCCCCGGCCGCGACCGCCGCCGCCCGCGAGGTCGCCGACGGCGCGCTCAGCACCGACGAGGCTGTCCAGCGGCGCCTGCGGGAGCTCCTCGGCACCTGATCCACCGGACCGAGCGACAACAGAACACGGGTATCGCGTGACCGACCCCTATCTGGACCCCGAAACCGGCGTGCTGCGCAACATCCATGGTTTCACCGACGCCACCACGCTGGCTGACGCCGAACGGGACCTCGCCTATCTTCGCGATGAAGAATTAAAGCGCTTACCCTTACCCGGCGGCTACGACACCGCGCATCTGCGCGC
Organism: Actinokineospora enzanensis DSM 44649; assembly: GCF_000374445.1. Taxonomy (GTDB): domain Bacteria; phylum Actinomycetota; class Actinomycetes; order Mycobacteriales; family Pseudonocardiaceae; genus Actinokineospora; species Actinokineospora enzanensis. Next base: position 221,445 of record NZ_KB894409.1, on the reverse strand, counting down.
ATTCCACCGGCACCTGTTCGGCGACATCTACGACTGGGCAGGCAAACCCCGCCTGGTCGATATTTCCCGCGGCGACTCGCCTTTCGCGCATTGGCGGCACGTCGAACCCGCGCTGGACGACCTGTTCGCGAAACTGCGCGCCGAGCGCCTGCTGTCCGGTCTGGACCCGGCGGCCTTCCTGGCGCGGTTCACCTACTTCTTCGCCGAGGTCAACGCCGTGCACCCGTTCCGCGAGGGCAACGGTCGCGCGCAGCGGGCCTTCTTCCGCCAGCTCGCGCTGTTCGCGGGCTGGCGCCTGGACTTCGCCCGCCTGGACCGGGCGGGCTACCTGGCGGGCTGCGTGGCCGCCATGGTCGGCGAGTTCGACGTGCTGGCCGTCCAGTTCGAACGGGCGCTCGTCGGGCCCGCCTGAACGGGCCGGTGCCCCCGCAGCGACCTGGACGGATCGCGACGGGGGCACGCGGTGGACTCCTCCCCGGCACAGGGCCACCGGGGGCGGTAAGCCCGTCTGACCTGCTCTGTCGGCGTCAGCAGCCGCCGGACTCGGCGAAGGCCAGACCGTGTCGACTAGGCCACGCGCCAGAGAGCGGGCACGTTCGGCGGCTCCCAGCCCGGCTGGGCCTGGTGGCCCTGCAGGCAGACGTAGTTCACGCCGCCGTAGCTGACCTTGGCGCCCGCCGCGTAGTTGGTGCCCGCGGCCCAGGTGCCGCTCGGCGGTGCGGTGGTCGTGGTCGGGTTGGTGGTGCTGGTCGGACCCGTGGGGCGGGTCGTGGTGGTGGTGGTCGGCGGGGTCCCGTTGACGTTCAGCACGAAGTCGTAGGACGCCGTCTTGCCGTTGCCCACGGTCTGCACGTTCATCAGCAGCCGGGGGTCGTAGATGGTGTCGGTGTTGTTGCGCGGCTCGCCCGGGAAGTACAGCTGGGTGGTGACGATCCGGCCGTTCGCGTTCTGCAGCTTGACGTGGATGTGCCGGGTGCGGCCGGGGTAGAGGCCGGGCACGATCGTGGTCAGGGTGAACTTGCCGCTGGCGTCGGTGTACTGGTGGCCGCGGTAGCGGTAGGTGGTGTTGTCGTAGTTGCCGCCGTTGTCGGCCTGCCAGAAGTCCAGCAGGACGTGGGCGAGCGGCTGGCACTGGCGGCCGAACACGTAGCCGCTGACGGTCAGCGCGGTGCCCGGGTAGCCGGGCTCCACGATCGAACCGCGCTCCGGGGAGCCCGGCTTGAAGTACGGGCCCTCGGTCTGCTCGATGGTCGGCGAGTCGCCGTCGTTGCAGTCCGGGGTGAGCTCCAGGAGGGTGCCGTTGGCGGCGTCCTCGGCCTTGGTGCGGGCCAGCGCGGGTACGCCGACCAGCGCGATCGGGGCCGCGACACCGGCGGCGATGGCGGCCCGCAGGACAGCCTTGCGGCTGACCTTGCCGTCGTGTCCGGGTGTCTGTTCAGGTGTGGGTTCGCCGTGCAGGGGCGCGTCCATGCCTAGCTCCTTGTTTGGTGGGGGCGCCGGGGAATGAACACGAACCTACGTAGACGATTCGTTGTGGACGATGGACTCAAACGGTCGGACATGGTGAATATCGCGGGGTCTGTTACCACTGTGAACGCCACTCACAGGTCGTCGGATCGGCTCCCGGAACCGGTACGGCGGAAATCTCCCGGGCTGACCCCGGTTTCCCGGCGAAAGAAACGGCAGAAGTAGGCGGCGTCGGCGAATCCCACCCGTCCGGCAATCTGCCGAACGGTCAGATCCGTTCGGACCAACAGCCGTTTGGCCTCGTGCGCGCGGGCTTCCCTGACCAGTTCGGACGGTGTCCGGCCGGTGGCCGCTTTCACCGCCTCAGTGAGATATCCGGGGGTCACGCCGATGCGTTCCGCGTACGCCCGGACGGACCACAGGTCGAGGTCGATCCGGGTCGTCAACCGGGTGAACTCCTCGGCGACCGAGCCCGCGCGGGCGGGCGCGGGCGGGGCGGCGGGCGGCGTCTCCGGGAGCCTGCTAGCGCGCACCACCAGGACGTGCAGCAGCGCCCGCAGCACCGTGTGCACGCCGTCGGCACCGCGCCGGTACTCGTCCTTGAGCTCGGCGAACAGCCAGGACGTCTGCCGGTGGGCGTCCGGGTCCAGGGTCAGCCAGGGGCGCTCGCTGAGCCTGCGCAGCAGGTCGCGGTCGGCCGGGTGGTCGAGCAGGAAGTCGTCGGTGAACAGCACGATGTCGCCGGTCAGGTCCCGGGCGTCGGCCCAGTAGTGCACCTGGCCGGGGGCGATGGCGCACAGGTGCGGCGGCCGCAGCTCCCAGCGGGCGAGGTCGACGACGTGCGTGCCGCTGCCGCCGGTGACGTGCACGATCTCGTGGAAGGTGTGCCGGTGCGGGAAGTCCGCGCTGGCCAGTGGGCCGAGCGAGGCGAAGGTGCCGACCACGAACGGCAGGGTGTTCGGCTCGGCCACCTCCAGCCGGTGCATCGGCAGCTCGCCCGCGCGGGGCGTCAGGCAGGGCGTCCCGGGTAATACTGTCGTGCCGCGCATTGTCCGATCCCCTCGCTTGCCGGACTGAAGGTCCAGACCAATCGTTCGCAGCTGCCACCTTGGCACGCGCGTCGCTCAGTGTGAACACGAAGGGGCATAACAGGAACCACTAGATCCCCATGGGATGCCACACCGTTTTGGTCTCGACCAGCGCCCGGAGCCTGCCGATATCCGGCTGGTCGGTCCACTCCGGTTCACTCGTGGGCACCCTGAGCACGCGTTTCACCGTGCCCGCCGCCGCCTTCTCCAGCTCGACGCGCTGGTCCGCGTCCGCGCCGGTCAGGTCGAGCGCGTTCACGTCCGCGTGCGCGGCCAGCCAGGGCGCCAGCTCGGCGGTGTGCCCGGTGAGCAGGTTGACCACGCCGCCTGGCACGTCCGAGGTGGCCAGCACCTCGGTCAGCGTCACCGCGGGCAGCGGCCGGTCCCGGCTCGCCACCACGACCGCCGTCGCACCCACCGCCAACACCGGCGCCACCACGCTGACCAGGCCCAACAGCGACGAACCCTGGGGCGCGAGCACCCCGACGACACCGGTCGGCTCGGGCACCGAGAACGAGAAGTACGGCCCGGCCACCGGGTTCGCCGCGCCAAGCACGGTCGCCAGCTTGTCCGTCCACCCCGCGTACCACACCCACCGGTCGATCGCGGCGTCCACAAGCGACTGCGCACGCTTGCCCGGCACGCCCTCGCCCGCCGCCACCTCGGCGGCGAACTGCTCCCGCCTGCCCTCCAGCAGCTCGGCCACCCGGTAGAGCACCTGGCCCCGGTTGTAGGCGGTGGCCCCGGACCACTTCCCGAACGCCGCCCGCGCGGCCACCACCGCCTCCCGCAGGTCCTTGCGCGAGGCCTGCGCCGCGTTGGCCAGGAACCGGCCGTGCGCGTCGGCCACCGGGTAGGTGCGGCCGGACTCCGAGCGGGGGAACGCACCGCCCAGGTAGAGCTTGTAGGTCTTGGACACCGTCACGCGGTCAGACATCGAGGTACGCCTCCAGCCCGGTCCGGCCGCCCTCGCGGCCGAAGCCCGACTCCTGGTAGCCGCCGAACGGGGCGGTCGGGTCGAAGCGGTTGAACGTGTTGGCCCACACCACGCCCGCGCGCAGCCGGTTCGCCATCCACAGGATGCGCGAGCCCTTCTCCGTCCACACACCCGCCGACAGCCCGTACGGGGTGTTGTTGGCCTTGGCCACGGCCTCGTCCGGGGTGCGGAACGTGAGCACGGACAGGACGGGACCGAAGATCTCCTCCTGGGCGATCCGCATCGACTGGGTGACATCGGCGAACACCGTGGGTGCGAAGAAGAAACCCTTGTCCGGCAACGGACACGCGCTTGTCCAGCGGTGCGCGCCCTCCTGCTCGCCCGCCGCGACCAGCTCGTGGATCTTGTCCAGCTGCGCCCGCGAGTTGATCGCGCCGACATCGGTGTTCTTGTCCAACGGATCGCCCACGCGCAGCGTCGACACGCGTTTGCGCAGCTTGTCCAGCAGCTCCTCGGCGATCGACTCCTGCACCAGCAGCCGCGAGCCCGCGCAGCAGACGTGCCCCTGGTTGAAGAAGATGCCGTTGACGATGCCCTCCACCGCCTGGTCCAGCGGCGCGTCGTCGAACACCACGTTCGCCGCCTTGCCGCCCAGCTCCAGGGTCAGCTTCTTGCCGGTGCCCGCGAGCGACCCCTGGATGATCTTGCCGACCTCGGTGGACCCGGTGAACGCCACCTTGTCGATCCCGGGATGGTTCACCAGCTGCGCACCGACGTCGCCCGCGCCGGGCAGGATGTTGACCACGCCCGGCGGCAGCTCCGCCTGCTGGATGATCTCGGCCAGCACCAGCGCGGTCAGCGGCGTGGTCTCCGCGGGCTTGAGCACCACGGTGTTCCCGCAGGCCAGCGCGGGGGCGATCTTCCAGGCGGCCATCAGCAGCGGGAAGTTCCACGGGATCACCTGACCCGCCACGCCCAGCGGCCGGGGGTCCGGGCCGAGCCCCGCGTAACCGAGCTTGTCGGCCCAGCCCGCGTGGTAGAAGAAATGCGCGGCGGCGGTCGGGACGTCGGTGTCGCGGGACTCCTTGATGGGCTTGCCGTTGTCCAGACTCTCCAGCACGGCCAGCTCACGTGCCCGCTCGGCGATCATGCGCGCGATCCGGAAGATGTACTTGGCCCGCTCGGTGCCGGGCATCCGGCCCCACACCTTGTCGTAGGCGCGGCGGGCGACCTTGACGGCGTGGTCGACATCGGCCTGACTCGCCGTGCTGACCTCGGCCAGCACCTCCTCGGTGGCCGGGTTGACGCTCTTGAGCGGCTCGCCCTTGCCCTCGACGAACTCGCCGTCGACGAACATCCGATAGCTCGGCTTCAGGTTCGCGATCGCCCGCGACTCGGGCGCGGGGGCGTATTCCCAGGTCATCTAGTCCACCGTCACATAGTCCGGGCCGCTGTAGTGGCCGCTGAGCTGGGTCTGCCGTTGCATCAGCAGGTCGTTGAGCAGGCTGGAGGCACCGAAGCGGAACAGCGCGGGCGTCAGCCACTCCGGCCCCGCGACCTCGTGCACCGCGACCAGGTGGCGGATGGCGTCCTTGGTGGTGCGGATGCCGCCCGCGGGCTTGACCCCGCGCAGCTGGCCGGTCGCGGCGTGCCAGTCGTGCACGGCCTGCAGCATGACGTTCGTGACCGGCAGGGTGGCCGCGGGGGAGACCTTGCCGGTCGAGGTCTTGATGAAGTCGCCGCCCGCCAGCAGCGCCAGCCAGGACGCGCGCCGCACGTTGTCGTAGGTGGCCAGCTCGCCGGTCTCCAGGATGACCTTGAGGTGCGCGTCCCCGCAGGCCGCCTTGATCGTGCGGATCTCGTCGAACACCTGCCCGTACCGCCCGGTCAGGAACGCGCCGCGGTCGATCACCATGTCGATCTCGGTCGCACCCGCCTCGACGGCCAGCTCGGTGTCGGTGAGCTTGACCTTCAGGCTGGACCGGCCGGACGGAAAGGCGGTGGCGACACTGGCGATGTTCACGCCGGTGCCGTCGAGCTTCTCGACCGCGGTGGCGACCATGTCGGGATAGACGCAGACCGCCGCCACCTTGGGTGTTCCCGGGGCGGGATTGCGGGCCTTGGCGCACAGGGACCGGACCTTGCCCGGCGTGTCCGCACCCTCCAAAGTGGTCAGATCGACCATGGCGATCGCGGTGTCGATCGCCCACAGCTTGCTGTCCTTCTTGATACTGCGGGTCGCCAACCCCGCACTCCGCTGCTCGACCCCGACCGCGTCGACCCCCGGCAACCCCTGCAGGAACCGCCGCAGCGACGCCTCGTCCCGGGTCGCTCCGCTGAACTCGTGCACTGTCGTGGCGGACATGGGCACGAGTCTAGGGGGCTCCTGCTCTTCTGGCGGTTTCCGCAGGTCGTAGGTTTTCGGTGGGGGTGGGGTGCCCGGATTTTCACTCCGGTGGGCGACAGAAGTTATCCACAGGCCGGGCCCTCTGAAGATCGACACTGGGGTCCCTGTCGGCCCCTCGCGGTAGAATGGCTGGAGGGGTGCCCCCGGGATGGGTGGGGGCTTGCGTAGGGGCCGGTCGGGGTTTCGTGGCTCGTGGCTCATGGGGTTGTCCGGATTCGGAATGTCAGGCATTCGGTGTGGGCGCGGTCATGCGTGCGCGTCGCTCGATGCCTTGGGCGTTGTCGCCGACTCGTGCGAGTGACCGGGGCTGGCTGGGTCAGGCGATCGCGGTCCGGACCCGGGCCGGGCGCCAGAGCTTGACGGCGAGGACGACGAGCCAGACTGTCCACAGGAGATAGCCCGCGAAGTTGGCCTGCTTGGTGCCAGGCACGTCCAGGGGGATGAGCACGCCGCAGGCGACCAGGACGGCGGCGGGCCAGGCCAGGAGTCTCGGGCCGAACTGGCGGGCGACCACGAAGGTCCAGGCGGCGGTGAGGGCGTAGCCGAGGGTTTCGCCGATCGCGGTTCCGAGCACTGTGGACAGTGCGCGGAAAGTGCCCGGGTCGTCGATGAACGGGACGATCAGCGGCCACCGGAGCAGGCCGATGACCTGCACACTCGCCGCCGCGATGCCGAGCGGGACGATCCAGCGGGGGTGCTCGGCGCGGCGGGCGAGGTGGATCGAGATGGGGGCGACCAGGCCCGCGGAGATGGCCAGGAGCAGGAAGAGTGCCGACACGGCGACCCGGTGTTGGGCGAATTGGGCGAGTACCTGGTCGGCTGGTTCGGCCAGGACGTCCGGGTAGTCGAAGACGCTGCCGAGGCCGAGGAAGGCGAGGTTGGCGCCGACGGCACCGGCGATGAGGAGCAACGGGAGCATGGTCGGGTCCTATCTCTGTACGGTGTTCGATATTGCACACTGTACAGTGTTGCCTCGTGGAAGAGAAGACCACCCGACCCGGGCCCAAGCGGAGCCTGTCGGCGGAGCAGATCGTGACCACCGCGATGGACCTCTTCGACGGCGAGACCCCCTCGATCCGGGGCGTCGCCGCGCGGTTGGGGGTACGGCCGAACACGCTGTACACGTACCTGCCGGACCGAGCGGCGTTGGAGCGCGCGCTGGTCGATCGACTGCTCGCGGAAGCAGACCCGGATCTACTACTCGGCCGCCGTTCATGGCGCCGCCGGATCGAGGACTACGCGTGCTCCCTGCGCACGGTGTTGCTACGCCGCCGGGGCGCTGCGGCGTTGTTCCATTCCGCGCCGATGGACGGTCCGAACGCGATGTTGGTGGGTGAGCGCCTACTGGCTCTGTTCACGTCGGCAGGACTGTCGCCGTCGGATGCTTCTCGCGCTACATACGCGGTGATCGTGCACGTACTGGGCTCGGCAACGTTGACAGCAGCCGACTTGGACGGTCACACGGAGGAGGAGGTCGTCGCCGCACGACAGGCAGTCCAGATCGACCCGGAACTCCTACCACTCACCGCGGCCGCGTGGTCGACAACGGCGACGTGGAACACCGAGACCCAGTTCCGCTGGTCCCTGCACGCCCTACTCGACGGCTGCGCCGCCCGCTGAGGTCAGGACTCCTCGATCTCGCGGGGTGCGTCCTTGTCCTTGCGCTTCTTCGGCGACCGCACCTCGACCCCGCCCATCAGTGCGAAACCGGTGATCCGGACGACCGGGCCGTTGTTGAACTGCTGGCCCTTCATGCTGTTCGCGAACGCGCCCATGAAACCGGAGCCGGTGACGTGCACGGTGACGTCCGGCGGGACGGTGATCTCGATGCCGCCCATCATGGCGAAGGCGTGGATGACGGTCTCGCGGGCCTCGAACCGGGCCTGGGTGAGGTCGATCTCGACACCGCCCATGACGGCGATGGCGTTGAACGTGGGCGGGATCGTCCACGGGCCTTTGACCTCGGACCCGGACAGCACCGCGATCGCCGAGGACTGGGTGCCGCGGCCGCCGACCCGGTTGGGCAGCGCGGGCTGCGGGGCGACGGCGGGTGCTACCTGTTGGCCGGGGAGGTCGCGCACCAGCGGTTCGAGCTCGCCGAAGGTGCGGGCGGAGTAGACGCTGTCCAGGCGTTCCTCCAGCTCGTTGACCGTGAGCCTGCCTTCGGCCATGGCGTCGTGCAGGACCTTCGCGAAGCGCTCGCGGTCCGCGTCCGAGGCGCGCATCTCGCGGGGGCCGGGCAGGTTGGGCTGCTCACTCACGGACAAGAGGGTAGCGCTATCGGGTGGTGGATTGGGCTGGACCTCGCGCTCGGTTAAGCGGACCAAGGTAGCGCTCCCCGTTCACCGGCTACCGTGTCGCCCCATGGACGTGCTCACCGTGGACCACCCGCTGGCGAAGGCCCGGCTCACCGTCATGCGCGACGCCCGGACCGACAGCGCCACGTTCCGGGCCGCCCTGCACGAGCTGACCGTGATGCTCATCTACGAGGCCACCCGCACCGCGCCGCTGCGTACCGAGCGCATCCACACCCCGGTCGCGCGCACGGACGGCCACTGGCTGGCGAACCCGCCGCTGCTGGTGCCGGTGTTGCGGGCGGGCCTGGGCATGGCCGACCAGGCGCACAAGCTGATCCCGGACGCCCAGATGGGCTTCGTCGGCCTGGCCCGCGACGAGACGACGCTGCAGCCGACCCCCTATATGGAGTCCCTGCCGGAGAGCCTGTCCGGCCGCCCGGTGTTCGTCCTGGACCCGATGCTGGCCACCGGCGGCTCGATGGTCCACACCATTCGCCTGCTGGTGGACCGGGGCGCCACGGACGTGACGGCCATCTGCGCGCTGGCGGCCCCGGAAGGCATCGAACACCTGGCCGCGGCCGCCCTCCCGGTCCGCCTGGTCACGGCCAGCGTCGACGACCGGCTCAACGACTCGGGCTTCATCGTCCCCGGGTTGGGTGACGCGGGTGACCGACAGTACGGAGCTGTCTGAGTTCACGCCCGGCGTCTGGGCGCCGTCACACTCGGGTGCACGTCCCATCCCGGGTTTACCGGTTCGACCAGCCGCGGACGTTGGCGCGGAGGGAGTGTTCGTAGGCGGTGGTGGTGTCGAGGTCCGGGGGGAGGCTGCCGCACAGTTCCAGCGAGACCAGGCCGTGCACGATGCCCCAGCAGCCGACGGCCATGGTGTTGTGCGGGTCGGTGAAGATGCCGGTGTGGACGCCGGTCTCGATGACCTCCAGGAGGGGCGATAACGCGGCCCTGGACTGTTCCGCGGCCGATTCGTCCGGTTCGAAGCCGGGGAGGGCGGCGCCGAACATGATCGAGTACAGGTGGGGGTCGGCGAGGGCGCTGGTGCGGTAGGCGAGGCCGAGCTGGATCAGGTCCTCGGCCGGGTCGCCGGTCGGGGTGACGGCGCGGAGGTGGGTGCCGAGGCGGCGGAAGGCTTCCACGTACAGCTCGCGCATCAGGGCGGGTTTGCCGCCGAACAGCGAGTACACGGCCGTGGTGGAGGTGCCCGCGTCGGCGGCGAGGCGGCGCAGGCTCAGCGCGGCCGCGCCCTCGTTCGACAGCAGTTCGCCCGCTCGGTCGAGCAGTCGTACCCGCAGCGCCTCGTCGTGGGTCCTGGGTCTGGGCACCGGGTGAGTCTACCGTTTTGTAACAGCGTCACAGTGGTATCACGGTGGTACCGTCGAGCGCATGGCGATGACACTGCGGTTGACCGAGGAGGACAACGCCCGCCTCGACGAGCTGGCCGCCGCCGAGGGGCGGTCCAAGCAGGAGGTGCTGCGGCTGGCGCTGGCCGACCGCTGGGCGCGGCTGCACAAGGAGGAGCAGCTCGGCGAGGCCCTCGGCCGCATCCTGCCCCGGTACAGCGGGCTGCTGGAGCGTCTGGGCGCGGTCTGACCGGCACATGTGATCATCTTCGGATGACCGTCTACCTGGACGCCAGCGACCTGCTCGTGCTTGCCGCCGCCGTGACCGGTGGTGACCTGGTCGTCCGGGATCTGGGCCTGCTCGACGCCGCCGCGTACCGGCCGCGAGCCACTGTGCTCGGTGTCGAGGCGTACGGCACGCTTTGGCTCAAAGCGGCCGCCCTGCTCGACTCGATCGTGCGCACCCGGCCGCTGGCCGAGGGGAACTGGCGGCTGGGCTGGGTGGCGGCGGTCACCCTCTGCGACCTCAACGGGTGGTGGATCGACGCCGACACCGAGGCCGCGCTGGACGTGGTTCGCGAGGTCGGACGCGGGTCGGTGGAGGTGCAGGCGATGGCCGGGCACCTGGCGGCATGGGCCGTGCCCAAGGGCTGAAACCACCGATTCTGGTTGACCTGGAGCGCACTCCAGCTTCTACCGTCAAGCACGTGACCTACGCGATCGCCGAGGCGGCCCACCGCAGTGGGCTGTCGATCGACACCCTCAGGTACTACGAGCGCATCGAACTGATCGACCCGCCCGCCCGGGACTCCGGCGGCAGGCGCGTCTACACCGACGACGACCTGGCCTGGCTGGCCTTCCTCACCCGGCTGCGCACCACCGGCATGCCCATCAAGCTGATGCGCGAGTACGCCAGGCTGCGCGACCAGGGCCCGGTCTCGGCCGGGGCGCGCAAGCGGATCCTGGAACGGCACCGTGAGGATGTGAAGGTGCGCATCGCGGAGCTCACCTCGTGCCTCGACGCGCTGGACTACAAGATCGAGAACTACGAGCAGATCATCCGGGCGGAGACGCTCAGCACCATCCAGGAGGCATCGGCATGACCATCCCCACCCGGACGCTCGGCGCGCTCGCCGTCGGCGCGCAGGGCCTCGGCTGCATGGGCATGAGCCAGGGCTACGGCACCGGCGACCAGGACGAGTCCATCGCCACCATCCACCGGGCGCTGGAGCTGGGCGTGACCCTCCTCGACACCGCCAACGTCTACGGCGCGGGCGCGAACGAGGAGCTGGTGGGCAAGGCCATCAAGGGCAGGCGCGACCAGGTCGTGCTGGCCACCAAGTTCGGCATCGCCGGACACACCCCGGACGGCCCGGTCGTGCGCGGCGACGCCGGGTACGTGCGGGAGAGCGTGGAGGCCTCGCTGCGCAGGCTGGGGGTCGACCACATCGACCTCTACTACCAGCACCGGGTCGACCCGGACACGCCGATCGAGGAGACCATCGGCGCCATGGCCGAGCTGGTCCGGGAGGGCAAGGTCCGGCACCTGGGCATGTCCGAGGCGGGCGCGGCCTCCATCCGGCGTGCGGCGGCCGTGCACCCGATCGCCGCGTTGCAGAGCGAGTGGTCGTTGTGGTCGCGCGACATCGAGGCCGAGATCCTGCCCACCTGCCGGGAGCTGGGCATCGGCATCGTGCCGTTCTCCCCGCTCGGCCGGGGTTTCCTCACCGGCAGGCTCACCGCGGACGCGCTCGGCGATGGCGACATGCGGGCCGCGATGCCGCGGTTCGCCGGTGACAACTTCGACCGCAACCGCGCGATCGTCGCCGCGCTTGAGTCGATCGCGGCGAAGCGCGGGGTCACCACCGGTCAGCTGGCGCTGGCCTGGGTGCAGGCACAGGGGTCCGATGTGGTCCCGATCCCCGGCACCAAGCGGCGGACGTACCTGGACGAGAACGTCGCCGCCGCCACCATCGAACTGTCCGATGCGGACATCGCGGCCGTCGAGTCGGCGGCCCCGGCCGAGGCGTTCACCGGGGCGCGGTACGCCCCCGGCATGATGCGCGCGGTCGGCAAGTAGGAGGGAATTCCCCGAACATGAGCACACTTCCCACCCGTCGACTCGGCGGGTTGACCGTCAGCGCCCAGGGCCTCGGCTGCATGGGCATGAGCGACTTCTACGGCGGCCGCGACGACACCGAGTCGGTCGCCACCATCCACCGCGCCCTCGACCTGGGCGTCACGCTGCTGGACACCGCCGACATGTACGGCCCGTTCACCAACGAGGAGCTGGTCGGCAAGGCGATCAAGGACCGGCGCGACCAGGTCGTGCTGGCCACCAAGTTCGCCATCGTCCGCGACCCCGACGACCCTACCCGGCGCGGCATCCGCGGCGACGCGGCCTATGTCCGGGAAGCGGTCGAGGGGTCCCTGCGGCGGCTGGGGGTCGACCACATCGACCTCTACTACCAGCACCGCGTCGACCCGAAGACGCCGATCGAGGAGACCGTCGGCGCCATGGCGGAACTCGTGCAGCAGGGCAAGGTCCGCTACCTCGGCCTGTCCGAGGCGGGCGCCGAGACCCTGCGGCGCGCGGCCGCGGTACACCCGATCGCCGCGTTGCAGAGCGAGTGGTCGTTGTGGTCGCGCGACATCGAGGCCGAGATCGTGCCGACCGCGCGCGAGCTGGGCATCGGGATCGTGGCGTATTCCCCGCTGGGGCGCGGTTTCCTGACCGGGCGCTACAACTCCACTTCGGACTTCGGTGAGGGTGACTACCGGGCGGCCGGTCAGCCCCGGTTCGAAGGGGAGAACCTGGAGAAGAACCTCGCGATCGTGGCCGCTTTGCGTGCGTTGGCCGAGCAGCGTGGGGTGACCGCCGGTCAGCTGGCGCTGGCCTGGGTGCAGCACCGGGGCGCGGACGTCGCGCCGATCCCGGGTACCAAGCGGCGCAAGTACCTGGAGGAGAACGTGTCCGCTGTGGACATCTCGTTGTCCGAAGAGGACTTGCGGACCATCGAGGCGGCGGTCCCGGTGGATGCCGTGGCGGGTGGCCGCTACCCGGACGAGGCGATGAAGCTGATCGGTCAGTGACCGGGGAGGGGCGGGGTCGTCGGACCCCGCCCCTTGTCTTTCGCTACGAGTCGTTCGCTATGAGAACTGTGCTCGTTAGGAGAACTGCAGGCAGCTGGCCGTGTTGTCGAACCAGTTGTTGGTGAGGTCGGTGTCGACGGAATGCGGTTTCGCGTCGTAGCCGGAACCGCCGCTGCAGTCGGCCGCGTCGTAGAGGTGCACGGTGTGGCCGGTCAGGTTCTTCATCGAGCTGGCGCCGTCGGTGACGTAGCTGTTGCCGCCCGCCCAGCGGACCTTGGTGAGGTCGACCGGCCCGGTCCCGATGTCGAACTGGGCGCGTTGGCCGTGGTAGTCGTCGTCCTCGTACAGGCAGAAATGGTTGTCGTCGCACACGCCGTCGGCACTGGCCGGTACCGGCGCGACGAGCGCTCCGACGACGGCGAGGGCACCTGCCGTGGCGAGGGCTGTTCGCGGTTTCATCTTTTCCCACCTCCAGGCCCGACCGGGACGAACACGGATCGGGCCGAATGGTCGTGGCGGTGGGCGCTTCCGGGACGTGGAGTTCCTTTCACTCCGCGCCTGCACGCCCACGCCAGCCACCGTAGCCGGGTCCGGAGTGGCCTCCTATGCCTCGCCCGGGTGACGCGGGAACTCTTCGTGCGGAACGAAAAACGGGGGCGAGACGGTTTGGTCTCGCCCCCGCTGGGGAACGTCCGGCGGGTTCCGCCGCGATGGGGGCATCAACGCGGCGGAACACCGGCCGGTCCGCGGGCCGCCCGTAGGAGGGGGACGGTCGACCCGCGGACGTCTTCGGTCAGTACAGCGAACCCGTGTAGCAGATCGCCGCGATGTAGCCGATGGTGGTGCAGCTGGACGGGACCGCGACGTCGTTGGCCGCGTTCGGGTCCGACGGCGCGCTGGCGGTGCGCTTCGCGGTGACCTTCCAGGTGCCGATGGTGGTCAGCTTCAGCGGCGCGGAGATGGACCTGGTCACCGACTGGCCGACCGCGAGCGGGCCGGTCTCGCAGACCACGTTGTTGCCCGACAGCGTGCAGCCAGGACCGGGGACCGGCTTGAGGCCGCTGGGGAACGTGGCGGTGACGGTGCCGGAGGTCAGCGCGTCCGGGCCGGTGTTGCGCGCGGTCAGCGTGTACTGCAGGGCGGGCACCATGATCCCGAACTTCGGCGAGGCCTGCATCGACACCGCCAGGTCGCTGGTGGCCGGGACCGGCAGCGTGGTCCGGTTGAGCAGTACCGAGATGCCTGCCGCGAACCGGTTGGTGGTGATCAGGTCCGGGCGGTTGTCATTGTCCACATCGGCCGCGTGCACCTCGGTCGGCGTAGTGCCGGTGCCGACGGTCGTGGTCTGGGTGAAGGTGCCGTCGCCGTTGTTGAGCACCGCGACGCTGTCCGCGCCGGAGAGCGAGACGGCCAGGTCGGGGTCGCCGTCCAGGTCGAGGTCCGCGACCGCGACGCCGAACGGGGCCGGGCCGACGAGCTTGGCGGTGGGCGCGGCGAAGGTGCCGTCGCCGTTGCCGAGCAGGACCGAGACGGTGCCCGCGGCGTAGTCCGCGGTGGTCAGGTCGGTCTTGCCGTCGTGGTTGAAGTCACCGGCCGCGATGTCGATCGGGTTGATGCCGGTCGGGAACGCGGTCGGCGCGGCGAAGGTGCCGTCGCCGTTGCCCTTGAAGACCGAGACGGTGTTGGTGAAGAACCCGCCGATGGCGATGTCGGTCTTGCGGTCGCCGTCCAGGTCGGCCAGCACCACGCCGCGCGAGTAGCCGCCGGACGCGATGTCGGTCGGGTCGCCGAGCGTGCCGTCGCCCTTGCCGAGCAGGACGGTGATGCCGGTGGGGCGGGAGATGACGACATCGGCCTTGCTGTCGCCGTTGAGGTCGCCGGTGGCGATGCCTTCCGCGCCCGCGCTGACCGGGTACCCGACGCGCGGCGCGAACGTGCCGTCGCCGTTGCCGAGCAGGATGGAGACCGCGCCCGCGGTGGTGACCGCGACATCGGTCTTGCCGTCGCGGTTGAAGTCCGCCGCGGCGATACCGGTGGGCTCGTCGCCCGGGTAGACGGTGTGGCGGGGACCGAGGACACCGTTGCCGGTGCCGAGCAGCACCGTCAGCTGCCATTCGTAACGGTCGGCGGTGACCACGTCGGTCTTGCCGTCACCGTTGAGGTCGGCGTCGATGACCGATTCCGGGTGGTTGCCGGTGGAGTAGTCCACCTTCGGCGCGAACGTGATCGGGTTCGCCGCGGCCGCCGGGATGGCGGCCAGGGTGACTGTCGCGGCCGTCACGGCCAGGACACCGAGCACCCGGGAACGAGCGGTCATGGGGTTCAACCTCCTCTTCGGCGAGATGCCGTCGAGGGCCGCATCGTCGGAAACGGGACGCCCGTTTCGGGTTTTGCCAGTTAACTCGCTGTGTGTCACGTCCGATTCGGACAGTGACCGCACCTGGTTACCGGCTGTTTCCGCGGGGCGGCGACGGGTGTCTTGACCGGTTCACTGTGGAGAGTCTGTGGTCTGAACCACCCACCACTGTGGAGCTTGACGCCCGCTCCTGGACGGCGCGGTGCGTGGCCATGAACGTCCGTGCGGCCTTTTCGCGCGGAATCTCCGTTGTCGGCCAAACCTGAACCATGAGGCTCTGACGCGGTGCACGGCGTCGGCAGGGGTGAGCCGCAGGAGTGCGGAATTGTCGGCTCCGCCCCAGCGGGAGCGCGGACTCGGTAATTGCCGTGCTGGCGAGGTCCAGGGGCCGGGGTGGCTCGGTGAACCACTCGGGCGGCTGGATGAAGATTTCGGGGTGCCCGAAAAACAGGACGGCTTCTTCGGCCACCGCGTCGGATGGGGTATCGGTATTCGGTTCAGCGGGCCATGATTCGAGTTGGATCAGCAAGTACCGGCTGCCTTCATGGGTGGTCATTGAGTGCCGCGCAGCCGGTTCGGGTCGACACCACTGTCTCGTGGCAGGCGAAGTGGAACAGTTGAGGTTCGATGGCGGCCCGGTTTGCGATGACGCAGTAGCCGTTGTCCGGCGGCACCAGGCCTTGTGCCGATCCGAGCAGATTTTCGATCACCCGCCCGATCGTAGCCACCCGGGTTGCCCGTGATCGGGCCTTTCGGCGGTGGCGATCTGTCGCTCGCAGGGCCCGCGACGGGGTGCGAAAACCTCGGACGAGGGCGTGCGCAAGCTCCCCTGCCGGTGGACACAGTTCGGACAAAACGGCGGAGTGGCGGCGATATGGCGTTCGGCAAATTGCCTATGGGCGGTGATTCCGTATTGCGTCGCAAAAGGTCGTTCGGGCTGGTCACATTGGGTGGGCGGGGGGCTTGGTCGGGTGAACATCGGAGGGCGAGAGGGTTCCGCGTTCGCGCGGGGATGGGTGAGCGGGGTAGCGTGCCGGGTACGGAAAGCGATGATGGTCAGGCGGGGGTGGCCTGGGCTCGATCGGACCTCGACAGCGGAGGGACCAACAGCCATGTCAGTCGACGCGCCCCCGATCACGCGTCTGGAGTTCGCGACGCACGTTGAGGACGAGGCGGCTGCGGCGGTGCAGCGGATGTTCCTGCAGCACCGCAGCAGCATGCGGCGCGGGCGGCGGGATGCCGAGTTCCGGGTGGCGACCGCGTCGGCCGGGGAGATGGCGGCGGACCGGGTGCGGACGTCGATCGACTTCGTGACCAAGGCCGATCCGTTGGACCACTTCATCTGCGTGCGGGCGGTGGACGGGCGGGCGCGCTACCGGATCGGCGACGAGGACGTGTGGATCGGGCAGGGTGGGGTCTGTCTGATCCGACCGGGCGTTCCGTTCCACGGCGAAACCGTGGGCGCGGATCTCGCGCTGTTGCGGTTGCCCACCGCGTCGGTTGCGGCGTTGGCGGCGGACATGACCGGGGTGGCGGCGAAGTCGGTGCGGTTCGAGTCGTTGGCGCCGGTGTCGCCCGCGATGGATCGTTACTGGCGGGGGCTGTTCGGGTGGGCGAACCGGGAGATCCTGGCGCCGGACACGTCCGTCGGACAACCGTTGGTCGCCGCCGAGATGATGCGGACCCTCGCGGGCGGGCTGATCAGCGTCTTCCCGAACTCGACCATGACTGTCGCGCACACGCCGGGGACCGGGAAGGTGCCGCCCGCGGTGGTGCGGCGGGCCGTCGCGTACATCGACACGCACGCCGACCAGGTCATCACCCTCGCGGACATCGCCTCCGCCGCCGGGGTCGGGGCGCGCGCACTGCAGTACGCGTTCGCGAGACATCGGGCCGTGAGTCCGATCGCGTACCTGCACCGGGTCAGACTCGAACGCGCGCACCGCGATCTCCAGGAGGCCGACCCGACGAACGGCGCCACCGTGGCGGCCATCGCGGCCCGGTGGGGTTTCGCCAAACCGGGCCGGTTCTCCACCAAATACCGCGAGGCCTACGGGCGCAGTCCCAGCCAGACGCTGCGCGCCTAATCCATCAGCGTCGCGGCGAGCGTGCCGCCCAATTCCCGGCAGGCCCCGATATCCGCCGTGGTCGGTTCCCCCGCGACCAGCACGTGCTCGGCGGCCCGGGTCCAGCCCATTCCTTTCGTGATGCCCTCGATTGCCCGGACGGCACCGGTTGTGTCGTTGTTGCCGTGGACGTACAAACCGAACGGACGGCCTCGGGTGGCGTCGAGGACCGGGTAGTAGACCTGGTCGAAGAACAGTTTCATGGCACCGCTCATATAGCCCAGGTTCGCGGGCGTGCCAAGCACATATCCGTCCGCTTCGAGCACGTCCATCGCGGTGGCGCCCAGGGCAGGCCGGGAAACGACCTGCACACCCTCGATCGCCGGATCGGACGCCCCCGCCAGCACCGCCTCGTACATCACCCGCAGATTCGGCGACGGCGTGTGCTGCACGATCAACAGCCGCGGCATCAGGATTCCAGGAGGGTCGCGATCTCGCCTGCCAGGGTGGTCAGGCGGTCGTTGGCCTCCGTGCGGGCGGCCGGGAGGGCCGCCGCGTCCGCCACCGGGATCACGACCTCCAGGTAGGCCTTCACCTTGGGCTCGGTCCCCGACGGCCGGATCAGCACCCGCACGCCGGAACCCGTGTACCGCAGCACGTTCGCGTCCGGCAGCAGGTCCTCCGCCGAAACCGGGATACCCGCGAGCTCGGCCGGGGCATTGGTGCGCAGCGCGGCCATGATGGCGCCGATGCGGCTCAGATCCGTGACGCGCAAGGAAACCTGGCGGGTCGCGTGCAGGCCGTGGCGCAAAGCCAGGTCGTTGAGGGCGTCCATCAACGTGTGGCCTGCCGCGCGCAATGTCGCGGCCAGGTCGCAGAGGACTACCGCCGCCGAGATGCCGTCCTTGTCGCGTACGACATCCGGGTCCACGCAGTGGCCCAGTGCCTCCTCGTACGCGTACACCAAACCCTCGCCTGCGCGCACCAGCCACTTGAAGCCGGTCAACGTCGAGGCGTACCGCGCGCCGTGCGACACAGCGATGGTTTGCAACAGCGACGACGACACGATGGTATTGGCCACCAACGGGTTCACCGCGTCCGAAGTGGACAGAAGGTACTCGCCAAGCAGCGCACCGACCTCGTCGCCGGTCAGCATGCGCCAGGCGGAACCGTCGCGGACGCCCACCGAGCAGCGGTCGGCGTCCGGGTCCAGGGCGATGGCGATGTCCGCGGCGGTCTCGGTCGCCAAGGCCAGCAAGAGGTCCGTGGCGCCCGGCTCCTCCGGGTTCGGGAAGCTGACCGTCGGGAAGTCCGGGTCGGGCAGCGACTGCTCGGTGACCAGCCGGATGTCGTCGAAGCCCGCCTTGTGCAGCGCCAGCCCGAGCGGCCCGGCGCCGACCCCGTGCAGGCCGGTGGCCGCGACCCGCAGGGCGCGGGCGGTGCCGCGGGGCAGCGTGGCCACGTGGTCCAGGTAGGACCCGAAGACGTCGTCGTCGATCGTCTTGCGGTCCGGTGCCAGCGGGATCGACACGGCGGCCGGGCACGCGGCGATCGCGGCCTCGATGGCCTTGTCCGCGGGCGGGATGATCTGCGCGCCCGCGTCCACATAGACCTTGTACCCGTTGTCCTGCGGCGGATTGTGCGACGCGGTGATCTGCACCCCCGCGACCGCCCCCAGTTTCCGCGTCGCGTACGCCACGATCGGTGTCGGCATCGGGTGCGCCAGCGCGTGCACGTCGAACCCGGCCGACGTCAGCACCGCGACCGTGTCCGACCAGAACGCCTCCGAGCCGTGCCGAGCGTCCCGGCCGACGACCACGATGCCGCCCGAGTGCCCCTGCGACACCAGGTATGCCGCGAGCCCGGCCGTGGTGCGGATGACGACCGCGCGGTTCATCCCGTTCGGACCCGCGCGTACCGGCCCGCGCAGCCCGGCCGTGCCGAAGGTCAGCGGGCCGGACATCCGGTCTTCCAGCTCCTCGACCCGCCCGGCCACCCCGCCCATCGCTTCGGCGACGAGCTGTTGCAGCTCGGCGCGGGTGTCCGGGTCTGGGTCGTCGGCGATCCAGCGGAACGCGCGGTCGCGCAGGTCCGGGGTCAGCCTGGTCACGAGCGCACGACCAGTTCGCGCAGCAGCCCGCCCATGCCCTCGGCGGCGACCCGGCCCGACTCCAGCACCTCCAGGTGGTTGAGCGGCTCGCCGGTGATGCCCGCGGCCAGGTTCGTCACCAGGGACAGGCCGAACACCTCGACCCCGGCCGCGCGGGCCGCGATCGCCTCCAGCACCGTGGACATACCGACCAGGCCCGCGCCCATGACCCGGAGCATGTTGATCTCGGCCGGGGTCTCGAAGTGCGGGCCGGGCAGGCCCGCGTAGACGCCCTCGATCAGCGACGGGTCGATCTCCCGCGCGATCGCCCGCAGGCGCGGCGAGTACAGGTCGGTCAGGTCGACGAACTCGGCGCCGACCAGCGGGGACCGCGCGGTCAGGTTGAGATGGTCGCTGATCAGCACCGGCTGGCCGACCCGCACCCCCTCCATCAGGCAGCCCGCCGCGTTGGTCAGGACCACCGACGACACCCCCGCCGACGCAGCCGTACGCACCCCGTGCACGGCGCGCGCGACGCCGTGCCCCTCGTAGAGGTGCGTGCGGCCGAGCATCGCCAGCACCCGCTTGTCACCGACCTGGATCGAGCGGATCGTGCCGCCGTGGCCCTGCACGGTGGGCACCAGGAAGCCGGGCAGGTCGGCCATCGGCACCTCGGCCGCCGCGTCGCCGAGTCTGTCCACCGCGGGCCGCCAGCCGGAGCCGAGGATCAGCGCGATGTCGTGGCGGTCCACCCCGGTCCGCTCGGCGAGCGCCTTGGCGGCCTCGTCGGCGGCGCGGCGGGGGTCGGTGTCGATGTCGATGGCGGTCACACGGCGGAGCCTACGCGTGCCCGCTCGGTGCGTGCCCGGAATCCCAGGCGCACCACCAGGTAGAGCGGTAGCCCGATGGGGGACAGCAGGATGGTGAACACCAACAGCGGCGCCATGATCAGCGGGTGGATGCCGCGGGCGCGGCTGTCCAGGAAGATCCAGCGGCCGATGAACAGGTCCCAGGCCAGCACCTGCGCCCAGATCGCGGCCACCGCGTGGTCGTCGCGCAGGAAGTCCGACCAGAACGCCAGGCTGGGCATGGTGACCCCGGTCCACATGTCACCGAACACCGGGATGGCGGCGACCGCCCAGACCACCAGGCCGGGGATCAGGATCAGCGGCGAGGTGACGATCCGGGTGGTCCAGGACCAGGTCGGCGCGAAGATCATCAGCGCCCAGAACGGGACGACGGCGAGGAACGCCAGGTTGAAGACCGTGCTCACGCGACCGCGACCTCGCTGCCGCGCCGGGACGACAGCGCGCCGAGCGCGACGCCCACGACCAGCACGCCGAACGCGGTGCCGGTGGCCCAGTCCGGGTGGATCAGCGACTGGCCGCGGATCGCCTGCCAGGTGAGCAGGGCGAACAGGCCCGCGTAGCCGAGCCCGAGCGTCCACACGAGCCGGACCGCGGACCGCTCGTCGGTGCGTCGCCGGAGCAGCAGCCCCACGATGGGCAGCAGCTGCACCGCGTGCAGGCCGAGGAAGTGCGGGATGCGCAGGTCGCCGCCGGTGGTGCTCCAGTTGGTCAGCGGCATGCCGGGGCCGCCGTCCGGGACGCCGACCGCGTGCGCGCCGACGATGCCCTCGACGCCGCTGCTGGTGTTGATCGTCATCAGGAAGCCGATGAGCATGCCGACCAACGAGATCACCATGCCCAGCCGGATCGCCAGCAGCTCCGGGCGGGGCGCCAGGCGCTGGGCGGCGAGCTTGATGGTGAGCAGCAGGGTGGCGACCCAGATGACCACCACCGTCGCGCCCATGATCTGGAACAGCGTCCCGTCCAGGGTGGTGGTGTTGTTGAAGTGGCTCATCCGGCCGCGCGCCGCCTGCACGGTGATGATCACCATCTCGACCAGCCCGCCGCCGACGAGCACGGTGGCGGTGCGGTTGAGGAACCTGGTGGTGTGCTCGGGCAGCGAGAGTAACCAGGCCCAGGTGAGCGCGAACAGGATGAACGATAAGTCGAACTTGAGCGGCTTGAGCCAGACGGACACGCCCTCCAGCTGCCGGTCGTCGACGACCATGCCCACGAGGGAGACCACCGTCAGGGCCCCCATCAGGACGGTGAACAGGACCAACGGCCGGTGCCAGGTGCGAACCCGGGTCAACATGTCTCCCCCTGCATTATGGATAGTGGCACTACCTACTATCCATAGATACACTATCCACCCGGGGGTTGTCCAGAAGATCGGAGCGAGTGGTTGCGGATCGCGGAGCTCAGCAGGCGCACCGGCGTGCCGGTACCGACGATCAAGTACTACCTACGCGAAGGCGTGCTGCCCCCCGGCGAGCGCACCAGCCCCAACCAGGCCAGATACGACGACACCCACATCCACCGGCTCCGCCTCGTCCGCGCGATGGTCGAGGTCGGCGGCATGCCGCTGGCCACCGTCCGGGAGATCCTGGACCAGGTCGACGCCGACGACGTGCAGAGCGACATCGACAAGCTCCTCGGCACGGTCCAACGCGCGGTGTTCTCCACGGTGCAGCCACACGCGGACGCTGAGCGGCAGACGGCGAAGGAAGCGGAGATCGTCGACTACCTGCGCAACGAACTGGGCTGGCACCTGCCATTGAACAATCCGGCGATCGCCGCCCTGGCCAGCGTGGTGGTGACCGCCGAGGACCTGGGGCACGCGCGGTTCGTGGAGTTCATCTATCGGTACGCGCCGATCATCGGGGAGATCGGGGTGGTGGACCTGGACTACGTCGCCACCGCCCAGGACTTGGACTTCATGCTGGAAAGCGTGGTCGTGGGCACGACCCTGGGCGACACGGCCATCCTCGCGCTACGCCGGATGGCCCAGACCAACGAGTCGGCCCGCCGCTTCCCGAACATCCGCCACCGAACGTTCGACTAACGGCTCGCCCAGAACACACTGACCGTGTACCGCTTTGCCTGACATTGGCTTCGGAATGGCCTCGTACCTGGATGTACTTGGTCGTTTTCGGCTGCGCCGTCAGGCGCGTCGTGGGCGGTTCGAGACACAGTCGACGTTCCGGGTCGAGCCGCTGCCGCTGATCAGTTGCGGCCCAGGACGCGGAATTCCGGGACTATGCGGGCGAAGAGGCCGCGGCGGCCGGTGTCCTCCTGTTCGATCGGTACCGTCACGCTGACCACCCAGAGATCCTTCCCCGTGGGCAGGATGTTCGCGATCGACGTCCGGCTGACACTGTTCGCGCCCGAATCCGCCGGAGTCTCGGCGACGTCGACCGCGCGGTAGGTGAGTTGGACGCCCATCTCTGGGTTGCCCGTGTTCAGGGACGTGTTGCTCACGACCCGATACCCCGGCGTACGCGTGGAAAGCACGCGGATGTACTGCTCCAACCCATGTGTCGGATAGAAGTTCGGGAAGCGCTCGACCACGACCTCGGAAGTCCCGTCCGGCGAGACCCAATGCACCCGCGTGCTGTTCGGCAGGGTCTTCGCCGTGCGCTGTTCCACGAACTTCACCCAGTTGTCCGGGATCGGGATCGTGAAGCCGCCGCCCTGTTCCCCGGCTAGCGTCGCCGCGTCGGCCGTCTGGGGAGCCAGTTCACGCAGCGGGGCCGACGCCTGTTGTGACACCGGGGCGGCGCCCTGGGGCAGGATCTGTTGGCCGCCGATGGTGCGGGTCAGGATGAAACCGCCCGCGGTGGCGGCCAGGAACAGGAGCACGGCGGCAGCCAACAGGGCCACGGTGGCGAGCGGGCCACGGCGCGGGGGCGGGGTGACGGTGAACGGCAGCGGTCCCGGGGCGGCGGCCAGTGGGATGCCCACCTCGGTCGGCGCGTCCACCGACACCGACGCCGGTTTGGTCACCACCGTTCGCGCGTTCTCCGGGGACGGGGTGTCCAGGCGGAAGCTCTCGTACACCGGGCTGCCCGGTTTCGGCAGCAGCCCGGCCAGCACCTCGCGCACCTCGCGCAGGGGCATGCGGGTGGCCGGGTCCTTGACCATCAGGCCGAGGATCACCGGGCGCAGCGGGCCGTCGTAGTCGGGGACCGGGACCTCGCCGTTGACGACCTTGGTGACCGTCTCCATGACCGGCGCGTCCGGGTCGTACGGGGCCCGGCCGTCGACCGCGGCGAACAGGGCGGCGCCCAGGCCCCACAGGTCGGCCTGCGGGGTGACCGCGCCGCCGGAGGCGACCTCGGGGGCGATGTAGCACGGGGAGCCGAGCATGACGCCCAGCTGGGTCAGGGTGCGTTCGGAGACGTTGCGGGCGATGCCGAAGTCGGTCAGCTTGACCCGGCCGTCCGGGCAGACCAGCACGTTGCCCGGCTTCACGTCCCGGTGCACGATCCCGGCGGCGTGCGCGGCCTGCAGCGCGGCGGCGACCGCGTGCCCGACGATGGCGGCCTGCTCGGTGGACAGCGGGCCGTTGCCGCCGATCAGCTCGGCCAGGCTGGTGGCCTCCAGGAACTCCATCACCACGAACGGCTCGTCGTCCTCGCGGGCCACGTCGTGCAGGGTGATCACGTTCGGGTGCGACACCACGGCGATGGCGCGGGCCTCGCGCAGGGTGCGCTCGCGCAGCTCCTCGATCTCCTCCAGGGCGTCGTCGGCGAGCAGGCGGACCTGCTTGACCGCGACCGGTCGGCGGAGGAACTCGTCGTACGCCTCCCACACGGTTCCCATGGAGCCCTGACCGAGCTGCCTGCGCAGGCGGTAGCGGCCCGCTACCAGGCGTTGTTCGGTCTCGGGGGTCGACACGGCGACATTCTCACCCACCACCGCGTCACCCACAGGTGAAAAGCTAAACCAACCCCTCTGTACTGATCAGTAACCGCGATGTGTCTCACATGACCCGCTTTAGCCGGGGTCCGTAAAGTCCAGGCACATGACGCCACCCGCCGCGCCCGACGCCGTGCCGGACGAGTTGGTGCTCGCGGGCGAGTTCCCCGCCGCGACCCGTGCTCACTGGCAGGCGCAGGTCGAGAAGGTCCTGACCAGGACCGGCGCGCTCCCCGATGGGTACGCCGACCCGGTCGAGACCCTGCTGGCCACCCGCACCTACGACGGCGTGACCGTCGACCCGCTCTACACCGCCGCCGACACCCGCCCCGGCTTCCCCGGCCTGCCGCCGTTCCTGCGCGGCGCCCACCCCGAGGGACACGTGTCCACCGGCTGGGACGTGCGGCAGCGGCACGCCGACCCGGCGACCGGCGGGTCGGCCCTGCTCGCCGACCTGGAGCACGGCGTCACCTCGCTCTGGCTGGTCGTCGGCGCCGCCGGGTTCCCGGTCGGGCGGCTCGGTGACGTGCTCGCCGACGTCTACCTCGATCTCGCCCCGGTCACCCTGGACGCGGGCGCCGACTACCGCGCCGCCGCCGCCGAGTTGCTGCGCGTGCACGCCGACAAGGGCATTCCCGCCAGCGCCGTCAAGGGCAACCTGGGCGCCGACCCGCTCGGCCACCGCGCCCGCACCGGCGAGGACGTCGATCTCGGCGGTGCCGTCGCGCTCGCCGCGGAGACAGCCCAGTACCGGAACCTGCGCACGATCGTCGTCGACGGCCTGCCCTACCACCAGGCGGGCGGGTCCGACGCCGAGGAGCTGGGTGCCGCGCTCGCCGCGGGCGTCGCCTACCTGCGCGCGCTCACCGAGACCGGCCTGGACGTCGACTCGGCCGCCGCCGAGCTGGAGTTCCGCTACGCGGCCACCGCCGACCAGTTCCTCACCATCGCCAAGTTCCGGGCCGCGCGCCGTCTCTGGTCGCGGGTGCTGCAGGTGTCCGGCGCGACACCGGTCGGGCAGCGGCAGCACGCGGTCACCTCGCCTGCCATGCTCACCGCCCGCGACCCGTGGGTGAACATGCTGCGCACCACCCTGGCCTGCTTCGGCGCGGGCGTCGGCGGCGCGGACGCGGTCACCGTGCTGCCCTTCGACACCGCGCTCGGCCTGCCCGACGGGTTCGCCCGCCGGATCGCCCGCAACACCCAGTCGGTGCTGTTGGAGGAGTCGCACCTGGCGGGCGTGATCGACCCGGCTGGCGGCTCCTGGTACGTGGAGACGCTGTCCGCCGACCTGGCCGAGGCGGCTTGGGCGTTCTTCACCGAGATCGAGGCGGCGGGCGGGTTCACCGCGGCTCTCGGCCTGATCGCCGACCGGCTCGCGGCCACCTGGACCGCCCGCTCGGAACGCCTGGCCACCCGTGCCGACGCGATCACCGGCGTCAGCGAGTTCCCCAACCTCGCCGAACGCGCCCCCACCCG
Organism: Actinokineospora enzanensis DSM 44649; assembly: GCF_000374445.1. Classification (GTDB taxonomy): domain Bacteria; phylum Actinomycetota; class Actinomycetes; order Mycobacteriales; family Pseudonocardiaceae; genus Actinokineospora; species Actinokineospora enzanensis. Next base: position 196,042 of record NZ_KB894409.1, on the reverse strand, counting down.
CGCACCCGCGCCACCGGCACCGTCCGGCGGCCTGCCCGTGGTGCGCTACGCGGAGGCGTACGAGCGGCTGCGCGACCGTTCCGATCGGACACTCGCGGACACCGGCGCGCGCCCCAGGGTCTTCCTGGCCACCCTCGGCCCGGTCGCCGCGCACACCGCGCGCGCCTCCTTCGCCGCCAACCTGTTCCAGGCGGGCGGCATCGAGACCCCGAACGGCGGCGTGCTCACCGACCCGGAGACCGCCGTCACCCGCTTCGCCGAGAGCGGAGCCACCATCGCCTGCCTGTGCGGCTCGGAGCGTTCCTACGGCGAACTGGCCGGTCCGGTCGCCCGCGCGCTCAAGGCGGCGGGCGCGACCCGGGTCCTGCTGGCGGGCAAGCCGTCCGCCGACCACGCCGACGTGGACGGGTTCGTATTCACCGGCTGCGACGCGCTCGACGTCCTGCGCGTCACCCTGGAAACCCTGGGAGTCCCGGCATGAGCATCCCGAACTTCGCCGGAATCGAGCTCGGCGACACCCCCACCGCCACCGCCGCCGACTGGCACGCCGCGCTGCGCGAGCGGACCGGCAAGGACGCCGACGCACTGACCTGGGAGACCCCGGAGGGCATCGGCGTCAAACCGGTCTACGGCGACAACGACCTCGCGGGCCTGGACTTCCTGCACACCTACCCGGGCCTGCCGCCGTATCTGCGCGGACCGTATCCGACGATGTACGTGAACCAGCCCTGGACGATCCGCCAGTACGCGGGGTTCTCCACCGCCGAGGAGTCCAACGCCTTCTACCGGCGCAACCTCGCCGCGGGCCAGAAGGGCCTGTCGGTCGCGTTCGACCTGGCCACCCACCGCGGCTACGACTCAGACCACCCGCGCGTGGCCGGTGACGTCGGCATGGCGGGGGTGGCCATCGACTCCATCTACGACATGCGACAGCTCTTCGACGGCATCCCGCTGGACCGGATGAGCGTGTCCATGACCATGAACGGGGCCGTGCTGCCGGTCCTGGCGCTGTACGTGGTGGCCGCCGAGGAACAGGGCGTGGCCCCCGAACAGCTCGCCGGGACCATCCAGAACGACATCCTCAAGGAGTTCATGGTCCGCAACACCTACATCTACCCGCCGCGGCCGTCGATGCGGATCATCTCCGACATCTTCGGCTACACCTCGCGGCACATGCCCAAGTACAACTCCATCTCCATCTCCGGCTACCACATGCAGGAGGCCGGGGCGACCGCCGACCTGGAGCTGGCCTACACGCTGGCCGACGGCGTCGAGTACATCCGGGCGGGCCGGGACGTCGGGCTGGACGTGGACGCGTTCGCGCCGCGGCTGTCGTTCTTCTGGGCCATCGGCATGAACTTCTTCATGGAGGTGGCCAAACTCCGCGCCGCGCGGTTGTTGTGGGCCAAACTGGTGAAGGGGTTCGGCCCGAGCAACGACAAGTCGTTGAGCCTGCGCACGCACAGCCAGACCTCCGGCTGGTCGCTCACCGCCCAGGACGTCTACAACAACGTGGTGCGCACCTGTGTCGAGGCGATGGCCGCCACCCAGGGCCACACGCAATCCCTGCACACCAACGCACTCGACGAGGCGCTCGCGCTGCCCACCGACTTCTCCGCGCGTATCGCCCGCAACACGCAACTGCTGCTGCAACAGGAATCCGGCACCACCCGGGTGATCGACCCGTGGGGCGGCAGCGCGTTCGTCGAACGGCTCACCCACGACCTGGCCCGCCAGGCCTGGGGGCACATCAGCGAGGTGGAGGCCGCGGGCGGGATGGCCCGCGCGATCGACGCCGGGATCCCCAAGCTGCGCATCGAGGAGGCCGCCGCGCGCACCCAGGCGCGCATCGACTCCGGGCGGCAGCCGGTCATCGGCGTCAACAAGTACCGGGTCGACGCGGAAGAGCAGATCGAGGTCCTCAAGGTCGACAACGCGGGTGTGCGCGCGCAGCAGATCGAGAAACTCCGCCGCCTGCGCGAGGAACGTGACGACGACGCGGTCACCAGCAGGCTCGACGCGCTCACCAGGGCCGCCGACGGCGACGGCAACCTGTTCGAGCTGGCCATCGACGCGGCCCGCGCCAAGGCCACCGTCGGCGAGATCTCCGAGGCCATCGGCAAGGTCTGGGGCAGGCATTCGGCGCAGATCCGGACCATTTCCGGGGTGTACCGGGACGAGGTGGGTGCGGTGTCCGATGTGCAGACGACGCGCGCGGTGGTGGACGCGTTCGCCGAGGCGGAGGGACGGCGACCGCGCATCCTGGTCGCCAAGATGGGCCAGGACGGGCACGACCGCGGCCAGAAGGTGATCGCCACCGCGTTCGCCGACCTCGGCTTCGACGTGGACGTCGGCCCGCTGTTCAGCACCCCGGACGAGGTCGCCCGCCAGGCCGTGGAGGCCGACGTGCACGTGGTCGGGGTGAACTCGCTGGCCGCCGGGCACCTCACCCTGGTGCCCGCGCTGCGCGCCGAGCTGGCCGCGCTCGGCCGGGCCGACATCATGATCGTGGTCGGCGGCGTCATCCCGCCGCAGGACTTCGCCGAGCTGCGCGCCGCGGGCGCCGCCGCGATCTTCCCGCCCGGCACGGTGATCGCCGACGCGGCCACCGAGCTGGTGCGCGCCTTGGCCGACCGGCACGGGCACGAACTTGGCTGAGCCGACCGGGAAGGCGCCGATGGGTGTGGCCGAGTACGCCAAGGGGGTCCTCGCCGGGGACCGCGGCGTGCTGTCCCGGGCCATCACCCTGGTGGAGTCCCGGCGCGCCGACCACCGGGCGCTCGCCCAGCGGCTGCTCGTCGAGCTGCTGCCGCACGCGGGCGGCGCGCACCGGGTCGGCATCACCGGCGTGCCCGGGGCGGGCAAGTCCACGTTCATCGACGCGCTGGGCACCAACCTGACCGCCGACGGGCACCGGGTCGCGGTGCTGGCCGTTGACCCGTCGTCCACCCGCTCCGGCGGCAGCATCCTGGGCGACAAGACCAGGATGGCCCGGCTGGCGGTCGACCCCGCCGCGTTCATCCGCCCATCGCCCACCTCCGGCACGCTCGGCGGCGTCGCCCGCGCCACCCGCGAGACGATCGTGCTGATGGAGGCGGCGGGCTACGACACGGTGCTGGTGGAGACCGTCGGCGTCGGCCAGTCCGAGACCGCGGTGGCGAACATGGTCGACTGCTTCCTGTTCCTGACACTGGCCCGAACGGGTGACCAGTTGCAGGGCATCAAGAAGGGCGTGCTGGAGCTCGCGGACGTCATCGCGGTCAACAAGGCCGACGGCGACCACGCGCGCGAGGCGCAGCAGGCCGCGCGGGAGCTCGCGGGCGCGCTGCGGATGCTGCGCAATCCCGACGCCACATGGCATACACCCGTGCTGACGTGCAGCGGACAGGAGAACACCGGCCTGGACGCGTTGTGGGAACAGGTGGAGACGCACCACCGCGCGCTCACCCGCAGCGGCGAGCTGGCCGAAAAGCGCAGACAGCAACAGGTCGACTGGACCTGGACCATGGTCCGCGACGCGCTGTTGGCCCGTCTGCACGACCACCCGGCCGTCCGGGCGCTCACCCCGGAGCTGGAACGCCAGGTCCGCGCCGGACAGCTGACCCCAACGCTGGCGGCCGAATCGATCCTTTCGGCCTTCGCGGGCGAGGCGGGCACCGGATAGCCTGATCCACGGACCTGCACCCGAGCCTGCGGAGGGCACGTGCGCTTCACCCGGTTGCTGCTGGGCGCCGTTCTGTTCGGCGCGATCCTGTTGGGCGGCGCGCCGACCGCCTCGGCCGCGCCCGCCGCGGACTGGGGTGTGGCGCTCGCCCAGGCCGCGCCGACCGCCCCCGGCGTGGACATCCCGCAGGCGCCCACCGAGGCGGACAAGGACAAGGCGAAGAACAAGCTGGTCATCGGGGTCGCCGCGGTGGTGCTGCTGGCCATCGTGATCTACGGGAACCGGGTGCGCGCCAAGCGGAGGAAGAGCTGAGGCTGCGGCTCACCCCGGACCAGCGGCCGATCATCTTGATCACCCAACCAGTGCGGACGAACACCCCCTAGCCGTTCGGCGCAGCCCCGCGACCGCGGGCCGTACGACTCCGGTGATCCGGGCGGTCCGGCCCTCGACTTGGGGCAGGATCGTGGCAAATGGAAACGGAACCACGATCGAGACCAATCACGGGAGGGTCGCGTGACTGTGCTGGAATCGCGGCCTGACCTGCCGTACGAAGGTGGTCGGGGCACCCGAACGGGTGGCACCGACCAGGAGTCTGCCGTGCTGATCACCCCCAGTGGCGTCACCATGCCCCCTGTGGAGGATCTCGGAGCGGGCCGCGGGCCGGAGTGGCTGGACCAGTGGCTGGCCGCCAACGCGGCGGATGTGCTGGCCTGGTTCCGGCACATCCACGCGCACCCCGAGCTGTCCCGGCAGGAGTTCGCCACCACCGAGCTGGTGGCCGGGCTGCTCAAGTCGTTCGGTCTACAGCCGGAGCTGCTGCCCGGCGGCTCCGGCCTGATCTGCGACATCGGGGAGGGCGAGCGCTGCGTGGCGCTGCGCGCCGACCTGGACGCGCTGCCGATGACCGAGGCCACCGGCCTGCCGTACGCGGCGAGCACCCCGGAGGCCACGCACGCCTGCGGGCACGACGCGCACACCACCATCCTGCTGGCCACCGGCATCGCGCTGGCCTCTGGCCCGCCCCTGCCCGGCCGGGTGCGGCTGATCTTCCAGCCCGCCGAGGAGGTCATGCCGGGCGGCGCGCTCGACGTGATCGAGGCCGGTGGGCTGGAGGGTGTGGAACGCATCTTCGGCCTGCACTGCGATCCGCGCACCGAGGTGGGCAAGGTCGGTACCCGGGTCGGGGCGATCACGTCCGCCGCCGACCTGCTGGAGGTGCGGCTGACGTCGCCGGGGGGCCACACGTCCCGCCCGCACCTCACCGCCGACCTGGTGCACGCGCTCGGCACCGTGATCACGGGCCTGCCCGCGCTGCTGTCCCGGCGCGTGGACCCGCGATCGGGCACGGTGCTGGTGTGGGGGGCGGTGCACGCGGGCGACGCGCCGAACGCGGTGCCGCAGGACGGGTTGCTGCGGGGCACACTGCGCACCGGGGACCACGATGTGTGGTCGGACCTGGAGCCGTTGGTGTCCGGGCTGGTGCAGTCGCTGCTCGCGCCCACCGGGGTGGGGTATGAGCTGCTGCATCGGCGGGGGGTGCCGCCGGTGACCAATGAGCGGGAGAGCACGCAGTATCTGCGGACTGCCATCGAGTCGGCGCTGGGGGAGTCGGCGCTGGTCGGGACCAAGCAGTCCGCCGGGGGGGAGGATTTTGGGTGGTATCTGGAGCATGTGCCGGGGTCGTTCATGCGGCTGGGGGTATGGCCTGGGGAGGGGCCGATGCGGGATTTGCACCAGCCGACATTCGAGTTGGATGAGCGGGCGCTGTTGGTGGGGATTCGAGTAATGGCCCACACGGCGTTGGCCGCTCTGGCGTAGGCTGTTTGCCGCGCTTTGCTTGAGGTTTGTGCTTATGTGGTCGATCGGGGGAGACGACCATGTGTTTCCCCCGATCGACCGCTTTCCTGTGCTGAGGTTGCCTCGCCTGCGGCTTCGGGATCGGTTCTAGGCTGGGATTATGGGTTCCAAAAGGTGTGGCCTGACCTCGGGGGCGGCCGCGCGGATGGCGTCTGCCGATGGGTCGTCGGTGAGGTCCTGGGATTTGTGTTCGGCTTCCACGCGGGCCAGGTAGTTGGTGATCTCCTGTTGCGCCTGTGCCTCGTCCCAGCCGAGTACCTCGCCGAGAAGAGCGGCGGCTTGCTCGGCTGATTCGGTGCCTCGGTGGGCGTATTCGATGGAGATTCTGGTGCGGCGGGTGAGGGCGTCCTCGATGTGGAGGGCGCCTTCGCAGGCGGCGGCGTAGGTGAGTTCGACCTGGAGGTAGTCCGGGGCGCCCGCTACCGGTTTGAGGAGTTCGGGGCGGTCGGCGGCCAGGTCCAGGACCTCGTGGATGAGGGAGCCGTAGCGGTCCAGGAGGTGGCGGACTCGGTAGGGGTGCAGGCCGTATCTGGTGGCCAGCAGGTCTGCCTGGTTGACCAGCGCGTGGTAGCCGTCCGCGCCCAGGAGCGGGACCTGGTCGGTGATGGATGGTTGCAGGCGGCCCGGTAGGTCCACGGCGGCGGCGTTCACCGCGTCGGCGGCCATCACGCGGTAGGTCGTGTACTTGCCGCCCGCGATGGCGACCAGGCCGGGGGCGACTCGGGCCACCGCGTGTTCTCGGGAGAGTTTCGAGGTTTCCTCGCTCTCGCCTGCCAGCAATGGGCGCAGGCCCGCGTAGACGCCTTCGATGTCGGCGTGGGTCAGCGGGGTGGCGAGAACTGTGTTGACGTGGCCGAGGATGTAGTCGATGTCCTGCTTGGTCGCCGCCGGGTGGGCCAGGTCGAGGTTCCAGTCGGTGTCCGTGGTGCCGACGATCCAGTGGTTGCGCCACGGGATGACGAACAGGACCGACTTCTCGGTGCGCAGGATCAGGCCGGACTCGGCCACGATCCGGTCGCGTGGCACGACGATGTGGACGCCTTTGCTTGCGCGGACACGGAAACGGCCCCGGCTGCCGGAGGCTCGTTGGAGTTCGTCCGTCCACACGCCGGTGCAGTTGATGACGACGTTGGCGCGGACCTGGGTCTCCGCGCCGGTTTCCACGTCGCGGACGTGGGCTCCGGAGACTCGGTCGGCCTCGCGGGTGAAGGAGACGACCTGGGTGGAGGTGCGGACCACCGCGCCGTAGTGGGCCGCCGTGCGGGCGACCGTGGTGGTGTGCCGGGCGTCGTCGGATTGTGCGTCGTAGTAGCGGATTCCGCCGATGAGGGCGCTGCGGCGCAGGGCGGGGACCAGGCGGAGCGCGCCCGCGCGGGTCAGGTGTTTCTGGCCGGGGACCGATCTCGCGCCGCCCATGGTGTCGTACAGGAACAGGCCCGCCGCCGTGTACGGGCGCTCCCACAGGCGGTGGGTGAGCGGGTAGAGGAAGCTGACCGGCTTCACCAGGTGCGGGGCCAGCCGGGTGAGCATCAGCTCGCGTTCCCGCAGGGCCTCACGGACCAGGCCGAACTCCAGTTGCTCCAGGTAGCGCAGGCCGCCGTGGAACAGTTTGCTGGAGCGGCTGGACGTGCCGGAGGCCAGGTCGCGGGCCTCGACCAGGGCGACGCGCAGGCCCCGGGTAGCCGCGTCCAGGGCCGTGCCCGCGCCGACCACGCCGCCGCCGATGACCAGGACGTCGAACTGGTCCTCGGTCAGTCTGGTCCAGGCGCGGGCGCGCTGGGTCGGGCCCAGGGCACCGCCCGGGGTGTCCGATGTGGAGCGTGCGGTGGGGTCGACCATGTTCGCCTCCCTCGACGAGCACCGGGCAGCGCCACCCACGCTACCGGTCCCGGCGCGGTCGGGCAGTCGGGCCGTGGACAGTCGACCGGGCGGCGGGTAACGTCGGGGATCACTCAGGGTAGGCGAATGGTGACCGCCCCCCGGGCCTGCCCGGCGGCGCGAGGGAGACCGGCGTGGGCTTCTGGCAGATCGTCCTCTGGGAACTCCTGGGCACCGCCGTCCTGATCCTCATCGGCACCGGCGTCGTGGCCAACACCCACCTGCGCGAGTCCGCCGGGTTCGACGGCGGGTGGCTGCTGGTCACGCTCGGCTGGGGGTTCGGCGTGTTCGCCGGGGCCAGCATCGCCGCGCCCAGCGGCGCGCACATCAACCCGGCGGTCACCATCGGCCTGCTCAGCGCCGGGAAGCTGCCCTTGGCGCAGGTCCCGGCTTACCTGATCGGCCAGTTCACCGGCGCGTTCCTCGGGGCCGTGCTGTGCTGGCTGGCCTACAAGCTCCAGTTCGACACCCACGACGAGCCCGGTGACACGCTCGGGATCTTCGCCACCGGGCCGACCGTGCGCAACCCGCCGTGGAACCTGCTCACCGAGGTGATCGCGACGTTCGTGCTGGTGTTCTGGATTCTGACCAGCCCGGGTGCCAAGGTGGACGGCAGCGGGGTGCCGCAGTTCGGCAACGCCGCGCTCGGCTACGCGGGGGTGGCGTTCGTGGTGATCGCGGTCGGCGCCGCGCTCGGCGGTCCGACCGGGTACGCCATCAACCCCGCCCGCGACCTCGGGCCGCGCGTGGCCTACGCGGTACTGCCGATCCGGGGCAAGGGCGGGGCGGACTGGGGCTACGCGTGGGTGCCCGTCGCGGGTCCTGTGCTCGGCGCCATGCTCGCGGGCCTGCTCGCCCGCGCGTTGCCCATGTGACCGTGCTGCTTGATCGACCCCCGGAGAGGTGCGCATGACCGAGTACGTGGCCGCTGTCGACCAGGGCACCACCTCGACCCGGTGCATGGTCTTCAGCCACGACGGGCGGGTGGTCGCGGTCGACCAGCGCGAGCACGAGCAGATCTTCCCGCGCGCGGGCTGGGTGGAGCACGACCCGCTGGAGATCTGGGAGAACACCCGCGCGGTGGTCGCGGGCGCGTTGGCCAAGGCCGACCTGCACGACTCCGACATCGTCGCGGTCGGTATCACCAACCAGCGCGAGACGGCCGTCGTGTGGGACCGGGAGACGGGGGAGCCGGTCTACAACGCGATCGTCTGGCAGGACACCCGCACCGACCGCATCGCCGCGCAGCTCGGGGAACTCGGTGGTGGGCAGGAGCGGTACCGGGCCAGGACCGGGCTCCCGCTGGCCACGTACTTCTCCGGCCCGAAGGTGCGCTGGATCCTGGACAACGTCGACGGTGCCCGCGCGGCCGCCGAGGCGGGGAAGCTGCTGTTCGGCACCATGGACACCTGGGTGCTGTGGAACCTGACCGGCGGCGTCGACGGCGGCGTGCATGCCACCGACCCGACCAATGCCTCGCGCACCCTGCTGATGGACCTATCCACATTGGACTGGGACGCGGCGATCGCGGCGGAGATGGGCATCCCGCTGTCGATGCTGCCGGAGATCCGCTCGTCCTCGCAGGAGTACGGCCGGGTGCGGCCGCGCGGGGCGCTGGCGGGCGTGCCGATCGCGGGCATCCTCGGCGACCAGCAGGCGGCCACCTTCGGACAGGCCTGCCTGGCGCCGGGCGAGGCCAAGAACACCTACGGCACCGGGAACTTCGTGTTGCTCAACACCGGCACCGAACCGGTCGCCAGCGACAACGGGCTGCTCACCACGGTCTGCTACCGCCTGGGCGAGCGCCCGCCGGTGTACGCGCTGGAGGGGTCGATCGCGGTCACCGGCTCGCTGGTGCAGTGGATCCGGGACAACCTGGGGATGATCGGCAGCGCGGCCGAGATCGAGGAGCACGCGCGCACGGTCGAGGACAACGGCGGCTGCTACTTCGTGCCCGCCTTCTCCGGCCTGTTCGCGCCGTACTGGCGGTCCGACGCGCGCGGCGCGATCGTCGGCCTGACCCGGTTCGTGAACAAGGGTCACCTCGCCCGCGCGGTGCTGGAGGCCACCGCGTTCCAGACCCGCGAGGTCATCGAGGCCATGAACGCCGACTCCGGCGTGCCGCTGACCGCGCTCAAGGTGGACGGCGGCATGGTCGGCAACGAGCTGCTGATGCAGTTCCAGGCCGACATCCTGGGCGTGCCGGTGATCCGCCCGGTGGTCGCCGAGACCACCGCGCTCGGCGCCGCCTACGCCGCCGGGCTGGCCGTCGGCTACTGGGCGGGCGAGGACGACATCCGCGCCAACTGGGCACAGGACAAGGAATGGACACCCGCGATGGCGCAGGACGCGCGGGACCGGACCTACCGGCGCTGGAAGAAAGCGGTCACCCGCACCTTCGACTGGGTGGACGAGGACTGACCACCCGTGTGTCCCGACCCGTACGGACGAATGTCCCATCAGGCCGCACGGCTCTTTTCCGCCAGTGTTGGGGAATGTGATCGTGTCTTTGACAAAAGCGAGGACGCGGGGGACTTGTGGACAGCTCGGTCATAGTCCATGACGGACGGTGCGGCTCGGTGTCAATGGTGGGCCGCGAGTGTCACGGTAAGAGCGACTGCCCAGAACGCCAACAGTGCCGAACCCAGGATCACCCCGGTGATGGCCAGTCCTTTGAGACCGCCCATGCCGCGGTTGGCGCGGCCGATGGCCGCCGCGGACAGTGAGACGCCGGTGATGGTGATCGGGACTACGAAGATGAAGCCGAGGCCGAGGCCGCGGATCGCGAAGCCCAGCAGGACGAGCGTGACGGCGACCGCGCTGAGGGTGAAGCCCGCGATGGCCAGGCCGTTCTTCTGCGGCTGACCGTAGGGCGCGTACGGCATCCCCGGTGCGTATGGCATGCCTGGCTGGTATGGCATGCCCGGCGGGTACGGCGTGGGCTGTCCAGACGGGAACTGTGGACCGGCCGGGGGAAACGGTTGTCCTGTCGGGAGCGATGCAACCGGTGGAAACGACGGCGGGCCCGGCGAAGGCGGGAATCCCGGTGGTGGCGTGGGATATCCCTGCGGTGGCTGCCAGTACTGCGGCTGTCCGGGCGGCTGCGAGGGATAGGTCACGGCGATACCTCTCTGGGCGGGGATTACCGCACCAGGCTCGCGGTTGGCGCCGTACTCGTTAGCCCCTTCGGGAAAGCTTGCCCCGAATAGAGCAGTGACTGTCACGCGCGGTTCGCTTGGGCCGTTCAGTCCGCCCCGAACGGCCCAAGCGAAACGTTCTCACCTGTCGTCCGCACCGAATTCCTGAATCATGGTCAGTTCATCCCGTCGACCCGAGCACACTTCCGGACGATCGGGGACCGAGCACGATCTGGGGGACTTCGGCGTGGCCGGGGTGCTCAGACCCCGATTCTTTCCTGGACTCGCACCGCGAGAGCACCGGTCCACACTCGCGGGATCTGTCCGATCCCGCCGCAGCGCGGACAGAAGTCCTTGCGGTTGGGGGCGAGTCCTGAGCCCAGACATTCCGGGCACTCGGTCCGACGCGGCATGTCAGCCTCCATAACGGTTCGGTTCCCCAGGGGTACCGGCTCAGTAGCTCTATCGAAAGAGCGGCGACACAGTTTCACTCGTTCTCGCGTAAATGTGGTCACGGAGCAGCGAGCGAACAGCCACACGATATGCACGATCCGGTGAACCTGCCGGGCAAACCTGGAAACCGAGTGAATTTCAGTCCAGATCGTCGTGCCGCATCAGCTGACGGCCCGCCTCGGTGATCGAACCGGACAGCGACGGGTAGACCGAGAAGGTCAGCGCCAGATCGTCCACGGTCAACTGGTTCTGCACCGCCAGCGCGATCGGCAGGACCAGCTCGCTCGCGCTCGGCGCCACGATCACCCCGCCGATGACGACGCCGGTCGCCGGGCGGCAGAACAGCTTCACGAACCCGCGCCGCAGGCCCTCCATCTTGGCCCGCGCGTTCGTGGCCAGTGGCAGCATGATCGTGCGCGCCGGCACCTCGCCGGAGTCGATGGCGTGCTGGCTGATCCCGACGGTAGCGATCTCCGGATGGGTGAACACGTTCGCCGCCACCGTCTTCAGCTTGATCGGCGTGACACCCTCGCCCAGCGCGTGCCACATCGCGATCCGGCCCTGCATGGCCGCCACCGAGGCCAGCATCAGCACCCCGGTGCAGTCGCCCGCCGCGTAGATGCCCGGCACGCCGGTGCGCGACACCCGGTCCACGGTGATGAACCCGCCCGGCCCCGGCTCGATGCCGACCTTGTCCAGGCCGATGTCGGTGGTGTTGGGCACCGAGCCGACGGTCATCAGCGCGTGGCTGGCGCGCACCGTCTCGCCGCCGCGCAGGTGGACGGTCACCCCGGTGTGGTCGCGCTCGATCTTCTCCGCGCGCGCGTGCTTGACCAGCGTGGTGCCGCGCTCGGCGAACACGTCCTCCAGCACGGCCGCCGCGTCCGCGTCCTCGTGCGGCAGCACCCGGTCCCGGCTGGAGATCACCGTGACCTGAACGCCCATCTCGATGAACGCCGAGGCGAACTCGGCGCCGGTGACCCCGGAGCCGACCACGACCAGGTGCTCGGGCAGCTCCTCCAGGTCGTAGATCTGCCGCCAGTCCAGCACCCGGATGCCGTCCGGCTCCGCGCCCGGGATCACCCGGGGGGTGGCGCCGGTGGCGATCAGCACCACGTCGGCGGAGAGCACCTCGGTGGACGCGCCGGTGTCGATGGCGACCCGGTGCGCGGCCATGCCGGTGCGGTCGTCGCAGAACCGGGCGGTGCCGGTGACCACTCGCACGCCCTCGCGCTGCACCCGGTTGCGGATGTCGGCGGACTGGGCCAGGGCCAGCCCGCGCACCCGGCCGCGGACCACCGGCAGGTGCACGGTGGAGTCCACGTCGTCGGTGCCGATGCCCAGCTCGTCGGCGTCCCGGAAGGCCACCCTGGCGCCCGCGGAGGCGATGAACGTCTTGGACGGGACGCAGTCGTAGAGCACGCACGCGCCGCCGAGGCCGTCCCGCTCGACCACGGTCACCTCGGCCCCGTGCTGCGCCGCGACCAGCGCTGCCTCGTACCCCGCCGGACCCCCACCCATGATCACGATCCGGGTCACCCGAGCCTCCATCCAACCCCGCGCGTGTTCCGCGAACACGGTACGCGGAGCACCCCGACCGGGCCTCGGGTGGCCGCGAAAAGGTGATCCCTCCGCGCGGCTGCCTGCTAGCACCGCACGGTGTGGCTAGGCTGTCCGGCGTGCCGCTCTATGCCGCTTACGGGTCGAACATGGATCCGGGCCAGATGATGCAGCGTGCCCCGCATTCGCCGATGGCCGGGACGGGGTGGCTCGTCGGCTGGCGGCTGACCTTCGGCGGCGAGGACCTGGGCTGGGAGGGTGCCCTGGCCACGCTGGTCGAGGAACCGGGCTCCCAGGTGTTCGTCGTGCTCTACGACGTGCCGGAGGAGGATGAGGTCAACCTCGACCGCTGGGAGGGCGCCGAGCTGGCGCTGCATTCCAAGATCAGACTCCGGGTGCAGACCCTGGAGGGCTCGGTGCTCAGCTGGCTGTACGTGCTGGACGCCTACGAGGGCGGCCTGCCCTCGGCCAGGTACCTTGGCGTGGTCGCGGACGCCGCCGAGGCCGCGGGCGCCCCCGCGGACTACGTGGCGGGCCTGCGCACTAGGCCGTGCGACGGAATCGGACCGGCCACCGCCAGCTGACACGCAACTCGAAAGTGTGTCGCGCGTCTCCCCGGGTACGGCCTGCGCGTAGGCCGTACCGATGGTTCGAGGGGAGCCGAATGACATGCGCGCCTTCATGAAGATCGTCTTGGCGGTCACCACCGCCGCCACCCTCACGGTCGCCCTGCCCACCGCCGCGCCCGCGGCGGTCACCGCCTGCGAGTCCGGCTGGGGCTCGCTGACCAAGACCGCGGCCCCGAGCACGGCGGGCCCGGTCACCAACATCCGCTCCGGCCGCCAGGACTGCTACGACCGGCTGGTCATCGACCTGTCCGGCACCGCCACCCAGGGCTACTACGTGCAGTACGTCCCCGAGGTCACCATGGACGGCTCCGGCAAGCCCGTCCCGCTGCGCGGCGGCGCGTTCCTGCAGATCGTGGTCTACTCACCCGCCTACGACGACAACGGCAACCTCACCTACCACCCGGCGAACTGGACGGAACTGGTGGACGTCACCGGCTACCAGACCTTCCGCCAGGCTTCCTGGGCCGGCTCCTTCGAGGGCACCACCACGGTCGGCCTGGGCGTCCGAGCCCGCCTCCCGTTCCGGGTGTTCACCCTGACCGGCCCGTCCCGCGTGGTCATCGACGTGGCGCACAGCTGGTAGGACCCACCTATTCGGACGGCCCTGGGTAGCGCCGGGGCCGTCCATTGCGGAATATGGGCCTACACCAAAAGAAAGCCCCGACGGACACCAGGTCCGTCGGGGCTTTTGTCTACTGAGGACTATCAGCCGCCGATCACCCCGGGCGGCAGGTTGACGTCCTCCCCGTCGATCGTCACCGACTCGGTGACCTGCTCCGTCTGGCTCAACTCCCGCCGACGCCCACCCAACTGCCGACCGCCCGCACCGGAAGACCCGGCCCCCATAGTGGACTCGCCCGGGTCACCGAACCACTGGCTGGAGCCGAGCGCGTCCACCCCGAACCGCCGCATGGCGATCTTGTCGTTGGACGACATCGGCGCCCCACCGGCCGCGCCCGCACCGGGAGCCATCGGCGTCCCGGTGGCGGAAGCCGGATTGGCCCCGGCGGCCAGGCTGGGACTCGCGTTCAGTCCGGCATTCCCGGACCCCGACCCCGAGTTGAACGAGCTCGGGTCGCCCCCATGCCCGGGAGCACCCGCGCCGGTCATGGACGCCGAGCGTCCAGGTCGGCGGGTGGCGTTGTCCTCGGCATCGGTCGGTCCGGTCGTCATGCCGCCCAGACCGATCACCGAGTTGTCCAGCCCGACCGAACCGACGCCGCTGAGCAGCCCCGGCCCCATCGGCCGCACCCGCGGCAACGGTTCCACCGGAGCGGCCGCCGACAGCCCCAGACCCTGGCCCCCGACCGGGCCGCCCGAGTGCTCGAACCCACCCGGACCACCGTGGAAATGCTGCGGCCGGAACTGCTGCTGATCCAGGTCGGGCACCACCGGCACCGGGTTCACCTGCGGGGTCGACGCGAACGACACGTGCGTCCCCTGCACCCCGTCACCACGCCTGCTGTTCGAGGCGAACGAACCAGGCAACGCGGGCGGGTTGGCGAACCCGGTCAATGAGTGCAAGTTCGTCGAGGTGTTCTGCTCGTAGGTCGCCATGACCTCGAATGCCTTCTGCTCCCCGGCGGACTGCGCGGCCTCCACCGGCTCCGCGTCCGCCCCCGTGGTGGCGACCAGCAGCGCGGGCGGGACCGCCGGGTCCGGCTGCTGGGCCGGGACGTCCTCGGGCACCGGCATGTCGGCGCGGGCCCGCGCGATGTGCTCGGCCTGGTTCTCCACCGCGACGCGCATGCTCTCGGCCGTCGCCGCGCCCGCGCGCGCCCAACCGGCTAACGGGGACAGTCGGTCCACCGCCGCGCCCGCTGCCCGGCCCGCCCAGCCCGACGCCGAGCCGCCCAGCGCGGTGGCCAGGTCCTGGCCGATGTCGCTGAGCGTGGCGGTCAGCGCCGTCCAGCGGCGGGACGGCTCGGCGGAGGCCTGCGCCCCCGGGCCGTCGTGCAGCATCAGGTACAGCTCCTTGTGCGTGAAGCCGCGCCAGCGCCTTGCCTCGGTGTTCGGCTCGGCCATCAGCCCGTCGCCCCCTTCTGCGTGACCGTGGCGGCGTTGTCGTCCTCCAGCAGCCGGTACTGCTCGGCGACCTTGTCCAGGTTGTGCACGGCCGTGTCCAGCTGCGCCCGGTACGCGCGCAGCTGGTCGAGCGCGGCCCGTTCGGAGTGCGCCGTCAGTGCGTTCACCGCGCGGGTGGCGTCCTGGCTCACCGGGTCGTGCGCCCACGCCTCGACGGCCAGGCCGGTCTCGCCCAGCTCCAACTGCCGATCGACGCTGGCCAGCGCGTCGACGAACGCGGCGCGCAGCGCGGGCACCGCCTCCGGCGCCAGGTCGAGCAGGTCCTGCCCGCGGCCACCCCCGTGTCCGTCGGGCCTGTGGGTCCCTGGCACTTCCCCTCCCCGTCCCCAGTGTTCGCGGTTGTGTCACTGCCTGTGGTTGGGAGCAACTCTATCGAGTCATCACGGTCGGTTTCGACCGTTCCGGCTCGTTTTCGTAGACGTCCACCGGACCGGCTTGGTTCCGTCGCCTGCCGTTCTACTCAACGTCTACATCCACGGCCGGGTTACGCAGCATCAGGACGACATCGCCCGATGGTTCGTCACTCACCGGAGTGAAGCCGAGTTTCGCCGCCACCCGCGCGGACCCCTCGTTGCCGCGCTCGTGCCGATAGGCGATCGCGCGCAGTCCGAGTGCTCCGAAACCGAATCGGATGATCGCCGCCAACGCCTCGGTGGTCATCCCCTTGCCGCGCGCGTCCGGGTGCGCCCAACAGCCCGCCTCCGCCGTGCCGCCTGCCAGGTCCAGCTCCTTGAGCTGCACCTCGCCCAGCAGCACACCGGTCAGCGGGTCGGCCACCGCCCAGGACAGCCGGGTCTCGTGCGCCCAGTCCGCGGCGCGGCGCTCGATGTACTCCCCGGCCGAGGCCAGGTCGTGCACCTTGATGTGCGCCAGCCACTGCCTGCTGACCGGATCGGTGAAGCCCTCCACGACCCGCGGCCGGTCGTCGATCCGCGCGTCGTCGCGCAGTGCCCGCAGGTAATACGCCCCTGCGTTGATCTCCACCGGCTCCACGACAAGCACGTTACCGCCCCCCACCGACACTCCCGCACGACGCCCAAACGGCCCACAGCCCCGCTATCGCCTGCAAGATCCCCGAGAAGCGTCGTAGGCCGATCGCCGATTTCCGGGCGGTTCAGGGGCAGCCGCGAAGCTGGACCTCAAGCGGCACTATCCCCGGATAACCGGGCAGCTGGTCGATTTTCGGATAGGTCCTGGTGCACCCGAGCTCTTGGCCGCCCAATCCGAACACCTGCACATAAAAGGACCGTTTCGAGCAGTCCGGGGTGACCGAGCAATCCTGTTGCACCGCGATCACCTCGGGCGTCGAGTCACCCTGCACGTTGGCCAGGGTCAGGTAGTTGGCCTCGGAGAAGAACGCCCGGCCCAGCGGGCTCCATTTGTCCGACCGCCCGGCGACCACCTGGCCGGTGGTCCCCTTCTCGCTCACGCCCCGGACCAGGCAGGCGCTGACCGTGCCGGGCACGCATTGCAGCGAGTCCGTGGTCAGGGTTACTCCGAGGTCGGTCACCGAAAGCTCGATCACCTGCTCCGCGCTCGCCGCCCCGGCGATCCGCAGCCTGCCCGCGTTGGCGCCGGAGTCCGCGATCAGCTGCACGACCGTGCCGCCGACCGTGGCCGTGCCCAGCACCTGGCAGGGCTCCCGGCGGCAGGTGATCGGTCCGGGCGGCGCGGCCACCTCACTGGTCGACGGGGCCGCCGGGCCGTTCGGCGCGGCGCGCACGCGCAGCACCGCCGCGCCGGTGATCGCGGCGGCCACCACCAGGCCGCAGATCACCATCGCGAGCACCACCGCGGTGGGGGCGCGGCGACCGGCCACGGTGACCTCCGAGCAGCGGATCCGGCAACTGACGCGCAGAGTAGCGTCGGGATGTGGGTTTGCTCTCGGTTTGTGCGCTGATCGAGGTCGTAAACTCCGCACCAGCCCGCCAACCGGAGGAGGAACCGGCGTGTCCGCACCGGCCAAGGTCCTGCGCAAGGTCCTCATCGCGAACCGGGGGGAGATCGCCGTCCGCGTGGTCCGGGCCTGCGCGGACGCCGGTTTGAGCAGTGTCGCCGTGTACGCGGACCCCGACCGCGACCTGCCGTTCGTGCGGCTCGCCGACGAGGCGTTCGCGCTGGGGGGCAACACCCCCGGCGAAAGCTACCTCTCGATCGACAAGGTTCTCGACGCGGCGAAGCGCTCCGGCGCCGACGCCGTGCACCCCGGCTACGGCTTCCTTTCCGAGAACGCCGAGTTCGCCCAGGCCGTCCTGGACGCGGGCCTGACCTGGATCGGCCCCGACCCGCAGGCCATCCGCGACCTCGGCGACAAGGTCACCGCCCGGCACATCGCGCTGCGCGCGGGCGCCCCGCTGGTGCCCGGCACCAAGGAGCCGGTCGCGGGCGCCGACGAGATCATCGACTTCGCCCGCGAGCACGGCCTGCCGGTCGCGATCAAGGCGGCGTTCGGCGGCGGCGGCCGCGGCCTCAAGGTCGCCCGCACCGTGGAGGAGATCCCCGAGCTGTTCGACTCCGCGGTCCGCGAGGCGGTCACCGCGTTTGGCCGCGGCGAGTGCTTCGTGGAGCGCTATCTGGACCAGCCCCGGCACGTCGAGGCGCAGGTACTGGCGGACCAGCACGGCACCGTCATCGTGGTCGGCACCCGCGACTGCTCGCTGCAGCGCCGCCACCAGAAGCTGGTCGAGGAGGCCCCCGCGCCGTTCCTCACCGACGCGCAGCGCGCCGAGATCCACAGCTCCGCCAAGGCCATCTGCCGGGAAGCGGGCTATTCGGGCGCGGGCACCGTCGAGTACCTCGTGGGCACGGACGGCACCATCTCGTTCCTTGAGGTGAACACGCGCCTGCAGGTCGAGCACCCGGTGTCCGAGGAGACCGCGGGCGTCGACCTGGTCCGCGAGCAGTTCCGGATCGCGGCGGGCGAGAAGCTGCGGTTCACCGAGGACCCGACCCCGCGCGGCCACTCCATCGAGTTCCGCATCAACGGCGAGGACGCGGGCCGCGGCTTCCTGCCCGCCCCCGGCACGGTCACGCTGTGGCGCGCGCCGGAGGGGCCGGGCGTGCGCGTGGATTCCGGTGTGGAGAGTGGCACGGTCATCGGCGGCCAGTTCGACTCGATGCTGGCCAAGGTCATCGTCACCGGTGAAGATCGGACCCAGGCGCTGGAACGGGCGCGGCGCGCGTTGGACGAGCTGGTCGTGGAGGGCATGGCCACGGTTGTGCCGTTCCATCGCGCGGTCGTGCGCGACCCGGCGTTCATCGGCGACGAACACGGCTTCCGCGTGCACACCCGCTGGATCGAGACCGAGTTCGACAACACCATCGAGCCGTTCACCGGCGGCGCCGAGGCCGAGGACGCCGAACCACGGCAGAACGTGGTCGTCGAGGTCGGCGGCAGGCGGCTGGAGGTCTCGCTGCCGGGCGGGTTCTCGCTCGGCGGCGGCGGCGCGGTCGCGACGAAGAAGCCGCGCAAGCGTTCGGGGTCGGGTTCGGCGGCCGCGGTATCGGGGGACGCGGTCACCGCGCCGATGCAGGGCACCGTCGTGAAGGTCGCCGTCGAGGACGGCCAGACCGTGGCGGCCGGGGACCTGGTCGTGGTGGTCGAGGCGATGAAGATGGAGAACCCGGTCACCGCGCCCAAGGCGGGCACCGTCACCGGCCTCGCGGTCGGTCAGGGTGCGACGGTCGCCACCGGTGCGGTGATCTGCGAGATCAAGGACTGACCTCGCCCGGTCCGGGTCGTTATCGGCCCAGGGGCGCGCCACTAGGATGCCGCCATGGCGCAGGATCGCGACGCCGACATCCGGATCAGTGGGGCCGAGCGGGACGAGGCCGTCGCGCTGCTCGGCGAGCACATGAGCACGGGTCGGCTGGAAGTCGAGGAGTACGAGTTCCGTTGCGTGCGCGCGGTCGCCGCCCGCACCCGGGGTGATATCGAGCTGCTGTTCACCGACCTGCCCGCGCCGCACCCGGACCTGAGCGCCGCCGTCCGGCCCAACCCCAGCGAGCTGATCAAGCGCGCGGTCACCAAGCCGGTCGCCAAGCGCGGCCTGACCCAGACCCCGGCCAGCGCCGCCCTGGACGCGTTCACCGGGCTGTTCGTCCTGTTCGGCTTACCGGGCTCGATCCTGTTGACGATCTATTTCGGGCTGTGGTGGACGATCGTGCTCACGGTCGGTGTGGTCGTGGTCGCCGGATCGGCGGCGGAGGCGGCCAAGAAGAAGCAGTCGTGAATCCTGAGAGCCAAGCGGCCCGTCGGATCCGTACCATCGAGGTGTGAGCGATATGGAGCCGTCCGAGCTGCGCGTCGGGGATACCGAGCGCGAAGACGCCCTGCGCGCGCTCGGTGACCACATGGCGGCAGGTCGTATCGATCTCGACGAATACGGTGACCGCAGCGCGAAGGTGACCGTGGCCAAGACCCGGGGCGAACTACTGTCCCTGTTCAGCGACCTGCCCGCGCCCAAGCCCGCCTTCGGCCCGGCACTGCCCCCGCCGCCCACGCAGGCCACCCCGGCGCCACTGCCCGCCCCCGTACCGCGCACTGCGGTCAACGCGTGGCAGTCGCGCCCGCTCAACCAGCGCATCTTCGCCGCGCTGGTCCCGCTGGGCGCCATCACCGGCGTCATCCTCGCCATCACCCTGCATCTCTGGCCCCTGCTCCTTCTCCCGGTCGCCATCGGCGCCATCGGCGGCGCCCTCTTCGGCGACGACTGGCGCAACGAGATGCACCGCAACCGCCATCGAGGCCACGGCCACCGCCGTGACTACCGGCGAGGCCACTACGGCCGCGGCTGGCACTGACCCACCCAGCCCGCCCACCCAGCCCGACGACGCTGTCCGTCGCCCACCTTCAAGATCATCCGGCAAGATGGATCCCCGCCCACCCGGGCGCTGGCCCATTTCTGAACCTACCGACTCGGCGAACCTGTCAATAGGTGGTCGCACCCGCCTATGGATGATTCCGCCACCCCCACCCCCACCCCCACCCCCACCCCAGCCGCCCCAGCCACCCCCTGACTCGACCACCACGCGGGATCGCGCCGGTCTCTTCCCACCCGATCGCGTTCGGCCCCCCGGGCCGAACGCGATCGGGTGGGAAGAGACCGGCTAAAGGCGATCCCGCCGCCGAGGCGAAGCCGAGGCCAACAAACACGGCCCGGCGGCTTTCCGTCCGGCACCGGTAGCCTCACGCCCCGTGGAATTCGTGCTCGCGTCACAGTCGCCCGCCCGGCTCGGGGTGCTCCGGTCGGCCGGGATCGATCCGGTGGTCCGGGTCTCCGGGGTGGACGAGGACGCCGTGGCGGCGGCGCTCGTTGACCCGAGGCCGGAGGACGTGGTCGTCGCGCTGGCCGAGGCGAAGGCGCGCACGGTCGTCGGCGAGTTCGCCGATGCCGTGGTCGTCGGCTGTGACTCGATGTTGCACTTCGGCGGTGACCTGATGGGCAAGCCCGGCACGCCGGAGATCGCCCGGGAGCGGTGGCTGGCGATGGCGGGCGGGCGCGGGCACCTGCTCACCGGGCACGCCGTGCTGCGGGTCAAGGACGGCGTGGTGGTCGACAGCGCGGGCGGCGCCGGGAGCACGGCCGTCCGGTTCGCCGATCCGAGCCCGGCCGAGATCGACGCCTACGTGGCCACCGGCGAGCCGCTCGGCGTGGCGGGCGCGTTCACCCTCGACGGCCGGGGCGGCTGGTTCGTGGACGCCATCGAGGGCGACTGGTCCAGCGTGATCGGGATCAGCCTGCCGCTGACCCGCAGGCTGCTCGCGGCCATCGGGATCAGCGTCACCGACCTGTGGCGTCCCAACCCGTGAGAGTGATACCGCTCTCCGGGTGAGACGGGAAGTTATTCACCGGACAACTGGTTGGATCCGGGTGATGAGGTATTCCCCGGGTGTCGCGCTGACCGAGCGCCTGCACGTCGATCTCCGACGGCAGGCCAGCTCGTTGTGTCCGCACTGACACGTACCCGCGCGCGCCACCTCTCACCCCCTGGAGTCCCCATGTCCTCTGCCGTCGCCACCGACCCGCCGCAGGCCGCCCCGCGCAAGCGGAACGTCTACTTCGGACTCGCCGTGCTCGCCGGGCTGTTACTCGGCGCCGTGCTCGGCTTCGTCGCCAAACAGACCGATACGAGCTGGTTGACCACCACGCTCAAGACAATCGGCAACATCTTCACCAGCCTGCTCCAGTTCACCGTCATCCCACTGGTGTTCACCGCGATCGTGGTCGGCGTCGACAGCCTGCGCGGCCTCGGCGGCACCCGCACCGCGGCCCGGCTCGGCGGCAAGACGCTGCTGTGGTTCGGCATCACCTCGCTCATCGCCGTGCTCATCGGCATCGCCGTCGGCCTCATCGGCGGCGCAGGCCAGGGCGTGCACGTCGAACCCAGCCAGGCGACCGTGGACAAGCTCGCCAGCCGCACCCAGGGCGACTGGTTGACCGTGCTCAACGGGCTGGTCCCGGAGAACCTGTTCGCCGCCTTCAGCAACGGCGAGGTCCTGCAGGTCGTCTTCGTCGCCGCCCTGGTCGGCGTGGCCGCGTATGCGCTCGGCGACAAGGCCGCGCCGTTCGTGGCGTTCAACCGCTCGGCGTTCGACATCATCCAGAAGGCCCTCGGCTGGATCATCCGACTGGCCCCGCTCGGTGTTCTCGGACTGATCGGCACCGCGTTTGCCACGTACGGCAATGAGTTCGTCAAGCCATTGATCTCGCTGATCGCCTCGGTGTACATCGCCGCCCTGCTCGTGCTCTTCGTGGTCTACCCCATCCTGCTGCGGTTTGTGGGCAAGGTGAGCCCGTTCACGTTCTACGCCAAGGCATGGACGGCCCTCCAGTTCGCCTTCGTCTCCCGCTCCTCGGGCGCGACCCTCCCGCTGAGCAGGCAGACCGCGGTGAACCTGGGCGTCGAACCCGGCTACGCGGGCTTCGCGGTCCCGCTGGGCACCACGACGAAGATGGACGGCTGCGCGGCCCTCTACCCGGCCATCGCGTCGATCTTCATCGCCAACCTGTTCGGCGTACACCTGAGCTTCTGGCAGTACGTCGGCATCGTCGCGGTCGCGGTCTTCGGCTCCATCGCCACGGCAGGCACGACCGGCTGGTTCACCATGCTCACACTGACCCTGAGCACGATCAACCTGCCCACGGAGGTCGTCGCCACCGGCGTGGCGATCGTCTACGGCATCGACCCGATCCTGGACATGATCCGCACCGCGACGAACGTGGCGGGCCAGATCACTGTCCCGGTCCTGGTCGCCCGCGGCGAAGGGCTGCTGGACGATGAGGTGCTGCACCGGCCTAGCGCGCCGCCGTTGCTGAACGGGGAGGTGGCGGAGGCGCGGCCTCCGCAACAGCTGGTCTCCGCCTGACGCTTGCGTGAATTGCCCCCGGGATCACCCGGGGGCAATTTGCTGCCGCCGAGATCCGCCCCCACCACATAGCCCGCCGCTCCCAGGGGGATCCCCCGCTGGCCATTCTACCCGGTGGGGGCGGCAAAGGATCTTGGTTGGCCGGGGTTCGGGGTCGGCCTGTGGATAACTTGTGTCGCTCGATGGAGGGATTTCCTGGGCTGGAGGGTGTGCTGACCTGGGGGTCGGGCGGGGTGAGGGGTCGGTCTGGAAAGTCGCTCGGCGGGACGTGTCTGCGTTGGGCTGGGGGCTCGGTTGGCGAGGGCGGGTATCGCCTACGGCGAGTTGGGCGATCATGTCTGTGTGGACGACGCGATACCGACGACGGCCAATGCGTTGAGTGGCCGCGTGGACAAGGTCCTCGCAGGCAAAGGCGCTGGCAGCGGTTTCGGGCTGGTCAGATCGAGCCGATGAGCGGGACTCGCAGCGTGGTCTTGGTCAGGTCGAGGGTCAGCCGGGTCGACGAGCCCGCCGAGGCGATGTACGCGCTGTCCGTGCTGCCGATCACCACTGCCAGCCGATGGCCCGCCGGGATCACCTGGTCCGTCGTCGCCAGGTTGAAGGTGATTGTGTACGGCGTCCCGGAACTCAGCGTCCGGCGGGATTCCAGACCGGCGTAATGCCCCAGGTCCGCCCAGCCGCGCGAGATCACGTTCTGGGTCACGGAAGTCGTGTTCGTCGCGGTGTCCAGGTAGCAGGCACTGTCGCCGGAAGTGCTGTCGCCCCAGCAGGAGCGGGTTGTCAGGTTTCGGATTCCCTCGCCCGTGCCCCGATAGTTCCGAATCGTCGCCGGACCGTAGTCGACCAGTACCGCGGTCAACCGGGCCGCGCTCTGTGACGACGTGGCAGTCACCGTGATCTGCGAGGTGCCCGAGATTCGCACATCCGAGGCGAGTGTCCCGGTCTGGTAAAGAACCCGGGCCGATGAAGCCGTGGTCGGGTTGGAAACCCAGTCGTACTCGCTGGTGCGGTTGTCGGTGAATGTCGCGGTCGCGCGGGCGGGCGGCGCGGTGGTGCCAAGTGTGCCGACGCCCGTGGTGCTTCCGGGGGTCAGGCGGAGGGTGGTCGATGCGGTCGTACCGGGCCAGGACGGGTCGTCGCGCCAGACGTCGGGGGTTTGTTCCACTGTGGACGCGGGGGCGTTGTCGATGCCGTTGTCGATGCCCAGTAGGTAGTGGTCGAACCAGCGGTGCAGGGTGTCGACCCAGACCGAGCGGCGGTAGTCGAAGGGGTCGACGTGGCCGGTTTGGGAAAGCCAGATCTTGCGTTCGGTCGTCGGGGGAAGCGCGTTCCACCACAGGCCGAAGTTGATGGTCTTCACATTCAGGTCGTTCAACCCGTGCACCGCGAACACGCTCGCCTTGACCTTCGACGCGTCACGCACGTAGTCGCGTTCGCGGTAGAGCGATGTGTAGTCGCCGCTGGAGGGGGAACCGTTGGTGAGGGTGGATTTCACCGACGCGCAGTTCGCCGCGCCCTGGGAGTTCTCCACCGTCTGGGCCAGGCCGGTCGGGGTGCCGCTGGTGAAGGTGGCGCCCGACGAACGGTAGTACTCGTACCAGGAGCTGATCGCGGCGATGGGCACGATCGTCTTCAGCCCGTCGACACCGGTGGCGGCGACGCCGTTGGCGACCGTGCCGTCGTAGGACTTGCCGATCATGCCGACGGCGCCGGTTGACCAGGCCGCGGTGGCGGTCGTGCTGCCGGTGGCCGAGGTGTAGCCGGTGGCGCGGCCGTTGAGCCAGTCGATGACCGACTTCGCCGAGGTGATGTCCGAACGGCCGCCGACGTCCACGCAGCCGTTCGAGCGGGCCGTGCCCGCCAGGTCGACCAGGACGACCGCGTAGCCGCGCGGCACGAAATAGTTGTCGTAGGCCAACGGGAACAGCACCGGCTTGCCCGCGCTGTCGTAGGTCTTCTTCTGGCTCTCGTTGCCCCGGCCCAGCGACGTGTAGTACGGGCTGGCGTCCATGATCACCGGGATCCGGCCGGTCGCCTCGCGTGGCCGGATGATATCCGCGGCGACCCGGACACGCGCGCTGCCGGGCGCTGACAGTCCCGTGTCGACCCATACCGTCTCGCGGATCGCGTTGGCGTAGGAGTAAATGGGGTCGCTGCCCGCTATCGGCGCCGCGGCCGCGGGCAAAGCGGCTGACACCGAGGTCGTGACCACCGCGAAGGCCAACGTCAGCACATATCGCCGAATCGCCATGTGGCCTGACGCTACGGACCGACGCGCTCATGCGGCAGTCCCGAGTTTTTCGCGTTACCAGTTGGCGGTACCCGGATCCCGGCCGCGCACACCATGCCCAGTACCAGAACGACGACGGGCAGTACCAGGGTTGCCTTGGCGGCATTGGTGAAACCGAGGTGGAATGCGTCCGTCGCCAGTTCACGCACCCGTTCGGCGATCGACGGCGACCAGTCCGACGGCACCTTCGGCCCCTCGCCGCCGAACTGGCTGGCCGTCTGCGCCGCCTCGGTGATCCGCCGCACGAACTCGCCCGCGTAGCGCGGCGGCAGGACCTTCGCGTAGTCGCGGGCCGCCTCCGGCACCGCGAAGCCGAGCCCGACCTGCAACAGCAGCCCGGTCGTCGCGCTGCCCAGCACGCCGCCGACCTGCCGGGAGGTGTTGAACACCCCGGACGCGCCACCGACCAGGTGCGGCGGCATGCCGAGCGTGGCCGCGGCGGTGAGCGGGGAGAACACCAGCCCGATGCCGATCCCGGCGACCACCAGGCCGGGCACCAGGACGAGCGGCTCGGTCTCCGGCTCGGCCAGCGCCGCCAGCACGACCGTGCCAGCGGCCAGCGCGCCAAGCCCGGTCATGATCAGCGTGCGGCCGGGGATCCGGGTCAGGGCGCGCCCGGCGAGCAGCGCGGCACCGCCCGCCGCTACCGCCATCGGCGCGCACAGCAGCGCGGACGCCAGCGGGTCGAGGCCGAGCACGGACTGCACGTAGATCACCAATGGCAGGAACATGCCGGTGGTCGCGAAACCCAGCGCGGCGTGCGTCAGGTTCGCGAAACCGAAAGTCGAATCGGCGAACAGCCCTCGGGGCAACAGGTACGACGAACCGCCGGAACGCCGTTGCCAGAAAGCGAAACCGGCGAGCAGGAGTAGTCCGAAACCGATCAGCGGCAATACGCCGATCGGGCTCGCGATCCGACCCCAGTGGTAATGCTGCCCGTTCTGGAGTCCGAACACGAGCGTGCCAAGACCCACCGACGCCAGCACGGCACCGAGCGCGTCGAACCCCACCCGCGCGGCGGGCCGCCAGTCCGGCAGCAGCGCCAACCCGAGCAGCAGGCCGACCACGCCGATCGGCAGGTTCAGCAGGAAGATCCACTGCCAGCCCACGTGCTGCACCAGCAACCCACCCACCACCGGGCCGGTGATCGTGGCGACCCCGGCCACCGCGCCCCACACCGCGATCGGCGCGCCGCGCTTCTCGGCCGGGAACAGCCGGGTGATGAACGACAGCGTCTGCGGCGTCATCGCCGCCGCGCCCAGGCCCTGCACGGCGCGCGCGGCGATCAGCGAGCCTGCGTGTGTGGACAGTGCGCACCACAGGGACGCGCCGAGGAACAGCACCAACCCGACGACCAGCACCCGCTTGGGGCCGAACCGGTCACCGAGCCTGCCGGTGAGCAGCAGCGGCACGGTGTTGGCCAGCAGGTAGACGCTGTTCACCCAGATGATCTGGTTCAGCGTGGCGTCCAGGTCGGCCAGCATCGTCGGGATCGCGACCGTGACGATGGTCGAGTCCAGCATGATCATGAAGAAGCACGCGCACAGCGCGAACAACGCCACCCAGGGGCTGCGCACCCCACCACTCATCGACCGCTCCCACCGCGTTGTCCCGCGATGAGACTAGTGGTGCGACCCAGAACGTCGGCCGTGTATCGGCGGGTCCACGGCGTGGCTGGCGGTGCCGCCGGGACGGCCTCGTACTGGATGTACTTGGTCGTTTCGGCGGTGCCGTCAGGCACGTCGTGGGCGGGTCGAGACATGGTCGACGTTCTGGGTCGCACCACTAGGGCTCAGCGGTTCAGCGCGGACGCGCGCCAGGCACCGGGGCCGTGCGCGAGCGGGCGGCGCACCGCGGCCGAGCGGTCGGACCAGGCACTGTGCGGCTGCTCGGCGGGTTGTTCGGGGGTGGCGGCCGCGGTGATGACCGCGGTCAGCGCGGCCAGCTCGGCGTCGGTCGGCTCACCGCGCACGATCCGCAGGAAAGGACGGTCCTCAGTCGACTCGCTCATCGGGACCTCTCATGATCGAGCGCGGGCCACGGCCCCCCGTCCACCAGTTTACCGGGAAGCACCGACAGGAACCGGGGACGTGAACGCTCGCCTGTGGACAACGCGCGATCTGCTGGGGAGTTGGGTCGGTACGTCCGCTACGGCCTTCGTGACTCCGTCAGCGATGTGGCCGCCAAGTCGGGGACGATGCCGGGCGGGGATGAGGGGGCGGGTGGTGGGAGAAGATGTCACAACGGGATGTTGCCGTGTTTCTTGGGGGGTAGGGACTCGCGTTTGTCGCGGAGGATGCGGAGGGCGCGGGCGATGTGGCCGCGGGTGTGCGAGGGCGGGATTACCGAGTCCACATAGCCCCGCTCGGCCGCCAGGTACGGGTTGAGCAGCGTGTCCTCGTACTCGCGGTCCAGCTCCGCGCGCAGCGCGTCCACGTCCTTGCCCGCCTCCCTGGCCGCGGCCAGCGTGCGCCGGTGCAGGATGTTCGACGCGCCCGAGGAGCCCATCACCGCGATCTGCGCGGTCGGCCAGGCCAGGTTCACGTCCGCGCCCAGGTGCTTGGAGCCCATCACGTCGTAGGCGCCGCCGTAGGCCTTGCGGGTGATCACGGTGACCAGCGGGACGGTGGCCTCGGCGTAGGCGTAGATCAGCTTGGCGCCGTGCCGGATGATGCCGCCGAACTCCTGGTCGGTGCCGGGCAGGAAACCGGGCACGTCCACGAAGGTCAGCACCGGGATGTTGAACGCGTCGCAGGTGCGCACGAACCGGGCCGCCTTCTCCGAGGCGTCGATGTCCAGGCAGCCCGCCAGCTGGGTGGGCTGGTTGGCGACCACGCCGACGCTGCGGCCCTCGACCCGGCCGAAACCGACCACCACGTTCGGCGCGAACAGCGGGTGCGTCTCCAGGAACTCGCCGTCGTCGACGACCCGGGTGATCACCTCGTGGATGTCGTACGGCTGGTTCGCCGAGTCCGGGACCAGCGTGTCCAGCGCGCGGTCGTCGTCGGTGAGCGTGTCGGCGATCGAGCCGTCCTCGACCGGCGCGGGGAACACCGGCGGGTCGGACAGGTTGTTCGACGGCAGGAACGACAGCAGCTCCTTGACGAAACCGATCGCGTCGGCCTCGTCCGCGCCAAGGTAGTGCGCCACGCCCGACTTGGTGTTGTGCGTGCGCGCGCCGCCGAGCTCCTCCAGTGTCACCTCCTCGCCGGTGACGGTCTTGACCACGTCCGGGCCGGTGATGAACATCTGCGAGGTCTGGTCGACCATCACCACGAAGTCGGTCAGCGCGGGCGAGTACACGTGCCCGCCCGCGTTCGCGCCCATGATCAGCGAGATCTGCGGGATCACCCCGGAGGCCAGCGTGTTCCGGCGGAAGATCTCGCCGTAGAGGCCGAGCGAGACGACGCCCTCCTGGATCCGCGCGCCGCCGCCCTCGTTGATGCCGATGATCGGGCGGCCGGTCTTGAGCGCCAGGTCCATCACCTTGACGATCTTCTCGCCGTACACCTGGCCGAGCGAGCCGCCGAACACCGTCACGTCCTGGCTGAACACGCACACCGGACGGCCGTCGACCGTGCCGTGCCCGGTGACCACGCCGTCGCCGTACGGCCGGTTGCGCTCCATGCCGAAGTTCGTCGACCGGTGCCGGGCCAGCTCGTCCAGCTCCACGAACGACCCGGGGTCGAGCAGCAGGTCGATCCGCTCCCGGGCGGTCATCTTGCCCTTGGCGTGCTGCTTCTCCACCGCCCGCACCGACCCGGCGTGCACCGCCTCGTCGTAGCGGCGGTACAGGTCCGCCAGCTTGCCCGCCGTGGTGTGGAGGTCCGGCTCGCCCTCGGCGCCCGAGGGGGGCTGGACCGGCTCGGTCGCGGTCATGGTTCGGAGAGTAGTGGCGGTGCGCGGGATCGGCGGCGGGGCGTGGGTCACACCTGGTTGACCTCGACCGCGGTGGAGGTCGCAGAGTGTGCACGGCCCACCCCGGGGTCCGGCTGATCCTGCTCCGACCGGTCGGTCCCGGGGGAAGGCTGCCTGTCCGTCGGAGCGTTCCGGATTCGCCTGTCCGATCGCTCCTGGTTCCCGGGCTGGGCTGGCCCTAGGGTGGTCGGCATGGCAGCACTCGACGTCGAGGGACTGCGGGCGGCGTTGGTCGGGCCGTATGCCGTGTTGGACGTGGTCGGGTCCACCGGGTCCACCAATGCCGACCTGATGGCCGCCGCCGCGGCCGGGGCCGCCGACCGGACCGTGCTGATCGCCGAGGAACAGACCGCGGGGCGGGGGCGGCGGGCCCGGAGCTGGGTGTCGCCCGCCGGGTCCGGGCTCTACCTGAGCGTGTTGCTGCGGCCCGCGAACGTGCCCGTCCACCGGTACGGGTCGCTCGCGTTGGTCGCCGGAGTCGCGTTGGTGCGCACGGCCAGGCACGCGGGTGTCATCGCCGGGTTGAAGTGGCCGAACGACCTGCTCGCGGGGGCGGGGATGGCCAAGTGCGCCGGGGTGCTGGCCGAGTCCGGTGGCGCGGACCCGGTCGTGGTCCTGGGCATCGGCCTCAATGTCGCCCCGTTGCCCGCCGAGGTGCCGGTCGGGCCCGGCGGTCTGCCGCCCACCTCGCTGGCCCAGGAAGGCGGCAGCGGCGATCGCACCGACATCGCCATCGCCTTGCTCCGAGCCTTCGATGAGGCGGAGCGGTCCTGGCGCGGTGCGCAGGGTGACCTGGTCACGTCCGGGTTGCTCGCGTCGTATCGGAGCAATTGCGCCACGCTCGGGCAGCGGGTCCGGGTGGAGCTGCCGGACGGCACCGACCTGCAAGGGCTCGCCACCGACGTGGACGCCGACGGGCGGCTGGTGCTCGATGTCGCGGGCACCGCGCGGACCATCTCGGCGGGCGATGTCGTGCACGTTCGTCCCACTTCGTGAGCGCTCCCGGCGGACAGCACAGCCGGTTTCGGATCGGATCGTCGGATGGTCCCGCCCGGACCGGCCTCCGCCGAGTACCGTTACCGCGTCATCAGTGATGATCGGGAGGACACCGTGGCTTACCCCGACGACGTGCTCAGCCAGGGCGAGCAGGTCGTGCTGCACAAGCACCCCCACTGGAAGATGCTGCTGCTGCCCTACCTGATCCTGGTCGTCACGATCGGTGCGGGCATCTGGCTGGCCATCCTCGCCCAGGACACCTCCTGGAAGATGATCGCCTGGATCGCCATCGGCGTGGTCGCGCTGGTCGCGATCGTCTGGGGCTTCTTCGTGCCGTTCGTGCGCTGGCGCACCACGCACTTCATCGTCACCACCGACCGGGTGATGTTCCGGATGGGCGTGATCAAGCGCACCGGGATCGACATCCCGCTGGCCCGGATCAGCAGTGTCCGGTTCGAACACGGCCTGATCGACCGGATCGTCGGCTGCGGCACGCTGATCATCGAGTCCAGCTCGCAGGAGCCGCTGGAGTTCGACGACATCCCGAACGTGGAGAAGGTGCACACGCTGCTCTACCGCGAGGTCAACGACAACCCGTACGACGACTTCCACCAGGGCGGTCAGGGCGGTCAGACCCGCGAGTTCCCCGACCAGGGCCACCAGGGACGGCGCTGACCATGGGTGCCCGGGAGGTCGGTCTGCCCGCCGAGGTTCGGGCCGACGGCCTGCCGGAGCGGGTCACCATCTGGGAGGTCGGCGCCCGGGACGGGCTGCAGAACGAGTCGGCGGTCGTGCCGGTCGAGGTGAAGCTGGAGTTCCTCGCCCGGCTCGCGGCCGCGGGCCTTGGGGTGCTGGAGGCGACCAGCTTCGTGCACCCCAAATGGGTGCCGCAGCTGGCGGACGCCGAGGAGCTGTTGTCCCGGCTGGACTTTGTGGACGGTGTCCGTTATCCGGTGCTAGTCCCGAATGAGCGTGGTCTGGACCGCGCGCTGGCGGCCGGGGTCCGGCACATCGCCATCTTCGGCAGTGCCACCGAGACCTTCGCCAACCGGAATCTGAATCGGACACTGGACGAGCAGTTCGCCATGTTCGAGCCGGTGGTGGCGCGGGCCCGCGCTGAGGGGCTGGATGTCCGCGCGTATGTGTCGATGTGTTTCGGGGACCCCTGGGAAGGGGCGGTCGCGGCGGAACAGGTGGCCGCGGTCGGTGGCCGGTTGATGTCGATGGGGTGCTCGCAACTGTCCTTGGGGGACACCATCGGGGTCGCTACGCCGGGGCAGGTCGAGGCTGTCGTGGGCGCGGTGGTGGCGGCGGGCGTGCCGGTGTCCGATGTGGCCGTCCACTTTCACGACACGTATGGCCAGGCGTTGTCGAACACCCTTGCGGCGCTTCGGTTGGGCGTGACCACGGTCGATTCGTCCGCGGGCGGTTTGGGCGGCTGCCCGTATGCGGAATCCGCGACCGGGAACCTGGCCACCGAGGAC
This sequence comes from Actinokineospora enzanensis DSM 44649, assembly GCF_000374445.1. Lineage (GTDB taxonomy): Bacteria > Actinomycetota > Actinomycetes > Mycobacteriales > Pseudonocardiaceae > Actinokineospora > Actinokineospora enzanensis. The sequence goes on along the minus strand of NZ_KB894409.1, from coordinate 164,722 downwards.
CTGGTCTGGATGCTCGACGGTTTGGGCATCGAGACCGGCGTCGATCTGGATCTGCTCGTGGATACCAGTGCCTGGATGGCGACCAAGCTGGATCGTCCCAGCCCGTCCCGAGTGGTTCGAGCCCTGCGGGGCTAGTGGTGTTGTCTGGCGGAGGATGCAGGGATCGAACCTGCGCGACGCTCATCACGTCGACCACTGTTTTCGAGACAGCTGCCTTACCGCTCGGCCAATCCTCCTGAGTAGCGCGTACGGGAGTCGAACCCGCGTCTCCGAATTGAGAGTCCGGTATCCATTCCGCTGGACCAACGCGCTTTGGTGTGAGTTTCAGTGACCGATCCGGGTATCGATCCCGGTCTTCCGCAATGAAAGTGCGGCGACCTAGTGGTGCGACCCAGAACGTCGACCATGTCTCGACCCGCCCACGACGTGCCTGACGGCACCGCCGGAAACGACCAAGTACATCCAGTACGAGGCCGCTCCGGCGGCACCGCCAGACACGCCGTGGACCCGCCGATACACGGCCGACGTTCTGGGTCGCACCACTAGCCAGCAGTCGCATCGGCCTCTGCTCCCGCCGAGGCCGGTGACGGCGTCAGCGGGAGGATGACTCAGCGGGGTACGAGTAGATCGACATCGTGTTCCCCCTCTGTCTCGCCGGTGTGCTGGTCATATCCTGACCGGCGCCCGGGAGGCGCGTCAATCGCATTTAGACCGTCACCGGGCGATGGGGCCGGGCGTTGTGGTGGTACGTCCCCGGGACATCACCCGAACGGTCGGGAACCACCGGCGGGGGTGCGGCGTCCAACGCGTGCCCGGGACTGTGCCGAGCCAGAAGGAGAGCGTGGTGGCTGACCACCGAGCCCAGGTCGACGAGCTCGTCGCCGAGTACCGGCGCGGGCGCGACCAGCTGGCCGAGGTGCACCGGGCGTTGGCGGCGATCAGCGAGTCGGTGACCAGCCCGTGCGGCCTGGTCACCGCGACCGTGTCGGCCCAGGGGGTGCTGACCGGGCTGCGGCTGCACGACGACGCGTACCGGGTGCACCGGCCTGCCGAGCTGGCCGCGGTGATCGTCCGGACCGCCGCCGCGGCCGACGCGCTGGCCGCGCGGGCGGCCGGGCACGCGGTCGCCCCGGTGCTGCCGTCCGGGACCGATCCCGAGGCACTGCTGCGGGGCACCGCCGACCTGGCGCCCGCCGACCTGGCACCGCCGCGGGTGGCCGCCGACGAGGACAGCTTCGAGCACGTCGCCTGGCTGGAGCCGGGCACCCCGAGGAGGCCGTGATGGACCGCTTCCAGGCCGACGCCGCCCGGCTCGCGGACCGCGCCGGACACTTCGACGGGTACGCCGAACGCGCCGGGGCCATCCACCGCGAGCTGGCCGACCGGCTCGCCGCCGCGGGCGACTGCTGGGGCACCGACGACGTCGGCCACAGCTTCGCGGCCGCGCACACCGCCCCGGCCGACCGCACGCTCACCGCGCTCGGCGGCCTGCCCGCCAGGCTCGGCGACGTCGGCGGCCGCTTCCACGACACCGCGCACGCCTACCGCGACACCGACACCGCCAACGCCACCGCGCTCGACTCGGCCGACGCCTAGGGAGCCTGCACCGTGACCACTGGGGAGGGCTGATGGGAATCGAGCTGCCACCGGAACTGGCCGACGCCGCCGCCGCGGCCGGGGTGCGCTGGCCGGACGCCGACGAGGACCGCATGCGCGAGGCCGCCCAGGCCTGGCGCGACGCGGGCACCCGCATGTCGGCGCTGACCGGCGAGGCCGACAGCACCGCACACACCGCCCTGTCCACCATCGAGGGCGACACCGCCGACGCCGCTGGCAGGCACTGGTCCACCTTCGTACGCCCCGACTCCGGCCACCTCACCGAGACCGTCACCGGCTGCGCCGCGGCCGCCGACCGACTGGAACGGGCCGCCGACCAGATCGGCGCCGCCAAGGTCGAGATCGTCCGCCACCTGGTCGACCTGGCCAAGAACACGGACGCCGCACACACCGCCGCCGCGGCGGGCAACCCGAACGCGTTGCTCGGTCTGGACACGGCGGTCCGCGGCACGGCGGCGAACGTGGCCAACATCCACAACACCCTGGTGTCGTCGGTTCATGCCGGTGGCGCGGACATCCACACCGTCAACGATGTCGTGAACGCGAACCCTGGTGTTCATAGTGGACAGTCTGGTGTGGACTCTGGCGCTGGTGTGTCGCCGGTGGACCGGTTGACGGGGAACGTGACCGGTGGCCACGGGGGCGGGCTGTTGAGCCCGGTGGACAAGTCGGCTGGGGGCGTGCTCGACACTGTTGGCCACGGACCCGTTGACCAGCAAGGGAAAATGGTCGGCACCGGCGGTCGGGTGGGCGACGGTTCCGGTGGTCTGCTGGGTCCGGTCGATCAGTTGGTCGGTGGCGTGGTCGACACTGCCGGGCAGGTGACGGGTCATGGTGGGCCGGTGGGTCAGAGTGCCGGGGGCAGGGTCGATGCCGCCGGCCAGGTAGTGGGTCATGGTGGTTTGCCGGGACCGGTCGACGAGGTGGCTGGTGGCGTGCTGGATACCGCTGGCCAGGTGACAGGCCACGGTCATGGCGGTGTGCTGGGCCCGGCCGACCAGTTGGCTGGTGGGCTGCTTGACACTGCCGGGCAGGTGGCGGGTCATGGTGGTGTGTTGGGTCCGGTGGATCAGTTGGCAGGCGGCGTGCTGGATACCGCCGGCCAGGTGACCGGGCACGGTCATGGTGGTTCGGGCGGCCTGCTGGGTCCGGTGGATCAGTTGGCAGGCGGTGTGGTGGATACCGCTGGTCAGGTGACGGGTCATGGTGGTTCGGGCGGTCTGTTGGGCACCGCCGGACAGGGGCATGGCGGCTTGCTGGGCCCAGTTGATCAGCCGGCAGGCGGAGTGCTGGATACCGCAGGTCAGGTGACGGGTCATGGTGGTTCGGGCGGTGTGCTCGGTCCGGTGGATCGGCTGGCTGGTGGGGTGTTGGACACGGCTGGTCAGGTGACCGGGCATGGCCATGGCTCGGGTGGTCTGCTGGGGCCGGTCGATCAGCTGGCCGGTGGTGTGGTTGATGCCGCAGGTCAGGTGACCGGTCATGGTCATGTGCTCGGTCCGGTGGATCAGATGCCAGGCAATGTGCTGGACGCTGCCGGTCAGGTGACCGGCCACGGCCACGGCGGGGTGTTGGGTCCGGTCGACCAGTTGGCGGGCGACCTGCCTGGTCATGGCGGCCATGCCGGGAACGTGGTCGATACCGCTGGTCAGGTGACCGGCGGTCCGGTGGACCAGCAGGCAGGCCAGGTCATCGACACCGCAGGCCACGCCGGGCACGTCCTGGACAACGTCGCCCACCTGCCGACGCCGCCCGCAGGCATGCCGGTCAACAGCGTCCAGGCCGCCTCGGCAGCCGTCCTCGACGCACCGGGCCAGACGCTCGGTGCGCAGCCCGCGCTCGCGCAGCCGGTCACCAGCACCCCGACCGGTGCTCCACTCAACGCACCCGCAGGCCAAGTGCTCGGCGGATCACCATCCATCAGCGGCCCGACCGGCGGCTCACCACTGAGCGCCCCCGCCCCCGGCGGCGCACCGGCCGGCGCGCGCCCGACTCCCGGCGGACTCGGCCAAGGCCCGGCAGGCGGTCAAGGGTCGAGCCAGGGTTCCACCGGCCAGCAACCAGGCAGCAAGACCGCAGGCCAGACAGGCACCCCCGCGAAGTCCGACACCCCGGCCCCCGGCAAACACACCGGTGCCGACCCCCGCGCCACCGACATCCGAGCCGCCGACCCCCGAGCCGACCAGCCCACTCACCAACCCGACCAGGCCAGACGCCCCGACGACCAGGCCGCCGGTTTCGTCGTGGCCCCGATCGCGGGCACCCTCCTCGGCTCGGACAACGCGGACACCACCGCACCCCGGTCCATCGACCCCAAACCGGAACGCAAAACCGGCCAACAGACCCCCGACCAGCCCACGCCGCCACTGCCTCCAGCCGCCGCCCAGCGCACCCGCCCCACCGACCCGGCCGTGGCCCTGTTCCTGGTCCACATGTTCCCCATCGGCCACCTCCCCACCGCCGCGAGCCGTCCCGCCCGCCAACTCCCACCCCCACCCGACGAACTCGACTACGCCGCAGGCCTCCGCTTCGCCCCCGGCGACCACCCTGACTCCGCCCTGGTCGACTCCGCCGATTCGGATGACGAAGCCGCTGCCAGCGACCCTGATGCCTGCGAACCTGTGGACGTGAACCCGGCTTCCGCACCGGAACCCGGTGTGGGCGTCGACACAGGTGGTAGTGCTGCCGCCGTCCCCCTCGACCTGCTGGAGGGATACGACCCCCTCGGCGGCGAGCACGAACGCGACTGGGACCGTCGGTTCCTGGTCCGCCCCTTCGACCCCAACAGCACCCAACGCGCCGAGTACGCCTGGCCCCCCGGCGAGATCTACCCCGAAGGCGGCACCGCCCAAGGCGAGCCCCTTCTCCTCCCACCAGACTCCACCCTCGACCGCTTCGGCACCCCCGACGGCCGTGTCTTCAGCGCCGACGCCACCCTCTTCACCCGCCGCTCGCTCCCACCCGTCCACGCGACGGCGGGCTACCGGCGGTACCGGGTGCGGCGCGATCTCCCCGTCTGGCGCGCCGTCTCCGCCCCCTGGTTCGGGCAGCCCGGCGGCGGCGAGCGGTACCGGACCACCCACTCCGCGGCTGAGCTTGTCGCGCTCGGATTCCTGGAGGAGCTGTGAACAGCGAGTCGATCGTCGGACTGTTGGCCGCGATCGGGGTTCCCGCCGACGTCGTGTCCATCGGGGCCGAGGCCGACAACACCTGGTGCCTGGTGGACGACGCGGGCGACTGGGAGGTGTTCTGGCGGGAGCAGGGCAACCGCTACGACTGGGCGCGGTTCGACAACGAGCAGGTGGCCTGCCACTACCTGTTCGGCAGGCTCACCTGGTCGCAGGTCGTGCGCGGGGTCGTCGGGGTGCTACCGGAGAAGGTCTAGGGCCGCGTCGTGCACGTGCCCGTTCGAGGTGAGTACGTTGCCGCCGTCGAACCGGGCCGCGCCCGACAGGTCGGTGAACCGGCCGCCCGCCTCCTCGACCAGGACCTGGAGCGGCGCCACGTCCCACGGGTTCACGATGGCCTCGGCCGCCAGGTCGAGAGCACCTTCCGCGACCAGGCAGTGCTGCCAGAAGTCGCCGAACGCGCGCGTCTCCCACACCGATTCGGTCAGGTGCAGGTAGCGCTCGCGCGAGTGGTGCCTGGTCCACGAGTTCAGGTCCGTTGTGGACAAATAGGCGTCCGCCAGGGACCGCACGCCCGAGACGCCCAGTCGCCGCGGCTCGCCGCCGTCCCGGCTCACCCAGGCGCCCGCGCCGCGTGCCGCCCACCAGCGCCTGCCCAGGGCCGGGGCACTCACCACGCCGACCACCGGCACGCCGGAGTCGACCAGGGCGATCAGGGTCGCCCAGGCGGGCACGCCGCGCAGGAAGTTCTTCGTGCCGTCGATCGGGTCCAGGACCCAGGTACGGCCGTCGCCGACCGTGCCGCCGCGTTCCTCGCCCGCGACGCGGTCGTCCGGGTACGCGTCCGCGAGCAGCGCGCGAACCGCGTCCTCCACCGCCGTGTCGGCGTCGGTCACCGGGGAGCGGTCGGGCTTGCGCTCGACCACCAGGTCCAGGGCCTGGAAGCGGGCGCGGGTGATGGCGTCGGCCGCGTCGGCCGACCGGAGGGCGAAAGTCAGGTCGTCGCTTGACACGGGCGCGATCGTGTCACGCCTACCCTGGACCCTGTGAGCGTGGTACTGCTGGCCGAGGACGACGTGGCCATTGCCGACCCCCTCTCGCGTGCGCTGCACCGGGAGGGCTATGAGGTGCGGGTGGTCGGCGACGGCCACGCGGCACTGGAGGAGGCCGCTACCGGCCACCCCGACCTGCTGGTCCTCGATCTGGGCCTGCCCGGGATCGACGGCCTGGACGTGTGTCGCAGGCTGCGCGCGGCGGGCCGGGGCATCCCGGTGCTGATGCTGACCGCGCGTGCCGACGAGGTCGACTTCGTGGTCGGCCTGGACGCGGGCGCGGACGACTACGTCGCCAAACCGTTCCGGCTGGCCGAGCTGCTGGCCAGGATCAGAGCGCTGCTGCGCAGGCAGGCACCGGGCGCCATCGACGTCAACGGCGTGCGGATGGACCTGGCCGCCCGGGTGGTGACGGTGGACGGCGCGGAGATCACCCTGGCGAACAAGGAGTTCGAGCTGCTGCGGGTGCTGATCCAGCGTGCGGGCCAGGTGGTCACCCGGGAGGAGATCCTGTCCGAGGTGTGGAGCGACCCGGAGCTCAAGACGAGCAAGACGCTGGACATGCATATGTCCTGGCTGCGTCGCAAGCTCGGCGAGGGCGGCCCACGCTCGACCGAGCGGCGCATCGCCACGGTGCGCGGGGTCGGCTTCCGGTTCAACGCCGAGTAGCCGCGCGTGCGCCGTCGCATCCTGCTCGCGATCCTGTTGGCGGTCGCGGTGACCGCCTGCGCCCTGGGCATCCCGCTGGGCTACTCCGCGCTTCAGGTGGTGGAGAGCCTCACGCGCGAGGACCTGGCCGTCCGCGCGCAGCAGATCGTGGCCATCCTGGACGACGAGATCGCCAACCACCGGCCCGTCGACCTGACGAAGGTGCAGTTGGCGGTGCCCACCGGCGGTCGGCTCACGGTGTCGATCCCGGGCGAGCAGGACCGGGTGATGGGGCCTGCCCCGGTCCCGGACATGATCACCGAGGAGGCCACCATCCTCGGCCAGGGCCAGGTCCGACTGCAGATCGACGCCGAGCCCATGCGCACCCACCAGACCCAGGTCGCGGCGCTGGTCGCGCTGGTGGTGGTGCTCACCGTGGCGGTCGGCACGCTGGTGGCGATGGTCACCGCGCGGCGGCTGGCCCGCCCGCTGCGGCACGTGGCCGACCGGGCCAGCAGGCTGGGCGCGGGCGACTTCCGGCTCGACAAGGCCCGCTACGACCTGCACGAGCTGGACATGGTCGCGGAGGCGCTGGACGCCTCGGCCACCGCGCTGGCCCAGCTCGTGCAGCGAGAACGAGATCTCGTCGGCGACGTCTCCCACCAGCTGCGCAGCCGGTTGACCGCGCTCCAGCTCCGCCTGGAGGCGCTCACGACCGTGCCGGACGAGGACGCCGCCGCCGAGGCCCGGGAAGCCCTGGAGCAGGCGGAACGACTCGCGGACGTGCTGGACGAGCTGCTCGCCGCCGCCCGGGAGGCACGCGCGGTGGGCGCCGAACCGGTCGACCTGACCCGTGAGCTGAGCACGATCGCCGACGACTGGCGCGAGGTGCTGCGCCAGGAAGGCCGCTCGCTGCGATTGCGGCTGACCCCCGGCCTGCTCGCCCGCGTCACGCCCGCCCGGCTGCGCGAGGCGATCGGCGTGCTGCTGGACAACGCCCTCCGGCACGGCGACGGCACGGTGACGCTGTCCGCGCGCGCGGGCGAGTCGGTCGCGGCCGACACGGTGGTGATCGAGGTGACCGACGCGGGCAACGGCGTGCCGGACGAATTGACCCCGCACATATTCGAACGCGGCGTTTCGGGCGCCGGGTCGACCGGTTTGGGACTGGCGCTCGCCCGCGCTCTCATCGATTCCGACGGGGGCAGGCTGGAGCTTTCCGCGGCCCGCCCGGCGACGTTCTCGGTATTCCTTCCGGTGCCCAAGGCGGGCAACGTGCGCGGCGTCCGCTGGCCGACGGAACGGTCGCCGCGCTGATTCTCAGGCCGCGCGTTCCTCGTCGTTCGAGGTAACCGGCCGCAACCGCCGAACCCGCGCCCCGGCCTGCGGGAATACGTACCTCTTGAACGCCCACCAGCGGAACACCATCGCGACCAGCGTGCCCAGGATGATGCCGAACCCGAAGTCGGCGATCTCCTGCGTCAGCAGCGTCACATTCGGTACCTGCAGGTGCAGGAAGTAGCGGGACACGTACAGCGGCAGCGCGTTCAAGCCGACGCCGATGCCGCTGATCAGGAAGAACAGCGCCGCCTCGTGCTGGCGCTCACGGCCGCCGCGGTCCCGGAACGACCATTCCCGGTTCAGGATGTAGGAGACGATCGTGGCGATGATCACCGCGATGGCCAATGCCGTCACCGGGTTCCGATTGAGCACGGTGAGCTTGAGCGCGTAGTTCACCGCGTTCGTCACCACAAAGCAGATGCCGCCGACCACCGCGAACTTCAACAGCTCCCGGTGCTTGATCAACTGCACCCGGACCCGCTCGGGGAAGCGGGCCAGCAACGACTCAACCATGGCCATGGCGCGAAGTCTATCCGCCCTGATCAGCGCCACCGGCCAGGGTTGTGCGGCAAGTCGCGTGGGTCACGTCAGCAATTCCGGACAAACAGCCCGATGCCGATCTCCAAACAGATCAGCGGGTGGTGTTCCGGGACGAGGATCGGCGGTTTGGGGCGGGTCGTCGTTGTGGGTGTCACCGTGGTCGGGGGTTGGGTGGTCGTCTGCGGGGGCGTGGTCGTGTGCGGTGGTGTCGTGGTGGTCGTCGGTGGCGTGCCCGTGGTGGTCGGGGGCCCGGTGGTCGCTGTCGACGTCGATGGGGGCTTGGTCGTGGTCGTCGGCGGGTGCGTCGGCTCGTGGTCGCCGTGGTGGTGATGGCTCAGCCGCACGGTGACCGTCTCCGCGTCCCGGCCCAGCACCGCGCGCACGGTCAGCTGCCGGTCGCGGCCCCGGGACGCCAGGCTTTCGTCGTCATTGTCATCGTCATCGTCGCCGTGGTCGCGCCGGGTGACCACGACGATCTTGACCTCGTCGCCCGGCGCCAGCGGCGCGTCGCTCACGCAGCTCAGCACGTTCTCCCCGGGAGTGCAGGTCACCGGGCTGCTCGACGTCATGAACCGGACATCGGTGTCGGCGCCCTCGAAGGTCACCGCCACCGGCTTGGTGCTCTCGCCCGCGTTCGACGCCCACGCCGCGACCCGCGTCGGCCGGTTCCACGGCCACACCTTGCCCAACAGGCCCGGCTGCTCGACCGCCGCGCGCAGTGAGACGTCGTCGTTCAGCGGCACGACCTCGATGGCCAGCGTGAACTCGAACATCTCCTCGCCCGCGCTGAGCGACCCGACGGTCTGCGTGGTGATCCGCGCGTCGTCCGCGACCAGCCGGTACACCAGCGTCACGGACGCGCCCGGCGCCAGCCCGCCCGCCGTGCGGCACACCACGGTCCCGCTGCCCGGACCGCAGTAGACGGTCGCCTCCTGGGGGCCGGGCGCCGGGTCGAGCCGCAGCATCGGCTCACCCGCGAGCCTGCTCGGCCCGGCCTGCTCGGCGCGGACGCCGCTGGGCAGCGGCAGCGTGGCGACGACCGGCGCGGACAAACTCTCGCCGCTGTTGCGGACCGTGATCGGCACGTCGGTGGGCGATCCTGGCGTCAACGACACCGTGTCGCCCGGCCCGGACACCATCAGCCTCGGCGGGCCGGGCGGCGCCGGGGTGGTGGTCGTGGGTGGTGCCGTGGTCGTCGGGGGTGCCGTGGTGGTGGGAGCGGGGGTCGTCGTCGCTTCGGGGGTGGTCGTGGTGACCGGGGGGACCTGTTCCTCGGTCGTGGTGGGCGTCGGCTCGGGTTCGGCGGGCGGCTCGGCCGGTACCTGGGTGATCGGGGGCGTCGTCGTGGGCGGTCGGGTCGTGGGTCTGGTCGTCGGCGGCGGCTGGCTCTGCGTGGCCGCCGCCGGGACCTCCGGATGGTCCGGGGTCGACACCACGCCGATCACCACGGCCGTCACCAGCGCCACCCCGGATGCCGCCGTCGCGATCAACTGCCGGGGCACGCTCGTCGCCAGGCCGAGCACCCCGCCCGACCCGCTGCCACCACTCGCGCCACCCGCCACGACCGCGCTGCCCGCCGCCCCGGCCGTCACCGCGGCCGCTCCTACGGCGGCCGACGCCTTCGCCGCCGACAGGTACCCGGTGACCGCGAGCGGGCCCAGCACCAGCGGCGCGATGAACAGTCGCAGCCCGCTGTTCACATCGGTCAGCTCCGCGGCCAGCGCCCGGCACCGCTCGCACTCGTCCAGGTGCGCCTCGACCTGCGCCGTCTCCCGCTTGGACAGCCCGCCGCGTACCCACGCGCCGAGCCGGTCGGCGGTGGCCCGGCACCGTTCCGCGGACGTCTCCGCCAGGTGGACCTGCAGGTATGCCTGCTTGAGCCCCTCCCTGGCCCGGTAGGCCAGCGCCGACACGCCGTTCGGCGTCAGCCCGAGGATGGGCGCGACCTCGGCGGGCGACTGGCCCTCGATCTCGGTGTGCCAGAGCACCGCCTGCCACCGCTCCGGCAGCTTCGCAAACGCTTGCGCCGCCAGTGAGCGCTCCAGCCCGGCCACCGCCGGGTCCGCGAACGGGATGCTCACCGCGTCCATGCTGATGCCGCTGACCTGCGAGATGTCGTCGGAGAACTCGACCTTCCGGTCCCGCCGCGTCTTGTCGTAGGCGGTGTGCCGCAGCGCGGTCAGCAGGTAGGCGCGGAACGCCGCGTCCGGCCCGCGCCCCTGCCGCAGCGTCTCCAGCACCTTGGCGAACGCCTCCGACACCAGGTCGTCGGCCTCCGCCGAGGACCGCGCCAGCTGCCGGGCCAGGTTGCGCGCGGCCGCCACGTGCCGCTCGTAGAGCGAGCCGTAGGCCGAGATGGTGCCCCCGCGCACGGCCTCGATCAGCTCGGCGTCACTCGGGCCGTCGAACTCGGCCGGAACGGTCGTCACGGTGCTCCCTCGGGCTCGCGCGCGGCCTGCGGACACCGGGCGGACCGCGCTCCGCGACATAGTGTGACGGAAGCTCAGCGGCGCGTCACGCATCACTCGCGCGGGGGATGCACCAGATATTCACCCGTTTCGCGTCACAACCGCAACCGCGCGGCGTCATCTCCCATGGAACCGGCGAAGGGAACCAGGCTGTGGCGGTACGGGAAGCGGGATCGCGGTGGCACCCCGACGACACCGGTATGACCGGTACCGACTGGGCCCTGCGCGACCTGCGCGCGAGATGGCGCACCGCGAGCCTCACCGCGGGCTGGCGCTACCCCAGCGACTGGGGCGTCCCGGAGGTGGATGACGTCTGCGCCGCGGTCCTGGCAGGCGACGACCCGGTCGGTGCCCTCGGCGACCTGGCCCGCGCCCGCGCCCTCACCGGTGCCAGCCTCGACGAAACCCTCGGCGACCTGGCCGCCCTGTGCGCGGTCCTGGAGACGCCGACGGGAGTGAAGGCTGTCGCCGATCCGGACGCAACGCCGCCCACATTGATCCGCGCCACCGCGCTTGCGTGGGTGGATGCGGCGTTGGGGCAGCGGCACGCGGGGGAGGCGACGGACTCGTTGTCCGGTCAGGCCAGTGCGGACTACCTGCGGGTGCGACTGGGCGAGGTCTATGCCAAGGGACGGCGGGACGGGTTCTGCCCCTCCGAGCGGTTTGTGCTGCTGGTGGTCAGCCTGAACCTGAGCCGGGTGGTGGGATGGCCCCGACTGATGGCGATGGTCCTGGCGGGAGACGTCCTGCGGTCGGTATTCGACGGCGGGGAGAGCGTTGCCGTGTTGGGGCCGTCGGTGGCGGTCGTGCTGGCGGAACGGGATGCACGGCTGTCGGAGCGGGCTACCGACGCTCGACTGCTGATCAACGACCGGTTCGCGGTGGATCCGGACCTGGGCGCGCTTGGCCGTCCGGACATCCGGGTACAACGACTGCCCGGCTCGGAGTCGTCGGCCCAACACCTGGTCCACGGCATCGGCCGCGCCTGACCTGTCAACTCGTGGTGTGCCCCTGTGGACTGTTCACGGCCTTGTGGACAGGTCACAGGGGACCCCTGTTTTCTACGCTACCGCTGGTAGACGAGGCTGTGCGCTGGCTTGTCCACAGGGGTGTCGGCCCGACGAGGGGGCGTTGGTCGCACCACTAGGTTCGGATGAGGCGGTGGGCGAGATCGGTCGCGTCGCCGTCGGTGGGGTGTCGGCGGGCGGCCGCCGCGAGTGTGGTGAGTTGGTCGCGCAGGAGTCGTGAGTGGATGTCGTCGGCGGCGTCGGCGGTCTGGTGGCCGATCCGGACCCCGAGTGCCACGTCGCCGCCCAGTACGTGGCAGATGGCGAGGTTGGACATGCCGAACGCATGGCGTTTGGCTTTGCCGGGGTCGGTCTGGGCGGTGTAGTCGGTGAGGGCTTCGATCGCGGCTGGGCAGTGCGCTCTATCCCGTACCGCGAGGGTGGCCAGGACTTTGCCGGTTTCCGCGGCCAGGGTGCGCTCGGTGTAGCTCCAGTGGCTCCGGGATGGCGTGACCTTGGTGAGCGCGTCCGCGGCCGCCGTCAGCGCGTCGTGGGCCGCGGTCTTGTTGCCCGCGGTCGCGTAGGTGCGGGCTTTGGTGGACATCAGCCACGCCGTGACCTCATGGGCCTGGGCACGTTCGGCGGGAATGGTCCCCACGTCGACGATGTTCAGCGCTTCGTCGAGGTACCCGGCCCGGACATAGACGCGCGCGACGCAGTCCAGGGCCAACGCCGACCGCATTCGGTCGCCCGATTCCTCGGCTTCGATGGCTGACTGCCCGAGATAGCGCACCGCCGATCCCGACATCCTCAGATCATATGACGACCAGCCGCATAGTCTGAGCAGATCCGACAACGTAATCCGTAGGTCCTGTTCCACCTCGTCGGTATGCGTCGCGCCCAGCAATTGCCTTGCCCATCGCACTTGGGCGATAGCGGCTTCCCGCACTGTCCCGCCGCCCGAGCTCTTCTCCTGCCCCCACAACGCCTCGGCCATGTCGGCGAGCTGGCGCGCCTCGGTCGCCCCGACCCGGGAAGGTGCGGGGGTCGGAGTGGTCGGGGACGCGAGAACCGCGAGGTCCGCCGCGGTGAGGCTCGCGCCCATCGTGATCTTTGCCAATAACCCCAGGAAATCGCGTCGATCGGGCATCGGGTCCACGGCCTCTTTCTCCTGCTGGGCAGGGCTCGCACTGTTGGCGTTCACTGCCTGCTCCCGCACACTCTGGCACACCGTAGCCGATCGACAGCACAACGTGATTGGATCGCGGTCCATGTCCGGGGTGATGCCTCAAGGGCATATCTTTCGCATATCGCCGGTGACAACCGCACATATCGGCTCGATCAATAACCCCTGGCAGCTGCAACGACATACGTTCCCTCGACGCAAGTGACGGCGCCGCCTGAAACTTTCGAGGGGAAATAGACAGCTCGCGACCGCTGGTAGGCGGGTTGTGCCTGGAGTCGCCCACCGGGGAGGTGGGGTGCGCGTTGGTCAAGGCCAGGCGTGTCCCTGGGGACTGTTCGGCGGCCTGTGGATCGGTCGCGGGGGATCCCCGGATTTCTACGTTACCGCTGGTAGGCGAGGTTGTGCGCGGAGCTGTCCACAGGCGCCGTGGTGTGCGGGCTCGTCAAGTGGTGGTGTGCGGCCTGGGGATGGTTCAGCGGGGCTGTGGGCAACTCGCCGGGGAACCCCCGGTTTCCACGCTACCGGTAGCAGCCACAGGCATGCGGCGGCTTGTCCACAGGGGTGCGGCGGGGCAGGCGCGCGGCATGATTTGCTGTGACTGTGTCTACCCTGCGTACCCGGCCGTCCCTGGTCGCGTTGCTGTTCTTCCCCGTTGTCTGCATCGTCGCGGGGATAGTCGGTTGGCGGCTGGGGTGGCACCTCGGGGTCGACAACGCGGTCTACCGGTCTGGAGCGGTGGCGCTCCTGAAGAGAGAGCCCCTCTACGACAGCATGGCGCTGAGCGCGGAACCGTCTTGGGCGCGGCTGCCGTTCACCTACCCGCCCACCGCGGCGCTGCTGTTCGTGCCGCTCGCGCTCGTGTCCACACAGGTGGCCTGGGGAATCCTGGCGGCTGTCTCCATCCTGCTGCTCACCTGGGTGATCAAGATCTGCCTTGACCGCCTCCCCGACCGTCCACAGTGGATGACCACGCCCCGGACCGCGGTCCTGATCGGCATCATCGCGCTCGGGCTCGAACCGGTGTGGCGCACGATCTTCCTCGGGCAGATCAACATCGTGCTGATGGCCCTGGTCGTGGTCGACGTGCTGCTCATCGGCCCGAACAAGCGGTACGGCGGGATCCTGATCGGCGTCGCGGCGGCGGTGAAGCTGACCCCGCTGATCTTCGTGGCGCACCTGCTGCTCACCGGCAGGCGTGCCGACGCCGTTCGGGCGCTGGCCGGTTTCGTGCTGTTGCAGCTGGTGATGTTCGCGCTGATCCGGCACGACGTCAGCCAGTTCTGGGGCACCGCCGTCCAGGATCCGCAGCGCATCGGGCCGATCTACTGGGCGGGCAACCAGTCGCTCAACGGGCTCGTGCTCAGGTTGACCGACAATGCCGACTGGTCGATGCGGGTAGTGGCGCCGATCGCGGTCGTGCTGGCCGTGCCGTGTGCGATCTGGGTGCGGCGGCTGCACAAGGCGGACAGCCCGCTGCCCGCCTTGCTGATCAGTGCGTTCTTCGGTCTGCTGGTCAGCCCGGTGTCCTGGTCACACCATTGGGTGTGGGTCGTCCCGCTCACCGTCTACCTTCTCTCTCGCCTCCCCGATCCGCTGCCCGCCCCCCGCTGGCGCGCGATCGCCCCGGTGGCGGCGGTTGTCCTGGTGTTCGCCAGTTGTGTGCTGCTCGCGATGCGCAACGGCAAGGCGGTCGAGTTCGAGTGGACGGCCGCCGAGTACGTGATCGGCAGCGCCTACCTGCTCGTGCCGTTGGTGGCTGGGGTGATCCTGCTGGTCAGGCACGTCCGTAGGGGTGGGTAGAGTGCCCTGCTCGTGGACGAACGCACCGGTTTCCCCGTGGTCGGGATGGTCGGCGGCGGGCAGCTGGCGCGGATGACGCACCAGGCCGCGGTCGCTCTCGGTCAGTCGTTGCGCGTGCTCGCGGTCACCGCCGATGAGCCCGCGCCCCTCGTGTCGCCGAACGTGACCCTCGGTCACCACACGGATCTCGACGCGCTGCGCGGGTTCGCCGCGGGGGTGGACGTGCTGACGTTCGACCACGAGCACGTGCCGACCGAGCACCTGCGGGCGCTGGTCGCCGATGGCGTGAAGGTGTACCCGGGGCCGGACGCGCTCGTGCACGCCCAGGACAAGCTCGTCATGCGCCGCAAGCTCGCCGCCCTCGGGCTGCCGATCCCGGAGTTCGCCGAGGTCACCGATGTCTCCGACGTGCTGAAGTTCGGCGACGCCGTCGGCTGGCCGTGTGTGCTCAAGGCCGCGCGCGGCGGCTACGACGGGCGCGGTGTCTGGCTGCTCGACTCGGCCGCGGCCGCCACCGACCTGGTGCCGGAGCTGCTGGCCGCGGGCACGCCGCTGCTGGTCGAGCAGAAGGTGACCATGCGCCGCGAGCTGGCCGCGCTGGTCGCCCGGTCGCCGTTCGGGCAGGGGGCGTGCTGGCCGGTCGTGGAGACCGTGCAGGTCGACGGCATCTGCGTCGAGGTGCTCGCGCCCGCGCCCGGTCTCGACCCCGGTCTCGCCGAGGCCGCGCAGGACCTGGCCCTGCGGGTGGCGACCGAGCTGGACGTGGTCGGGGTGCTGGCCGTCGAGCTGTTCGAGACCGACGGCGGCGTGGTCGTCAACGAGTTCGCCATGCGCCCGCACAACTCCGGCCACTGGACCATCGAGGGCGCGTTGACCTCGCAGTTCGAGCAGCACCTGCGCGCCGTCCTGGACTACCCGCTTGGCGCCACCGACCAGGTCGCCCCGGCCGTCGTGATGGCCAACGTGCTGGGTGCCGCCACCGCTCCTGCGATGGGTGTGGATGAACGGCTGCACCACCTGTTCGCCCGGTTCCGCGACGCGCGCGTCCACTACTACGGCAAACAGGAACGGCCGGGTCGCAAAGTCGGACACGTCACGTTCCTCGGCACGGACATGACCCAGGTCCGCGAGCGCGCCAGACTGGCCGCGCACTGGCTGTCCACCGCCACCTGGCTCGACGGCCACGAGATCCACTAGGAGCATCACCGGTGACAGACAACCCGACCGTCGGCGTGATCATGGGCAGTGACTCGGACTGGCCGGTCATGCGGCTCGCCGCCGAGGCGCTGGCCGAGTTCGAGATCTCGCACGAGGTCAGCGTGGTCTCCGCGCACCGCACCCCGCACCGCATGCTGGACTACGCGGGCACCGCCGCCGATCGCGGCCTCAAGGTGATCATCGCGGGCGCGGGCGGGGCCGCGCACCTGCCGGGCATGGTCGCCTCGGCCACCCCGCTGCCGGTGATCGGCGTTCCGGTGCCGCTCAAGCACCTGGACGGCATGGACTCGCTGCTGTCGATCGTGCAGATGCCCGCGGGCATCCCGGTCGCCACGGTCTCCATCGGCGGCGCCCGGAACGCGGGCCTGCTGGCCGTGCGCATTCTGGCCGCGGCGGACGCGGGCCTGCGCGCGCGCGTGTCGGCGTTCCAGGCGGAGCTGGAGCAGATGGTGCTGCGCAAGGACGAGGCGCTGCGCGCGTCCCTCTGAGCTGTTCGGACCTGCCCGAAGGCCCCGGATGGCATCACTCGTCCGGGGCATCCTCCACGATGGACTCGATCAGGCCCGCCGTCCGGGCGCCGACGCCGTCCCGGCCACTCGGCCGTATCCGTCCGGACGGCGGTGAGCTGCGGAAACCCGGGTTGTCCTGACGTTGTCGGGCATTGTCCTGTCCGGTGCCGGTACGTCCTGTGCACCCCCGGCCGGACAAGAAAACACCGCCAACGTGCCCTGTACGGGCGGGTGTGTCCTGGATCACGATCTCTCTCGGCGGCCGCCGTCCTCGGTCGCGTCCAGTCCGAGAGGGGAGAGCGTGATGCGCGCCGGCAGATCCGTCTTGGTCAGTCCGTTCCCATGGCGTCCGGTCGTCCGGTTGTCCGGTCCGCTGTGCCTGCCCCGGTTGCCGTTGGGTCAGGCCCGCGTGTGTGTGGTGCTCATCGTGCTCGCGTCCGTCGTGGGGTTGTTGTTCCAGGGCGTGTTGACGCCGTCGGGCGTCGGGTTGGCGTTGGACCTGGTGGTGCTCGCCGAGGTGACCCACCGGGTGCTGGGGTGGGCGGCCGACCCCGTCCCGGTCGGCTGACGTGCCCCGACGGGAGAACCCGATCGATCCCGATGCGGGCCCGGTCGCGCGGTTCGCGCTCGGCCTGCGGGAGCTGCGCGAACAGGCCGGACACTCGTACCGCGACCTGGCCGGGATCGCCAACTACACGCACGGCGTGCTGGCCGCCGCCGCGTCCGGGCGCAAGCTGCCGACCTGGCCGGTGACCAGGGCGTTCGTCCTGGCCTGCGCGGGCGACGAGGAAGCCTGGCAGCGCCGGTGGTCGGCCGCCAAGGCCGAGGTGGACCGGGCGGCCGACCTGCCGCCGCCGGTCGCGGAGCCGCCAGAGGAGGAGACCGACGACCCGCCCGAGCCGAGCCGGGAGGTGGTGGGCTCGGTGATCGACCCGCGGCAGGTCGCCACGCCCGCCGAGTTCATGGCCGCGCTGCGCGAGCTGCGGGTGGTGACCGGGAACCCGTCGCTGCGCGAGTTGTCCGTCCGGGCGGGCGAGGCCGGGCACACGCTGCCCGTCAGCACCCTGCACGACGTGCTGAAACGGGACCGGCTGCCGAACCGGGACGTGGTGACCGCGTTCGTGGTGGCCTGCGGCGTGGTCGAGCCGAAGGCGTGGGACGCGGCCTGGGAGCGGTTGTGCGACCCGGTCGAGCGTGACCGCGAGGAGCCGTATCTGACCGTGCTGCCCGGCGCGGGGCGGTGGTTCTTACGGCCGCGACTGCTGCGCAAGCTGCTGCCGTTGTCACTGATGGCGGTGATCGGTGTCGTGCTGCTGCTGGTGTCGGCGACGGTGGTGCTGCCGTTCAGCTCGGTCGTGTCGATCACCGGCGTGGTCGGCGGCCAGCTGGCCGCGCTGTTCGACGACGACGCCGTGCGCACCGCGTTGATGCGGCACAACCTGCGCGTCTCGGTGACCGTGTCGGACCGGCCGGACACCGTCGCCAACCGGGACGCGGCCGACTTCGTGCTGGTCACCGGCGAGGCCCAGGCCAACGCCATCTCCGCCGACCGCACCGCGGCAGGCCGCTACCTCTACGCGACCCAGCCGTTGACCACCCAGCTCGTGCTGGTCGCGGGCCGGTCCTACGCGGTCGCGCTGGCCGACGGCACCGGCGAGCGGAAGGTGATCACCCGGCAGCGCGGCAACCCGTACTACGACCTGGACATGGCCAACCTGCTCGACCTGCTGGACCGCGCGCCGACCTGGGCCGACCTCGGAATGGCCGACGACCGGTCGCCGGTGGTGGTGAGCAGCCCGGATGCCTGCCAGTCCGCGCTCGGCGAGGCCTACCTAGGGCTGGTCGCGTTCGTCCAGGCGCAGTTCCAGCCGGTTGCGGACGTCCGGGCGGCCGACGAGCTGGCCAGTCGGATGCGGCCGCTGGTCCTCTCCCAGGGACTCCAGCCCGTGACCACCGGGGCCGCATCGGCGAGCGGCCGGGCGCCGGTGTCGGTGCTGGCGGAGAACCTGTTCTTCGCCGAGCAGTTCCAGCACCGGGACGACGACCTCGTCCTGCTCTACCCGCGCCCGGCGATGCCGCTGCCGGTGTCGTTCCTCGCGCAGAGCCCCGTGGGCAGACAGCTCGGTGAGCTGGTGGCCAGTGAACCGGCGGTGCGGGACCGGGCCGTCCGGTTGGGCTATCGGGTGGTGAGCGATCCCGCGGCGTTCACCGACGCGATCACCCGACGCGGGTTGTCCGTTCCGACGCTGCGCGCGGGCATCTCCGCGGTGCTGCCGACATTGCCGAACCTCGACCGGCTGGTGACCAGGGTGGGTGACTGCGGATGATCTCCGGGGATCCGTTGTGGTGGGGCGTGTGGTGGCCGTGGGCACTGCTCTGGCTGGTCACGTTCGGGTGCGTCCTGGTGGCAGGGACCGTGCTGCTGGTCGAGTACACCGGTCGGCCCCGATACCGGCACCGGCCGGTGCGGGTCGGCTACTTCCTGGACCGCGCGCCGCTGGGGGACCTGCCCACCGGGCCGGAGGACACGCCAGCCGAGGAGATAACCGACATCCTCGCCGCGCTCGATGCCGCCGACGAGCTCGTGCACGTCGACCTGCGCGCGTTGGAGCTGGGCGTGGGCAGGCCGGGCAGCCGCGCGCTCGGGGACCGGTTCGGCCGGGACCCGCGCCGCAGGCGGCTGCGCGACCTGGACGGGTTCGTGGTGCTCAAGGGCAGTTTCCGGGCCGTCGCACAGAACGCGGACACGGTCACGCTCGCCGCACCCTTCGGCGACCCACCGGACCCCGCCCAGGCCCCGCGCGTGCAGGTCACCTGTCGGCTCGCCGACCTGCGCACCCGGCTGCCGGAGGGGGTGTTCGCCGCGTACTGCCTGGCGCGGCCGTTGGACTGGAAACGGCGGGACCGCAGGCTGGTGCTGGCCCCGGTCGCGCTGTTCCAGTGAGCGCGCACGCGGGCCTAGTGAACGCGCGCTAACATCGGCAGCGGAGTCGGTGGCTACCGGGAGGTAACAGTGGACGCGGGGTACGGGCTGTACCAGCTCGGCGACGAGCACAACGCGCTGCGCGAGGCCGTGCGCGACCTCGCCGAGAAGGAGATCGCACCGCACGCGGCGGCGGTCGACGAGGACCAGCGGTTCCCCGCCGAGGCCCTGGCCGCGCTGAACAAGGCCGGGTTCGCCGCCCCGCACATCCCGGAGGCCTACGACGGCCAGGGCGCGGACTCGGTGGCGACCAACATCGTCATCGAGGAGGTCGCCCGGGTCTGCGCCTCGTCCGCGCTCATCCCGGCGGTCAACAAGCTCGGCACGATGAACCTGATCCTGGGCGGCTCCGAGGAGCTCAAGAAGCTCGTCCTGCCCTCGATCGCGGCAGGCGAACTCGCCTCGTACGCGCTGTCCGAGCGCGAGGCAGGCTCCGACACCGCCTCGATGCGCACCCGCGCCCGCCGCGACGGCGACGACTGGGTGCTCAACGGCACCAAGTGCTGGATCACCAACGCGGGCGAGTCCAGCTGGTACACGGTGATGGCGGTCACCGACCCGGACGCGGCCAAGCCCGCCGACGGCATCTCCGCGTTCATGGTGCACAAGGACGACCCGGGCTTCTCGGTCGGCCCGAAGGAACGCAAGCTCGGCATCAAGGGCTCGCCGACCCGCGAGATCTACTTCGAGAACTGCCTGGTGCCGGGCGAGCGCATCATCGGCGAACCCGGCCAGGGGCTGCGGCTCGCGCTGCGGACGCTGGACCACACGCGGCACTCGATCGGCGCGCAGGCGTTGGGGATCGCGCAGGGTGCGTTGGACGCGGCGGTCGCGTATGTCAAGGACCGCAAGCAGTTCGGGAAGGCCATCGCGGAGTTCCAGGGCATCCAGTTCATGCTGGCCGACATGGCCATGAAGGTCGAAGCCGCCCGCCACCTGGTGTACGCGGCGGCGGCGAAGGTGGAGCGCGGCGAGCCGGGCGGCTCGTTCGCTTCGAGCGCGGCGAAGACGTATGCGTCGGATACGGCCATGGAGGTCACCACGGACGCGGTCCAGCTGTTTGGCGGGGCCGGGTACACACGCGACTTCCCGGTGGAGCGGATGATGCGCGACGCCAAGATCACCCAGATCTACGAGGGCACCAACCAGATCCAGCGCCTGGTGATGGCGCGCGCCCTGCTCAAGGGATAGATGGATCTTGCTGGACGATTCCTGGGGACGGCTGAATTCTATGGTGAGGCCGTCCCCAGGCCGTCTGTAGGATTAGGCCGCCCGAAAATCTGGATGCTCTCTAGAGCCGTTGGTTGCTACACTCCTTCTGGCAGAGGCGGCGACAAGTGATCAAGGTCGAGCGATTCCGACTTGCGAACCTTGCTAATCGGGAACTCATCTTCACTCGCAATATTGCAAGAAATGCTGGCAACTGCTTCAGTGACTTGTGGCGATACGTCCAACCGTGTAACACCAGCTATGCACAAATCGACGAAGGCTTCGCCCAGCTGATGCCACAGGAACTCCAGGTCTACTAGTGGCGCTTTAGTCCCCAAAGTTTGCAATTCAATCATTTTCGCTGCAATTTCGGCGGGACTTCTCCGATTTCTTCCGCTAGAATCTGACCATTCCAAGACTGTCGGACTGGGTGTGGCCTCTCCGTCGAGCTCGGGAATCGATCCAGCCTTCACTATTACGTGGATAGTAAGAGACCTCCCAGGGCTCGACCAATTGTCGGCTTCAATGCGCAATTCGACGACGTTGTCAAGGATCAACCCCATCGGGGATCGGCCCCTATTGGCTTTGTCTATCAGTACCCGCTTAAGGGGCTGAAGCCAAGGCACGACCTCATCGGGAAACGCAAACCTGCTAAATCGACGTCCGACTGCGAGAGAAAAGCTCCTCACCTGCGTATCGTTGCCAGCCTCTAGTCCTCTGAGTACGCGTACATAGGGAACTTCCGACTTACTGATGCTGCGAATGAAATCCAAGTCGACAAAGAAGCGCTCACTAAAGGCGGGAAGTGGGACGTAACGTGGTTGTTGCCCCTTGATAGCTCCCTTGATCAGGTGTGCGTCCAGTTGTACAGCGGGGGATATGCTTATATTAGGTTTGTTGGCTTGAACTATATCGCAAGTTTGTGAAACAATAGCGACGAACGTGTGAGCGATATCGAATGAGATCAAACCGTTTGTCTCTAGCAGGTCACCCTGGTGTAGCTTCGACACCATGGATGTTGGCATATACCCCGGCGTGGACTTATCTCCACACTCCTCGTTCAATGGATGGTTCCTCTTCGGCAGGTCATAGGTGTATTGGACGGTTGATATCGGTTTCGCTTGACGAGTTATCGGCGCGCAGCAAGTCATAGATGCTCTTAGCTTGGTCGCCTGGCATCAAAAGGTGTGTGCGCCTATTCTCTGGACCCCCTTCAAGCTGTCCGACTGTCATGGATAGCTCGTGGAGCTTCTGTAGATTTGCAGCATTTAGCCGACCGCCATTGGTCCAGTGATGTAGGGCTCTTCTTGAAACACCAAATATCTTGGCAAGTTGTTCCCATGTTAGCCCGGAATCCGAATGAATTTTCTTTATGAGGGCGGCGGAAGAGGTTTCTTGCCCCGGGCTTGGAGAATGGATAGTTGAACGGACTGTCAGAGAATTCGAAGGAGCATTGGATGGAACCCAAAAACCAGACGTCGGCTGGATTCCGATCCATTCTTGGTTGATTCGTGTGGCAACACCGTTTGTTGAAACAATCAAACCTATAAGGCCGATTGCAAGCCTGCTAGAGATGGGGTTTGATTCGGTAGGCCACGCGCTAGAGCGGGTCACTTATTCCACCTCCATATGCTTTTAGAAACTCTGGAGTAATCGCCCAGCGGAAGTATCCGTAGGCAATACCAGAAAGCTTCGATGCGGTTTCCGAGAGGGTTTCCGAAGAGAAGCTGGAGCGCTCTTCGACGTAGGCATCTAGATCAAGAATCCAACTTTTATTCGGCGACGGCTTGATGATTGGGTCGAACGTCTTCTCGGGCGGAAGAAATACCGACCGAGCTAGCAAGTTTGCATCGTTGAGCTTGTAAACAGCCTCACTTATGGAATGTACAAGCTGTGGTATGCGAGTAATTCCCAAAGCCTGCGAGTTGACCAACTCTGTGATTCGTGAGTAATCTTCTGCCTTGTCTACTCGGTTTACATAGCGGAAGCCGATACGTTCTACTATCGGAATTTCGACAGTGGCGGCGAGCACTTCCAAGAGGTGGCGAAAACGGTGACAAAAGTCCGCCCGTGAAGTGTATCGAGAAGTTTCTAGTGTTATGAATACTTCAGAAAATGAAACCTTCCATGTCTCATCCGGTGAACGAAATTGATACACCATTCCGCCTGGCTCTTGTGTAGCTCCAGTCGGTGTCACGATTAGCTGAATTTGGTGATGTTCTCCGTAGATCGGATACTCGTTTGAGATTTTCTCCCCGAACCGCTTCGCGAACGTGTCGAGGCTTGTCTTCAGATGAGTTACGCTTACCCAGCGTATCTGCGAGAGGACTGTAACCAGCGGTGCGGCCGGAAGGGGAACTTCTGGAGGTGCGGGTTCAAATGGCGCAGGGGCGATGCTCATACTTCACACTGTACTTCACACTGCTGGGTCCAGGCGGGGCGGCAAGTTCCCGCTGTGGTCACACTTGTTGATGAACTTGGCTCTATGGGATCAAGGCCGTGCCGTCCACGCGGCAGGGTCTGGGCGGCGACGGGGCGCCACGCCGCGCGGACGGCACGGCCAGGGATGACGGAGGGGCTAGCGGTAGGAACCCCTGTGGCGCTGAAGCTGGTTAGGCGCCGAGGCCCCGCCCCTGAATCCCGGAGAGCCCACAGAGCGCTGCACCCTACCTCTCACACGGTGCCAGCTCCGTTGGCGCGTACAGCACTGCGGCACGGACAGATGGGCATGGAGAGTTGCCCTACCCGGACGTCAAGATCAGGCCGTCCACAGGCCGTCAGGCGTCGGGTAGAGGCGCGATGCGGTGAGAAGAGAAGCGGTGAGCATGTAATCGCTGGCCAGAGGCGGTCTGCTAGCGAGTGGCGCTAGTCGTGTCTCACCTGGTGGCAAATCCTAGATCTACGAGGGCACCAACCAGATCCAGCGCCTGGTGATGGCGCGCGCCCTGCTCAAGGGCTGAGTTTCCGCACCACGGCCGGGTTGTTCGTTTCGGACGAACAACCCGGCCGTGGCGTTTCCGAGTTTCTTTCCGACGGTCGAGGGATTGCGGACCGAAGCTGTCCGCAAGGGGTCCTAGAGTTGTCCTCGATACCGGGACAGACCAAAGGGGACAGATCGTGAGCAGCAACGACACCGCCAGCAGCCTGGAGATCTCGGCCTCGGCCGCGCCCGGGGACCTGGTCGGGGAGCGGGCCGACCTGCTGCAGACCCTGATCGCGCATCGGGGGTTTCTGCGGTTCACCGCGCGGGAGCTCACCGATGAGCAGGCCGGGCAGCGGAGCACGGTGAGTGCGTTGACGGTGGGTGGGCTGATCAAGCATGTCACCGCCACCGAGGCCGCGTGGTACCGGTTCATGGTGGGCGGGCCCGAGCTGATGATGAGCGAGATCGGGGACTGGGAAGACGAGCACCGGATGAACCCGGGCGAGAAGCTGTCCGACTTCCTGGACAACTACGAGCAGGTGGCGGCCCGTACGGACGAGTTCCTGCGGACGGCCGATCTGGACAAGTCCTTCCCGTTGCCGGAGGCGCCCTGGTTCGAGCCGGGTGCGGTGCGGTCGATCCGGCGCGTGGTGCTGCACCTGATCGCGGAGACGTCGCAGCACTCGGGGCATGCGGACATCATTCGGGAGAGCATCGACGGGCAGAAGACGATGGGCTGAGGTTGTGGGTCCCGCGTCTTATCGGGGGCGCGGGACCTTATCGGGTCAGGCCTCGGACGAAGGGGCCGATCAGGGTTTGGTAGCCGCTGGCGAAAAGGCGGGGTAGGGCGTCGATCACGTGGGCGTCGGGGCCGATGAGGACCCTTGCCTTGTCGCGGCGGATTCCGTTGAGGATGGTTTGGGCGGCTTTCTCCGGGGTGGTTCTGGCTATTTTCTCGAAGCTGGACTCGAAGTCGTCGGTGCTGCGCGCGTTGCGGGCGATGTTGGTTTTGACGCCGCCGGGGTGGACGCAGGTGACGCCTACGCCGGTGTGGGTCAGGCGCATTTCCTGGCGTAGGGACTCGGTGAAGCCGCGGACGGCGAACTTCGCGGCGTTGTAGGCGCTCTGGGTGGGGACGCCTATCAGGCCGAAGACCGAGGAGATGTTGACGAGGTGGCCGCGAGACTTCGTCAGGTGGGGTAGGAACGCGCGAGAGCCGTTCACCACGCCCCAGAAGTTGATGTCCATCAGCCAGCGGAAGTCTTCGTCGGTCATGGCTTGGACGGTGGCTTTGAGGGCGACGCCTGCGTTGTTGATGACTATGTCTACGCGGCCGAGGTCTGCGGCTACCTGTTCGGCGTGGGCGTAGATGGCGTCTCGGTCGGCGACGTCCAGGTGGTAGGTGTGGATTCCTGGGGCCGCGGTTATCGGGGTGATGTCGGAGGCGGCTACCTGGGCGCCTTCGTTGTGGAGGGCTTGGGCCAGGGCTTGGCCGATGCCGGAGGCCGCGCCGGTGACTACCGCTACTTTGTCGGTGAATGTTCGCATGTCAGATCAGGTCTGCTGTGGTGCGTTCGGATTGGCGGTGCTTGTCCAGGTTGGTTGGGTTGGTGACCTGGACAAGGGAGCCCTGGACGCGCAAGGGAGCGATCAGGGCTTTGAGGATGCCGGTGGGGACGGTCCAGGGGTGGGTGGAGAGTAGGCGGGTGCCTTGGGGGAGGTCGTTGGGGTGGTTGAGGATTTCCCCGATGGTGAGGTTGGCCAGGGCCGGCGCAGTGTTGGGGACTTCTTCGCCGTAGAAGTCGTCGCCGAAAAGGCGGGATTCTGCGATGAAATCCGTGCGGGTGGGGGTGGAGCCGCCTAGGTCTCGGCCCATGGGATCCAGGGACACTGTGGCGGTTTTGGGGCCTGGGGCCTGGTCAGGGGTGATGAAGGTTATGTCGGCGTCGGTGCCGACTATGTGGGCGCCGGTCCACCAGGCGCCTAGGAGGATGGTGGCTGTTTGCCAGTGTGGGGGGAGGTTTATGGCTACGGTGGATCCTGGGGTTATGTCGTGTTCTTCGGTTAGCCAGTTGGCGGTTTTGGCTGCCCAGTTGAGGGTGGTGGCGGTGGAGAGTTCTATGCGAGTGCCTGCTTGGTCGTCGTAGTGGGTGATGAGGGGTTTTGCCGGGGGGAGGGGGGATAGCAGGGCTTGGGTCAGGTTCATGGGGATAGTTTAGGGGGCGGCCTTGATTGCCCACCGTGACTGCTCGCCCTTGATTTATGCCGCGCTGCCTGCTAATCGGCGGCTAGTGCACCACTAGTTCACGCAGTTGAGTTTGCCCGCTTCGATGGTGGCGGGGGGTGCGTTGGTGGCGGGCGACGTGGTTGTCGTCTGGGAGGTGCTGGGGGGCGGGGCCAGGTTCATCAGCGGGCTGCCGGTCAGCTGTTGGCCGTCCGACTTGGGGTAGGACGTGCCCAGGACGACGCGGATGTGGCTCTTGGTGAGGGTTCGGTCCTCGGCGAAGGAGAACGTGCCGGAGGACAGCGTGTTGGCCACTGACTTCGCCTCGGCCAGTTCGCCTGCCGGGTAGCGGATGATCGAGGACTGCTGGACCGCGGCGTCGCCGGTTTGGCCTCGGGTGAAGCCGTGCCCCGCGAGGAGGTCGAGGACCGTGGTGGCCAGGCCCCGGGTGGTGGTGCCGTTGCGGACGTCGACCGTGATGCCCGCGCCCGTGGCGGTGTTGCCCGCGGGGCTGCCGGTGGTGGGCGGGGCCAGTGCGTCGGGGTCGGCGTCGGTGGGGCGGGTCATGGGGGGTGGCGTGGTGCCGCCGTCGGCCGAGGCGAAGGTGTTCTTGATCTCGGTGGCCACCTGGTCGGGGTCGATCTTGACGACGTCCGCGCCGCCGATCTTGGCCAGGCCCTGGGTGGGGATGGTGTGGAACTCGATGTTGCCGCTGCTGAGGCTCTGCATCTGGGCGGCGAACGTGGTCAGGTTCCAGTTCGAGGAGAGCACGACCGACTTCTGCACGGCGGTGACCAGGTCGCGGGCCCGGCTCGGGCTGGTGAGGATGTCGGCCGAGAGGATCTTGTTGGCCAGTGCGCCGAGGAAGACCTGCTGGCGGACGATGCGGTCGAGGTCGCCGTTGGGCAGGCCGTAGCGCTGGCGGACGAACGACAGGGCCGCCGCGCCGGAGATGGTCTGCCTGCCCGCCGGGAAATGGGCGCCGGACTTGACGTCGTCGACCGGGTTCTTCAGGCAGACGTCCACGCCGCCGACGGCCTTGGTGACCTCGTAGAAGCTGGCCAGGTTGACCTCGGCGTAGCGGTCGATGACGACCGAGCCGCCGGTCAGCCGCTGGATCACCGAGATGAGGTTCTTGCGGCCCGCGACCGTGGCCCGGTCCTCCAGCTCCTTCTGGTCGGTCACGCCCTGGTCGGCCAGGGTCTGCCGGGCGTCGACGTAGGCGTTGATGAACGCCGAGTTGAGCTTGCGCTTGCCGAAGCCGGGGCCGATGTCCACGTACGAGTCGCGCGGGAAGGAGAAGGCCACCGCGCGCTTACCGCCCGCCGGGATGTGCAGCAGGATCATCGTGTCGGTGTTGCGCTCGCCCTCGTCCTTGCCGCCGTTGAGCAGGGCGAGGGCCTCCTTGGGCAGCGGGTTGCCGAACGAGTCCTTGCGGCTGTCCATGCCGACCAGCAGGATGTTGAGCGCCTTGTCCAGCGTCACCCGGTTGGCGGACTCCTGGTCGCCGGGGCGGTCGTCGAAGACGTCCGTGGTCACCGTGTGCGCGTCGAGGTCGCCGACGACGGTCCACCAGAAGTAGCCGGTGGTGGCCACCACCGTCGCGGACATCAGCACCGCGATGGTCCGCACCACATTGCGGCTCATCCGAACCCATAGCGAGGCTTGAGGGCGGTCCGGTATTACTTCTCCGGACGCGCCGCCCCCCTCGTGCGCACGCTCGTCCACGCACGCTCCTCCCCGGTCCGACCTGAACGGTTTCCAGGTTACCCACGTTGGTGTGGTCTGGCTGTCAGCGTCGTCACTGGTAACACGGATCGGTGAGGGTCGACGTTTACTGGGGCGGCCGCGTCTCACAGGCGACACGGAGCACAGTCGAGCCAAGGATGGGGAAACACATGCGGGTGCTGGTGACAGGCGGGGCCGGGTTCATCGGGTCGCACTACGTGCGGCAGGCGCTCACCGGCGCCTACCCCTCGCTGGCCGACGCCGAGGTCGTCGTGCTGGACAAGCTCACCTACGCGGGCAACCGGGCCAACCTGGACCCGGTCGCCGACAGCGAGCGGCTGCGGTTCGTCGAGGGTGACATCTGCGACGTCGAGCTGGTCGGGCGCACCATGGCCGGGGTCGACCTGGTGGTGCACTTCGCCGCAGAGTCGCACGTGGACCGGTCGATCCTGGGGTCCACCGACTTCGTGCTGACCAACGTGCTGGGCACCCAGGTGCTGCTCCAGGCCGCCGTGGACGCGGGGGTGTCCCGGTTCGTACACGTCTCGACCGACGAGGTGTACGGCTCGATCGACGAGGGATCGTGGGCGGAGACGCACATCCTGGAGCCGAACTCGCCGTACTCGGCGTCCAAGGCATCCTCCGACCTGCTCGCGCGCTCGTTCCACCGCACGCACGGGCTGGCGGTGAACATCACCCGGTGCTCGAACAACTACGGGCCGTACCAGTTCCCGGAGAAGGTCATCCCGTTGTTCACCACCAACCTTCTCGACGGCAAGAAGATCCCGCTCTACGGCGACGGTCTCAACGTGCGCGACTGGCTGCACGTGGACGACCACTGCCGGGGCATCCAGCTGGTCGCGGACGGCGGCAGGCCGGGTGAGATCTACAACATCGGCGGCGGCACCGAGCTGACCAACCGCGAGCTGACCAGCCTGCTGCTGGACGCGACCGGCACCGACGAGTCGTTCGTGCAGCCGGTGGTCGACCGCAAGGCGCACGACCGGCGGTACTCGGTCGACATCACGAAGATCTCCGCCGAGTTGGGTTATCGTCCCCAGGTGTCCTTCCAGGACGGTCTGGCGAGCACCGTGCGGTGGTATCGGGAGAACCGGGCCTGGTGGGAGCCGCTGAAGCAGCGCGCCACTCTGCCCGGGAGCTGATAAATGACCCTCGCGATCCTGGTCCCCGGCGGCGGCGGCCAGCTCGGCCGCGAACTGGCCGCGCTGCCGGGGCTGGACGTGCACGCGCCCACCTCCGCCGATCTCGACCTGACCAGCGCGGGCTCGGTCATCGAGGCGGTCGCCGCCATCGCCGAGCGGCCGAACCCGGTGGTGATCAACGCGGCCGCGTACACGGCGGTCGACCAGGCCGAGACCGACCAGTCCCGCGCCTTCGCCATCAACGCCGACGGTCCGCGCGTGCTGGCGGCGGCCTGCTCGTCGCGGGGCGTCCCGCTGATCCATGTCTCGACGGACTATGTGTTCCCGGGGGACGCGGACAAGCCGTACGAGGTCGACGACGCTCCCGGGCCGCGCTCGATCTACGGTCTGACCAAGCTGGCGGGTGAGGACGCGGTTCTCGGCTCCGGCGCGGACGCGTGGGTCGTCCGGACGGCCTGGGTCTACGGCGCCTACGGCAAGAACTTCGTCAAGACGATCGCCCGGCTGGAGTCGCAGCGCCCCGGGCTGTCCGTTGTGGATGATCAACTGGGGAGTCCGACGTGGACGTTCGAGCTGGCCTCCGGCCTGGTCGAGCTGGCGCGGCGGATCGTCGGGGACACGCCGCCTGCGGCCAGGGTGCTGCACTGCACCGGGGCGGGCGAGGTGACCTGGGCGGGGTTCGCGCGGGCGATCTTCGAGGAGCTGGGCGCCGACCCGTCCCGGGTCGCGTCCTGCACGACCGCGGACTACCCGACCCCGGCGGCCCGACCCGCGTACTCGGTGCTCTCGGATCAATCCTGGCGGTCGGCGGGCTTGACGCCGCTGCGGCCGTGGCGGGAGGCCCTCGCCGCGGCTTTCGCGGCGCACCCCACCGAGTTCCGTCCCGCCTGATCAGCGCCCGGCAGCGGCGCGGTAGGCGGAGACCGTCAGCTCGGCGCAGCGACGCCAGGTGTGGGTGGCGGCGTGCGCCCGGCGCTCGCTGCTCGTGGCGGGCTCAAGCGGGTGCTCCAGGGCCTTGACCAGCGCGTCGGCCAGGGCCGCGGTGTCGCCGAACGGGACAAGGTGGGCGTGCCCGCCGGACACCTCGCGCAGCGCGGGGACGTCGGTGCAGACCACCGGCACGTCGCAGGCCATCGCCTCCAGCACGGGCAGGCCGAAGCCCTCGTCCCGGGACGGCAGCGCGAGCGCGGACGCACCGGCGACGACACTGCGGAGGTCGGCCTCGGTGAGGTAGCCGGTCGCCCGGACGCGGCCACCGCCCGCGACATGACCCGGGCCGGTGAGGACCAGCGGGGGCAGCGACGGGGTGGCGGCGTGGGCCTTGAGCAGCCAGTCGAGGGCCTTGCGCGGGCCCGCGGCGCCGACGAACAGGATGTACTGGCCGGGCAGGTGCAGGCGGGCGGCGGTGTCCTCGTTCGGCGGCCGCGCGGTGAACCACGCCGGGTCGACGCCCAGCGGGGTCACCCTGACCTTGTCGTCGGATACCCCGAGCCGCTCGACGACCCGGTCGGCGACCGCGCGGGTGGGCGTGCAGACGATGCCCGCGCGCTGAGCGGACACGGTGACCAGCTCGGGCAGCCGGGTGTCGAAGCGGGACAGTTCCTCCGGGTAGTCGAGGAAGTCCAGGTCATGCACGGTCAGCACACCGGCGGCGCGGCGGGCCGCGGGCAGTACGAAGTTCGTGCCGTGCACCACGTCGGTGAGCCCCGCGAACAGCTCGACCGGCGGGAACGGCGCCCGCAGCCACGCCTGCCGCAACAGCCGCGCCGGTGACGGAATGCCGCGCGCCCGCACCCCGTGCGGCAGCACCCGCCGCAACGCCCGCCAGCCACGCAGCGTGAACGCGACCGCCCGCATGTCCACATGGGACGACGAGGCCAGCTCCTCGGCCAGCGCCGCGGTGTAGCGCCCGATCCCGGTCCGGTTGCCCAGCAGCGGCGTACCGTCGATCAGCACCCGGATCGGCTTAGGCATCCCGGCCACCCCCTCCACGCGTAGACCATCGCGGGCGCTCCCCCGAACCGCCCCGCACCGACCACCCGGCGCGCTCGACCAACCCAGCCTCCTCCGCGTGCGGTGCCTGGGCATAGCGTGCCTCATCGCAGCCCGTGATGGGTGCTCAACCGCAGGAAAACCCGGCAGCCGACCCCCGCCGGTCCATACCAATCCGGGCTGACCAGGTCCGATGTGGACCAGCCGATGTTGCGGATTGGCCGCGGCCGCCGCCCGCCCGGGGCGGGCCGCCGTCGATCGGCCCGGCACAATGTCGCACCGTGACCGAGCACGCGACGACCGAGCACCCGACCGAATACGGCGATCGGCTCGCCGTCGTGACCGTGACCTACTCGCCGGGGGAGACCCTGGAGCGCTTCATCGAGACCCTTGCCGAGGCCACCACCCGGGACGTCCGGGTCATCCTGGCCGACAACGGGTCCGTGGACGGGGCTCCGGAGGCCGCCGCGGCCGCGCACGAGCACGTCGAGCTGGTGCGGACCGGGGGGAACCTGGGCTACGGGGCCGGGGCGAACCGGGGGGTGGCCGGGCTCGGGCCCGAGTTCGGGTGGGTGGTGGTGGCGAATCCCGATCTGGAGTGGGGGGCCGGGTCGTTGGACGAGCTGCTGGCCGCCGCCGAGCGGTGGCCGCGTGGGGGGTCGTTCGGTCCGTTGATCACCGAGCGGGATGGGACGGTTTATCCGTCTGCTCGGGAGGTGCCTTCCCTTGGGAAGGGGATCGGGCACGGGGTGCTGGGGAAGGTGTGGCCTTCGAATCCGTGGACTCGGGCGTACAAGCAGTCGGCCGCGGATATCCGGGAGCGTGCTGCCGGGTGGCTGTCGGGGTCGTGTCTGTTGTTGCGGCGGGCCGCGTTCGACTCGGTGGACGGGTTTGACTCCCGGTATTTCATGTACTTCGAGGATGTGGATCTGGGGGAGCGGCTGGGGGATGCCGGGTGGCAGAATGTCTATGTGCCTTCGGCGCGGGTGATGCATATCCAGGGGGTGTCCACGGCGAAGGTCTCGTCGAAGATGCTGGTGGCGCACCATGACAGTGCTTATCGGTTTATCGCTGATCGGCATCCGGGGGCTGTTTGGGCGCCGTTGCGGGGGTTGGTCCGGGCGGGGCTGGCTGTTCGGTTGCGGCTGGAGAACCGCTGACTGTCCGAGGGATTTCTGTTGCTTCGAGGGCTCGCGAACCGCTGAAGAACCAGCGCGCCCTCGAAGCAGGGAAAGAACCGGAAAACCGTGGGCCCAAAAGGGTTACCGCTGACGCGGATCCCCATCCAACCGCTGGGCCAGCGAAGGCCGATGTCCCGGCTGCGTGACCGTGGGCACCAACCCGGGCTCGGCCACCGGCTGCTGCCGGGGCAACCTCTCCGTGGGTCTCACCGCCGCGGGCCGCCCAGGCGAGGCCACCGACTGCGTCGCGGCCTCCTGGGCGATCGCGGGCAGTTCGTCCTCGGCCCGGAACGCCTCCGCCTGCACCGGGAACACGATCGTCATCTCCGGATCGTCCGAGTCGAGGGCGGAGACGACGGCGCGGGGGATCTGCAGCGTAGCGGCGGCGTCCATGGGAGAGATGGCGCTCTCCGGGGTGACGACGTAGGCGCCGCGCGCGCGGGCGCGCGCCAGGATGGCGTCGGCCCGGTCACGGGGGTCCATGGTGGCGGCCTCTCGTCGATCTCGTGCGGCAACCGTTCCCGACCAGAGTATCCCGGTCGGCACGCCGCGTCAGCGGCCCCGGTCGATCATTCGCAAATCCGTCACAGGTATTCGGCGTCGCCGCGGTCGCGCAGGATCTCGGTGAGGCGCTTGATGTCCTGGGCGCGGTCGCGGTCGCAGACCAGGACCGCGTCGGCGGTGTCGACCACGATCAGGTCGCGTACGCCCAGGGTCGCCACGAGCCGTCCGCCCGCCGGGACGACGATCACGTCCGAGCCGTCCACCACGACGGCGCGGGCGTCGGCGGGGCCGCTGGTGAACGAGCGGCCGCCCTCGCCGATGTCGGTGCCGAGGAGACGGACCACGGTCTCGAAGTCGCCGATGTCGCTCCAGCCGAAGTCGCCCGGCACGGTGGCGACCTTGCCCTCCTCGGCGGCCGGTTCCATGACCGCGTACTCGACCGCGACCTTCGGGACCGTCGGCCACAGCTCGGCCAGCACGTCCTCCTGGTGGTCGGTGCCCCAGGCGTCGGCGATGCGGCTGATCGGGTCGGCTACGTCGGGGCGGCGGGCCGCCAGCTCGGCGAGGAACACATCCGTGCGCCAGACGAACATGCTGGCGTTCCACAGGTAGTTGCCGGACTCGATGTAGCGGGTCGCCACCTCCAGCGACGGCTTCTCCTTGAACTCCAGCACCCGCTGGATCACCGAGCGCCGGGCGATCTCGCTGCAGCGCAGGTAGCCGTAGCCGGTCTCGGGGCGGGTGGGGGTGATGCCGATGGTCATCAGGTAGCCGTCGCGGGCGCCCTCGACGGCCTTGGCGACCGTGTGCGCGAACTCGGCGGTGTCGGTGATCAGGTGGTCGGCGGCGAAGGAGGCCATGACCCCGCCCGGGTTGCGCCGCTCGATGACCGCCGCGGCCAGCGCGATCGCCGCGCACGAGTCGCGGGCGAACGGCTCGACCAGGATGTTGCGGTCGGGCAGGTCGGGCAGCTGCCTGGCGACCCCGGCCGCGTGCGCGGTGCCGGTGACCACCAGCAGGTTCGTCGCCGGGGCCAGCGGGGTGAGCCGGTCGAAGGTGGCCTGCAGCAGCGACCGGTCGGTGCCGGTGAGCGCGTGCAGGAACTTGGGGTTCCCGGCCCGGGACAGCGGCCACAGACGGGTCCCGCTGCCCCCCGCGGGGACGACTACGTGCAGTTCTGACGACGTCACTGAAGCCTCGTGTCCTCGACCGGTCGGGGTACTGGGTCCGCCAACTGTAACGAACCGGCGGGTACGGTCCTGCTGATGTCGTCGTCGCTCCCGCTGGCGCAGCGGTCCCGGACCTGGGTGCCCGGGTACCCGTTGGACCTGGCCGCGGTGCTGCGGCCGCTGCGGCGCGGTACCGGGGACCCGGCGTTCCGGCAGGACGAGCGGGGGATCTGGCTGGCGGCCAACACCCCGGACGGGCCGGGCACGCTGCTGCTGCGCGTCCACGCGGGCGAGGTGTGTGCCGATGCCTGGGGGTCGGGCGCGGACGTGCTGGTGGACGGTGTGCCCGCGCTGCTCGGCGCCGAAGACGACGACTCCGGCTTCGAGTGCCTCCACCCGTTGATCGCCGAGACGCGGCGGGCCAAGCCGGGGCTGCGGCTGGGGGCCACCGGGCGAGTGTGGGACGTGTTGTTGGCCGCCGTGCTTGAGCAGAAGGTGACCGGCGTGGAGGCCCGCCAATCGTGGCGGGAACTGGCCCGTCGATTCGGCACGGCCGCTCCCGGGCCCGCGCCTGCGGGCACCCGCGTACCGCCGACTCCGACGGCGGTGCTGGGGATCCCGGACTGGGAGTGGCACACGGCAGGTGTCGACCGCACGCGGCGACGCACGCTCATCGCTGCCGCGCAGGTGGCCGGGCGGTTGGAGCGGGCCGCGGAACTGCGCGGTGTGGAAGGCCGGTTGTTGCTGCGCAAGGTGCCCGGGATCGGCGTCTGGACCGCGGCCGAGGTGGCGCAGCGGGCCTGGGGCGACCCGGACGCGGTCAGCGTCGGCGACTACCACATTCCGGCGCTGGTCGGGTACGCGCTCGCCGGGCACAAGACCGACGACCACGGCATGCTCGACCTGCTCGCCCCGTATGCCCCGCACCGGCAGCGAGTGGTCCGCTACATCGAGGCCAGCGGGTTCGCCAAGCCCCGGTTCGGGCCGCGGATGAGCGTCAAGGACTACCGTTCCCTGTGACACGCCCATTATGTGGGGGTGATTTGCGGCTGACACCCCAACATGTAGTCTTCGCGGCGCTGGTGGTTCACCCGGTGCGACTGTGCCGGGTGAGGCAAGAGGGAACCCGGTGCGATTCCGGGACTGCCCCGCAGCGGTGAGCGGGAACGACCGCCGTCAACGAAGCACTGGGCGCGAGCCTGGGAAGCGACGGCCAGTAGGTCAGAGCAATGCGCCCGCGAGTCCGAAGACCTGCCACCGGTGCGCGCGTCGAGCCCGACGCGCGCGGTCCGCGGGCTCCGAGGGTGGGTCGACGTGACGGTCGGGTGGCGTGCTGCCGCCTGCCCGCGCGCACTCTCGCGTCCGCTACCTGCGGCGAGGGAGAACAAGTGACGGTGATCGACGCCCCGGTGGGGCGGTGGGCGGCCGCGGCGGCTGGTCTGTCCGATGTGGACATAGAACGGGTGTCGGCGACGGTGACCGCGGGCGCCCGGCCCGGTGCACCCGAGCGGGAGCTGCGCGAGCTGGCCATGCGCACCGCGGCCGGGTTGGTGGCCGAGGAACCGCAGTACTCGACGTTGGCGGCGCGGTTGCTCACCGCGCACATCCACGAGGAGGTCGCGGACGCCGGGATCACCGACTTCGCCTCCGCCATTGCCCTGGGCAGACAGGTCGGATTGCTGTCCGCGCGCACGGCCGATTTCGTCGCCGCGCACGCCGAGGCGCTGTCCGCGCTGGTCGACCCGGCCGCCGACGACCGGTTCGGCTACTTCGGACTGCGGACCGTCTACGACCGTTACCTGTTGCGCCACCCGGAGACCCGCCAGGTCGTCGAGACCCCGCAGTACTTCCTGCTGCGCGTCGCCTGCGGGCTGGCCGAATCGGTCGGCGAGGCCGCCGAGCTGTACGCGCTGACCAGCTCGTTGTCCTATCTGCCCAGCTCTCCCACGCTGTTCAACTCCGGCACCGCGCACCCGCAGCTGTCCTCGTGCTTCCTGCTCGACTCCCCGCGCGACGAGCTGGAGTCGATCTACCACCGGTACGGCGAGGTGGCCCGGCTGTCCAAGTACGCGGGCGGCATCGGCATCTCCTGGTCCCGGGTCCGCTCCCGCGGCTCGCTGATCCGCGGTACGAACGGCCGGTCCAACGGCATCGTGCCCTGGCTGCGCACGCTGGACTCCTCGGTCGCGGCGGTCAACCAGGGCGGCAGGCGCAAGGGCGCGGCCTGCGTCTACCTGGAGCCGTGGCACGCGGACATCGAGGAGTTCCTGGAGCTGCGCGACAGCACCGGCGACGAGGCCCGCCGCACGCACAACCTCAACCTGGCCATGTGGGTGCCGGACGAGTTCATGCGCCGCGTCGAGGCCGATGCCGACTGGTCCCTGTTCGACCCCAAGGCCGTCCCGACCCTGCCGGACCTGTGGGGCGCGGAGTTCGACGCCGCCTACCGGGCCGCCGAGGAAGCCGGGCTGGCCGAGCGCACGATCCCGGCGCGCACCCTCTACGGCCGCATGATGCGCACGCTCGCGCAGACCGGCAACGGCTGGATGACGTTCAAGGACGCGGCCAACCGCGCGTGCAACCAGACCGCCGAACCGGGCAATGTGGTGCACCTGTCCAACCTGTGCACCGAGATCATCGAGGTCACCGACGACGAGACCACCGCCGTCTGCAACCTCGGCTCGGTAAACCTCGCGTCCCATGTGGACGATAGCGGTCTGGACTGGGACCGGCTCGACCGCAGCGTGCGCACGGCGGTGAAGTTCCTGGACCGGACCATCGACCTGTCGTTCTACCCCACCCAGCCTGCCTCCGGCAGCAACCGCCGCTGGCGGCCCATCGGCCTGGGTGTGATGGGCCTGGCCGACGTGTTCTTCGCGCTGCGCCTGCCCTTCGACTCGCCCGAGGCGCTCGCGTTGTCGACCCGGATCGCCGAGCACATCGCCCTCGCCGCCTACGAGACCTCCGCCGCGCTCGCCGCCGACCTCGGCCCACACCCCGCCTACGGCCGGACCAGGGCCGCGCGCGGTGTCCTGCACCCCGACCACTTCCCAGACGCCGCGATCACCCAGCCCGCGCGCTGGGCCGCGCTGCGCGAGCGGGTCGCGGTAACGGGCCTGCGCAACTCGCTGACCGTGGCAATCGCGCCGACCGCGACCATCGCCGCGATCGCGGGCTGCGCCGAGTGCGTCGAGCCGA
This sequence comes from Actinokineospora enzanensis DSM 44649, assembly GCF_000374445.1. GTDB lineage: Bacteria > Actinomycetota > Actinomycetes > Mycobacteriales > Pseudonocardiaceae > Actinokineospora > Actinokineospora enzanensis. The sequence goes on along the minus strand of NZ_KB894409.1, from coordinate 127,934 downwards.
TCGTGTCCACGGTCTTCAAGCGGGAGACCCTCTCCGGCGAGTTCCTGCAGATCAACCCGCACCTGGTGGCCGACCTCAAGCGGCTGGGCCGCTGGGACCGGCGCACCCGCGACGCGATCAAGGCCGCGGACGGCTCGGTCCAAGGCCTGGACCTGCCCGAGGAACTGCGCGTGCTCTACCGGACCGCGTGGGAGCTGCCGCAGAAGGCGCTGATCGACCTGGCCGCCGCGCGCACGCCGTTCGTGGACCAGAGCCAGTCGCTGAACCTGTTCCAGGCCAGCCCGACCATCGGCAAGCTGTCCTCGATGTACGCCTACGCCTGGCGCGCGGGCCTCAAGACCACCTACTACCTGCGTTCCCGCCCGGCGACGCGCATCCAGCAGACGACCGTCGCGGTGACCGAGCGGTCCACTGAAGCGGTCGCCTGCTCCCTGGAAAACCCCGAGACCTGCGAGGCCTGCCAGTGACCACCCTGCTCGACCCCGGTATGGACCTGACCCTGCGGCCCATGCGCTACCCCGACTTCTACGAGCGCTACCGCGCGGCGATCCGCAACACGTGGACGGTAGAGGAGGTCGACCTCGCCTCGGACGTCACCGACCTGGCCAAGCTCACCGCCGACGAGCACCACCTGGTGAAGCGCCTGGTCGCGTTCTTCGCCACCGGCGACTCCATCGTGGCCAACAACCTCGTGCTCAACCTGTACAAGCACGTCAACGCCCCGGAGGCGCGCCTCTACCTGTCGCGGCAGCTGTTCGAGGAGGCCGTGCACGTCCAGTTCTACCTGACGTTGCTCGACACCTACCTGCCCGATCCGGACGAGCGCGTGCAGGCGTTCGCGGCCATCGAGCACATCCCGTCGATTCGGCAGAAGGGCGAGTTCTGCTTTCGCTGGATCGATTCCATCGACCGGCTGGACCGGCTGGAGACTCGGGAGCAGCGGCGCCAGTTCCTGCTCAACCTGATCTGCTTCGCCGCCTGCATCGAGGGCCTGTTCTTCTACGGCGCCTTCGCCTACGTGTACTGGCTGCGGTCGCGCGGTCTGCTGCACGGCCTGGCGACCGGGACGAACTGGGTGTTCCGGGACGAGTCCATGCACATGGAGTTCGCGTTCAGCGTCGTGGACACCGTGCGCGCCGAGGAGCCGGAGCTGTTCGACGACGACCTGCACGGCGAGGTCGTGCGGATGATGACCGAGGCGGTGGCGTGCGAGCTGGAGTTCGCCCGGGATGTCTGCGGCGACGGGCTGTCCGGGATGAACGTGCGGGAGATGGAGCACTACCTGCGCTATGTCGCCGACCAGCGGTTGGTGCGGCTGGGTTTCCCGCGCGAGTTCGGTGACGAGAACCCGTTCGGTTTCATGGAGCTGCAGGACGTCCAGGAGCTGACGAACTTCTTCGAGCGCCGCGTCTCCGCCTACCAGGTCGCGGTCCAGGGCTCGGTCGCGCTCGACGAGGACTTCTGACGGCCGCTCACCGGCGTCCCCGGTCGGCCCGCCGCCTGCCGGGGACGCAGGTGAGCACGGTGAACAGCACCACCGCCGCCTGGATCAGCAGCAGCCCGGCACGCAGCCCGGACGGCTGCTCGATCCGCACCTGCGCCGTCCTGGTCGGCACGCCGACCGCCACGGCCGCGCCCCAGGCCCGCACGATGGGCGCGGGCCGACCGTCCACAGTGGCCTCCCAGCCCGGCTCCTCCTCGGCCGCGACCACCAGCAGCCGCCCGTCCGGCCCGTCCGAGACCCGGGCAGCGACCAGCGGCGCGGCCGCGTCCACGCCGACCACGCCGGTCGCCGAGGCCGCGACCGGCGGGGTGGTGCCGGTCAGCGCCTGCCGGGCCAGGTCGGGCGAGAGCAGGTAGGCCGAACCGGACGGCACCTCCAGGCGGAACACCGGCCGGTCGTCGGACGTGCGCGGCCCGACGGTCACCAGTGGACCGGCGCGGTCGCGGAAGACGTCCGCCGAGGGGTCGTTCGGCCAGACCAGGTAGAGCACACCGGTCGCGGCCGCCCGCCCGATCGCGGTGTGCACGCGGTTGACGTCGTTCGACCGCAGATCACGTTCCAGCGCCGCGAGCCGGGGGATGGCCGACGGGGTCGGTGGGAGATCGTCGTCACCGAAGCGCGGCGCGCGGCCGACGATCTGGCGTGGCGGCTGACCGGGCGTGAGGATCAACACCGCGCGGTGCGTGTCGGCCAGCTCGGCGGACATCGTGGACGCGAACGTCAACCCGCCCGCGTCGGTCAACGGTCCGGTTCTGCCGGGAACCAGCACTCCCACGGCCAACGCGCCCAGCGCGAGTACGCCTGCCGAGGCGACCGCGGGCACCGGCAGCCGCAGCCGCACGCCTGCCGAACCGGTCCGCAGCACGGCCGTCAGTGTCCACAACAGACCCCAGCCCACCAGCAACAACGGCGCCCCGGCCCACCCGTGCCCGGCGGGACCGCCGGACAACCCGGGCGCAGGCACCGAGCCGACCAGCACGACCGCGACCACGCCCAACAGCGCCATCCCGAGCCCCGGCAGCACACCCCGGTGCGGTCTGGCCAGCACACCGATGATCGTCGCCAACAGCACGACGACGCCGAGCACCGGCCACGCACCCGGTCCGCCCGCGTGCAGGCCGAGCAGTTCCGCCAGCGACGCGGGCCGGTCGTCCAGGGGTGTACCGATTCCGCGCAGCACGACATCGGGATGCTGGATCACCACCGCGGGCCACGGCAGCAACAGCGCCAACGGCATCAGGACCAGCAGGAACAGCGCCGCCCCACGCCGTTTCCCGCCGCCCGGCACCAGGATGAAACCGGTCAACGCGACCACCACCAACGCCAGGTGCGTCAACGGCGAGAACGCGCCGATTACCGCCATACCCAGGGCTGTGCCCGCGGTCGTGCACAGCCAGGCTCTATTGCCCGTGCCGCGCACCAACAAAGCCGCGATGCCCGCCGCCACCAAGGGCAACAGGATGTGCACGACGACGACATCGATCCTGCCTTGCGCGACCGCCGCCGTGCCCGGGGGCAGGAGCGCGTAACCGAGCGCGAGCAGTGCTCGTACCCACCGCCGAACCGGCGCGCGCCGGGTCGCCAGGTACGCGCTCAACCCGGCCAACGGCAGATCCGCCAACAACAGCAACGCCAACCCGGCCCGCGGTCCGCCGAAGGGCGCGAACACCGCACCCAACACCCCGAGCACGGCCAACGCCGCGGGCGCTGGCGCGGCCGTCCCACCGGCCACCCCGTGCCAGGTGTCGACGTACTCCGACCAGACCTGTCCGAGATCACCGATCGGCAGCAACCGACCGCCCGCGAGGTGCAGCCCCAACCGGCCCACGTTGAGTGCCAGGGCGAACGCGGCCAACCCCAGGATCAGCAACAACGGCGGCGACATCGCGATCTGCCGCAGCACCCGCGACCGGTCCACCCGCACCAGCACCAGATCGGGCTCCGGCGCCGTGCTCCCGTCCCGCCGCACCGGCGACGGCCGTGGCGCCGGACTCGGCTGCGACCCCGCAGACCGGACCGGCACCCCATCGGGCAAGGCGACCGCGATCGCCCGCTCCGGCCTGCGCAGACCCGCCCGACGAGGACGTCCGTCCGCGCCTGCCGGAAGTACATTCGGGTTCATCGACGGCCGCGCCGGTTCGGCAGGCGCCAGCCAGACCGCCGACGGGTCGTAGCCGCTGGGCAACCGCCCGAGCGCGGCATCCGCCTCCACCCGCCTGCGGACCATCGCCGACACCGCACCCCGGGTCGCGTTCCGCAGCCGTGTCAGCCGACTCGTGAACAATCCTCGCACGCTCGAATTGCCCCGATTGCCCGCACGCGCTGCCCGAGCGGCCCACAGGCCAGCACCGCCGCCAAGCACATAACCGAGGGCGGATAACTCCGCGTTCGCCTCCGGGAGCCTGCGCAGCGCGGCGAACCCGAGCGCGCGTAGCAGGCACAGCACGGTAAGTCTGGGAATTCCCCATAAGAACGACACCGCCGAGCAATTCACCAGAAACGTGCGGAGTCCGTGGCCGCGCTCCAACGCCCGCGGCGTCGACAGCCGCGCGCCGTCGACATCGACCCGACGCTGCCCCGTGGTCATCGCGCGCGCGTGCCGGATCCGCGCGGACGGCACGCACAGTACGACCTGCCCGGCCCGGTTCGCCCGCCAGCCGAAGTCGACGTCCTCGCCGAGCAGCCCCACCGCGCGGTCGAACCCGCCCAGCCGCTCCCACAGCGCCCGCCGCACCAGCATCCCGGCCGAGGCCACCGCCAACACCTCGGTGCTCTGCTCGAACCGCCGGTCATCCCCGTCGTTGCCGCGGTCCCGCCCCAGCCGGGACCAATCCAGTTCGGACGGACCGATCCCGGTCTGCCGGTGCCCGGAGGCGTCCGTGGACAGTCCGGCCGCGACCACCAGGCGTGGGTCGTGCCAGTCGACCGCGAGCGGACCCAGCACACCCGCGGCGGGGGAGACCTCGGCGGCCAGCAGCAACGTGGACAGACAGTCCGGATCGGGCGCGGAATCGTCGTGCAGCAGCCAGATCCAGGCGCCCGGGTCACCCCAGCGCAGCATGGCCTGGTCGATCGCGGCATGCACGGCCGCGGTGAAACCGGTGTCCCGGTCCAGCGTGAGCACCCCGTCGAGCACCCGGTCCGAGCCCTCGGCCGCGTCCGCCAGGATCGCGGGTGTCTCGTCGATCGAACCGGTGTCGACCGCCAGCACGTGCCGGGGCCGCGGGGTGGACCGGCGCAGCGCGGAGAGCGCTGTCCGCACCCACTCGGCGCCGTCGTGGCAGACCACGACCGCCAACACGGGGGCGGTGCGCAACACCGGCGCACCACGCGCGAGCACCTGGCGCGACCGGGGCGGCACGGACCAGCCCACCTCCCCTTCGCGGCTCGACCCTGGGCCGCCGCGCTACCACCCACGACGCCACTGGCCACCCACCGTACGACGGAAAGCCGCGCACCGTGTACGGACCCGCGCGGACCGACTCGCCACCGTTACCGACGAGCCATCCACCGGCACCGACCCGGACTCCCCAGTCGGGTCGCCGCCCGGCTCACACCGCGCGTTTCTTCAGCTTCCGCCGCTCGCGTTCGGACAGACCGCCCCAGATGCCGAAGCGCTCGTCGTGCGCGAGCGCGTACTCCAGGCACTCGGAGCGGACCTCACACCCGAGGCAGATGCGCTTCGCCTCTCGGGTGGACCCGCCCTTCTCCGGGAAGAACGCCTCCGGATCCGTCTGCGCGCACAACGCGCGCTCCTGCCACTCCTGCTCCTCGGTCTCGTCGAAGAACCCGGCCAGCACACCGAGTTCGTCGGTCGACCGGTCGCCCCACTCCACGACGCGGCCCCCGTCACCCAATCCCTGCATATCGCCCGCCTCCTCGCCTTCCGCACTCCCCGGCTGGCGGATGCCATGGGCCATCCCCGTGGCGAATGACATCGATGTGATTACACCCGTGTCGCCGCGGCGGGTCAAGCTCGGCCCCCGAGCGGGTGATGGGATATGTGCGGCCAGTACCCGATCGTGTACCTGCCGAAACGCCACCGGGCATCCGGTTTTCCCATACCGGCCGGCGGGCAACCGACGAACATTGCCACACTGGTGGCGTGCAGCGATCAGCGGTCCGCCCGTCCCCGATCTTCCTCGCCCTGCTCGCGGTGACCGTCGGGGGTGCCTGCCTCACCCTGATCGACGACGTGACCGCTTGGCACGCCGGGATTTTCATCCTGGTGGCGGGCGGCTGGGCGGTGTCCCTGTGCCTGCACGAGTTCGGGCACGCCGTCGTCGCCTACCGCGGCGGCGACCGCGAGATCTACTTCAAGGGCTACCTGAACCTCGACATCCGCCGCTACACCGACCCGGTGCTCAGCCTGGTGCTGCCGCTGGTCTTCCTGGCCATCGGCGGCATCCCACTGCCCGGCGGCGCGGTGTGGATCAACCGGTACGCGCTGCGCTCGCGTGCTGTGACCTGCCGGGTTTCGCTGGCCGGACCGTTCGCCAACCTGGTCGTTGGGATCCTGCTGACCATCGCGGTCACCGCGTTCCTGCCCCCGGTGTCCAACGCCGGTCCGCTGACCAGCGGCCAGGCGGTCGCGTGCGGGCTGTCGTTCCTGGCGATGCTGCAGTTCGCCGCGTTCGTGCTCAACATCCTGCCGGTGCCCGGCCTGGACGGGTGGGGCGCGATCGAGCCCTACCTCTCCCGCGAGGCGCAGGAGTTCGGCGCCAAGGCGCGGATGTGGGCACCGCTCATCCTGTTCGCGCTGCTGTTCGCGGTCCCCGGGGTGAACGAGCTGTTCTGGCGGCCCATCACCGCGCTGTTCGAGGCGGTCGGCGGCGACAGCTGGGGCGCCGCGTGGGGGCGTGTGCTGTTCATGTTCTGGAAGTAACCAGCCCGCCGCTGTGTCCCGGCGGCCCGGTGCGGGCCGCCCCGAACGTGATGAGGATCGCCGGTCGTGAAGATCGTGGTAGTCGTCGGCGGGGTCGGGGGAGCCCGATTCCTGCTGGGTGTGAAGAAGTTCCTCGGCCTGCCCGCGGTGGGCCCGGCCCCGGCCGGTACACCGCACGAGGTGACCGCGGTGGTGAACACGGGGGACGACATCTGGTTGCACGGTCTCCGAGTCTGCCCCGACCTGGACACCTGCATGTACACCCTCGGCGGGGGAATCGATTCGGAGCGCGGCTGGGGCCGCACCGGCGAGACCTGGGTGGTCAAGGAGGAACTGGCCGCCTACGGCGCCGACCCGGACTGGTTCGGCCTTGGTGACAAGGACATCGCCACGCACCTGGTGCGCACCCGGATGATGCGCGCGGGCTACGACCTGTCCGACATCACCGCCGCGCTGTGCGCGCGCTGGCAGCCCGGGGTCCGGCTGCTGCCGATGACCGACGACCGGGTCGAGACGCACGTGGTGATCGACGAGCCGGACAGCGGCGAGCGCAAGGCCGTGCACTTCCAGGAGTGGTGGGTCCGGCACCGGGCCGCGCCCAAGGCGCACTCGATCGTGCCGCTGGGCGCCGACGAGGCCACGCCGGGGCCGGGTGTGGTGGAGGCCATCGCGGACGCGGACGTGGTGTTGCTCGCACCGTCCAATCCGGTGGTGAGCGTGGGCACCGTGCTGGCCGTGCCGGGGGTGCGCACCGCGCTGCGCAAGACCGAGGCGCCGGTGGTCGGGGTGTCGCCGATCATCGGGGGCAAGCCGGTGCGCGGAATGGCCGACGCCTGCCTGTCGGCGATCGGGCTGGAGACCTCCGCCGAGGCCGTGGGCAGGCACTACGGCTCGCGGGCCTGTTCGGACAACGGCGTACTGGACGGCTGGCTGGTCGCCGCGGGCGACACCGCCGACGTGCCGGGCGTGGCGGTTCGCGCGGTCCCGCTGCTGATGTCCGATGTGGAGGCCACGGCCACGATGGTGCGCGCGGCGCTTGAGCTGGGCGGGGTCGACCTTGGCTGAGCACGGCGCGCGCGGCACGGTGGAGATCGTGCCGGTCCGCGGGCTGCCGGAGTTCCGCCCCGGCGACGACCTGACCGGCGCCATCGCGACGGCCGCGCCCTGGCTGCGGTCCGGGGACGTGGTGGTGGTCACCAGCAAGGTCGTGTCCAAAATAGAGGGTCGACTGCTGCGCGTGCCCGCCGATCCGGCGGTGCGGGAGGCGGTCCGGCGGCAAGCGGTGCTGAACGAGGCCGACCAGGTCGTGGCGGCCAAGGGGCCGACGCTGATCACGGTCAACAAGCTGCTCGGGATCGTGCAGGCCGCCTCCGGGGTGGACGCCTCCAACGTGGCGGGCGACGAGATCGCCCTGCTGCCCGCCGACCCGGACGGCTCGGCGCTGGCACTGCGGCGCGGACTCCGGGAACGGCTCGGGGTGGAGGTGGCGGTGGTGATCACCGACACCATGGGCCGGGCCTGGCGGATCGGCCAGACCGACGCGGCCATCGGGGCGTCCGGGCTGCGGGTACTGCACTCGTACGCGGGATCGGTGGACGCGCACGGGAACGAGCTGGTGGTCACGTCGGTGGCGATCGCGGACGAGATCGCGGCGGCGGCCGACCTGGTGAAGGGGAAGCTGGGCGGCATCCCGGTGGCGGTGGTCCGGGGGCTGGAGATCGGCGACGAGACGTCCCGGGCGCGGGACCTGGTGCGGCCGGTCGAGGATGACCTGTTCCGGTTGGGGACGGCCGAGGCGATCACGCGGGGGCGGCGCGAGGCCGTGCTGCTGCGGCGGTCTTTGCGGAGCTTCTCGGACGAACCGGTGTCCACGGAAGCGATTCAGCGCGCGGTGGCTGCGGCGTTGACGGCTCCGGCGCCGCATCACACGCGGCCGGTGCGGTTTGTTCGGGTTGTGGCGAAACGGAAGGAACTCCTCGCGGCCATGCGGGCTGCCTGGGAGGCTGACCTGCGCGGGGACGGGTGGTCGGAGGATCGGATCCAGCGGCGGGTCGCGCGCGGGGATCTGTTGCACGAGGCGCCGGAGATCGTGCTTCCGTTCCTGATCAGGACGGGTTCGCACGACTATCCGGACGCGCGGCGGGCCGAGGCTGAGCGAACGATGTTCACGGTCGCGGGCGGGGCGGCTGTGCAGGGTTTGTTGGTGGCCTTGGCGGCGGAGCGGCTGGGCTCGTGCTGGGTTTCCTCGACGATCTTCTGCGCGGATGTGGTGCGCGAGGTGCTGGACCTGCCCGCCGACTGGGAGCCGCTTGGCGCTGTCGCCATCGGCCACCCCCTGGAAGAGTTGACCCCGCGCGATCCACGTGCGGACGAACTCCTGGAGAAGTGAACGAGAAACACCGTTACGGCTTCCAACACCCCAGGTCACGAAGCCTCCTCCCCGCGCACGCGGGGATGCTCCCGCGTCCCCGGAGCAGTACGCGCAGGTGCTGCGCTCCTCCCCGCGCACGCGGGGATGCTCCCGACGGCGGAGTGGAAGTCCGCTGGATCTGGCACTCCTCCCCGCACACGCGGGGATGCTCCCTTGACGCTGGTGGCAGGGACGGTGCCGCCGTCCTCCTCCCCGCGCACGCGGGGATGCTCCCGCGCCGGTGAACTCGGCGTAGACAGGCTTGAGCTCCTTCCCCGCGCAGGTGGGGCTGATCCCTCGCCCTCCCCGCCCATATCGACGATCCGTCGGTTCCTCCCCGCGCTTGCGGGGTTGGGGTCGCTGGGATGGGTGAATTCCGGGGGTGGTGGGGTGTGGGCGAGAATGATCGCGAAAGGTGTCGAGGGCGAGGGAGTGCCGGTGGGTCCGCATGCTGACGCGGTGGCGACTATGGCGGCGTGGCGGCCGGATGACCGGGGACAGGAGTCCTTGCGCCAGGCTTACCTGGGCTTTCTCGCCGCCCGCCCCGACGCCTGTGAACGGTCCTGCGAGGCAGGCCATATCACCGCTTCCGCGCTCGTCTTCGACGCCGCCGGGGAACACATCCTGCTGACCCTGCACCCCCGCGTCGGAAAGTGGCTACAGCTCGGCGGCCACTGCGAGCCGTACGACAAAACGCTCGCCGGTGCCGCTTTGCGGGAAGCCCGGGAGGAATCCGGCATTCCCAATCTGCGCATTGATCCGGTGCCCGTCCACGTCGACGTGCACCCGATCACCTGCTCGCTCGGCCTGCCCACCCGGCACTTCGACGTCCGGTTCGCGGTGCGGGCGCCGGATGGCGCCATTCCCGTGCGCAGCAACGAATCCCTCGATCTGCGCTGGTGGCCGGTCGACGCGCTGCCCGAGGACGCGGACGGCACCGCCGGGATCGACGCCATGCTCGCGGTGTTGCGATGATCGCGCTCGACCCGGATTCGTCGGTGCCGCCGTTCGAGCAGGTACGGGTCGGGTTCGCCAAGCAGATCAACGACCGCACGCTCGCCGTCGGCACCAAACTCCCCACCGTGCGGGCATTGGCGGCCGAATTGGGGCTGGCCGCGAACACCGTGGCCCGCGCGTACCGGGAGCTGGAAGAGGCCGGTCTGGTGGAAACCCGGGGCCGGGCGGGCACCTTTGTCAGCGCGGCAGGTGACCGCACCCTGCAACGTGCCAAGGAAGCCGCCGAGCGTTTCGCGGAAACGACGCGGATGCTCGGAATCGACGCCGACGCCGCCCTGGAAATCGCGCGGGCGGCATTGCGCGTCGGGTGAGCGCGTGCAAGCGGAACTTGCTAACTTGCAGCGCGTGACCGACAACGGGCTCGATTCCCTCCTCGAACGCGCGCATGCCCACCGCGTGGCGGGACGATCGGAGCAGGCCATCGCGTTGATCGAGCGGGCCATCGCGCTCGGCGGCGAGGAGCGCGCCTACGCCCGCACCTCGATGGCCGACCTGTTGTTCTCCCTCGGCCGCGAGCAGGAGGCGGGCGAACAGCTCATGCTGTTGCGCACCGAGCAACCCCGCTGGTCGGCGCCCTGTCAGCTGGTCGCCGAACTCGCCCAGGAACGCGGCGACCACGCCGAGGCCCTGGACTGGTACGACCTGGCCGTGGCGAGCCTGCCGGACGACGAGCTGGTCGAGATGGACGGCCTCAACGCGCCCTACTGCTACGCCAACAGCCTCATGACCAACCGTCGGACCCTGCGCAGAACCATGGGCAGACCCTCGGACGACTGGGACAACATGACGATCGAGCGATCCTGAGGCTCAGCCCTCGCCGTCGATGACGCCCGGGTCCAGGCCCAGGTAGCTCGCCACCTGCTCGACCAGCACGTCATGCACCAGGTCCGCCAGGTCCGCACTGTCCTTCGCGCGGGCCTCCAGCGGCCGCCGGTACAGCACGATCCGCGCACGCGTCGGCTGTCCGCGCCGGTCGACCCCCGCCCGCACCAGCCGGGCCAGCGGCACCCCGCTGTCGGCCAGCACGCCCTCCGGCGTATCCGGTGTGACCTCGGGCACGTCGTCCACCGCGACGTCCAGCTTCGTCAGCTCGGTGCGCCAGCGTGCCTCGATCGGCTCCAGCGCGTCGAGGACCAGGGCGTCGAACTTCTCCGCCCTGGTGCTGGCCGCCGGAAGGGTCGAGGGGTAGAGCGGGCCGCGCAGGCCGCGGCCGTGTCGGTCGCGGTTGCGTCGTCCGCGTCGCCTGGAACTGCGAGCCGTCACCACCCTGAGCAGGGTACGCGGGTGCCGCGCTGGTCCGGATGGGCGTGTCGGGGGCGTGTCGTGGGGCACTTGGGGCGCATGGCGCCGGAAAGGCGCTATGGTCACCGATCGTGCGGAGCGTGCGTCGGTGTTCGCGAACCGGGTGTCTGAACCCGGCCGTCGCCACGCTGACTTACGCCTACGCCGAGTCCACGGCGGTCGTCGGCCCGTTGGCCACCTACTCCGAACCGCACAGCTATGACCTGTGCGAGGAGCACGCCCTGCGGCTGACCGTGCCGCGCGGCTGGGAGGTCGTCCGGCACGACGGCGAGTTCGCCCTCCCGGAGCCGACCGTGGACGACCTGACCGCGCTGGCCGAGGCGGTGCGCGAGGCGGGCCGGGTGGACCGCCCGGTCGAGGCGCCCGAGCCGGGCCCGAGCGCGGGCAGGCGGGGCCACCTTCGGGTGTTGCCCGACCCGATAAGTGACTGAAACCGGTGACCGGATCCCGCGACTCCCGGACCTGACCCCGGACTGTCCATCGGTCCGCGCGCGTCGCCGGTAGGCTCCCAGCCAAGCAATCGCGGGCGGCTCGTCCCGGCCGCCGGCCCGAACCCCTGGGAGAACCCCGTGCGCGACCTGTCCGGTGTCTTCAAGGCCTACGACATCCGCGGCGTGGTGGGCGAACAGATCGACAACGACCTGGTGCGCGCCATCGGCGCCGCGTTCGCGCGGCTGGTGGGCGGGACCGCCGTGGTCGTCGGGCACGACATGCGGGACTCGTCGCCCGGCCTGGCCGCCGCCTTCGCCGAAGGGGTGACCGGCCAGGGCCTCGACGTGGTCAGCATCGGGCTGGCCAGCACCGACATGCTCTACTACGCGGCGGGTAGCCTCGACCTGCCTGGCGCGATGTTCACCGCGAGCCACAACCCGGCCAAGTACAACGGGATCAAGCTCTGCCGCGCCGGGGCCGCGCCGATCGGCCAGGACTCCGGCCTCACCGACATCCAGCGCGATGTGGAGGTCCAGCTCGCGCAGCCGTTGGAGAGCCTGGAAAACCGGGACATGGTCCGTGGGCCTGCGGCGGCAGGCTCCGTGCAGACCCGCGACCTGCTCGCCGACTACGCCGCCTATCTGCGCAAACTGGTCGACCTGGCGGCCATCCGGCCGCTGAAGGTCGTGGTGGACGCGGGCAACGGCATGGGCGGGTACACCGTGCCCAGCGTGTTCGACGGCCTGCCGGTCGAGGTCGTGCCGATGTACTTCGAGCTCGACGGCAGCTTCCCCAACCACGAGGCCAACCCGCTCGACCCGAAGAACATCGTGGACCTGCAGGCCAAGGTGCGCGAGGTCGGCGCGGACGCGGGCCTGGCCTTCGACGGCGACGCGGACCGCTGCTTCGTGGTGGACGAGCGCGGCGAGCCGGTCTCGCCGAGCGCGATCACCGCCCTGGTCGCGGTGCGCGAGCTGGCCAAGGAGCCGGGCGCCACCGTCATCTACAACCTGATCACCTCGCACGCGGTGCCGGAGATCGTCGCCGAGCACGGCGGCAACCCGGTGCGCACCAGGGTGGGGCACTCGTTCATCAAGCAGGAGATGGCCCGCACCGGCGCGATCTTCGGCGGCGAGCACTCCGCGCACTACTACTTCCGCGACTTCTGGCGGGCCGACACCGGCATGCTCGCCGCCCTGCACGTGCTGGCCGCGCTGGGCGGACAGGCCGGGCCGCTGTCCGAGCTGACCCGCGAGTACAACCGCTACGCCGCCTCCGGGGAGATCAACTCCACGGTGGCCGACCAGGCCGGGCGGCTGGCCGCGATCAAGGCCGAGTTCAGCGCGCAGCCCGGGGTGACCCTGGACGAGCTGGACGGGCTGACCGTGCAGCTGCCCGACGGCGGCTGGTTCAACCTGCGCGCCTCCAACACCGAGCCGCTGCTGCGGCTCAACGTGGAGGCGGCCGACGACGCCGCCGTGGCCGCGATCCGCGACCGAGTGCTGGCGATCGTGCGCGCCTGAACTGCGATTACCCACCCAATCCTGGGACACTGGACCACGAGGAGGACCGACCATGGCAGTGACACTCGACCGGCAGCTGTTGGACATCCTCGCGTGCCCGTCGGACGACCACGCCCCGCTGGTCACCGGCACCCCGGACGACCCGGCCGCGGACGCGCTGACCTGCACCGAGTGCGGCAGGCAGTTCCCCGTCACGGACGGCATCCCGGTGTTGCTGCTGGACGAGGCCGTCGAACCGGACCGACCGTGACCAGCGCGGCCGACGACAGCCTGCTGGACGACCTCACCCGGCTGGGCGAGGCCGACCAGGAGGGGCTGCTGCGCGCCGCGGCCATGGCGGGCGCGCAGGTCCGCGCCACCGCCGAGGCCGCTCGGGAAGCGGGCCTCGACCGGCTGGCCGGGCACCGGCCGCGGGCCATCGTGCTGATCACCCGGCCCGGCCTCGGCCCGGCGGTGTCCCGGCTGCTGGCCGAGCTGCTGCTGCCCTCGTGCGGGGTGCCGCTGGTGGTCACCGACCAGGTGCCGCCGTGGGTCGGCGCGCTGGACGTGGTCATCGGGCACACCGACGACCCGGGCGACCCGGCGCTCGCCGAGGGCGTGGACCGGGCGGGCAGGCGCGGCGCGGGCGTGGTGCTCACCGCGCCCGCCGAGGGACCGGTCGCGGCGGCGGCCGCGGGCGGCGGCGTGCTGATCACGCCGCGGCTGGCGGTGCGGCCCGGCTTCGGCTTCCCCAAGGCGTACACCGCGGGCCTGCTCGCGCTGGACGCCCTTGGCCTGCTCCGGCTGGACGTCGACCTGCTGGCCGACGAGCTGGACCGGGAGGCCGAGCGCAGCCACCCGCAGCACGAGTCGTTCGTCAACCCGGCCAAGACACTGGCGCTGCGGCTGGCCGAGCACGCGCCGCTGCTGTGGGGCCTGGACCACGTGGCCACCGCGGTCGGCAGGCACGCCGTGCAGGTACTCGGCACGCACACCGACCTGGTCTGCGATGTCGCAGGCTACCTGCAGGCGGGCAGCAGGCTGGCACTGCACCGCTCGGCCGTGCGGGCCACCGCGGGCCGCGACATCTTCGCCGACCCGGACGACGTGGACGGCTCCGTCGGCGCGCCGCCCCGGGTCCTGCTGCTGGCCGTGCGCGCCCGACCGGGCGACCCTGTGCGCAGGCAGGCCACCGAGACGCTGCCGGGCGCGGACGTGCTCGCCCCGGCCGAGGAGATCACCGCGGACGAACCGACCTGCGCCGCCGTGCTCGCGCTCCGCTTCGAGCTGGCCGCGCTGTACCTCGGGTTGGCGGCGGGCACCACCGGCGGGTCCGGGCGGTACGCGCCCGCCACGGCGTGAGGCGGCGCCGGACCAGGACGTGAGCGAAGGCGGCACCGGGCGGGTGCGCGAACGGGCGAGCGGGCCCGCACGCGCGTGGTCCGCACCGGGCGAGAGGACGAGCCGACCCGGGACGGGGGCGGCGACGACGTGCCGGGCGCGGCGGGCGCGGGCACGCACGAGGGAGTGAGTAGTCAGGTGGAGCTGCTGCGCAATGCGGTGCGCCCGTATGCGTGGGGGTCGCGTACGACCATCGCGGAGCTGCTCGGCAGACCGGTGCCCACCCCGCACCCGGAGGCGGAGCTGTGGATGGGCGCGCACCCCGGCGACCCCTCGCACGTGGTCGACAGCGCGGGCACGTCCTACTCGCTGCTGGCCAGGATCGAGGCCGACCCGACGGGCCAGCTGGGCGCCGCGACCGCCGCGCGCTGGGGCAACCGGCTGCCGTTCCTGCTCAAGGTGCTGGCGGTGGAGGAGCCGCTGAGCATCCAGGCCCACCCGTCGGCGGCCCAGGCCGCGTCCGGGTACGCGGTCGAGGAGGCGGCGGGCATCCACCGGGACGCGGCCAACCGCAACTACCCCGACCCGACGGCCAAGCCGGAACTGGTCTGCGCGCTCACCGAGTTCCACGCGCTGGCGGGCTTCCGCGACCCGCACCGCACGATCGAACTGCTGGAGTCGCTGCGCACGCCCGGCCTGTCCCCGCACATCGACCTGCTGGTCGGCCAGCCCAACCCGGACGGCCTGCGCGCGCTGTTCACCACATGGATCACGCTGCCGCAGCCAGCCCTGGACCGGTTGCTGCCGGACCTGCTGGACGCCTGCGTCGCACACGTGAAGGCCCGCGGCGCGTTCACCCGTGAGTGCCGCACGGTGCTGGAACTCGGTGAGAGCTACCCGGGCGACGCGGGCGTACTGGCCGCGCTGCTGCTCAACCGGCTCGTGCTCCAGCCCGGCGAGGCCATCTACCTGCCCGCGGGCAACCTGCACGCGTACCTGCACGGCACCGGCGTGGAGATCCTGGCCAACTCGGACAACATCCTGCGCGGCGGCCTCACCCCCAAGCACGTGGACGTGCCGGAACTGCTGCGCGTGCTGGACTTCGGCTGCGGCGACATGCCGGTCTCGACCGGCGACCAGACCGGCAGGCTGCGCACGTACCGCACGGAGGCACCGGAGTTCGAACTGTCCCGGATCGAGTGGGCGGACGGCGAGTCCGACGAGGTACCCCTACCGAGGGCCCGCCCGCTGATCCTGGTGTGCACCGAAGGCTCGGTCACCGTCGACGGCGTGCCGTTGCGCCGCGGCCAGTCGGTGTGGGTCCCGGCGAGCGACCCGGACCTGTCCGTCCACGCGGACGGCCGGGCACAGGTGTTCGTGGCAACCGTGGGTGCCGAGGCGCCCGCGCACGACACGCTCTAGGCTCCGTCCCGACCAGCAGGTTCGATCCGCAGTCCGTTCCGACTCCGTCCGACTCCAGGGAGACGCCAGTGTCCGCAGGGGGCAGCACCCGGGCCATCCTCGCCGCGTTGGCCGCCAACGCCGGGATCGCGGCCGCCAAGTTCGTCGGCTTCCTGATCACCGGATCGTCCTCGATGCTGGCCGAGTCGGTGCACTCGCTGGCGGACACCTCCAACCAGGGCCTGCTCCTGCTCGGCCAGAAGACCTCCCAGCGCCGCGCCACCTCCGACCACCCGTTCGGCTACGGGCGGGACCGGTACTTCTACTCGTTCGTGGTCGCGCTGATGCTGTTCACGCTGGGTTCGGTCTTCGCGCTCTACGAGGGTATCCACAAGGTCGGCCACCCGGAACCGCTGGAGTCCCCGTGGATCGCCATCGGCATCCTGATCGTGGCGGTCGGGCTGGAGGGGTACTCGTTCTTCACGGCCATCCAGGAGTCCCGCAAGATCAAGGGGGATGTGTCGTGGTGGGGGTTCATCCGCCAGTCACGCTCGCCCGAGCTGCCGGTGGTGCTGCTTGAGGACGCGGGTGCGTTGCTCGGACTGGTCCTGGCGTTGCTGGGGGTGAGCCTGACGGTGGCCACCGGTGACCCGGTGTGGGACGGGGTCGGCACGCTGTGCATCGGGGTGCTGCTGGGGGTCATCGCGATCATCCTGATCATCGAGATGAAGTCGCTGTTGATCGGTGAGGGGGCCACGCCCGCGGAGCTGGCCAAGATCGAGGATGAGCTGGCCACCGGGAAGGTGGAGCGGATCATCCACCTGCGGACGCAGTACCTGGGGCCGGAGGAGCTGTTGGTCGCGGCCAAGATCGCGCTCCGGGCTGGGTTGCCGATGGAGGACGTCGCCCAGGCGATCGATGACGCGGAGGCCCGGGTGCGCGCGGCGGTACCGGCGGCGCGGCTGATCTATCTGGAGCCGGACCTTTACCGCGAGTCGGTTCGCACCAACTGACCTGTCGGCAGAGCGGTGAAGGGCTACCGCCGCGTTCCTGCGATCGTCGGGGCCATGTCGGTCGGCCTGGGCGTCGTGCTCGGTGTGCTGGGGGCGCAGGTCAGTCAGCGGCTGGTGCGGCAACGGGGCGGCACCTGTGACGGCATGTTGCCGATGCCCACCTCGGCCTACCTCCTCGCCTGGGCGGCTGTCGCCCTATGCCTGCTGGGCGGTTTCCTGGTGCTGAGGGCGAAGCGAACCCCCGCGCTCACGATCCTGCTGATCATCGCGCTGGCGTTCACCGCGTTCGTCGTCTACAGCGTCTACTCCGATGCCCCCACCCACCGCTTTCTCTGCTCCGGCTGAACTACAGCCGCCGCAGGAGGTTGTCGGCGGCGGCATGGTGACCGGCGTCGGCGAGTAGGCCCGCCGGGGCCAGGACGTAGTCGCGGTCGACGGTCACTGTGGCTGTGCGGAGGATGGGGCGCAGGATCGGGTCGGCGCGGAGGGTGGACTCCACTTCGGTCAGTGCGTCGGCGGTGGCGTGGCGGAAGAACCCGCCGGACAGGATCAGCAGTCCGGCCCCGCGCGGGCCCAGGTTGCCGTCGATGTGGCGCAGGTGGCGGCGGATGGCGAGCACGGTCGCCAGGGTGGCCAGTTCGCGGTCCACGGCGGCCTCTTCCGGTGTCCCCGGTACGAAGTCCACGGACATGCCTCGCGCCGGGCCCATCAACCGATCATCCGTGATCAGCCGTTCGGTCAACGCCTCCGTCACGATTCCCGGTGCCGACCAACGCATGCCGATGTCGCCCTCGACCGTCCGCCGATCCGCGGGCAGACCCACCGCGGACACCCCGGGTTCCGCATCGGATACGGCCGAGTAGACGTCCGTAGTGGCCCCGCCGACATCGACCACCAGCACCGCGCCACTATCCGCGTGTGCAAGCCGGGACACTCCCGCGAGTACCGCGTCAGGGGTCACAGTCCGCACCAGGGAACGGAAACGCGGGCTTCGCGACAGCCCCTTCCCGCCGATCACATGCCGCAGGAACACATCCCGGATCGCCGCCCGCGCGGGCCCGGGATTCAACTCGCCCACATCCGGCAGCACATTGGCGGTCGGTACGACTGTGCACCCGGCCAACAAGCCGACAGCCGCCTCCTGCACCGCGACATTCCCCGCCAGCACGATCGGCACTCGCACCCGGTTCGTAGCCAGCTTGCGGGCGTTGTGCAGCAACACCCGCTCGTCTCCGCCATCGGTGCCGCCGACCAGCAGCACGACATCCGGCCGCGACTCCCGCAGCGCCCGCACGTTGCTCAGCGGTCCCGCCGAAACGTGCACGACCTTCGCTCCCGCCGACAGTGCGACCCGGTAGCCCGCCTCCGCGCTGACCAGCCGTTCCTGGCCCACGACAGCCAACCGCAGACCACCGCCCGCCGACGAGCACACCAGGACCTCGGCGCCTGCGACACCCAGCGCCGAGGCCACGGCGGTCACACCGTCGAGTACCTCCGGCGGCGTGGTGGCGTGCTGGGCCGTGCCCGACAGCTCACCGGCCGCCGAGATCAGCGCGCCCTTCGTCCACGTCGATCCGACATCCACACACAGGAAAGGCACACGCGGATGCTAAACGGATTCGGTTTCCCGCTCGCGCTTGCCGACCAACGAATGCCCGCGGCTGTAGGCGAAGTACACGACCACGCCCACCACCATCCACACGATGAACCGCAGCCAGGTCAGCACGGTCAGGTTCAGCATCAGCCAGACGCAGGCGATGATCGCCAGGATCGGGATCAGCGGCACCCAGCGCACCCGGAACGCGCGTTTCAGGTCCGGCCGCGTCCGCCGCAGCACGATCACGCCCGCGGACACCAGCACGAACGCGAACAGCGTGCCGACGTTGACCATCTCCTCCAGCTTGCCCGCCTCGAAGAAGGTGGCCGCGATGCCGACCAGGACGGCGACCGCGAGGGTGCCGCGGACCGGGGTGCCGCGGCTGCCGGTGTTGGCCAGGCCGCGCGGGAGCAGGCCGTCGCGGGACATCGCGTAGACGATCCGGACCTGGCCCAGCATCAGCACCATCACCACGGTGGTCAGGCCCGCCAGCGCGCCGATGGAGATGATCTGGGCCGCCCAGTCGACGCCGTTCAGCGAGAACGCGGTGGCCAGGGTCTTGTGGTCCTCGGTGCCGTCGGCCTTCACCGAGGTGGCCAGCTGCTGGTAGCTGACCATGCCGACGAGCACCAGCGACACCGCCACGTACAGCACGGTCACGATGGACAGCGAGCCGAAGATGCCGCGCGGCACCGAGCGCTGCGGGTCGCGGGTCTCCTCCGCGGTGGTGGCCACGATGTCGAAGCCGATGAACGCGAAGAACACCAGCGAGGCGCCCGCGAGCAGGCCGAACGCGCCGAACGAGCTGCCCTGGCCGCCCGCGATCAGGGAGAACAGCGACTGCTCCACGCCGGTGTGGCCCGCGCCGCCCGGCTGCGACGGCGGGACGAACGGGGTGTAGTTCGCGGCCTTCACGTAGAACAGCCCGAAGATGATCACGAACAGCACGATCGCGACCTTGATGCCGGTGATCACCATGCTCACCCGGGAGGACAGCTTGGTGCCCACCACCAGCAACGAGGCCAGGATGACCACCAGCAGCAGCGCGCCCCAGTCCATGCTGACGCCCGCGACGTCCACGATGGTCACGGTGCGCGCGCCCGGGTCGAAGTCGAACAGGTAGCCGAGCACCGTGTTCAGGTACACCGACCAGCCTTTGGACACCGCGGCCGAGCCGACGGCCATCTCCAGGATCAGGTCCCAGCCGATGATCCAGGCCACGAACTCGCCGAACGAGGCGTACGAGAAGGTGTAGGCGCTGCCCGCGACCGGCACCGTGGAGGCGAACTCCGCGTAGCACAGACCCGCCAGACCGCAGGCGACCGCGGCGATCACGAACGCCACCGACACCGAGGGTCCGGCCAGGTCACCGGCGGTGCGCGCGGTGAGCGTGAAGATGCCCGCGCCGATCACCACGGCCACACCGAAGACGACCAGGTCCCAGGTGGACAGGTTGCGCCGGAGCTTGGTGTCCGGATCGTCGGTGTCGGCGATCGACTGCTCCACGGACTTGGTCCGTAACAGTCCGCCGCGCCGCGCCTGGTCGGTACCGGTCACGGGAGCCTCCTCGTAACTTCGTGGGTGTGAATCGGCCACGAGAGGCTAACGCTCCTGGTGGACTTTCGCCGTGTCGACGCCGTTTTGTGGGTCCTTTGGCGGTTCACATCCCACTGTCCGAACCTGGGAACCACACCCCGCCGAGCCACTCGCACAAGCTCGCGCTCGAAGGCGGGTTCCGGGGGTTCGCCCCGCCTAGTTGATCTTCGTGGTCCGACTGTGCAATGATCTTGTCAGCCCCGCTGACCGCGTGGTGGCGGCCAGGACAGTGTGGACTTCGGGTCCTCCGGGTCCAGTCCGGCCGCCAGTGCGATCGCCCGGTCCCATTCCGGGTCGGCGAGGTAGTCGCTGTGCCCCAGCACGCCCGCCGACCAGCGTCTGCCGGGGAACGGGCCGCGCATGGGGTCGGGCAGCCAATGGTCGCCGCCCAGCACCAGGCCGCCGGTCGGCGTTGGTGTCGCCGCTGGCAACGGGCCGACCGTGCCGTCCGGGCGGAAACCGGTGCCCAGCAGCTGGCCATCGCACACCTGACGCCCCCAGGTCGTGACCGCGCCGCCCAGTGGGTCGGTGCCCCGGCACAGCGAACGCCACCGGGTGCCCAGTCGTCCGGCCAGTTCGGCGAGTGACGCGTGCGGTACCGCGGCCGGGAACGCTCTCGGATAGGCCCATTGCAGCTGCGAGCCGAACGTGACGAGCCCTACCCGTTGTCGTTCCGGTTCGTTGAGCGACTCCATCAGCCGTGCCGCGGTGACCGCCACCAGCAGGCTGCCCTGGCTGTGCCCGGCCAGCACGACCCGCACGTTCGGGTCCTTCAGGTGCTCCACCGCGCGCGCCGCCAGTTCCGGTGCCACCTTCAGCGCGTAGCTCGGCGGCACGGTCGGGTGCGCCTCGCGCGGCCAGAACGACGCCAGGTCGGCGATCACGCCCAACCGCTTGCCCGCCTTGGGTTCCTGTGCCGCCGTGTAGACCGCGCGCAGCAGGGCGCCCGCCATGACGCCGAGGGTCAGGATTCCCAACGTGGACAACGGGTCCATCCACTGCGGCGGCTCGATCCCGGCGACCCGCATGGACACCGCCACCCCGGTGCCCGCCGTCAGCACCCCGGCCAGCGCCAGGATCACCCGGTGCCCGTTGCGCCGTTGCCATCCGGCCATCCGCCAGTGCCGCAACGCCGTGATCTGTTCGGCGAGCCTGCCCGCGTGCAGCAGGCCCACCTCGGGATAACCGGCCGGTGCCAGCAGCATCCGGGCCGCCGCGATCGTGCCCAGCGGTATCGCGAGTGCCACCCCGATCGCCGCCGCAGCGCCCCACAGCAGTGTGACCTGTTCGTACCCGTGCGGTAGCGCGGTGTTCGCGGAGCCGATCAGCTTGCGCAGCGAGATCGCCAGCCCGGCGCCGAACCCGCCGCCCAGCAGCGCGGCGATCGCCAGCACCGGCGCGGCCATCCAGCCGCCCGCCCACGGTCGCAGGCACTTCGGCTGGTCGACCCAGGTGCGGCGGGCGATCAGCGCGGCCGGGACCAGCAGCAGCCCCAGCAGCACCACCACCCCGATCAACGTCGCCGCGATCGCCTCCACGGTCGGCCCGGTGCCGATCAGGTCGACCGGCAGCGGGTCGGCGACCGCGCCGGAGGTCAACGCCAGGCCCCCGCCCAGAAACAGCAGCATCGTGCGTGGCACTCGGCCCAGCGCGGCCCGCAGCCCGCGCCCGCCCGCCGTCGGCTCGGCGCCGCGCGGGTCGTCCAGCAGCAGCACGCACAGCAGGCAGACCCCGGCCAGCACCATCGCCAGGAACCACAACCACCAGGTCAGCGGCTGTTTCGGCGGTGCGAACGGGCCGCCGAGGGGCAGCAGCGCGACGGTGGCCAGGGCCATCGTGAGGTGCAGCGCGCGCAACGCGGGCGTGTCCGGGTCGGAGACCAGGTTCCGGCCGGGCAGCCGCACCTTCAGGTTCGGCTGCGCGTCCGGCGGGTTCGGCGCGGCGGGCGTCTCCCAGGCGATGCACGAGATCCGGTACAGCACGTAGATCGCGAACAGCACCGGCAGCACGCCGACGACCTGCCGGAACGGCCAGGTGGCGCGCAGCCAGTCGGGCACCCAGGCGAGGCAGGCGGTGCCCGGGGCCAGGCACTGCGCGGCCACCAGGTCCATGCTCACCACGGCCGCCTGCGTCACCAGCAGCGCGGTCAGCAGCAGCGCCGCCAACCGCAGCAGTGACCGGTTCACCACGGCCAGCAGCCGCGCGGGCCGGTGGCCGCTCGGCGCTGGTGGCAGCATCCAGTGCGCCATGTTGGTCAGCGAGAACGGGAACAGCAGCGCCCACGTGGCCTTCGCCACCCCGCCCGAGGTCATCGCGCCCCACACGTAGCCCTCGACCACGCGCGGCACCGACCGCCCCTCGGCCCGCAGCACCGGGCCGGGCGCGGGCCGCAGCAGCCGGTCGGCCGGGCGCACGATTCGCCCGATACCGTCGCCCGCGACATCCACCGCCGCGACCGAGCCGACCAGGCTCTCCGCGGAGGTGCCCATGATGCCGTGCACGCGCAGTTCGACCACCCGGGTTTCCGAGCCGGTAAGCAACATGTCCCTCCCCGGTCACGCTCCGACGCCGGAACACTCCTTTCGGGCGCCCCGGGACACCGGCCACGCCGGTAGTGTTCAGCAGGAACCAGAAGTCTGGAGGATCTTTTCGATGACCGCAGAAGACACGCGGAGCGCTACCGGGGCGAGCTTCGCGCAGACCCGCAACGGTGTCGACTTCGCCGTGGCGGATCTGTCCCTGGCCGAGTTCGGGCGCAAAGAGATCCGCCTGGCCGAGCACGAGATGCCCGGCCTGATGGCGTTGCGCCGGGAGTACGCCGAGGTCTACCCGCTCAAGGGGGCGCGGATCTCCGGCTCGCTGCACATGACGGTGCAGACCGCCGTGCTGATCGAGACCCTGGTGGCCCTGGGGGCCGAGGTCCGCTGGTGCTCGTGCAACATCTTCTCCACCCAGGACCACGCGGCCGCCGCGGTCGTGGTCGGCCCGCACGGCACCGAGGAGGAGCCCAAGGGCGTCCCGGTGTTCGCCTGGAAGGGCGAGACGCTGCCGGAGTACTGGTGGGCCACCGAGCGCATGCTGTCCTGGCCGGACGGCGCCGGGCCCAACATGATCCTGGACGACGGCGGCGACGCGACGCTGCTGGTGCACAAGGGTGTCCAGTACGAGAAGTCCGGGATCATCCCGGCCACCACGGAGGACGACTCCGAGGAGTGGGCCGTGGTGCTGGAGACCCTGCGCACCACCATCGCCGCCGACGCGGGCCGGTGGACCAGGGTGGCCGAGGCCATCCGCGGCGTCACCGAGGAGACCACCACCGGCGTGCTGCGGCTCTACCAGCTCGCCGCGGCCGGTGAGCTGCTCTTCCCGGCGATCAACGTCAACGACTCGGTGACCAAGTCGAAGTTCGACAACCGCTACGGCATCCGGCACTCGCTGGTCGACGGCATCAACCGGGGCACCGACGTGCTCATCGGCGGCAAGGTCGCGGTCGTCTGCGGCTACGGCGACGTCGGCAAGGGCTCGGCGGAGAGCCTGCGCGCCCAGGGCGGCCGGGTCATCGTCACCGAGATCGACCCGATCTGCGCGCTGCAGGCGGCCATGGACGGCTTCGAGGTGCGCACCCTGGAGGAGGCCGTCGAGCGCGCCGACATCGTGATCACCACGACCGGCAACAAGGACGTGGTCACCGCCGAGCACATGGCGCGGATGAAGCACCAGACCATCCTGGGCAACGTCGGCCACTTCGACAACGAGCTGGACATGGCGGGCCTGGCCCGCACCCCCGGCATCCGGCGGATCAACATCAAGCCGCAGGTCGACGAGTGGGTGTTCCCGGACGGCCACTCGATCATCGTGCTGTCCGAGGGCCGCCTGCTGAACCTGGGCAACGCCACCGGCCACCCGAGCTTCGTGATGTCCAACAGCTTCTCCAACCAGGTCATCGCCCAGGTGGAGCTGTTCACCAAGCGCGAGGAGTACGACAAGGAGGTGTACCGGCTGCCCAAGAAGCTGGACGAGAAGGTCGCCCGCATCCACCTGGAGGCGCTCGGCGGCTCGCTCACCAAGCTCAGCAAGGAGCAGGCCGAGTACATCGACGTCGACGTCGAGGGCCCGTTCAAGCCGGAGCACTACCGCTACTGATCGGTAGGGATTTCTCCCCGGGCCCCGGCACGCAACCAGCGTGCCGGGGCCCGCGTCTTTGTCCCCGAAAGGTGTAACAAACCGACCCGGTCGAGCGATCTTGTGTAGTTCTGGCCTGCGCAGGGGGCATGCCAGAACCGGTGGAGCCGCCCCGGGGGGTGGAGAGGCACCGTGGGCGGCGTGGTCCGGAGGGGAGCCGGGTCGCGCCGCCCACGGGTGTCTTATGTTGTGGCCTTGTGGGACGACTGATCGTCATCGAGGGCCTGGACGGCGCGGGCAAGCGCACCCTGGCCGACAAGCTCACCGCCGCCTTCGCCGAACACGGGGCCCGGGTCGGTACCCGGGCGTTCCCCCGGTACGGCGAGTCCGTCACGGCGGACCTGGTCCACGACGGCCTGCACGGCCGTCTGGGCGGGCTGGGCGAGTCGGTCTACGGGATGGCCGTGCTGTACGCGCTGGACCGTCAAGGCGCGGATCTCCGGGCTGATCTCGCGGCCTACGACGTGCTGCTGCTGGACCGGTACGTGGCCTCCAACGCGGCTTACGGCGCGGCCCGGCTGCATGAGTCCGCTGACGGCGAGTTTGTTCGTTGGGTCAAGTCCATCGAGATCGACCGGTTCGAGCTTCCTGTTCCTCACGCCCAACTGTTGTTGCGAGTCTCGGCGACGTTGGCGGCCGAGCGGTCTGCCCATCGTGAGCACGTGGACGCCCGCGCTCGGGACAGGTGGGAGTCCGACACGGAGCTACAGATCCGCGTCGGCGACGTCTACGACGGTCTGGCCGCTGCCAACTGGCTGTCCCCTTGGCACGTCGTCGACGGCAGCACCGCCGTTGACGTTTCCTCGCTATCGGCAGCACTCCTGGCCTGAGATGACTTCCGACAATGCTCGCTCGGATTCCTCTGGGGTTGTCGCACCACTAGAGGGCGCCGACGAGCTCCGTGCCCCAGTGGGCGATCTCGGCGTCGATGTCCAGGGGGCGGGGCGCGCCCGACTCCTCCATCTCGCGGGTGACCCGGTCGCGGGGGACGAACCAGGACACCTCGAACTCCACCCCGTCCGGGTCCTTCGCGTACAGCGACTTCGACACCCCGTGGTCCGAGGCCCCCACCAGCGCTCCCGCCTCCGTCAGCACCCGCTTGAACTCGGCCAGTTCCGGCAGCGTGTGCACCGACCAGGCCAGGTGGTACAGCCCCACCCCGCCCTCCGGCTGGCCGGGGGCGTGTCCGCCGACCTGGAAGAGGCCGAGGTCGTGGTCGTTGTCGGAGTCGGCGGCGCGCAGGAAGGCGGCGCCGGGCATACGGGTGACCGGGCGGAAGCCGAGGACGTCGCGGTAGAACGTGATGCTGCGGTCGACGTCGCGGACGTACAGGACGGCGTGGTTGAGCCTGCGGATGCCCATGGCAGCTCCCTCGGATTCGTTCAAGGTTCAACGTACTCGATGGGGGGACGGGGCGGCCGGTGGTCGCACACACTGTGAACAGTGCGACTATGTGGCCATGAAGGCACGAGTGCTGGTTGTGGACGACGACCCGGCTCTCGCCGAGATGCTCACTATCGTGCTGCGCGGCGAGGGTTTCGACACGGCCGTGGTGGCCGATGGCTCCCGGGCGTTGCCCGCGCTGCGTGAGCTGAAACCCGACCTCGTGCTGCTCGACCTCATGCTGCCCGGCATGAACGGCATCGACGTGTGCAAGGCGATCCGCGGCGAGTCCGGGGTGCCGATCGTCATGCTCACCGCCAAGAGCGACACCGTGGACATCGTGCTCGGGCTGGAGTCCGGCGCGGACGACTACGTGGTCAAGCCGTTCAAGCCCAAGGAACTGGTGGCCAGGGTGCGGGCCCGGCTGCGGCGCACCGAGTCCGAGCCTGCCGAGATGCTCACCATCGGCGACCTGACCATCGACGTGCCCGGCCACGAGGTGATCCGCGAGGGCAAGTCCATCCAGCTCACCCCGCTGGAGTTCGACCTGCTGGTCGCGCTGGCCCGCAAGCCGCGTCAGGTGTTCACCCGCGAGGTGCTGCTGGAGCAGGTCTGGGGCTACCGGCACGCGGCCGACACCCGGCTGGTCAACGTGCACGTGCAGCGGCTGCGGTCCAAGGTGGAGCGCGACCCGGAGCACCCCGAGGTCGTGCTGACCGTGCGCGGCGTCGGCTACAAGGCGGGCCCTCCGTGAGCCAGAGGTGACCGAGACGTCCGAACCCCCGACCCGGCGCGCCGACCCGCTGCGCCGGGTCGTGGCGTCCGCGCGTGCCATGGTGGCCGCGGGCAGACGTCGGTCGAGCGCGTTCAGCGACCTGTGGCGGCGCTCGTTGCAGCTGCGGGTCGCGGTCAGCACCCTGGCGCTCGGCTCCGCGGTGACGTTCGTGCTGGGCATGGTCCTGCAGAACCAGATCACCGAGCGGCTGGTGAACACCAAGGAGGCCGCGGCGATCGCGCAGACCAGGGCCGCGGTGCAGATCGCCGAGCGGGAGCTGGTCGGCATCCGCGACTCGGACAACATCGGCGAGCGGCTCAACAGCGCGATCAACAAGCTCACCAGCTCCTCGCCGGACCAGTCCGGGGCGGGCTCGGCTGGCGCGTTCGAGCCGGTGCTGGCCACCGACGCCTCGCACATCGCGCCAGAGGACGTCAGCTCGGCGGGCCCGTACGACAAGGTGCCGCAGTCGCTGCGCGACTTCGTGCTGAGCACGCCCAACCGCACGGTCACGCAGATCTACACCGTGGAACGCAACAACGAGCGGGTCACCTACCTGATGGTGGGTGTGCCGGTCTCCACCAGCACACCGCCGTTGCAGCTCTACATGCTCTATCCGCTGGCAGCCGAGCAGCGCACGATCGACGTCGTGCAGAGCACCCTGGTCGTGGGTGGTCTTGTGCTGCTGCTGCTCCTCGCGGGCATCACCAACCTCGTCACGCGGCAGGTAGTGCTACCGGTGCGCCGGGCCGCGCGCGCCGCCGAGCGGTTCGCCGACGGTGAGCTGGACGAGCGCATGGTGGTCGCAGGCGAGGACGACGTGGCCCGGCTGGCGCAGTCCTACAACGAGATGGCTGAGAGCATCGCCAGACAGATCCGCCAGCTGGAGGAGTTCGGGCACGTGCAGCGCCGGTTCACATCCGACGTCTCGCACGAGCTACGCACCCCGCTCACCACCGTCCGGATGGCCGCGGACGTCCTGCACGCCTCACGCGCCCAGTTCCCCGCGGGCCTGGCCCGCTCCACCGAGCTGCTGGTCGACGAGCTGGACCGGTTCGAGACGCTGCTTGCCGATCTGCTGGAGATCTCCCGGCTGGACGCGGGCGTCGAGGAGCTGATCGCCGAGTACGTCGACCTGCGCGCGATCGCCCGCCGCGCGGTCGAGTCGGTGCGCGTGATCGCGCACAACGCCGGTTCGGAGATCGTGCTGGACCTGCCGGAGGAGGAGGTCGTCGCCGAGGTCGAGTCCCGGCGGGTGGAGCGCATCATGCGCAACCTGCTGGCCAACGCCATCGACCACGGCGAGGGCAACCCGGTGGAGCTGCGCATGGTCGGCGACGCCGACTCGATCGCGGTGACCGTGCGGGACCACGGTGTCGGGCTGCGGACCGGGGAGGCCGAGCTGGTCTTCAACCGGTTCTGGCGGGCCGACCCCTCCCGCAACCGGCACACCGGCGGCACCGGCCTGGGCCTGGCGATCAGCCTGGAGGACGCCCGCCTGCACGGCGGCGGCCTGGACGCCTGGGGCGAACCCGGCGAGGGCGCCTGCTTCCGGCTCACCCTGCCCCGCGAACAGGGCGTCGACTACGGCGACAGCCCGCTGCCGTTACCCCCGGCCGACGCGCGCCCGATCACCCAGGCCGCGCCGCCGCCGCTGTCCGTGCCCGAGGAGGTGTACCCGTGAACCGGACGCTGAGCAGGCTCGGCGGGATCCTGTTGTGCGTGCTCGGTCTGGCCGGGTGCGCGAACATCCCCGACCGCACGCTGCCGCGGGTCATCGTGAACACCACCGAGGAACAGCCCCGCCAGATCGGCAAACCCGCACCCGGACTGGACCCGTTCAGCCTGGTGCAGCAGTTCGTGTTCGCCGCGGGCAACTCCGACGTCGCGCGCACCTACCTCACCGACGCCGCCGCCCAGAGCTGGAAGGGCGCGGCGCCGCCCACCATCATCAAGGACCAGTTCAAGACCCTCCCGCAGTCGGTCCAGGACCGCGGCGACTCCGCCGACCACGTCATCGTCGTGCTCAGCGGCGACACCACCGGCAACCTCACCGCGGAGAGCGTCTACGCGACCAGCGTGAGCGAGTTCTCCTACCGGGTCGTGGTCAGCCGCGAGGACGGACAGTGGCGCATCTCCGAGCCGCCGCCGGTCGTGCTGATCACCGAGTCCGACTTCCAGACCAGCTACCGCCGGGTCAACCTGGAGTTCTTCGACAACGAGCAGCGCGTGCTGGTGCCGGACCCGCGCTATGTGGAGATCGAGCCCCGCCGCTACCTCTACGGCCGAGTGGTGACGTTGCTGCTGCTCGGCCCGTCGATGTCCCTGCGCGGCGCGGTCCGCAGCCAGTTGGACGGGGTGGAGCTGAGCACCAACGTGGTGGAGGAGTCGACCGGCGAGATCCTGGTCAACCTGGCCAAGGTCGACAAGTCTGCCGAGGACAAACAGCGGATAGCCGCCCAGCTGGTGTACTCGCTGCGCGAGGTGACCACCAGCCCGCTGCGGCTGCGCAGCCAGGGCGCCCCGCTCATCCCCGGCCAGGAGGACTGGACGGTCAGCGACGTCGGCAGCTACGACGCGCTGACCGCGCTCAAGCCGGACCTGCTCGGCCTGGTCGTGTCCAACAACCGGCTGAAGTCCCTGCGCGACGGCAAGGACCTCGACGGCCCGGCGGGCAACGGCGCGTACGACATCGCCAGCGCCGCCCAGTCCCTGGACGGCAGCCACCTCGCCGTCGTCCAACGCGTGCCGAACGGCGTCCGGCTGCGGGTCGGCCGCACCAACGAGGAGCTCCCCGAGATCAGCCTCCCCGAGGCCCACACCCTGACCCGCCCCACCTGGCTGTTCTCCGCGGGCGCCGAGTCCGGCCCGAGCGAGGTCTGGACGGTCCAGGACGGCACCGTGGTGGTCCGCGTCGTGCGCACTGCGGCGGGCAGTTGGAAGACCTCGCCGGTGGACGCCTCCGAGCTGACCGCCAACGAGGGCACGATCACGCAGCTCCGGCTGTCCCGCGACGGCGCGCGGGTGGCCGCGGTGGTCAACGGGGAAGTGCGGGTGGCCTCGGTGGTGCGCAACAACGAGGCGGTGTCGCTGCGGGTCACGCGGACGCTGCAGGGGAACGCGGTCAAGGACGTGATCGGCCTCGACTGGCTCGACCGCCTCACGGTGATCGCGGCGACGTCCCGGCAGGTGGTGAGCCTGCCGATCGACGGGTACGGCTACAACCCTTACAACAACACCAACCTGACGAACCCGATCACGGCGATCACCGCAGCGCCGGGGCGGGCGGTGATCGTCACGGACAACTTCGGGATGTGGTCGACGCAGGAGCCGGGCAAGCTCTGGCAGACGTACCAGTACAACCAGCCCCCTGGCTCGACCCCGTTCTACCCGGGCTGATCGCTGGGCTTGGCAAAGGCCCTGTGGACAACTTTGTGCGTCGGAATTCCATCAACGCCAGGCTGTCGGCATGCGAAACGGAACCCTGGCCCAGCTGATCGACCTCATCGTCCCCCGCCGCTGCGCGGGCTGCGCCCACCCCGGCACGCACTGGTGCCGAACCTGCGACACTACACTCACCGGACTGTTCGCCGTCGAACGCTCAGCCACCTATCGTTCCCCGCCGGTCTACGCGCTCACCACGTACTCGGGCCCGGCGCGCAAGGCGGTCATCGCCTACAAGGAGCGGGGCCGACGTGCCCTGGCCGTCCCCTTGGGCAACGCCCTCACCCGTGCCCTGCCCGCGTTGGCCGCACGAGCGCCTGCCCTGGCCAGGGTCTTCTGGGTCCCAACGGTCGATTCTTCATCGACGGCGGACGTACCCCCGCACGCCGCCAACAAACCACCCGGGCTGTGGTTGGTGCCCGCGCCATCGAGCAAGGCGGCCGCGCGGCGACGCGGTGGGCACCACATGGCACGGGTCGCGGCCGTGGTCGCGGACAACCTGACCGGGTCGGGATTGGTCGCGGGCACCACGCAGGCGCTCGGGTTCGCTAGCCGGGCAAAGGATTCCGTCGGTCTCGGCCCGGCCGAGCGCGCGGCCAACCTGGCCCGCCACCTGGTCGTCGCCCCGACCGGTCTGCCGCCACCGGGCACCCCGCTGCTGGTCCTGGACGACGTCGTCACCACCGGTGCCACGGCGGCGGCGTGTGCGCGCGCCCTCGGCACCGCCGGTTACCCCGTGCTCGCCGTGCTCGTCTGCGCGGCAACCGTGTGATCCCGGATTCCGGGACGCCGATCGGTACCCCCGAACGGGTGAAGAAATCCGGGAACCCTGGGCCGTTCGGGCTCGTTGGCCAGGTATGCGGTGGAGCACGAAAAGGGACTCCGGCCTCTTGGCGGAGCGCACGGCGCCGGTCGACGCAGCCCTGGGTACGGCTGCTCGGTCGGGTGCGGTCGGCCGAGCGGGTGATTCGCGGCGCGTACGTTCGGCCGTCGCGACCACGGCGTGGCCGTGCGTGACCGTCGGGTTGTCGCTTGGTGTCACTCTGGGTCGCGAACGGATGTCGCCCGCCTCGGGGGCTGTTGCGGAACCGAAACCCGGGCTAACGTGCTGCGCTATCACCATTCCCGGTCGGCAGGGAGGAGGCGAGGAGCCCATGACCCTGGTGCCGGTGGACCACTGACCTCCCGGGGCATCGCCCCAGGTCAGGTCCTGTCCTGGAGTTGGAATCCAGACCAGCCCGGCGCCAATCCCGATTTTGTGCAACGCAGTACTCGCCGACAGCGAGGGAGGTCGTGTATGGACATCGTGGTTAAGGGCCGCAACGTCGAGATCCCGGAGCACTACCGGATCCACGTCGAGGAAAAGCTCAGCAGGCTGGAGCGCTACGACCGCAAGGTCATCCGCTTCGACGTGGAGCTGTTCCACGAGCCCAACCGCAGGCAGTCCAAGAACTGCCAGCGGGTCGAGATCACCGGCAAGGGCCGTGGCCCGGCCGTGCGTGCCGAGGCCTGTTCGGGCGACTTCTACGCCGCCCTGGACCTGGCGGTGAGCAAACTCGAAAACCGGCTCCGCCGCCTGCACGACCGCAGGCGCGTCCACCACGGGCGCCGGACCCCGGTCTCCGTGGCCGAGGCCGTCGGCATCGCCGCGATGAACGGCGCGGATGGCGGCCGTTCGCGGACCACGGTGCTGGAGGCTCCCGAGGACGACTACGCCGACGCCTACGACGGCCATGTGAACGGCAGCCAGGTCGACCAGGTGAACGGCGTCTACGGCAGCGTGATGCTGCCCGAGCAGCGCTGGTCCGAGGACGAGGCGGGTCCCGGCATCACCGACAGCGCCGACGGTGCCGAGGGCGCGGAGTACCTGCCCGGCCGCGTGGTCCGGGAGAAGGAGCACCCGGCCAAGCCGATGACCGTCGACCAGGCCCTGTACGAGATGGAGCTCGTGGGCCACGACTTCTTCCTCTTCTCCGACGCCGACACCGGCGTCCCCAGCGTCGTCTACCGGCGCCGCGCGTACGACTACGGCGTCATCAAGCTCGTCTGACCCTCCTCCTGTCGAACCGAACACGTCCGGTGTCCACCGGACCTGTGAACGACCCTCCAGACCGGCCGTGCCCCGGGTGCCAGCCAGCCCCGGGGCACGGTCGTGCCCGGACCCGGAATTCGCCCCTGACCACTCGACCGGGCGTTAACGGTTCCCAATCGGACACGGGTCCGGAACCTCCGGCGGTGCCGAACCGTTGGGCCTGTGGTGGTGGTCACCGGGCAGCCCCCACGCCGCCGGGCACGGACGTCGGTGCACGGCGCGCGCGGGGTTGCCTACGATGACCTATAGGAGCGCCCGTGCCGGGTGCACGACTATCAGCTAGCGAGGTCGACTCAGGATGGTGCTGTCCCGGATCCTGCGCGCGGGCGAGGGCAAGATGCTCAAGCGGCTGCGCAACATCGCAGCGCACATCAACTCGCTGGAGGATGATGTCGTCGGGCTCTCCGACGAGGAGCTGCGCGCCAAGACCGCCGAGTTCAAGCAGCGCTACGTCGACGGGGAGTCCCTCGACGAGCTGCTGCCGGAGGCGTTCGCGGTGGCCAGGGAGGGCGCCAAGCGGGTGCTCGGCCAGCGCCACTTCGACGTCCAGCTGATGGGCGGTGCCGCGCTGCACCTCGGGCAGGTCGCCGAGATGCGCACCGGTGAGGGCAAGACCCTGACCGGCGTGCTGGCGGCGTACCTCAACGCCCTGTCCGGTGACGGCGTGCACGTCATCACCACCAACGACTACCTGGCCAAGCGGGACGCGGAGTGGATGGGCCGCATCCACCGCTTCCTCGGCCTGACCGTCGGCGTGATCCTGTCCGAGATGACCCCGGCGCAGCGCCGCGAGGCATACAACTGCGACATCACGCACGGCACGAACAACGAGTTCGGCTTCGACTACCTGCGCGACAACATGTCCTGGTCGCTCGACGACATGGTGCAGCGTGGCCACAACTTCGCCGTCGTCGACGAGGTCGACTCCATCCTGATCGACGAGGCGCGCACCCCGCTGATCATCTCCGGTCCGGCCGACCAGTCCTCGCGCTGGTACCAGGAGTTCGCCCGGATGTCCCCGATGCTGCGCAAGGACGTGCACTACGAGCTGGACGAGCGCAAGCGCACGGTGGGTGTCACCGAGAAGGGCGTGGCGTTCATCGAGGACCAGCTGGGCATCGAGAACCTGTACGAGGCGTCGAACACGCCGTTGGTCGGCTACCTGAACAACGCGCTCAAGGCCAAGGAGCTCTACAAGCGCGACAAGGACTACATCGTCCGCAACGGCGAGGTTCTCATCGTCGACGAGTTCACCGGCCGCGTGCTGGCGGGCCGCCGCTACAACGAGGGCATGCACCAGGCCATCGAGGCCAAGGAGGGTGTGGAGATCAAGGCCGAGAACCAGACCCTGGCCACGATCACCCTGCAGAACTACTTCCGGCTCTACACCAAGCTCTCGGGCATGACCGGTACCGCCGAGACCGAGGCGGCCGAGTTCTACAACACCTACAAGCTGGGCGTGGTGCCGATCCCGACCAACCGGCCGATGGTGCGGATGGACCAGGCCGACCTGATCTACAAGACCGAGGAGGCGAAGTTCCTCGCGGTCGCCGAGGACATCGCCGAGCGGCACGAGAAGGGCCAGCCGGTGCTGGTCGGCACCACCAGCGTGGAACGGTCGGAGTACCTGTCGAAGCTGCTGGTCAAGGCCGGCGTCCCGCACAACGTGCTGAACGCCAAGCACCACGAGAAGGAAGCCGGGATCATCGCGGGCGCCGGGCACAAGGGCGCGGTCACGGTCGCCACCAACATGGCCGGTCGCGGTACCGACATCGTGCTGGGCGGCAACCCGGAGCACATCGCCGAGGAGGAGCTGCGCGCGCGCGGCCTGGACCCGGTGGAGACCCCGGACGAGTGGCGCGCCGCGCTGCCCGCCGCCCAGGAGAAGGCCGACGAGGCCGTCAAGGCCGAGAAGGTCGAGGTGCGCGACGCGGGCGGGCTGTACGTGCTGGGCACCGAGCGGCACGAGTCCCGGCGCATCGACAACCAGCTGCGCGGCCGGTCCGGTCGTCAGGGCGACCCGGGCGAGTCCCGGTTCTACCTGTCGCTCGGCGACGAGCTGATGCGCCGGTTCAACGCGGGCATGGTCGAGCGGGTCATGACCATGATGAACGTGCCGGAGGACCAGCCGATCGAGGCCAAGATGGTCACCCGCGCGATCAAGAGCGCGCAGACCCAGGTCGAGCAGCAGAACTACGAGATCCGCAAGAACGTCCTCAAGTACGACGAGGTCATGAACAAGCAGCGCAAGGTGATCTACGCCGAGCGGCTGCGGGTGCTGCAGGGCGAGGACCTCAGCGAGCAGGTCGACCACATGATCACCGACGTGGTCGCGGCCTACGTCACCGGCGCCACCGCCGACGGCTACGCCGAGGACTGGGACCACGCCAAGCTGTGGACCGCGCTCAAGACCCTGTACCCGATCTCGCTGGACTGGGAGGCCCTGGTCGACCAGGCCGAGGCCGACGGCCACGACATGGACCACGAGTACCTGCTCAAGGCCATCACCGACGACGCGCACGCGGCCTACGCGGCGCGCGAGGCGGAGATCGACGCCAAGGTGGGCACCGAGGGCGCGATGCGGCAGGTGGAACGGCAGGTCATGCTGTCGGTCCTGGACCGCAAGTGGCGCGAGCACCTCTACGAGATGGACTACCTCAAGGAGGGCATCGGCCTGCGCGCCATGGCCCAGCGCGACCCGCTGATCGAGTACCAGAAGGAAGGCTTCGACATGTTCGGCGCGATGCTCGACGCGCTGAAGGAGGAGACGGTCGGCTTCCTGTTCAACGTCCCGGTCGAGCCGGTCGAGCCGGAACCCGCCCCGGTCCAGCTGGCCCCCCAGCCGACCCCGCTGCCCCAGGTCACCGACCCGGCCGAGCAGGCCCGCCAGGCCGAGCTGCGCGCCCGCCAGGAACGCGCCCAGGCCGCCCAGCAGCGCGCCCAGGCCGAGCAGGCGGCCGCCGCCACCGCGACGGAGAAGCTCCCGCCCGCGTTGCGCAGCAAGGGTTTCGAGCCCCCGACCCAGCGCCTGAGCTACAGCGGCCCGGCCGAGGACGGCGGCGTCGAGTCACACTCGGAGTCCGCGGACAACGGCGACGGCGCAGGCGCGAGCGGCACCCGCCGCGAGCGTCGGCAGCAGGCCCGCGACCAGGCCAAGAAGGGCCGCAAGGGTCCCCGCCGCTGAGGCGTGACGACTAGGAGCACGGCCCGCCGGGACTTTCCCGGCGGGCCGTGCTGCTTTTCGGCTCAGCGCTGGACGAACAGTCCGTGTCGGGTCAGAAGCCGACTGGGCGGAGGTAGGTGCACAGCCACCGCCCTTCCCGTTCCTCCAACCGCCCCGCGAACGCTCGGGCCACCCAGCGCCCCGGCATGTGTGCAGGCATGAAGCGGGTGGTGGCGGCGAACTCCACGATGTCCGCGCGCACCTGGCACAGCCGCATGGTGACCAGTCGGAACCGGCCTCGGGTTGGCGCCCTGGTGCGGGTCAGCATCGCCTCCCAGACCGGTCCGGAGAGGACTCCGTGCAGCTGGGGCAGGGTGCGTTCGCCGGAGAGGGCTTCCAGGCAGAGGGTCATCAGGCGCCAGGCGATGTCCCGGGCGGGGCCGTGGACGGTCCAGGTGGGCGGCCTGCTGGGTGGGGTGGACCAGCGTTCCTCGTCCGCCTCGGCCAGTGGGGGCTCGTACTCGGGCAGTGCCTCGATCCGCATGCGCGTTCCCTTCGTTCGGTGGCGGGAAGGGAGAGCGCGACCGAGTGGTGGAACGCGACCGGGGTCAGCTCATGTGGTGATGGTGGGCCGCCTGCGGGGAGAATCGGGCTCGTGGAGTACGCGGCGCTGATCGTCGACTATGCGGGTGTGTTCACCGAGGCGGGTGTTCCGGAGCTGGTTGCCCGGGTGCGCTCGACCGGGGTGCGCACGGCCCTGTTGTCCAACGCGGACCGGGCCCCGCGCGGCCTGCCCGATGTTTTCGACGCCGTGGTGGTGTCCGGGGAGGTCGGGGTGGCCAAGCCGGACCCGGAGATCTTCCGGCAGGCGGCGGCGCTGCTGGGTGTCCCGCAGGAGCGGTGCGTGTTCGTCGACGACGTGGCCGACTACGTGCGGGGCGCGGTCAGAGCGGGCATGACCGGGGTGCACCACATGACCACAGAGTCCACTGTGGAGGAAGTGGACATCCTCTTCGGACTGTCCGGGAACTGATCAGCCGCGGCGGGCCAGCTCGAAGCACAGCACGGCGGCAGCCGCGGCCACGTTCAGCGACTCCACGCCGCCGCTCATCGGGATCGACAGCCACCGGTTGACGTGCGGGCGGACCCCGTCGGTGATCCCCGCGGTCTCGCTGCCCAGCACGAACGCGGCCGGGCGGGGCAGTTCGGCGTCGAACACCGTGCGGCGGGCGCCCGCGTCCAGGGCATACAGCGGATAGCCCGCGGCACGCAGGTCGGCGGCCGCCTCCTCGGCGCTCGCGCAGCGCAGTACCGGGGCGGTGAACGCGACCCCGGCGGACGCCTTGACCACCAGCGGGTCGATGCCCGCGACGCCGCGCCGGGGGACCACGATGCCGCCGATGCCCGCCGCCGTGGCGGTGCGCAGGATCATGCCGACGTTCGCGGGTGTGGTGATCCCGTCCAGCAGCAGCACGGTCGCGGGTCGCTTCGCGGCGGACAGCGCGTCGGTCAGCCTGCGCATGCGCGGCGCGACCACGTCGGCGAGCACGCCCTGGTCCTGTTTCCCATTGCCCGCCAACACCTTCACGCGGTGCGGGGTGGCGCGCTGCACCGGCACGCCGCGTTCGCGGGCCGCGTCCAGGATCTCCCGCGCCGCCGGGCCGTGCGCGTTGTCGGCCAGCACCACCTTGTCGACCGACAGCCGTTGGTCGGCCAGCGCCTCCAGCACCGGTTTGCGGCCGTAGACGGTGACGAACCGGTCCTTCGGCGAGTCGGCGCGGGCGGCGGTGGGGTCGTATGGCACGCCGGGCAGCATCGCACGGCCGGTCGCGCGCGGTCCGCCCGCCCGGCCGGGGTGTGCCAGGATCGGGCCATGCCCGACCGCCTGTCCGCCCTCGACGCGTCGTTCCTGTACCTGGAGGAGGAGACGACGCCGATGCATGTCGGCGGGCTGGCGGTCTTCCGCAGGCCGCGCTCCGGGTTCGACTACGACGGCCTGGTCGCGTTGATCGCGCGGCGGCTGCCGCTGGTGCCGCGCTACCGGCAGCGGGTCGCCGAGGTGCCCGGCCACCTGGCCCGGCCGGTCTGGGTGGACGACCCGGCCTTCGACGTCGCCTACCACGTGCGCCGCTCCGCGCTGCCCCGGCCGGGCAGCGACGAGCAGCTGCACGATCTGGTCGCCCGGCTGATGGCCCGCCCGCTGGACCCGGCCCGGCCGCTGTGGGAGGCCTACCTGGTGGAGGGCCTGGCTGGCGGGCACGTGGCCTTGATCACCAAAACCCACCTTGCCCTGGTCGACGGCATCCGGACGATCGACTTCGGCCAGGTCATCCTGGAGACGGCGCCCGGCAGGACGGCCCGGGAGGACGACGAGCCGTGGGCGCCGCGCAGGCTTCCCGGGCCGACCCGGCTGCTGCTGGACGCGGTCACCGAGACCGTGCACCGGCCCGCCGAGCTGGTGGAGAACGCCCGCGCCGCGTTCGGCGACGCGGTGGCCACCACCCGCCGGGTGGTCGACGTGCTTGGCTCGCTGGTGTCCTCGGCGGTCGGCATCGCGACCCGGCCCGCCGCGGCCGGTCCGCTGTCCGCGCGGGTCGGCAAGGCCCGCCGGTACGCGGTGGCCCAGGCCCGCCTGGACGACCTGCGCGCGGTCCGTGCCCGGCACGGCGGCACGGTCAACGACGTGGTGCTCGCCGTGGTCACGGGCGGCCTGCGCGCCTGGCTGCTCTCCCGCGGCGAGCAGCCGACCGCGGGCAGCATCGTCCGCGCATTGGTGCCGCTGGCCGTGCGCGACGGCGAGCAGGACGCGGGCACGGTGCCCGGCATGCTCGGCAACCGGGTCACCGCGCAGCTGGTCGACCTGCCGGTGGGCGAGCCCAACCCGTTCGTGCGGCTGCAGCACGTCAGCCATGCCTTACGCCCGCACCGCGACTCCGGGCACTCGGTGGCCGCGTCCGCGCTGCTGCGGGTCGGCGGGTTCGCCCCGCCGACGCTGCACTCGCTGGGCGCGCGGGCCGCCGCCTCGTTCGCCGGGCGGATCTTCGACCTGGTGGTCACCAACGTGCCCGGCCCGCAGGTCCCGCTGTACGCGGGCACCGCGCGGATGACCCGGATGGTCGCGGCGATGCCGTTGACCAGGAACCAGCCCTTGGCCGTCGGGGTCACCTCCTACGACGGCGGGGTGTACTTCGGGCTCACCGGCGACCGCACCGCCATGTCCGACGTGGACGTGCTGGCGCGGATGCTGGAAGAGTCCATCGAGGAACTGTCCACGAGCGTGAGAGCGTGATGAGTTGAGGGTGTACATACCGGCGACGGTCGCCATGCTGCGCGGGCTGAGCTCCGACGGGGAGTTGACCGCGATCGGCGGCACCGCGTTCGCGCTGACCCCCGCCCTGCGCGAGTCCTACGCCAGCGGCGGTGACGAGGAACTGGAGTACGCGGCGATGCTGGACGCCGCACGGGCGTCGCTGCGGCTGCTGCACGCGGAGCTGGAGGCCGACCCGGACACGATCGTGCGCCGGGCCGTGGTGTCCGCCGACGTGGACGGGGCCGCGCTGCGGCCGGACCTGGACTACGCGGTGGTGAAGCTGGCCGGGCCGGTGCCGCTGAAGGTGGTGGCCGCGATCCACCTGGACACCGCGGAGGCGCAGGACGCCGTGCGGGCCGCGGTGGCCGTGGTGGACGCCGCCGACCTTGGCGACCCGGACGCGGAGTTCACCCTCGGCGACGCCGAGGACCACGAGCTGGCGTGGTACGCCCCGCAGGAACTGCCGTTCGTGCTGGAGCTGTTGTAGCGGTAGAGCCACTTCATCCCATGACAGGATGTCGGCGTGGTGGGTCCGCGAGCGGCCACGAGCCCGCTCGCGGCACCCGGCCGCGCCGCGCTAGATGATCAGCACCCGATCCACGAGAGTCCAGGGAGGCGAGCCACACGATGGACGCCGTTTCGTCCGTGCCCGACCCGACCAACGAGCCGATCAACTCCTACGCGCCGGGCACTCCCGCCCGCGAGTCGCTGGTCCGCCGCATCGCTGAGCTGGAGGGCGAGCAGGCGGAGCTCACCATGACCATCGGCGGGGTGCGGCGGATGGCGGGCGGTGACCGCGTCGACGTGGTCCAGCCGCACGACCACCGGCACGTGCTCGGGGTCACCGCGCAGGCCACCGCCGCCGACGTGGCGGACGCCGTGGCCGCGGCCAAGCAGGCCGCCCCGGCCTGGCGGGCGCTGCCCTTCGACGAGCGCGCGGCGATCCTGCTGCGCGCCGCCGACCTGCTCGCGGGCCCCTGGCGGGACACCCTGAACGCGGCCACCGTGCTCGGCCAGTCCAAGTCGGTGCAGCAGGCCGAGATCGACAGCGCCTGCGAGCTGATCGACTTCTGGCGGTACAACGTGTCCTTCGCGCGGCGCCTGCTGGAAGAGCAGCCCGCGTCCGCGCCGGGCATCTGGAACCGGTTCGACCACCGGCCGCTGGACGGGTTCGTCACCGCGATCACCCCGTTCAACTTCACCGCCATCGCGGGCAACCTGCCCACCGCGCCCGCGCTGATGGGCAACACCGTGGTGTGGAAGCCCTCGCCGACCCAGCAGCTTGCCGCGCACCACACCATGCGGCTGCTGGAGGCCGCTGGCCTGCCCCCGGGCGTGATCAACATGGTGACCGGCGACGGGCAGGCGCTGTCCGAGGTGGCGCTGGCCGACCCGGACTTCGCGGGCCTGCACTTCACCGGCTCCACCAGGACGTTCAAGCACCTCTGGCGGCTCATCGGGGAGAACCTGGACACCTACCGGTCCTACCCGCGGATCGTGGGCGAGACCGGCGGCAAGGACTTCGTGGTCGCGCACGCCTCGGCCGACCCGGCGGCGGTCGCGGTGGGCTTGGTCCGCGGTGCGTTCGAGTACCAGGGCCAGAAGTGCTCGGCCGCCTCGCGCGCCTACGTGTCCCGCTCGCTGTGGGAGGGCGGCCTGCGTGAGCGGCTGGTCGACCTGACCGACTCGATCTCCTACGGTGACGTCACCGACCTGGACAACTTCGGCGGCGCGGTCATCGACGCGCGCGCGTTCGCCAAGCACAAGGAGGCGCTGGCGGCCGCCGCGGCGAACTCCTCGATCGAGGTGCTCGCGGGCGGCACCGCGGACGACTCGGTCGGCTACTTCGTGCAGCCGACCATCCTGCTGGGCAGCGACCCGTTGCAGGAGGTGTTCACCACCGAGTACTTCGGACCGATCCTGGCCGTGCACGTGTTCGACGACGCCGAGTACGGCAAGGTGCTGGAGCTGGTCGACACCTCCTCGCCGTATGCGTTGACCGGCGCGGTTTTCGCGACCGACCGGTCCGCTGTGGAGCAGGCGCACCAGGCGCTGCGCTTCGCGGCAGGCAACTTCTACGTCAACGACAAGCCCACCGGCGCCGTGGTCGGCCAGCAGCCCTTCGGCGGCAGCCGCGCCTCCGGCACCAACGACAAGGCGGGCTCGATCTACAACCTGCAGCGCTGGGTGAGCCCGCGCTCGATCAAGGAGACCTTCGTGCCGCCGGTCGACCACCGGTACCCGCACATGGGCTGACCTGCCAAAACGCCGAGCGGCGCCGCTTCCGATCGATCGGGAGCGGCGCCGCTCGGCGTGGTGTGTGCTACCGGGTCACTGCCCTGACCCGAGCGCTACCGGGTCACGGGGCCTCGGTGGTCTGCGACGCGGGCGGGGCCTCGATGGTGACGGACTTGCCCCAGTCGGTGTACTTGACGTCGGTCTTGACCTTCTGGCCCTGCACCGGGATGTCCGCGGTGTAGCGGATCGGCAGGTTGTCCTCGTTGATCCAGACGTTGGCGGTGAAGTCCTTGATGCCCGCCTGCTGCACGGTGGCGAGGGCCTCCTCGCTCATGCCGAGCGCCTTGTCCTTGAGCTTGGCGACCTCGACCTTGATGGTGTAGCGGGTGGCCTTCTGGCCGTCCACGGTGTCCTCGGCGTGGCCGGTGATCTCGCCCGCGTCCGCCAGCTGCTCCAGCGTCTTGGTCGGGTCGCTCTGCTCGGCCTGGTCGAGCATGCCGCTCATCTGCTTGGCCATCTGGCTGGTGCCGTCCAGGTCGACCTTCATCCACGGCTTGGCCGGGTTCGGCGCCAGGTTGGCGGGCATCTTGACGTAGAGGATGCGCTCGACCAGCCGCATCTCCATGTCGCCGACGGTCGGCACGGTCATGGTCATCTGCATCGAGGTCTTCGAGCCGAAGGTGACGTCGCCCTCGGCGTCGATCTCGGTCGGACCGGCCGTGATGTTCATGACCATGTGCGTGGACGACTTGGTGGAGCTCTTCTGCTTGACCGCGTCGGTCAGGCCCTTGAGCGAGTCGAACGCGCTGCCCTTCGCGTCGGCGCTGGCCGCGGGGGCGCCGGTGGCGGCGCCCGGCGTGGTGGCCGTGCCCTTCTCGGTGCCGCCGCACGCCGTCAGCGTCAGCGCCGCCGCCGTGACGGCGACGAGCAGGCGCGATTTACCGGTGAAAGCCATGGAACGTGGTTCCCCTCAGGATGGGTTCGCTGCCGATTCGCCCACTAGGACGCTCCGGCTGATCGTCTGGTTCTGTCGGGTTTCCGACCGATCCCATCCCCATGGGTTCCGGAGGGTCTTCGTCAGTCCAGATTGTCGAGTGGACGAAGGATACGGCCTAGCCACTCCTGTACCGAACGGGATATGACGGGCAACTCACCCTTCAGCGAGTGGTCGCCCGCCACCCCGACGATCTCCCGCAGGTGGCCGGGGTCGGGCTGGCCGAACGGGTCGGTCCGGCCCTGGACGACCAGGGTGGGCACGCGCACCTCGTCCAGCTCGGGCTGGCGGGTCTTGTCCGGCTTGCCCGGCGGGTGCACCGGGAACGCCAGGCACAGCACGCCGACGGCCTCGCCCGCGTCGGCGGTGCGGCAGGCCACCCTGGCGCCGGACGACCGTCCGCCGAACAGCAGCGGCAGCCCGTCGAACCAGGCCGAGGACAGCTCCCGGACCACCGCCAGCCAGGCCGCGTCCAGCTGCCGGGCGGGGGCGGGCGCGCGTCTGCCCGCGACCCGGTAGGGCTGCTCTACCAGGGCCACGTGCACGCCTGCCGCGGTCGCGCCGCGGGTGGCCGCCACCAGGTCGGGGGCCTCGACGCCGCCGCCCGCCCCGTGCCCGAGCAGCAGGCCGGCGCGGCCTTCGGGCGCGCAGTGCAGCTCGACCCTGGCGGGGCCGTGCGGGGTGTCGATCTCGGCGCGGTTCACGCTCAGGTCCGGCGGTCGAACAGGTCGGGTTCGGCCGCGTCCAGGTCCACCGCGGGGGTGACCGCGTCCAGCAGCCCGGGGCCGTTGTTGCGGACGCTGTTGACCGACTGCGACACCGGGCGGATCTCCAGCGCGTCCACCACGGCCAGGGCGGGCGGCGCGAGCAGCTCGGCGACATCGGACGAGTCCGGGTCGAGCCAGGAGGTCCAGGCGTCCCGGCCCAGCAGCAGCGGCATCCGGTCGTGGATGTCGGCCAGCGGGCCGATCGCGTCCGTGGTCAGCACCGCGCAGGTGATCAGCACCGGGGCGGCCGGGTCGGCCTTGTCCCGCCAGGTCGTCCACAGGCCCGCCATGGCCAGGCTGCTGCCGTCCCGGGTGGTCGTGTAGAACGGCTGCTTGGCGGTCTTGTCCCGGCGCCACTCGAACCAGCCGTCGGCAGGCAGGATGCACCGGCGCTCGGCCAGCGACTTCTTGAACGCGGGCTTCTCCGCCGCGCTCTCCGACCGGGCGTTGATCATCTTGGCGCCGCCGGAGGCGGTCTTGGCCCAGCTCGGCACCAGACCCCACCGCATCACCCGCAGGGTGCGCTCCGTGCTGCCGCGGTCCACCGTGCCGTCCTCGGCCCGCGGGTGCCGCTGCACCACCGCGACCACGCTCTTCGTCGGCGCGACGTTGTAGTCCAGGTCGGGGGCCCCGTCGCCCATCACGTCCAGCGCGTCGAACTCCGCGGCCAGCGTCGCCGGGTCCTTGGCCGCCGCGTACCTACCGCACAAAGCGGTCCACCTCCCCGGTTCCGCGCCGACGGTCGTGGGCGCATCGTGACATGACAGCCTGACAGAGGCGAGCCGGTAACCCGAGTGGGCGTGTGGTGCGGGAGGATTGCCGCATGCCGCAGCCCTGGTCAGCCCCCGTCGCCCCGGCCCCGGTGCACGCCACCGTGGCCATCCCCGGATCCAAGTCCATCACCAACCGCGCGCTGGTCCTGGCCGCGCTCGCGGACGGCCCGAGCACGCTCACCGGGGCGCTGCGCGGCCGCGACGCCGACCTGATGTTCGCCGCCCTGCGCGCGCTGGGCGTGCCGGTCGACGTAGACGGGGAGACCGTGCGGGTGGGGGCGACCGACGGGCTGCGCGGCGGCGGCGCGGTGGACTGCGGGCTGGCGGGCACCGTGATGCGGTTCGTGCCGCCCGCGGCCGTGCTGGCCGACGGCGAGGTGCGCTTCGACGGCGACCCGCGCGCGCGGGAACGGCCGATGGGCACCGTGCTGAACGCCCTGCGCGGGCTGGGCGCGGTCGTCGAGGGCGACGCGCTGCCGTTCACCGTGGTGGGGGCCGGGGGTATCGCCGGGGGGACCGTGACCATCGACGCGTCGGCCTCCTCGCAGTTCGTGTCCGGGTTGCTGCTGTCCGGGGCCCGGTACGACAAGGGGTTGACCGTGCACCACGCCGGGAAACCCGTCCCGTCCATGCCGCACATCGACATGACCGTGGACATGGTGCGCGCCGCGGGCGTCGCCGTGGACGACAGCGAGCCGAACACCTGGCGGATCGCGCCCGGCCCGGTCCGCGCGGTGGACTGGGTGATCGAACCGGACCTGTCCAACGCGACCCCGTTCCTGGCCGCTGCCGCGGTGACCGGCGGTGTGGTCACGGTGACCGGCTGGCCCGCGCGCACGACCCAGCCGGGGGACGCCATCCGGGACATCCTGGCCCGGATGGGCGCCGAGGTGACCATGGCGGACGGCGCGCTGACCGTCCGCGGACCGGCCCGTCTGTCCGGTGTGGACATCGACCTGCACGACGTCGGCGAGCTGACCCCGACCGTCGCGGCGCTCGCCGTGTGCGCGGACGGGCCGTCCCGGCTGCGCGGCGTCGCGCACCTGCGCGGCCACGAGACCGACCGGCTGGCCGCGCTCGCCGCCGAGATCACCACGCTGGGCGGGGCGGCGGAGGAGACCGAGGACGGCCTGGCCATCAGCCCGGTCGAGCTGCACGGCGGCCCGTGGCGCGCGTACGCCGACCATCGGATGGCCACCGCGGGCGCGATCGTCGGCCTGGTCGTGCCCGGGGTCGAGGTGGACGACATCGGCACCACGGCCAAGACACTGCCCGACTTCCCCGAGATGTGGTCCCGGATGCTCACCGGGGCGAACTGACATGGCCACCCGGCGCGGCGACTGGAGCAGGCTGGACGAGACCGATGTCCGGGTGCGCCCCGGCAAAGGCAGCAGGCCCCGCAGCAAGCGCCGCCCGGAACACGCCGACGCGGTCAGCGGCATGGTCGTCGGGAAGGACCGCGGCCGCTGGACCTGCGCGGTCGACCGCGACCCCGGTCACCTGATCGTCGCCATGCGGGCCAGGGAGCTGGGGCGGACCCCGGTCGTCATCGGTGACCAGGTCGACCTGGTCGGCGACACCAGCGGCGCCCCGGACACCCTGGCCCGCATCGTCCGCGTCGGCGAGCGGGCCAGCGTCCTGCGGCGCACCGCCGACGACACGGACACGTTCGAACGGGTCGTG
The DNA here is from genome assembly GCF_000374445.1 of Actinokineospora enzanensis DSM 44649. Classification (GTDB taxonomy): domain Bacteria; phylum Actinomycetota; class Actinomycetes; order Mycobacteriales; family Pseudonocardiaceae; genus Actinokineospora; species Actinokineospora enzanensis. The sequence continues at coordinate 83,130 of NZ_KB894409.1, read as the reverse complement.
GTCGCCAACGCCGAGCAGCTGCTGATCGTCTGCGCGCTGGCCGACCCGCCGCCGCGCACCGGCTTCATCGACCGCTGCCTGGTGGCCGCCTTCGCGGGCGGCCTGGAACCGGTGCTCTGCCTGACCAAGGCCGACCTGGCCGACCCGGCCGACCTGCTCGCCTCGTACGCCGAGCTCGACCTGCCCGCCGTGGTGACCCGCTCGGACATGGACCCCGGGGAGCTGCGCGCGCGCCTGAACGACCGGGTCTCCGCCCTGGTCGGCCACTCCGGCGTCGGCAAGTCCACTTTGGTCAACCGGCTGGTCCCGGACGCCGACCGCGCCATCGGCCGGGTCAGCGGCGTCGGCAAGGGCAGGCACACGTCCACCTCGGCCGTCGCCCTGCCGCTGCCGGACGGCGGCTGGGTCGTGGACACCCCCGGCATCCGCTCGTTCGGCCTGGCGCACATCAAGCCGGACGACATCGTGGCCGCCTTCGAGGAGTTCGTCGCCCCGGCGGAGGAGTGCCCGTCCGGCTGCGGCCACCTCGGCCCCCCCGAGGACCCCGACTGCTACCTCGACACCACCGTCGAGGAGGGCGCCGCGACTCCCGGCCGCCTGACGTCCTTGCGCCGCTTGCTGGCATCGCGCGGCACTGATGACTGACATGATTGGCCCCGTGCAGATCCTGAGGTACACAGCCTTCACCGACGACCCCTGCGGCGGAAACCAGGCGGGGGTGGTCCTCGACGCGGCAGGTGCGTCGGACGAGGAGATGCAGGCCGTGGCCACCGAGCTTGGCTACTCGGAGACGGCCTTCATGGTCACCCGGACCGACGGTGACATGGACATCCGCTACTTCAGCCCGTTGGCCGAGGTCCCCTTCTGCGGCCACGCGACCGTCGCGGCAGCCGTGGCACACGCGGGCGAGAACGGCCCGGGACCACTTCGGCTGCACACCCGCGCCGGTTTGGTGGAGGTGGCCACCACCGAGACCCGCCCGGACGTGTTCTCGGCGACGCTGGTGAGCGTGGCGCCCCGGGTTCGGGATCTCCCTGACCCCGGGCCGCTGCTTGCCGCTTTGCGGTGGTCGGCCGCCGATCTTGATCCCGGGTTGCCGGTGCGGGTCGCCTATGCGGGAGCGTGGCATCCGATCGTGGGGGTGCGCACCCGGGAACGGTTGGCGGATCTCGCGTACGACTTCGGGGCGTTGGGGGAGCTGATGGCCTCGGAGGAATGGACGACGGTGCAGTTGGTGTATCGGGAGAATGATGTGGTGTTCCATTCGCGGAATCCTTTCCCGCCTGGGGGAGTCGTGGAGGATGCGGCTACTGGGGCGGCTGCCGCTGCTTTGGGCGGGTATTTGCGGGAGCTGGGGTTGATCTCGTTGCCGGGGGCGTTGACCATTCGACAGGGGGAGGACATGGGGCGGCCATCGGTGTTGACGGTCGCTATCCCTTCGGATCCCGCTTCGGGGATTCATGTGACGGGCTCGGCAGTTCGTATCTAGCACATTTCGCCGGAATCGGACGCGTTCTCTTTTGCTGACTTCGCCGGGATCGCCTGGCGGCGCCGCGGGTATGCGTATTCCCCGTCCCTTGGCATGGCGTGGCTGCTACTTTCGCTCCGTCCAAGCGGGGGGAGTGTTGTGATCGTTCCTGATCCGAAGCAGGTCGTTGCCGACTACGAGCGGCGGACCGCCGCGCTGTTGGAGCGCGCGGAGGAGGCCAAGGCGAAGATCAAGGCGTTGAGCGGCACGGCGACGAGCCAGGATGGGGCTGTCACCGTGACTGTCAACGCCGCCGGGGCGCTGATGGGCCTGTCGTTCGGCCGGGAGGCCGAGGAGATGCCGCGCGAGCGGTTGGCCGCGCTCGTGCTGGCGACGGCCAAGCGGGCGCAGGCCGGGGCCGTTGGGCGGATCGCCGAGATCATGGAGCCGGTGGTCGGGGGGAACAGCGCCGCCATGCGGTTCGTCCGAGAGCAGGTCCCGGACGTCGAGGTGCCGGACGAGCCGCCGCCCGCGGCGGGGCCGTTGCGCGGGTTGAACGAGGTCGAGCGGGAAGAGGCCGTGACGCCTCCGCCGGTGCGACCACCGGTGGCGCGTGGGCCGCGCCTTGACGACGAGTCGGACTATGACCAGCAGGACCCGCTGATGAGGGGGGACGGGTAGATGCCGGACGGTGGCTTCGAGGTGGACCTCAAGGTCCTGGAGGCGCACGAGCGCGAGCTGCGGGCCCTGATCGCCGCCATGCCCGACGCGGCGGCGGCCGGTGACTCGCTGTGGAACCCGCAGGCGTTCGGCGTCATCGGGATGTTCCTGGCCCAGACACTCAACATCTGGACCGACGACGCCGTCGAGTACGTCGACAAGGCGAAGGCAGCGGGCGACGACATGGCGGACCGCTTCGCCGCGATGCGCGAGGGCTACGCCAACGGCGACAAGGACGCGGCCGCGATGTTCGACGCGATCCGCGCCCGGTTCGACCAGGCGAAGCCGTGAACGCGCCGCTCGACGCAACCGGGGGCAGTCCCGACTCGTTCCCCAACTTCGATAGTCCCACGCAGGCGTGGGACGCGTCCGGGCTGTTCGGCAGTGCCGCGAACATCGTCTACGACGGCATCGAGGGAGACTGGGGCGCGCTCGCGGGCGACGCCGTCGCGGGCGGGCTCGATCTGCTCGGCTTCGCCATGGACCCGCTGGGCAGCGTCCTCTCCGGCGTCATCGGCTGGCTGATCGAGCACATCGGCTTCCTCAAGGAACCTCTCGACCTGCTCGCGGGCGACGCCGACGCGGTCACCGCCATGGCCACCACCTGGACGAACATCGCCACCCGCCTGCACGAGACGGCGGACAAGTACAACGGGTCGCTCGATGCGCTCGCGGGCTGCCAGGGCGCGGCCGTCGAGGGTTATCGGGCCGCCGTCAAGAACTTTGCCGCTGTGGCGTCCGGCGGGGCGAGCCACGCGGAGAACGCCGCGAGCGCCATGACCGTCGCGGCATGCGTCGTCGGCGTCGTGCGCGGAGTCATCCGCGACGCGGTCTCCCAGTTCGCGGCCGACGCGATCATCAAGTTCGCCGCGGCCAGCGCCCTCGCACCGGTCACGTTCGGTGCGTCGGAGGCGGCGTTCATCGCCGACGAGGTGGCCGAGGGCGCCGTCCTGGCGGGCAAGAACGCCAAGAAGGTGGCGCAGGCCGTCAAGAAGCTGGAGAAGGTCGCCGCCGACGCCAAGAAATCGCGCGACGCCCTCAACGGCACCATCAAAGGGCTCGACAAGAGCGTCGGCAAGTACAACCGGGCCGCGGCGCGGCACGCGAACAAGGCCGCGCACGACGCCAAGGTCGCGCTCAACGGCAAGGGCGACCTCGACAAGCTCGCCGAGCTAGGCAAGAAGGGCGACGAACTCAAGGGTGCCCGCAATGACGCCGCAAACGCCCTTGCCAAGTCTCGCAAGCAGGCCGCCCGCGACAGGTTCGGTCATAACGATCCCAGGCTCGACAGCATCGGCAGGCGGCTGGAGTACGAAGGCAGCTTCGATGGCTTCGACACCAGCCTGCCGAAGCCTCCCAAGATCATCGCCAATGCTTTCGTCCAGGGCGCCAGCGACCAGACCCACCGCGAAGCCGATGGCGGCGTCAAACAGGACGAGGAGAACCAGCGGTGGCGGGACCACTGGGAATCGGAGCGCCGCGAGGCCGCGGCCTCGCAGCCCGCACCGATGTACGGCCCACACGCCGAGCCCGCCCGTCAGGAAGCCCCATGGCACGCCGAAGGGGACCTATGGCACTAGAGGTGGTGGCCCGCCGCTGCGCGGGCCTCACGCTCATCGCGCTCAACGTGCTGTTCGCGGTCGCGGCTGCGGCGACCTCGGCGGCCGTCGCGACCTTGTCGAACTTCGACAAGCTCGGTGGGCCGCTGTCCGCCGCGCTGGCTTCCGCGCCGGAGTACCTCATGGGCGGTCTCGTGTACTGGCTGGTCGGCGTGGTGGCGCTCGCCTTCCACTGGAACCACGTGACGACGTGGTCGCGCGTCGCGTACTGGCTGACCGTTCCCAGCCTGTTCGTCACCGTGGTGAGCGCGGTCAAGGTCGCGTTCGACCCTGTCCCGTTCGCGCGCAAGACTTGGGTGATCGGCGCGGTAGCCGGTGCCCTCGCCGTGATTTGGGGCTCACGGCGGCTCGCCACGCTCGTACTCACCAGGCCGTTGACCCGGGCGTTGATCGACTCCTCGCTGGAGATCCCGTTCCCCACCCGTGGTTTGACGGCGCGGCTGTGCGTGCAGAACGATCGGCTTGTCCTCGACGGCCTGACCTCGGCCAAGAGCATGGCCGCGGGCAGGACCGCGATCCCGTTGCACACCTTGCGTTCGGTGACCGTCGGCGACATGACCGCGGACGGGTTGGGCTACGTCCTGGTGCACTCCGGCCGGTCTGACGCGGACGCGTTCGAGTACGACGTGTGGGCAGGCCCGGCACTGTGGATCGCGGGCACCCAGCGCCAGTGGCTGGTGCCCGTGACGGATGAGGTCGCCCGGGTCGCCGCCGACGCCATCATGGCGCGCGCCGCCGACCCCGTGCGGCGCGCGTGCTCGACGAAGCTGAACGGTGATGCCGGACCCGACCGCTGGCGTTCCGCCGAAAACGCCAGGCGTAACGCGGCGACATTCCTGGAGGTGAAGTTCGGGCGGTACCGGCGAACCAACTACCGCCCGTGGCACATCGCCGTGGTGATCGGGTTTCTGGCGATGCCGCTGATATATCTGGCCATGGTGTTGCTCGACACCGTCCACCCGTTCATGAAGATCGAGAAGGGCTCGGGCACGGTGGTGGGTTTCGCGGTGCTGGCTGTCCTGTTCGCCCCTCTCGCCAGGTATCCCATCCGCGCGCTCAACGGGTTCGTTCGCGGCCAACGCTTTGTGGAGGCGTACCCGGAACCGGAACCGGCAACCGACGTGCCTGCCAAACCGTCCGTCGAGGGCTGGGTCCCGAGGCCGACGGTGCAATGAAAGAAGAGCCCGCACCCAGTACAGGTGCGGGCTCTTCAGGTCGCCGGGGTCAGATGCCCGCGGTCGCCAGCCAGTCCTTCGCGACCTTCGCCGCGTCCGGCTTGTCCGGTGCCGAGAGCTTCCCGTTCAGCTCGATCAGCGTGGCCGTGGTCAGCTTGCCCGCGATGGCGTTCAGGACCTGCTTGACATTGTCGTCGGCCTTGCTCTTGTTCACCAGCGCCACCACGTTCTGCGCCGCGAAGTTCGACTTCGGGTCCTGGAGCACCACGAAGTCGTTGGCGGTGATGGCCGGGTCCGTGGTGAACAGGTCGGCGGCCTGCACGGCCCCCGTCTTGAGCGCGTCGACCGTCAGCGGGCCGCCCACGTCCAGCGGCTTGAACTCCTTGATCTCCAGGTTGTAGGTGTCCTTCAACCCGGGCAGGCCATCCGCCCGCTTCTGGAACTCCGGCGGACCGCCGAAGGTGACCGGGCCGGACTTGGCCAGGTCCTCGATCGACTTCAGGTTCAGCTTGGTGGCGGTCTCCTTGCTCACCACCACGGCGTCCTTGTCCTCGGCCGCCGACTTGTCCAGCACGGTCAGCTCGGCGGGCAGCGCCTTCTGCAGCGCCGTGTACACCTCGTCCGGCTCGGTGGCCTTGGCCTGCTTGTCGATGTAGGTCAGCAGGGTTCCCGTGTACTCGGGGATCAGGTCGATCGAGCCGTCCTGCAGGCCGAGGTAGTACGTCTCCCGGCTGCCGATGTTCAGCTTGCGGCTGACCTTGATCCCCTTCGACTCCAGCGCGCCCGCGTAGATCTCCGCGATGAGGGTGCTCTCCGGGAAGTTGGCCGAGCCGACGACGATGGTGCCCGCGGCGGCCGGGGTGGTGGTGCCGGTGGCGCCGCCGCCGGTGGTGGGAGTGGTGAGCGGGTCGGACGAGCCCCCGCACGCCGTAAGGGTCAGGGCGGCGGCCAGGGTGGTCGCCACGCCCGCGAGTACGCGTTTCATCGGAGGTGTCTCCTCATCATCTGTCGAACTTCTTTCACCGGACGCCGGAGCGCGTCCGCGGTTTCCGCAGGCCTGGTGAGACCAGGAGCCATTGGACGGCGGAGAGCAGCAGTTCCACCACGATCGCGAGCGCGGCGATGAGCACCGCGCCGCCCGCCATCTGTTGGTACTCGCGGAAGGCGAAGCCGTCCACCACGAACCGGCCGAGGCCGCCGAGTGCGACGGCGGCGGCGATGCTGGCGGTGGCGATCACCTGGAGGGCGGCGGCGCGGACCGAGCCCAGGATCAGCGGGAGCGCGTTGGGGAGTTCCACCTTGACCAGGATCTCCCACTCGCGCATGCCCATGCCCCGGGCCGCGTCCACCACCGCGCGGTCGACGTTGCGGACGCCCGCGTAGGTGCCCGCGAGCAGCGTCGGCAGGGCGACTGCGACCAAGACGATGGTGAGTGCCTCGGTGGCCAGCAGCAGGCCCATGGACAGCACCAGCAGCACCAGCAGGCCCAGCTCCGGGAGCGCGCGGAACACGTTGACCAGGCTGACGACGACCGTGCCGCCGCGGCCGGTGTGTCCGATGAGCGCGCCGAGCGGGATCGCCAGCAGGATCCCGATCAGCAGCGGCGGCCAGCTGTAGTCCAGGTGCTCGCCGAGCCGCTGCGGGATGCCGATGATGCCCAGCGTGGTCTTCCAGTTGTCGCCGTTGGTCAGCCAGTCCCAGACGGCCTCGAACACGTTCATCGGCGGGACCCCCTGGTCCATGGAGTGAGCGCCCAGCCGAGGATGGCCAGCAGCCGGTCGACCAGCAGCGCCAGCACCACGATCGCCACGATGCCCGCGATGATCGAGGCGTAGTTGCTGCGCTGCACGCCGTCGATCAGGAAGATGCCCAGGCCGCCGACGCCGATCAGCTGGCCGACGGCCACCAGGCTCATGTTCATCACCGCCGCCACCCGCAGCCCGGCGACCAGCACCGGCACCGCGAGCGGCAGTTGCACCGCGAAGAACCGGCCTGCCTGCCGGTAGCCCATCGCGGACGCGGCGGCGAGCACCGACTCCGGTACCGCGTCGAGCGTGTCGGCGATCGCGCGGACCAGCAGCGAGACGGTGTAAATGGTCAGCACGGCCTGCACGTTGACCGGGTCCAGGATCTGCGTGCCGAGCACCAGCGGCATGATCACGAACAGCGCCAGCGACGGGATCGCGTACAGGATGCCGGTGACCGGCACCAGGATCCGCCGGGCGAGCCGCCACCGGCTGGCCAGCCAGCCGAGCGGCAGCGAGATCAGCAGCCCCACGCTGACCGGCACCATCGCCAGCCCCAGGTGGTCCAGGCTGACCTCGGCCAGCCGCTGGAAGTTGTCCGCGAGCCAGCTCACGACGGCACCTCGCCCGCCTTGCGGGCGTCCGCGAGCGCGGCCAGCACGGCCTCGGCGGACACCGAGCCGACCACCGCGCCCGCGCTGTCGACCGCGACGCCGAGCGCGGCTGGGGAGCTGAGCGCGGCGTCCAGCGCGGCGCGCAGCGACCCGGTCCGGCCGCCGGTGTCGGCCACGTACAGCGAGCCGCCGGAGACCAGGTCCGCCGCCTGCACCGATCCCTCCATAGTGGACAGACCGGCCGCGGACACCCAGCCGAGCGGCTTGCCTGCCTCATCGACCACCGCCGCCCAGCCGCTGTCCAGCTTCGCGCGCGCCGCCTCCACCGGGCTGCCGAGCGCGACCGTGGCCAGCGGCGCCACCTCGACGCCGTGCGCGGACAGGAAACCGAGCGCGCGGTAGCCGCGGTCGCGGCCGACGAACGCGGCCACGAAGTCGTCGACCGGGTTGGCCAGCAGCGCGGCTGGCGTGTCGTACTGGGCCAGCCGACCGCCCACGCGCATCACCGCGACCTTGTCGCCGATCTTGATGGCCTCGTCGATGTCGTGCGTGACGAACACGATGGTCTTGCCCAGCTCGGACTGCAGCCGCAGCAGCTCGTCCTGCAGGTCGTCGCGGACCACCGGGTCGACCGCGCTGAACGGCTCGTCCATCAGCAGCACCGGCGGGTCGGCGGCCAGCGCGCGGGCAACCCCGACCCGTTGCTGCTGCCCGCCGGACAGCTGCGCCGGATACCGCTTCGCCAGCTCCGCGGGCAGCCCCACGGTGGCCAGCAGCTCGGTGGCGCGCTCGCGCGCGGCCGCCTTCTTGGCGCCCAGCAGCATCGGCACGGTGGCCACGTTGTCCAGCACGGTGCGGTGCGGGAACAGCCCGGCGTTCTGGATCACGTAACCGATGCCGCGGCGGAGCGTGGCCGGACGCTGCGCGTGCACGTCCTGGCCGTCGAGCAGGATGGTCCCGGAGGTCGCCTCGACCATCCGGTTGATCATCCGCAGCGAGGTCGTCTTACCGCAGCCGGACGGCCCCACCAGCACGGTGATGCCCCCGTCCGCGATGGTCAGGTCGAGGTTGTCCACCGCCACCGTGCCGTCGTCGTAGCGCTTGGTCACGGCCTGGAACTCGATCACTCGGGCCCCTCGGTTCGAGACGGCTCTGGTCAGCCGTTGATCGGCCGACCCTAACCCGAATGGCTGACAGTGGCAGCGTGTTCCAGCATGTGACCGGAAAGTGCCTGTTCGCGCCCGGTCACCCGGGCAGTTCCGGCCGACACGGAGCGTTCTCCTAGGCTAATCGGCTTGTGGCCGCCTCCGTGACCGAACTGCTGACCGCCGCGGGCGTGCACGCCCGCCCACTGCGCACCGCGCTCGACCTGCTGTGCGCCGCCCCGCGGTCGCTGGACGAGCTGGTCAGGGCCACCGCGCTGCCCCGCCGCACGGTCGAGGAACTGATCTCCGCGCTGGGCCGGGACGCCGAACCCGAGTCCGGCTCATGGCGGCTGCCGGTGTCCACCGTGGACACCTACCGCGCGCTGGCGGCGAGCCCACCGGACATCTCGGACGGTGTGCTGCGCCCGGTTTTCGAGGCGTATCTCACGGACGTGCCCACCCCGCTGCGTGCGCTGGACCACGTCCAGGCCGACGTCGACACCATGCTGCGCCGCGCCCGCTGGCTGGACGAGACCTACCACCTGCCCGGCGCCCGCCTGCTCTGCGTCGGCGACCACGACCTGACCGCGCTGGCCGCGTGCACCCGGCGGCCCGAGCTGTCCGCCACGGTCGTGGACGTGGACGACCGGCTGCTGGACTACGTCGACCGGGTCGCCCGCGCCCGCGGCCTGGACATCCAGTGCCTGCACGCCGACTTCCGGGTCGCCCTGCCCCCGGCCGCGGTGGGCTGCGCCGACCTCGTCTTCACCGACCCGCCCTACACCCCCGAGGGCATCCGCCTGTTCCTCGCCCGCGCGGTCGAGTCCCTGCGCGACCCGGAAGGCCGCGTCGTGGTGGCCTACGGGTACAGCCCGCGCACGCCCGCGCTCGGCTGGAAGGTGCAACAGGAGATCCTCCGCCTTGGCCTGGTCTTCGAGGCCGTGCTGCCGAACTTCAACCGCTACCACGGCGCCCAGGCCGTCGGCAGCGCCAGCGACCTGTACGTGCTGCAACAGACGGCCCGCTCGTCCCGCCTCGCCGAGTCGGCGGTGCGCGAGGTGGTCTCCGGCATCTACACACACGGCCCGCAGTCGGTCGAGTCGGTCGGCACCGCACCCGACGCCACCGCCGAACTCCTCCGGCTCACCGGCGCCCCCGCCGCATCCGCCCCCGCCTGGACCGAACCGGCACGCACGTCCGGACCGGTGGCGTACGACCTGATGGCCGATCCGGGCTCGTGGCTGGCCCGGGTCCTGTTGGCGGGCCCCATGACCGGTCCCGTCGGCGCGTTGGTGCCCAACAACCACGCGGACATCAGCGACCAGCGCGGCCAGACCGCCCTGCGCGAACTGGTCGCCGACAAGTACTCCCTGACCTTCCACCGCAGCATCGCCGACGGTCGTCACGCTGTGGTCCTCGCCGAACCCACCCCCACCGGAAATGTCCGCACTGCCCTGCTCACCCGCGTCCACGGCAAACTCGCCAACGTCTGGCGCGAAGCCCTGATCGCGGCCGCGGGCGGCACCCTGACCAAACGCGAGGCCCGCTCACAGGTGGCCGAACTGGCCCCCGCGGCCGATCTGGACCAACGCCTGATCGACCTCCCGATGAGCCGGATCCGCGCCATCCTGCAGGCGGCGCAGACTTCCTGAACATCACGCGGAAATCCGGTGGCCGGTCGCCGTGGCCGTGGCTACGGTCGAGGGGTGCCCGACATGGTCATCACCGATCCCCGGCTGGCCCGGATCTACGACGCGTTCGACGGCGAGCGCCACGACCTCCCGGCCTACCTCGGCATCATCGAGGAGCTGGGTGCGCGGCGGGTGCTCGACATCGGTTGCGGCACCGGCTGTCTGGCGGTCCGGTTGGCCGAGCGCGGGATCGAGGTCGTCGGCGTCGACCCGTCCGGCGCGTCGGTGGCGGTCGCGCGGACCAAGGAGCACGCCGGGAAGATCACCTGGGTGGTCGGCGGTGTCGACGCCGCCCCGGACATGGCCGCCGATCTGGCCGTGATGACCGGGAACGTCGCGCAGGTCTTCGGGTCCGACGAGTCCTGGCACCACACCCTCGACGCCATCCACGCCCGCCTCCGACCGGGCGGCCATCTCGTGTTCGAGACCCGACGCCCCGCACGGAAAGCCTGGGTGGACTGGGCGAAGTCCGAACCGGTGACCCTGGACATCCCAGGGATCGGCGCGGTGCGGGAGATCCTGGACGTCACCGAGGTCGCCCTCCCGTTCGTGTCCTTCCGACACACCTACCACTTCCCCGACGGCGAAACCCGCACCGAGGACTCCCGGCTCCGGTTCCGCGACGAGGACGAGCTGCGCGCGAGCCTGACCGCGCGCGGCTACCGGGTGGTCGATGTGCGCGAGGCGCCGGACCGGCCGGGCAGGGAGTTCGTGTTCATCGCCGAGCGGATCTCAAGCCCCACTGGGGATATGCACCGGCCCTAGCCTCAGGATCTCCCGAAACTCACGCGCGGGCACCGGTTTCGACATCAGCCACCCCTGGTACGCGTCCACACCCACCCCGCGCAGAACGTGGAACTGGGTCGCGTTCTCCACGCCCTCGGCCACACAGCTGCGGCCCATCGCGCGCGCCATGTCGACCAACGCGCGGGCCACCGCGAAGTCCGAGGCGTCGGTGGCCACACCGGACACGAACCGGCGGTCGATCTTGATGATCTGCGCGGGCAGCTCCTTCAGCCGCGCCAGCGACGAGTAGCCGGTGCCGAAGTCGTCGACCGCGAACCGCACGCCTCGCTCGACCAGCTCGCCCATGGCCTCGCGGCTGCGCGAGGGCAGGTCGATCAGGCTGGTCTCCACCAGTTCCAGCACCACCCGGTCCCAGGCGATCCCGGTCGCGGCCACCGAGGCGGACACCACGTCCACGAACTCCGGGTCGCCGGGCACCAGGCCGGACAGGTTCACCGCGATGCCGACCCCGCCGCCCAGGATGCCGCCGCACAGCTGCGGCCACTCGGCGGCCTCGGTGAACGCCGTGCGCAGCACCCAGCGGTCCAGTTCGGCCAGCATGTCGCCCTGCTCGGCGACCGGCAGGAACTCGCCGGGGTAGAGCAGGCCGCGTTCCGGGTGCGGCCAGCGCACCAGCGCCTCCGCCGAGAGCACCGTGCCGTCCGGGCCGACCACCGGCTGGTAGTGCAGCACCAGCTGGTCGTGCGCGATCGCCTCGCGCAGCTGGCCCTCCAGCAGCATCTGGCTGTTGGCCGAGGCGATCAGCTTGTCGCTGGCCAGCGACACCCGCCCGGTGCCGCGTTCCTTGGCCGCGAACATCGCCGCGTCCGCGTAGCGCAGCAGGTCGGCGCCGGTGGTCTCCGGGCCGCTCGGCACCGCCGCGCCGATGCAGGCCGACACCCGCAACAGCTGGTCGCGCACCGGTACCGCCGTGCGCAGCAGACCGGCGACCTGGTTGGCCAGCGCCTCCACGCCGCCCGCCTCCTCGACGTCCGAGCAGATGATCACGTACTCGTCGCCGGACATCCGGGCCACGGTGCAGCTCGGCGGCAGTCCGCGCTCCAGCCTCCTGGCCAGCGCCTGGATCAGCTCGTCGCCGACATCGTGGCCGAGCGAGTCGTTGACCCGCTTGAAGTTGTCCACATCGCAGAACAGCAGCGCGATCCGGGCGTAGTCGCGGCCGCCGAGCAGCTCGCCCAACAGCTCCTTCACCGCCGCGCGGCCGGGCAGTCCGGTCAGCTCGTCGTGCGTGGCCTGGTAGCGCAGGCGTTCGGCGGCGCGCCTGCGGTCGGTCACGTCCGCGAACACCACCAGCCAGAACCGCTGCCCGTCGTCGGCGACCGACACCGTGGCGTTGAGCTCGCAGTAGACCGGTTTGCCGGACGCGGTCGCCAACACCCGCTGACCGTTGTGGAACGGGTGCCCGTCGCGGCCGCGCCTGCTGTCCCGGTCGTCCGGGTGGGTCAGCTGGTCGGCGGTCCTGCCGCGCAGCCGCTCCAGCTCCATGCCCAGCAGCGAGCACAGCGCGTCGTTCGCGTCGACCAGGCGCTCGTGGTCGTCGAACAGCGCGATGCCGACCGGGGTGATCGCCACCAGGTCGGTGAACCGCTTGCTGGAGCGCTGCATCCTGGTCTCGGTGGACCGCTGCTCGGTGACGTCCTGCGCGGTCCCGATCATCACGTGCCGGTCGCCCTCCGGCCCGGCCACCTCGCCGCGCACCCGGAACACCCGGCGCTTGCCGTCCGGGCGGATCACCCGGTGCTCGCACTCCACCGGCCTGCGCGTGCTCGCCAGCTCCTGCCAGCGCTGGTCCACCCACACCCGGTCGTCCGGGTGCACCAGCTGCAGGTAGTCCGGGTAGGTGATGTGCGCGCCCTGCTCCAGGCCGCACAGCTCGTAGAGCATGGACGACCACAGGCATGCGCCGGTGATCGTGTTCCACTCCCAGGTGCCCAGCCGGGCCACCCGCTGAGCCTCGCGGAACAGCCTGCCGTCCTGGCTGAGCTGGCGCTCCAGCGCGCGGAACCGGGTGAAGTCCTGGACCGTGCCGTGCACCCGCACGACCGTGCCGCCCGCGTCGAACTCGGGCCGGGCGCGCACCAGGTAGGCGCGTTCACCGGTGTCGTCGCGCACCTCCAGCTCCAGCGGCTGGGTGGAGCGCTGGGCACGCAGGCGCAGCTGGAAGTCGTCGAGCACCGGCAGGTCGTCCGGGTGGACCAGGGCGAGCAGGTCCGACAGGGCGCTGCGCGCGGGCAGCCCGCACAGGCCGCGCAGGCCGTCGGAGAGGTAGGCCTTGCCGGTGCGTACGTCCAGCGTCCAGCTGCCCATCCGGGCGATCCGCTGGGCCTCCAGCAGCAGGGCGCGCTCCGCCGCCGGGTCGTCGTCCGCGTGGACGATCTCCGGTCCGACCGGGTCCGGCGTCAACACCCGGCCTGCGTCGACCTCGAACCCGCCGGGCGGCAGCCCGACCCGGGGTAGTCCGGCGCGCACGACATGCTCGGCCACGGCGCGTTCCCTCCACCCGAAAGTAGGCGGGTGGGGCCGCTGCCGCCGCCGAGCATCCCGCCGGTCTCAGGCTACCCCGTCCTCCGTCGCCACCCGTGCAACCGCCGCCGCGACCTCGGGCGCGACCCGCGGGTCCAGCGCGCTCGGCACGATCTTGTCCGGGCCCAGGTCGTCCTCGGCCACCGCGACGATCGCGTCGGCCGCGGCCAGCTTCATCCGCTCGGTGATCCGGCGCGCGCCCGCGTCCAGCGCGCCGCGGAACACGCCGGGGAAGGCCAGCACGTTGTTGATCTGGTTGGGGAAGTCGCTGCGGCCGGTGGCCACGATCGCCGCGTGCCGGGCCGCCACGTCCGGGTGGATCTCCGGGTCGGGGTTCGACAGCGCGAACACGATCGACCCGTCGGCCATCGACGCCACCAGTTCCTCCGGCACCGTGCCAGCCGACAGCCCGACGAACACGTCCGCGCCGCGCAGCGCCTCGGCCGGTCCGCCGCGCAGGCCCGCGGTGTTGGTGACCTCGGCCAGCTCGGCCTTCACCGGGTTCAGGTGGTCGCGGCCGGGGTGGATGATGCCGCGCGAGTCCAGCAGGGTCACGTCCCCGACGCCCGCGGCCAGCAGGATCTTCGCGCAGGCCACGCCGGCCGCGCCCGCCCCCGCGATCACCACGCGCTGGTCGGCGATGTCCTTGGCGAGCACCTTGTTGGCACCACGCAGCGCGGCCAGCAGCACGATCGCGGTGCCGTGCTGGTCGTCGTGCATGACCGGGCAGTCCAGCGCCTCGATCAGCCGCGCCTCCAGCTCGAAGCAGCGCGGCGCGGAAACGTCCTCCAGGTTCACCGCGCCGAAGCTGGGTCGCAGCCGTACCAGGGTCTCCACGATCTCGTCCACGTCCGTGGTGTCCAGCACCAGCGGGATGGAGTCGAGCCCACCGAAGGTCTTGAACAGCGCCGCCTTGCCCTCCATCACCGGCAGCGACGCGGCCGCGCCGATATCGCCGAGGCCGAGCACGGCGGTGCCGTCGGAGACCACCGCGACCAGCCGGGACGCCCAGGTGTAGCGGTCGGCCAGCGCCGCGTCGGCGGCGATCGCGCGGCTGACCTTGGCCACCCCAGGGGTGTAGGCGATGGCGAGCGCGCGCGGGTCGGCCAGCGGTCGGGTGACGCCGATGCCGAGCTTGCCGCCCTCGTGCGCGGCGAAGATCTCGTCGTCGGTGACGGGACCGACGCGGTCCGTGGTCGAATGCTCGTTCAGGGCGGTCACTTAGCGGTCCTCCTGGTCCTGGTACCCGTTCCCAGGGCGCGCTCGGGCGCCGCACGGGGTCGGGTGGGGGCGCGGCGGCACGGGCGCGCGACACCCGTGGCTCGGGTGCGCGGCCGGGACGTGCGACGTCCGCGTGCGTCGGCGGGCCGTCCGGCGCCGCCGCTGTCGATCATCGGGGCCACCGCTCCCGGGTTGCTGGAGTGTGGCTTGGGTTACTCCGGTGGGTCACAGTCTGCCGGCTGCGGACTTCGAGTGTCTGCGGTGGGGATCACATCGTCCACCCCTTTTTCCGCAGGTCAGAGCCGGTTTCCCAAGACGTCCGTCCGGTTTGCTGGCGGCCGTGCTAGCGCCGGCTAACATTTCCGCAGCGTGACCGACAAAACGAGCCTGGCTCAGTTGTGCGCCGGTCCGAACCCCGCCGACCGGGAACCGGGCCCCTACCCTTACCGGCATGCAGGCCAGAGAGCTCAAGGTCCCCGATGTCTTCGAGTTCACCCCGCGGGTCTTCCCGGACTCCCGCGGCGTGTTCGCCTCCCCGTTCCAGGGCGAGGTGTTCGCCAAGGCGGTCGGCCACCCGCTGACCGTGGCGCAGACCAACCACAGCCGCTCCCGACGCGGCTCCATCCGCGGTCTGCACTTCGCCGACACGCCGCCCGGCCAGGCGAAGTACGTCTACTGCCCGCAGGGGGCGCTGCTCGACTTCGTGGTCGACATCCGGGTCGGCTCGCCCACCTTCGGCACCTGGGACGTGGTCCGCCTGGACCCGGTCGACTTCCGCGCGGTCTACGTGCCGGAGGGCGTCGGCCACGGCTTCGTCGCGCTGGCGGAGGACACGGTGATCTCCTACCTGTGCTCCACCGGCTACAACCCGTCCGCCGAGCACGGCATCAACCCGCTGGACCCGACCCTGGCGCTGCCCTGGGCCCCCGACCTGGAGCCGTTGATGTCCGAAAAGGACACGTCGGCCCCGTCGCTGGCCGAGGCGGAGGCCGCGGGCCTGCTCCCGAGCTACGCCGACTGCCAGGCCTGGTACGAGAAGCTCCGGTCGAGCTGACTATCGGATACGCCTCGGGCGCGGCCGTAGCCGCCACCTGATCACCGCGTGCACCCGGGCGGGCCCCAGCTCCCGTGAGTCGGTCGACCAGCCCGGGTTGTCCCCCTCCACGTGCCACCCCCCGCCGTTCACTCGAACCGCCCGTTTCACCGACAGCTGCCCCGGCCGCGCATCCCACGTGACCAGCACGACGTCCCCGACGACGGGCCTTCGCCGTACGGCGACCACGTCGTCCCCCTCGGTCAACGTCGGTGCCATCGACACCCCCCGCACCCGCACCCGCCGCACCGGCCACCAGCCAAGGGCGTTCATTCCCGATCACCTCCGCCTGCCCCTCCAGCATGCCCGGAGTAGGGTCGATTTCGTCGGAGCATCCCGCTTGCCATGGAGGAACAATGCGGCTGTTGTCGCGCTTCTTCACCCCGCGCCTGGAGGCCACCGCGCACTGCGACCTTCCGTGCGGTGTGTACGACCCCGCCCAGGCGCGCATCGAGGCCGAGTCGGTCAAGGCCGTCCAGCAGAAGTACCAGGACAATGAGGACCCCGAGTTCCGCACCCGGGCCATCCTGATCGCCGAACAGCGCAGCGAACTGGTCAAGCACCACCTGTGGGTGCTCTGGACCGACTACTTCAAGGCGCCGCACTTCGAGAAGTACCCCCAGCTGCACGACCTGTTCAACCGCGCCACCAAGGCCGCGGGTGCCAGCGGTACGAAGGGCTCGATGGACCCGGCCACCGGCCAGGCCCTGCTCGACCTGATCGCCGAGATCGACACGATCTTCTGGGAGACGAAGAAGGCCTGACCTTCTCCTGAACGGCGCGTATCCCCTGGGATGCGCGCCGTTCTCTTTATGCACCCAGCTCGCGCACGAACCGCGCCTTTCGATCGCACCAGTCCTGGTAGCCCAGCGCCCGGTAGAAGGCGTGCGCCTCGGTCCGATGCCTCGAACTGGTGACCTCCATGGCCGAGCACCCCATCTCCCGCGCCGCTGCTTCAGCCGCGGCGACCAGCCCCCGCCCGATCCCCGCCCCGCGCAGGCTGCCGTCCACCACCAACGCCACGATCCGGCCGATACTGCCTTCCTGCTCGAACCGCAGCACCGCTGTCACCGCGACAACACCGACGACATCACCCGCCGACTCGGCGACCAACACGGCGGAGCCTGCGGCCTGCGACCACAGCTCTAGTCGGCGGTGCACGCTTGCCGCGGTGTTGTCGGGATAGCCGAGCGTGACGAGCAACTCGGCCACCGCATCGGCATCGGCGCAACGGGCCTGCCGGATCTCCACGAGTTCTCCTGACTACTCGGGTAAGCGGTAGCCATCCAGTGTAGGGAGCCTGTCGGGCGATCCGGCGCCTGCCGCACCCGGGTTACCGGCACGTACTATTGGTGCTACCTCGACCTATTGGTGCTACCTCGATGGGAGACGCGATGTGGGCTCTGGTGGTGCGGTTCGACTTGCGGGATGAGCAGGCCGCGCGGGGGTTCGACGCACTCGTGGCCGAGACGCTGCCCGAGATCGTCGCCGATGAACCCGGGACGCTGGTGTACACGGTGCACGACGTCGCCGATGCCCCGCTGTCGCGGGTGTTCTACGAGGTGTATGCGGACAAGGCGGCGTTCGAGGAGCACGAGCGGCAGCCGCACACCAAGCGGTTCCTGGCCGAGCGGGAGCAGTACCTGAGCGACTTCCGGGTGGAGTTCCTGGAGTCCTTGTCCGGCAAGGGGGTTTGATGTCCGCCCTCGGCGACGAGCGGGCGCTCGGTCGGCGCATCGCCTTCCACCGCGGCAAGCGTGGGCTCACCCAGGGGCAGTTGGGAAAGATCATCGACCGGTCCGAGAGCTGGGTCAGTCAGGTCGAGCGGGGCGCTCGCCGGATCGACCGGATGTCGGTGCTGGAAACGGTCGCGACGGCGCTGGAGATCGACCTCGCCGAGTTGGCGCCGGAGGCGAACGTGGTGGCGGCCGTGCACCGGCCGAAGGCCGCGACGTCGTTGAGCTTGACCTTGTGTGCGAGCGACGCGCTGCACGCGGTGCTGTCGGATGTGTCGTCTGTGGACGTCGAGCGGTTGAGCCAGAGCGCTGAACAGGCTTGGGATCACGCGCATGGATCTCGGTACGAGGACCTGAGCGAACTCCTCGACACGTTGATCCCGGAACTTGAGCACGCGACCCGGAAGACATCCGGCGCGGTCCGGCGTCGACTATCGGTCGCCAAGGCGAAGGTGTACCAGTCGGCCGCGGCTGTCCTGTCGAAACTCGGCGAGACCGGTGCGGCGTGGGTGGCGGCGGACCGGGCCATCTCCGCCGCAGCGGACGCGGGCGATCCACTCCTCATGGCGGCGGGCGCTTTCCGACTGGCCATCGCGTTCCAGGGCGCCCGCAGGTTCGACCAGGCCAAGCGCACCGCGACAACCACGATCGACGCCCTCACCGGCCTGGCCGCGTCGGGCTCGGAACCCGCGATCGCGCTGACCGGCGCGCTGTACCTGCAACTCGCCGTCGCCTCCGCGCGGGGCAACGAGGACGAGGACGCGTACCGGTATCTCGACCACGCGGCGGAGTCGGCCCGCGGCCTCGAAGCCGACCGCAACGACTACAACACCGAGTTCGGGCCGACCAACGTACTGCTCCACGACGTCCACATCGCGGTGGAACTCGGCGACGCGGGCCGGGCCCTCCGCGTGGCAGCCAAGGCCGACACGTCCGCTCTCTCCCCGGAACGACGAGCCCGACTGCTGATCGACCTCGCCCGAGCCCATAACCAGCGCCGCTCCCCGGACGCGGTGGCCGCCGCTCTGCGGGAGGCGCTGCGGATCGCACCGGAGCAGGTTCGGAACCACCCGGCGGTCCACGAGGTTCTTGCCGACGCGCTGCGCGTCGACCCGGTGCACGCCGACCTGGCAGAACTCGCGCGGTCGATCAACCAGGAAAGCAACTGACACTTTTTGTGCGATACCCACACTCGAAGTGTTGACAAATACTTCGCGTGTGGGTAGCTTGTTCTGCGTGGGGAACTCTCCCCGGTTACCACCGACAGGATCGGTGGCCGGGTACTGCACTGGCTCCGCTGGCAAGCAGCAGAGGTCGGGTGATCGACAGGGCATCACCCTGAACGACGCTGTTGCCCACCGGGGCGGCAAGAGTCGGCGATCGGCTGCATTGGCTCGGTTTTCAGCCGGTCGATGTCGTGTGGCGCCGAGTCCCGGAATCACGGGTGCAGCGGCTTGATCGGTGCCGGCCATAGTGGGGTGTGGCTGCGAAACCGGAAGTGGTCAGGCGTCGCGGGGATCCGCGGGGGTTGTCGGATGTGGAGTTGTGGGAGCGGGTGGGGGTGGGGGATCAGGGGGCGTTCGGCGAGTTGTTCCAGCGGCATCTGGGGGCCGTGTGGAATCACGGGTTTCGGCTGACCGGGTCGTGGGAGGTGGCCGAGGATCTGGCGTCCGCGGCGTTTCTCGTGGCGTGGCGGCGGCGCGGGGATGTTGTGTTGGCGGGGGATTCGTTGGTGCCGTGGCTGTTGACGGTGGTCGGCAACCTGGTGCGCGAGGAGCGCCGGGGTGCGTGGCGGCGGTGGCGGTTGGGGCGGCGGGTGGCGTACCAGGTGGCGCCGGTCGGCGATCACGCGGAGGACGTGGTCGAGAGGTTGGCCGCCGGGGCGCGCGGGGTGTTCGAGGCGATTGCCGCGTTGCCTCGGGCGCAGCGGCGGGTGGCCGAGTTGTGTCTGGTGGGTGAGGTCGATACGGCTCAGGCGGCGCGGGTGTTGGGGGTCGGGGAGGCGACCGTGCGGGCGAATCTGTCCCGGGCGCGGGCGCGGTTGCGGTCGATGATCGGAGAGCGGGGATGACCATGGACGAGTTCGTGCTGCCCGCGAAGCGGGACGTGCCCGCGCAGGTGCGGGAACGGGTGTGGGCCCGGGTGACGGCCGGGATCGATGGTGGGGATGAGCGGCACCACGTTGGAGACCGTTCGCCGGGGAGGCAGTTCGCGCGTTGGGGGCGGGTCGTGGTGCCGGTGGCGGTCGCGGTCGGGGTTGTCGCGGTGGCGGTGGGTGGTCTGGGGGCTGGGGGTTCCGGGAAGACGCTCGATGGTGCCGTGGGAATGGGCGGGCTGGCGACCGGGCCGGTGGTGGTGGCCGGGGTGTCCGCGCCGTTGGACAAGGACAGCGTTGCCGAGCAGTTGGAGCGCTGCTGGGACACGGTGCGGCAGAGCGGTTCCGTGGCCAGGTTCCCCGCACGTGATCAGTGGCAGGCATCGTTCCAGGTCAGTTCGCCGCTGGTCACCGTCACGGCGGTCAAGGCCGGGGGCAAGCCGTTCTTCTGCGAGACCACCCGCGCCACCGTCCACGTCACCGCCCCCGACCAGCCACCCGCCACCATCCCCGGCACGGCGACCGGCGCACTGCTGGCCTCGTCCAACGGCCCCCTGGCGGGCGTGCTGGACCCGGCCTGGCCTGCCGTGCGGGTCGCGGTGGACGCACCGAGTAGGGATGGGGAAGAGGGGGACGCGATCGTCAAGGACGGGATGTTCGTGTTTCTCCCGGGCCTCACGGGCAAAGTCCGCGTGCAGGCGCCGGACGGCACGTTCCTCCCCCTGCCGAAACCCGCCGACCCGGCGGTGTCCACGAGAACCCTCCCCGATGCCGATGAAGGCAAGTTGCGGGACTGCATCCGCGCCGCCCGGGACTTTACCGTGATCGTCGATGAGGGGACTTGGTCGCCGGGGGCCGCAGTCGAGGCGGATGGGCAGCGGATCGTGTTCGCGGTCAACGACGCAGGTGTCAGTGTGTGCGTGAACCAGAAGGTACGGGCAGGCTTCGGTAGTTATCTGACCACAGCGCCCGTCACCAAACCCGCCCTCCTCGGGATCATGCCGTCGCTCGCGGGTCGGCCCGTGATGGCCGGAGTCGTCCCGCCGAACGCCGCCAGGACCGAGCTGATCATGCCCGACGGCGAGACCGTCCAAGCCGACACGGCGCGGGGAACCTTCGTCGCGTTGTTGCCGGAGGAGTCGGACGGCAAGGTCCGCTGCAAGGTGTACGACGCGGCCGACAACCTGCTCTACGACGGGCCGTTCGCCTAATATCGGGGTATGACCGTCTACCTGCTGCGGCACGGGACAACCGAATGGTCGGAGAGCGGTCGGCACACCGGGCGCACGGACATCCCCTTGACACCGGAGGGTGAACGCAAGGCGTACCAGGCGGGTGACACGCTCACCCGCCTGGTCGCTGGCACGCCGCGGGTGTGGTCCAGTCCGCGCGTCCGGGCACTTCGGACCGCCGAACTGGCCGGGCTCGTCGTCGACGAGGTCACCGACGATCTCGCCGAGTGGGACTACGGCGCCTACGAGGGTCTGACCACGCCCCAGATCCGCGAGCAGGTGCCCGACTGGACAGTGTGGACGCACCCGTGCCCGGGCGGGGAGTCCGCGCACGAGGTCACCGTGCGGGCCCGTAACCTGATCGACAAGATCGGCGACCTGGACGTCATCCTGGTCGGGCATGGTCACTTCAGCCGGGTGCTCGCCGCCGCCTGGATCGGCCGGACCGCCGACTTCGGCGTCCACTTCGGACTCGACCCAGGTGGCATCGGGGTACTCGGGTGCGAGCGAGACGCTCGGCAGATCGTTCGTCTCAACGTGGTGTGAAGGAGAAACCCTTGCCCGACCCCCGTGTGCGCCGCGCCGAAGAGTCCGATGTGGACGCCATAGTCGCGCTCGTCTACGACCTTGCCGAGTACGAGCGCGCGCGGCACGAGTGCCACATCACGGCCGAGCAGCTGCGGTCCGCCCTGTTCGGACCGAGTCCCGCGCTGTTCGGGCACGTCGCCGAGGTCGACGGCCGGGTGGTCGGCTGCGCGCTGTGGTTCCTCAGCTACTCCACCTGGCGCGGCACGCACGGCATCTACCTCGAAGACCTGTTCGTGCACCCCGACCAGCGCGGCTCCGGGCTCGGCAAGGCGCTGCTGACCGCGCTCGCCGAGGAGTGCGTGCGGCAGGGCTACCAGCGGCTGGAGTGGTCCGTGCTGGACTGGAACGAGCCCGCGATCGGCTTCTACCGCGCGCTCGGCGCGCTGCCGCAGGACGAGTGGACCGTCTACCGGCTCACCGACGACGCGCTCAAAGCCGCTGGTACATGATGTGGATCGGCACCCGGCCGCGGGTCGGGTGCCGGAACGCCGCCGGGATCGTCGCCACGATCTCGAAGCCAAGCGACCGCCACAGCTTCACCGCGCCGGTGTTCGTCGAGATGACCGCGTTGAACTGCATCGCCAGGTAGCCCGCGGCCCGCGCGTGCGCGAGCACCGTCTCGGCCAGCGCCCGGCCGATGCCGCGCCCGGCGTGGTCCGGGTCGACCATGAAACCCGCGTTGGCGATGTGGTCGCCCAGGCCGGGCTGGTTCGGCTTCAGCAGGGCGGTGGCGACGACCTGACCGTCGATCTCCACGACGAACACCTCGCCCGCCATCCAGAGCCGTTCAGCGGTGTCGCGGTCCGTGTCCGGAGACCACATGTAGGTCTCGCCCGCCGACACGACCCGCTGCCACAGCGGCCAGATCCGGGGCCAGTCGGCCGAACCGGCCAGGCGGGTCGAGGTCATTCGGCGTCGTCCTCGTCGCGGCCGTGCGCCCACTCGGTGGTGCGGCCGTTCAGCAACAACACCAACACCGCCAGGCACAGCACGCCCACCGGGATCCCGTATTCGGGCCTGCCCGATGGGCCGATCGCGTACCAGGCAACGCCCAGGAGGAGTAGCTGCAAGGCGATCGACGGGCCGCGCGCCCAGTGCTTGCCGAGCACCAACCCGATCGAGCAGGCGAGCACACCCGCCGTCAGCACCGCGAAGTAGGCGGCCTCGCCGAACACGTTGGTGCCCAGCTCCGACTGTCCGAACAGGCCGCGGACCAGCAGCAACACCATGAACGTCAACGCGGCCAGGCCCTGCAGGCCGACCAGGGCGCCCGCGGTCAGCACGGTGCGGGGGGTGGTGGAGGGGAGTCGCACAGTGACCTTTCCGGGTCGGCGGCTAGCGCACGATGACCGTGCGTGCACACCGCCGATCGTATGCCACCCGGACGGCCGGTCGTGTCCGGCGACCGGGCAGGGCAGTATCGGCGGTATCAGTTCCTCGCGGAGCGATGAGACAGACGGTCGTCTGGGTGCACTCGTCGTACCGCGGCCGGTGCGACGAAGGGAGCCGGACCAGCCCCCCGACCAGGCCTCGGCCTGTGGCCACTGTCACGACCGGCCGGGCACCGATCGCGCGTTCGGTGGTCGGGAGCACCGCTCGGGCCGGCTTACCCTCGGGTGATGCGCGCTGTCCTCGTGGTGAACCCGCAGGCGACCGCCACCACCCCCGCCGGGCGGGACGTGCTGGCGCACGCCCTGGCCAGCCAGGTCAAGCTCGACGTGGTGGAGACCGACTACCGCGGTCACGCCCTGATCGCGGCCGCGGCCGCCGCGGAGGAGGGCGCCGACCTGGTGGTCGCGCACGGCGGCGACGGCACGGTCAACGAGGTGGTCAACGGCCTGCTGGCGGCGGGCCCGTCCGCGGTGACGCCGATGCTGGGCGTGGTGCCGG
The DNA here is from genome assembly GCF_000374445.1 of Actinokineospora enzanensis DSM 44649. Taxonomy (GTDB): domain Bacteria; phylum Actinomycetota; class Actinomycetes; order Mycobacteriales; family Pseudonocardiaceae; genus Actinokineospora; species Actinokineospora enzanensis. The sequence continues at coordinate 59,768 of NZ_KB894409.1, read as the reverse complement.
GTGGTTCGGCCAATGTGTTCGCGCGGGCGCTCGGCCTGCCGCGCAACCCGGTCGAGGCCACGCACGTGCTGCTGCGCGCGATCGAGGAGGGGCGCGGCCGTCGGGTCGGCCTTGGCCGGGTCGACTTCGGAGCGTCCACGAGCGACGACGCGGCGCATCGTTGGTTCACCTTCAACGCGGGCATGGGCTGGGACGCCGATGTGGTCGCGGACGTGGATCGCAGGCGCGGCAAGCGAACCGGGCCGGGCCTGTACGCGCGGTCGGCGTTGGCGCGGTACCTGCGACCGGGCCGTCACCGTCCGGATATGACAGTCCAGCTGCCCGGTGCGGAGCCGATCACCGGGCTGCGCTTGGCGTTCGTGTCCAACACGGACCCGTGGACCTATCTGGGTGCCCGCCCGATCCACCTCAATCCCGACTGCGGCTTCGACACCGGCCTGGGCCTGTTCGGCCTGCGCACGATGCGCTCGACCACGGTGCTCCGTTACATCCGGCAGGCGCTCAGCGAGCAGGGCGTGCGCGGCGGCAAGCACCTCGTGCGGCACGACGACGTGGCGAAGATCCTGGTCACGGCCCCGGAGCCGGTCCGCCTGCAGTGCGACGGCGACCTCATCGGCGAGCGCACCCGGGTCGAGTTCACGGCGGTTCCGGGAGCTCTCACCGTCGCGGTCTAGACCATTCGCCCCCGGTCGGTGGACCTCGCTCGAACCGCCCATGCCGGTTTGCCCATACCGGGTGCCGGGCACCCCGTTCCCGGCGCCCGGTACGGATCTTGTTGTCGATCAAGGGTGATCGACTGGAAGATCGACAGCCGTAGTCGATCTCCACGGACCGCTCACGGGCCCGCCGACCGGGTGAGGACACCGCGCTCGGCGGGGCGACATCGACCCGGGACGGCCGTGATCAAATCGTTGCGCTCCGCACTCGCAGGCCGCTGACCTGTCACTTTCGGGTGAGTTCACTCACCGGGTGGAGAAGAACCCTTGACATCTCCCCAGTTCGTGAAAGCATTCACAAGCACCCCGACGACCGGACTGACGACTAGTGGCGCGCCTACCCGCGCCCGAGCGAGGAGCAAGTAGAAATGGACTGGCGCCACCGCGCGGCCTGCCGTGACGAGGACCCGGAGCTGTTCTTCCCCGTGGGAACGAGTGGTCCGGCGATCCTGCAGGTCTCCGAGGCGAAGGCCGTTTGCCACCGTTGCCCCGTCGCTGCCAACTGCCTGTCATGGGCGCTCGAAAGCGGCCAGGACGCTGGCGTTTGGGGCGGTATGAGTGAGGACGAGCGCCGCGCGCTGAAGCGCCGCAACGCTCGCACCAGGGCCCGTAGCAACGCCTAAAGCCCGCAAGACCCGGACAGCCCCCGCTTGCACAATGTGTGAGCGGGGGCTGTTCTTTCTGTGACGGATGTCGATCCGAATCGATTTCACTCGAAACTCACAGTTAGTCCCGTACCTCGACGGCAAAGGAATTGCCAAGAGGTTCCGGCACGATTGGCGAATTCCGGCAATCAGCGCCGGTGCGAAAGCGGTACCCGTAGGACGGCCTCGGTACCGTTCTGTTCCCGGCGGCGCAGCGACAGCGTGCCGCGCAGTTCCGACTCCACCAGGGTGCGCACGATCTGCAGTCCCAACCCATTGGTCCGTTCGAGTGAGAACCCGGGCGGCAGGCCGCGCCCGTCGTCGGCCACCACCACGTCCAGCCAGCGGGCCGAGCGGGTCGCCGACACCACCACCTCGCCCGAGCTGCCCGGCGGGAAGGCGTGCTCGACCGCGTTCTGGATCAGCTCGGTGAGCACCATGACCAACGGCGTGGCGGTCTCCGCGGCCACCACCCCGAACTGCCCGCTCTTGCGCACCTTCACGTGGCTCTCCGCGACCGCGACATCACCGACCACCGGGATCACCTTGTCCACCAAGGCATCCAGGTCGACCCGTTCGTCCACAGAGGTCGACAGCGTCTCGTGCACCATGGCGATCGCGGCCACCCGGCGCACCGACTCGGCCAGCGCCTCCTTGGCCTCCGGGCTGCTGGTGCGCCGGGATTGCAGGCGCAGCAACGCCGCCACGGTCTGCAGGTTGTTCTTGACCCGGTGGTGGATCTCCCGGATCGTCGCGTCCTTGGACAGCAGCGCCCGGTCCCGGCGGCGCACCTCGGTGACGTCCCGGCACAGCACCAGCGCCCCCGCCGCCTTGCCGCCCGGCCGCAGCGGCAGCGCGCGGAACAGCACCGCCGCCCCGCGTCGCGACTCGGCCTCGGTGCGCATCCCCGGCTGGCCGTCGAGCGCGGCCACGATCCGCTGCGCCACCTCGGTCGCGTCGAACGGGTCCGCGATCAGCGACCGGGTCAGCGGCGCCAGCCGCACCCCCACCAGATCGGACGCGTGCCCCATCCGGTGGTAGGCGGACAGCGCGTTCGGGCTGGCGAACACGACCGCGCCCGCGGTGTCCAACCGGATCAGCCCGTCGCCGACGCGCGGGCTGGTGTGCACGTCCGGGGACGGCTCGGTGGTGGGGAACGTCCCGTCGGCCACCATCTGGCACAGGTCGCCCGCGATCCCCAGGTACGCGATCTCCAGCGCGCTGGGCACCCGCGGCACGGCCAGGTTCGTCTCCCGGGACAGCACCGCCACGATCTCCCCGCCGAAGCTGACCGGGATCGCCTCCCGCCGCACCGGCACTCCGAGGTACCAGCGCGGGTCCTCCTCCCGGCAGATCCGCCGCTCGCCGATCGCCCGGCGCAGCTGCGGGTGCTCGGCGGCGGTGGTGTGGCTGGCCACCACGTCCTCCGGGTGCGCGGTCGGCCCGGTGGTCGGCCGGGCCTGGGCCACGCAGATGTAGCGCCGCTCGGCCCCGGCGGGCAGCGGCGCGCCATCCACCCCGGTGGTCTCCGGCACCCACAGCAGGAAGTCGGCGAAGGACAGGTCGGACAGCAGCTGCCACTCGGCGACCACGGTCTGCAGGTGGTCGACGGCGCCGCCGGACAGGCCGGTGTGCTCGGCGAGCAGGTCAGAGAGCGTGGACACGCGACTCCACTGGGATGCGGTGGTTACTCCGCGCTCACTCTACGACGGCCCCGCGCACTCCGGCGGCCCTGGCGGGGCAGGGCAGCCGGACGTGGCAGAATCGTCCACTCAAGCGCTCACACGTTCACTAGGGAGGCACCGATGTCGAAGCGCGCCCGCAAGCGCCGCGACCGCAAGAAGGGCGGCGCGAACCACGGCAAGCGCCCCAACGCCTGAGCGCAGGCTCCGTGCGTGCGAAGGCCCCGACACCAGGATGGTGCCGGGGCCTTCTCGTGCCGGAGCGGTCGGCGCCGCGAGCGGGCTCAGTCCTCGCGTCGCTCGACCGCGGTCCGGGTGATCTCGACCCTGGCGTTCTCGCCGCGGGCCGTGACCTCGGTCTGGGTGATGTCCAGCTCCCCGCCCGCGTGCTGGATGACGGTCCGCCGGATGGTGGCGCGCAGCCGGTCACGCAGCTCGTCCGGGGCCAGGTCGCCGCCGCACTTGCGGGCCAGCAGCACCTTCAGGTGCTCCTCCAGCCCGTACTGCTCCAGACAGGGACTGCACTCGTCGAGGTGCCGCTGCAGGGTCTCCCGGCGCACCACGTCGCATTCCCGGTCGAGGAACATCCACACCTCGGCCAGTACGTCGGAGCAGTCCGTCTCGTGTCCGTCCTCGCAGGTCACGACTCGCTCACCGCCCGCACGAAACCGCGCTCGCGGGCGACGTCGGCGAGTAGCTCGCGCAGCTGGCGCCTGCCCCGGTGCAGGCGGGACATCACGGTGCCGATCGGCGTGCCCATGATCTCGGCGATCTCCTTGTAGGCGAAACCCTCGACATCGGCGAGGTACACCGCGAGCCGGAACTCCTCCGGCAGCTGCTGCAGCGCGTGCTTGACGTCGTCGTCCGGCAGCAGGTCCATGGCGTCCGCCTCGGCCGAGCGCAGCCCGGTGGAGGTGTGGCTCTCCGCCTTCGCCAGCTGCCAGTCGGTGATCTCGTCGGTCGGCGCCTGCACCGGCTGCCGCTGCCGCTTGCGGTACCCGTTGATGTAGGTGTTGGTCAGGATGCGGTACAGCCAGGCCTTGAGGTTCGTCCCGGCGGAGAACGACGCGAACGCGGCGAACGCCTTCAGGTACGTCTCCTGGACCAGGTCCTCGGCATCGGCCGGGTTGCGCGTCATCCGCAACGCCGCCGAGTACAGCTGGTCGAGCATCGGCATGGCATCGCGCTCGAACCGGGCCGCGCGCGAGGCGGCCGACTCGTTGGGCGCCTCGGTCTCGGTGCGGGGCACCGCACTCCCTTCGGGTGCTGGCGCACCCTGGGTCGGGCGCGCATACGGCGCCACCGAGCTTACGCGGGCACCACGACGAAGGCCCCGCGGCGGAAGTGTCTGCTGGACGAGCACACCCCGGTCAACACGGGAGACCCCGACCGCATTCCCCTACGCTGACCGCGTGGCAGGACAGGGCACACCGGCGACCGCGCTGCTGGTCAAGCGCAAGATCGACCACAAGGTGCACACGTACTCGCACGACCCGCGCGCGGCCTACGGCCTGGAGGCCGCCGAGGCGTTGGGGGTGCCTGCCGCGCGGGTGTTCAAAACACTGTTGGCCGAGGTCGACGGGGTGTTGACGGTCGGAGTGGTGCCGGTGGACGCGCAACTGGACCTGAAGGCGCTGGCGGCGGCGGTGGGCGGGAAACGGGCGAAGATGGCGGAGGTGTCGGTCGCCGAGCGGACTACCGGGTATGTGGCCGGGGGGATCTCGCCGCTGGGGCAGCGGAAGCGGCTGCGGACTGTGATCGACGCCTCGGCGGGGGAGCTGCCGACGATGTTCTGCTCGGGTGGGCGGCGCGGGTTGGAGATCGAACTGGCGGCGGCCGACTTGATCACACTGACCGGGGCGGTGACTGCCGCGATCGCTTCGCGGTAGGTGGGGTGTTGGTCTGGCGAGTTGTCCACAGGTCTGTTGACCTGTCCACAGCTCACGGTCGGGGGATATTGACATCCTTCATGATCGCCTAGGGTTCCTCGTATTGGGCGGGTTGCCCCCGGGTGGGTGGGGGCGTCGTTTGGGGGCCTGGGGGCGGGCGAGCAAGCGGCCAGCGGGGTGTTTGGGCTGGTCAGGGGGTCGCGCGAGGGCCGATTCGGGCGGTTAGCTCGGTGGCGGCGTGGCGGGTTTCCTCGGCCAGGCCAGGCCATTGTTCGCCGCATTCGTCCTCGCACGCGTGGCGGAAGGTCGTGCTGATGGCGGCGACCGGATGTCCCGAGTGATCCACCACCACCGCCGCCACGGACGCGAAGCCGGGCGTCACATACCCGTCCTCCACCGCCCACCCGCGCCGTTTCTCCTCGGTCAACAGCCGGCGGAGCGCAGGTAGGTGAGTCGGACCGCGGCCGGTTCGGTCGACGAACGAGTCTCGGTTCGGGAACAGGGCGCGGACCTGCGCCGCGGGCAGCCGGGCCAGCATTGCGCGGCCGGAGGCGGGTAGGTGGGCGGGTAGGCGGACACCCACGTCCGTCACCACCGTGTGGGCGTGCGCGGGGTGTTCTCGCAGTAGGTACAGCGCCTCGCGGCCGTGCAGCACGCCCAGATGTGCCGTATGTCCGGTTCGTTGGATCAGGCGCGCCAGGATCGGGCGGGCCAGGCGTTCCAGGGGGTCGTGCCGGAGGTAGGCCGAGCCGAGTTCGAACGCGGCGACGCCCAGGGCGTAGCGCCGGTCCTCGGGGAGGTGGGTCACGAAACCGGCCTCGGCCAGTTCGGACAGCAGGTGGTACACCGTCGACCTGGGCAGGGACAGTTCGCGGGCGATCGCGGCGGCGGCGACCGGGCCTGCCTTGCTCGCGAGGAGGCGCAGGACCGACAGGCCGCGGCGGAGCGCGGGGATGTCGCTGCTGTCACCCATATGTCGCAGCGTAGGGACTCAACAAACCGTGGGTGTCATCGCGTTGATGGGGTGACGCGTCGGGTCTCTGGGGGTCTCGACGCTCGGGTCGTCGGCGGGTGGCTCTGGGGGCACCCGCCTGCGACGCGCGGATCGGGTGGACAGGGGTGGCCTTGACGTTCGACGAGTTCCTGTCCGACCGGCTGGACGCGCTGCTGCGCTACGCCACCACGCTGACCTGCGATCCGCACCAGGCGGAGGACATCGTGCAGGAGGTGCTGCTGCGCGCCCAGCAGCGGTGGTCGCGGATCGGCGGGCTCGACCTGCCGGGCGCGTACGTGAAGCGGATGGTGACCAACGAGTTCCTGTCCTGGCGGCGGCGCCGGTCGTCGCGGGACGTGTCGGTGGCGCACGGGGACCTGGTCGAGCTGGCCGCGCCGGGGCCGGACGAGACCGAGTGGGTGGACGACCGGGCGGTGCTGCTGGCCGGGATCGCCCGATTACCGCGCAAGCAACGGGCTGCCGTGGTGCTTCGCTACTACGACGACAGATCCGACGCGGAGATCGCCGACGAGCTGGGATGCGCGGAAGGCACGGTGCGCAGCCACATCTCGCGCGCGGTGGACCGGCTGCGCCTGGAACTGGAAGCGGAACGGAGTCGAGCGGGATGTCGAGGGGAGGCGCGGTGAGCACCGACGAGTTCGAGGACCTCCTCCGGGACGCGCTCCGGCAAGCGGCGGACCGGGCGCCCGGTCAGGCGCGGGTGCGGGCGGCGTTGGCGCGGCCGCGGAAGCGGTGGCGCTGGCCGCCGATCGCCCTGATGGCCGCGATCGCGACGACGGCCGCGGTGGTGGTGGTCGAGTGCCTGCCCAACGGCACGCCCAGCGGCACGGTCGGCCCGGCCGTGCCGGTGGCGACGTCCACCCCGCTGCTGACCGTGCTGCCCCCGGCCCCGGTGCGGACGCCGGTGACCAACTTCGCCCCGACCTGGGGTGATCCCGGCTGGCTGCCGTCCGGGATGGTGGAGACCGAGCGCTACGCGGCCGTCGACGGGTCGCTCACCCGCGTGTGGTCGATGCCCAAGGGGCCCACCCGGGTCACCTTCGCGGTGCGGCAGTCCGACTACCTCGACCGCCCCGACGCGGAGCGGAAGTCCGACCCGCCCGCGTTTCAGGAGGGCGGCCAGTACGACCTCGTGGGCGGTTCCCGGGTCTGGTTCGCCACCGATCTCAACGGGCAGCTGACCCGGATGCGTTGGCGCGGTGCGAGCAACTACCCGGTGTACGAGGTCACCGCGCAGTTCCTGCCCGATACCCGGACCAACATGCTCCGAGTGGCCCGATCGATCCAGTTCCGCGATACCCGGCCTGATGACGTGGAGGTGTTCGCCGCGGTCGGGCTGCCGACGGAACTGTCCCCGACCGGCGAGGTGTCCATCTTCCGGGACACGCACGCCAAGCCCTACCTGACCGTGACGGCCAGCCTCGACGGGGTGGGCTCCGAGCGCGTGTTCGTGGGGTACCAGGTGGACCAGCCCGCGGACCTGGTCCCCGGCTGGCAGCAGATCGGCTACTTCCACTACCGCGTGACGAACGACGGCCCGAACAGCCGGGAGGAGGTCGCGTGGCCGGTGTCCGGGCGCTGGCTGGTACTGCAGCACGCCACATTCGAGACGACCCTCGTCGGCTCGCCCCGGCTGATCGGCATCGCGGGCCGGATGCTCGCGCGGCCGCTGCCTGACCTGCCGTGGTTGAGCGGCTGAGGGGTCGCTGCCACAACCCGTGCCCCCACCGCGTTATCTGTGCGGAAAGGGGGACCGATGCCGGAGAGCTTCGAGGACTTCGTGCGCGCCCGCACGGGGGTGCTGCTGCGTTACGCCACCGCGTTGACCTGTGATCCGTACCAGGCGCAGGACATCGTGCAGGACGTCTTGCTGCGCGCGCAGCAGAGGTGGTCGCGGATCTCGGGGATGGACTCGCCCGAGGGCTACGTCAACCGGATGGTCACCAACGAGTTCCTGTCCTGGAACCGGCGGCGGGCCCGCACCGACGTGCTGGCCTCGCACGAGCGCATGGCCGCGTACAGCCCGCCGGTGGCCGACCCGACCGAGGCGGTGGACGAGCGGGACGCGGTGTTCGCGGGCATCGCCCGGCTGCCGCGCAAGCAGCGGGCCGCCGTCGTGCTGCGCTTTTACGCCTCCCGCTCGTTCGCCGAGATCGCGGACGAGCTGGGCTGCGCCGAGGCGACCGCGCGCAGCCATCTCTCCCGCGCGATGGCCACGCTCCGCGACGACGCCCGCATGGGCCGCACCGCCAAGGAGGCGCTGTGAACGACGACCTGGAACTGCTCGTCCGCGACGCCGTCGCCCGGCACGCCGCGGCCGCGCCCGACCCGGCGCACACGGTGGCCGTCGTGCTGGGCGCGGGCCCGCGCGTGCTCGCCGAGGACGTCCTGGAGATCGCGGACGGTGCCGTGGTGCACGACCTTTCCGCCGTCCAGCCTGCTCGGCGCGGGCCCACCCGCAGGCGGTCGCTGATCGCCGTGGTGGCCGCGGCGCTGGTGCTGGGCGCGTTGGCGAGTGTGATCGTGCTGCGCCGGACGGCCGACCCGGACACCACTCCGGCCGGGCCGCCGCTGTTCGCGCCGCCGCCCGCCGTGGTGGTGCCGATCGCGTTCGGCCCGTCCTGGCTGCCCACGGGCTTCCGCGAGGCCCAGCGGTGGGCCACGGTGACCGGGCAGACCGTCAGCCGGACGTGGTCCGCGACGGGTATGCCGGACACCAAGCCCATGATCAGCCTGACCGTGTTCGGCACCGACGGCGACACAACCTCCTACCGCAACCTCGGCACCCTCCCGGACAACCGGGCGGTCACCATCGCCGGGCAGGCAGGCACCCTGACGGTGGCGCATGACCCGGAGAACACCGTGCAGGCCGTCTGGTCCGCCGGGTCCGCCAGGTTCCAGGTGACCGCGCAGCAGCTGACCAGCGATGTCGACCGGACCGTCGAGCAGGTCGTGCGGTTCGCCGACTCGGTGGCGCCGGTCCAGGGCGAGACCCTCGCGGTGGCCGCCGAGCTCGATCCGGGCAGCGGGTTCCGGCCAAGGACGCACGGGGTGCGGGCGGCCGTGGCAGGCGCCGACTACTTCGTCACCGGCGACACCGACGGCTACGGGTTCGTGCAGGTGACCTTGTCCGGCAAGGGGCCGAACCAGGAGGACCGGGCGCGGGGCCGCGAGGAGTCCGTGCTCGGCAGGCAGGCGATCTACATCCCGGTGCAGCCCGGCGGCCGGGACGACAACCTGTGGCTGTGGAGCGAACAGGGCTGGCTCGACGTGGCGCTCTCGACCGACGGCGACAGCGGCACCCAGGAGGAGCGGCTGGCTCGGATCACCCGGGTGCTCGCGTCGGTCCGGATCGGCGCGACCCCGGTGCCCTGGGCGACCGGCCCCTGAGTCCGGGACACCACCGGTCGGGGGCGGCCTGGGTCCGGGTGGCCTGCGTCCAGGGTGCCCGAGTCTGGGATACCAGACACTCTCCGCCGATCCCGGGTCGTGCCCGGCCCTGGATCGGGTTGAGATGGGGGCATGGAACCAGTACCCCTCGACGGCGGCCCGCTGACCAGGGCCGGGGTGGTCGCGGTCGCCCGCGGCGGCGCCCCGGTCGTGGTCACCGCCGAGGCCCTGCGCGGCGTGGCGGCGACCCGGGCGCACATCGACAAGCTGGCCGAGGCGGTCGAGCCGACCTACGGCGTGTCCACCGGGTTCGGCGCGCTGGCCGTGCGGCACATCCCACCGGACCGGCGCACGGCGTTGCAGCGCTCGCTGATCCGCTCGCACGCGGCCGGGTCGGGGCGCGAGGTGGAGCCGGAGGTGGTGCGCGCGCTGATGCTGCTGCGGCTGCGCACCCTGGCCACCGGGCACACCGGCGTCCGTCAGTCCACTGTGGAGGCGATGGCCGGGATGCTGAACGCGGGCATCCTGCCGGTGGTGCACGAGTACGGTTCGCTGGGCTGTTCCGGCGACCTGGCCCCGCTCTCCGCCGTCGCGCTTGCCCTGATGGGCGAGGGCGAGGTGCACGTCGACGGGGTGCGCGGGCCCGCGGCCGATGCGTTGGCCGCGGCCGGGATCGAGCCGGTGGTGCTGGCCGAGAAGGAAGGTCTCGCGCTGATCAACGGGACCGACGGCATGCTCGGCATGCTCGTGCTGGCCCTGCGCGACCTGCGGCACCTGCTCGACGTCGCGGACCTGACCGCCGCGATGAGCGTCGAGGCGCTGCTGGGCACCGACCGCGTGTTCGCCGCCGACCTCCAGGCGCTGCGCCCGCACCCCGGACAGGCCGAGTCGGCCGCGCGGATCGCCGGGTTCCTGGCGGACTCCCCGATCGTCGCCAGCCACCGCGGCCCGGACTGCACCCGGGTGCAGGACGCGTACTCGCTGCGGTGCGCGCCCCAGGTGCACGGCGCCGCGCGGGACACGCTCACGCACGCGGAGACCGTCGCCGACCGGGAGCTCGCCGCCGCCGTGGACAACCCGGTCGTGCTGGCCGACGGCCGGGTCGAGTCCAACGGCAACTTCCACGGCGCGCCCATCGCCTACGTGCTGGACTTCCTGGCGATCCCGGTCGCCGACGTGGCGAGCATGGCCGAGCGGCGCACCGACCGGATGCTGGACGTGGCCCGCTCGCACGGGCTGCCGCCGTTCCTCGCGCACGACCCGGGCGTGGACTCCGGGCACATGATCGCCCAGTACACCCAGGCCGCCGTGGTGGCCGAGCTGAAGCGGCTGGCCGTGCCCGCCTCGGTGGACTCCATTCCCAGCTCGGCCATGCAGGAGGATCATGTCTCGCTGGGCTGGTCGGCCGCGCGCAAGCTGCGCACCGCGGTCGACGGGCTTACCACCGTGCTGGCGGTCGAGCTGCTGACCGCCGCCCGCGCGCTGGACCTGCGAGCACCGCTGGAACCCGGACCGGCGACGGGGGCCGCGGTGGCCGCGCTGCGCGCGCACGTGCCCGGTCCAGGACCGGACCGGCACCTCGCGCCGGAGATCGCCGCCGCCGAAGAACTCATCCGTTCCGGCGCCCTGCTGGGTGCCGTCAAGGGAGGCAACTCGTGAGCAACCCCCGACTGGTGCGGGCCGCCCGCGGCACCACGCTGACCGCGCGGAACTGGCAGACCGAGGCCGCGCTGCGGATGTTCCACAACAACCTGGACGCCGAGGTCGCCGAGCGGCCGGACGATCTGGTGGTCTACGGCGGCACCGGCAAGGCCGCCCGCAACTGGGCCAGCTTCGACGCGATCACCCGCGAGCTGACCACGCTGGGCGAGGATGAGACCTTGCTGGTGCAGTCCGGCAAGCCCGTCGGGGTCCTGCGCACGCACGAGTGGGCGCCCCGGGTGCTGATCGCCAACTCCAACCTGGTCGGGGACTGGGCCACCTGGCCGGAGTTTCGGCGGCTGGAGGCGGCCGGGCTGACCATGTACGGGCAGATGACCGCCGGGTCGTGGATCTACATCGGCACCCAGGGCATCCTCCAGGGCACCTACGAGACGTTCGCGGCGGTGGCGGCCAAGCGGTTCGGTGGCTCGCTGCGCGGCACGCTCACGCTGACCGCGGGGCTGGGCGGCATGGGCGGCGCGCAACCGCTTGCGGTGACGATGAACGACGGCGTGGCGCTGTGCGTGGAGGTCGACCCGGTGCGCGCGCGCCGCCGCGTGGAGACCCGCTACCTGGACGAGCTCGCGGACGACCTGGACGACGCGGTGGCGCGGGTGGAGGCGGCGAAGCGGGAGCGGCGGCCGCTGTCGGTGGGCGTGATCGGGAACGCCGCCGAGGTGCTGCCGGAGCTGCTGCGCCGGGGCGTCGAGGTGGACGTGGTCACCGACCAGACCTCCGCGCACGACCCGCTGGCGTACCTGCCGCGCGGCGTGGACCTGGGCGACTGGGGCGACTACGCGGCCAAGAAGCCGGACGAGTTCACCGACCGCTCGCGGGACTCGATGGCCGAGCACGTGGACGCCATGGTCGGCTTCCTGGACGCGGGCGCCGAGGTGTTCGACTACGGCAACTCGATCCGGGGCGAGGCGAAGCTGGGCGGCTGCGAGCGGGCGTTCGACTTCCCGGGGTTCGTGCCCGCGTACATCCGGCCGTTGTTCTGCGAGGGCAAGGGACCGTTCCGGTGGGCGGCCCTGTCCGGCGACCCGGCGGACATCGCGGCGACGGACCGGGCGATCCTGGATCTGTTCCCGGAGAACGACTCCCTCGCTCGGTGGATCAAGATGGCCGGGGAACGGGTCGCGTTCCAAGGGCTTCCGGCGCGGATCTGCTGGCTGGGGTACGGGGAGCGGCACCTGGCGGGGTTGCGGTTCAACGAGATGGTGGCCTCGGGCGAGCTGTCGGCCCCGGTCGTGATCGGCCGTGACCACCTGGACTGCGGCTCGGTCGCCTCGCCTTATCGGGAGACCGAGTCGATGGCCGACGGGTCCGACGCGATCGCGGACTGGCCGTTGCTGAACGCCTTGGTGAACACGGCTTCCGGCGCGAGCTGGGTGTCCATTCACCACGGTGGCGGTGTCGGGATCGGACGGTCGATCCACGCCGGGCAGGTCACCGTCGCGGACGGGACCCCGCTGGCGGCGCAGAAGATCGAGCGGGTGCTGACCAACGACCCGGGGATGGGCGTGCTGCGGCACGTGGACGCGGGGTACGAGCGCGCGGACGAGGTCGCGGCGGAGCGCGGGGTCACGATCCCGATGACCCGCTCGTGACCCGGATCGAGTGGGAGGTTCGCTCATGACCGACCTGGCCGACATCGCGGACATCGGGGCCGACGCGCGGCGCGGCGGCTTCTCCCGGCACGGGTACGACCGCGCCGAGCTGGAGCTGCGCGAGTGGTTCACGGCCGAGGCGCGGGCGCGCGGGCTGGACGTGGAGTGCGACCGCAACGGGAACCTGTGGGCGTGGTGGGGGCCGCCGGGGGACGGGGCGGTGGTCACCGGGAGCCATCTGGATTCAGTGCCCGGCGGGGGTGCGTTCGATGGGCCACTTGGTGTGGTATCAGCGTTGGCGGCCGTGGACTTGTTGCGGGGCAAGGGATTTCGGCCGGGTAAGCCGTTTGCCGTGGTTGTTTTCGCGGAGGAGGAGGGGGGTCGGTTCGGGGTCGCGTGTCTGGGGTCGCGGTTGCTCGCCGGGGCGATCGCGCCGGACGCCGCGCTGCGCTTGTCCGATGTGGATGGTGTGACGCTGGCGGACGCGATGCGCTCGGCCGGTCTCGACCCGACGCGGGTGGGGGCTGATGCCGAGGCGTTGCGGCGGATCGGCACGTTCGTGGAACTGCATGTCGAGCAGGGACGTGGGTTGGTCGACCTGGGTGCGCCGGTGGGTGTGGCGCGGTCGATCCTGGCGCACGGCCGGTGGCGGATCAGCGTGTCCGGCGAGGGCAACCACGCCGGTGCCACGCTGATGGTGGACCGCCGCGATCCGATGGTGGCCGCTGCCCAGGTCGTGCTCGCCGCCCGTCGCTCCGCCGCGGCGGTGGACGGCGCCCGCGCCACGGTCGGCAGGCTGATCCCGAACCCGGGCGGTACCAACGTGATCCCGTCCAGCGTCGACCTGTGGCTCGATGCCCGTGCCGACGATGACACCCGCACTCGGGCCGTCGTCGCCGAGATCACCGCGCTCGCCGAGGCGGCCGCGGCCGAGGAGGGCTGCACGGTCACGGTCACCGAGGAGTCCTACGGCGACACGGTCATCTTCGACCCGACCCTGCGCGACTCGTTGTCGGAGGCCCTGGGCGGTGTCCCGGCGCTGCCGACCGGGGCAGGCCACGACGCGGGCATCCTCGCCGCGCACGTGCCAACGGCGATGTTGTTCGTGCGCAACCCCACCGGCATCAGCCACGCCCCGGCCGAGTTCGCCGAGCCGACCGACTGCGCCGAGGGCGTCACCGCCCTGGCCCGGACCCTGGAAACCCTCGCCCGATGACCGACTACTGGTGTCCTTCGGCGTGGTTGCCGGACGGTCTGGTCTCGGGTGTCCGCGTGCGGGTCGAGAACGGTGTGTTCACCGAGGTGAGCGCCGGGTCCGAGCCCGGCGACGCGACAAGGCTGCCGGGTGTCGTGTTTCCCGGTTTCGCCAACGCGCACTCGCATGCCTTTCACCGGGGGTTGCGGGGGCGTACCCACGGTGATGGCGGGACGTTCTGGACTTGGCGTACCCGGATGTACGACCTGGCAGGCCGCCTGGATCCGGACAACTACCTGCTCCTCGCCCGAGCCGTCTACGCGGAGATGGCGCTGGCCGGGATCACCTGTGTCGGCGAGTTCCACTACGTCCACCACGCCCCCGACGGCACGCGCTACCGGGATCCCAACGCGATGGGGCACGCGCTCGCGCAGGCCGCGCGGGAGGCGGGGATTCGGTTGACCTTGCTCGACACCTGTTACCTGGCCGGAGGCATCGGTCAGGAGATCTCCGAGGAGCAGCGTCGGTTCTCCGACGGAGACGTGCACGTGTGGGCCGAGCGTGTCGCCCGGCTTGCACCGACCCCGGATCTCCGAATCGGCGCCGCCATCCACTCGGTCCGGGCCGTCCCGAGGGCGGCGCTGGCCACGGTCGCCGCCTTCGACGGTCCGATCCACGTCCACCTCTCGGAGCAACCGGCCGAGAACGACGCCTGCCTGACCGCCTATGGCCGCACCCCCACCCAGCTCCTCGCCGACGCGGGTGCGCTCGGCCCGCGCACCACCGCCGTGCACGCGACCCACCTGACCTCGCACGACATCGCCCTGCTCGGCGAGTCGCACACCGGCGCCTGCCTGTGCCCCACGACCGAGGCCGACCTGGCCGACGGGATCGGCCCGGCCCGCGAGCTCGCCGACGCCGGTTCGCCGATCTCGCTCGGCAGCGACCAGCACGCCGTGGTCGACATGCTCCTCGAAGCCCGAGCACTCGAACATGGCGAACGACTACGCACCGGTCAACGCGGTCGGTTCAGTCCGGCCGAGTTGGTCGGGGCAATGACCGCGCACGCGTCCCTGGGCTGGCCCGAGGCGGGTCGGATCGCCGTCGGAGCACCCGCGGACCTGGTCGCCGTGCGACTGGACAGCCCGCGTACGGCAGGGTGTACACCGGAGCAGGTATTGCTCGCCGCGACGGCTACCGATATTGACACGGTGGTGGTGGGCGGCCGGGAGGTCGTCCGCGCGGGTGTGCACATCCTGGGCGACGTCGGCCGGTTGCTCGGGGCGGCGATGGCGGTCGTGGAGGCGGCGCGGTGAGCGTGTTGGTGACGAACCTGGGCGAGTTGACGACCAACGACGAGGAGCTGGGCGTCCTGACCGACGCCGCGGTCATCCTCGACGGCGACCGGATCGGCTGGGTGGGCGCGTCCATGCTGGCCCCGGCCGCCGACACCCGGGTCAACGCGGGCGGCCGGGCAGGCCTGCCCGGCTGGGTCGACAGCCACACCCACCTGGTCTTCGCGGGCGACCGCACCGCCGAGTTCGGCGCGCGCATGGCGGGCAAGCCGTACACGGCGGGCGGCATCGCCGTCACGGTCGAGGCGACCCGCGCCGCCACCGACGCCGAACTCCGCGCGGTCCTGCGCAAGCACGTCGAGGAGGCGGTGTCGCAGGGCACCACCTGTCTGGAGACCAAGACCGGCTACGGCCTGACCGTCGCCGACGAGGTCCGCTCCGCCCGCATCGCCGCCGAGCTCGCCGACGAGGTCACCTACCTGGGCGCCCACCTCGTCCCCCCCGGCGCCGACCCGGACGAGTACGTGGAGCTGGCCGCGGGCCCCATGCTCGACGCCGTCGCCCCCCTGGTCCGCTGGGCCGACGTCTTCTGCGAGACCGGCGCGTTCGACGAGGACCAGTCCCGCCGGATCCTCAAGGCCGCCGCCAAACACGGCCTCGGCCTCCGCGTCCACGGCAACCAACTCGGCCCCGGCCCCGGCGTGCGCCTCGCGGTCGAACTCGACGCCGCCAGCGTCGACCACTGCACCTATCTGACGGAGTCCGATGTGGACGCCCTGGCCAACTCGGACACGGTCGCCACCCTGCTCCCCGCCTGCGACCTCTCCACCCGCCAGCCACTGCCGGACGCCCGCGCACTCCTTGACGCGGGTGCTCGGATCGCCCTGGCCACCAACTGCAACCCGGGTTCGTCGTACACGTCGTCGATGGCGTTCTGCGTGGCCACGGCCGTGCTCCAGATGCGCTTGTCCATCGAGGAAGCCATCCGAGCCGCCACCCGAGGGGGTGCGGAAGCCCTTCGCCGTGAGGACGTGGGTGTGCTGCGGGTGGGCGCCCGCGCGGATCTCCAGATCCTGGACGCCCCCTCGGTCACCCACCTCGCCTACCGCCCCGGCGTCCCGCTGACCTGGGCAGTCTGGCGGTCAGGAATCCCGGTCCGCCTCCCTTGAGGGCTTACTGTGTCACCGCGAGTACGATCGTTTCCCGTGGCGGAAGTTGGCCCGCCCAGCGTCGCTCCAACAGGGTGATTCCAGTGGCAAAATACAGTAGGCGTTGCCGCTGTAGTAGGTTCCGCACAATGGGCTCGCTAGCGAGTGTGACTGATAGCAGTCGCACCTTGGCTGCGGTTTCCGCATCGACCAGGCCGCCTGTGAATGGACCCGTGGCCAGTTGTCGTAGTCGAGCAGCCATGACCTGGTACCAAGTCCACGATCCGCTATTCTCGTCCAGAAATGTGCAGAGCCGGTCCAGCATGCCGGGTAGTTCTCCTACTTCGACCGGCTCTACATGGAGATCGGCCACTCCGGTCACAACGAGAAAGCGGCGCGCCGCAGTCGAGACGAAATCCTCTTTTAGATCGCGGACGATATGGTCAGCGAAGACCTCAGAGACAGCCATGCCCCATTGATTGCGGAACGTCCACCGCTCGCCTGCGTTGCGTGGCAGGCTCAATACGCTGCCCACGGATCCTTGGGCCAGTGCCGAACTGGTGGGCCTGCGGTGAAAGAGGACAAGATCGGTATGGCTTGAAACAGGTGTAGATGACCAGTCATGATCTGTGTCAGGCCAGATCGGCGGGACCCGGATCCCGCGTCGGCGTTCGACGATCTGGAGGGTCCTGTTGTAAGTTTGCCAGCCCTCGACATAGGGGAATAGTTGGGCGACGAAGTCGTTGGTGATCTGTCTTTGCAAGTCTACATCGGTGATCGGTTCTGCTGGCTTCTCTAATGCCCAGAGATCGCCACTGGATGTCCACAACGCAAGTCCGTCTAACTTGGGGCGCCCCTGTTGGGCCTCGGTCTCCGTTGGCAACCGGAAGCGTTTTCGGGCACCGCTGATCTTCGTGAGCCACCTTGAGAACTCATGTGCATTGATGAAGCTGGCGCCTGCTACGGGTTCGTTGCCGCGGCCGGCAGTTAATTCGGTTTGTCCAGTGTCGGTGAGGTACAGGCGGTATAGGTTCGCTGGTACTGGCCCACATAGCATGGAGACATCGTTGGCTGTAGGAACAGTGTCGCGCAGTAATCGGGTAGCCAAGACACGAGCGATCACCGGCCTGCGTTCGGCTCCTAACGAATCGTCTACAACGGACTCCAGTAGTCGCTCCAGGTCCAGTCGGAGGTCTTCGGCCATCTCCACGCCTTCAGTCAGGCAATCCAGGGCGAGCGCGAGGGCCGGGGCAGTGCCTGAGGCTAGGCACGCGATCATGATCGGGTCAGCGTCCGCGTTCGCGGTGTACAGGAGTGTCGTCTCGCGCCACCACAGGTCGTCCACCGCGTAGACGAGGGTATCGACCAAGCCCCGATCCTGGATGTGCGTGGCGGCCAGGTATTCCTGGAAGGTCATGTGGGCGAAGCCGAACTCGTCCTTCTCCCATTCGACCAACAGTCCGTCCGACATCGTCTCACGCAGGTAGTCCTCCGCGTTCAATGGCGTCGACAGCCGCCGCAGCAACTTGGTAAACTGTTCCAGCACCTCCAGGCGCGGCAACTGTCGGACACCGCGTGACATCATCTCGAAGGCCGCTGCTCGCAACAGTGTCAGCTTGTAGCGGCTGCGTTGCCCGACCGGTAGGTTCTTCGCCTTCTGGCGTTGCCACAGCATGACCTCGCAAATCTCCCGGTACAGCTCCGCCCGCGACCCCGGCAGCGCCCCACGAAACCGATGAACGGTCGCGATCATGGTCAGCAACAGCGGGTTTACGGTCAGATCGCCCAGCGCGGGCGCAGCGTCCAGCCGGGTCAGCAGGTCGTCCGCGTCCTGACGTGCGAGATCCCGAGCCGCCTCAGCCGACTCGCCCGTTCCGGGTTGGATCAACGCCCGGTACCAGCCGTGTACGAAAGTCCGCACCTGTCCGGTGGTGAACGGCCGCACCTGGAGCACTGTGGCGCCCTCGATCGGCCCATCGTGGTAGCCCTGGGGGCGGGAGGTCACCACGAAGTCGTTGGTTGGGTACTGCCGCACCTGCTCGTCCACCCAGGCCGACACCCGCGCACGGTCATCGGCGGCGGCGACCTCGTCCAAGCCGTCGAGCATGACCACGCAGCGCCCATCCGCGAGCTGCCGGTCGAACCACCCGGTGGGCTCGTGCTGCGCGAGCAGCCCGAGCTTTGCCCGCATCAGGGCAGGTAGCGGCGCTCCCTCGGTGATCGCGGGGATGTGGTCGCGCAGGTAGAGCAGCATCGGTACGGACCTGCGCCAAGAGGATTGGCAGATCTCCCGGGCGGTCTTCCGCAACAGGGTTGTCTTGCCGCTGCCCGGCCCGCCGAGCACGACCAACAGGCTCGGTTGATCCCGGTCGAGAGTCCGTTCGATGCGGAACCGCTCCCGCGTGTCGTGAGGGATCTCAGGGAGCAGGTGTGTGCCTACCTCGTGCGGCGCGCGTTGAACCAGGCTCAGCTCGATGTACACGGCGTCGAAGGCCAGGCCGGTGTGACTGAGGGTCTGGAGGCCCTTGAGGTCGATGAAGTGCAGCGTCCGCAGAATGAACGCCTGGTACCGGCGGTCGAACGACGGACGGCGATGCCGGTCCACGACCAGTGCCAGCGGGATAGCGGCCACCACCAACACCGCCCACATCCAGGTTTCGCCCATGCCTGCCCCGTCGGGTGATCACCGGCGATCGTTTCACCCGGAGCTGGAGTTGGTCCGGGGTTAGGTTGGCCGCATGGAGTACACCAACCTCGGCCGCAGTGGCCTGTCGGTTTCCCGGCTGGTCCTCGGCACCATGAACTTCGGCCCGCAGACCACCGAGGCCGACAGCCAGGTGATCATGGACCGGGCGCACGAGCACGGCATCAACTTCTTCGACACCGCCAACGTCTACGGCTGGCAGCAGGGCGAGGGGATCACCGAGAACATCATCGGCCGGTGGTTCGCGCAGGGTGGCGGCAGGCGCGAGAAGACCGTGCTGGCCACCAAGCTCTACGGCGGCATGGGTGACTGGCCGAACCAGAACCGGCTGTCCGCGCTGCACATCCGCCAGGCCGCGGACGAGTCGCTGCGCCGGTTGCAGACCGATTACATCGACCTCTACCAGATGCACCACATCGACCGGACCACGCCGTGGGACGAGATCTGGGAGGCGTTCGGCGTCCTGCGGCAGCAGGGCAAGGTGCTCTACTTCGGTTCGTCGAACTTCGCGGGCTGGCACCTGGCGCAGGCGCAGGAGGCGGCGCGGGAGCGGCACTTCCTGGGGCTGGTGTCCGAGCAGTCCATCTACAACCTGCTCACCCGCTGGGTCGAGCTGGAGGTGCTGCCCGCGGCCCGGCACTACGGCCTCGGCGTGATCCCGTGGTCGCCGCTGCACGGCGGCCTGCTCGGCGGGGTGCTGCGCAAGCAGCGCGAGGGCGGCGCGGCGCGCGGCCTGAGCGGCCGGTCGGGGGAGGCGTTGGAGCAGCACCGCGAGGTGATCGACGCGTTCGAGAAGTTCTGTGCCGACCTGGGCGAGGATCCGGCGCACGTCGGCCTGGCCTGGCTGCTGGCCCAGGACGGGGTCACCGGCCCGATCATCGGCCCGCGCACCCTGGAACAGCTGGACGGCTCGCTGCGCGCGTTGGAGATCAAGCTGGACGCGGACGCGCTGGCCAAGCTGGACGAGCTGTTCCCGGCGCCCGCGCCGGGTGGCGCCAAGCCCGCGCCGGAGGCGTACGCCTGGTGACCGGCGCGCGACCCCCGGGCAGGCCGTGCCGGGGGTCGCGCGGTTCGGTGAAAAGGACATAGCGGCCGGAAATCTCGCCGCGTGTGAAAACGCGAATACTTTCCTCTTGCGCTTGTTCCGCGCGCCCTAGATCATCGGTAGGGCCCTGGTTGCCGTCGTCGGCGCCATTCTGGGAATGGTGGGCGACCATTCCGGAACCGAATTCCCGGCAGGGGGAGGTCCGCCATGCGCTCGGTCGCGCTGTTCCTGGTGGCCCTGCTGGCCGCGGCCGGACTCGCGACGACCCCGTGCGCGGCCGGGGTGGGGCACCGCTGCACCCCGGCCGAACAGATCAGGACCGATGCCGACCCGGTTTCCCGGGGAGCGGCCGTCTCGATCTCCATTCCGGTAAACGGCCAGGTAGCGGCGTTGCTGGGGACCGAATCGGTGCTCCGTGCGACCTGGTACGCGGTGGTCGACTCCGGTGCCACGCCCATTCCCGCGGAATCCGGTGGCGCGGTCTTGGCGGCCCGCGGCCCGCCGGTGGGACGCTGACGATTTCTTCGCAAACCTCGTCGGAAAGTGACGGCGCAGGTTCCCCGTCGCGTCCTGAAAAAGGAAGCCTCACGATGTCCGAACAGATCGCGAGGTCGGTCCCGGCCGCCCTCGAACCGCGTCGCCGCCTTCCCGTCGGTGATCTCCGGTCCGGATTCCTGGTCTCGCTCATCGCCCTGCCACTGTCCCTGGGAATCGCGTTGGCCAGTGGGTTCCCGCCGGTCGCAGGCGTGCTCACGGCCATTGTCGGCGGCATCCTGGGCGGCCTGCTCGGCGGCGCCCCGCTGACCATCAAGGGCCCGGCGGCCGGGCTCATCGTCATCGCCGTCGGCGCCGTGCACGACCTGGGCGCGGGCGACGCGGTCGCGGGCTACCGGCGCGCGCTGGCCGCCGGGGCCGTCGCCGCGCTGGTGCAGATCGTGTTCGCCCTGGTCCGCGCGGCCGGGATCGGCGTGGCCATGTCGCCGTCGGTGGTGCACGGCATGCTCGCCGCGATCGGCGTGATCATCATCGCCAAGCAGGCGCACGTGGTGCTCGGCGTGAAACCGAGCGCGGAGACCCCGCTCGGCCTGCTCGCCGAGATCCCGCACAGCGTCGCGCACGCCAACCCGCTGATCCTGGTCATCGGCGCGGCCGCGCTGGTCATCCTGTTCGGGATGCCGTTCATCCGGGCCCGGTGGCGCACGGTCGTGCCCGCGCCGCTGGTCGTACTGCTGGTCGCGGTGCCGATCGGGCTGTGGCTGCACCTGGACCGCCCGCACGACTACCACTTCGCGGCGGCCGACTTCCACCTCGGCCCGGAGTTCCTGGTCCGATTGCCCGGATCATTGCTGGACGCGGTGACCCTGCCGGATTTCGCGCAGGTCTTCAGCGGCACCTCGGTGCAATACATCGCGATGTTCGCGCTCATCGGCACCATCGAGTCCACCCTCACCGTGCTCGCGGTCGACTCGATGAACCCCGGCGGCAGGCCCGCCGACCTCAACCGCGACCTGTTCGCCATCGGCGCGGGCAACCTGGCCGTCGCGCTGGTCGGCGGCCTGCCGATGATCTCCGAGATCGTCCGCAGCAAGGCCAACCTGGACGCCGGGGCCCGGTCCCGCTGGTCCAACGTGTGCCACGGCGCGATCCTGCTGCTCTGTGTGGCGCTGGTCCCGGGACTGGTGCAGACCATCCCGCTGGCCGCGCTGGCCGCCATGCTCGTCTACACCGGCTTCCGGCTCGCCGCGCCGCGCGAGTTCGCGCACGTCGGCCGGATCGGCTGGGACCAGCTCGCGCTGTTCCTCACCACGCTGGTCGTCACGCTGGCCACGGACCTGCTCATCGGCGTCGCGGCCGGGCTGGCGCTGAAGATCGTGCTGCACCTGCTGCGCGGCGTGCCGGTCCCCGCGTTCGTGCCCCGGCTGCGAGTACTCCGAGATGGCGACGTGCTCCGTGTCCGGATCCCGGGTGCCGCAGTGTTCCCCGCGTTATTGCCATTGCGCCGAGCTATCGCCCGCGCGGGCTCCGGGGTGCGCGAGGTCGTGGTGGACGTCCGTGAGGTGGCGGTGGTCGACCACACCTTCCTCGCCCGGCTGGACCAGCTCGGCAAGGAGCTCCCCGGTGCGGACCTGCGCGTCGAGGGGCTCGACGGGCTCGACCCGGTGTCCGCGCACCCGCACTCGCTGCGCCGCAGGCGGCGGCCATGAGCGTGCCGGTCGGCTACCTCGTCGAACAGGCCCTGGTGCTGCTGCCGGAACCGGTGCGGTTGCTGCTGATCGTCGAGGCTTCCCCGGAACGCCTGTCCGCGATCGTCACCGCGAACCCGAACCTGAACCGTCTCGCGGAGGCCCGATGAATGCGTTATTGCTCATGACGGTCGGGTTGCCGCTGCTGGCCTTCTTCGTTCTCGGGCTCGCTCTGTGGTTGCGGCGCGGGCGGTCCGAGGAAACCGTGTCGGTGTTGGTCGTCGCGGCCCTCGCAGGCGCGTTGCTGTCGGCGATCGGGCTGGCGATCGTGTGCTTCGTGCACGGCCCGATGACGGTGTCATTAGGCGAGTGGTTTCCCGGCTTCCCGTCGAGCCTGACCGCCGACTGGGTGGCCGTGCCCGTTGCCGTGCTCGCCGCGTTCCTCGGCTGTCTGATTGCTGTGTTCTCGCAGCGCTACTTGCGCCGAGATCCCGGCTACCGGCGGTTCTACCTCTTGCTCGCATTGTTCGTGGCCGCCGTTGAACTGATCGTGCTCGCAGGCTCGCTGGACCTGCTCGTGGTCGGCTGGGAGCTCGCAGGCTTGGCATCGGCGCTGCTCATCGCCTACTTCCAGCACCGGCCGGGCCCGGTCGCCCACGGGCTGTGGGCGTTCGTCACCTACCGGGTCAGCGACCTCGGCCTCATCGGCGCCGTCGTCACCCTCCACCGAGGCGGGCCGGAGTGGCTGGTCGGCCTGTTGCTGCTGTGGGCGGCGATGGGCAAGTCCGCCCAGTTCCCGCTCGGCGGTTGGCTTCCGCGCGCGATGGAGGGCCCGACCCCGTCGAGCGCCATCTGCTACGGCGCCATCTCGGTCAGCCTCGGCCCGTACCTGCTGCTACGCCACGGTGTCACCGGCCCGGCCGTCGTGCTCGTCGGCGCGGTGACCGCCATCTACGCGACGCTGGTCGGGCGGGTGCAGACGGACATCAAGAGCGCTCTCGCCTATGCGTCGATGACCCAGGTGGCGCTGGTGCTCGTGGAGGTCGGGCTCGGCTTGGACATGCTCGCCCTCGTCCACCTGAGCGGGCACGCCCTCCTGCGCAGCGGCCAGATCCTGCGCTCCCCGAGCCTCCTGCACGACCACCACCACCTCGAACAGGCCATCGGCGGCCCCCTCCCGCCCACCGGCAGGCACTGGGAACGCCTGGTCCCCGCGCCCATCCGCGCGTGGCTGTACCGGTTCGCCCTGGAACGCGGCTACGTCGACGCCCTCCTGATCGACCGCCTCCTCGCCGACCTGCTCCGCACTGCCCGCCGCATCGCCGACACCGACGACCGGGTGGCGCGGCGGATCAGCATCACTTCCTGGAAGTCGCCGTTATGATCGCCCCCACCATCGCCGCCATCGCCTGGCAGGCCACCGCCTTCGCCGCGAGCCGAGCCCCCGACACCCGCATGGCCCGCCGCAGCACAACCCGCTGGGCCACCGGAATCGTCGCCGTGGCCCTATCCAGCCTGGCCATCCCCGGCGAACCAGCCGTCCCGTTGATCGCCGTATGCCTGTCCGGACTGCTCATCACAGCCCTGACCCCGGCCGCCCACTCCCCGACAATCCTGTCCCGCGCCTTACGAATCGTGGCCGTGTCGTGCGCTCTTCTGGCCATCCGCATTCCCGGCGTCGATGTCGGCCTCTGGCTGATCTCGATCGTCCTGGTGTGGTCGATGCTGCGCGACCGCCCGGATGGGTTGGACCGGCTGTTCGTCCTCTACCAGATTCCCGCTGTTGTCTTCTTGGGACTGGGCGAGATCTTCCCCGGCCCGGTCGGCGACGTATTCCTCCTGCTGGCTGTCGCCGCCCGACTGGCCGTCTTTCCCCTGCACAGCTGGTTTCCGCGCTTCGTCGCCCGCGCTCCCTTGAGCGTCGTGGTCGCATACCTGAGCGCGCCGATGCCCCTACCGTCCACAGTGGCCGCTCCCGGGCTGGGCGCCGTCACCGCCCTGCTCGCCGCATGGGTCGCCGTTGCCTTGGTCGATGCCCGTCGCTCACTGGCATACCTGCTGATCAGCGCCCACGGGCTGGTGTTGGCAGGCGCCGACCAGTCGGTAGCCCTGGTCGCCACCGCAGGCCTGACCATGACCGTCGCCATCCTCGCCGCCCGCCGCGAGCCGCTCACCCTGGGTGCCCCCGGCGGAGACCTGTCCGCCACCCCGCGAATGGCCTTCGCCTATCTGATCTTCGCGATGGCCCTGGCAGGCTTTCCCCTGTTACCAACGTTTGCCGACGAACATCGGGTGCTGGCCTCGGCTTCCCCATTCATCGCCGTCGCGGTGATAGGCGCCCAGACCTTGGCCGGAATCACCGCCATGCGCGGCTTCCTCGGCCTCTTCACCCACGCCAAGTATCCCACCGGCGAACGGGACCTGACCCCGTTGGAGAACTACGCCCTCGCCGCGACCCTGGCCGCCCTGCTCGTCACCGGCCTGGCCCCGAGCCTGCTGCCGCCCCCGAACCAGCAGGTCACGGCGAACCGCTAGTCCTCGAAGTCATCGTCGTCGCGGGCGAGGAAGGTGGCCAGGCGTTCGACAGCGGTCTCGAACTCGGGATTGTTGTCGACGAAGGCGCGCATGCGGTCGGCCAGCCAGGCCAGGGTCACCTCGTCGGTGCCGCGTCGTTCTTCCAGTTCTTCGATGCCGCGGTCGGTGAAGTACACCGGCGATCCTCCAAGGAAACAGGGCCGCCGGAGCAAGAAACTCCGACGGCCCCGTAGCGGGAACTCCTACTCGAATGCCTTCTCGATCAGCGACCGCTGTTCCAGCTCGTGCACCTTGCTCGACCCGGCCGACGGTGCCGACATCGGGCGGCGCGACACCCTGGTGATGCGGTGCAGTCGGTCCGCGAACAGCTCCGGCAGGGCCAAGCCGTAGAACGGCCACGCCCCCTGGTTCGCCGGTTCCTCCTGCACCCACCGGACGTCCGAGGCGTTCGGGTAGCGGTCGAAGATGGCGCCGATCTTGCGCTGCGGCACCGGGTACAGCTGCTCGATCCGCACGACGGCCGTGTCCTTCAGGCCACGCTTGTCCCGCTCCGCCGCCAGCTCGTAGTACAGCTTGCCCGACACGAACAGCAGGCGCTTCACCGACGAGGCGTCCGGGTTCGTCGGGTCGTCGATGACGGACTCGAAGCGGGTGTCGGTGAGGAAGTCCTCGACCGGGGACACCGCAGCCTTGTTGCGGAGCATGGACTTCGGGGTGAACACCACCAGCGGGCGCTGCACGCCGTCGAGCGCGTGCCTGCGCAGGAGGTGGAAGTAGTTCGCCGGGGTGGACGGGACCGCGACCGTCATCGAACCCTCGGCGCACAGCTGCAGCCAGCGTTCGATGCGGCCCGAGGTGTGGTCCGGGCCCTGGCCCTCGTGGCCGTGCGGCAGCAGGACGACCACATCGGACACCTGGCCCCACTTGGCCTCGCTGGACGAGATGTACTCGTCGATGACCGACTGGGCGCCGTTGACGAAGTCGCCGAACTGGGCCTCCCACAGGACCAGGGCGTCCGGGTTGGCGACCGAGTAGCCGTACTCGAAGCCCAGCGCCGCGTACTCCGACAGAGCCGAGTCGTAGACCATGAACTTGCCCTGGTCCTCCGACAGGTTCTGCAGCGGCAGGTACTCGCGGCCGGTCTTGCGGTCGATGACGGCCGCGTGCCGCTGGGTGAAGGTGCCGCGGCGCGAGTCCTGGCCCGCCAGGCGGACCATGCGGCCCTCCAGGTTCAGCGAGCCGAACGCCAGCAGCTCGCCGAACGCCCAGTCGATGCCGCCCTCGCGGGCCATCTTCTCCCGGCGCTCCAGCACCGGCTTGACGCGCGGGTGCACGGTGAACGCGTCCGGCAGGCCGGTGTGCGCGTCGGCGATGCGCTCCAGCACCGAGCGGTCGACGCCGGTGGCGAGCTTGACCGGGACCTGCTGCTCGGACTCGACCGACGGGCTCGGCGAGATCGGGTGCTTCTCCAGCTCCCGCACCTCGTTGAACACGTGCTCCAGCTGGCTGGAGAAGTCGCGCAGCGCCTTCTCCGCCTCCTCGACCGAGATGTCGCCGCGGCCGATGAGCGCCTCGGTGTAGCCCTTACGCACACTGCGCTTGGTGTCGATGATGTCGTACATGCCCGGCTGGGTCATGGACGGGTCGTCGCCCTCGTTGTGGCCGCGGCGGCGGTAGCAGACCAGGTCGATCACGACGTCCTTGTTGAACGTCTGCCGGTAGTCCATGGCCAGCCGCGCCACCCAGTAGCAGGCCTCCGGGTCGTCGCCGTTCACGTGGAAGACCGGCACCTGGATCATCTTCGCCACGTCCGTCGCGTACTGCGAGGACCGCGAGTGCTCCGGCGCGGTGGTGAACCCGACCTGGTTGTTGATGACCACGTGCACGGTGCCGCCGGTGCGGTAGCCGCGCAGCAGCGACAGGTTCAGCGTCTCGGCGACCACGCCCTGGCCCGCGAACGCGGCGTCGCCGTGCAGCGCGACCGGCAGCACCGAGAAGCCGACGCCGGTCGCGTCGCCCTTGTTCAGCAGGTCCTGCTTCGCCCGGACGATGCCCTCCAGCACCGGGTCCACGGTCTCCAGGTGCGACGGGTTCGCGGTCAGCGACACCTTGGTCTCGCCGTCGCCGAACATCCGGAAGTACTTGCCCTCGGCGCCGAGGTGGTACTTCACGTCGCCGGAGCCGTGCGCCTGGCCCGGGTCCAGGTTGCCCTCGAACTCCTGGAAGATCTGCGAGATCGGCTTGCCCACGATGTTGGCCAGCACGTTCAGCCGACCGCGGTGCGGCATGCCGATGACGACCTCGTCCAGCTCGTACTCGGCGGCCTTGTCCAGCAGCGTGTCCAGCAGCGGGATGACCGACTCGCCGCCCTCCAGCGAGAACCGCTTCTGCCCGACGTACTTGGTCTGCAGGAACGTCTCGAACGCCTCGGCCGCGTTCAGCTTGGACAGGACGTACTTCTGCACCGCGGACGCGGGCTTCTCGTGCACGACCTCGACCCGGTCCTGGATCCAGCGGCGCTCCGCCGGGTCGAGGATGTAGGTGTACTCCACGCCGACCGTGCGGCAGTAGGAGTCGCGCAGCACGCCGAGCACGTCGCGCAGCTTCATCCGCTCGCGGCCCGCGAAGCCGCCCACCGGGAACTCGCGGTCGAGGTCCCACAGCGTCAGGCCGTGCGAGAGGACGTCGAGGTCCTCGTGCTTGCGCTGGCGGTAGTTCAGCGGGTCCGTGTCGGCCATCAGGTGGCCGCGGGTGCGGTAGGCGTCGATCAGGCCGATGACCCGGGCTGTCTTGTCGACCGGGCCCTCGGCGAAGTCCTCCATCCAGCGGATCGGCTCGTACGGGATCCGCAGCGAGGTGAAGATGTCGTCGTAGAAGCCGTCCTCGCCGAGCAGCAGGCGGTGGATCTCGCGCAGGAACTCGCCGGACTCGGCGCCCTGGATGATCCGGTGGTCGTAGGTGGACGTCAGCGTGATGATCTTGCTGATGCCCATCTCGATCAGCGTCTTCTCGCTCGCGCCCTGGAACGGCGCGGGGAACTCCATGGCGCCGACGCCCAGGATGGTGCCCTGGTTGGGCTGCAGCCTCGGCACCGAGTGGTTGGTGCCGATACCGCCCGGGTTGGTCAGCGAGATGGTGGTGCCCGCGAAGTCGTCCGCGGTCAGCGCGCCGCCGCGGGCCTTGCGGATCAGGTCCTCGTAGGCCTGCCAGAACTGCTGGAAGGACATCCCCTCGCAGCCCTTGATGGAGGCCACCACCAGGGTGCGGCTGCCGTCCTTGCCGGGCAGGTCGATGGCCAGGCCCAGGTTCACGTGCTCCGGGGTGACCGCGTTCGGCTTGCCGTCGATGTCGGCGTAGTGCCGGTTCATGTTCGGGTACGCCTCAAGCGCCCGGAGCATGGCGTAGCCGATGAGGTGGGTGAACGAGACCTTGCCGCCGCGGGTCCGCTTCAGGTGGTTGTTGATCACGATGCGGTTGTCCGCGAGCAGCTTCGCCGGGACCGCGCGCACGCTGGTCGCGGTCGGCAGCGCCAGCGAGGCGTTCATGTTCTTGGCGATCGCGGCGGCCGCGCCGCGCAGCGGCTTGGCCTCCTCGCCACCGGGGCCGGACGGCTGCGCGGGCTTGGCGGGCGCGGCGTTGTTCGCGGGCCGGACCGGCTCGGCGGACTTCGCGGGCGCGGCGGCCTTGGTCGCGGCCGTGGTGCTCGGCTTGCTCACCGGCGCGGGCGCCTTGCCGTTGGGGGAGGCGGGCGGCTTGGTGGCCGTTCCCCCCGACGACGCGGAAGCCACGGACGACGCGGAAGCCACAGACTTCACCGACTGCGTCGAGTTGACCGCGGTGGCCTTGGCGGCGTCACCCGCGGTCGCGGTGGTCTTCGCCTGCGCCGCACCCTGGGTCGCGGCCCGGGGTGTTGGCTTGTAGTCCGCGAAGAAGTCGTGCCACGCGGGGTCTACCGACGACGGGTCCGCGAGGAATTGCTCGTACATCTCCTCGACGAGCCACTCGTTGGCACCGAACTGGGACGCAGGACTACTGGACACGGCTGGCTCTCGCCTCTATCCATCTCGATCTCGTTCTGAACTCGCTCCCCGTCAGGTTAGTCCCCCGGTCAGGACGTTGGTGACTCAACCAACCTGCCGTGTTCGAGGTCATGTGTGCCGCTGGTTACTGGATCGATTGAGGAACCGATCAGGTGCGCTAAGCACCAGGGCGGAACGGGGTGCGTTCGCCCCGGGGACACCGTTCGCCCGCCGAGAATTCACCCCGCGGGGTGATCGCCGAACGGTCGCCGAATGGTCGTCTCCCGTACGCCTGACCTCGCGGAGCGGACGCCGAACGGTCGGGCCCGACCATGGGGTACCCGGGTGTCCGCCGGGCATGCCCGGCGGCCGCGCCCGCTTGATCATCGAGGGGTCACCGGGGCAAACGGTTTATTGCGCACCGGGTCGGTGCGTGATCCACCCGGCACCCGGGAAACCCCGGCCGCCCGGGGGTGATCGCCCGCGCGGTCCGTTGCGGCTGGTCGGGATGCCTGTCGATATCCCGACCGGCAAAGGTGTCGAATTGTTCGCCCGCCGAAATAGCCGCCATTTCGCTAATTCGCCGCAGTGGGTTATTTCCGGCCAGCGCTGGGGATTCAGTGCGCGGGCGCCGGTTCCGGGGGCACCTCCTCGCCGGGGTCCATGGTGCCCAGCCGCCACAGCCGGGCGTAGTGGGCGTCGGCGGCGAGCAGCTCGGCGTGCGTGCCCTCCTCGACGATCCGGCCGCCGTCGAGCACCACGATCCGGTCGGCGCGGGCCGCGGTGGCCAGCCGGTGCGCCACCACGAACGTGGTGCGCTGCCCGGCCAGGTGCTCGCTCGCGCGCAGCACCACCGCCTCGGTGGCCGGGTCGAGCGCCGCGGTGGCCTCGTCCAGCAGCAGGATGTCCGGGTCGACCAGCTCGGCCCGCGCCAGCGCGACGAGCTGGCGCTGCCCGGCGGACAGGCCCTGCCCGCGCTCGCCGACCGGGTGGCGGAACCCGCCGGTGAGCCCGGCGACCGTGGGCAGCGCGCCCACCGCCCGCACCGCGGTCTCCACCCGGGCCGGTGGCGCCTCCGGCTCGCCGTAGGCGACGTTGCGGGCCACGTCGCCGGTGAACAGGTGCGCCTCCTGCGGCACCACGCCCAGCCTGCCCCGGTACGCCGACGGGTCGAAGGTCCGCAGGTCGACGCCGTCGACCAGCACGGCGCCCGCGGTCGGGTCGTAGAACCGGGCGATCAGCTTGACCACCGTGGACTTGCCCGCCCCGGTCGCGCCCACCAGCGCCACCGTCTCCCCGGACCGCACCCGCAGCGACAGCCCGGACACCGCGGGCCGGTCCGTGCCCGGGTAGGTGAAGTCGACATCGCGCAGCTCCACCTCGCCGGACAGGTGCGCGGGCACCGGCACCGGCCGCTCCGGCGGCCGCACCGAGGTGGGCGTGCGCAGCAGCTCGCCGATCCGCTTCAGGCCCACCCGCGCCTGCTGGTAGCCGTCGAACACACCGGACAGCTGCTGCACCGGCGCGAAGAACAGGCCCAGGTAGAGCAGGAACGCCAGCAGCACACCCGGGCTCAGGTCGCCCTCGGCCACCCGGTTCGCGCCGACCACCAGCACCGCTGCCTGTCCCAGCCCGGACAACATGGCCACGAACGGGAAGTAGGTGGCGATGTAGCGCTGCGCGCGCAGCCGGGTGCGCCGGTAGAGGTCGCTGCGCTCGGCGAAGCGCCGGGCTGAGACGTCCTCGCGGGTGTAGGCCTGCGCCACCCGCAGCCCGGACACGTTCTCCTGCATGTCCGCGTTGACCGCGCTGACCTGCTCGCGCGCCTCCGCGTACGCCACCGTGGACAGTCGCTGGAAGATCACCGTGGCGACGATCAGCACCGGCAGCACGGCCAGCGCCACCAGACCCAGCGACACATCGGTGACCAGCAGCGCGACCGTCACCGCCAGCACGGTGAGCACGCTGGCGACCGCCGTGGTGAGCCCGGTCTGCAGGAACGTCGACAGCGCGTCCACGTCCGTGGTCATCCGGGTCATGATCCGCCCGGCCAGCTCGCGCTCGTAGTAGTCCAGCCCCAGCCGTTGCAGGTGGGCGTAGCTGCGCACGCGCAGCAGGTAGAGCAGCCGCTCGCCGACCCGCGCGGTCAACACCGTGGTGATGGCCGTGTTCAGCCACATCACCACGACGATCACCGCCGCGATCACCGTCGCCACCACCAGCGCCGTATGCGACCCGGTCAGCACGCCGTCGTCGACGCCCTGTCGGAACAGCGCGGGCAGCGCCACCGAGGTGACCGAGTCCAGGATCACCAGCCCCAGCACGACCGCCATCGCCCACCGGGCAGGCCGCAGCAGCCCGCGCAGCCGGAACCCCGGATCGGGCGCGGTCGGGTCCTCGCCGCGCAGATCGGGCACCTCCCGCGCGGGCGGCAGCGCGGCAACGTCGGCCAACAGCTCCTCGGTGGGCGGCAACGCACCCAGCGCGTCGGGACCGCCACCCATCCGGCCACCACGCCCGGCACCCGGACCCATCGCCCCCTGCGCGACCCGGGCCGCCTGGCCGGACCCGCCGACCTGCTCGGGTTCCGCCGCGGGCCACAGCGCGGCCGTCACGCCGTCCTGGCCCGCCACCAGGTCGTCGCCCGCCAGGCTGGTCGGGTCCTCGATCGCGTCGCCCGGCCCGGCCAGCAGCGACCGGTACAGCGCGCACCGCATGGTCAGCTCCACGTCCGTGCCGACGTCGACCAGCCGTCCGCCATCCAGCACGGCGATCCGGTCGGCCAGCGCCAGCGTGGAGCGCCGGTGCGCGATCAGCAGCGTGGTGCGCGCGGCGGTGACCTCGCGCAGCGTGTCGTGGATGGCCGACTCGGTGGCCGTGTCCACCGCCGAGGTCGCGTCGTCGAGCACCAGCACCCGCGGGTCCGACAGCAGCGCGCGCGCCAGCGCCACGCGTTGCCGCTGCCCGCCGGACAACGTCAGCCCGCGCTCGCCGACCACGGTGTCGTAGCCCTGTGGCAGGGCGGTGATGAACTCGTGCGCCTGGGCCGCCCGCGCCGCCGCCTCCACGTCCGCCGCGGTGGCCTCGGGTCTGCCGTAGGCGATGTTGGCGCGCACGGTGTCGGAGAACAGGAACGCCTCCTCGAACACCACCCCGACCGCGCCGCGCAGTGAGGCGAGCCGGAGGTCGCGGATGTCCACCCCGCCCACCCGGATCGCGCCGGTCTGCACGTCGTAGAAGCGCGGCAGCAGCAACGACACCGTGGACTTGCCCGAGCCCGCGGTGCCGACCAGCGCCAGCGTCTCGCCCGGCGACACCCGCAGGCTCACCCCGTCCAGCACCGGCTCGCTGCGCGTGTAGCCGAACCCGACCGCGTCCAGCTCCACCGCCACCGGGCCCGCGGGCACGTCGACCGCGTCCGGCTTGTCGGTCACGTCCGGCTGGGAGTCGATCAGCTCGTAGACCCGCTCCACGCCCGCCCGCGCCAGCTGCGCGTTGACCAGCAGGCCCGCCAGCAGCCGGGTCGGCCCGACCAGGTTGGCCACGTACCCCGCGAACGCCAGGAACGTGCCCAGCGTGACCTGCCCGTTCATCGCCAGGAACCCGCCGAGCGCGAGCACCCCCACCTGGCCGAGCGCGGGCATCGCCACCAGCGTCGCGGCGGGCTTGGCGGTCAGGTGGGCCGAGCGCATCCGTTCCGCGAACAGCTTGCGCGCCGCCTTCTCCAGCCGGGTGACCTCGCGTACCTCCTGGCCGAAGCCCTTCACCACGCGCACCCCGGTGACGGTCTCCTCGACCCGCTGCGCCACATCGGCCGCGCTCTGCTGCGCCGACCAGGTGGCCGGGAACAGCCGCTTCCGGCTCTTGCCCGCCACCACCGCCACCGCGGGCACGACCACCAGTGACACCAGCGTCAGCAGCGGCGACAGCCAGAGCATCGCGGTCAGCGCCATGACCGCGAACACGACCGTGCCCACCGACAGCGGAACCATCATCAACAGGCCCTGCACCAGCTGCAGGTCGGTGATCGAACGGGACACCACCTGCCCGGTGCGCAGCGCGTCCTGCTTGCCGCCGTCCAGCCGCTGCACCGCGCCGAACACGGCTTGGCGGAGGTCGTGCTGCACGTCCAGGGCCAGCCTGCCGCCAACGTAGCGGCGCAGGAAGGCACCCGCGAAGGTCAGCAGCTCCAGCCCGGCCAGCGCCGCGACCAGCCAGCCGAGCCGGTTCGTGCGGCCTGCCACCGCGTCGTCGACCACGAACTTGGTCAGCAGCGGGCCGACGGCCTGGAAGCCGACGCCCACCACCGATGCCACCAGCGACAGCAGCACCAGCGCACGGTGCTGCCAACACGCGGTGGCGAGTCTGCGGATCCAGCCGGGAGAGGAGTTCACGCCGCCCACACTAAGCAGGAGCCGCCCACCACGGGGGTGGGCGGCTCCTGCCTGTGGACAACTCCACGGACAAGTGCGACGGCTGTGGACAAACTTCTCAGCGACCGCTCAGGTACCGAGACCTCACGTGATATCGCGGCGGGCGTTGCGCCAGAAGCCGAGGCCGTAGAACAGAGCAGTCCACCCGGCGAAGATCAGGCCGCAGATCCAGGCCGAGTACGCGCCCGCCGCGCCGGTGGCCACCCGCACCACCGCGTCCGCGACCTCGCGGTACGCGTCCGCGAACAGCGCCTGGTCCTCCGAATCGACCAACAGCACGTTGATCTGGTCCATCAGCACCGTCGTGGTGGTGGAGCCGGTGATCCCGTTGGCCGAGCCGTTGGGCATGAAGCCGCCGACGTGGCCGCCCCGGCTGGTGGTGTACAGCAGCAGCTCGCCGAGCGGGCCGACCACCAACGAGTAGATGAGCAGCAGCACCAGCGCGCCGATCGAGGACCCGATCAACGCGCCGACGCCCAGCCCGAGCAGGGTCCACAGCACGCACATGAGCACGCCGGAGCCCAGGATCAGCAGCCACGGGCCCGCGTCGGGCAGGTTGTCGCCGCCGGAGCCGATCAGCGTGCCGAGGCTGACCGACAGCGCGATCACCACGCCGAAGATCGCGCCCCAGAGCGCGTAGGCGACGCCCTTGGCGGCCAGCACCATGCCGCGCGGCGCCCCGGTCAGGAACGTGGTGGTGATGGTGCGGTGGTGCAGCTCGTTGGTGATGGCCAGGGTGCCGAACACCATGGGCAGCACCGCGGCCATGTTCAGCGCGCGCGGCAGCGCCAGCACCGACCACGAGATCTCGCCCTGGAACGGGCGCAGGTCCAGGCCGCGGTCGCGGAACCCGGTGGCGACGCCCGACCCGAAGTCGGCCGCGCCCGCCGCCCAGAGCAGGGCGACCAGCAGTCCGACCGCGACGGCCGGGATCATCAGCGCCCACCACAGCCGAGTGGTGAGGATCTTGCGGAACTCCGCCTTGACCAGCGCGCCCATCAGGCCTTGCCCTCCTGTCCGGTCGAGTCCTGGCCCGATGCCTCCGGGGGCGGTGGCGCCGCCGGGAGATCCACCGGCGCCGGGGCGGCCGCCGGGTCCGCGGTCTTCTGGGATTCCGGTGCGACCGGCTCGGGCGCGGACTGAACCGGGAACGGCTGCTGGACAGGCTCCGGCTGGTGGACCAGGGGCTGAACCGGCTCTGGCTGCAGTACCGGCTGCTGAGGCGGCGTGGTGACTGCCGGCGGCTGGTAGGGGGAGGCCGCGTTGGGGTCCGCTACCGGCTGCGGCTGGTATGCCTGCTGTTGGTACTGCGGCTGCTGATACGTCTGCTGGTAAGGAGAAGCAGGCTGCTGGTACGGCTGAACCGGCACGGCCTGACCCTGATAGGTCTGCTGGAACCCCTGCACCGGCTGCTGCTGGTAGTGCGGTGCGGCACCAGGCTGCTGGTACGGCGGCACACCACCGGGCTGCTGCTGGTAGGGCGGGTAACCCGCAGGCTGCGCGTAGCCACCGCCGTAACCGGGCGCCGGGTAGCCGGACTGCGGCTGACCGGTCCACTGGCCGCTGGTCAGCGCGAAGAACAGCTGCTCCAGGTCGGCCCGCTCCTCCTGCACCCCGTACAGCGCGATGCCTGCCTTGGCCGCCACGTCGCCGACCTGCTGCACGGTCGAGTCGAGCACCGCGAGCCTGCCGTCCGGCAGCTGCTCCACGGTGGCCATCCCGGCCTCCCGCAGCGCGGTGACCAGCGCGGCCGGGTCGGCGGGCTGCACCAGCACCCGGGTCCGCTGGCTCCGCCGCAGCTCCTCAAGGCCGCCGTTGTAGACGGTCTGGCCGCGGCTGACGATCACCAGGTGGTCGATGGTCTGCTCGACCTCGGCCAGCAGGTGGCTGGAGATCAGCACGGTGCGTCCGGCCGCCGCGTACGCCTTGAGGAAGGTGCGCAGCCAGGCGATGCCCTCCGGGTCCAGGCCGTTGGCGGGCTCGTCCAGCACCAGCACCTGCGGGTCGCCGAGCAGCGCGGTGGCCAGCGCCAGCCGCTGCTTCATGCCAAGCGAGAACCCGCCCGCGCCGCGCTTGGCCGCCGCGCCCAGGCCGACCAGCTGCAGTACCTCGAACGCGCGGTGGTCGGGCACGCCCATGGCGGACGCGTACACCTTGAGATGGTCGATCGCGGAGCGGCGTGGGTGGAAGCCCTGGGCCTCCAGCACCGCCCCGACGACCCGCGCGGGGCTGCCCAGCCGCTCGAACGGCGCGCCGTTGATGGTCGCCTCGCCCGCCGTCGGCCGCACCAGGCCGAGCAGCATGCGCAGGGTGGTCGTCTTCCCGGCGCCGTTGGGCCCGAGGAAGCCGGTGACCGTACCCGGCTCGACCTGGAAACTCAGGTTCTGCACCGCGACGACCGGACCGAAATGCTTGGTCAGGTTCCGTACCACGATGCGGCCACTACCGTCTTGCAAGGCCCCTCCAGCTAGTGCCCGCGGACTGTGGCGGACATCTTGCCCCATGAGGGCGACGCGCTGTGCGGAGCCAGGACACCAATTGGCCACGAATGCCGGAAATCTTGCACCCGACAGGCGGTTGTCTGGTTACCGAGAGTCAAATCCGCGCCGCGGTTCCCCCGGCGCCTGCCGGGGCGGCACCAACCGGGCCTGCCGCGCGAACGGGTTGCGCAGCGGCCGCTTCCGCTCCCGGTGCGGCACGCCCTCGCCGATCAGGTGCTCGTGCGCCATCCGCCACACCTGGCACGGCCACCGGCGCCGCCGCGAGGCGCGGAAACCGCCCGAGGGACAGGCCGCGCACCGGCCATCCTCATCCGGCTGGTGCACCGTCAACAGCAACCGCCAGCCGTCGGCCAGCCTGCTGATCTCGGCCCGCGCCAACGGCAACAACGTGGACGCGTCCGCCGAACCCGCCGCCTCGTCCAACGACGCCAGCCTGCGCAACACCGCGGCCCGCAACGGATCCACCGGCCTCACCCGGCCTCGACAGCGCGCGCCCGCCCCGCCGCCTGGTCCAACACCACCTCTAGCGACCGTGTCTGCCGCGCCGACAACACCGCCGACGCGCCCGGCGGCGGCACCAGCACCACCCGGCCCTCGTCCTCCACCAGCACGGTCAACGCGCGATCTCTGCCGAACGGGTCGTGGCAACCCACACACCACCGAGGCTCAGTCACCGATCAAACATCGACCCAACCCCGCCCGCACCCAAGCGCACGCCTGCGGATTCACCCCAACGCCAGGTTTCTCACCCGATGGGGGTGACAGTCGGTGGAGAAGTAATCACGACTTCGAGGCCCCCAGTGCAGCGCGCTCGATCGAATGTGCCTAAACTAAAGAGGGCGGCCCGCTCCCAGTGACCCCCAGGCTGGTTGAGCGGGCCGCCCCTCATCCCGATCCCTGCTCGCGCTTCGCGCTCGCCGGGGTCGGGTCCGATTTTCTCTGGGGGCCGAGCCCCCAGACCCCCACGGTGCGAGTTCCTGTGCGTTGGTGGGCGCTGGGCGCGTTTTGGCTGGACCAACACGGTTCTGTGGGCGTGTTTTGGCTGGACCAACACGTTCTGCAGGCGTGTTTGGCTGGGTCGACGTGGCTGTGGGCGTGTTTGGCTGGGGCCGACGCGGGTTTGTGGTTGCGGGGGGCTGTCTTCCTTTGCTGTCAAGGGTTTCGGACATAGGGCGGCGTGCCGACTCCCTGATCCCTGCTGCAGGAAGTCGGCACGCCTGGGGGCCGCCGCAGTGTGACTGGGTCGGCAGGTGTGTGGGGTTAAGCGAGCACGGACTCCAAGGGGGTGGCGGGGAGGTTGTGGGCCTCGGCCACCGGGGCGTTGGTCAGGCTGCCCTGGTGGGTGTTCAGGCCGAGGGCGAGCGACTGGTTGGCGGTCAGCGCCGTGTGCCAGCCGTGGTCGGCCAGTGCGATGGCGTGCGGCAGGGTGACGTTGGTGAGCGCGTAGGTGGAGGTCCGCGGCACCGCGCCGGGCATGTTGGCCACGCAGTAGAAGATGGAGTTGTGGACCTGGTAGGTCGGGTCGGCGTGCGTGGTCGCGTGCGAGTCCTCGAAGCAGCCGCCCTGGTCGATGGCGATGTCCACCAGCACCGAGCCCGGGTTCATCCGGGAGACGAGCTCGTTCGAGATCAGCTTGGGCGCCTTGGCACCCGGCACCAGCACGGCGCCGATGACCAGGTCCGCGCTCGTCGCCGCCTCCTCCACCGCGAGCCGGTTGGACGCGACGGTGCGGATGCGGCCGTTGAACTGGGCGTCGACCTGGCGCAGGCGGTCCACGTTGGTGTCCAGCACCTGGACGTCGGCACCCATGCCGAGCGCGATGGTGGCCGCGTTGATGCCCGCCACGCCGCCGCCGATCACGACCACCCTGGCCGGGAGCACGCCGGGCACGCCGCCGGGCAGCACGCCGCGGCCGCCGGAGGGCTTCATCAGGGCGAACGCGCCGACCTGCGGGGCGAGGCGGCCCGCGACCTCGGACATCGGGGCGAGCAGCGGCAGTGCGCCGTTCGCGGTCTGCACGGTCTCGTAGGCGATCGCGGTGGTGCCCGCGGCCAGCAGCGCGCGGGTCAGCGGCTCGTCCGCGGCCAGGTGCAGGTAGGTGAACAGGGTCTGGCCAGCGCGCAGGTACGCGTACTCGGCCGCGATCGGCTCCTTGACCTTGAGCACCAGGTCGCCCTCGGCCCACACGTCGTCCGCGGTGGCCAGCAGCTTCGCGCCAGCGGCCGCGTACTCCTCGTCGGTGATGGCCGACCCCAGGCCCGCGCCCGCCTCGACGAACACGTCGTGGCCACGCGAGGTGAGCTCGTGCGCCCCCGCTGGGGTGAGGGCCACCCGGTACTCGTGGTTCTTGATCTCACGGGGAACGGCGATCTTCACCGGGGTCGTCCTCTCGGAATGTCGGCCTAGGCGCTGTCCTGCAAGTCTGGTGCGCGGGCGCGGATAGCGCGTGCCGGACTTGCAGGACAGTGACTAGGCCTTTCGGGTGTTCTCCACCACGGTCGTACAGCGCATAGCGACTGTCATCGTGCCTGCGGAACCAGAAGAGCCGGGTTGTATAGTGCCGACAGCACAATCAGTCCCAGCGCAGCGCCACCAACTGGGTCAACAGCGCGAGTCGGGTATCCGGATCCGTGAGGTCCGCGTCCAGCGCCTCGGCCACCCGGGACATCCGGTACCGGAGGGTGTTCGGGTGGATGGTCAGCGCCGCGGCCGCGGCCCTCGGGTCACCGGGGTGGCGCAGCCACTCGTAGAGCGTGTCGAGGTACCAGGAAGCGTCCTCCCGGTCCCGGAGCCCGGCAAGTGGACCGATGTGCGCGACCCCCGCCCCGGTCGCGGCGACCGCGGCGCGGTGCAGCACCAGCACCGCCCACACCTCGTCGTGCACCGCCAGCGGCCCGTCGACCAGCCCCACGCGCAGCAGGCTCAACGCTTCGTCCGCCTCGCCCCTGGACCGCGCCAGATCGGCCACCCGCACCGCCGTTCCCGCCGCGACCAGCGTGCCGGACAACCCGGCCAGCGCGGGCCGCAGCGCCTGCCAGCCACCGGGTCCGGGCAGGTTCGGCACGATCGCGTAGAGCACACCGTGCAGGTCGGCCACGGCCGGTCGCCGACCGACGCC
This sequence comes from Actinokineospora enzanensis DSM 44649, assembly GCF_000374445.1. GTDB lineage: Bacteria > Actinomycetota > Actinomycetes > Mycobacteriales > Pseudonocardiaceae > Actinokineospora > Actinokineospora enzanensis. Next base: position 20,945 of record NZ_KB894409.1, on the reverse strand, counting down.
CTCGGTCAGCTTTTCCACCAGCGCCAGCCGCACCCCCTCGGCATGGCCTGCCTCGGCCTGCGTATCGATCGCGACCACCCGGTGCGCGTCGCCCTCCAGGTCCAGTTCGGCGGCCACCAGCCGAGCGCTGCCGGTGCCCTCCAGCACCGTGCGCACGAGTTCGGCCGAGCGCCTCCGGTCGCTGTCCTCCCGCGCGCGACGGCGCAGCAGGTGCAGCGCCACCACCGGCGCGGCGTCGGCGAAGGCGGCGGCCCGTTCCTCGGACACCGGCCCGGCCACCACCGCCCACATCGAGCCGAGCAGCTCCCCGCCCATCCGCACCGGCACGATCAACCGGGGCAGCGTGCCGTCCTTCTGCGCGGGCACGAAGATCGCCGTGCGCCCCCGGCTGAGCTCGCGGAACACACCCCGGGACCGGAACCGGGCGAGCACGTCGTCCGGCACCCGACGCCCCATGATCGTGGACACCCGCGCCGGATCGGTCCGATCCTGCCGAGCCGAGTAGGCCAGCACCCGCGAGTTCGCGTCCTCGATGGTCACCGGCGCATCAACCACCGCCGCCGCCGCGTCGGCCAGCCGAAACAGATCACCAAACGGCCCAGCCCCCACATTCAGCGCGTTAGCCGCCTCATCCGCCGCGGCATCCAGCACCGACCGCAACAACCACACCAACTGCGCCCACGCCGTCGCCGCATGCACCTCCACCACCGCGACCCCAACCCGCTGCGCCGCCACCTTCACCGCATTCCGAGTCGCATACGGCGCCTTGACCAACACCGCCGCCGCCCCCTGCGCCCCACACTGCGCAACCAACTCCACCGCCTCAGCCGTGCTCTGCACAGCCACCCCCAACACAAGCTCCCCAGCCCCCGCCTGAGCCCGCCTCCCCGCCTCCGCAATAACCACATCAGTAACCTGCGGCGCCCCCTCGACCACACCCCCATCCGAATGCGCGACCGCCTGCACCAACCGCAACAGCGTGGGCCCCATCCGGTCCACCACCCCCTGCACGGTGATCATCGCTCTCCCAACCACCCACACGCACACACACAACAAGTCCACCCACGCTAACCGCGCCCACCCACCCCCACCCCAAAGGGACCACACGCCCCGGCGGCCTGGAAGCCGACGCGATCTCACCAGGCAAAGAGATCCAGATGGATCAAGTGGAGCGAGCGAGCTGCTGCAGTTCTACTAGAAGGGAAGGGAGGAGCCGGTGTGACCTTGAGTGCAAGAGAGCCGGCCCCCAAACTCAGCCACCCTCAACTTGGCCACCCCCAACTCGCCCCCGTGCGGGATCGCGCCGGTCTCTTCCCACCCGATCCCAGGAGGCCCCCAGGGCCGAGTGGGATCGGGTGGGAAGAGACCGGCTAAAGGCGATCCCGCCGCGAGGCGAAGCCGAGCCAACAAACACAGCAGGCAACTACTTCCCTAACCCAAACCAAACCAACCCAGCCACAGCCCGCATCCCAACCCCATTAGGGTGCACCGGCGCCGACGGACTAGCAGGCAACAACGGCTCCACCCACCGCCGCCCCGGCGCCTGACACGCATCATGACCAACCGAATACGGATACGGGTTAACAAACCAATCTCGCGCCCCCCGAGTAACATTCCCCAGACTGGCATTCAACAACCGCTCAGTACCATCAAAGTAAGCAGTATCCCCAGCAGCAAACGGCATCTGCGGCCAACACCCACCCCCCTCCGGAAGAATCCGCAAATACCCAACAACCACAACGGTAGCCCGCGGAGCCCGCTCCCGAATCCCCGCAAGAATCTCGGCCAACTTCCCCGCAGCCACCCCCACCCGATCGGCAAGCACATCCCCACCCCCCGACGTGTAATGATCACGACAAGGCGCCCCACCAGGATCAGATCCCCCCAACCGACCGCACGTCGAAACAATCTCACCAAATCCGATATCATTCCCCCCAACCGTCAATGTAACCAGGTCGGTATCCAAAGTAAGCGCATCGAACTGAGGCGGATTAACCCCACCCTGCACCACCTGCGGCGCAGTCATATGCACAGTCGTAGCACCACTACACGACACGTCCGTGAACACGGGCACACGCAACCACCGAGCAAGCACCCCCGCATAGTTGTGATCGGAGCGAGCGCACCCAGGCGGCGTGCCGTTCTGCTGCGGGATACCCGGCCCAGCGGCATACGAGTCGCCAAGCGCGACGTAGTGACGGAAGCGAGGATGTGAACCGGTCTCAGAATCTGGGCCGGTCGCGGCAGCCGCCGACGGCGCGGCGGCGAGGACGGTGAGCAGGCTCAACAGCAGGGCGGGAGCACGCATGCACTGATCGTCACCCGACCGGGTGGGATCCGGCAACCGGCCGGGTGTCCCAGATCGTGGACGACCTGCCGTCCGGCGGTGCGGCGCGGCTAGCTTGCCAGTGGCGGGCCCGTATGTTCCCGTCCGCGCGCACGTGCAGATGCCCGAGAAGTCCAGAGGAGATCCCATGACCGACTCCGCCGCCTGGTCGTTCGAGACCAAGCAGGTCCACGCGGGCGCCGCGCCCGACCCGACCACGGGTGCTCGGGCGACCCCGATCTATCAGACCACCTCCTACGTCTTCCGGGACTCCCAGCACGGCGCGGACCTGTTCAGCCTCGCGGAGCCGGGCAACATCTACACGCGGATCATGAACCCGACCCAGGACGTGCTGGAGCAGCGCGTCGCGGCGCTGGAGGGCGGCGTGGCGGCGCTGGCCTTCGCGTCCGGCTCGGCGGCCACCACGGCGGCGATCCTGAACCTGGCCGAGGCGGGCGACCACATCGTGTCCAGCCCGGCGCTCTACGGCGGCACCTACAACCTGTTCCACTACACGCTGCCCAAGCTCGGCATCGAGGTCAGCTTCGTCGACGACCAGGACGACCTGGACGCCTGGCGCGCCGCCGCCCGCCAGAACACCAAGGCGTTCTTCGGCGAGAGCCTGGCCAACCCGGGCGGCAACGTGTTCGACATCCGCGCGGTCGCGGACGTGGCGCACGAGGTCGGCGTCCCGCTGATCATCGACAACACGGTGCCCAGCCCGTACCTGCTGCGCCCGATCGAGCACGGCGCGGACGTGGTCGTGCACTCGGCGACCAAGTACCTGGGCGGCCACGGCACCACCATCGCGGGCATCCTGGTCGACGGCGGCACCTTCGACTTCGGCGCGCACCCCGACCGCTTCCCGAACTTCAACCAGCCCGACCCCAGCTACCACGGCCTGAAGTACTGGGAGGCCCTCGGCCCCGGCGCCTACGCGGCCAAGGCCCGCATCCAGGGCCTGCGCGACACCGGCGCGGCCCTCTCGCCGTTCAACGCGTTCCTGATCATCCAGGGCATCGAGACGCTCAGCCTGCGCATCGAACGCCACGTCGCCAACGCCCAGGCCCTGGCCGAGTGGCTGGAGCAGCGCGACGAGGTCGAGAAGGTCTACTACGCGGGCCTCCCGTCCAGCCCGTTCTACCAGGCAGGCCAGAAGTACCTCCCGCGCGGCGCGGGCGCCATCGTCTCCTTCGACCTGCGCGGCGGCGTCCTCGCGGGCCGCAAGTTCGTGGACGGCACCTCGCTGTTCAGCCAGCTGGTCAACATCGGTGACGTGCGCAGCCTCATCGTGCACCCGGCCAGCACCACGCACAGCCAGCTCGCCGAGCAGGAGCAGCTGTCCAGCGGCGTGACCCCCGGCCTGGTCCGCCTGTCGGTGGGCATCGAGAACATCGAGGACCTGAAGGCCGACCTGGAGGCCGGTTTCCGGGCAGCCAAGGCCGAACTGTGACACCCAACCCCCCTCCCGTCACCGGCGCGTGGCGGGAGGGGGACCGGCCCGGCCGCCGCCGGTGGCTTCCCCTCCCGGGCCCGGTCCCCGGCGCCCGCATCGCGTACGAGACCTGGGGCACCCTCAACGCGGACCGCTCCAACGCCGTCCTCGTCGAGCACGCCCTCACCGGCGACAGCCACGCGGCGGGCCCACCCGAGCCCGGCCACCCCACGACCGGTTGGTGGGACGGTGTCATCGGTCCCGGCCGTGCCGTCGACACCTCCCGCTACTTCGTCATCTGCCCCAACGTCCTGGGCGGTTGCCAGGGCACCACCGGCCCGTCGACCATCGCCCCCGACGGCCGGGCCTGGGGCAGCCGCTTCCCCAAGGTGGGCATCCGGGAGCAGGTAGCCGCCGAAGTCGCGTTGGCCGACGCCCTGGGCATCACCCGCTGGGCAGCCGTCCTTGGCGGCTCCATGGGCGGCATGCGCGCCCTGGAATGGGCTGTCGACCTGCCCGACCGCGTCGCCACACTGCTCCTGCTGGCCTGCCCGGCCGCCGCGTCGGCAGAACAGATCGCCTGGGCCTCCCCTCAGCTCCATGCCATCCGCGCAGACCCCGACTGGCATGACGGCGACTACTACGACAAACCACACGGCCCATTGCTCGGCCTGGGCGTCGCCCGCCGAATCGCCCACGTCACCTACCGCTCTGAACCCGAACTGGCGGACCGCTTCGGCCGGGACCACCAGGAAGACGGCCGGTACGCCGTCGAGTCCTATTTGGACCACCACGCCGACAAGCTGTTCCACCGCTTCGACGCGGGCAGCTACGTCCTGCTCACCGAAGCCATGAACAACCACGACATCGGCGTCGACCGGGGCGGGATCGAAGCGGCCCTGGCCCGCGTCACGGCCAGGACCGTGGTGGCCGGAGTGGACAGTGACCGCCTTTATCCCCTGTACCAACAGGAACGCCTGGCGGCCGGTATCCCCACCGCCGAAGGCGACCTGCGCGTGATCACCTCCTCGGCGGGCCACGACGGCTTCCTCACCGAGACGGCACAACTCGCCGCCCTGCTGAAGGAACTCCTCTAACCCGGGCGAACAAAGCAACCAGCTCCGAAAACAGGAACAGCAGCCCTACGAAGGTTCCCGAATCCACGACGGAACCGGCAACCCCCGATTCACACACTCATCCGACAATCGCAACGTCCACCGCAAAGCCTGCACCATCAACAAAGCCATCTCCCCGGGCGCCGCGTTCTCCAACGCGATCTCGATCTGCGCCTTCGCGGCATCCGTATCCCCGTGCACCTCGGCCAACAACGTCCGAACAGCAGTCCGCACAGGAGGGTCCGCCTCGTCGATGGGCACCTCATGCCCATCATCGTCATAGACCTGCATCTTCACCGGCGCCGTCCCCCCGGCCCCCAACGCCGCCACCATCGCACTGCACTCGTGGAACAACAGCAACATCAACTCAAGCGCGTCCACATGACTGTCCGGCGCCGAGTGCACCGCCGCGGCCACCCGATCCAACGCGCCGTCATCCTCTCCGGCGCGCATGGCGGCCAGCGCGCCCGCGGCGGCCTCGGTCAGCCTGCGCCTGCGATTCGGATCGGACTCGTCGGGTGCGTCCACGTCCTCATCCTGCAACAGGGGGCCACCGCGCGGGGAGATCACCCCGCCGCGATTCGCTCAGTTGGCGGTGGGGCGGGTCCCGGCGAGGATGTCGTCGGCGTCGCCCGGTCCGCCGAACGCGGGGCCCTCGGCGGTGCGCACGCCCAGGTCGGCCCACCAGCCCGCCTCGGCGTGGTCGCGGACGCCGAGCACGCCGACCGAGGCACCGACGGTCTCCAGGCATTCCAGCGTGGTCAGCATGGCGCGCACGGGTGCGGACTCGCGCGGCAGCCAGTCCGGGCGCCAGCCCTCGAACGGGTCGGCCAGCAGCACGGTGTGCACGCCGAACCGTTCGGCGAGGGCGATCTCGCGGGGGCCGCCCGCGAAGCCGTGCAGTGCGGTGACGACGCCGATGTCGCTGAGGGTGCGCAGGTTGTCCCGGGCGTCGCCGTGGCCGGTGAGCACGGTGGCGGTGTCCAGGGCGATCTCCAGCAGCCCGGCGGGGATGCCCGCGTCCTGCACGGCGCAGGTGATGGTGTGCGACAGGTCGGCGTCCGCGCTCTGCAGCGGTGACAGCAGGACCCGGTGCACGGCCTCGTCCGGGTCCGCGGTGTTCGCGAAGAGCGCGCGCCAGACCGGCACCTGCTCGGTCGACTTCGCCAGCAGCCACGGCCCGAGCGCGGCGGACAAACCGGTCAGTTCGGCCAACTCCGTCGTCTTGTCCACCCCGGCGCCGTCCAGCGCGTCGGCGGCCGGGTCGTGCGCCAGCGCCCGGACCCGCACGACCGCGCGGTCGGACAGCCGCACCACCGGCAGGTACCGCACGGCCAGCTCGCCCATCTCCCAGGCGGCGGGCAGCGCCGTGGCGGTCTGGCCGACCACCCGCGCGGCCCGGTCGACCCCGGCGTCGAACTCGGCCCACTGCCGCCCGCCGGTCTGGCGGGCCTGGCGCAGCGCCGCGTCGGCCGCGCGGAACATCTCCCGGCTGGACATCTCCGCCGGGTGGCAGCGCACCGCGCCCACGGTCGCGCTGACCGCCAGCCCGATCCGTCCGTCGTAGCTCGGCTCGGCCAGCTCGGCGTGCACCGCGTCGATGATCGTGCTCAGCGCGGGCGGCTCGTCGTCGTGCCGGACCAGGATGGCGAACTCGTCGCCGCCGATCCTGGCCACCACCGCCTCCTGCTCGCCTGCCACCACCGCGGTCAGCCGGTTGGCCACCTCCTTGAGCAGCCGGTCGCCCGCCGCGTGCCCGTGCGTGGTGTTGACCATGGAGAACGCGTCCAGGTCCAGGCACAGCAGGGTCAGCGGCCGCTCCAGCGGCGCCTGCCCGTGCACCGCCTCCAGCCGGGACTCGAAGTGCAGCCGGTTGGACACCCCGGTCAGCGCGTCGTGCAGGTTCTGGTGGCTGAGCTGGTTGCCCAGCAGCATCAACTCGCTCAGGTCCTGCACCATGGTCACCCGGTAGCGCGGGTGGCCGCCGTCGTCGCGCAGCACCGAGGTGGTCAGGAACACCCACACCGCGTCCCCGTTGGGCCGCACCAGCTGCCTGCGGTCGGCCTCGCCGAGCGGCAGCTCACCGGCCTCGTCGTCGGCCAGGAACTCGGCCAGCGCCCGGTGCCGCAGCTCCTCCTGGGTGTGCCCGAGGATCGCCGCCAGCGCCGGGTTCGTCTCCACGAACCGGCCGTCCAGGTCGGTGATCGCGATGCCGACCGCGGAGGCGGTGAACACCTCGCGGAACCGGGTCTCGGTGGCCCGCCGGTCCCGCTCCGCGCGCTGCTTGGCGGTCAGCAGCGCCAGCTTCATGTTCTCCTGCTGGGCCAGCGTGCGCTTGCGCAGCGCGGCCGCGTACCCGGCGGACACCGCCGCCAGCAGCCGGGCCACCGCGCGGCCGGGGTACCCGGCGTCGGCCAGGCCGTCGGCGAGCACGCTCAGCGAGCGCTCCAGGGTGCTCTCCCCGGTCAGCGCGCCCTCGACCATCAGCTCGCCCACCCGGGCGCCCGCCGCGGCGTCGAACGGCTCGGCGGCCAGCGCGTCGGTGAGCCTGCGCAGCATCGACCGCAGCAGCTCCTCGACCTCGCCTGTCGAACGCGGCACGTACGCGGTCGCGGCGACCACCCGCAGCCAGGACCGGACCAGCCCGGCAGGCCCTTGCGGCGGGTCGGCTGCCTCGCTCACGGGGTCCTCAACGCTTGCGCCCCACGCCCGCGTAGATGCCCGCGCGGTTCGGGTCGTCGCCGTCGACCAGGTCGTCGAGGGCGTCCAGGCCGCCGTCCGGGTGCCACAGCGCGGTGGGCACGACGCCCGGCTCCTCGATGTCGAACCCGGCGAACAGTGCGGTGATCTCCGCGTGCGTGCGCGGGTACATCGGGTCCCGGCTGGACTTCATGACCTCGACGACCCGGTCCATCTCGGCGGGCATCAGGTCCCGGGTGAACTGGGAGAGGGCCAGGTGGCTGCCCGGCGGCACGGCGTCCCGGTAGGTGGCCACGATGCGGGCCGGGTCCTTGGCGGGCGGCACGAAGTGGAACACCCCGGCCATCAGCAGCCCGACCGGGGCGGTGAGGTCGAGCAGGCCGCGGGTCTCCGGGGCGTCCAGGATGTCCAGCGGCCGGGTCAGGTCGGCCTGCACGATGGTGGCCAGCGGGTTGCTCGCCAGCATCAGCGTGCTGTGCGCGTAGGCCACCTCCTCGTAGTCGACGTAGACGACCCGGGCGGTCGGGTCGGCGGCCTGCGCGATCTCGTGCACGTTGCCGACCGTGGGGATGCCCGAGCCGAGGTCGAGGAACTGCCGCACCCCGCGCTCGATCATGAACAGCACCGCGCGGCGCAGGAACGACCGGTTGTGCCGGGCGATCTCGCGCGCGTTCGGCTGCGCCTTGATGAACCGCTCGGCCAGCTCGCGGTCGTGCGCGAAGTTGTGCGCTCCCCCCAACAGGTAGTCGTACAGCCGCGCCGCGCTCGGCCGTTCCAGGTCGATCCCGTCGGGTACCCAGGCGCTCGTCTCGGTCACCGCCCCACCTCCCGCGTCCTCCCGCGTCGCAGTGTGATCGCGACGTTACTCACCCGACAGGGTAGCGGGCAGGCTATCGGCGGTCTGCGCGCGACCATGGCGACCGCGGCCGGGAATTCCCTGCCGCGACAGGGGTTTCGCCATCCGGGCAGGGGGTGCGGGATCCGGTCAGGACGTCCGGCGCAGCGCGGCCAGCGCCATCCCGGTGAGCAGGTCGGCCATCTGCGCGCGGTCCAGGTGCCTGCTGTGCGGGGTGGAGTTGATCAGACCGAACACCGCGTGCGCGGCGGCCCGCGCGGTCGGCTCGGGGGTGTCCGGCAGCGCGGCCAGCACCGCCTCGACCCAGATCTCCACGTACCGCCGCTGCAACGCGCGCACCTTGCGCCGGTCGGGGTCGGTCAGGTTGCCCAGGTTGCGTTCCTGCACGGTGATCAGCGCCGGGTTGTCCAGCGCGAAGTCCACGTGGAAGCGCACCAGGTCGCTCAGCGTGTCGGCCGGGCCGAGCCCGCGGCCGAGCCTGCGCTGGCCGCCGTCGAGCAGTACTTCGCTGATCGAGGTGAGCATCTCGCCGAGCATCGCGTCCTTGGACCGGAAGTGCCGGTAGAGCGCGGGGCCGGAGATGCCAACGGCGGAGCCGATGTCGTCGATGCCCACACCGTGGAAGCCGTGCCGGGCGAACAGTTCGGCGGCCGCGGCGAGGATCTGCTCCCGCCGGGTCGGCTTGCCCTGGACTGGTTCCGCTGCTGGTGACACGCCGTCCATCGTATGGCAGGCCGGTTAGCGGCCACTAACCGTCCACCCGTTGTGCGATTGGCAACCGGTAACAAGTTACCGGCCGGTTCCGTATCGGTGTCGTTGCTGGTAGTGATGGTATTTGTCGGGAATCCCTCCTCCCTGCGGAGGCTGCAATGCGTGTCCACCGTTCCCTCCTGATCGCCGCCCTCACCGCGTTATCCCTGCTCGGACTGTCTCTCACCGCCGCTGCGGCGGTCGGCAAGTACGTCGCCCTCGGTGACTCCTATTCGTCGGGTCTCGGCGCGGGCTCCTACGGCAGCAGCGGCGCCTGTAAGCGCAGCGCCAACGCCTACGCGCAGCTCTGGGCGAAGTCGCACGCCCCCAGCGCGTTCGCCTTCGTCGCCTGCTCCGGCGCGACGACCACGGACGTGCTCAACAGCCAGGTCGGCTCGCTCACCGCGGACACCGCGCTGGTCACCATCTCCGTGGGCGGCAACGACGCCGGGTTCTCCAGCGTCATGACCGACTGCAACCTCAACTCCGACTCGGCCTGCGTCAGCCGCAACCAGACCGCGCAGAACTACGCGCGCACGACGTTGCCGGGCAAACTGGACAGCGTCTACAACCAGATCCGCGCGAAGGCGCCGTCCGCGCGCGTGGTCGTCCTGGGCTACCCGCACATCTACAAGGTCAACGGGTCCTGCATCGTCGGGCTGAGCGACACCAAGCGGTCGGCCATCAACCAGTCCTCGGACGTGCTGGCGTCGGTCATCTCCCAGCGGGCAGGCGCGCACGGGTTCACCTTCGTGGACGGCCGGACGGCGTTCTCCGGGCACGAGATCTGCGCGTCCGGCGCGCGCTGGTTGAACAGCGTCACCCTGCCCATCGACGAGTCCTACCACCCCAACGTCGCAGGTCAGAACAGCGGTTACTACGCCGCCCTGCGCGCCGTCACCGGCTGATCCAGCGCGTTCCCGAAGTGGCCGTCGCCCGCTCGGGCGGCGGCCACTCGCGCGTCGGGCGGCTGACGGACACGCCGATTGGTCGGGTTTTAGCTGATCGGGTAGGAGCAGTTGATACGGGTGGACGCTGCCGTTAGCGAGCGCTAACATGATCTGGCAAGTTAACGGCTGCTAACCCCGCTGGTCGGGGCCCCAGTGCGAGGAGCGAGATGGACGCGCCCGTTCTGCGCAGCGCCGCGGACCCGACCGGCGAGGCCTGCCGCGGCAACGCCAAAGGCCACCGCGAACTCGTCGACGACCTGCGCGAACGCCTCGACCGCGCGGCCATGGGCGGGCCCGAGAAGGCACGCGCCCGGCACGTCGCGCGGGGCAAGCTGCTGCCCCGCGACCGGGTCGACTCGCTGCTCGACCCCGGCTCGCCGTTCCTGGAACTCTCCCCGCTGGCCGCCACCGGCCTCTACGACGACGACGCGCCCGCCGCCGGGATCATCACCGGCGTCGGCCGGGTGTCCGGGCGCGAGGTGGTGGTGGTCGCCAACGACGCCACCGTCAAGGGCGGCACGTACTACCCGATGACGGTCAAGAAGCACCTGCGCGCGCAGGAAGTGGCGCTGCAGAACAACCTGCCGTGCGTGTACCTGGTGGACTCCGGCGGTGCTTTCCTGCCCCGGCAGGACGACGTGTTCCCGGACCGTGACCACTTCGGACGCATCTTCTACAACCAGGCCACCATGTCCGCCCAGGGCATCCCGCAGATCGCGGCCGTGCTCGGCTCGTGCACCGCGGGCGGCGCGTACGTGCCCGCGATGAGCGACGAGGCGGTCATCGTCCGGCAGCAGGGCACGATCTTCCTCGGCGGCCCGCCGCTGGTGAAGGCCGCCACCGGCGAGGTCGTCAGCGCCGAAGACCTGGGCGGCGGGGACGTGCACGCGCGCGTCTCCGGGGTCACCGACCACCTGGCCGACGACGACGCGCACGCACTGCGCATCGTGCGCTCGATCGTGAGCACCCTCGGCCCGCGCGTCACCCGTCCGTGGGAGGTCCGGCCCACCGAGGAGCCCGCGGTCGACCCGGCCACCCTCTACGGCGTCGTGCCAACCGACCCGCGCACCCCCTACGACGTGCGCGAGGTGATCGCGCGGGTGGTCGACGGCAGCCGGTTCCGCGAGTTCAAGAAGGAGTACGGCACCACGCTGGTCACCGGGTTCGCCCGGGTCCACGGCCACCCGGTCGGCATCGTGGCCAACAACGGCGTGCTGTTCTCCGAGTCCGCGATGAAGGGCGCGCACTTCATCGAGCTGTGCGACCAGCGCTCGATCCCGCTGCTGTACCTGCAGAACATCACCGGCTTCATGGTCGGCCGCGACTACGAGGCGGGCGGCATCGCCAAGCACGGCGCCAAGATGGTCACCGCCACCGCGTGCGCCAGGGTGCCGAAGTTCACCGTGGTCATCGGCGGCTCGTTCGGCGCTGGCAACTACTCGATGTGCGGCCGGGCGTACTCGCCGCGCTTCCTGTGGATGTGGCCGAACGCGCGGATCAGCGTGATGGGCGGCGAACAGGCCGCCTCGGTGCTGTCCACGGTCCGCCGCGACCAGGTCGAGGGTGGCGGCGGCGAGTGGTCGGTCGAGGACGAGGAGGCCTTCAAGGCCCCGATCCGCGACCAGTACGAGGCCCAGGGCAACCCGTACTACTCCACCGCGCGGCTGTGGGACGACGGCGTGATCGACCCGGCCGACACCCGCCAGGTGCTCGGCCTCGCGCTGTCGGCCGCGGCCAACGCGCCCCTGGAACCTGTCCGCTACGGCGTCTTCCGGATGTGAGCATGTTCTCCAGCGTCCTCATCGCCAACCGGGGCGAGATCGCCGTCCGGGTCATCGCCACGCTGCGCCGCCTCGGCGTCCGCTCGGTCGCGGTCTACAGCGACGCCGACGCGGACGCCCGGCACGTGCGCGCGGCCGACGAGGCGGTCCGGCTCGGCCCGGCCGCCGCCAGGGACAGCTACCTGGCCATCGACAAGGTCGTCGCCGCGGCGCTGGCCACCGGCGCGCAGGCGGTGCACCCGGGGTACGGGTTCCTCGCCGAGAACGTGGCGTTCGCGCGGGCCTGCGCGGATGCGGGGTTGGTGTTCATCGGCCCGCCGGTCGGCGCCATCGACGCGATGGGCGACAAGATCCGGGCCAAGCTGACCGTGAGCGCGGCCGGGGTGCCGGTCGTGCCGGGCCGCACCGAGCCGGGCATGTCGGACGACGACCTGGTGGCCGCGGCCGCGGAGATCGGCTTCCCGGTGCTGCTCAAGCCGTCGGCGGGCGGTGGCGGCAAGGGCATGCGGCTGGTCACCGAGACCGCGGGCCTGCGCCCGGCGATCGAGTCGGCCCGGCGCGAGGCGAGCGGCTCGTTCGGCGACGACACACTGCTGATCGAGCGGTTCGTCAGCCGCCCCCGGCACATCGAGATCCAGGTCATGGCCGACGCGCACGGGCACGCGGTGCACCTCGGCGAGCGCGAGTGCAGCCTGCAACGCAGGCACCAGAAGATCATCGAGGAGGCGCCGTCCCCGCTGCTGGACGCTGCCACCCGGGCCAGGATGGGCGCGGCCGCGGTGGAGGCGGCCAAGGCGGTCGACTACACCGGCGCGGGCACCGTGGAGTTCATCGTCTCCGCGGACCGGCCGGACGAGTTCTTCTTCATGGAGATGAACACCCGGCTGCAGGTCGAGCACCCGGTCACCGAGGAGGTCACCGGCCTGGACCTGGTCGAGCTGCAACTGCGGGTCGCGGCGGGGGAGCGGTTGCCGCTCAGCCAGGACGACGTGCGGTTCACCGGCCACGCCGTCGAGGCCCGCGTCTACGCCGAGGACCCGACCACCGGCTTCCTGCCCACCGGCGGCCGCGTGCTCGACCTGCGCGAGTCCACGGCGGACTGGGCGCGCACGGACTCCGGGCTGCTGCCCGGTTCGGTCGTCGGCTCCGACTACGACCCCATGCTGGCCAAGGTGATCGCCCACGGCGCCGACCGCGCGGAGGCGATCGACCGCCTCTCCGCCGCCCTCGCCGACACCGTCGTACTGGGCGTGGGCACCAACATCACGTTCCTGCGCGCCCTGCTGGCCGACGCCGACGTGCGCGCGGGCAGGCTCGACACGCAGCTGGTCGAACGCCGGTTGGACGAGCTGACCGCGGCCGCATCGGTGCCCGACGAGGTGTTCGCGGCCGCCGCTCTCGACGAGCTGCTTTCCCGACAACCGACGGGCTCGGTCGTGGACCCGTGGGAGGTTCCGTCCGGCTGGCGCCTCGGCCGCCCGGCCGCCGTTCGACTGCGGCTCGCCTGCGCGGGCCGGGACGTCCTGGTGCGCGTGTCCGGCACGCCCGCCGCCGCCTCGGTCGCGGTGGACGACGGCCCGGCGGTACCCGCCTCGGCGTCGCGTGTGGACGGTTCACTGCGGGTCGATGTCGACGGGCGCACCGTCCGCTACGCCCGCGCGCGGGTCGACGACACGCTCTGGCTGTCCACGGCCGGTCGCACCTGGACGGTCGCCGAACACTCGGTGCTGGAGGGCGGCGGCTCGGCGGCGGGCGCGGGCGGTCCCATCACCAGCCCGATGCCGGGCACCGTCCTGGTGGTCAAGGTCTCGGCGGGCGACGCGGTGTCGGCGGGCACCCCACTGCTGGTGGTCGAGGCGATGAAGATGGAGCACACGATCACCGCGCCGGTCGACGGAGTGGTCGCGGAGCTGCCGGTGCGCGCGGGCCAACAGGTCGCGCTGAGCCAAACCCTCGCCGTGGTAACCCCTTCGGAGGCCTGACGTGATCGACCTGACCCTGCCCGAGGAGCACGAGGCGCTGCGCAAGACCGTCCAGGAGTTCGCCCGCGAGGAGGTCGCGCCGGTCATCGGCGAGTTCTACGAGCGCGAGGAGTTCCCGTACCGGATCGTGGCCAAGATGGGCGAGATGGGCCTGTTCGGCCTGCCCATCGGCGAGGAGTACGGCGGCATGGGCGGGGACTACTTCGCCCTCTGCCTGGCCCTGGAGGAGCTGGCCAGGGTCGACTCGTCGGTGGCCATCACGCTGGAGGCAGGCGTCTCGCTGGGAGCCATGCCGCTCTACCGGTTCGGCACGGACGAGCAGAAGGCCCGCTGGCTGCCCGCGATGGCCGCGGGCGAACGCCTCGGCGCCTTCGGCCTGACCGAGCCCGGCGGCGGTTCGGACGCCAGCGCCACCAGGACGACGGCGAAGCTCGACGGCGACGAGTGGGTCGTCAACGGCTCGAAGGCGTTCATCACCAACTCCGGCACGGACATCACGTCGCTGGTGACGGTGACCGCGGTGACCGGCGTACGCGACGACGGCCGCAAGGAGATCTCCGCCATCATCATCCCGGCGGGCACGCCCGGTTTCACGGTGGCCCGTAAGTACTCCAAGGTCGGCTGGAACGCCTCGGACACCCACGAACTGGCCTTCGCCGACGTCCGCGTCCCGCGCGAGAACGTGCTGGGCACGGTCGGCCGCGGCTACGCCCAGTTCCTGTCCACTTTGGACGAAGGCCGGGTGGCCATCGCCGCCCTGTCGGTCGGCCTTGCCCAGGGCTGCGTCGACGAGTCGGTCAGATACGTCGGCGAACGCGAGGCCTTCGGCCGCAAGATCGGCGAGTACCAGGCCATCCAGTTCAAGATCGCCGACATGGAGGCCAGGGTGCACACCGCCCGCCTCGCCTACTACGCCGCCGCCGCCAAGATGCTCCGCGGCGAGACCTTCAAGCGCGAGGCGGCCATCGCCAAACTGGTCTCCTCCAACGCCGCCATGGACAACGCCCGCGACGCCACCCAGATCTTCGGCGGCTACGGCTTCATGAACGAGTTCCCGGTCGGCCGCTTCTACCGCGACGCCAAGATCCTGGAAATCGGCGAAGGCACCAGCGAGGTCCAACGCATGCTCATCGCCCGCGAACTGGGCCTCACCTGACCCCCGCCCGAAACGCCCCCCGATCAGGCGACCGGGCTCGTCTGTTGGGTGGATGAAGATCGCCCACCCCGGTCCCGGCACTGGACCGGCCGCTCCCTCGACGGCATGCTGTGCGCGTGGCTACCCAGAATCCCGTCCCCGCCTTCGACCTCATCGGCAGGCGCTATGACGAGTCGTTCGTGGAGCGCGATGTCCAGATCGCGGAGACCGCCTGGCTGATCGAGCGGCTGCCCGCCGGGGCGCGGGTGCTCGACCTTGGCTGCGGCAGCGGGATGCCGACGGCCAAGCAGTTGGTCGACGCGGGTCTCGCGGTGGTCGGCGTGGACGAGTCGCCGGTGATGCTGGACCTGGCGCGGGAGCAGGCGCCGGGACCGGACTACCGGCTGGCGGATCTGCGCGCGGTGTCGGAATGGGGCGAGTTCGACGCGGCGGTGGCGTTCTTCTCGTTGTTGATGCTGCCGAAGTCCGCGATCGAGCAGACGCTGCGCGCGGTCCGGGATTCGCTGCGCGGGCCGCGGCTGCTGCTGCTCAGCATGGTGCAGGGGGATTTCGACACATTCCCGGTGAACTTCCTGGGCGCGCCCACCACCGTCTCCGCCTACCCGCCCGACGAGCTCAAGCGCGTGGTCACCGAGGCCGGTTTCGGCGACGTCGAGCTGCGCGAGTTCGAAGCCGAGGCCGAGCCGGGACGCATCGAGGTCCAGCTGTACCTGCGCGCGGTCGGGACCTGACCCCGGACGCCCGGCGACCGCTGGGCCGCCTGCACACAACGGCGACCCAGCGGTCTGGGGAACGAAGTCTTCGGTGGCCTACTGCCGGTCGCGCTTGTGGTTACAGCCAGTCGCCTGCGGACAGCGAGCCGCGCAGGCGGGTCAGTGCCCGGTGCTGGGCGACGCGTACGGCGGTGGCGGTGAGGCCGATGGCCATCGCGGTCTCCTGCGCGGAGAGGCCGACGACCAGGCGCAGCACGAGGATCTCGCGCTGGCGCGGGGCGAGGGTGTCGAGCAGCTTGACCAGCCGGGTGCGCATCTCCGCGCGCAGGGTGATCTGCTCAGGGCCGAGGCCGTGGTCGACGGTGTCGGGCACGTCGGCGACGGGGTCCGAGCGGTCGCGGCCGGAGCGGCGGTAGTAGTCGGCGACCTTGTGCGAGGCGATGCCGTAGACGAACGGCAGGAACGACTCGCGGTCGTCGGAGTAGCGCGGCAGCGCGCCCAGGACGGCCAACAGGATCTCCTGGGCCACGTCGTCGGCCGAGGAGAACGCCGAACCGGTGCGGCCGATGCGCGCGCGGCAGTACCGCACGATGGCCGGGTTGATCCAGGTGAACAACGTGCCGATCGCGTCCTGGTCACCCGCCAGCGAGGCGGCGACCAGCTCGTGGAAGGCCGAGCTCTTGAGCCGCGCGAAGACCGCGTCGGTTCCCTGACTCCGGCCTGCGGGCTGGGTTTCCTCGATCGTCTCCGCCGACGGCGAGGAAGTTGTCGAACTCACATGAGCCCCCAGATATTGCGGCGCACCGATAGGGGAGGTACGCCGTCGAGGTCCGGAACGGCGCGTGTCCTGGCTCATCGTCCCGCCCGACCCTGCGATGGTCGGAAGCGATGGTGGCCCTGACGGAGAGTGATGTTAGCCCGCTCTGAGGCTGTGCACCAGGGGTATCGCTGCTGCATACGAGCGATGTTTTCGTATTCAACCTCACAGCGGTAAGGGTCCAACGACCCTATGCGCCGGTAGGCGTGCGGGAAGCCGCCGGACGGCCGTCATTGGCAAGAGGTTTCGGAGTGACCTGCATCACCGCCGAGCAACCTATGCGTCCCGCGAGAAAACCCCAGGTGAAATGCACTGTAGCCGGGGTGGGGAGGTTTGGGAACCACTATCTGTGGGCCGGTTCTCCGCACCGGTGCGGAGCGGCGGGATGATCCGTTCGGCGGCATGACCGGCGGTCATGGGCCCGACTACTCCATTCGTGTAGTCATTCTCACGAATGGAGTACGACACAATCTACGCAGACGAGTACCTGATCGACCACATTCACTAGATCGAGCCCCGATACCCCGTCTGGCCTGGGAAAACGAGTGGCCGCCCGGCACGGTTTGACACCACTGGGGGCGCTTCCTAGCGTTGCCTGGGTCCGGCCAGGCACCGGGAGCAAGGACAGCATTCTCGCGATGGACACCAGCCCGCGGCCGACCGTCGTCGTCCTGCACGGCGCCGACCGCCCCCCGCCCACCACCCCGATCGAGTCCCGGGCGACCGTTCGCTACACCCGGGCCGACCGGCTCGGCGGCGCTCTCGAAGGCGCCGACGTGCTGTTCCTCTGGGACGCCCGCTCCACCGCGCTGACCCGCGTCTGGCCTGCCGCGGACGCGCTGCGCTGGGTGCACGTCGCCGGTCCCGGCGTGGCGCACCTGCTGTTCCCCGGCCTGCGCGAGAGCCGGGTCCTGCTCACCAACTCGCCCGGCGTGTTCGACGAGCCGATGGCCGAGTACGTGCTCGGGCTGGTGCTCGCGTTCGCCAAGGACCTGCCCGCGACCCTGCGGGACCAGCAGCGGCGCCGCTGGCACCACCGGGAGACCGAGCGGCTGGCGGGCTCGGGCGCGCTGATCGTGGGCACCGGGCCGATCGCGCGGGCCATCGGGCGGAAGCTGACGGCCGTCGGCGTGCGCGTGTCGGCGGTCGGTCCCACGGCCCGGCAGGGCGACCCCGACCTGGGCGATGTGGTGCCGCTCGCCGAGCTGCGCGCGGCCGCGTCCGGGGCGGACTGGATCGTGCTGGCGCTGACGTTCACCGAGCAGACCAAGGGGCTGGTCGACGCCGACCTGCTGCGGGCGCTGCGGCCGACCGCGCGGCTGATCAACATCGGCCGGTCCGGGCTGGTCGTGCAGGCCGCCCTGGTCGACGCGCTGGACAAGGGGATGCTGTCCGGGGCGGCGTTCGACGTGTTCGCCGACGAGCCGCTGGCGCCGTCGTCGCCGCTGTGGGGCATGCCGAACGTGCTGATCTCGCCGCACATGTCCGGGGACGTGGCGGGCTGGCGGGAGGAGCTGGTGCGGCGGTTCGTGGACAACCTGGACCGGTACCGCGCGGGCTTACCGCTGATCAGCGTGGTGGACAAGGAACGCTTCCCACGCTGACGTTCCCTCCTTGCGCCCCGCTCATTACTACTCCAGAGTAGGTCGGGACGAGCGAGAGAGGTGGCGCCATGACCGAGCGGGGCGGCAAGCGGGACGCCATGGGCCGGGCGCTGGCGCTGCTGAACCGGCTGGCGAGGTTGTCCGCGCTGGACCGGCTCCGACTGCGCGAGCCCGTGCGACGGGGCGTCTACGGGGCGACCAAGGCCGGTTTCACGGCCGCTGGGGCGGGCGGACGGGCGTTCACGGCGGCGCGGCGGCTGGCGCGGCCCGAGCGGTTGCCGTCGGCGTCTTCGCCGGACCTGTTCGACCTCACGCCGACCGACGAGCAGCGGATGATCCGGGAGACGGTCGCCGAGTTCGCCGCCGAGCGGTTGCGGCCTGCCGCGGCGGACGCCGACACGGCGTGTGCGACGCCCGCTGACCTGCGGTCGACCGTCGCGGAACTCGGCGTGGCGTCGTTGGGGGTGCCCGAGGAGCTGGGGGGCCTGGGGACCGAGCGGTCGGCGGTCACGAACGTGCTGGTCGCGGAAGCCATGGCGCATGGGGACATGGGGCTGGCGGTGGCATGCCTGGCGCCGTCGGCTGTGAGCACCGCTCTGGTGCTGTGGGGTGACGTGACGCAGCAGGCGACGTACCTGCCCGCGTTCGTGGGGTCCGATGTGCCTGTCGCGGCGTTGGCGGTGATGGAGCCGCAGGTGTTGTTCGACCCGTTTTCGTTGCGCGCCAAGGCGTATCGCACGACCGGCGGGTTTATGCTCGACGGGGTGAAATCGATGGTTCCGGGTGCGACGTCGGCCGAGCTGTTCGTGATCGCGGCCGAATTGGATGGTCGCGGTCCGGCTTTGTTCATTGTGGAGTCGGGGACTTCCGGTATTCGCGTGGAACCCGAACCCGCGATGGGACTGCGTGCGGCAGGCATGGGGCGAGTACATCTCGACCGGGTTTGCCTGCCGCTGAACGCATTGATGGGCGAAGGTCAGTCCGATGTGTACGCCGAGTGTGTCCGGTTGTCCCGGATCGCGTGGTGCGCTCTGGCGGTCGGGACGGCGCAGGCGGTGCTGGATTATGTGATCCCGTACGTGAATGGTCGGGTCGCTTTCGGGGAACCGGTGAGCCACCGCCAGGGCGTCGCGTTCAAAGTGGCCGACATCGGGATCGAGCTGGAAGGCATGCGGTTGCTGACCTACCGCGCCGCGGCCCGCGCCGAACGGGGGAAAACGTTCGCCCGCGAGGCGGGATTGGCGCGACGCCTGTGCGCGGAACAGGGCATGCGAATCGGGAATGACGGCGTGCAGCTGTTGGGCGGTCACGGTTTCGTCAAGGAGCACCCGGTGGAGCGCTGGTACCGCGACCTGCGCGTGATCGGGCTGGCCGAGGGCGCGGTCCTCGTCTGAAGGAGCAGGTCATGATCAACCCAGAGGTGCCGCGGAAGTTCGCCCGCCTGGTCGACCAGGCCCACCAGGCGGCCGCCGAGTTCTTCCGCCCGAACTCCCGCAAGTACGACCGGGCCGAACACACCTACCCCAAGGAACTGGACGTCCTTGCCGCCCTCCTGGACGGCCTCTCCGCGTCCGGCGGCGGCGCGGGCGCGTCCGGCGTCCGCCGTGAACGCGTGACGGGCGCGGGCAACCACAACGGCGCCAACATGCGCCTGGTGCTCGGCACCATCGAGATGTGCTGGGGCGATGTCGGCCTGCTGCTCTCGATGCCCCGCCAGGGCCTGGGCAACGCCGCCATCGCCTCCGTCGCCAACGATGAGCAACTGGCCCGCTACCAGGGAAAATGGGCGGCGATGGCGATCACCGAACCGGACACCGGCTCGGACTCGGCCGCCATCCGCACCACCGCCGTCCGTGACGGCGACGAGTACGTCCTCAACGGCGAGAAGATCTTCGTCACCGCGGGCGAGCGCGCCGACTGTGTTGTGGTGTGGGCCACATTGGACCGGAGCAAGGGCAGGGCCGCCATCAAGTCCTTCGTGGTCGACCGCGACACGCCCGGCTTCGAACTCGTCCGCCTGGAACGAAAGCTCGGTATCCGCGCCTCCGACACGGCACACTTCCGCCTCGACAACGTGCGCGTCCCCGCCGCGAACCTGCTGGGTAGCCCCGACATCGACACCGGCTTCGCGGCCGCCATGCAGACATTCGACAACACCCGCCCCCTGGTAGCCGCCATGTCCCTGGGCGTCGCCCGCGCCGCCCTCGACGAGACCCGCCGCCTGCTGACCGAATCCGGCACCCCCGTCGACTACGACCGCCCCGCCCACACCCAACCGGCGGCCGCCGCCGTGTTCCTCCAGCTGGAGGCGGACTGGGAAGCCGCCCGCCTGCTCACCCTGTCGGCGGCCTGGCTGGCCGACAACCGCGAACCCAACTCCCTACAGGCCAGCATGTGCAAGGCGAAGGCAGGCCGAACGGCCTCCGACATCACCCTCCGCTGCGTGGAACTCGCAGGCCCTCTCGGCTACGGAGAGAATTCGCTGCTGGAGAAGTGGGCGCGTGACTCGAAGATCCTGGACATCTTCGAAGGGACACAGCAGATCCAGCAGCTCATCGTGGCCCGGCGGTTGCTGGGGAAGACGTCGACCGAACTGAGGTAACACACGCTCGCCCAACCCCGCCCTCGGCTACGATGTCGCCGTTGCGGGGAGGACAACATGTACGCACCAGAAGCAATGACGGCGATGAACAACAGCCTTACCGGCTTCCTCAACGCCGCCAACACCGGCGAGTTCGCCGTCAACGAGACCGGCGGCCA
>NZ_KB894408.1:54891-277759 GCF_000374445.1 Actinokineospora enzanensis DSM 44649 | reverse complement strand
GAGATGGCCGATCACGCGTACTTCACCATGGCCACCGGAATGCCGGTCTATTTCTGTGACCCGCACAGCCCATGGCAGCGGGGCACGAACGAGAACACGAATCGACTGCTGCGCCAGTATTTTCCGAAGGGGACCGACCTGTCGGTCCATTCCCAGGCTCACCTCGACGCGGTCGCCCGGGAACTCAACGGCCGTCCCCGTGAGACCCTCGGCGGCTACAAACCCGTCGAGAAGATGAACGAACTCCTGCTCAGACACGGTGGCGCAATGACCACATGAGGTCAAGCCGTGCTTGGCTCCGCGCTCTCCGCTGACTCGCGTGCTCTCCGTCGCGCCCTCCGAATCCGACTTCTCCCGCTCTCCTCCCGATCCTCCGAACCTGACTCCCGCCGGCGTCCCGTGGCCTTTGCTTCCCGCTCGCCCCCACCTCTTTACTCGCAACGAACGACACGCCCGGGAAAGTTCCTTGTCCACAGCGCACAACGGGGTGAATCCACGGTCACCGGGTGTCATGAGAATCGGCAGCACAACAGGAATCGCCCACCCTTGAGGCGTTGTCGCGCCTGATCGTGGACATGATCGACCGGCTCGGTTATCGGGGTGCCCGCGTCCTTGATCGACAACGCGGCTCGGGCCAGCCGACCGATGATCTTCACAAGATCGGGAGCGGTGCTCCGGGCGGATCATGGGAACCGCGCTGGTGGGCCGCCCCGGAGCGGGGCAGGCGTTCGGTCGACGGGTGGGTGTCGTGCGGTCGATCACGGCGTGGACGTGGAGTCGGCTGGTCGCGGGGGCGTTACCTGGGGGAATGGCGGAGTCGGGGGCGGAAGGCCGATGCGCCGGACGGGCCGGGGCGGGCCGTGCCAGGATGAGGGAGTGACCAGGCCTGACCCACGCCAGACCGCCGCACTGTCGGCCGCCCTATCCCGGGCCGTAGACCTGTCCGCGCTGAAGGCGCGCGCGGACGCCACGAAGACGGCGCCGCCCGCGGTCGGGGCGAACACCGCCGCCGCTGCCGGCCCGGTGAGCGGGTTCGTCATCGACGTGACCGAGGCGAACTTCGAGGCCGAGGTCGTCGAGCGCTCGCTGCAGATCCCCGTCGTCGTCGCGCTGGTCGCGGGCTGGTCGGCGCAGTCCAAGCAGCTGCTGGCCACGCTGGAGAAACTGGCCGCCGAGGGCCGCGGCGCCTGGCGGCTGGCCGTGGTCGACGTCGAGGCCAGCCCGCGGGTGGCGCAGCTGTTCGGTGTCCAGGCGGTGCCGATGGTCATCGCCATCGCCGCCCGGCAGCCGGTCGACGCGTTCAACGACGTGCCGCCGGAGGACCGCGCCCGCCAGTGGATCAACAGCATTCTCGACGCCCTGCGCGACCGCCTCCCCGGCATCCGCGCCGCCGAGGCCGACGCGGGTCCGGTCGAGGAGCAGCCGGAGCCGGAGGACGAGCGCTTCACCGTCGCCCAGGACGCCCTGGAGAAGGGCGACTTCACCGCCGCCGAGGCGGGCTACCAGGCCATCCTGGACGCCGAACCCGGCAACACCGACGCCCGCGACGCGCTCGCCCAGGTCCGGTTCCTGGCCCGCACCCAGCAGACCGACCCGTCCGTCATCGTCCGCGCCGACACGTCCCCGGACGACATCGACGCCCAGATGGCGGCGGCCGACCTGGAACTCGCGGGCCAGGCCGTGGAGAAGGCCTTCGCCCGCCTGATCGCGGCGGTCCGCCGCTCGTCGGGCGCCGACCGCGACAAGGCCCGTACCCACCTGGTATCCCTGTTCGACCTGTTCGCCGCCGACGACCCGCGCGTGGCCAAGGCCCGCCGCGACCTGGCGAGCGCCCTGTTCTGATCGCGAGTGGACTGAGGGCCCCGGCAATCCCGGGGCCCTTTTTCTGTTTGTCGGCGCGGCCTTCGGGCTCTCGGTCGCCGTTCGACGGGAAGGGGATGGCAAAACCTGGACTTCGACGGATCTCGGCTGTGGCCAAATCTTTGCGCACAGGTTCGATCGGCAGGCGAGCCGGTTTTGTCGGTGTCTCCCGACAGAATGGTGCCCGGGGGTCGAAGGTCGCGCCGGGTACCAGGTGCTCGGTTTGATTGTGGGTTTCTCGTGACGGGATTCGAGTGATCGAGTCGTCCGTGGGTGTGATCGGTGAATGGTCGGAATTGTCAGGGGGAATGGAATTCGGGCGGACGGAGGGCGCCCCGCGCCGGTCGGGGTTGGGCCGGTTGGGGCACACTGGGGCGGTGAACCGACCCCGAGTGCTTCGGCTGGTCCCCGTCCTGTCGGTGGTCCTCGCGTTGTGCGCGTGTACGACGACCGTGTCCGGTACGCCGGTGGGGCAGGGGTCGGTGGTGACGACGCGGCCGGATGAGCCGGGGCCGCAGGGTGGGGTGGACGCGTCGTTCGTGCGGAATGGTGATGGGGGCGAGATCGATCGGTTGGCGGCGACGGTCGTCACCGATGTTCGGACGTTCTGGGAGCAGACGTTCCCGGTGGCGTTCGGCAAGCCGTTCAAGGATTTGAGCGGGGGGTACTACTCGGTCGACACGTCCGACTCGGCGGCGCCGACGCCGCCGTGTGCGGAGAGCGCGGCCGAGGTGGAGGGGAACGCGTACTACTGCCCGGACGCGGACATGATGGCGTGGGACCGGGCCGCGTTGCTGCCGGTGCTCAAGGAACGGTTCGGCGAGGCGTCGGTGGTGCTCGTGCTCGCGCACGAGATGGGGCACGCGGTGCAGAGTCGGAGCGGGATCGGGATGTCGGAGCGCAAGTCCGACCCGGGCCGGTACCCGACGATCCTCGTCGAGGCCATGGCCGACTGCTACGCCGGGGCGTTCGTGCGGTGGGTGACCGACGGCAAGTCGCCGCACCTGCGGTTGCCCGCCGAGCGGATGGACTCCGCGTTGGCGTCGCTGATCACCTTCCGGGACCCGGTCGGCACGGACCAGACCGACCGGGGCGCGCACGGGGACGCGTTCGACCGGGTCTCCGCGTTCCAGGACGGGTTCGACCAGGGCGTGAAGCTGTGCGCGGGGATGACGGTGGACAACCGGGTCTTCACGCTCAGCGGGTTCCGCACCGCCACCGAGCAGGCCAACGGCGGCAACCTCACGTTCCGGCAGATCTTCGAGTCGACCGTGCCGCTGCTCGAACAGTATTACGGCGGCGTGGTAAGCCAGGCGGGCAAACAGTGGGTGAACCCGGCCACCCACCCGGGCATGGACCTGGCCGGCTGCGACGGTGCCAAGCAGGGGCCGATCGCCTACTGCGCCCAGGGGCGCACCATCGAGTACGACACCGCCAAGGAGCTTCCCGGGATCCACGCCGACATCGGCGACTACGCGACCGCCACCCTCCTGTCGAGTCGCTTCGGGATGGCCGCGCTCGCCTCGCTGGGCAAGCCGATCGACGGCCAGGACGCCGGGCGCTCGGCGGTGTGCCTGTCCGGCGCGTTCGCCGGGTGGACATACACGCTGCCCGACCAGTTCCTCTCGCCCGGCGACCTGGACGAGGCCGTTCAGGTGCTGCTCGACTACGACTACGCGGCCCGGGGCGTCGCGGGCGCGGCGGGCGACGGCGGGTTCGAGCGAGTACGCGAGTTCCGGGCCGGGTTCACGCAGGGTGCGCGGAAGTGCGGTCTTTCGTGACGTAGCGAGATCCGCCCACATCAGGGCACCGCCCCCAGTACTGTGCTGCACAGTCGGACACAAGGTGGAGTGAGGGTCACGGTGCGGGTTCTGGGTGCGCGAGGGCGGGTCGCGGCGACCCTGCTGGTGGCGGCCACGCTGGTCGGACAGCTCGGTGGCTGCTCGACCAAGCAGATCGCGGGCCAACCGCGCGGCGTCGGCGACATCGACGCGGGCTCCGCGGCGGGCATCCCGGTCAACAACGACGGCCCCACCGGCCCGCGGAAGGGCGCCGCCGACGCGAGCATGCAGGTGGAGAACGCCGACAACGGGGAGATGGACCGGCTCGCGGTCAACGCGCTCTCGGACATCTACGACTACTGGTCCGAGGCGATGCCGCGCGACTTCGACGGCAAGCAGTTCACCCCGATCACCCGGCTCGCCTCCTACGACTCGCAGGGCAAGGCCATCAAGCTGTGCGGGCAGAGCACCGCCGACCTGGTCAACGCGTTCTACTGCGGCGCGGACGACAGCGTCGCCTGGGACCGCGGCGTGCTGCTGCCCATGTTGGACAAACAGTTCGGCCCGATGTCCGTGGTGGCCGTGCTGGCGCACGAGATGGGCCACGCCGTGCAGTTCCGGCTCGGCGAGCAGAGCAACATCAACCAGGCCACGCCGACGATCGTCAAGGAACAGCAGGCCGACTGCTACGCGGGCGGCTTCTTCCGCTGGGTGGCCGAGGGGCATGCCAAGCACTTCGACGTCAACACCGGCCAGGGCCTCAACCACGTGCTGGCCACCATGTTCTTCATCCGCGACCCGGCAGGCCTGTCGGCCAGCAAACAGGGCGCGCACGGCCTCGCCTTCGACCGCGTGTTCGCCTTCCAGGCCGGTTTCGCCGAGGGCGCCAAGCGGTGCGCGCGGATGGACGTGGCGGAGATCAACAGCCGGGTCGTGGAGAGGGAACGCGCCGAGGCGGAGATGAAGACCGCGAAGAACGGCGACGTGAAGTTCGACTCCCGCGACGTGCAGGACCTGCTGCAGAAGAGCCTGGACGAGGCGTTCAACCGGGCCAACGCGACGCGGCCGACGATCACCTACAAGGGCGCGTCCTGCAAGCAGGGCAAGTCGACCCCGCCGGTGTCCTTCTGCGAGCAGGAGAACTCGATCGCGGTGGACCCGGACGCGATGGAGAAGATCGCCACCCCGCCCAAGCGCGGCCAGGAACCCGGAGTGGACGGTGCGGGCATCGGCGACTTCGCGGCGTTCGCGGAGATCGCGTCGCGGTACTCGCTGTCCATCCAGAAGTCGCTCGGGGCGCCGTTGGACGGGGACAAGACGGGCCTGCGCACGGCGTGCCTGACCGGCGCCTGGGCGAAGTTCACCGACCTGGACGCCGCCGGGGACCGCAAGCTGCGGCTGGCCATCGGGGACCTGGACGAGGCCGTGGCGGAGCTGCTGCAGGACAAGAGCCTGGTGGCGGCGGACGTCAACGGCAAGCAGGTGCCGTCCGGGTTCGCCCGGGTGGAGGCGTTCCGGATCGGATACTTCGAGGGCGACAAGGGGTGCGCCGGGCAGTTCAGCTGAGGTCTCGGTCATGGGGACGAGTCTGGGCGTGGGTGGGGGTTTCGTGCTTGAAGTTGTCCACAGGGGTGGGTTGTCCACAGGGTGCCGGGGTTGTCCACAGCTCTCGGTCGGGGGATATTGACAGCGTTCATGATCGCGTAGGGTCCCTTTAGTGGGCCCGCCCCCCGGGTGGGTGGGGGTCTGTTTTGCGGTGGGGGCGCGGGGCGGGAAAAGGGCTGCGTTCACGCGATCGGATGTGTGTTTTCGGGCGAGGTGCGGTTGTCCACAGGTGTGGGGATTCGTCCACAGGGCGCGGTCGAGGGAGGTTCGCCGTGGGCGCGGCGGCGTAGGTTCCACGGTCGTGGGTCGTGTTCGAAGGTCTGTGGGGAAAGAGAAGCGGCGTTCACCCGGTTGGGGTGAACGCCGCGATGTGTTAGGAGTGGGCTAGTCGGGCTCGGGGGTGAGCCAGATGACGCCCTGTGGGGGGAGTTGGAGGAGGAGGGAGGTGGGGCGGCCATGCCACGGCCGGGGTTCGGACTCGACGCTGCCGAGGTTGCCGACGCCGGAGCCGCCGTACGTGTGGGCGTCGGTGTTGAGGATCTCGCGCCACCGGCCGGGGCGGGGGATGCCGACCCGGTAGTCGTGGTGCGGGGAGCCGGAGAAGTTGGCCACGCACAGGAGTTCCGTGTCGGCCGCGGTGCGCAGGAAGCTCAGGACGTTGCCCGCCGAGTCGTTCGCGTCGATCCAGGCGAAGCCCTCGGGGCGGGTGTCGTCCAGGTACAGCGCGGGCTGGTCGCGGTAGGTGGCGTTGAGGTCGCGGACCAGGGCACGGATGCCTTGGTGCAGCGGGTCTTCCAGCAGGTCCCAGTCCAGCGAGCGGGACTCCGACCACTCGCGGCGTTGGCCGAACTCGCCGCCCATGAACAGGAGCTGTTTGCCCGGGTGCGCCCACATGAAGGCCAGCAGCGCCCGCAGACCCGCCGCCTTGTTCCAGTCGTCGCCGGGCATGCGGGTCCAGAGGGAGCCCTTGCCGTGCACGACCTCGTCGTGCGACAGGGGCAGCACGAAGTTCTCGCTCCAGGCGTACACCAGCGAGAAGGTGATCTCGTTGTGGTGGTACGAGCGGTGCACGGGGTCATGGCCCAGGTAGCCGAGCGTGTCGTGCATCCAGCCCATGTTCCACTTGAAACCGAAGCCGAGGCCGCCAAGGTGCGTCGGGCGGGTCACGCCCGGCCAGGCCGTGGACTCCTCGGCGATCATGACCGTGCCCGGGTGGTGCTTGTAGACGGTCGCGTTCAGCTCCTGCAGGAACCGGACCGCGTCCAGGTTCTCCCGGCCGCCGTGCTCGTTCGGCAGCCACTCGCCGTCGCGGCGGGAGTAGTCCAGGTAGAGCATCGAGGCGACGGCGTCCACGCGCAGGCCGTCGATGTGGAACTCCTCGATCCAGTACAGGGCGTTGGCCACCAGGAAGTTGCGGACCTCCGCGCGGCCGAAGTCGAACACGTACGTGCCCCAGTCCGGCTGTTCGCCGCGGCGTGGGTCGCCGTGCTCGTAGAGCGGGCTGCCGTCGAAGCGGGCCAGTGCCCAGGAGTCGCGGGGGAAGTGCGCCGGGACCCAGTCCATGATCACGCCGATGCCGCGCTCGTGCAGGGCGTCGACGAAGTGGCGGAACTCGTCGGGGGTGCCGAAGCGGGAGGTGGGGGCGTAGTACGAGGTGACCTGGTAGCCCCACGAGCCGCCGAACGGGTGCTCGGCCACCGGGAGCAGCTCCACGTGCGTGAAGTTGTGCTCGACCAGGTAGTCGCCCAGCTGGTCGGCCAGCTCCCGGTAGCCCAGGCCCTCCCGCCACGAGCCAAGGTGGACCTCGTAGGCGCTCATCGGGGCCGCGCTCCACGCCGTGGCGTCGCGGCGGGCCAGCCACTCCGCGTCCTGCCAGCGATACTCCGAAGTGGAGACCACCGACGCGGTGGCGGGCGGGACCTCGGTGGCGAACGCCATCGGGTCGGCCTTCTCGTGCCACGAGCCGTCCGCGCCGTGGACGCGGAACTTGTAGCGGGTGCCGGGGGTGACGCCGGGCAGGAACAGCTCCCACACCCCGGACGAGCCCAGCGAGCGCATCGGGTTCGCGCGGCCGTCCCAGCCGTCGAAGTCGCCGCACACCCGCACGCCGCGCGCGGTCGGTGCCCACACCGCGAACGAGGTGCCCTCGACCACGCCCTTGGGCGTGTCGTAGGCGCGCACGTGCGCGCCCAGCACGTCCCACAGCCGCTCGTGCCTGCCCTCGCCGAACAGGTGCAGGTCCAGCTCGCCCAGCGTGGGCAGCCAGCGGTACGGGTCGTCCACCAGCTCCGGGCCCGCGCCGTAGTCGACCTCCAGCAGGTACTCGCCCGGGGTGGTGTCCAGCTCCACCGCGAAGACGCTGTCCGCGACCTCCTCCAGCTCGTGCCTGCGCTCGCCGACGAGCACCGCGACCGACTTGGCGTTGGGCCGCAGCGCGCGGATCACCGCGCGGCCCGGTCTCCCCGGCATGGCGTGCACGCCCAACAGCGAGTGCGGGTCGTGGTGCGCGCCCGCGAGGAGCCGTTCGATCTCGTCAACCAAGAGGAATCAACCCTGGGCTATGTAGGAATGGAGCTGGTCGCGGTCGGCTTCCAGCTGGCTTATGTGGCTCTTGACGACGTCGCCGATGCTCACGATCCCCACCAGGGCGCCGTCGTCGAGCACCGGCACGTGCCGGATCCGCTGCTCGGTCATGGTGCTGGCCAGGCCGTCGACGTTGTCCTCCGGCCTGCAGGTGAGCACCTGCCTGCTCATCAGCTGTTCCACGGTCCATTCCAGCGCGGCCGCGCCGAGCTCACCGAGCGCGTGCACGACGTCGCGTTCGGACACGATCCCCATGACCGGGTCCGCCGCGCCGCCGCCGGTCGTCACGACCAGCGCGCCGACGTTGTGCCGGACCAGCGCGGCGACCAGGTCGACCACGCTCGCGCCCGGTGCCACGGTGGCCACCTCGGCCCCCTTGGCGCGCAACACATCCGAGATACGCATGCCCGACACCCCGATCCTGGTCCTGGCGCCTCCTGGCGAACCGGTGTTCTCGATCAGGCTAACCACGTTTCCGAATACCCGAAACTCGTACTGCCTAAAAGTCGCAATCACCGATTCGCCGGGGTCCGGCGGATCGCGGCCAGCGGGATGGGCACCCAGTCCGGCCGGTTGCGGTGCTCGTAGCCGACCTCGTACACCGCCTTGTCCAGCTCGAAAGCCCGCAGCAGCACCGGGTTCGCCAGCGGGTCGTCGCCCACCGACGCGTAGCCCGCACAGAACGCGGCGCGGTTGCGGTCGGCCCACTCGGCGGCCCGGGTGAGCCGCTGGTGGTCGGGTTCCTCGCCCGCCAGCAGGTGCAGCGCGGCGTAGTCGAACGAGCGCAGCATCCCGGCCACGTCCCGCAGCGGCGAGCGCGGCAGCAGCCGTTCCGCGGGCGCGGCGGCGGGCTCGCCCTCGAAGTCGATCAGCACCCAGCCCGCGGCCGTACGGAGTACCTGGCCAAGGTGCAGGTCGCCGTGCACGTGCTGCACGGCCATGCCGGGCAGGTCGGCCATCGCGTCGAAGGCCGACCGCAGCGCGGGTTCGTCCGCGCGCAGCCCGGGCACGTCGTCGAGGACCGCGTCCAGCCTGCGGTGCATGCCCACCAGCTCGGCGGCGATGCCCGCCGGGCCTACCGTGCGCGTGCCCAGCGCGGTGGCCAGGTCGACGTGCACGCGGGCCACCGCGGCGCCGAGCCGTTCCGCCTCGCCCGCGAAGTCGCCGCCGACCTCGCCCGCGTGCAGGTCGGCCTCCGCCAGCAGGTCCCGCACGCTGGCCGTGGCGGTCGCCCAGCCCTCCACGGCGTCGCCGAGGAAGCGCTGCGCGAAGCCGAGCGTCGTGCCTCCCGCGTCCTCGGCCATGGTCACCGTCGCGACCGGCTCGGCCACCTGCGCGCTGCCCGCCCGGACCAGGGCCCGGTGCAGGTCGACGTCCCGGTTGGGGCCGGGCGCCGGTCGGCGGTAGAGCTTGAGGATGTAGTGCTCGCCGAACACGATCGACGAGTTGCTCTGCTCCACGCCGATCGGCCGCGCCCGCAGCCCGGTGGTCAGCGCGACCCCGGGCTCCGGCCGCCAGTCCAGGCCGCCCGCGTCCGACCCGGCGGCGAGCAGGTCGAGCAGCCCCGCCACCAGGTCCGGGTCCTGCGCCGCCTCGTAGACGTACGCGTCGTCGAGCCTGCCCACGACCGCGGGCCGCAGGTGCTCGGGCACCTCCGCGCGGATGCCGAACAGCAGCTGGTAGCGCTCCCCGTCGGCGAGCACGAGCGCGTGCACCAGCGCCGGGTCGCCGTCGGTGACCGGGGCCGCGCGCTCGACCCGCACCGAGGTGATCTCCCGCCCCTTCGCCGCGAACCAGCGCTGCGCGGGCAGCCAGGTCCGGAGGTCGTCCGCCAGGGACTCCACGGCGTCCAGGGGTCGGGTGCTCACTGCGGCTCGCCCTCCTCGTGCGGTCGGGTGATCTGGAACCAGTAGAAGCCGTGCCCGGGAAGGGTCAGCAGATAGGGCAGTTCCCCGATCGCCGGGAAACGAACCCCACCGGTCAGCTCCACCGGCACGCAGCCGTCGTGCTCGGACAGGTGCAGCTCCACCGGCTGCGGGAACCGGGACAGGTTGTTCACGCAGATGACCACGTCGTTGTCGTGCTTGCGCAGGTAGGCCAGCACGCTCGGGTTCGACGAGCCCAGCTCGGTGAAGTCGCCGAGGCCGAAGGCCGGGTGCTCGGTGCGGACCTGGAGCATGCGGCGGGTCCAGTGCAGCAGCGAGGACGTGTTGTTCATCTGCGACTCGACGTTCACCGCCTGGAACCCGTACACCGGGTCGGCGATGGTCGGCAGGTACAGCCTGCCCGGGTCGCAGCGGGAGAAACCGGCGTTGCGGTCGGGGGACCACTGCATCGGCGTGCGCACCGCGTCGCGGTCGCCCAGCCAGATGTTGTCGCCCATGCCGATCTCGTCGCCGTAGTACAGGACAGGCGAACCCGGCAGGGACAACAACAACGCGGTGAACAGCTCCTGTTGGTTGCGGTCGTTGTCGAGCAGCGGCGCCAACCGGCGGCGGATGCCGATGTTCGCCTTCATCCGCGGGTCCTTGGCGTACTCCGCGTACATGTAGTCGCGTTCCTCGTCGGTGACCATCTCCAGGGTCAGCTCGTCGTGGTTGCGCAGGAAGATGCCCCACTGCGCGCCGGACGGGATCGACGGGGTCTGCGCCAGGATCTCCGAGATCGGGAACCGCGACTCCCGGCGCACGGCCATGAAGATGCGCGGCATCAGCGGGAAGTGGAACGCCATGTGGCACTCGTCGCCGCCCGCGCCTGCGTCGCCGAAGTACTCCACCACGTCCGCGGGCCACTGGTTGGCCTCGGCGAGCAGGACCCGGCCGGGGAACTCGTCGTCCACGACCTTGCGGCAGCGCTTGAGGAACCCGTGCGTGCGGGGGAGGTTCTCGCAGTTGGTGCCCTCCTCCTCGAACAGGTAGGGCACCGCGTCCAGCCGGAAGCCGTCGATGCCGATGTCCAGCCAGAACCGCAGCACGTCCAGCATGGCGTCCTGGACCTCGGGGTTCTCGTAGTTGAGGTCCGGCTGGTGGGAGAAGAACCGGTGCCAGTAGAACTGCCCGCGCACCGGGTCGTACGTCCAGTTCGACGTCTCGGTGTCCACGAAGATGATCCGGGCGTCGGCGTACCGGTCGTCGGTGTCCGACCACACGTAGTAGTCGCCGTACGGGCCGTCCGGGTGCTGGCGGGACTCCTGGAACCACGGGTGCGCGTCCGAGGTGTGGTTGAGCACCAGGTCCGTGATCACCCGGATGCCGCGCTTGTGCGCCTGGTCGAGCAGGTAGACGAAGTCGTCCACCGTGCCGAACTCCGGCAGCACCGCGCGGAAGTCGCTGATGTCGTAGCCGCCGTCGCGCAGCGGGGAGGCGTAGAACGGCGGCAGCCACAGGCAGTCGATGCCGAGCCACTGCAGATAGTCGAGCTTGTCCGCCAGCCCGCGCAGGTCGCCGGTGCCGTTGCCGTCCGAGTCGTTGAACGCGCGGACGAGCACCTCGTAGAAGACGGCACTCTTGTACCAGCGCGGGTCCGGTGGCGCGGACTGCGCGTGGTGGAAGTCCTCGGCCTGCGGCTCGGTGAGGTGACCGTCGGCGGTCACCGCCTCGCCGGTGTGCGGGATGCCCGCCAGCCCCAAAGCCGCGTCGGGCGCGGTCGTGTCCTGAACCGTCATGCTCCTCGCCCCGTCACCGTCGTCGCTGTCGGTCCGCCTGAGCTGCCCCGGCCTACCGCTCCGTGCAGGCGCGACCCCTGTCCGACCTGCCGGTCTCCCCGTCGCCGCGCGGGCGTCCGGTGTGCCCGGCGACCCCCGCGGGCCCCGGTGATGTCCGTAGGCACCCTTCAGAGGAATACCACCCCGGCCCGGGTTTCACGCGTCGAAGACGATCACGATCGCGCGTCACCGTCGAATGTGGACGATGTGGGCCACCGCGGACCACGGGTCGAGGCGCACGTAGTTCGCCCCGCTCCACTGCCAAGTCTGCCCGGTCACCTCGTCGTAGGCCACGTGTGCGCGGTCCGCGGACAGCCCGAGCGCGTCCAGGTCCAGCCACAACATGCCGTCCTGCACCGAGTTCGGGTCCAGCGTCACCACACACACGACCGTGTCACCGGTACCCGGGTCGGTCTTGGAGAACGCGAGCAGCGCGTCGTTGTCCACATGGTGGAAGCGCAACGTGCGCAGCTGCTGCAATGCCGGGTGAGCCCTGCGGATCGCGTTCAGCCGGGTCAGCCACGGTTGCAGCGACCGGCCCTCGGCGAGCGCGCGCGCGTAGTCCCGCGGGCGTAGCTCGTACTTCTCCGAGTTCAGGTACTCCTCACTGCCCGGCCGCACCGCCTCGTGCTCGTACAGCTCGAAACCCGAGTACACACCCCAGGTCGGCGACAGCGTGGCGGCGAGCGCGGCGCGGATCGCGAACATCGCCGGGCCGCCGTGCTGCAGCGACTCGTGCAGGATGTCCGGGGTGTTCACGAACAGGTTCGGCCGCGCCTCGTCGGCGTGCTCGACCAGCTCCACACCGAAGTCGACCAGCTCCTGCTTGGCCGTGCGCCAGGTGAAGTACGTGTAGGACTGGGTGAACCCGAGCTTCGCCAGCCCGTACAGCCGGGCCGGGCGGGTGAACGCCTCGGACAGGAACAGCACGTCCGGCGCCACCGCCTTGACCTGGCGGATCGTCCACTCCCAGAAGTCCGGCGGCTTGGTGTGCGGGTTGTCCACTCGGAACACCCGGACGCCGCGGTCCACCCAGAACAGCAGGATCCGCAGCACCTCCGCGTAGAGGCCCTCCGGGTCGTTGTCGAAGTTGATCGGGTAGATGTCCTGGTACTTCTTCGGCGGGTTCTCCGCGTAGGCGATCGTGCCGTCCGGGCGGGTGGTGAACCAGTCCGGGTGCTTGATCACCCACGGGTGGTCCGGCGCGCACTGCAGCGCGAAGTCCAGCGCCACCTCCATGTCCAGCTCGCGCGCGCGGGCCACGAAGGCGTCGAAGTCGGCGAACGTGCCGAGCCGCGTGTGGATGGCGTCGTGGCCGCCGTCGGAGGAGCCGATCGCCCAGGTGGAGCCGACGTCGCCGGGCTTGGAGTCGACGGAGTTGTTCGGGCCCTTGCGGTTGTCCTCGCCGATCGGGTGAATCGGCGGCAGGTAGACCACGTCGAAGCCCATGGCCGCGACCCGGTCGAGCTCCCTGGTGGCGGTCTTGAACGTGCCGTGCACCGGCTTGCCCTCGGTGTCGACACCGCCGGTCGAGCGGGGGAACAGCTCGTACCAGGAGCCGTACAGCGCGGTCCTGCGGTCCACCCACAGCTGCAGGGACTTGCCCTTGGTGACCAGCTCGCGCACCGGATGCTCGGACATCACCCGACGGGCGGAGTCCGACAGCGCCTCGGCGATCCGCGCGGACAGCGGCATCGTCTCGTCGCGCAGCGCGCGCGCCGCGGACACCAGCAGCTTGCGCTCGGCGCTGCGGTCCGGCCTGCGGCCCACCCGCTCCAGCAGCCGCGCCCCGGCCTCCAGGTCGTTGGCCAGCTCGTCGGCCTGCTGCCCGGCGGCCACCTTCACCTCGACCGTGTGCGTCCAGGTGGCCCACGGGTCGCTCCACGCGTCCACCCGGAAGGTCCACAGGCCCTCGGCGTCCGGCACGATCGTGGCCGCGAACCGGTCCAGGCCCACACCTTCGGGGCGCATCCGGGTGCGGCGGGCCTTGCCGTCGTGCGGGCCGCGCCAGCTGACCGTGGCGGCCACCGCGTCGTGACCCTCCCGCCAGACGGTCGCCCCGATGGGGATGTGTTCACCCACAACGGCTTTGCCCGGATACCGACCGCAGGACACGATCGGGGAGACGTCGTCGATACCCAGCCGACCGCTCACCGGTCCGGCTCCTTCCCGTCGCGGGTGTCTGCCGTCAGTCTGCCTGGTGCGTCCCGGCACGCCACCGGTGGCCTCCGGCGGGTGTCGGCGCGCGGGCCCCCGTTCGGGTGACCACTAGCAGACGTACCCACCGCGGGACGAAGGGAACCGCCCCGGTCGGGAGAACTGTCACCCGGCCTTCGCGAAACCGCCATCCCGACTCCGCCCGGGCACCGGGCATTCACCCGATCGCTGCGCCGCGACACTCCCGTGTGGTCGGACGCCCGGCGACAATCCGACCAGTTTCCGGCCCGCGGCACCCGCGTCGACCAGCGACGATCTTCGCTCGTGCGGCGCGGCGGCGACGCACACGGCTTGCTCGATCCAGGCAGGCCAGTAGGGTCGGATCCCGTGAAAGCCGTACGTCGATTCACCGTCCGCGCCGGGCTCCCCGAGCCGCTCGCCGATCTGGGCGTCCTCGCCACGAACCTGCGCTGGACGTGGCACCCGCCAACGCAGGACCTGTTCGCCGCGGTCGACCGCGGCATCTGGGAGCGGGTCGGCGGCGACCCGCTGCACCTGCTCGCCCAGGTGCCCGCCGGACGGCTGGAGCACCTCGCGGGCGACCCGGAGTTCCTCGGGCGTGTCGCGGAGGTGGCCGACGACCTGCGCCGCTACCTGGAGGAGCCGCGCTGGTACCAGCGGCACGGCGGCGACAACGGCACCCGGCTGCCCGGGTCCATCGCCTACTTCTCCATGGAGTTCGGCGTCACCGAGGCGCTGCCGAACTACTCCGGCGGCCTCGGCGTGCTCGCGGGCGACCACCTCAAGGCGGCCTCCGACCTGGGTGTGCCGCTGATCGGCGTCGGCCTGCTCTACCGCTCCGGCTACTTCCGCCAGTCGCTGTCGCTGGACGGCTGGCAGGTGGAGCACTACCCGGTGATCGACCCGAACGGCCTGCCGCTGGTGCCACTGACGGAACCGTCCGGCGCGCCGATCCTGGTGCACGTCTCCATGCCGGGTGGCCGGGTGCTGCGCGCGCGGATCTGGCGCGCGCAGGTGGGGCGCGTGCCGCTGCTGCTGCTCGACTCGGACATCGAGGAGAACGCCGACGACCTGCGCGGCGTCACCGACCGGCTGTACGGCGGCGACCAGGACCACCGCATCCGCCAGGAGATCCTCGCGGGCGTGGGCGGTGTCCGCGCGGTACGCACGTACTGCGAGCTGACCGGCGTGCCGCAGCCGGAGGTGTTCCACACCAACGAGGGCCACGCCGGGTTCCTGGGCCTGGAGCGGCTGCGCGAGCTGGTGTCCGGGCAGGGCCTCGACTTCGACCAGGCCCTGTCGGCGGTGCGCGCGGGCACGGTGTTCACCACCCACACCCCGGTCCCGGCGGGCATCGACCGCTTCCCGGTCGACCTGGTGCAGCACTACTTCGGCGACGGCACGCTGCTGCCCGGCATCGACCTGCGCCGCGTCCTGGCGATGGGCGCGGAGGAGAACGCGGGCATGTTCAACATGGCCCACATGGGCCTGCGCCTGGCCCAGCGCGCCAACGGCGTCTCGCGGCTGCACGGCGCGGTCAGCCGGGAGATGTTCGGCGGCCTGTGGCCGGGCTTCGACACCGACGAGGTCCCGATCTCCTCGGTGACCAACGGCGTGCACGGCCCCACCTGGGCGGCCCGCGAGATCACGGCCGTCATCGGCGACCCGCAGGACGAGGGCTACGAGCAGTTCGACGACTCGGTCACCGACGCGCGCCTGTGGGAGCTTCGCTGCGGCCTGCGCATGCGCCTGGTGGAGGAGGTCCGCCGCCGCGTCCGCGCCGCCTGGCTGCAGCGCGGCGCGTCGGCCCTTGAGCTGAACTGGACCGACTCGATCTTCGACCCGAACGTCCTGACCGTCGGCTTCGCCCGCCGCGTCCCGACCTACAAGCGCCTCACCCTGATGCTCCGCGACGCGGATCGTCTGCGCGCGTTGCTGCTGCACTCGGAACGGCCGGTGCAGCTGGTGGTGGCAGGCAAGTCGCACCCGGCGGACGACGGCGGAAAGGCCCTGATCCAGCAGATCGTCCGGTTCGCCGACGATCCCGCCGTCCGCCACCGGATCGTGTTCCTGCCGGACTACGACATGTCGATGGCCCGCTACCTGTACTGGGGCTGCGATGTCTGGCTGAACAACCCCATGCGCCCGTTGGAGGCGTGCGGCACCTCCGGCATGAAGGCGGCGCTGAACGGCGGCCTGAACCTGTCCATCCGCGACGGCTGGTGGGACGAGTTCTACGACGGCAGCAACGGATGGGCCATCCCGACCGCCGACGGCGTCCCGGATCCCGTCCGGCGGGACGACCTGGAGGCGGCCGCGTTGTACGAGCTGCTGGGGTCGCAGGTGGCGCCTTTGTACTACGACCGGGACGGGAGCGGCGTTCCGGCCCGGTGGATGTCGATGGTGCGACACACGTTGGCCTCGTTGGGTCCGCGCATCCAGGCTTCGCGGATGGTGCGTGAGTACGTGGAATCGGCTTATGCGCCCGCGGCCACCGCCAATGCGCTTGCCCAGTCCGACGATTTCCGGGTCGCCAAGGACCTGGCCGAGTATCGGAACCGGCTGGGCGGGTCCTGGGCTCAGGTTCGGGTGGTGGACTGCGAACTCGAACTGGAGGAGGGGCACACGCCGGTGATCGGGGACCGGGTTCTGGTCCGGGCCAGTGTGGATCTCGCCGGGCTGGGGCCGGATGACGTCGAGGTGCAGGCTGTCGTGGGTCGGGTCGGCGACACGGACGAGCTGTCGGACGTGGTGACCGCGGTCATGCGGCACGGGGAACGCGGGCAATACCTCGCCGAGCTGTCCCTGCCGCACGCGGGAGCATTGGGGGTCACCGCCCGGGTGCTGCCCAAGCACGGCTTGTTGGCCACTCCGGCGGAGCTGGGGAAGGTCGTCCTCGCCTAGTTGAAATGCGGAAAGCCCCTGCCCGGATCCTCGGGCAGGGGCTTTCCGCATTCGCCGACACATCGCTTTCGGCCGCACCGCTAGCCGAGGTCGAGCCGTTCCCTCGTGACAGCCACCCTCGGCCACCAGGCCACCACATGCTCCGCCTCCTCGATGGCCGCCCGAGCCGCCCGGTTGTCCCCCGCCGCCATGTAGGCCCGAGCCAACGTGGCCAGATCATCTGCCCGCCCCAACCGGTCATCCCCGCTGTCCGCCGCCAACCGGGCCAACACCACCGCCCGATCGGCATTCCCCGACAACAGCTCCCGCAAAGCCCGGCACCCGTTCAGCTTGTACCCCGGATACCCCAACGTCTCCGCGTTCTCCAACGCCTGGGCGGCGGTCCCCAGCCCGATCTCCGCCTCCAACTGCCCGGCCTCGACGGTCGCATAAGCCAACCCCGCCAACGCCGCGAACGACACAGCCGCCTCGGCGGGCGTCTGCTCGTGATCCCCGGCCAACGCCATCGCCAACAACAACGCCTCCGCGTACCGCCCCTGTGCCTGCAACACGAGAATCCGCGCGGCGGTGGCGGTCCGCAGAGTCGGATGAGCGTCGGCGATCTGCCCGGCAAGCTCGGCGGCCCGTTCGAGATTCCCGTCCTGGACGGCATCCACCGCGCTCGTCACCAACGGCGCCGCGTCCAACTGCTCCGCCCGTCTCCCCGTCAACCGGAGCAGGTGCAGGATCAGCCACCCCGTCGAGGTCGAGTCCGCGGTCCGTCGCGGGAACAGTGCGTATCCGACACTGCCCGCGCAGCCCAACGCCGCTCCCGTGCAGAAGGCGGTCTGGGCCGAGAACGCCAACCAGATCGCCCCGATGGCCGTTGCCGTTCCCAGTAGGCCGGAGCACAGGGCCGCGCCCCACATGCGGACCCGGGCCGGGGCGCGGCCTGGGCCGACCGAGACCGACAGCAGGATCGGGACCGCCCGCAGGACCAGGACGCGGCGGGGCGTGGTCCGGTCGGCGAGGCGGGTGCCGATGCCGATGACGACCTTGTGCACGCGCGCACGGCACACCAGCGCGCCGCCGAGCATGCCCAGCTGGAGGGCGAGCAGGCCGGTGAGCAGGCCCACGAGCTCGCCGAGCAGGCCTAGGGCCGACTCGCTCGCGGGGTGCGCGGTCAGGACCACGGCGCAGACGGCCACGGTCAGCAGGAGCAGGGGGTGGCGCACAATCCGGAGGAGCCGCACGAGCAACAGACGTTACGTCCCGGACGGGGGTTCCCGCAGGTCGGGGCGGGGCCAAAAGCAATCCGGATTCACCTTCGGCGCCGGGTCGGTAGGCTCGGGCGCATGTTCGTGAAGGTCTGTGGGCTGCGCACGCCGTCGGACGTGGCGGTGGCCGTGGCCGCGGGGGCCGACGCGGTGGGGTTCGTGTTCGCCAGGAGTCCGCGGCAGGTGGGCGTCGCCGAGGCGCGGGAGCTGGCCGGGCAGGTGTCGGACGGCGTGGTGACCGTGGGCGTGTTCAAGGACATCGACGCCGCCGAGGCCGCCGAGATGACCGCGGCGGCCGGGCTGGACATGATCCAGCTGCACGGGGACTACCCGCACGCGGCCTTCGATCAGTTGAGTGGGAAGCGTCTGATCCGGGCGACCGCGCATACCCCCGACACCGATGTCCACACCGGTGCGTGGGGTGAGGAGATGCTGCTGCTCGACTCGCCCGCGGCCGGGTCGGGGGAGCGGTGGGATCTCTCCACACTGGACACCGAGCCCACCGGCAGGTGGCTGCTCGCCGGTGGGCTCGATCCCGACAACGTGGCCGACGCGGTGCGGGCCGCGCGGCCGTGGGGTGTCGACGTGTCCAGCGGGGTCGAGTCGGCCAGGGGCGTCAAGGACCCCGAGCTGATCCGACGTTTTCTCGCCGCGGTCCGCGCGCTCTAGGGGACCGCGGGGGTACCGCCCTCGACCGTGGGCAGGCCTGCCGCGTGCCAGGCGCGGTAGCCGCCGATCAGGTCTGTCGCGTGCGGTAAGCCGATCCGTTTCAGGTCGCGCGCGGCGAAGCTGGACGCGTAACCCTCGTTGCACAGCACCACCACCGGCGTGTTCTCGTCGAACCCGTCGATGCGGTGGGAGCCGTGCGGGTCGAGACGCCACTCCAGGTGGATGCGCTCGACCGGCACGGCTCCGGGGATCTCGCCCTCCGCCGACCGGTTGGCCAGCGGCCGGATGTCCACCAGCAGCGCGCCCTGCTCGCGCAGCCGGTTCGCGGTCTCGGGGTCCACGCGATCCAGCTCCGCGCGGGCCAAGGCGAGCTGGTCGTCGACCGCGCTCACAACGCCACCCGCTGCGCGGGCAGGCTCGGGATCTCGTCCGGTACGTCACGCAGGCTGACGTACTCGCGCGTGGGCACCAACGGCGGTGAGTACGCGTGCACGCTCGCGGCCTGTACCGCGCCCAGGTTGCGCACCTGGTGCGCGCGTCCCTGCCCGAAACCGATGGACGCGCCGACGTCGTGTGTGTGGTGACGGATCGGGCCCGCCGGGTAGCGGTAACTCTCGGACAATTCACCGAGCAGAACCGTGAACGAACCCGCGGCACCACCGTGGTCGTGCGGGGCGGTGCCCTGGCCGGGCAGCCAGGACAGCAGCCACAGCTCCACCTCGTCGGTGAGCGCGAGCCGCGTCCACCAGCGTTGCGGACTGGCGAACCGCACCACGTCACGCAGTCTGGTGGCGTAGTCCGCCGCCACGGTGGCGGTCAGGTCGCGCAGCTCGCGCGGGGTCCACAGTGGATCACGGGGCGCGAGCAGCTCGCGCACCCCGGGCAGGTCGATGCGGTGGTGGATTTCCGGGCTGACGGCCGGAGCGGTCATCGGGTGACTCCTCGTTCGTGTCCTCATGCGACAGCCGAACGCGGCGCGCGCGAAACTCAGCGGGCGAGCGGAGAGCCTGCGGGCCGCGTGCGCCTACAGCCGCACGACGCCACCAGCAGGAGGTCGACCGTGCGGTCGCGCCACGGGAACAGCGACCTGGTCACGACGCGATCGTGGCACGCGGCGCGCGCCGCGGCCACGTGTCTCACGGATTGATACGCGGCGCCCTGAGCAGCAACAACGTGCGTCCGGGCAGCACAATCCGCTTGCCGGGCGGGAGCGGGTCGGCGTCTTTGGGAATTCCCCGCGGCGTACCGCTGTCCAGGACGGGAATATAACGGCGGCCGTAGCGCTCGCCGGGCAGCGCCAGCTCCACGGCGTCCGCGCCCGCGTGCAGCAGCAGCAACCACGAGTCGTCCGCGACCAGCTCGCCCTCCCGGTTGCGGGACAGGCACTCCGAGCCGTCGATCCACATCCCGATCGTGCGGCTGCCGTCGTCGAACCAGTCCGTCTCCACCATCGGCTCGCCGTCCGGCCGGAACCACACCAGGTCCGGCTCACCGGACCGGGTGGGACGGCCGTCGAAGAACTGGGGTTGACGCAACGCGGGCGACTCCGCGCGCAACGCGATCAGCCGCCGGGTGAACGCCAACAGGTCGTCGCCGCGCTTGTCGGCGCTCCAGTCCACCCACGACGTCTGGTTGTCCAGGCAGTAGGGGTTGTTGTTCCCGTGCTGTGTGCGCCAACGCTCGTCCCCGGCCACCAGCATCGGCGTGCCGGTGGACAACAACAGGGTGCCCAGCAGGTTGCGGGCCTGGCGGTCGCGCAACGCCAGCACGCCGGGGTCGCCTGTCTCGCCCTCGACGCCGCAGTTCCAGGAACGGTTGTCGTTGGTGCCGTCGGCGCCGTGCTCGCCGTTCTCGTGGTTGTGCTTGTGGTCGTAGGACACCAGGTCGCGCAGGGTGAAACCGTCGTGCGCGGTGATGAAGTTCACCGACGCCCACGGCCGCCTGCCCGCGTACAGGTCGGACGAGCCCGACAGCCGGTAGGCCAGGTCACGCGGACCTGTCGCGCCGCGCCAGAAATCCCGCGCGCCGTCGCGGAACCGGCCGTTCCACTCCGCCCACTGCACACCGAAACCACCGACCCGGTAACCCTCGCCGGTGCAGTCCCACGGCTCGGCGATCAGCTTCCGGTTGGACAGCACCGGGTCCGCGGTGATCGCGGTCAGCAGCGCCGAGTCCGGGTCGAACCCGCCGCCGTGCGGCCTGCCCAGCGCGCTGGCCAGGTCCAGCCGGAACCCGTCCACGCCCAGCTCGGCGGCGAAGTACCGCATCGAGTCGGTGACCAGGCGCACGACCGTGGGCGAGCCGGGGTCCAGGGTGTTGCCGCAGCCGGTGAAGTCGATGTCGCGGCCCTGGTCGTCCATCAGGTAGTAGGCGGGCGCGTCGAACCCGCGCATGGACAACGT
Organism: Actinokineospora enzanensis DSM 44649; assembly: GCF_000374445.1. Taxonomy (GTDB): domain Bacteria; phylum Actinomycetota; class Actinomycetes; order Mycobacteriales; family Pseudonocardiaceae; genus Actinokineospora; species Actinokineospora enzanensis. The sequence goes on along the minus strand of NZ_KB894408.1, from coordinate 256,818 downwards.
CGGCCCGGCCACCCCGCCCTCGCAGGTGTGGTTGTAGACCACGTCCAGGATCACCTCGATGCCGACCGCGTGCATCGCGGCCACCATCGTGCGGAACTCCTCCACCTCGTGCCCCGGCCTGCTCGCGTAGCCCGAGTGCGGGGCGAGGTAGCCGAGCGTGGAGTAGCCCCAGTAGTTGTGCCTGCCCGAGCGCAACAGCATCGGCTCGTCGGCGTGCGCGTGCACCGGCAGCAGCTCGACGGCGGTGACGCCCAGCCGCACGAGGTGCTCGACGACGGCCGGGTGCGCGAGGCCGAGGTAGGTGCCGCGCAGGTTCTTGGGCACGTCCGGGTGCAGCTTGGTGAAGCCGCGCACGTGCAGCTCGTAGACGACGGTCTCCTCGAACGGCACGTCCGGGCGTCGGCCGGTGTCGGGACCACCCGGTGAGGTGACCACCGACAGGGGGACCGAACCCAGCGAGTCGGCGCGCGAAGGGGCGCCGGTCATCGGGTCGCCCCGGTAGCCGCGGGTCGCGTTCAGGTCGGTGACCGTGCCCGCGACACGCCGGGCATAGGGGTCGACCAGCAGCTTCGCCGGGTTGCAGCGCAGGCCGCGGGAGGTGTCGTACGGGCCGTGCACGCGGTAGCCGTAGCGCTGGCCGGGGGTGACGCCGGGGACCACGCTGTGCCAGATCCCGAACGTGCGCTCGGCCAGCTCCACCCGTTGCTCGACCGGTTTGCCGTCGTCGTCCTCCGAGATCAGGCACAGCTCCACCGCGTCGGCGACCGACGAGGCGACGGCGAAGCGCACGCCCCCGGATTCGGGGTGGGCGCCGAGCGGGAACGGGTGTCCGGGTCGCGGAGCTGTGTGCGGCACCCGACCATTTTCCCCCAAACCGGGATCTTCGAGTTGTCCACCGGGGTGGCGGACTTGTCCACCGGGCCTCTGGCGCCTCTTTCGCGGCCCTGACCTGCGGCGATAGGCTCACGCGCCGGCCAGCCCCCGGGTGGGAGGGGCGTGTTCCCGGGGCGGATGTCGATCTTGGGGCGGTTGGGGCCGGGGTGTGTGGCCGGAGATGCGGGGCTGGGGGAGCTGAGCGGTCACGTCGGTGATGGTCGGCTGAGGGTGGTCGGCCGGTGAGGCGCTGTGGGGCGTGTGGACTGGCCGGAGTCGGTAGGTGGGGTGGGTCGGGGTCGATCGGTGGGGTGCTCGGACGAGTCTTCCGGGGTGGCCGGAGGGCGGCTCGGAGCAGGTCAGAGCTGGTAGGTGTGGTGTTCGTAGGAGTCGTCGTCGGCCGGGTGGGGGCGTGGGCGGCGAGTGGTCGGGGGTGGTGGAGCGGGTTGGTCGACGGGGCTGGTGGTGGGGCTGGCGGAGCCGACGAGGGCGGCGAAGAGTGCCTGGTGGGATGGCCATCCGCGCTGGGAGGGGGCGGTGAGGGTGAGTAGCAGCATGCGGCCCGAGCCTGGTTCGGGGATGAATGCCTGGAGCTGGAGGGTGAGCGGCAGTCCTGCCCGTGCTTGCTCGATCCCCGGGACGCGCTGGGCCACCACCGCGGGGCCGATGGGGCTGTCGATCACCACGGTGCGGCGGACGTCCGGGCCGCCGACGTCCTCCACGGCGTCGCGCACGCCGTCCACCGTCGTCGTGTCCCAGGTCGGGGGAACCGCCAGGGGCACGCCAATCAGCAGCGCGGGATCGGCGTCGGCCGGAGCCACCACGGCCATCAGGAACGCGCCATCGCGCCGGGCGGCGTCGATGGCCTCGGCGGCGAGCGCCTCCAGGTCGGCGGCGGCTCCGGCGGGGGCGTCCCGCAGCTCCCCGATGATCGCGGCGAACTCGCGGACGGCCCGGTCCGGCTCGGCCAGCGGCAACCGCCGGACCGCCGACGGCATCGCCAGCCTCACGTGGTGTGCTCCCTCGGTTCGGTCGTGGGGTTCGGTGTCACTTGGTGTGGTCCCTCAGCTCCGACGCGGAGAGGTTGACCGCCGCGGTCTCCGCGCTCGATCGGCCCGGGTTGCCCGCCAAGCGCAGGTACTCGATCTCGCGGCGTTGTTCCGGAGTCAGCTCCACGCCCGCCGCGCCCAGGGACTTCACCGTCGTGTCCAGCGCCGCGGAGTACGCGTCGCCCGCGGAGCGGAGGCGGCCGAGGGCGTCGCGTTGGGCGGGGGTGAACTTCTCCGGGTCCTGGAACATGCGCGCGAGCTTGTCGCCCTTGTCGCGGAGGTCCTTGGTGCCCTTCGCGCGCAGGGCGTCGGTGAGGGAGTCCTGGTCGGCGCGGGCGGCGCGGATCTCGCCGAGGTCCTTGCGGAGCTTGCCGAGGCCGCCGGACTCGAAGCCGCTCCGCGCGCCGTCGCGGGTGCCCTTGACGACCTTGCCCAGGCGGCCGCCGTCCTCGATCGCGTCGCCGAGCAGGCCCTTGCCCGCGCCGATCGCGCCCGAGGTGACCGTGCGGCCGGGGGCCAGGCCCAGGCCGATGTCCAGCCGGCTCGGCGCGTTGGCCGAGCCGACCGCGTGCTGGGCCAGGCCGGTGAGCGCGTTGACGCCGCCCGCGGCCGCGGCGACCGTGCCCGCCACCGGGGCGACGACCTCGCCGACACCGGGGATCAACAGCGAGCTTGCGGCGATGGCGGCGGACGCGCTGGCCACGATGCCCGAGGTCTTGCCGATGCCGTCGAACACCTGCACGTACCAGCCGTCGTTCTCCGGCTTGAACACCTCGTTCGGGCCGCTGCGGATCGCCTCCGCCGCCTGGTTCGCCTCGCGCAGGTGCCTGCGCTCCAGGCGATGTGCGTCGTCGATCACGCGGTCGAGGTCGGCCTGGGCGGACGCGGCCCGGTCGACCGCGCCCAGGAACGCGTCGTACTTCGCCTGGTAGTCCGGCCGGGTCGTGTCGGTCGGGATCGCGCTCGCCGCATGGGTCTGCGCGTCGGCGGCGTCCTCGGCCGCCCGCTTCAGCCGCTTCGCCGCGGCCTCCAGCTCGTCGGCCCGGTCCTGGTTGGCCTTGAGCCGCCCGGCCCAGGCGACCAGCGCGTCGGTGACCTTGCCCATCGACTCGGCGCCCTTGCTGATGCCCTTGGGCAGGTCGTCGCCGTGGTCGCTGAACTCCTCGGCCGCCGAGCCGCCCCAGTCCGCGTCGTCGGTGATCTTCACGGCCTCGCTGAGCCGGGGCGCGACCGCGGCCAGCATCGTCTGCACCTCGGCCATCTCGACGAGCAGCGCCTGGACGGCCGACTGCTCACCGGGCGTCGGGTCGAACCCGAGCGTCGGATAGCTCCGCGACATCGTCAGCCCCCCGCCGACAGTCGGTTCGCCGCGGCCTGCTGGTTGGCCGCGCCCGCGCGCAGCACTGCCAGCTGCTGTTCGGCGACGGAGTGCTGGACCGCGAGACGCATCCGGTCCGCGCCGCCCTGCTCGACGGCCGCGTAGTTGTCCACGGCCTTGCGCACGTTGTCCGCGATCTTGTCGATCTTGTCGCGCATCGAGCCAAGGTCGTCCCGCCACTGGTCCGCGATCTCCCGCGCGGCCGCCGCGAGGTCGCCCGGCCCCAGGTCGCCGCTCGCCCCCTGCAGCGCGTCCGCCGCCGCGGCCACCTCGTCGGCCAGCGCCCTCAGCTCGCCGACGCGGATCGCCAGGCTCGTCGTGTCGACGGTGTACCCGCCCGCCATGGACCCCTCCTCGCTGCACATCCCGACCTGCCGGGCCAGTCAACCCGGCCCGGCGGCCCCGGCCGAGCGGGGGTGCTCGGGGAGGCAAACACCGCGCACGGGTGGGCAAAGGCAGAATGGCGGCCGTGACCTCGCGGACCCAGGCCGACAGCGTTCCGGACAACCTCGATGACCTCGTGCTGCACATGGCCGACGTGGGCGTGCGCCGCGGCGGCACCGACCTGCTCCAAGGGGTGAACTGGCGCGTCGAGCTGGACGAGCGCTGGGTGATCCTGGGCAGCAACGGCGCGGGCAAGACCACCCTGCTCCGCCTCGCCGGTGCCGAGCTGCACCCGACCACCGGCACCGTGCACGTGCTCGGCGAGCGCCTCGGCCGGGTCAACGTGTTCGAGCTGCGCACCCGCGTCGGCTTCGCCACCGCCGCCACCGGCAACCGGCTCCCGCAGGACGAGAAGGTGCTCGACGTCGTGGTCAGCGCCGGGTACGCGGTGCTCGGCCGCGGCCGCGAGGAGTACGACCGGCTCGACACCGGCCGGGCCGCCGACCTGCTCAAGGCCATGGGCATCGCCGGGCTGGCCGACCGCACCTTCGGCACCCTGTCCGAGGGCGAGCGCAAGCGCACCCTGATCGCCCGCGCGCTGATGACCGACCCGGAGCTGCTGCTGCTCGACGAGCCCGCCGCGGGCCTCGACCTGGGCGGCCGCGAGGACCTGGTGGCCCGGCTGACCGACCTGGCGCTGGACCCGGACGCGCCCGCCACCGTGCTGGTCACCCACCACGTGGAGGAGATCCCGCCCGGCTTCACCCACCTGCTGCTGCTCTCGCACGGCGGCGTGGTCGCGCAGGGCCTGATCGACGAGGTCCTCACCGGCGAGAACCTGTCCGCCGCGTTCGGCCAGTCGCTGGAGCTGGAACGCTCCGGCGACCGCTTCTTCGCGCGGCGCAGCCACTAGTTTTACCTGTGGGTAACCTTCGTTCGACCATGGACCGGCAGGAGGGCACCACCGTGGGTGAGTTCGTCACGCTCGACGTCGAGGACGGCATCGGCACCATCCGGCTGAACCGGCCGCCGATGAACGCGATCAACCGGCAGCTGCAGGCCGAGCTGCGGGTGGCCGCGCTGGAGGCGGGCGGCCGGGCGGATGTCCGGGCGGTGATCGTCTACGGCGGCCCGAAGGTGTTCGCGGCAGGCGCGGACATCAAGGAGTTCGCCGCGATGTCCTATGCGGACATCTGCGACTACGGCCCCGAGCTGAGCGAGTCGCTCTCGGTCGTGGCGCGGCTGCCCAAGCCGACCGTCGCGGCCATCACCGGCTTCGCCCTGGGCGGCGGCTACGAGCTGGCGCTGTGCTGCGACCGCCGGATCGCGGGCGACAACGCCAAGGTCGGCCAGCCGGAGACGCTGCTCGGCCTGATCCCGGGCGCGGGCGGCACCCAGCGGCTGACCCGGCTGATCGGCCCCGCTCGCACCAAGGACATCGTCTACACCGGACGGTTCGTGCCCGCCGAGGAGGCATTGGCGATCGGCATGGTGGACGAGGTCGTCGCCCCCGACGACGTCTACGAGGCAGCGCGCCGCTGGGCGGGCCGGTTCACCAGAGCGGCATCGCGGGCGCTCGCGGCGGCCAAGGCGGCCATCGACGGTGGCGCCGACATCGACCTGGACAACGCACTGCGGTTGGAGTCGACACTGTTCACCGGCCTGTTCGCGACCGAGGACACGGCCACGGGGCTGCGCTCGTTCATCGAGAACGGCCCGGGAAAGGCGGAGTTCAATGGCCGCTGACCCGACGCCGAACCCGCACGCCACCGCCGAGGAGGTCCAGGCCGCCTACGCCGACCCCAAGCTCGCCAACGTCCTCTACCACGACTGGGAAGCGGGCACGTACGACGAGAAGTGGTCGATCTCCTACGACGAACGCTGCATCGACTACGCCACCGGCCGCTTCCACGCGGCGGCGGGGTCGGCGGACCGGCCGTACGAGAAGGTCATGGAGCTGGGCAGCGGCACCGGTTTCTTCCTGCTCAACCTGATGCAGGGCGGGATCGGGCAGAAGGGCTACGTCACCGACCTGTCGCCGGGCATGGTCGAGGTCGCCCTGCGCAACGCCCGCAACCTGGGGCTCGACGTGGCGGGCCGGGTCGCCGACGCGGAACGCATCCCGTACGACGACGAGAGTTTCGACTTGGTCGTCGGCCACGCCGTGCTGCACCACATCCCCGACCTGCCCACGGCGTTCCGCGAGGTCCGCCGCGTCCTCAAGCCGGGCGGCCGGTTCGTCTTCGCGGGCGAGCCAACCCGCGTCGGCGACCGGTACGCGCGCAAGCTCGGCCACGCCACCTGGTGGCTCACCACCAACCTGACCAAGCTCGCCCCCCTGCGCGACTGGCGCCGCCCCCAGGAGGAACTGGACGAGTCCTCCCGCGCGGCCGCGCTGGAGGCCGTGGTCGACCTGCACACCTTCGACCCGGGCGAGCTGGAGACCCTGGCCCGCGACTCGGGCATGGTCGACGTGCGCGCGGTCACCGAGGAGTTCGCCGCCGCCCTGTTCGGCTGGCCGGTGCGGACTTTCGAGGCCGCCGTGCCCCGGGAGAAGCTGGGCTTCGGCTGGGCCATGTTCGCCTACCGCACGTGGCAGCGGCTGTCCTGGTTGGACGAACGGGTACTGAGCAAGGTCCTGCCGCGCGAGGTGTTCTACAACGTGCTGATCAGCGGCCGCAAACCTGCTTGATGCAGTACCCGGCAGGCGCTTGGTGGTCGACGCGACTCCCGTTGTCGTCGTCGACCACCACGCCGTCGAGGTAGGCGGCGACTGTCCGGCCAGACCGTCACCGCCTGGGTTACCGTCTGCCCCATGACGTCCATGTGGGGTGCCCCGCTCACCACCCGCCTGCGCTTCTGGTCCCGCCGCGACCCCGCCCAGGCCCGGTTCCTCACCATGGCCTCCCTGCGCTGGGTGCTGCGCAACCGGGCGTACACACCGTGGTACCTGGTGCGCTACTGGCGACTGCTGAAGTTCCGGATCGCCAACCCGCACATCGTGCTGCGCGGAATGGTCTTCCTGGGCAAGGACGTCGAGATCCACGCCCGCCCGGGTTACGGTCGGATGGAGATCGGCCGCTGGGTCCACATCGGCGACGGCAACGCCATCCGTTGCCACGAGGGCTCACTGCGCATCGGCGACAAGGCGGTGTTCGGTCGGCAGAACGTGGTCAACTGCTACCTGGACATCGAGATCGGCTCGGCCGCGTTGGTCGCGGACTGGGTGTATGTGTGCGACTTCGACCATGTGACGGCGGATATCCATCAGCCGATCAAGGACCAGGGCATCGTGAAGTCGCCGGTGCGTATCGGGCCGGACACGTGGCTGTGCACGAAGGTGACTGTCACCAAGGGCACCCGCATCGGTCGGGGGTGCGTGGTCGGCGCCCACGCGGTGGTGCGTGGCGACATCCCGGACTATGCGGTGGCGGCGGGGATTCCGGCTCGGGTGGTGCGGGACCGGCGGGATGCCTACGCGGCTGACGCGGAGAGGCGCGCGGCAATCGCCGACATGGCCCGCAAGGCAGAACGCGCCCTACGCAAGACCCTGGAGTCCTAGTCCTGGCTGTCGCATGGACCGAGCAGGCCGAGGCCGCCGGTGGACGGGATGGGCCGCCGCCTCAGGCGAACGCGTTGCCGGAGGCGATCTTGGGGCGGCCCAGCACCCCGTGTTCCCGCACGACGGCCTCCCGGTAGACCGCTGCCGTGGCCTCGGCGATCCGGGCCCAGTCGAAGTCGATCGGGAGGCGGTTCTTGGCCACCCTGGCGCGTTTCCGGGCTGCTGCCGGGTCGTTGAGGACTCGGCGGATGGCGGTGGTCAGGGCGTCGACGTCGCCGGGTGGGAAGGACAGGCCGGTCTCGCCCTCGACGACCACCTCGCCCAGGCCGCCCGCGGTGGAGGCCACGAGAGGGGCGCCCGCGGCAGCGGCTTCCAACGCCACGATGCCGAACGGTTCGTAGCGGCTGGGCAGGACAACCGCGTCCGCGGCGCACAACGCGGCCACCAACTCCGTGTCGGATAGGTGGCCCACGAACGAGATCGCCCGGCGCACGCGCAGTTTTCGGGAGAGTTCCTCCAGGGCGGTGGTCTGCGAGCCGCGGCCCGCGACAACGAGGCGAGTGCCGGGGTGGGACTTGCGGACGCGGGCGAGTGCGGCCACCAGGTCGTGGACGCCCTTCTCCCATTCCAGACGGCCGAAGAACAGCAGCAGGGGCGCGCCGTCCGGGCTGTGTTCGGCTCGGGCGGCGCGAACGGCGCGTGGCGGGATGCGCCAGTCGCGGGGTTCGATGCCGTTGTGGATGACGGTGATGGTGGTCGGGTCCACATCGAACAGGTGGGACGCTTCCGCGCGCATGGCCGACGAGCAGGTGATCAGGGCGTCGGCGCGGTTGGCCAGCCACCATTCCACCGAGTGCACCTGCTGGTTGAGCGGTTGCGACAGCCAGCCGCTGTGCCTGCCCGCCTCGGTCGCGTGCAGGGTGGCCACCAGCGGCACGCGTGCCTGCTCGGACAGGGCCACCGCCGGGTGGGTGACCAGCCAGTCGTGCGCGTGCACGACGTCCGGGCGCCACTCCCGCAGCAGGGACAGGCCCGCGCGGATCATGCCGTGGCCCATGGCCAGCGTCCACGCGACCAGGTCCTGCTCGAACACCAGGTGGGTGGGGTCCTCGGCGACGCGGATGACCCGCACGCCCTCGTGCCCGGCGTCCTCGGTCGGGTGGGTGACCGCATCCGTGCCCGCCTCGTGCCTGCACAGCACGACGACTTCGTGGCCGGCCGCCGCCAAGTGCCGGGCGATGGCGTGCACGTGTCGGCCGAGGCCGCCGACGACCACCGGCGGGTACTCCCAGGACAACATCAGCACGCGCATGGTGGCTGCGACCCTACTCGTTGGTACGCAGGGCGCGTGCGTCGAGGTTGCCGAACAGGCCGTCCTCATCGCGCAATTCGGTCGCGCGCGCCCAGGCTCGGTCGCGCGCGCCTGCGCGGAGAAGTGACGCCAGTTCGGCATACCGCTCGCCGTGCACCTTGGCTCGTCTGCGCGCGTAGTCGGCCGCCGAGTCCTTGGTGACCATGAACGCCCAGTCGCTGGACAGTGCCAACAGTGCTTCCCGCGCGGCCTGGTCCAACACGGCGTCCCGACCGACGGCGGCCGGGATGGTGCCCACTAGGTCGAGCAGGTCCCGTTGCAGTGCCGCGCCCGCGTCGACCAGGTCGGCCACCTGCGCCCCGTCCCACACCCGCCAGTCCTTGCCCGACCCCCACGACGACGCGGGCAGATCGACCCGTCCCGCTACATAACCGGCCTCGATAGCGCCGCGCAGCGTGGTGACCTCAACACCCGCGTCCGGCAGCGCGCGCAGCACGGCCTCCAACCACGCGGGGCCCTCGTGCCACCAGTGCCCGTACAACTCCGTGTCATACGCGGCCACCACCAGACCGGGCCGACCGTGCAGTGCCCTCAGATCAGTGAGACGCCGCACGACCGTGTCCACGAAGTCCCGCGCGTGCCGTTCGACCGCGTCGGCGGCGAGCGCCGCTTCGTAGGGCTTCTTGTCCTGGGGTTCCACCTGACGCCCGGTCACCCGTGACGGTTTGAGACCGGAGGGATGGTCGTATGTGTGGAAGTCACGGTAGGCAGGATCACCGGGATATCCGGCCTTGGGCGACCACACACGGTAGGTGACATCGAGGTCCCGTCCGAAGCACACCACATCGGAATCCCCGACAGTGCGGGCAAACGCGGTATCACCGTGCAGTGCGGGACCATCCACCAGGAACCGCCCCACACCCGCAGCCGCGTAACCGGTCTCCATCCCCGGCGCGTATCCGCACTCCGGTGCCCAGATCCCGACAGGCCTATGTCCGATGCGCAGAGCGGTATCCGCCAGGCCCGCGCGTAAGGCGAACTCGCGCACGCGCGGATCCAGCAACGGCTGGAACGGATGCGTGGCAGGTCCGCCGATCAGCTCGACGACGCCACCGTCCACCAACGGCCGCAACACCGGTGAGAACCCGTGCAGCCACCGCTCCTCGAACTCCGTCAACGCCGCCGCCGACGCCCGATACTCCGCCGCCGCCACGTCCCGCAACCGCGCATCGGAGTTCTGCCACCGCACCGCCGCGTACTGGGCGCGCAGGTTCCAGTTCCCCAACCAGTCGTGCATGCCGCGCAACGCGTACGGATCGTCCAGCTGCGCCGCGAGAACCGGCGTCACCCCGAGCGTCAGGACATCCCGCCGACCCTCGTCGGCCAGCAGGCGCAGCAGGTCCACGACCGGCAGGTAGGAGTGCGCCCACGCCTGGTAGAGCCATTCCTCGCCGACCGGCCACGTGCCGTGGTGCGGCAACCAGGGCAGGTGGCTGTGCAGGACGAGGGCGAACCCGCCGACCGGCCTGCTCATGCCCGCGCGACCAACACGAGATCGAGGCTCGCGTCCAGGTCGTCGGTGCCGATCTCGAAGTCGGCCGCGGTCACCGCCGCGACCGCCGCGCGCAGGTCCGCGGGCCACGGCGCGCCCGCCACGGCCACCGCCACCTGGGCGTCGATGATTGATCCGCCGAACCGGTCGTCCGACGCGCGCAACGCGGGCCCGTGCCGCACCCCGCCGAGGAATTCCACCGCGAACCCGGCCGCGCGCACCAGCTCGTCCAGTTCGGACGGTGCCAGCTCACGGGTGTGGAACGGGTTGAGCGGGGTGTCCCGGCCGGGGGAGAAGGTGATCCGGTTGGGCGTGGTCACCAGCAGCCGCCCGCCCGGCCGCAGCACCCGGCGGCACTCGGCAAGGAACCTCTCCTGGTCCCACAGGTGCTCGATCACCTGCAGGTTCGCCACCACGTCCACCGACCCGTCCCGCAGCGGCAACGCGGCCAGGTTGCCGCGCACCGCCCGCACCGCCGGATACGCGCGCGCGACGTGCGCGATGGTCAGTTCGTCGTAGTCGAGCCCCAGCACCCGCGCCGCGTGCTCGGTGAGAAGGTCCGCGCCGTAGCCCTCGCCACAACCGGCCTCCAGCACCACCGCGTCCGCGCAGTACCCGGCGAGATATAGGTAGGCCACCTCGTGGCGGCGGAACCAGTAGTTCTCCTCGACGATGCCGGGCACGGTCCGCTCACCGGTCAGCGGCAGGTTGGCGGGCTGACCTGCACTAACAGGTGACACAGCACTGATCTCCTCTGGTCTGTCGGTTCCGCACAGCGTTCCGAGAGAGGAAAACTCCAGTGGATGACTTGAGTGAGTTCGACGATTGGCGTGACGAGTGGGAGCTCGTTCTGCGCTCCACCGTCTCGGCTGGGACCCGCACCGTCTACCTCCGTTCGGTCAACCAGTTCGTCGCCTGGCTACGCGAGAGTAGCCCAGAGGCGGAGGTGTCCGGCCTCATCCGTCGCCACATCGACGGCTGGGCGGCATACCTCGCCGACGATCTAAAGCTCGCCGGAGCAACACGACGTGTGCGCCTCCTGGCAGTGAGGTTCTGGCTCGACTACATCGTCGGTCAGCCCGACAGCGGCCTAGACAGCAACCCGGCGAGCAAGGTGCGCCTTCCCGTTGCTGAGGAGAAGCCCGTGCCGATCATCTCGGACGAGGATCTGACCGCGCTCCTGCGTACCTGCGACACGTCGTTCGTCGGACTGCGTGACGAGGCCATCCTGCGGCTGTTTCTCGACACCGGTTCTCGGCGTGCTGAGATCGCCGGTACCGATGTCGACGACCTGGACCTGCGAGCTCAGGAGGTTACGGTCACGGGTAAGGGCAACAAGACCAGGGTTTCGTCCTTCGGCTCCAAGACCGCCATCGCCTTGCGCAAGTACATGCGCGCCCGCGCCAGACGGCCCGGCGTCGACAGCAAGGCCCTGTTCCTCTCGGCTCGTCCGCACGCCTCCGGCGAGGTTCGCCTAACCGGAGGCGGGATCGGTGAGATGTTCACCCGGCGGTGCGTACTGGCTGGGCTCAGCCACATGTGGCCGCACATGATGCGCCATACCTGGGCCCACGACATGCTTGACAACGGCGCCAACGAGGGCGTGGTAGAGAAGCTGGGTGGATGGGCGCCGGGTTCGAAGATGGTCAAGCGCTACGGCTCGTCCATGGCTGAGGCTAGAGCGCGGAAAGCCGCCCGGATGATGGCACGGGGGGACCGGGTCTAGGTGACACCGGAGCGCTGTGCTCGGGGTATGACCGACAATCTCACCCCGGCACAGCGCACCCAGCGCGCTCGCCTCGCCGCGCATCACTCGTGGGCCAATACTCCAGATCGTGCGCGCCGGACCGCGCCAGCTCGGGAAGGGCTAATGCGCAGGTTCGAACGGCAGGTCGATCCGAAGGACTCGCTCGATCCGCGTGAGCGGGCTTTGCGGGCTGAGGCTGCCCGCAAGGCGTACTACATCCAGCTCGCGCTCAAGTCCGCTGCCGCTAGGCGCCGCCGTCGGGGGTGACGAGCCGGAGCGGCGACCGCCAAGGCCGGGCCGGTAGGTCCTCGCCCACCGCGCGCTGGAGTCCGACGGGGACGGGGTCGATGAGAGCCAGCGCGGCGCGGAACTGGTACGGAAAGCGCCCGAAGTCCGCGGTGACGCTTGCGTTGAGGTGGAGCGTCTTGGTGCGGAGGTGGGCGGCTGCCGGGATGTGCTCCATGCCGTCGGTGCAGGTCATCGCGTAGCCAGCGGCGAGGCACCGCCAGGTGGAGTGCAACAGCGCCAGGAGGTCGATGTCGTGGCCGATCGCGGGCGTGGCCGCGGGCGTGGGCTGGGGCATGGCGAGGGCGAAGCCGTCTCGGAGGTGGTAGGGGAGGCGAGCGAAATCCGCGGTGGCGGACTCGCCCAGGTGCAGCGTCCGGGTGCGGTGGTTGACGGCTACGGGGATCGTGTCCATGCCTGCGGTGGGGACGATGTGGTACCCGCTGCACAGGCACCGCCACCCTGAGTGCAGGAGGCCGGGGAGGTCCAGGCCCGTGTCCGTCGTGTCCATCATGGACACCCATTCGTGGTGGCCAGCCGTGTCGTTAACCCGCCAGTAGATCGTTCGTTCGATTTCACTCGATCGGACTAGTATCACTACTTCCCGTAGTAGATATCTGGGAAAACTCTATCGCGAATCACCAGATGCGGCTACGCGCTGTCACCCGTTGATCGCAGCCGCCGCCGACCGGGCGGAGTGGGCGGAGTGGCCGTGACGATGTCCGGATCGGCCTCGATCTCCTCGGGAGTCAGGTGGCGCCGGATCGGCGCATCGTGCAAGCGGCGCCGGATCTCGCCGAGAAGTTGATCATCCGTCAAGTCCGCGGGGTTCGGGGCCTGTGCTGCGGGGGCACCGGCTTCGTCCGCGGTGAGGAGTCCGGCGTTGACTAGCACCGTCAGTAGGGATGTGTTGAAGGTTGATGCGACCGCTCGGGCGTTATCGATGCTGATCTTGCTGCCGTTCGACCAGGCCACGACGCGCGATCTGTTGATGCCGGAGGCGCGCTCGAAGTCGGCGGTGGTCCACTCGCGCCGGTCGAGCTCGCCCTTGAAGTAGGTCCACCAGCGTCGATCGTCGTCAAGATCGTCTACCGCCATGAACTACATGGTTGCGTGCGCGCACGCAACGACGCAAGACGAAGTGCCCGCACGGTGGCGGTGGTCACAGAATCATCACGATCAAATCCGCAGCAATGCGACGTTCGCGCGCGAAACATGTTGCGCACGCGCACGCACGCCTGTATTGTTCCGTCAGCGAACGGAACGTCCGTTCGCGAACGGAACGGAGTGATATGGCCTGCGTGAAGGTTCGCGTCGAGGCGTTCAGGGCGGCGGCCCACGCTGCTGGCCACGGGAACGCCGCCGAGATCGCGGCGGCGATGCGGATCGATCGTTCGACGGTCAGCCGGGTCGTTGGGGGCTTGCTGAGGCCCGGCAACCAGTTCATCGCCGCTGCGCTCACCGCGTTCGCGGTGCCGTTTGACGACCTGTTCGAAGTCGAGAAGTAGCAGGAGCCCCGCCCCCTGACTGGCCAGTCCAGGGCGGGGCTCCACAGGAGACAGACCAACCCCCACCAAGGAAGTGATCTGCGTGACCGGACTCTACACCGAGGACATCGACGTTATCGCCTGGTTGGCGTGGCGCGAGATCGACGTCCGCACCGCGCCCGTCGACCGCGAGCCGTGCACCTGGTGCCAGGTGGACGGCAACGTCACCACGGTCCGCGTCTACGGCCGCCCCGGACCGCTGGCCGAGCTGCCGGTCGAGGTCGAGGACGTGTGCGGGGTGTGCGCGCCGCACGTCATCCGGCAGGCGCTGTCCGAGCGCGCCGACGACCGGGACCTCGTGGTCGAGGTGGCCGCGCGCTGCCCTCAGTGCTCGTGGCCCGGGTCGGGTCACTCGCCGACGTGCCCGCGCCGGTGACGTCCGTGGCCGACGCCCCGCCGCTGGCCGTGTGGCCGGTGGCGGGGCTCTGCGCCCGATGCGGCCACCCCGCGCACCAGGACCGCCGTGTCCTTGCTTGCTTGCTTCCCAACCCGACTGTCCAGAAGGGACAGAAATGACGCAGACGTGGGCCGACGGCCCCATGGTCGCGTTCGACACCGAAACCACCGGGCCGGACCCGGAGACCGCGCGCATCGTCACGGCCGCGCTGGTCAGCGTCGGCCCCGGGGCTGGCACCAGCAGCTACCTGCTGAACCCCGAGGTCGAGATCCCGCAGGGGGCGACCGACGTGCACGGCATCACCACCGAGCACGCCCGCCAGCACGGCGAGTCCCCCGCCGACATCGTGCCGGTGCTGGTCGCCGAGCTGGCCGAGCACGTCGAGGCCGGACGCCCGATCGTGATCTACAACGCGCCGTTCGACCTCACCGTGTTGGCGCGGGAGTGCGTGCGCTACGGGCACAAGACGCTGCATGAGGTGTGCGCGGCCGATGGCCTGTTGCCGTGGATCGTGGACCCGTTCGTGCTGGACCGGGCGCTCGACCGCTACCGGCGTGGCTCCCGCAAGCTGGTCGACGTGGCCCGCCACTACCGGGTGCCGTTGTCCGATGGGGACGCGCACACCAGCGGTGGGGACGCGCTCGCGGCGGCCCGGGTCGCGTGGCGGATCGCGCGCACCCACCCGAAGGTCGGCGCGATGGGCCGCGATGAACTGATGGCCTACCAGGCTCGGGCGTACGCGGACTGGGCGGACGGGTTCGCCGGGTACCTGGCCCGGCAAGGCAAAGCGGAGTCGATCAGCCGCGAGTGGCCGGTCCGGGCGGTATCCCATGGCTGAGCGCGCGCATCCGGCTCGGACCACTCGACCGTCGCATCAGTCACCGCGTTCTCTCCAACTCACATCTAGTCCTGAAAGGACAGATATGACCAGTACCGAAATCACCCCGGCCGGTCCGACAGGGCGGGTCGCGGTGCCGATCGCCGGTCGGCAGACCGACCTCGACGCCGCGTTCCGGCTCGCGAAGAACCTGTCCACGTCGGCCCTGATGCCCAAGGACTTGCGAGGCAAGCCATCCGACGTTCTGGTGATCCTGCTCTACGGGCAGGAACTCGGGTTGGCGCCCATGCAGGCCATCCAGGGTGTGTACGTCGTCAACGGGCGACCGTCGCTCGCGGGGCAGACCTGGCTCGCGCTGGCCCGCCGAGCAGGGCACCGCGTCGAGGTCATGGAGAACACGAGCCAGAAGGCGACGGTCAAGGTCACGCGCGGCGACACCGGCGAGTTCCACACCGAGACCTACACCATCGAGCAGGCCAAGCGGGCGAGCCTCACCGGCAAGGACACCTGGCGCAACCACCCGGAGCGGATGCTGATGTGGCGGGCCGCTGGCCGCGCCTGCACGTTCCTCTGCCCGGAGATCGCACTCGGGTTCACCGACGCCGAACCGGAAGAGCTTGCGCCCACGCGCCCGACGCTGGCCCATGTCGCCGCCGAGCGTGCCGACCAGCCCGCCCCCGCCCCGGCCGCTGAGCCGGAACCGCAGGACGCGGAGATCGTCGACGACCAGGCGACCGAGGACGCGATGCTCGCCGAGCTGCGCGAGATGGAGCGCGACCACATCGCCCCGAACCCGGACGTCACCGACGGTTGGCCGGACGTCGCACAGCCCGGTAGCGGTGCGTGATGTCCAGCGTGGACCGCACGACGGCAGATCTGCTGCTGGAATGGGACCGCACTCGACCCCGGTCTCGGCAACGAGAGCTGGGGTGGTCCGAGGTCGGTGGGTGTCGCAGGCGAGCCGGGTACCGGCTCGCCGGGATGGAACCCGCCGACCCCGGTGGCTCGCTCCAGGCCGTGATGGGCACCGCGATCCACGACGCGGTCCAGCAGCGCCTGAACGAGACCGCGGCCGAAGGGGACCTTGTCGAGTACCCCGTGGTGTTCGCGGGCGTCCCCGGCCACGTCGACCGATACGAAGCCGCAACCGGGGATCTCGTGGACGTGAAGACCACGTCGTCGCGGCGGCTGGACCACATCCGGCTCCACGGGCCCGACCGGCCGCACCTGTTCCAGACCGACGGCTACGCGGCCGCGCTCGCGGTGGCAGGGGTGCGAGTGCGCCGCATCGTGATCGACTACATCGCCCGCGACACCGGCGAGCTTTACCGGCACGCCCGGCGGCCGAACCCGGCCGTGGTGCGCGAGGCGTTGGCATGGCTGCGATCGGTGCGCGAAACCGACTTGGACATGCTCAACCGCGAGTACCAGCCCGACAGCCCGTTCTGCGGACACTGCCCGTTCCGGACCCGCTGCTGGGACGGTGCAGTCCACGATCGGTCCCCCCTGTCCGTGCTCTTCGTCGAGGACCCCGACCAACAGCGGTGGGCCGAGCGGCTGGAGCGGGCGCGCGCGGACAAGGCCGACGCGGCGAAGCGGGAAGCGGAGGCCAAGGGCGCGCTCGACGCGCTGCGCCCGGACGACGAGACGACCATGGTGGATGTCGGGCTGGTCGGCAAGGGCCTGCGCTGGAAGACCACGACGTCGAACAACATAGACATCGACCGGGTGCGGGCCGAGTACGCGAAGGTCGGTGCGCGACCGCCGATCAAGCCGTCCACGTCCACCAAGCTCGTGTTCGCGCCGCTGCCGGACGGCGAGTGATGGAGTCCGCCGCCGCCTGCACCAAGTTCCCGTTCCCCTCACGCGAGGCTGCGGCGGGCGCCCTGCTCGACGCTCAGATCAAACGAGTCCTTCATGGACGGACTCACCGGCGTGAGTGCCGCTACTACCCGTGCTGGTGCGGCGCATGGCACCTCACCAGCAAACCGGAGAGAGAAGGAAATACAGAGTGACTGCTACCACCGTGAACGGGATCGACGTCTTGCGCGACGAGCCGACCCTGGCGCCGATCACGTCCAGGGACGGGAAACCCGTCTACTGGCAGCAGACCCGCACGCTCACGCTCGCCGACGGCAGCGTGGTCTACGGCTGTGCGCACTGCGACTACACCGCGGACAAGGCAGGCGCCATCCGGCCGCACCTCAAGACCCACGCGGCGAAGACCGTCGTGCCCAAGTCGAGCGGCGATCTATCGCTGTCGGACGTGCTGAACCGACTGTCCGCGGCTGACCAGGTGCAGGCCGACCGCGACCAGTGGCGGACCCGCGCGCTGAAGGCCGAGCGGTCTCTGGCCACGATGCGCAAAGCCTTGGGGGTGAACGGATGACGAACGATCAGCTCTGTTTCGCGTTGGCGGATCGGCACCGCGGCCAAGCCGCCAGCCTCGCCGCGGGCACCCGCCCGCACCGCGACGATCGGGCCGTGGTCGAGCTGGCGGTGGCCACCCTCGCCCGCAACGGCCGCCGCCCGTTCTGCGCGGACGACGTGCACGGCCTGGTCGCGCACGAGCTCGGCGGGCGGCCGTACGACCGCAACCTGGTGAGTTCCGTGATGGGAACCGCCGCGCAGCGTGGGCTGATCGTCGAGGACACCGACATCCGCCCGGTCGCCTCGCGTAACCGGGCCCGCCACGCCAGCCGCAACCGCTGGTGGAGAGGACAGACCGCGTGACCACCAGGACCCCGCCCCCGCCCCTCGAACCGCGCGCGCCGGAGTGTTCGATCTGCGGCAAGGAAGTCGAACTGATCGACGACGACTGGCAGTGCTCGCCCTGCGACGCCTACTGGCCACTGTCCGACTGGAACGCCACCGGCCAGTGGATGAGCGACGACGAGCAGTGCGCCGCGACCGTGCGCCCGTACGAGGACGAGATCGGCGAGTATGCCGTCCTCCGCGACTACGAGTACCGGTGCCTGCTCGTCGCCGACCACTCCCGCGACGAGCATCACGGCCTGCGCCTCGACGCGAACTGGCACGACACCTACGAGTGGACCAACCAGTCCGAACAACTCAGGCAGGCCAACCGCCGCCGTCGCCCGGTGATCACAGTCGAGCTGCCGGAGGTGGTGCCCAGTGGCTGACAAGTACCCGCCGTCCGGTTGCCGCTGGTGTGGCATCGCCGAACGTAGCCACTACCGGCAGTTCACACCGCTAGCCGGTTGGCACGTTCACACCGTGCCCACCACCGAACAGATCCTCGCTCGGATGCGCGCCCGCCGCGCCGGAGTCCCGGCCGACCACCGCACCGCGCGCATCCTGGTGCTCGACCACGCGCGACTTTTGAGCTACCTCAAGCCGTCCGACGAATGGGTCGACGTGCACTGCGAGCCGCTGGACGACCCATCGCAGGACCGCGCGCACGCACTCGTGGCGGCCGGAGCGCTACCGGACTTCGAGCAGCACGTCACCTGACACCCGCCCCCCACCATCCACCCAGACCCGGGCCGGACGCGCACCCACCCTTGGAGCGCGCCCGGCCCGACCACTCTCCACAGGAGACACGATCATGGACACCGCCGCCGCCCGCCGCACCGCCGAACACGACCGCCAGCACTGCCCCATCCCGAACCCACAGCAGCGCGGCCGACTACTCCAGCTCATGCAACAAGACGCCGCCGGACTGATCACCGACATCCGAGACCTCGACCCTGTCGAGATCTGGGGGCGCCTGCACCGCTGGGCCATCGAGCACCCGGCCCGCCTGGTCGCCGCCACGGTCGCACTCGCCGCGATGTGCGACCCCGACGTGCCCGCGAGCAAGGCGCTCGCCTGGACCGACACCCTCGCGGCAGGCGCCGCGTGATCGACATTGCCCTACCCCGCGACATCGACTGGCGCCAAGGCGCCTGCACCAGGCACCCCAACCCCGCGTTGTGGATGTCCACCAACCCGCGCGAGCGAGCCGCCGCCGCCCAGATCTGCTGGGAGCGCTGCCCGATCCTGGCCGCCTGCCGCGCTCACGGACTTGCCGCCGAGCCGCACGGTGTCTGGGGTGGACTCGATGCGGAGGAACGCCGCCGCGAACGCCAGGGCCTGCCGCGCCGCACTCAGCCGCCCACCGGACCCCGGTCGGCGAACGGGCTCTCCGCAGCCCAGATCGCGCGCATCGCGGAACTCGTCGCCGCGGGCGTGCGCACCGGCCGGATCGCTGACGAGATCGGGTGCAACGCGCGCACCGTCTACCGCCATGCCAAGCAGCTCAAGGCATCGGCGGCGTGATCGTCGACCTGTTCGCCGGGCCGGGAGGCTGGGACACCGGCGCCCGGTTGGCCGGATACAGCGGCCCGCTCGTCGGCATCGACCACGACCCAGCCGCGTGCGCCACCGCCACCGCCGCAGGGCACCCGCGCCTGCGCGCCGACATCGCCCGCCTGGACCCCGACATGTTCGCCGGACTCGCCACCGGCCTGATCGGCAGCCCGCCCTGCCCAGGATTCAGCTCCGCCGGGACCGGCGCAGGCCTGGACGACATCGCCCTCGTCGCCGAGCGCATCGCCGCGCACGCCCGCGGCGACGAACCACCCGATGTGGACTGGGCCGACCCGCGATCCCCGCTCACCGCCGAACCGATGCGGTGGGCGGTCGCGCTCCGGCCCCGCTGGATCGCGCTGGAGCAGGTGCCCGCCGTACTCCCGCTCTGGCGGTACGCGGCCGAGCTTCTGCGCGCCGACGGCTACGCGACGTGGACCGGAGTGCTGTCCGCCGAGGAGTACGGCGTGCCCCAGACCCGCAAGCGCGCGATCCTCATCGCCCGCCGCGACGGACACCCCGCCGGGCCACCACCACCCACCCACCAGGCATATCGGCCCGACCAGGCGTACGACCATGCCCGCAGCCTCTTCGGAGACTCCCTGCCCCCGCCGGTGAGCATGGCCGAAGCGCTCGGTGGCGCGCTCGGTGGCGTGGCCCTGCGACATAGTCCGCAGGGCCACGCCACCGAGCGCGCCACCGACGAACCCGCCGGAACCATCCTGTGCTCGCGGCCCGGCAACCTCCAATGGATCACCAGCCGGCCAGCCACCACCGTGTGCGGAGACCCGCGCATCGCCGCACCCGGACACCACGGCGCCGCCCGCCAGTTCGGCGCCGCCATCAAGGTCACGGTCGAGCAGGCCGCCATCCTCCAATCCTTTCCGGCCGACTACCCGTGGCAGGGCACCAAGACCGAGCAGTACCGGCAGATCGGCGACGCCGTGCCCCCGCTGCTTGCCGTCGCCATCCTCCGGCCCCTGCTGCCCGGAGATCCGCCCTTGCGGGCACGCCAACACCCTCCCCACGGGCCCGTCCACGCGGGACAGTGACCCATCCCCACCCGGCCAAGCACAACCCCCGGAGAACCACCGTGCCACCCCTCTCCTACCGCGCCCAGGGCGTTCTCGCAGCCATCCAGGACGGCGCCCGAATCGACGCCGACACCCTCGCCGCAGCGTCCCCCACCGAGGGCCGGAAAGCCATCCTGACCGCCCTCGCCGAGCTGGACGCGGCGGGGCTGATCGTCCGCCTGCGCGTCCAGGACAAGGCCACCGGCCGGTGGTCGTGGGACTGCACACTCGCCTCGGCCCCGAAGTCCCCTGAAGGGCTTTCGGGGGAAGGGAACCCGCAGGTCGAGCCGAAAACCCCTTACGGCACTTCGGAACCAGGCCGGAACGCATCACCGCAGGTCAGCCCGAAAGTCCCTTCCCGACGTTCGGGCACCCGACCTTCGGGCAACACCCCCCAGGGGTATACCCCCGAAAACGGCCCAAACCCGCAGGTCAGCCCGAAAGCCCCTCATCCGACGTCGGATAAGGGCACTTCAAGTACTTCTAGTGGTAGTAGCTTCGCTACTACCACTAGAAGCAGCAGCAGCGGCTACGCGCGCACACGCGCGACCCTCCACAACCTCAACCAGAACGCCGTCACCGCCCCCGCCTACCAACTCGTCGCCACATGGCGACAAACCCACAACACCCCCAACAACCCCGACCACTACACCGCCATCGCCCACCACGTCGACACCCTCCTCACCCGCAACGCCAACCCCGACCTCATCCGCGCCGCCCTCCACGAATTCGACCGACGCCCCGACGCCAAACCCGGCCTCCTACCCCACCTCTACGACGACGCCGTCAAAGCCGCCAGAGCAGCACAAATGCCACCAGGCGAGCAGCACGTGCCATCGGGCGCGGGCGTGCCACGCGGGTCCACCGGATCGTCCCGTGTGGACAGTGCGCTGGGGTTCCTGTCGCCGGACGACCCGTGGTTGGTCGGGCTTGCGGGCGGGTCCGCGCCGGAGCTGCGGGTGGTCGAGGGGGGTCGGGGCGCGTGAACGACGTCGAGGTGGGCCGGTTGCTCACGGTGGTGAAGATGCTGGATCAGCGGGCGCCGCGGCCGGACGAGGCTGGGATGTTGCGGAAGCTGTGGGCCGAGTTGCTTGCCCGGGTCCCGTTCGAGGCGGCGCAGCAGGCTGTGCGGGCGTGGTACGGGTCCGATCGGTACAGGGAGACGCGGGAGACGATCACGCCTGCGGATATCGCGGGGTGGTGGCGGGATCGGCGCCGGGATCCGGTGGTGGAGCGGCGGGCGATCACCGCGTCCGCCCGGAGTGCGGCGGACGCTGCTACGCGGGGGATGGCGTTGTGGGCGCATCTGCGGACCGGGCTGGACTCGGAGGCGGCGGAGTGCGAAGTGGAGGCCCGCCGGAGCTTGCTGTCGGTGCGGTGTCCGTGGGGGCCGTGTCGGGCCGGGGTGGGGGAGCGGTGCCGGGATGGGCGTGGGCGGGCTCTGACCAGGACGCGGGGCGAGGTGCACCCGTCCCGGCGGGCGTTGGCGCTCGACCCCGGCGAGTTTCGTCGTGCGAACGATGTTGCGTGCGCGGACGCAACAATGTATCGTTGACGGCACGCCAGCCGGTGACACCGAAAGGGAATCCGATGACCTCCGCCACGCTCCCCGCCTACCTCGTGCAGGAAGGACGTCGAGTCGCCGTCCTGGACCCCGACACCGGCGAATACCGCCCGCTCTGCCGCGCCTGCCAGGACCAGATCCACGGCGCGAGCTTCCTCGGCCGCTGCCACCGCTGCCACAACCACAGCCTTGTTGACATCGGGGAAGAGGGCGAGACCTGGGGCGACGTGTTCATCGGCACCAACCTCGACTAGCCCCCGGGGCGGCCCGGCGACGGGCCGCCCCACCCCCACCCACCACAGGAGACAGACGAAATGACCACCACCACCACCACCAGCCGCCCGGCCAGCGGCACCCCCGCAATCCCCATCAACGCCACCACCACGACCATCCTGCGCGAGCTCGCCGACTGGACCGACACCCACAGCCTCACCGTCCGCGCTATCGACATCGGCGGCTACATCCTCCTCACCTTCCCCACCCTCGCCGACTTCACCGCCGCCTGCCGCGCCGCCAACCCCGACACCCCCATCCACCTCCGCCGCCGCGACGCCCGCTTCTGGACCGCCACCGCGAACCTCCGCACCACCCCCGTCATTCCCTCCGCCGTCACCGCCTTCGCGATCACCGCCTACGTCAGCGGGGACGGCCCCACCCACGCCACGCCCGGTGTCATCACCGCCGACGACCTCACTGACGACGTCGAGCGCGAGACCGAGCTGGAGGCCCAGCTGTGACCCCGAACCAGCGCGCCGCTGCCGCCGCCCGCGCCGCGATCAAGAACGCGTTCGCCCCCCGCGACCCCAACGGGAACCGCCAGTCCACCTACGACGGCCGCCACCGCGCCACCCCGGCCACCATCTGCCCCCGCTGCCGGACCACCGCCGCCGCCTGCACCTGCGGCACCAACCGATAGCCCAGGAGGAGACCACCGTGGCCTGGTTCCAGCCCAACCCGCACCTCGGCAAGTCCACATCGGACCTCGAACGGGACATCGACGCCACCGCCGACGAGATCGACGAACGCAGGCGCCAAGGCGAGCCCACCCGCGATCTCGACGCCCAGCTCGGCCAGATCGGCGACGCCTACGGCAGCAACAACTAACGCCCGTGGACTACGACCTGGACCTGCCCCTCGCCCTCACCCGGCGGGGGCAGGTTCACCCCGGACCACCCTTGCACGCCAACCAGCGGCTGCACCGCTTCGTGGAGGCCAAGCTCAAGCGGATGGTTCGCCACGCCGCGCACTGGCAGGCAAAGCAAGCCGCGGTGCCGTGCGCCGACCACATCGAGGTCGGCCTGCACTACGCCCCCGGCAGCATCGGGCGCGGCCAGTTCGATCCGTCCAACCTGATGCCCTGCCAAAAGCCAGCTCTGGACGGCGTGGTCGACGCCGGGGTTGTCCCCAACGACACCCCGCAATACGTCACCGAGCTGATGCCCACCATCCACACAGGACCCGGGCCCCGGCGGCTCTGGCTCCGCATCACCATCACCCGGGAGGCCACCCCGTGACCCTCGACCCGATCACCCAGGCCCACGCCACCGCAGCGAGCCTCGACCGCCAGACCATCACCCTGATCGACGCGTGGACCACCTGGACCACCAACCTCGACAAGCTCGTGCGCGCCATGCCCCTCGCCGCGGCGGCCTGGTACCTCGGCGACGGCGGCGAGAAGCGCGTGCACTCCCTGCTGCTCCCGGACGGCCACGACCCGCGCGACCTCCGCGCCGCCCTGAACGGTGTTCTCGCCCGCGCCGACGCCATCACCGCCGCACTCACCCGCACCGCCACGCACGCCCACCGCATGACCGCCGAGTGGATCGCCGTGCTGACAGAGGAACTGGACGACCACACGCCCGAGGTGACCGCGTGACCGAGCAGGCCGGACACGACCACCTCCGCGAGCAGATCGCTCGCGTCGTCTGGCGCACGACCATCCGCGGCAGCATCATGCCGCACGAGATCGCCGACGCGACCCTCGCCGTGGTCCGCCCGCTGCTGGTCGAGCGGGACCAGCGCATCGCCGACCTGACCGCCGAACTCGGCCGCCTGAACCAGATCGCGGACAACCGGGCACGGTTCGTCGAGGAAGCGCGCGACGAACGGGACGACACCCGCGAAGCAGCCCGCCGAGAACGCGACCGGTTCCGCGCTGCCGTCCGCAAGCGGTGGGGCCTGACCTGGTGGGACATCGCCCAGGACGCGCAGCACGTCGACACGCTCCGTCAAGAGGCCGAGAGGGGCCGGGCGCGATGGCGAAAGCTGGCCGTCGGTCGGGGTGCGCGGCTGGGCGAAGCCCGCGCCGAGCGAGACCACCTGTCGGCCCTCCTGCGCGGAATGGCACGCCGGGCCAACGAGTACCGGCGGGCCGCCGACGCCCTGGCGGGCGACGTGGACGCGCTCAACCGCGCCTCGTCCCCTCAGGACACCACGCCCGCGGTCGAACCGTGCGAATGGTGCGGGGCCAGCAACCCCCAGCCGGGCCGCCCCTGGGTGATCGGCGACAACCTGCACAAGATGCTCAACGGCAAGGTCGTCGAGTGCCTGCTAGTCGTGGAGCACGCGGAATCAGGCGGCGTGGCGTGGCTGCCGAACAGCGACCCCGCACCACCCACGCGATGACCCGCGAGCACCAGCGGCGGCCCGGCTGCTGCCCCGCCCACGACTGGCCACCGGTCGACGGCTGCCGCTGGTGCGGTGCACTCGACGACGACCACCGCGTCCGCACCGCCGCCCAGGTCGGCCCGCACCACTGGGCCCCACCCACCGACCACCAACGCGAGCTACGTGCCCGGCACTATGGAGGCTGACGTGTCCCTCTGGCTCTGCTTACTGTTCGCCATCACGGTATCGACTCCGGTCGTCCTCGGACTCGCCTTCGACCCCTCACGCCCTCTTCGGGACCAGGTTTCCTTTCGCCATCGCCGCAGATGCCGCGACCGTAACGCGGCCGCCAGCCGGGAGCGCACCACCCAGCGCATCCACGAGCACCTCGTCGCTGGGCGGCCCATCCTGGCTCTCACTTACGACCATCGGCAGCTCGTCGAACTCGCCCGCCGCTACGGAATCCCCCGCGGGCGGCTCTACCGGCTTACCCGCGAGACGCAGGTACGCGGCTTGGCCCGGGGCCTGCTCCTGCTGTCCACGTGGGACTACCGCACCCACGACAACATCCCCTGGCAGGTGCTCGCGGTACGCGAGTTCGAGGAGATCACGATCCCGCGCGAGGAGATCGGATGAGCACCTGCGCCCCCGACTACGCCCGCGCACCCAAGGTGGTCCCGCTGTGGCACGAGCTGGCCGCGTGCAGGCTGTTCCCTGAGGCGATGGACTGCTGGGCCGACCCCAAAACCACCGCGCAGAAGACCGTGGCCCGCATCGTGTGCGCGGCCTGCCCGGTCCGACTCCAGTGCGCGACCGGCGCCCTGGAACGCCGCGAGCGCTGGGGAATCTGGGGCGGGCTCGACTACGCCGACCGCAAGCTCGTCGCGGCCCGCCACGGCTACCTGCCTCCGGGAGACCCGCCCGAGCACGGAACCAACTCGCGCAGGGTGAAGTGGGGCTGCGCGTGCCCCGATTGCAAGCGGGCGCACGCGGTCTACGAGGTCGACCGGCGGGCCCGCGCGCGCCGAGCCGCCCAGCGCCGCGACGTCTGGCGGTCGCCGCTTCTCGTACTCGCCGCACCCCGTGGTCGCGGACGACGGCGCGCCCAGGCGGGGCAGTTGCTGCTGCCGCTGCCGGGCCTGCCGGAGGTCCGCTACGCCACCACACTCACCGCCGCCTGACCCGCAGGTCGGAGGGCGTTCCCCAGCGAAACCTGTTGCGCCCCTTGACCATCCGCCTTTCGGCAACCGGGTGATCCTAGGTGACAAAACCTGGAAACCACTGTCCCGCAACCTATCCAGAGAGGATGATCAACACATGGACACCATCACCGTCGCCTTCCGCATCGACGCCCCCACCCCCGACCAGGCCAAGCGCGTCCTCGACGCCATCGAGGCCGCGGGCGGGGTTCTCGTCACCCGCCATCACACCCACCGCCCCAAACGCGGGTCCGGCGCGTTCCGGGACGGCCACTTCACCATCGCCCAGCCGAAGGGCTGACCGTGCACGACTTCGTCGAAACTCTGGCGGTGCCCGGCGCCTGGACCGCCACCCTCACCATCCCCGCGATCCCGGCCCCGGTCGTCCGCGCCGCCCTCACCGGCATCGCACGAGACCTGGACCTGCCGGTCGACGCCGCGCTCATCGGCACCGAGGAAGCGATCACGACGGCCCTGCTCTACCGCGACCCGTCCCGCACCCACGGCGCCCCGGACATCGATGCGTGCGAGGCCGCGGTCGACCTGATCGTGTCCGAGACCGGATGGGCCCGCCAGCCGGCGGCACCGCCCGCACTCACCGTCCCGATGGGACTCAAGCCTGGATACCACACCACCGCCCGGTTCGACCCGGCTGCGGCCCGCGCCGTGCTGGCCCAGACCTGCGGGGCGTCCGGCTGGGAGCTGACCCCGGCCATCCTCATGTCCGCCCGCCCCGTCGGAACGGAGATGCGCACCTACCACGAGCACGGCGCCCTCGTCCGCGCCCGCCCGCGCCTGCTGACCGGCGTGGCCACCGCCGCCCGCCTGCTCGGCCAGCTCCGGTGGGTGGGCATCGACGAGTCGACCGGGCGCACGGTGGTCATGGCCCGGCCGTGCGAGTGCGGCCAAGGGCGGGGCTGATCGCCACCTTCAGGCGGCGAGGATGGCGGCAGCGGCGAGGTGGTAGCAGCGCAGGCCGCGGTCACCGGCGGGGCAGTCGCAGCGCCCGGCGTGCTGGTCGATGCTGTAGGTGGCGTCGCCCCGGCTGGAGACCGCCAGGTAGATCTTGGGGGCGGTGCGGGTGATGGCGCGCAGCTCCAGCAACTCGGCCGCCTTCTCGATCTGGACCGGCTTGTATTCGGCGGTCTCGGCGACCTCGTTGGTGGCCTTGGCGATCTTGGCGGCGCAGGTGCGGCCGTAGCCGCGGGCGATGCTGGTGGCGGAGCGGAGGGTCCGGCCGCAGCGGCCGCAGTGGGTGGTCGTGGTGGTGGTGGTGTTCATCTTGACCCCTCTTGTTCTGCTCCCGTGTACCGCTACAGAGTATCGCAACTAAGTATCGCAACGCAACTGTGTATCGCAACTCGGTTCCGCTACCCTGGTCGACATGACCGGACTCGACCGCGCCACCGCGCGATACCTCAAGGCCAAGGCCGAACTCGACGCCGCGACCGCCGTCGTGGCCGAGGAGATCGTTGTCGAACTCCGGCGTGGCACACCTCCCACCGATGTAGCCGAGCGCAGCCCGTACTCACCCGCCTACGTACGCCGAATCGCCCGCGAGCACGGCATCGCCCCCGCCCCACCAGGTCCCAAACCCAAGGGATGACATGACCGGACAGGGGTGACACCCACTGGTCACCATCCCCACGTGCCCGGACCCGCCCTCAGCCAGCAACAGCGCGACGCGATCGCCGCGGACATCCGCGAGACCGCGGGCACCACCGACGGCAGCGTCCGCCGCATCGCCCGCCGCCACGGCGTCGGCATGGGCACCGTCCAACGCATCGCGAGGGACTACGGCCTGCTCAACGCGTGGCGAGACGGCGCATGGCGAACCGAAGCCGCGAACAGCCAGAAGGCCGCGCACATCGCCGAGCGACGCAACCAGCTCGCCGCCGACCTCCTCGACGACATCGACGAGCTACGCGAGCGGCTGCTGGCCGACGTCACCCACCTGCACGTGGTCAAGGACGCGGGCCCGATGGCCGGTGAACGCGTCGAGTACAACACCACCCCGGCTGGTCCCCGCGACTGGCAGTCCACCATGGGCGCCATCGCCGCGGCCGCGCGCACGGTCGCCGAGTACACGCGCCTGGAAGCCGAGAACAGCGGAACCGGTGCCGCGTCCGGATTGCTGGAGCAGTTCGAGAAGTCGCTACGCCTTGCCCGCGAGCAGCGCGACCGCGCCGCCGGGGAGGCCGCGGCGCAGGGCGCCGAGTGACCGCGCCCGCGCCGCCGTCCCCGGCCGAGGAACTGGCCGCCCTGTCGATCAAACAGCAGGACAGCATTCTGGACGCCTGCGCCCGGCTGAACGTGTGGGAAGGCAGCATCCGGTCGGGTAAGACCATCGCGTCCATCGCCCGCTGGCTGCTTTACGTGCGCACGGCACCGCCGGGCCCGCTGGCCATGATCGGCCGCACCCGGGACTCGGCCTACCGCAACGTCATCGACGTCATCGCCGACCTGGCACCGGACGCCATCACCTACACCCCCGGCGCACCGCGATGCCGCATCCTGGGCCGCACCGTCCACGTACTCGGCGCCCACGACGCCAAGGCCGAGAAGACCATCCGCGGCCTGACACTCGCGGGCGCCTACGTGGACGAGATCACTGTCCTGAAGGAGGACTTCTTCGTCCAGCTTCTGGGCCGCAGCTCGGTACGCGGCGCGAAGCTGTTCGGCACGACCAACCCCGACAGCCCCGCCCACTGGCTGCGAAAGAAGTACCTCCTACGCGCCGGTGAACTGAACCTCTACACCGTCCACTTCGCGCTCTTCGACAACCCCGGCCTGTCGCAGGAGTACAAGGACAGCATCGCCAGCGAGTTCACCGGCCTGTACTACAAGCGGTTCGTCCTCGGGCTCTGGGTCGCCGCCGAGGGCGCGATCTACGACATGCTCGACGAGAACCGCCACCACCACGCGGCCCCGCCCAGGAACCGATGGCAACGCGCCTGGATCTCGATCGACTACGGCACCAGCAACCCCACCCACGCCGTCCTCCTGGTGCTCGCGGCCGACGACACCGGCCGCGACCGGTTGTGGTGCGTCGCCGAGTGGCAGCACAACGGCCGCGAGGCCGGACAACTCACCGACGCCCAGATCAGCGCACGCCTCGCGACATGGGCCACTGCCGAACTCGCGGACACCGGTCTGGTGCCCACCACGGTCCTCGATCCGTCCGCGGCGTCGCTGCGGGTGCAACTGCGCGCCGACGGCTGGCCGGGCCTGCGGTCCGCGGACAACCGCGTCGACGACGGGATCAAGGCCACCGCGTCACTGCTCGGTGGCGAGCGTCTGCTGGTGGACACGACTCGATGCCCTATTTTGTGGGATGAACTGTGCGGCTACGTCTGGGCTGAGGAAGCCCTGCTACGCGGCGATGAGGAACCGGCCAAGGTCGACGATCATGGGCCGGACGCGCTGCGGTACGGGGTGATGGCCGCGCGCGGCGTATGGCGGGCGTGGCTGCCGGAACTGGCTGCGATGACCGATCTACCTGCTGCCGCGTAGGTGTTCGGTGGCCCTGTCGACCTGCCGGGCGGCGTCCGTTGATCGCGGAGCACCCGCAGCGCGGGCTCTTGCCGGGGCTTACCCAACGGAACTATGTCCCCGGTGCGGCTTGTCTCGCAGGCCCGGCAGGCGGGGCCACCGAACGACGCCAGTCTAGCGAGTGCTGCTGGAGCTGATCGCCGGCCGAACGGGTGACACTGCGCCGGAACCTTTGCTGACGTGCTGATCGAGCCCGGCTCCCAATGGCCCCCACCCGGACATCAAGCCCTGCGCCTGCGGTGGCGGTCATGGCGTGCGTGGTGGACCGGCTCCACCCGCAACCTCGCCCGCCACGTCCCCACCACCGTGCCGGGCGGCTACTGGCACAAGCGGGAACGGCACCCCGAAGAACGGGCCGTGCACTCCGCCCTCGCCCGCGACATCGCCCGCACGTCCGCCGATTTAGTCGTGGGCGACACCCCGAGCCTTGACTGGGGCGCGGACAAGAAGATGCAGGACGCATGGGACCACTTCGCCCAAGCCGCGGGGTGGGGCAACACGCTGCTGGAGGCCGCCGAGACCACGGCCGCGCTCGGCGGCGTGTTCCTCGTCCCAGCCTGGGACGCAGACATCGCCGACCACGCGATCCCCACCGTGGTCCCGGCCGACCAGGCGCTGCCCGAGTTTCGGTTCGGCCGCCTGCGGCGGGTGGCGTTCGTGCGCGTGCTGCCCCCGCCAGCGGGGTGGACCGCGTTGCAGCGAGGCGAGGTGTGGCGGCATATCGAGCACCACGAACCCGGCCAGGTGCGCAACGAACTCTGGCTGGGCACCGAGATCAGCGTCGGCCGCCTGCTTCCGCTGACCGATCACCCGTCCACCGAGGATCTGCTCGACTCGTACTCGACCACCGCGATCCGGCCGGGGATCTTGGTCGAGCACTGGCCCAACATCCTTCCGGACCCGGACGAGGACAGCGGGATGCCGATCGGACTCAGCGATTTCCAGGGCCTGGAGTCGCTGATGGACTGCCTGGATGAGGCATACAGCAGCTGGATGCGGGACATCGAGCTGGGCAAGGCCCGGATTCTGGCGTCAGCCGAGATGCTGGACGCCGCACCCCAAGGCCGTTCGCGGTGGTTCGGCGGCCGTGCCGCACCTGCCAAGGTGTTCGACGAGGACGCGCGCGTGTTCACGCCGATCCCGGGCCTGCCCGCCGACGACGCGGGCAAGGCCGCTCCGCTCACGCCGGTGGAGTTCGCGATCCGGTTCGAGGAGCACCGCGAGACCTGCAAGGCTTGGATCGACGCGATTGTGTCGCGCGCAGGGTATTCGCCGCAGACGTTCGGGATCGACGTGGACGGTCAGCTCTCCGGCACCTCGTTCCGGCTGCGACGGCACCGTTCGTCCCGGACCGGCGGCCGGAAGCGCCGTTACGCACGCCCGCCGATCGAGCGGTTCGCCGAGACCCTCGCACTCATCAACGCCGTCCAATTCGGACAACCCAAGCCCACCACGCGCCCGACTCTGTCGTGGCCCGAGGGGGACCAGGACGCGAAGGAACTCGCCGAGGTCGTCGAGCTTCTGCGCCGCGCGCAGGCAGCATCCGACGAGGTGGTGGTGCGCATGCTCCACCAGGATTGGGATGACGACCAGGTCCAGGCCGAAGTGGACGCGCTTGCCGACGAGCGCGCGATCGCGCCGAGCTGGGACGGCACGGAGCCGATCACCCCCGGCCCGGTCGACGACGGGCCTGCCGACGGCGGCGGCGAGTAGTCGTGGTGCGCGGGGTCAGTCCCGGCGACGCTGCCCGCGTGCTGAAACTCCTGCTGGACGTGTGGGACCAAGCGGCCGAGCGGATGCTGGCCACGGTCGTCAAGCACCTCGTCCGCGGACACACTGCGCCGGACTGGGCCACGGCCAAGACCCGGGAGACGCTGGCCCTGCGCGCCGAGCTGCGCGCCGTCGTCGCCCAGGCCGACGCGCTCACGCCCGAGCTGGTCACGCTCGCGCTCGACGAGGCGTACGCGATCGGCGCGCGGGCCGCGACGACGCTCGACGTGCCCGCGGTCGTGTCCCGCCCGCAGGCGGTGCAGCAGCTCGCCACCCGACTCGTCACGCGACTGGAAGGCGCGCACGTCCCGGTCATCGCCGCGCACGAGCGGATGGCATGGCGGGTCGTGTCCGATGTGGAGCTGGGCGTGCAGGCTGGGGCGGGCACCCGGCAGGACGCGATCGCCGAAGCGGTCGACAAGCTGCTCGTGCGCGGGGAGGACCGGTTCGTCGACAAGAGCGGGCGCCGTTGGCATCTTGACGCCTACGCTCGGATGGCAGGCCGCACTATCAGCGGGCAAACCGCCGTGCAGGGCCAGTTGGACACCATGGTGGCCGAGGGCAGGGACCTGGTGGTCGTCTCCGATTCGCCCAGAGAGTGCGGTGTCTGCCGCCCGTGGGAGGGCAACCTGCTGTCGATCACCGGGCGGACCGCGACCGGCACGGCCGTCGACAGGCTCACGGTCGCGGGCACCGTCGCCGAGGCGGTCACCGCTGGACTCCAGCACCCCAACTGCACGCACCGCCTCGATCCCCACGCAGTCGGTTTCACCCGCGCGCCGCGTCCGGCCGAGAACCCCACCGGCTACCGCGAGCAGCAAACCCTGCGCCGCCTGGAGCGGGAGATGCGGGACCTTCGCCGCCGCCAGTCCGCCGCCGAGCAGATCGACCACAACGGGCCGGTCGCACGCCGTCTGCGCGCGCAGATCCGGGCGAAGTCGACGCGAATCCGCGAGCACACCGAGGCCACAGGCCAGATTCGGCGGCGCGATCGGGAGCAACCCGCTGGGTGACAGATCTGTTGCACAGTGTCGCCATGAGCAACCTGACCGACGGCAACCCGCCCCGTCCGATCCTCCGCTACTTCGAGCACAACCACCTGCCGCCCGCGCTGGCCGAAGTGGCCCGCATGTTCCATGCGCTCGCGCATGAGCTGGAAGGCCGGTTCACCCCGGACACCGATCCGGCCGAGCACACCACCGCACTGCGGAAGCTCTTGGAGGCCAAGGACGCGGCCGTCCGCGCGCACCTGTAGGTGACAGCGGCGGGCCACGGTGACCCCGGCACACACCATCGTCCAGGCCGAGGAGTCCACCGTGGCCCGCACCGCAATCCCCGTCCAGCTCGCCGACACGACCGGCGCCGAACTCACCTTCAGTGCGGTCGACGCGAGCGCTGCCCCGAACGGCAACTCGTTCCTCTACGACGGCGGCCCCGCCGTGGTGCTCATCAAGAACGCCGACACCGCGTCGCACACCATGACCGTCCCGATCCCGCTGCTGGTCGACGGACAGACCGTGACCTCGCGAACGGTCACCATCCCGGCGGGCAAGACCTACCGGTGGCGGCCGAGCCCGGTCTACCGGCAGCAGGACGGCAACGTGTACCTGAACTTCGACGCCGCGACGTCGATGACGGTCGCGGTGGTGGACCTGTAGGTGACACCAAGGGCACAGGGTCCGGGGCATGACCGCACCTACCCCCGGACCCGCCCCGACCGCGCCCGGAGTCGCCCCCGATGGGCAGCAGCCCGCGCCCGTGGCAACCCCGCCCGCCGGGCCCGCCCCCGCCGGGCCGACCACCCCCGCCCCCACCGCCCCCGGTGGAACGCAGCCCGAAGGGGCCACGCTCGGCCTGACGCAGGCCGACCTCGACGCGCTCATGAAGGACCGGCTCGACCGGCAGGCCGCAAGCCTCACCGCGCAGTTCACCGCGCAGCAGCAGGAGTTCCAGGCGAAGCTCTCCGCCGCGTTCGGGCTCGCACCGGAACAGCAGCAAGACCCCGCCGCCGCACTGGCGGCAGCACAGCAGCAGGCCGCCGCCTACCAGGACCAGGCGCGGGCCGCGATGGTCGAGTCCCTCGCGCTCGCCGCGGGCATCAAGGCTGAGCGGGTCGGGGTGTTCGCGAGGCTGGTTGACCTGACCGGTGCACTGAACGGCGTCAGCCCTACTGACACCGCCGCAGTGCGGCAGGCCATCAGCGGAGCGGTGACGACCACCGCCGAGCAGTACCCGGAGTGGAAGACCGCCCCGGGCCTGCCAGCGTCGTCCGGCGGTGACCGTACCGGTGTCGGTGCCCCCAGCCTGGACGAGCAGATCGCCGCCGCGCAGCGGGCAGGCGACCATCGCACGGCGATCGCGCTCAAGCGGGCGAAGGCGCTCCAGACCCCGCAGTGACACCGGCCGGGTCTAGTGAGGACCGCAGGCACCCCGCCCGGATCACTGCGCCCGGCACCACGGAGGCTCCTTCGCTCGAACTCCGCGAGCACGAGAACACCTGACTGTCCAAGGAGAACGCCATGTCCGGAATCACGGGCCTGGGAACCATTTTCAACCTCCCGAACTACACGGGCGAGCTGTTCGCGCTCACGCCGGAGGACACCCCGCTGCTCTCGTCGATCGGTGGCCTGTCCGGTGGTGGCCAGACCACATCGACCGAGTTCGAGTGGCAGACCTACGACCTGCGCGACCCGGGCCAGCGAGTCAAGGTCGAGGGCGCCAACGCGCCGACGGCCGAGGAGCGGGCGCGGGCGAACGTGACCAACGTCGTCGAGATCCACCACGAAGCCGTCGAGGTCTCGTACACTAAGCAGGCCGCGACCGGGAACCTGGCCTCGCCGCAGTCGGCGCCGTACGTGCACCCGGGCGGTGGCCCGAACCCGGTCGCGAACGAAATGACGTGGCAGGTCGAGCAGGCGCTCAAGTCGATCGCGCTGGACGTGAACTGGACGTTCTGGAACGGTCAGTACGCGAAACCGAGCTCAAACGCCAGCGCCCGCCAGACCAAGGGCCTGCTCGCCGCGTGCACCACCAACCGGATCGCGAAGGCGACCACGGTCACCGGCGCCAGCTCGGCGACCGACACGATCACCTCGACCGCGCACGGCCTGATCGACAACGACAAGATCGTCTTCCGCACGACCGGCGCCGCGACCAACATCGTCGCGGGCCGCGTGTACTACGTCGATCAGATCGACACCAACAACTTCAAGGTGTCGACCTCGCAGGGCGGCGCCGCGCTCGCCCTCGGTACCGCGACCGGCCTGTCCTGGGTGAAGCCGTGGACCACCACGCTCACCAAGGACCACGTCCACGACATCATCCAGGCCGTCTTCGACAACGGCGGGCTCACCGAGCAGGGCACCGCGACCCTCGCGTGCAACAGCATCCAGAAGCGCGCCCTGACCGCCGCGTTCGCTGACGCCTACGGCAAGTACACCGAGACCAGCCGCACCGTGGGCGGTGTCGCGCTGACGACGATCGTGACCGACTTCGGGACGTTCAACACGATGCTGGACCGGCACCTGCCGCAGGACATGATCGTCCCGGTGTCGCTCGAACAGCTCATGCCCGTCTTTCTGTCCATCCCGGGCAAGGGCGTGTTCTTCGAGGAACCGCTCGCGAAGACCGGGGCGAGCGAGCGCAGCCAGATCTACGGCGAGATCGGCCTCAAGTACGGCAACGAGCGCGCCCACGGGGTCCTCGAAGGACTGAAGGTCTGATGCCGACCTTCGAGCGCAACAGCGGCGGGCACCTGGCCGCGAGCATCCGCACCCACGACCAGACCGAGATCGCCCGATACCGACGTCTGGTCGAGGACGGCATCGAGGGCTGGCGTGAAGTCGCCGACCCTGGCAAGGCGCCCAAGGGGAAGACCAAGGGTATGTGGCAGGCCGACGCCGAAGCGCTCGGCCTGGACACCTCTGGCACCATCCCCGAGCTGGTCGAGCGGATCAACGCCAGGATCGTCGAGCTGAACGAGCAGGCGGCCGAGCTGGGCGTCGACCCGACTGGCCTCACCGCGGTGGAGCTGGCCGCGGCGATCGAGGCCAAGCTCGGCGAGTAAGCGGGAGCCCGCGGCCCGGCAGGTTGCCGTGGTGGGCACCGGGGAAGGTGGTCCCGGGCTGCGGGCTCCTACCATCATGAGGAAGGGGGTGGACGGCGATGCCGTGGTACGCACAGCGGAAGGGCTTGCCCGAGACGCACTGGATGTGGGTCGACCCGGGGACTGAGCTGGAGCGCGCGTACGTGGCGATCGGGTACGTGGTCGTGCGGGTTGACGTGGTGTCGGTCGACGAGCCGCCGGTCGACGCCGCGCCCGCCCCGACCAAGCGGAGGCGGTAGCGGTGCAGGATCTTCCTGTGGTCGCGTGGGTGTTGTCCGTCGCTGCTGTGATCGCGGCGTTGATCATCATTGGTAGGGCGGTCAAGGCCACGCTCGCGTTCATGCGGACGCTGGCGCATTTCGCGGATGACTGGTTCGGGGAGCCCGGTCGTCCGGGTATTCCTGCGCGTCCGGGGGTCATGGCGCAGCTCGCGGCGGTGCGTGCGGAGCAGGCCGCGATCGTCGAGCGCTTGGCGGTCGTCGAGCACGAGCTGTTGCCCAACTCGGGTAGCAGCCTGCGGGACGTGGTGGATCGGGTCGAACAGGCTGTCCGGCCGGAGTGACACCCGCGCCTGATGGTCCGGGTGTGGCTGACGAGTACTTCCCGTTTGATGGTGCCCCGGTCTACGAAGGCCAGTGGGCGGGTATGGCTCCCCTCTGGGCGCCGGATGGCCTGGATGCGCGCACGCCCGTGGTGACCTTGGGGTCCGGGTTGACTTTTACGATCCCGAGTGGACTGTCCGGGTGGGTGCGCGGCCACCGGTATCGCAACACGGCCGCACAGGCGAAGACGGCCGCTGCGAACACGAACAGCAACCCGCGTATCGATCGTCTCGTGCTCAAGCTGGATCGGTCGGCGAACTCGATCCTGCCCGTGATCAAGGTCGGCACCCCGTCGGCTTCGCCGGTGGCGCCGGCCCTGACCCAGACGGACACGCTGTGGGAGCTGCCGATGTGGCGGGCCACCTGTCCGGGGTCCGGGTCCGCGCAGAACTACAGCGGACTCACGCCGGAGTGGCGTCCGGTGTCGACGGAGCGCGCCCGGCACGTGTGGACGTCCTCGGTCACGGTCGGTGCCGGGGGCCAGAACTTCAACGCCGCATGGGCTGCGGACACGCAGCAGCGGGACGGCGTGGCCAGTATCGACGGGAGCGGGCGTCTGCTGCTCAACGTCCCTGGCCGTTGGTCGATCCGATGCGACTTCACGTCCGATGCGGTCGCGGCGGGCATCAGCCAGGTGTGGATGTCCTGGCCTGGAGGCAGTTTCGAGGCCGCGGGCGGTGAGATCCGGGACCGGCGAATGCGCGGCTCGGGCAGCCCAGGGTGGGGCGTTCTGTCGCAGTCGCTTTCCTGGGATGGACTGGTGCTCGCGCCGGAGCACCTGGCGCCGATCACGTGCGCTGCGGCTTGGGACGGCCCGACGTCCGCGGTGCCCTACTACGCCCGGCTGGCCGCGCACTATCTCGGCGGGTGACACCCGGGCCTCAGGCTCACCGGCATGGCGCTACCACTGGCGAACCTGCCCGCGATCCTCCGTGCGGCAGGGATATCGGTCGTCGAGTACCCCGGGTGGTCGACACGAACTCAGACAGACGGTCCATTCGCCCCCAAGGGCGTGATCTGGCATCACGACGCGAGTCCACCCGGTCCGACGCCGAGCGAACCCGCGTACATGGCCGATCCGGCGCACAACGGAGCCCAGTGCTGGGTGGACACCCGAGGCGTGTGGACGGTCATCGCGGCGGGCCGGATGTGGCACGCCGGACTCGGAGCCGGGTGGGGCCGGATCGCGGCGAACCAGGGCAACAGGGACGCGATCGGCATCGAGACCGATCACACCGTGGGCGAGGCGTGGCCCGCCGCGCTGCTGGACAGCCTGCGAATCGGGACCGCCGCGATCTGCCGAGCGTACGGCTGGGACCCGGCCACATCCCTGTGCGGGCACAAGGAATACGCGCTGGGTAGGAAGCCGGACCCGGACAGGCTCGACATGGCGGCCGAGCGGCGCACGGTCGTCGCGCTCATTACCAACCCCAAGCAGTCCCAGGAGGACGACGTGGTGACCCCACAGGACATCGACGCGATCGCAAGGGCAGCAGCCCAGGCGACCGCTCCGGCAACCGTGAACGAGCTCATGAGCCGGGGAATCGGGCTCGGCGTTCCCGTCGAGGACCACTCGCTGCCCTTCTCCGGTGCGGTCAAGTACCTCGACGCCAACGCATCGGCCACGCGGGAGATCGCAGCTCGGATCGAGGGCCTGGTGCAGCAGCTCATCGCGGCGGTATCCGCTCACGGCGTGCCCGTGTCCGCCATCGACTACGACAAGCTCGCGGCCGCCGTCAACGACGACGCCGCGCGCAGAATGGAGAACTGATACATGGGCGACAAGCTGACCGCGTGGGTACGCACCGTCGTGCCAGGACTGTGGGCCGCGCTGGTGGCGTGGCTGGTCTCGCTCGGCCTGCCTACCGAGGTGGTGACGGCGGTCGACGGGCTTGGGCAGATCGTGCTGGTGCCGGTCGCACTCGCGGCGGTATACCAGGCGGCTCGGTGGGTTGCGAGCAGGTCTCCGGCTTGGCTCGCAGTCCTGCTGACCGGCTCGACCACCACCCCGACCTACCAGCCCTCCGCGAAGGACTGATCCGCCGTGCCGATCCCCGGAAACCTCACACTGGTGACGGTCACCGGAACCTACGTCTACACCGACGGGAGCCCGGGGGTCGGCACCGTGTCGTTCAGCCCGACCGACGGAGCGTGGTTGAAGGACGTCGCGGCCGAGACCACGGTCGTGGCGAAGAAGG
Organism: Actinokineospora enzanensis DSM 44649; assembly: GCF_000374445.1. Taxonomy (GTDB): domain Bacteria; phylum Actinomycetota; class Actinomycetes; order Mycobacteriales; family Pseudonocardiaceae; genus Actinokineospora; species Actinokineospora enzanensis. The sequence continues at coordinate 218,913 of NZ_KB894408.1, read as the reverse complement.
TCGTGGTCACGCTCGACGGGGCTGGCGCGTTTTCCGTGCAGCTCCCGGCGACGGATGATCCGGACGTGTCACCGTCGGGCACGACGTACGACGTCGTGGAGACGGTCGGCGGGGTGTCTCGTTCCTACTCGATCGTGCTGCCGATGTCGGACACTACGGTGGCGCTCGTCGAGCGGGCGCCGGTTGCGCCGTCCGGAAGCGTCTCCCAGCTGGTCGTCAAGGTCAACGGGAAGCTTCCGAACGCGTCCGGCGAGGTAGTCCTCTCCGCATCTGACCTGGGCGCGGCCACCGCGACTGACCTGACCAACGGGCTCGCAGGCAAGGCGGCCTTGAGCCACACGCACAGCATCGCGCAGGTGACGGGTTTGCAGGCCGCGTTGGACGGCAAGGCCGCGGCCTACGTCCCGCAGGCGCTCACCGACGCAGCGACGCTGTCCGTTGACGCGTCACTCGGGCGGCACTTCAGGGTGACGCTCGGCGGCAACCGGACGCTCGCCGCGCCGTCGTCCGGTGTGGACGGGCAGATGATCCTGCTCGAAGTGACCCAGGACGGAACCGGCGGCCGGACACTGACCGCGGGTACCGGCGTAGTGCTCGGCGACGATGTCGCGTCGCTGGCGCTGTCGACGGGCGCGAACCGAACCGACTACGTCCTCTTGCTGTTCCACGCGGCCAAGGGGAAGTGGTCCGTGCTCGGTGTGATCCACGGGTACGCGCTGTGAGACACCTGCATCCACCCCAGACCCACCCGCACACCACGGCCTTCGCTGGCGCGGGCGCCACCTACACCATCGCGCTGGCCGACTCCTGCGTCGCGGGCTCGCGCGTCGTGGTGGTCGCGTCCGGTGGCGCGCAGCCGACGATCCGGTTCACCAACTCGTCCGGCACGGCGTTCGTCCGCCGTGCGCAGGCGTTGTCCGCGCTCGACGTGTCGATCCATGACGCCGTAGCGACCGGTGGCGAGTCCGTTCTGCATGTGACTCTGAACGGTGACGAGAACGTCGTGGTGACCGTGTACCACACGGACGCCGGGGAGTACGTCGCCGGAAGCGCGGGCACCAACGGCAACATCGTGGCGGAGGTACCAACCGCGGTCAGCGTCGCCGACCCGGCTGTGTTGTTCGTCGGGGCTGCTGTGCAGAAGAACACGGCGGCCGACGAGGTGCTGAAGCTGCGCCAGCTTGGGCCGCTCGGGCGCTTCTACGCGAACGGCGCCCACCAGCCGGGCAGCGGGACGAAGCTGATCTACGCCAACGGTTGCGCGGACATCGACGCCGCGCACTGTTTCCCGGCGACGCTGGCGGCCGGGCAGTACAAGGCAACGACGATGTGGGTCAACGGGGGCGGAGACCTGGTTCATATCGCGCAGGCCGCCTACGCGGACAGCACCGGCATCCCGTCGAATCCGTCGCCAGCGAATCCGGTCGTAGCGGAGAACAGCCTCCCGGGGGATCTCCAGAGCGCGTGGTTCGGTGGGGTCGCGGCGACGTCGGCGACGATCGCGGGCTACACCGATGCTGTGTCCTACCAGCCCGGCGACACGGTTTCGTTCCGCGTGGACAGCACCGGGCATCCGTTCCGCGTCGAGCTGCGCAGGCTCGGCTACTACGGGTGGGAGACCATCGGCGCCCGGCTGGTCGCCCCGTACATCACGGGCACGGTGGCCAGCCAGCCCGGGCCGACAGTGGACCCGGTGCTCGGCTCGACGTCGTGCGCCTGGTCCACGAACGCGTCGTGGACGATCCCGGTCGACGCGTGCAGCGGCGTCTACCTCGCGACGTTCCGCCGCACCGACGACACCACCGCTTACCACCAGCACCATTTCGTCGTGCGCGGGGACCCGGCGGGCCGGGTGCCGGTGGTCATCGCGGACCAGACGTACCAGGCGTACAACGTCTGGGGGCAGACCGGTGACCACGGTGCCCGGTTCGGCGCGGGCACGCAGTGGTCCGGGCGGTCGCTCTACGGGTACGGGCCGGACACGAGCGAGCAGTACGCGCACCGCGGCTACGCGGTCAGCTTCGACCGGCCGTACTCGTGCGCGTCGACGCAGGCGAACACGTACTTGTGGGACTCCGATTACCCGTGGTTGCACTGGGCCGAGGCTCAGGGCCTGGATCTCACCTATGTGTCTGATGTGGACCTCGACAAGGACACGGGCCTGCTGCTCGGTGCGCGGGCGGTGGTGGTGTTGGGGCATCACGAGTACTGGACGACCCGGGTCTACGACGCGATGCGGGCGGTGCAGGCCGCGGGCATCAACATGCTGATCAACAGCAGCAACACCGCGCTGTGGCGGGTGCGGTATGCGTCGGACGACACCCTTCGCCGCACGGTGATCTGCTACAAGGAATCGCTCACCCGCGATGGCGCGCCCGGGTGGACGGGGACCGGGTACGACCCGGTGGCCTGGACGGGGACCTGGAGGGACGCGGGCACGGCGAACGGGCGCGCGAACCCGGACATTCGCCGGGAGAACGCGCTCACGGGCCAACTGTTCCGGCTCAGCGCTCCGGTGGCTCAGCGGTACGGCGTGCCGTACGCGAGCAGAGCGGTCCCGTGCTGGCGCAACAACAGCGCGGTGCAGGCGCTCACCAGCGGTCAGACGTGGCAGGCACCGGCGGGCACGATCGGCGACGAGGCGGACGCGGCCGACGGCTCGACCGGCCAGCCCGCGAACCTCGCCAACCTCTGCCCGACCTCGATCTCGGGCACGACCGGCCCGAACGCTGCCGGGACGCTCTACTCGACGTCGGTCACGATCACGTGCGGGTGGACGGTGCACCGGACAGGTGCCGGTGGCCTGGTAGCCAATAGCGGTTCTTGGCGGGCCGGGCAGGGGCTGACGCGCTGGGCGCAGTCGACACTCGGGAACGTGGTCACCTCGTCCTCCGTGGACTGGCAGTCGTCCTGGCTCGCCCTGCTGTGGGACCTGGAGATCCGGGCCGCCACGCCACGGTCGCTGCGGCCGGGGCTTGACGCTGCGCCGGTCGATCCCGCGACTGGGGCACCAGCCGGTCCCCGTAACCGGGTGGCCGTTGCATACGGATTGAGCGTGCCACCCACCTCCGGCCTGCTGACCTTCTTCCTCCAGGGGGCACGATGATCTGGGCGACTGTCGACGAGGTGCGCGGCTACCGGCCCGCGCTTCCCTTGTCCGGGTTGGACGATGCCGAGCTGGGCGGGCTGATCGCGTCAGCGGTCCGCGCGCTGGTGCCGTACGTGATCCGCTGGCCGGTGGTCGACACCGACACCGACCGGCCTGCGGACGACACCGTGCGTGCGGATGTGGTGGCCGCGGTCGCCGAGCTGGTGCGCGACCGGCGCGCGGCGACGCTGGCCGAGACCGAGCTGGGCGGCACGGGCGCGGCGGCGGTGATCGCGGCCGGAGGCAGCGTCACCGCCGGGAGCCTGACGGTCTCGGGCGGGCGCGGCGCTCGGGTCGGGTCGACGGATCGACCCGTTCCGCGGGCCGCGCTCGACGCGTTGTGCAGCGCAGGCATGGTTGGCGGGAGCGTGCCGACATGGTGACCTTGCTGGGGTTCGTCGGCGCGACGCGCACGGTGCTGTACGAGGCATCGCTCCCGGACACCGGCACCCGGTCGCAGTGGGCCGCCCCGGTTGCTGTCGGGCCGTGCCGGGTCGAGCACGGGACGCGGCGTATCCAGACCCGCACGGGCGCCGTGGTCGTCATCACCGCGACCGTGTTCATGCCCGGGACGCCGGAGATCGTCCCGGGCGGTCGCCTGGACCTCCAGGACGGACACGGACTCCGGATCATCCACCAGGTCGACGCGCCGGTCTGGCTCGACGGCAGCCGGATGCATCACGAGGTCGGTGTGGCGTGAGGGACTACGAAGAGGTTTCACGAGCCGCTGAGGCTGCGTCGGCGGTTGGCGCCGAGCAGGGCGTCCGTGAAGCGGTCGACGATCTTGGTTCGCTGTCGCAGGACCTCGTGCCCTACGACACCGGTCTGTTGAGCCAGTCACTGTCCAAACAGGTCACTGGGCACGGCGCGTCGACAGTCGGTCAGGTTGCCTACGACCGGCCGCCCTACGCGGAGATCCAGCACGAGGACGAGACGCTGCGCCACCAGGACGGCCGCGTCGCGCACTTCCTGTCCGGGCCGCTCAAGGTCGAGGCTCGCCGGTACGTCAACCACATCGCGCGGCGGACCGGTGAGGCCATCAACCACGCCTGACCGCCGGGTGACACCCGGGCCTGATCGTCGGGGGCGTGTTGTCGACCGCGTGCTGCATCCATCTCGCCTCGCTCGGACTCGGGATCTCCTTCCCGCCCGGTGCAGGTGTGCCTGCGTACGCGGAGGAGCTGCCGGGTGAACCGGACGCGGCGGTCGCCGCCTTCGTGTTGCTGGGTTCGGCACCGCCGGACCTGTCCGGCTACGTCACGCCGATCGTGCAGATCGTCGTGCGCGGCGCGGCGGGTGACCGGGAGACGGCGGCGGACCTCGCCCGCGCGATCCGGTCCGCTCTGGACGGGACGGACACGGTCACGTGGGCGGCCGGGACCGCGCACGCGGTCGAGCTGCTGACGGTCGCCACCACGACATCGCACCCCACCAACCGCGGGCTCGACCTGCTCGGCCGTCCGCTGTGGTCGGTCGATTTCCGCGTCGAGTATCTGGAGGACTGACCCGTGACGCTGAAGAAGCGCCTGTCCCGCAAGTGGTCTGTGTGGGTTGACACCGGCTTGGAGGGCAGCCCGAACTATGTGCGGCTCAACGGGCTGAGCAACTTAAAGCTGACGGTCGACGGTAACGAGGTCGACGTCACCGACTTCGACTCGGATGGTTTCGAGGACTCGCTGACGACGATGCGGAAGTGGTCTCTCGCGGCGTCTGGGTTCGACGGCTACACCGGTCCCGACGGTGCCCAGGTCGACGATCCCGCGCAGGCGTACCTCAAGACCAAGGGCTTGCTGTCCGGTCCCGACGCGTACGTGTCGCTCCGCCTGTACCGCACCGATACCGGCAAGGGCTTCAGTGGCCGGGCGGTGGCGAACTGGACAGGCGCGGGCGGTGAGGCCAAGGGGGTCGAGCCGTTCGAGTGCAACTTCACCGGCTCCGGCGCGTTGTCGCCCTACACCGCACCGTAAGGACTCACCGTGACCACCTTCCCCGACTTGTCCACCCTCGGTCCCTTTGTCGAAGAGACGGAGGACCACATCCTGTCCCTGCCTGTGCACGGCACTGTCCACACCTGGCGGGGCGCGTTGCCATGGACCACTGGCCTGCGTGTCCGGCTGCTCCGCGAGCGCGCCTTCGCGCTGGCGGTAGCTCAAGAGGAGGCCGAGCGTACCGGCGAACCACTCGACGCGACCGCGGTTGCGGACCTTCCCGAAACCGATTGGGACGCGTTCGAGAAGCAGATCGTGGGCGAGGATTTCCTCGCACGTGCGGCGGATGACCCCCAGATCACCGAGGACGACGTCGCGCGGGTCTACCAGACTGTGCTGACCTGGAAGCTGTACGGCAAACAGGCCGCCCTCGCTGTGTGGACCGAGGGCCTGCGCGGCGGTGATGCCCGCCCCCCGGCGGAGGGGTCCGGATCGACCCGGACACCGGATGGATCATCGACGAAGACGACGCGGAGCCGTTCGACTGGTGCGCGGTCTTCGCGCGCTGGCATCTCGTCGAAGCGAGCTTCCACGCGGTCTACCACCTCGACCTGACCGACCCCGCAGTCCAAGCGCGGTCGTGGCGGTGGTTCACCGCACGCCTGTTCGGGCTGCCGCCGGACTGCGTGCTCGCCCTGGCGCTGCGGCCGGACGACGAGGCGGACGACAGCGTGGAGAGCATCGACGACGCGCTCGGCCTGGACCGGGAGTGACACCCGGGCACGAGAGTGCGTCTCGTGTCTGAGACGGGGGTTGCTGCCGGTCAGGTCGTCGCGCTGCTGACGGCCGACCGGTCACGCCTGCTGGCCGAGCTGCGCGCGGGTCGGGTCGACGTCGCGAAGTTCAAAAGGGACGTCCAGGGCTCGCCGGTCCGGATCGACGCGAGCCTCGCCGATCTGGACCGGGTCCTCAAGCGCGCCCACGTCCGGTACGCGGAGACCAAGGCGCGGGTTGAGCGGGACGAGATCCGGGTCCGCGCCGATGTCTCGGAGGTGGAGCGGGCGGCGCGGCGCGCGGAAGCGGTGGCCGACCGGGCCGCCCAGCACGCGGAGGCCCGCTTGCGCCAGACGGCGCTCAACGTGGCCAAGGCGGGCGCCACCATCGCGGCGTCTCTGTCCGGTCAGGGCATCAAGGCACTCGGCGGGCAGGCCGCGGCCGGTGGTGCGGTCGCCGCCGCCGGGGAGGTGAAGAACCTACTCGGCGCAATCTTGCTGCTGCCCGCGGCCGGTGCTGCCGGGGCTGCCGGGATTGCTGTGTTGACTGTGGGTTTCGAGGGCCTGGGCGACGCGATCGCGGCGGACGATCCGGCCGCGTGGGGGGAAGCTCTCCAGGATCTGTCTCCGCAGGCGCGGGCCGCTGCGATCGCGGTGAAGGGGCTCGGCAGCGCCGCCCACGCGTTGCGGCTCGATGTGCAGGACCACCTCTTCGCAGGGATGGCCAGCGACATCACCTCGGTCGCAGGCGAGTACCTTCCCGTTCTACGGCGTGGCCTGTCCGCGACCGCGACTGAGATCAACCACGGCGCGAAGTCGTTCAGCGCGTTCCTGCTGTCGGGACAGTCCCTTCGGGACACCGGGATCATCCTGGACAACACTGCGGCTGCGTTCCACAACGCGGCCCCGGCTCCGGCCGCCTTCGCGAGCATCCTGCGTGACGTCACCGCCACCGGTTCCGACCTGCTGCCGGGCCTGTCCTCGGGCTTGGCCGGGGTGACGGGGCGCTGGGCGGCGATGGTGTCGCAGGCCCGGCAGTCGGGGGCTCTGGCCGAGTGGATGCGTGACGGGATCGACGCCGCGTCCACGCTCGGGTCGACTGTGGGCAATGTCGTTGGCACCATCGGCGCGGTGATGCACGCGGGCCAGCAGTCCGGGGCCGGGTTGCTGACCACCATGGAGGATCTGACCGGCCAGATGGAGGACGCGGCCAAGTCTGCCGAGGGCCAGCGTGTACTCGGCCAGATCCTTGGTGACGCGCGTCAAGCCGCACTGTTGCTGTTGCCTGCGCTGGGATCGGTTGTGCAGCTGGCTAGCGACGATCTTGGTCCGCTGCTGGTGCGTGTCGGTCAGCAGATCGCGCCGAAGCTCGCGTCCTCGATCGACGACGTGGGCCAGGCTGTGCACGAGGCCACCCCAGGCATGGAGTCGCTCGCGGGCGGGACGGCGTCCGTGTTGGACGCTGGCACGGACGCTCTGCCGATGCTGGGGCGGCTGGCGGGGCTGGCCGGGTCGGTGCTGGGGCCCGCGCTGGACGTGGTCGGCGGCGCGCTCGGCGGGGTGCTGCACCTGCTGGAGGATCTACCCGCTCCGATCCAGGCTGCGGTGATCGCGCTGGCGGCGTGGCGAGTGGCGGGGGATCGGGTCGCGTCGGGCGCCACGTCGCTCGGCGACCGCCTGACCGCGCCGTGGCGACGGTTTGCCGACCAGGTGCGTGTCCAGACCGATCTTGCGGCCAAGGACGGGATCGCAAACCTGTCCCGGCTCCAGGCGGGCATGGCGGTGGTGGAGTCGCGTTCGCCTGCGGTGGCGCGGATGGCGGACGCGTACCGCACGTGGTCGGCCCGGGTGTCGGAGACCGTGGCCGCGCATACCGCGCTGGCGGCCGGGCTGGGCGGCATGGGCGGCACGATGACGGCTACCGCGTCCGCAGTGGACCGCGCTGGTGCGGCGGTCGGCCGGTTGGGTGGTGCGGCGGCGGGCGCGGCGGCAGCTGGTATGTCCGGGCTGAAGTCGGCCGCGGGCGGGTTGATCGGTGCGCTGGGTGGTCCGTGGGGGCTGGCGATCGGTGCGGCCGTGACCGGGCTGTCGCTCTGGGCGGAGTCGTCGGCGAAGGCGCGGGCGGAGCAGCAGGCGCTCGCGTCCGCCGGTAAGGATCTCGCCCGCGTCATGCGTGAGCAGGGCGGTGTGATCAATGAGGTCGTGCGACGCAAGGCCGCGCAGACGGCCGCCGACCAGGGTCTGCTTCAGGAGGCAAAGAAGCTAGGTCTGGGACTGTCCGATGTGACTGACGCGATCATGTTGCAGGGCACCAGCTATGACGACCTGCGGGCTCGGATTCAGGGCGCGATCGCGTCGGAGAAGGAGTACATCAACGCGGGCACGGCGCGGCAGCGGGTCACGCAGGCTCACGATCGGATCGCCGCCTACGAGGAACTGCTGTCCAAGATCGACAGCGTGACAGGCGCGACGAAGGGCGAGATCGGCACCGAGCAGCTGCTGGCAGAAGCAATGGGCACCAGCGTGGACGGGATGCGCCGTAGCGAGAAGGAACTCGCCGCGCTCGACACTGCGGTGCACGGGCTGTCGTCCGGTGTGGCCGGTGCGGCGGACAAGGTCGACCAGCTGACGTCCGCCCTGGATGGATTGGCGGGGGACACCCTGACCGTCGAAGAAGCGACACAGCGGGTGAATGACGTCACGCGCGGTCTAGGGGATGCGTTCAAGGCAGCCGGAGACCAGGCGCAGGGGGCGAAGCGCGGGCTTCTGGACGCGACGGGTGCGATCGACACCACAACGGAGGCCGGGAGTCATCTCCAGGACACCGTGGTCGAGCTGGCCTCCGCCTATCGACAGGCGTACGTGGCGACTCTTCAAGCCACGGGGAGCCATGAGCAGGCCGCCGCCGCGGCCGAGGGCGCGCGCAAGGCTCTGCTGGACCAGGCGACCGCGGCGCTTCATTCCGGCGATGCCGCCCGAGAGCTGGCGGCGCGGTATGGGTTGGTGCCCGAGTTTGTGCGCACGAGTATCGAGCAACCCGGCATGACGCCCGCGCAAATCGCGCTGGAGATCCTGAAAGGAAAGATCATCGGCGTCCCGGATCGCAAGGGGATCACCGTGTCCAGCAACGCGCAGTCGGTCATCGGGCTGATTGAGGCGCTGGGGTTCAAGGTGGATCACCTGCCCGACGGAACGTTCCGGATCTCCGCTGGCACGGATGAGGCGCAAAACGCGGTCGACAACTTCGTGTCCAGGAACAGCGGTCGACGCATTGTCATTGGAGTCACGACCTCGGGCGCGAACATGCCTGTCGGGATGCGGCAACCGGTGATGAACGCGTCAGGCCGGTACATTCAGTGGTTCGACCAGGGCGGCATCGCGAACGCCGGTTTCGAACCGCTGTCGGGCAAGCAGGCCGCGATTATCGCCAGCCATCGCCACAACGGCACCGTGCGCGGAATTGGCGACAATCCCTTGTACCCGGAACTGTTCGTTCCGCTCGACCCGCACAATGCACAGGCGCAGTCCCTGCTGGACATCGGTATCCGCAAGATGCGTCCGGAGTGGACGGGGCAGCGTCGGCAGCCCGCTGTGGTGCGTGGCGGGGAAAGCTACGTCGATCGGCGCCGGGCGGTCACCTACCACATCAACGGGCCCGACGCCCGCGCCGTTGCTCGCGAGGTGCGGAACATGATGCGCGCGGAGGAGGCGCTTTATGGCGCGTGAGCTGCGCTGGTATCCGGGCGACGGCTCCGACCCGCTCGTCCTCACGGACCCGGCCGCTGGATACAAGGTGCTCAAGGGAAGCACGGGGTGGGGCGCCGCGCCGGTCGAGCACGTCACCGAGTCAACCCCGCTTGTGGACGGTGAGGAGATCCTGGAGACCTACGAGACTGGCCGGACGATCCTGCTCCCGATGCTCATCACCGGGCGAACCTACGAAGCGTTCCAGGAGCGCTTGGGCGCGCTCGTGGACGCGATGGACCCGAGAGTGCCGGGCCAGCTGGAGATCGCGCAACCCAACGGCCAGCGCCGCCGCATCGCCGCCGTCTACGCCGAGGGCCTGGAGGGCGCCGAGGACAAGGATTCGGGTGGGGATACGACGTGGCACAAGGCCGTGATCCGGCTCTACTGCCCCGACCCCGCGTTCTTCGACCCGACGCCGGTCCGGCTGATGTTCGGCTACCCCGCGCCAGTGTCCTTCTTTCCGTTGTTCCCGTTGCGGTTGAGTGCGGACGCGGTGCTCGGCGCCGCGACTATCATCAACCCGGGCGACCTTCCCGCGTGGCCACAGTGGACAGCGACCGCGCCCGGAACCGGCGCGCAGTTCGACAACGAGGACACGGGCGAGGAACTGCACGTCTCCGGCACGCTGACCGACACTCTGACCATCGTCACCCGACCCGGTATCCAGGCCGTGACCATGGGGTCCGCCGACTGGTGGGACCGACTCGTCGACGTGCCCCAGCTCTGGGCGCTCCCAAAGGGACAGACGAACGTCACCGTTGCACTGACCGGCGCGGCCCCCGGCTCGTCGGTGATGGTCGAGTTCCGCCCCCGCTACCGGAAAGCGTGGTGATCGTGGCTGACGCGGTGTGGATGATCGACCCCAGCGGGGCGACCCGGGGCACGATCACGTGGACCAGCTACACGGCGGTGGCCCGGTTCAACGCGACCGGCACCGCAGAGATCACGTGCCCGCTGACTCCCGTGCACGCGCGGGCTGCCGCGCCAGGGTGGCGTCTGGCCATCATGGACGGAGCCGCGCCGGTCATGGTGGGCGCGGTGGTCGATGCCGAGATCGCGGTCGGTGACGGCAGCTCGGGCAGCAGGACCGCACCGCGGCTCACGCTCCGAATCGAGGATGATCTCCGGTGGCTGGCCGGGCGGCAGGCTCGCCCCGCCCCGCTCGCGGCGCTGTCCGCGCAGACGCCCGCGTACGACGTGCGCACCGGTGCCGCGTCCACGGTGATGCGACAGTACGTCGACCTCAACGCAGGGCCGGGCGCGCTCGCCGGGCGCCGCGTGCCGGGCCTGGTGCTCGCACCGGACCCAGTCGTGGGCGGAGCCGTGACCGGCCGCGCCCGGTTCGACCGGCTGGCCGACCTACTGTCCGGGCTCGCGATCTCCGGCGCGGTCGGGGACATCACGCTCGGCTACCGGGTCACGGCCGGACTCGGGACGACGAAGACGTTCGAGGTCTACAGGCCGACCGACAGATCCGGGCCTGCCCGGTTCGGGCTCTCGCTGCGCAACCTACGGTCGCTCCGCTGGCAGCTCACCGCACCGGCCGCGACCCACATCGTCGGAGGCGGCCGGGGTGAAGAGACCGAGCGTGAGTTCGTCGAAGTCGGCGACATGGACGCGTCGACCGCGTGGGGCCGGGTCGAGGACTTCTACGACTACCGGTCCGCGTCAGACACCGACGCGGGCGCCGAGCTGGCCGCAGGCGCGGCGAAGCGACTCACCGAGCAGGGAGAGACGCAGCTGGTCGAGATCGAGCCGGTCGACACCGCCCGCCTGCGGTACGGCCGGGACTACGGGCTCGGCGACATCGTCACCGTGGACGTGTATGGCGGGGTCACGGTGGACGAGGTGGTGCGCGAGGTCGAGATCACCGTCGACCGGCGCGGCCGAGTCGTGCGTCCGCGGATCGGCACGGTGGGTGCGACGCGCACGACTCGTAGCGCGCTGTTGCTCCGCGACGCGCTCGCCCGGCTGGCCGCGATCGAGCGGCGTTAGCCGAGGGTCAGGTTTGCGTGGCCGTTCCGTGCGTCGGCCGCGGTGACCGCCACCTTGCCGCGGTGGGTGACCTCGACCTGGTAGATGTCGTGGCCGTCGGGGACGGTTACGCCGAAGGTGATTGCGCAGTCGCCCGCGAGCGCGTTGCCGGTGAACCGCGAGGCGCCGAGTTCACCGACTGCGAGGACTTCTCCGGTGGAGCTGTAGACCGTGACGGCCGCGCCGCGCCGGACGTCCTTGTAGCCTCCGCGCCCTTCGCAGGATGTGCCGGTTCCTGTGTCGCCGGTGGTGGAGATGCCGGATGTGTCGGTGATGTGGAGCCAGCCGCGAAATGTGAACGACGTGACCGCGGGGGCCTGTGCGGCGGCAGGGTCCGGAGTGGGCTTGCTGCCGATGGTGAGGACCAGGACGAGCGCCGTGGCCAGACCGAGGATCACGACCGTGCTGGCGGCGAGCAGGATGGTGGTACGTCGCATGATGTGCTGATCGTGTGACTTTGGGTGGTTGTTACGAGCGGCCCCCGGCGCTGGCCGGGGGCCGCGGTGCTCAACGGAGCCGGTCGGCCCGCACCGCGTCAAGCAGCGGTACGAGGGCGACGCGCAGCGTCGGCCCTGTCGGGTTCTTGCTGTCCCGGATGGCGCCAGCCGGGTGCAGCTCGACGCATTGGCCGCCGTTGCTGCCGCTCCGGCTGGACTTCCTCCATTGCTGTTCTGGCAGGTCACACACGATGTGGCCTCCGTTCGCTCGGTCTCACAGTTCCCGCAGAGCAGTATCCACCAGGAGCGCGGTCGCATCTGGGTCGAGTGCGGCGGCGGAGACGTGCTCCCACATGGCTGCGTATGCCTGCCTCGCCGGGTCGTCCTTGCGATCGAGATACGTCGCGGTGGTCAGGTCTTCGAGATAGACCACGTCGTGGTGGTCGTCAGGGAAGCGCAGCATGGTGAAGTCGAAGCCTTCGGCGCCGACAGCGCCGCGCGAGAACGGCACGACCTGGATCGTCACGTTCGGCAGCCGCCCGAGGTGTGCGAGTTGGGCGAGTTGCTCGCGCATGGTGGCGGGGCCGCCGACGATCCGACGTATCGCGGCCTCGGACATGATCACCCACAGTCTGGGTGCGCTGGGTGCTGTGAGTCGGGCTTGGCGGTCCGATCGCGCCTCGACGAACCGGTCGATCTCTGACGAGTCATGAAGTGGTGACGAGGTCGTCACCGCACGCGCGTAGTCGGCGGTCTGGAGTAGGCCAGTGATGATCTCGCCGCAGTAGATGCGGATCTCACTGGCCGCTCGCTCAAGCCCGAGGTAGCGGTGGAAGAACGACGGCAGGCTCTTGCCGTAGGTGGTTCGTGGTCGACGCTGGCGTGCCGCCCGCGCGAGGTCTTCGAGTTCTGCCCGGTCCTCGGCGCTCGCCTCGTAGAAGTCGATCAACCGGGCGAGATCGTCAGCTGGTGGCGTGCTCTGCCCGGTCTCCAGCCGTGAGACCTTGCTCGCCGAGAATCCCAGGGACTCGGCTGCCGCATCAAGCGTCAGGCCACGTGCCCGACGCAGGTCGCCGAGTGCACGGCCGATCTGGCGCCGTGCGGCTGTGGGGCTGGTGGCCATCGTGCTGGTTCTCCTGGATGTCGAGTGGTCGCCAGTCTGCCGTACTCCTCTTCGGGTTGGCTAACCTGCAATTGCAGGTTACGGTGATAGTCGCCGGGTTCGCCCGGTCGGCCCGCCCCGGCGCCTCACAGTTCCCAGCTGCCGCGCCGGGGCAGGGTCGCCAAACGCTGCGCGGAGGTGCACATGCCGAAACCGGATATCGAATGGCAGCAAGCTGGCGAAGAGCTTCACGCGGCCTTGGTGGTGTCGCCGTACTGGTTGGCTCCCGGTGATGTCCTGATCTCGCTTTGCGGCCTGCACGCCGAGTTGCGGCGAGAGGACTTTCCGCGGCGTCCCCCGAGGACTCCGCTGTGTTCGACCTGCCGGCGCCACGTCAACGACGTTCGACGGGCGTCATGACGGGTCCCACCCGTCTGGGCCGTAGGGCCGGTGACGACCTGGTGCACCACTGGAAGGCGGACCCTGCCCCGGGCGTGATGGAGACCGAGTGCGATATCAGCGTCCCGGCTGCGGCTGTGACCTGGGGGATCGCCGGGCCGCTGTGCGGGCGGTGTCTGGTGGCTGTGGGGGAGCGGCTGCCGGACACGCTCAGGTGGATGGACTAGGACTAGTCCGCCTTGGACGTCGTGTGACCTGCGACGTCACGATCATGGTGATGCCTGTCACGATCATGATGGTCTAGACGACTGACCATCTACGTCCCATGAGGACCGCTCGACTACTGGGGAGTAGAAAGTTGTCCGACCCTGAAGACCCCCCCTTCGCCGCGCCGGACGGGTACGCGTGGCACCGCGATCTGTTCGGCGACTGGTTCGTCCACCTCGTTGCGGACGACTCGCCGCGCTGGACGCTGGTCAATCCGCCGCGCAGGTACTCGACCACGGTCTGCCGCAGGGGTCGACGCGCGCTGATCGGCGCGGCGGGCGGCGAGGGGATGACGAGGTGCCCGGACTGTCAACGGTGGCTGCGGGAGCAGGGCAACGCCCCCCTCGTTTGATACCGCGAAAACTGCGAGCACAACGCTAGACTGCGACCAGCGACAACCAGGGCGAGCACAGCGCTACAGCCACCCGGAACCAGTAGTTCTCCTCGACGATGCCGGGCACGGTCCGCTCACCGGTCAGCGGCAGGCCGGGGGCGTGGGGTTGGGCGGGCACGCGGGCACGGTATCCGATGGGCTACCGTCCGGTAAGCGTCAGGGTTTGACGCCGACGCCGCCCGCGATGCAGTACTGGACCTCGTCCAGGGGCCTGATCCGCGGTCCGTCCGGCCACCACTCCGCGCACCGCACCACGCCCGGCTCCACCAGGTCAACGCCGGGGAACATGCCCTCGATCTCGGCCATCGTGCGGAACACGCCGGTGCCCATGGGGCTGTGCAGGAACACGTCCTCCATGCGCCGGGCCAGCGGGCTGTACTCGGGGGTCTCCGGGTCGTAGAAGTGCGTGATCCCCACCATCGAGCCGGACGGCAGCGCGTCGATGTAGGCGGTCATGATGTCCCGCGGGCTGCGCGCGCCGTCGTAGTGGTGGATGGTGCCGAACTGGAACAGCGCTATCGGCTCGGTGAAGTCCAGGTAGCGCTGTACGACGTCGTTGCCCAGCACCGCCTCCGGCTCGAAGATGTCCTCGGCGATGAAGTGCGTGCGGTCGTTCTCCTCCAGCAGCGCGCGCCCGTGCGCGAGGACCACCGGGTCGTTGTCCACGTAGATGACCGTCGACTCGGGGCGGATGCGCTGCGCGACCTGGTGCGTGTTCTCCGCCGTCGGCAGGCCGGAGCCGCAGTCGAGGTACTGCCGGATGCCGGTCTGCAGTGCGATGAACCGGGTGGCGCGGATGAGGAACTCGCGGTTGTCGAACGCCAGCTGCGCGGCCTCCGGTGCCACCCGCTGCACCCGGCGCAGCACCTCGCGGTCGATCTCGTAGTTGTCCTTGCCGTTGAGGAACGCGTCGTACACCCGGGCGATGCTGGCCTTGCTGGTGTCGATGTAGGTGGGTATGCCGAGCTCCGCGACCGGGGGACCGGGATTCGACATAGCGCCTCACAGAGCGTCGTGGAGCGGGGACCGTGCGCACCCAAGGAGTACGCTCACCCTAGGGGTTCGGGCAAGGGGCGGACGACGGTGGGGCCCGCTGCACGCGGCGTTCGCGAAGTGTGCCGGACCGTGCGTCGGATGGGCTTGGCTGGTCTGGACCTGTCCTGGATCATGGACGGTGGGTCCGTTCGGTCGAACGGACCCGCGAGCGGCACGGATCAGGGCAGTGCTGGTCGGGCCAGGGCGAGCGGAGGATGGGACCGTGACGGAGACGCGAAGCGAGGGCGGGCAGAGCAACGGCCCCACCGCGCGCCGGATCGTGCTTGGCTCGCAGCTGCGCAGGCTCCGCGAGGCCTGCGAGATCAGCCGCGCCGACGCCGGGTACCACATCCGCGGCTCCGAGTCGAAGATCAGCCGGATGGAGCTGGGCCGGGTCGGGTTCAAGGAGCGCGACGTCGCCGACCTGCTCACCCTCTACGGCGTGCACGACGAGGTCGAGCGCACCCAGTTCCTGGCCATGGTCAAGCAGTCCAACGAGCCGGGCTGGTGGCACCGCTACAGCGACCTGATGCCGCCGTGGTTCAACGACTACGTCGGCCTGGAGGAGTCCGCGGCCCGGATCCAGACCTACGAGCTGCAGTTCGTGCCCGGTCTGCTGCAGACCGAGGAGTACGCGCGGATGCTGGCCGGGCACGGCAGACCCGAGCTGGCCAAGGAGGAGACCGAGCGCCGGGTCGCGCTGCGGATGAACCGGCAGAAGGTGCTGCAGCGGATGGACGCGCCCAAGCTGTGGGCGGTGATCGACGAGTCGATGCTGCACCGGCCGATCGGCGGGCCGCGGGTGCTGCGCGAGCAGATCGACCACCTGCTGGAGATGACCCGGCTGCCCAACATCACGCTGCAGGTCATGCCCTACCCGCTGAGCGGGTACGCGGCCGAGGGCTCGTTCACCATGCTGCGCTTCACCGAGCCGGAGCTGCCGGACCTGGTCTACATCGAGCACCTGGGCGGGGCGCTGTTCCTGGACCGGGTCGAGGAGATCGAGCGCTACAGCCGCGTCGTGGACCGGCTGACGGTGGACGCGGAGACGCCGAGCCGGTCGCGGCAGCTGCTGAGCAAGCGCCGCGAGGAGATCTGAGCCGCGTTCGCGATATGACCCTTTCGGCTGGTGGTCACCGGTGCGGGGGCCGCTCTCGGTAGTCCGTGGGTGACGGTTGCACGGTTAATTGTCTCGTGCGGGTGGCCCGTTCGGATGCACGTGCATTTGCCAGACCGCCTGAGCGTGTTACGGTCGTCACTATCAACGCACGTGCATCTGCACTGAGTGACTGCCGAAGGCGAGGTCCAGTGTCTGAGATTCGCAACGGGATGACGGCGGATGAGGTGCCCGGGGCGCGGTGGCGCAAGGGCAGCCGGAGCGGTGCCGTGGGCAACTGCGTCGAGGTGACCCCGGTCGACGAGGCCCGCATCGCCATCCGCGACTCCAAGAACGGCTCGGGGCCCGCGCTGGTCTTCCGCGGGCCGGTCATCGCCACCTTCACCCGCGCGGTGAAGGCGGGGATCGTCACCGTTCCGGACGCCTCCCATGCTGCCGAGGCCTACCTGCGCAGGCTCGTCTCGCGCGGCTTCGAGTTCCTGCACCCGCGCGACGCCAGCGGCGAGATCGCCGCCGTGGTCGGCGTGCGGGCGCACGACAACGTGATCGATGTCGTCCGGTTGCACGCGGAGAACGAGGTGATCGCCACCCGGCTGCCCGGCGACACCGACGACCTGCTCAACCCGCCGCCGAGCGTCGTGCTCTGGCAGCGCCAGGGCTGGGCGGCCGAGGTGCTGCGGCAGATGGTGGACCTGCCCGACGACCGCACCCCGGGTTCGCTGGACCCGGTGCGCGGCGGGCTGGTCCCCGCGGCCCATGGCCGGGAGAAGTGGCTGCCCGCGTCGGCTTGACCTGACCTCGCGCGATGTAGCCCCGGTTCCCCGGCGGTGCCGACCAGCGCGCCCTGGTCGACACCTCTCGAAGGCCACCTCCCTCGGACGGGAGGTGGCCTTCGGGCATTCCCGGGGGCGGGAGAGAGGTTCATCGCGGCCGGGTGGGGAGGCAGCGCGGGCGTCGGGTGAGGATGGTCACCGGGACGCGGATTGCGCGCGTGCTACCGGTCGGTAACATCGACCTGGGGCGGACCACCGCGTCGGGCGGCGCGCCCACGTGGCAAGGTCGGCACCACCGCACGAAAATCGCGTCGGAGAACAATCGCGCCCGGCCCGGCCCACCAGGTCGGTCGCCACACGGTGCTCGTCCCGGGAGGTCGAAGCAGACCCATGCCAAACATCGTTGTCCTGGTCAAGCAGGTGCCCGACACCTACTCGGAGCGCAGGCTCTCCGACGCCGACCACACCCTGGACCGGGAGTCCGCCGACGCGGTGCTCGACGAGATCAACGAGCGCGCCGTCGAGGAGGCGCTGCTGCTCAAGGAGGCGCACGGCGGCGAGGTGACCGTGCTCAGCGTCGGCCCGGACCGGGCGACGGAGGCCATCCGCAAGGCCCTGTCCATGGGCGCGGACAAGGCCGTGCACGTGTCCGACCCGGCCCTGCACGGCTCCTGCCTGCTGCAGACCACCCGGGTGCTGGCCGCCGCGATCGGCCGCGTCGATGGCGTCGACCTGGTGGTCGCCGGCAACGAGGCCACCGACGGCCGCGGCGGCGCGGTGCCCGCGATGCTCGCCGAGGCGCTCGGCTACCCGCAGCTCACGCACGCCCGCAAGGTCACCCTCGACGGCGACACGGTCACCGTGGTCCGGGAGACCGACACCGGGCTCACCCACCTGCGGGCGACCCTGCCCGCCGTGGTGAGCGTCGGCGAGAAGATCAACGAGCCGCGGTACCCGTCGTTCAAGGGCATCATGGCCGCCAAGAAGAAGCCGGTGGAGACGCTGACCGTCGCCGACCTGGGCATCGACGCGGCCGAGGTGGGCCTGGCGAGCGCCAGCACCACCGTCCTGGAGGCCACCCCGAAGCCGCCGCGCGCGGCCGGGCAGCGGGTCGAGGACGGCGGCGACGGCGGCCAGAAGATCGCCGAGTACCTCATCGGCCAGAAGCTCGTCTGAGAACAGCAGCGAAGGAGGAACGAAGTGTCTGAGGTACTGGTCCTTGTCGACGAAATCGACGGCGAGGCGAAGAAGGTCACCTTCGAGCTGCTGACCGCGGCCCGCGAGCTGGGCGAGCCGTCGGCCGTGGTGGTCGCCGCGCCCGGCACCGCGGCGCGGCTCAAGGACTCGCTGGCCGCCTACGGCGCCGCCAAGGTCTACGTCGCCGAGTCCGACGATGTGCCGAACTACCTGGTCACCCCCAAGGTCGACGTGCTGGCCGCGCTGGTCGGCGCCGCCGCGCCCGCCGCCGTGCTGGTCCCGGCGACCGCCGAGGGCAAGGAGATCGCCGGGCGGCTGGCCGTGCGCACCGACTCCGGGCTGCTCGTCGAGGCCGTCGGGGTCGCCACCGAGGACGGGGCCGTGGTCGGCACCCAGTCCATCTTCGGCGGCGCGTTCACGGTCAAGGCCAAGGCCACCCGGGGCACCCCGATCGTGACCGTCCGCCCCGGCGGCGTGGACGCGGTCGAGGCCGCGGGCGCGGCCGTCGAGGAGACCGTCGAGGTGCCCGCCGCGGACGCGGCCAGGGCCACCGCGGTCACCGGGCGGGAACCGGTGGTCGGCGGCGACCGGCCGGAGCTGACCGAGGCGTCGATCGTGGTCTCCGGCGGCCGCGGCGTCGGCTCGGCGGAGAAGTTCGAGGTCGTGGAGAAGCTCGCGGACGTGCTCGGCGCGGCCGTCGGCGCCTCCCGGGCCGCGGTCGACTCCGGCTACTACCCGGCCCAGTTCCAGGTGGGCCAGACCGGCAAGACGGTGTCCCCGCAGCTGTACGTGGCGCTGGGCATCTCCGGCGCGATCCAGCACCGGGCAGGCATGCAGACCTCGAAGACCATCGTCGCGGTGAACAAGGACGCCGAGGCGCCGATCTTCGAGATCGCCGACTTCGGCGTGGTCGGCGACCTGTTCGCGGTCGCCCCGCAGCTGACCGACGAGGTCGCCAAGCGCAAGGGCTGAGTCCCGGCCGGACCGGCAAACGACAGTGGGGTGGTCCCGCCGAACGGGAACCGCCCCACTGTCGTTTGCCGGTATGGGAAAAAGTCCTCCCGGGCGGGCAGAGGTGGCCATTCGACCTGCACGCGGGGCACACACCCGGCAATTCACTCACTTGCCACCGATGTGTCATGGCAAAGAAGGCGCACCGGCCGCCGAGATCGTCTTAACCTGAGGTATGACGCAGGCCCAGGTGCTGGTCAGCACTGCCAAGCCCGGAATCGACGCGCCCGGCTACACCCTGCTCGTCGCCCACGACGCCCCCGAGGTCGAGGCCGCGCAGAGACTGCGCCACCAGGTCTTCGCCGAGGAGATGGGCGCGACCCTGCACAGCCCCGTCCCCGGGCTGGACATCGACCGCTTCGACGCCCACTGCGACCACCTGGTGGTCCGCGAGGACGCCACCGGCGAGATCGTCGGCACCTACCGGATGCTGCCGCCGGAGCGGGCGGCGGACGCGGGCTCGCTCTACTCCGACACCGAGTTCGACCTCCGCGCGCTCGACGGGATCCGCCCGACCCTGGTGGAGACCGGTCGCTCCTGCGTGCACGCCGACCACCGGCAGGGGCAGGTGGTCAGCCTGGTGTGGGCCGGGATCGCCCGCTACATGCTGCTGTCCGGGCACCGCTACCTGGCGGGCTGCGCGTCGGTGCCGCTGGCCGACGGTGGCGGCCTGGCCGCCGGGGTGTGGGACCTGGTCCAGGCCAAGCACTACACCGGCGACGACCTGCGCGTCCACCCGCACACGCCGTGGCTGGGCAGCGCGACGCCGCCCGCGCGGCTGGTGGTGCCCCCGCTGTTCAAGGGCTACCTGCGGCTGGGCGCCAAGGTGTGCGGCCCGCCCGCGCTGGACGCCGAGTTCGGCGTCGCGGACTTCTTCGTGCTGCTCGACCTCGCCACCGTCGACCAACGTTATCTGAAGTTCTTCCTGGGGGAGTAGAACCATGATGGCCCACGGCTGGATGCCCACGTCGCCCTGCGGACCGTCCTGTCAGACCGGGGACGAGCCGACCGTCGGCCGGGCCCGGGTGATCGCCAGACTGACCGGCGCCGCCGCGGTGCTGCTGGTCGCGGCGCTGTCCGTGCCGATACTGCCGCTGCTCGGCCGCCGGGTCCGGGAGCTGTTCGCCAAGCGGGTGTTCCGGTCCCTGCTGCGCGCCTTCGGCGTGCGGCTGGTGGTCACCGGCGAGGCCGCGCTACGAGCGGGCCGCAACCGGGGCGCGCTGGTCACCGCCAACCACATCTCCTGGCTGGACACCGCCGCGATCAACGCGGTGCGCCCGATGCGCGCGCTGGCCAAGGAGGACATCCGGACCTGGCCGGTGCTCGGCCGGGTCGTGGCCGCGGCGGGCACGCTGTTCGTCGACCGCGAGCGGCTGCGCACGCTGCCCGGCACCGTCGCCGAGGTGGCCGAGGCCATGCGCCGGGGCTCGCTGGTCTACGTCTGCCCGGAAGGCACCACCTGGTGCGGCCAGGGCGGCATGGGCCGGTTCCGGCCCGCGCTGTTCCAGGCCGCGATCGACGGTGGCGTCCCGGTCCGCCCGCTGGCCCTGCGCTACCGGATGGCCGACGGCCGGGAGACGCCCGCCCCGGGCTTCCTCGGCGACGAGACCATCGTGGACGCCGTCCGCCGGGTGGCCCGGCTGCGCGGCCTGGTGCTGGAGCTGACCGTGCTGGACGAGCTGGCCCCCGGCCGGGCGGCGAACCGGCGTGAGCTGGCGGCGCTGACCGAGGCGGCCACCAATTCCGCGCTCGGCCGGGTGACCGTGCCCGCGCAGTCCCGCGGGCGGGTTCTCCGGCTCACCGTGCCGAAGCCGACCGGCTCGGCGAACAAGCCGGGACGGCAGTCGGAAACCGCCGTCTGACCGCTTTCCCGCACGGGCCCCGGCGAGAGCCGCGGGCCCCGTGCGCGTTTCCGGGTGCCCGGCGCATCGGTTCAAGATCAAGAATTCCGGTGCCCGAGGGAATCGGGTGTGATCCGTTCCGCGCGGTTCGGTGGCGAAATTCACTGGACCTCCACCGTGGTGGAGCTCGCAGGATGAGCGGGTGACCACCATCGCGCCAGAAACAGCGCCCGGAAAGGACCTCTGGGCGCCCCGCAACCGGGCCACCACGCTCGGCATCCTGCTGTTGATCACCATCGGCGCCTTCGAACACCTCGGCGTGTCCACCGCCATGCCGCACATGCTGCGCGAACTGCGCGGCGAGGCGCTCTACTCGTGGCCGTTCCTGGCCTTCCTGTCCGCCTCCGTCGCCGCCACCGTGATCGGCGGCCGGATCTGCGACCGGGTCGGCGCCCGCGCCGTGCTGGCCGTGGCCCCGGCCGTGTTCCTGGCGGGCCTGGTGGTCGCGGGCACCGCCCAGGCCATGCCGATGCTGCTGGCCGCCCGGGTACTGCAGGGCGCGGGCATGGGCGGCGAGGTGGTGGCGGTCTACGTGCTGGTCGCCCTCGTCTACGCCGAACGCACCCGACCCGCCGCGTTCGGCCTGCTGGCCGCCGCCTGGGTGGTCCCCTCGATCGTCGGCCCCACCCTGGCGGGCCTGGTCACCGAACGGTTCGGCTGGCGCTGGGTGTTCCTGGGCCTGGTCCCCTTGTCCGCGCTCGGCATCCTGCTGCTCGTCCCCGCCCTCCGCAGCCTCTCCACGCGCTCGGCGTCGGTCGAGTCCGAGCCCGTGAGCCCGGCCGGGCCCGTGGCGCCCACCGGGTCCGCGCGGCCCGCGGAGGCCCCGCCGTCCCGCAAGGGTCTGCCGTTGGCGGCGCTCGCCGCGGGGCTCGGTGTGCCCGCGTTGAGCTGGGCGGTGCAGCACCCGTCGTGGAGCACCCTGTGGCTGGGGCTCGGCGGTCTCGCCCTGCTCGTGCCCGCGCTGCGCACGCTGCTGCCCGCGGGCACCCTGCGGGCCAGGTCCGGTCTGCCCCGGGTGGTGCTGGCCCGCGGCCTGTTCGCGGGCGCGTTCTTCGGTGTCGAGGCGTTCGTGCCGCTCACCCTGTCCGCCGTGCACGGCTTCTCGCCCGCGCTCGCCGGACTGCCGCTGACCGTCGGCGCGCTCGGCTGGTCGCTCGCCTCGCACTGGCAGGGGCGACGCGCGGACATCCCGCGCACCACCCTGATCCGCCGCGGCTTCGTGACCCTGGCCGTGGGGCTGGGCGCCATGGTGTTCGTGGCGGTGCCCTGGGGGCCGCCGTGGCTCGCCGCCGTGCTGTGGATCGTCAGCGGCGCGGGCATGGGGATGAGCTTCCCGGCACTCAGCGTGCTCGCCCTCGGTGCCGCCGCCGAGCACGAACGCGGCTTCACCGCCTCCGCGCTCCAGGTCGCCGACACCGTCTTCTCCGCCACCCTGGTCGGCCTCGGCGGCGTCCTGCTCCAGGCGCTCGCCTCCGCCGCCGACCCCACAAGGGCCGTCGTGGTGGTCGACCTGGTCATGGCCGCGGTGGCCCTCTGCGGCGCCCTGGTCTTCCGGCGGTCGACCGACGACCGCGTATGACCGGGCGCTGAGCTGGGCTGCTGTCCCGCGCCCGCCGACTCGGTCTACCCTGGACGGGCGATGACATATCTCGACCACGCGGCCACCACGCCGATCCTGCCCGAGGCGGCCGCGGCACTCACCGGGGCGTTGTCCGCCTATGGCAACGCCTCCTCGCTGCATTCCTCCGGCCGCCGCGCCCGACGCGCCGTCGAGGAGGCCCGCGAGTCCATCGCGGCCGACCTCGGCGCCCGGCCCTCGGAGGTCGTCTTCACCTCCGGCGGCACGGAGAGTGACAACCTCGCCGTCAAGGGCCTCTACTGGGCCCGCCGCGCCGCCGACCCGGCGCGCACCCGGCTGCTGGTCTCGGCCACCGAGCACCACGCCGTGCTGGACGCCGCGCTGTGGCTGGCCGAGCACGAGGACGCCGAGGTGACCCTGTTGGAGGTCGACGACTTCGGCCGCGTGCACGAGGACACCCTGCGCGCCGCCATCGCCGAGAACCCCGCCGATGTCGCCCTGGTCAGTGTGATGTGGGCGAACAACGAGGTCGGCACGGTCAACCCGGTGCGCGAGCTGGCGGGCACCTGCGCCGCGCACGGGATCCCGTTCCACACCGACGCCGTACAGGCCGTCGGCGTCCTCCCGGTCGACTTCGGGCACAGCGGCGCCAACGCGCTGACCGTGTCCGGGCACAAGGTGGGCGGCCCCTACGGCGTCGGCGCGCTGCTGCTGAGCCGGGACGTGGCCTGCGTGCCGGTCTCGCACGGCGGCGGGCAGGAGCGCGACGTGCGCTCCGGCACCCTCGACGTGCCCGCGATCGTGGCCATGGCCGCGGCCGTGCGGGTGGCCACCGAGCGCCGCGAGGAGCGTGCCGACCGGCTGGCCGGGCTGCGCGACGAGCTGGTCCGCACGGTGCGCGCGGCGGTGCCGGACGCGGTGCTCAACGGCGACCCCGGCGAGTCCCGGGTGGACGGCGGACCGTCCCGGCTGCCCGGCAACGCGCACTTCAGCTTCCCCGGCTGCGAGGGCGACAGCCTGCTCATGCTGCTCGACGCCCGCGGCATCGAGTGCTCCACCGGCTCGGCCTGCACCGCGGGCGTGGCGCAGCCCTCGCACGTGCTGCTGGCCATGGGCGTGGAGGCGGCACCCGCGCGCGGGTCGCTGCGCTTCTCCCTCGGGCACACCTCGACCGCCGCCGACGTGCGCGCGCTGGCCGAGGCGATCGGCCCGGTCGTCGAACGCGCCCGCAACGCCGGACTGGCCGGTCTGCGCCGACGCGTGTCCCCGGCGGAGGTCTGAGCGATGCGGGTGTTGGCCGCGATGAGCGGCGGCGTGGACTCGGCCGTGGCCGCCGCCCGCGCCGTCGAGGCCGGGCACGAGGTCGTGGGTGTCCACTTGGCACTGTCCGCGAAGCCCGGCACGCTGCGCACCGGCTCCCGCGGCTGCTGCACCGTGGAGGACGCGCACGACGCCCGCCGGGTGGCCGACCTGCTCGGCATCCCGTTCTACGTCTGGGATTTCGCCGAGCGGTTCACCGAGGACGTGGTCGAGGACTTCGTCGCCGAGTACGCCGCGGGCCGCACCCCCAACCCGTGCCTGAAGTGCAACGAGCGGATCAAGTTCGAGGCGTTGCTGGACAAGGCGATCGCGCTCGGCTTCGACGCCGTCTGCACCGGCCACTACGCCCGGCTCGGCGTGGTGGACGGCCGCCCGCAGCTGCGCCGGTCGGCCGACCTGGCCAAGGACCAGTCCTACGTGCTGGCCTCGCTGACCCCCGAGCAGCTGGCGCACTCGCTGTTCCCGCTCGGCGACTCGGTCAAGTCCGAGGTGCGTGCCGAGGCCACCGCGCGCGGCTTGGCCGTCGCGGAGAAACCCGATAGCTACGACATCTGCTTCATCCCCGACGGCGACACCCGGGCGTTCCTCGCCGACCGCCTCGGCGCCCGCCCGGGGCAGCTGGTGGACGACACCACCGGCGCCGTACTCGGCGTGCACGCGGGCGTGCACGGGTTCACCGTGGGCCAGCGGCACGGCCTCGGCATCGACGCCCCCGCTCCCGACGGCCGCCCCCGCTACGTGCTGTCGCTCGAACCGGTCCAGGGCACCGTCCGGGTCGGCCCGGCGGAGCGCCTGGCGGTCACCGAGATCGTGGCCACCCGGCCGATCTGGCCGTCCGGCCGCCCCTTGTCGGGCACCGTCGACTGTGTCGCGCAGATCCGCGCGCACGGCGGCACCACCCCGGCCTCGGCGTCCATTGTGGATGGCGAGCTGGTGGTCCGGCCCGCGACCGGGCTGCGCGGGGTGGCCCCGGGACAGGCCGTTGTCCTCTATCGGCCGGACCCGGCGGGCGATCTCGTTCTGGGCAGCGGGATGATCGCCGCCACCCGCTGAACCGGGTTCGTGTTTCCCGGCCGGGAAATGTCCGCACGGCCGTTCCGGCTTTCCGCCTTTCGGAATCGCGCAAGATGACCATCTGTTCGACGGCGCGGTCACCGGAAGTGGATCTCCACCCACGCGCGGTGACTAATACCCGATAGGGGCGTTGCCTTTCCGGCGCGCTTCTTGTTGTCTGCCCAGGGGTCCGTCCACCGTCCCACGTCGGACGTCCGGACCCATTGCGCCGCTTTGCCCACGGGTGGGCTATCCGGGTGGACGGTCGCGGTCGCCGTGCACGGATCGTCACTTATCGATCAGCGGAGAGTTGATCCCGAATGTGCGTTACGCAGGAGCTTTGCGAATCGATGTATCTCATGCCCCGAATCCTGCTCTACTACGGATGAGCAGGTCGGCGGGCGATCGACACCGACCGTGACCAAACGACATTTTTCGGGGTGGGGTAAATCATGGCGGACCTGAGCGCCAACGGGAACGGACCGGTGAGCCCGGCCAGGTATGACGACCTGGCCCGCTTTCCACAGGTGATCGGCCTGACGGCCGACGTGCTCGTGCGGCACCGTGCCAGGATCCTGAACCCGTCCACCGCGGTGCCCGGCGAGCGCGGCAAGCGCCCCGACGCCACCGCCTACCGGTCCAACACGCTGCTCATGCCGCTGGCCCTCGTCCGGGACGAGGCCGTCATGGCGCGGTTCAACGAGGTGCTCGCCCCGCTGGGAGTGGAGCTGGTCGTCCAGCTGCCCGACTCCGCGGGCTGGCGCGAGGCCCTGGAGACCTTCGACGACGGGTACGCCTACCCCGTCCTGCTGCACCTGCGTCCGGACGCGATCGTCGAGCACGCCCCGGACCCGTGGACCGTGCTGGCCAACCTGCGCCGGGCGTTCGGCCACGACGCGCTGCGCGGTGTCGGCCTGGAACACCTCGCGCTGG
Source organism: Actinokineospora enzanensis DSM 44649 (assembly GCF_000374445.1). GTDB lineage: Bacteria > Actinomycetota > Actinomycetes > Mycobacteriales > Pseudonocardiaceae > Actinokineospora > Actinokineospora enzanensis. Next base: position 192,765 of record NZ_KB894408.1, on the reverse strand, counting down.
CCGCCTCGGTCGGCATGGACGGTCACACCTACGGCGTGGGCGCCCCGTTCGGCAACGGCGTCCCCTTCGGAAACGGTGTCCCGTTCGGCAACGGCGTGCCCTTCGGCAATGGCGTGCCGTTCGGAAACGGAGTCCCGTTCGGCAACGGCCCCGGCGGCGCCATCGCGCTGGGCAACGGCTCCCGCAACGCGGTGCGGCTGTTCATGCCCAAGCCGCACCGCAGGCGGCCCGAGCACCTCAAGGCGGGCAGGCGCCCGGTGGTGGCGGTGCTGGACACCGGCATCGGCGAGCACCCGTGGCTGTCGGTCGGCGAGCGCGACACCGACCCGGTGGTCGAGGTGTCGGCCGAGTTCCAGCACCTGCTGACCCAGCTGGAGACCACGCTCACCGACGAGAGCGGCGGCGCGCTGCCCTCGCTGGACTCGCCGGTGGACGAGCGCGACGTGCTGCAGCCGCTGCTGGGCCTGACCGACTCGCACTCCGGCCACGGCACCTTCGTGACCGGCCTGGTGTTCCAGAACTGCCCGGACGCCCGCGTGCTGTCGCTGCGCGTGCTGCACACCGACGGCATCACCACCGACGGCTCGGTGCTGCTGGCGCTGGAGTGGCTGCGGCGACGGGTCCAGCGGGCGCTGGACGAGGGCAGGCCGGAGGACCTGGTCGACGTGGCGTCGATCTCGCTGGGTTTCTACCCGGAGCACACCGACCACCACACCGGGCTGCAGCTGACCGAGGCCGTGCGCAGGCTGACCGACCTCGGCGTGGTCGTGGTCGCGGCTGCGGGCAACGACGCCACCACGCGCCCGTTCGTCCCGGCCGCCATGGCGCTCAACCACGATGGCTCCAACAGCGGCAACCCGCTGCTGATCGCCGTCGGCGCGCTCAACGCCTCCGGCCGCACCGTGGCCGCGTTCAGCAACGAAGGCGACTGGGTCACCCGCTGGGCCCCGGGCAACGCCGTGGTCAGCACCGTGCCGCTGTGGCAGGGCCCGGAGGCGCCGGACATCGTGGAGCCCGCGGTGCCCGGCAGGCTGACCCGCGCCACCCTCGACCCGGACGACCTCACCAGCGGTTTCGCCGTCTGGGCGGGCACCTCGTTCGCCACCCCGGTGGTCGCGGGCATGATCGCCGCGCAGCTGGCGGACATGGACGACGCGGCCACCGTGGCGGACCGGGCCACCCGGGCCACCGAGGCCCGCGACCGGTGCGACCGGGAGCTGACCGCGCTGGGCTGGCGCAGCGGCTGACCCGCCGTCGGGATCCCCGAGCCCGTGCCGCGTCCACGATGGGTGGACGCGGCACGTAGGGTTTACCCCATGCCCGCTGTCCGGCGTGCAGGCGCGCTGTACCGACGCGGCCGAAAAGCCGTGTACGCCTACACCTTCGCCCGTGCGCGGGCGCTGCTCGGCGAAGCCCTTGCCGTGCTCGACACCGCGCCGGACCAGGCCGCCCCCGAGGTGGTGGAGCTGCGCGTCCGGGTGCTGGTGACGCTGGCCTACGCGGAGACCGAGGGCGGCCCGATCACCGCGGGCATCGACCGGCTGGCCGACGCGGACGCGCTGCTTGCCGACCTGCCGGACGGCCCCAGGCGCGCCGAGCTGGCCGGGCTTTCCCTGGAGCAGCGCGGGTTCCTGCACATCCGGGCAGGCAACACCGACCTCGGCCTGGAGCTGCTGGAGGACGCCGCCGAGCGGCTGCGCGCCGGTCTGGCCGACGGCGCGGGTGACCCGTACGTGCTCGCCAGCCTCTACCTCAACCGCAGCCTGGCGTGGATCGAGCGCTCGCAGAGCGACGCCGCGATCGCCGAGCTGGACCAGTGCATCGAGCTGTGCGAGCGCTACGACCTGCACGACATCGCGATCAAGGCCCGGCACAACCGCGGCTACGTGGCGCACATGATCGGCGACGTGCCGACCGCGCTGCGCTACTTCGCCGAGACCTCCCGGGACTGCCAGGAACGCGCGCCCAGCATGCTCCCGGTGGTGCAGCTGGACCAGGCCCGCGCGCTGCTCGCGGGCGGCCTGGTGGACGAGGCCGCCCGGCACCTGGACGACGCGCTGCCCCGGCTGCGCCGCCAGCGCGTCGGGCAGGACGCCGCCGAGGCCGAGATCGCCCGCGCCGCGGCCGCGCTGCTGCACGGCGACGCCGCCCAGGCCCGCCGCCGCGCCCGCCGCTCCGAGCGCATGTTCACCCGCCGCGGCAACGAGCGCTGGGCCTCGGTGGCCGCGCTGGCCGCGCTGCGCGCCGAGACCCTCGCCGCGCTGGACGGCCGCGGGCCGCGCGCCGGGGCCGCCCCTGGCAAGATCCAACGCCGCCCCGCCAACGGTTCCCGCGTCGCTCGCGCCCTGCCCGCGACCGCCGTCCGGCTCGCCGAACAGCTGCGCGGCCTGCTGCTGGAGGACGAGGCCGCGCTGGCGCTGATGCTCGCGGTCCGCCTGGAGATCCACCGCGGCGACCTGACCGCCGCCGGACGGCTGCTCGACCAGGTGCCCAAGCCGCGGGTGACCACCCCGGTCGACCACCGGATGCTGCTGCGGCTGTGCCGGGCCGAGCTGGCCGAGGCCGCCCAGGACATCCGCGCCGCGCTCGCCGAGGCCAGGGCGGGCCTCACCGAGCTGGGCCGGGCCCGGGACCGGATGGGCGGCCTGGAGCTGATGTGCGGCACCGCCGTGCACGGCCGCCAGCTCGGCGACATGGCGGTGCGCCTGGTGCTGCGCCACCCCCGACCGGACGCGCGCAGGCTGTTCGGCTGGCTGGAGCGCACCCGCGCGCAGGTGTACCGGTACGAGCCGATCCCGGATATCGACGACCCGCGGATGGCGGAGAAGGCGACCGAGCTGCGGCTGGCCAAGCGCACCGCGCAGCTGGTCCGGCTGGCGGGCCGCTCGGCGGAGCGGGCGGAGAAGCTGGAGAAGCAGACCGCCGCGCTGGAGCGGGAGGTGGCCCGCCAGGGCTGGTACGCCAGCCCGTGGGGCAGGCCGCGCCCGGTCGCCACGCTCGACTCGGTCGCCCCCTCGCTTGGCGACCGGGTGCTGGTGTCGTTCGCCATCTCCGACGACGAGGTGGTCGCGGTCGTGCTGGCGGGCACCGGCGCGCGCATGGTGCGCCTGGGGTCCGCCGCCGACGCCACCGAGTCGGCCGCCCGGCTGCACGCCGACCTGGACGTGCTCGCCCCGGACACGCTGCCCGCCCCGATCGTGGAGGTGGTCAAGGCCTCCGCGGCCCGCAGCGCGGGCGCGCTCGACCAGCAGCTGATCCGCCCGCTGCTGCCGCTGCTGGGCGACCGCGAGCTGGTCGTGGTGCCCACCGGCGCGCTGTACGCGGTGCCGTGGGGGAGCCTGCCGTCGCTGTGGGGCAGACCGGTCGTGGTCGCCCCGTCGGCGACCGCGTGGCTCAGCGCCGCCACCGGCTCGGCCCCGCGCGGCCGCACCGTGCTGGCCCGCGGCCCCATGCTCACCGGCTTGGTCGCCGAGGACGGCCCGCTGCGCGAGGTCTACCCGGACGCGGCCACCCTCGACGGCGAGCACGCCACCGTGGCGGGCGTGCTGGCCGCCCTGGACGGCGCCGAGCTCGCCCACATCGCCGCGCACGGCGAGCACGAGCCGACCAACGCGCTGTTCTCCCGGCTGGAGCTGGCCGACGGCCCGCTGTTCGCCTACGAGCTGTCCCGGCTGCGCCAGCCACCCCGCCAGGTCGTCCTGGCCGCCTGCGAGCTGGCCATGAACTACGTGCGTCCGGGCGACGAGGCCCTCGGCTACGCGGGCGCGCTGCTGGCCAGCGGCGTGCGCACGGTGATCGCCGCGACCAGCCGCGTCGGCGACGAGTCGGCCGCCACCGCGATGGTCGCCTACCACCGCCGCCTCACCGAGGGCGTCAGCCCCGCCCGCGCGCTGGCCGAGTCCATCGCCGAGGACCCGTACCGCCGCCCATTCATCTGCCTGGGCGCAGGCTAGGGCGACCACGAGCGCGGACCACCACGCCGCCACCCCGAACGCCCGCACGCTGGAGCCCCTCGCGACCAGCCCGAGGAGACCTGCGAGCGGTTTCGCGCGCCCGCGTGGAACGCGCGCGGGCACCGGGGCGATCGAGGTCGACCGGTGGCTCGGCGACACGCGGTGGAACCACCGTAGACAACGGCCGACCGCGCTCCCTACCATCACTGCCCTGTGTCGTAGACCACACCGGTGAGAGGTGGCGCGATGAGCGAGCAGCACACCCTCTGCGCGGCTTTCCAGGCCACGGCACGGCAGCACCCCGACCTCGTCGCGCTGCGCACGCCCGGCGGCGCGGTGTCGATCACCTGGCGCGAGTACGCGCGCCGGGTGCGGGCGATCGCCGCGGGCCTGGCCGCGCGCGGGGTCGGCCACGGCGACGCGGTCGGCATCATGCTCACCAACCGGCCGGAGTTCCACCTGGTCGACACCGCCGCCCTGCACCTGGGCGCGCTGCCGTTCTCCGTCTACAACACCAGCGCCCCTGACCAGCTCACGCACGTGTTCGCCAACGCGGGCAACCGGATCGTGGTCACCGAGGCGGCCTTCGTCGCCACCCTGCGCGCGGCCGCCCCCGGTCTGCGCCTGGTGTGCGTGGACGGCCCGGTCGACGGCGGCGAGACCCTGGCGGACCTGGAGGCCGCGGGCGACCCCGACTTCGACCTCGACACCGCCTGGCGCGCGGTCGCCCCCGACGACCTCGCCACCATCATCTACACGTCCGGGACCACCGGCCCGCCCAAGGGCGTGGAGCTGACCCACGCCAACCTGATGGCGGTCTCCGGCGCGGTGAAGAACGCCTTCGAACTGCTGCCCGGTGACCGGGTGATCTCCTTCCTGCCCTCGGCGCACATCGCCGACCGCGTCGTCTCGCACTACGCCTCGCTGCTGTTCGGCACCGTGGTCACCTCGCTCGCCGACCCGAGGCGGCTCGGCGAGGTGCTGCCGGAGGTCCGGCCGCACCTGTTCTTCGCGGTGCCCCGGGTGTGGCAGAAGTTCAAGCTGGCCGTCGACACCGCGCTGGCCGCCGAACCGAGCCCGGCCAAGCGCGCCGTCGCCGCCTGGGCGGTCGACGTGGGCGTCCGCCGGGCCCGGCTGCGCGCCGCGGACCGCCCGGTGCCGATCCGGCTCGGCCTGGCCCACCGGGTCGCCGACCGGCTGGTGCTCGCCCGGCTGCGCGCCCGCCTCGGCCTGACCGAGGCCAAGGTGCCCGCCTCCGGCGCGGCCGCGATCCCGGTCGAGATCCTGGAGTTCTTCTGGGGCGTCGGCATCCCCGTCTACGAGATCTGGGGCATGTCCGAGACCGCGGGACTGGGCACCTCCGGCCGCCCCGGCGCCAACCGGCTGGGCACCGTCGGCACCCCCGTGCACGGCACCGAGGTGCGCGTGGCCGACGACGGCGAGCTGCTCATCCGCGGCCCCTCGGTGATGCGCGGCTACCGCGGCGACCCGGGCCGCACCGCGGAGACCGTGGACCCCGACGGCTGGGTGCACACCGGCGACGTCGGCGTGATCGACCCGGACGGCTACGTGTCCATCGTGGACCGCAAGAAGGAGCTGATCATCAACTCGGCGGGTAAGAACATGTCGCCGACCAACATCGAGAACGCCATCAAGGCCGCCAGCGGCGTCATCGGCCAGGTGGTCGCCATCGGCGACGACCGCCCCTACATCTCGGCCCTGGTCGTACTGGACCAGGACGCCGCCGCGGGCCTCGCCGCCGCGCACGGCCTGCCCACGGCCTCTCCCGGCGCGGTCGTCGCCGCCGACGAGGTGCGCGCCCTCGTCACCGCCGCGGTGCGCACCGGCAACGCCCGACTGTCCCGGGTGGAGCAGGTCAAGCGCTTCCGCATCGTCCCCGCCTTCTGGGAACCCGGCGGCGACGAGCTGACGCCGACGCTGAAGCTGCGCCGCAAACCGATCGCGGAGAAGTACGCGCACGCGATCGACGACATGTACGCGGACCAGCCGACCGAGGAGACGGTGAACCTGGGCGCGTGACCCGACGCGGGCGGACCCGGCCATGCCACTCACCTCCTTTCCGATTCGTCGTGTCGTCAGGGTTGTCGGGGTCGTCGGGGTTCTTGTGCGGGGACCGGCGCGCGGTCAGGGGAGCAGGAGGTTGAGGTCGCCGAACTCGTGCCAGAGGTAGCCGTGGTCGAGGGCCTCCCGGTAGCACAGGTCGAGCAGCTCGGGCCCCGCGATCGCGGCCAGCATGTCCAGGTGCGACGCCCGCGGCTCGTGGAACCCGGTGACCAGCCCGTCGACCACCCGCACGCTCCGCTCCGGCGTGACCACCAGATCGGTCCACCCCTCGGCGGCCCGCACCAGCCCGTCCTCGCCCACCGCGGACTCCAGCGCCCGTACCGCAGTGGTGCCGACCGCGACCACCCGCCCACCCCCGGCCCGCGCCTGGTTCACCAGCCGCGCCGCGGCCGCCCCGACCCGGAACCGCTCCGGGTACGGCCGCTCGTGCGCCTCCGGCGACGCGACCCCGGTGTGCAGCAGCACCGGCGCGAACTGCACCCCGGCCGCGACCAGCCGGGTGACCACCCGCTCGGTGAACGGTCGGCTTGCACTGGGCATCTCCGCGCTGCCCGGCTCGGTCCCGAACACCGTCTGGTAGTACCGCAGCGGCCACGCCCGCGACACGTACCCGTAGCGGATCGGCGACCCGAACACCCGCAGGTACGCCCCGACCGACGCCAGCCCGGCGGGCCGCACCTCCGCCTCCCACAGTCGACCCCGCGAGTACGGCCGCAGCAGCGTCGCGGTCGCCCCGCCGATCAGGTGCAGACTCGTCCCTGCGACCCCGTCCGGATACGGCTCGGACGCCTTGTCCCGCATCCGCCGCAACTCCACCAGCCACGTGCCCTCGGCCGTCTCGGTGGAGAAGTGCGCCATCAGATCGCCACCCACCACCCGCACGGCCGCCGGGATGGTGGCGGAGGTGTTGACCACCAACACATCCCCGGTCCGCAACAGACCCGGCAGGTCCACGAACCGACGATGGCTCACCGACACCTCGCCCCGGCCGGTACCGACCAGCAGCCGAACCCCGTCCCGAGACAACCCGCGCCCCTCGGGCGGCTCGTGCGCCTCCGACTCCGCAGGCAGTGCGAACCGCAAGCCCTGCATGACAACCTCCCCTGTGTTCACTGCCGCCGCGTGCGTCTGGTCCGCCGCACGTGCCGATCCGATCGTGTTCCCCTACCAACGCCAGCCCACCTCGGCGCGGATATGTCCGTGCCTGCTTGCCCGGTACGCACTGCCCGCCTCCCGGCAGACAACTCACCTGCACCGTCCTCAGGCGACGGTCTTCGCGGCCGCACACCCTGTCTCGCGGCGCCTCCACGCCGAACCGTCATAGGCGTCGAGCCCACCTGTCGGTGCCCTGTTCGTCCATGGCCGTTCTCTGTTTCCCGTCCCGCGTTTCCGGTTCACCGTTCCCGTACGCTCAGTCGTGTTCGTGCCAGAGCATCACGGGCGTGCCCGCCGGATCACGGACCTCGAACCCGTAGTGCCCCCGCGGATACACCCCCGGCGGCCGGAGCACCTCGACCCCCACGAGCCGAGCGTGGACCGCGTCCACCGATGCCCGGTCGGGCAGTTCGAACGCGAGCGGTGCGGACCGTCGGATACCGGGTGACACCAGTTCCACATAGGCCGCGTCCGCGGCGCGCAGGACCACCCCGCGTTCCGCGCCCGCCACCCATTGGTCCACAACGGACAGTCCGAGCCCGTCGACGTAGAAGGCCCGGGTTGCCGCGAAGTCGTCGACCTCGAACGGCAGCCACAACGCGCGCGGCGGGTTCACAGCAGCTCCCGCAGGCGCACGCGTCCCGACTCCGGTCGGGTGGCCAGCAGCTTCAGCACCGCGGGCACGACCGTCTCCGGCAATGGTCGGTCGCCGATGTCCTCGCCGGGGAAGGCGTCCTGGTGCATTCGCGTGCGCAGGTCGCCGGGATCCGCCCACCACACCCGCACATCCGGTTCCTCCACGGCGAGCACCCGGCCGAGTTGTTCGACCGCGGCCTTGGACGCGCCGTATCCACCCCACCCCTCGTAAGCCTCGACCGCCGCGTCCGAGGTGATGTTGAGGACCCCGCCCTCGTGTTGTCGCAGTCCAGGCAGCGCGAGCTGGGTGAGCCCGAGCAGGCCCACCACATTGACCTCCAGCAGCTCGCGGAACGCGGGCAGCGGCAGGTCGGCCAGGCGCGGTAGTGGGCTCGGGCCCAGCGCCCCGGCGTTGTTGACCACGAGATCGGGTCCGCCCAGCTCGGTCGCGACGGCCACCAGCCGCGCGCGGTGGTCCGGATCGATGAGGTCGCCGGGCAGCGCGACGACCCGGCCCGGCGGTCGAGCAGGCAGTCGGGCCGCCGCCTCGGTGAGCGCGGGAGCGCCACGGGCGTCGAGCACGAGCGACCAGCCCGCCTCGGCGAGCCCGGCGGCGATGGCGCGGCCGAGCCCCCGGGACGCCCCGGTCACGATGGCCACGCTCGGAACACTGTTGGTACGCATGGTCTTTCCCTTCCGTGGGGACACGGTCGGATGACACGTGTCCATTGCCGACGATGTGGAGTCGTTGCGCCCCAGGCCCTTCGGGACGCGGTGTCGGTGTGCCCGACGGGATCCAAGGTAGGCGGGGCGCGGGCGGGTTCCATCGGACCCGAGGCGGCACTTCTCTCGGACTTTGGTCCTAGGACCCCGGGTTTGGCCGCCCCGGCTCGGTACCGTGGCAATGTGACCGGGATCGGGAGAAATGAGCTGCGGGCCATCAGCGCCGCCGTGCGGGCCGTCGCCGTGCACCTGTCGGTGCGCGATGTGCTGCGCACCATCCTGGTGTCCGCGCGCGAGCTCGTCGGCGCCCGCTACGCCGCGCTCGGCCTGCCCGACGAGACCGGCGGGTTCACCGAGTTCCTCGCCGACGGCGTGACACCGGAGGAATGGGCGGCGATCGGCCCGCTGCCCCGGCAGCACGGCCTGCTCGGGGCCATGCTCACCGACCCGAACCCGGTCCGGGTCGACGACATCCGCGAGCACTCCAGCTTCGGTTGGTGGCCGTCGGCGCACCCGGAGCTGGACACGTTCCTCGGCATGCCGGTCACCGACGGCGACGAGATCCTCGGCGAGATCTTCGTGGCCAACAAGCTTGCCCCCGGCGGCTTCACCGAGCAGGACGAGGAGCTGCTCGGCCTGCTCGCCGACCACGCGGCCATCGCGCTGGTCAACGCCCGGCTGCACGAGCGCGAGCGGGAGCTGTCGATCATCCGCGAGCGCACCAGGATCGCCCGCGAGCTGCACGACTCGGTCACCCAGAAGCTGTTCAGCCTTCGGCTCACCGCTGAGGCCGCGGTCGAGGTGGCCCGGCGCGACCCCGCCCGGGTGCGGCCGATGCTGCGCGTGGTCGGCGACCTGGCCGCCGAGGTCACCGACGAGCTGCGCTCGGCGGTGGTCGGCCTGCTGCCCCCGGACCTGGCGGGCGACGGGCTGGACGTGGCCATCGGCAAGCAGGCCGATCTGCTCAACCGGGTGCTGGACATCGACATCGTGTTCCACGCCGAGCCGCTGCCGCGACTGACCGAGGCCAGGGAGGAGGCGGTCTACCGGATCAGCCAGGAGGCCCTGCACAACGCGCTGCGGCACGCGGCCGCGGGCCGGATCGAGGTCGACCTGGCCGCCGACGAGCGCAACGTGGTGCTGGAGGTGCGCGACGACGGCGTCGGCTTCGACCCGGCCGACGCGCACACCCGCAGGCTCGGCCTGGTGTCGATGCGGGAGCGGGCCCGGTCGGCGGGCGGCAGGCTGCGGGTCAGCTCGGGCAGTGCGGGCGGCATCGGCGGCACTGTCGGTACCACGGTGCGGCTGGAGGTGCCCCGTGGCGGCTGAGGTGATCCGGGTGCTCGTGGTCGACGACCACCCGGTGGTGCGCCAGGGCCTGCGCACCTTCCTGGACCTGTGGGACGACCTGGAGGTCGTCGGCGAGGCGGCGGACGGCGCGGGCTGCCTGGCGGCGGCCGACCGGCTGCGCCCGGACGTGATCCTGCTCGATCTGCGCATGCCCGGCACCGACGGCGTGCACGCGCTGCACGGCCTGCGCGCGGCGGGCAACCCGGCGCGGGTGCTGGTGATCACCAGCTTCGCCGAGCCGTCGGTGATCGTGCCCGCGGTCCGCGCGGGCGCGGCGGGGTACGTCTACAAGGACGTCGACCCGGCCGCGCTGGCCGCCGCGGTGCGGTCCGTGCACGCGGGCCACGTGCTGCTGCACCCGTCCGTGGCGCGGCTGCTCGCCGAGGGCGAGGCGCGGCCCGGCGCGGCCGCGTTGACCGCGCGCGAGCGGGAGGTGCTCACCGAGGTGGCGCGCGGCAACTCGAACCGGGAGATCGCCAAGACCCTGCTGCTGTCGGAGAAGACGGTGAAGGCGCACATGACCGCCATCCTCGGCAAGCTCGGTCTGCACGACCGCACCCAGGCCGCGCTCTACGCCGTGCGCACCGGTCTGGTGTCCCCGGCCGGGTGGTGACGCGTGCCCGGTTCGCCGCGGGTTCGCCACAATGGCGGCATGTTCGACCTGGTGCGCCTGCGGGTGCTGCGGGCTGTCGCCGACCAGGGCACGCTGGCGGCCGCGGCCGAGGTGCTGTCCCTGACCCCGTCGGCGGTCTCGCAGCAGATGGCCAAGCTGGAGCGGGAGGCCCGGTGCGCGTTGGTGGAGCGGCACGGCAGGCGGATCCGGCTCACCGAGGAGGGCCACGTGCTCGCCCGGCACGCGCACCGCATCCTGGGCGCGGTGGAGGAGGCGGCGGCGGATCTCGACCGCAGGCGTGGCGAGGTGCTCGGCGATCTCACGGTGGCCGCCTTCCCCACCGCCGCGCGGGGTCTGCTGCCCGCGGTGGTGGTCGGCCTGGCCGTCACCCACCCGCGGGCGCGGGTGCGGCTGCTGGAGATGGAGCCCTACGAGGCGGTCGCGGCCGTCGCCCGGGGCGATGTCGATCTCGCCGTCTCGCAGGACTGGGGCGAGTCGCCCGCGCCGTTGCCGGATCGGTTGCGGGCCCTGGATCTCGGTCACGACCTGGTCGACGTCGCGCTGCCCGCCGGGCACCCGCTGGCCGCCCGGTCGCCGTTGTCGGTTGCGGACCTGGCCGCCGAGCGGTGGATCTCCGCGGCGGCCGGGACCAGCTGTCACGACTGGTTGATCAGCCTGTTCCGGGCGGCGGACCGGCTGCCGGACGTGGCGCACCAGGCGACGGAGTTCCCGACCCAGCTGACCCTGGTGGCCGCGGGGTTGGGTGTCGCGCTGGTGCCCCGGCTGGCGGGCGACCAGGTCCCGGCCGGGGTGGTGCTGCGTCCGGTGCAACCCCGGCTCTCCCGGCGCGTCTTCTCGGTGTGGCGCGCGGAAAGCGCGGGGCGACCCGGCGTGCGCGCGCTGCTCGACGCGGTGCGACGGGAATGGCACTCTCGGTGTGATCCGGCCACAAGATCCCTATAAACTGTGTGTATAGTGCGGTGGATCCCGGTTCACATCACGATTTTGGGGGCACCGGTGAACACGCGTCTCATTCTTCTCGGGCTGTTCGCGACCGCCGCGGTCGCGGGCTGCACGACCAGCTCGGCCTCCGCGCCGGTACCCGGCCTCGCCGAGCGCGGCACGACCATGACCACCGCCGCGCTCACCCGCCAGGACCTGAGCAACAAGGTCAGCCTCAAGGGCACAGTCACCCTCAACCCGGTCTTCGGCCTGGTGGCGCCGATCGACGGCGAGATCCGCTACCTGGACGTCAAGGACCAGAAGGGCACCCCGACCAAACCCACCCGCGTCGGTGCCGTCTGGGTCGGCGGCAAGCCCACGCACATCGAGGTCCCGACGGGCTCCACCTTCTCCGGCAGGCTCGTCGACGACCGCGCCAAGGTGACCGCCGGGATGCCGGTGGTCTCGGCGAAGTACGGCGGCTACGGCATCGTCGCCGACATCGGCGGCGAACAGGCCTACGCCCTGGCCGACGGCACCGGCGTGGTGCGCGTCCAGATCAAGAGCGGGCCCGGCCCGTTCGACTGCGCGGTGCTGGGGACCATCGCCGCGCTCCCGGCGGGCACCATCCCGCCGCCGCCCGCGCCCGCCACCCCGGCCGCGCCCGTCCAGGGCGACCCGAAGGCGCTGCCCACCCAGATGGCCCCGGTCCCGCAGCCCGCCGAGGCCCCGGGCGAGGGCCGCGAACCGTCCAGCGCCACCGGCATGCGGCTGGTCTGCACCGCGCCCCCGGACATCCGGCTCATCAACGGCGCCGAGGCCACCGTGGAGGTGGTCACCGCCCAGGTCAAGCAGGCGCTGGTCGCCCCGGTCGAGGCCGTCGCGGGCAGGCAGGGCAACGGCAAGGTCGACGTGCTCGGCCCGGACGGCGCCCGGCAGACCAAGGACGTCGTGCTCGGCCTGACCGACGGCCGCGTCGTGGAGATCAAGTCCGGGCTCGCGGGCACCGAGACGCTCGCCGTCCCCGGCCCCAGCCTGCCGCCCGCCCAGGCTGAGCCGAAGGAGGGCTACGGGAAATGAGCGACGTCCCGCTGATCCACCTCGACGGCCTGACCAAGACGCTCACCGGCCAGGGCGAGCCGCGCCCGATCCTGTCCGGGGTGAACCTCACCGTGCACCCCGGCGACAGCGTCGCGATCCTGGGCCGCTCCGGCTCCGGCAAGAGCACGCTGCTCAGCCTCATCGGCCTGTTCGACCGCCCCGACTCCGGCCGCTACCTGTTGCACGGCAACGACATCGCGCGCGTCCCCGAACGCCGCGCGGCCCGGCTGCGCAGCCAGGAGTTCGGGTTCGTGTTCCAGCGCTTCTTCCTGCTCAAGCACCTCACCGCGCTGCAGAACGTGTCCATGGCCCTGGTCAACGGCCAGGGCTGGCTGCCGCGCCGCAAGCGCCGCGCCAAGGTGATGGCGGCGCTGGAGCAGGTCGGCATCGCGCACCTGGCCAGGCACAAGCCCGCCCGGCTCTCCGGCGGCGAGCAGCAGCGGGTGGCCATCGCCCGCGCCCTGGTCCGCGAACCCAAGATCCTGCTGGCCGACGAGCCCACCGGCGCGCTGGACACCGAGACCGGCGCCCTGGTGATCGACGTCCTGCACGCGGCGACGCACCGCGGCTGCGGCCTCGTCCTGGTCACCCACGACCACGCGCACGCCAACCGCATGCAGCGCGTGCTGCGGCTGACCGACGGCATGCTCGTGCCCGAACACCAGGGGGTGTTCCGGTGATGGGACTGTCCGGCCGGTTCCGCTCCGCGCTGGTGATCGGCGGGCAGGGGATCCGCGCCCGGAAGCTGCGCACGTTCCTGTCCATGGTCAGCCTCTTCCTAGGCGTGCTCGCGATCGTCACCGTGCAGGCCGGTTCGGTGCTGGCCAACCGCGCGCTGCTGGCCGACATCGAGCTGCGCATGGCCAAGGACGGCACCACTCGGGTCAACCTGTCCTCCAGCGGGAAGACCGTGCCGATCGCGGTCGACACCCTGGCGGGCCGGTCCGATGTCGTCGGGACGCTGACAGCCACCGCGATCATCGGCGAGCCCGGCGTGCGCCCGATCAACCCGGGACCCTCGCCGCTCAAGTACGCGAACCAGGACATGTACGGCAACAGCTCGCGGATGGTGTGCGACTCCAGCGGCACCTGCCGGGTGATGGAGCAGGACGCCGCCGGGATCCTGCCCCGCGGGCAGGCGGTCGAGCTGCAGCTGGTGCTGCTCACCGGCGACATCCGCCCGTACCGACCGTTCCCGGTGGAGGCGGGTCGCTGGCTCGACTTCGGCGGCCCGCCCTCGCTGTCGCCGAGCCTCGTCCTCAACCGCGAGGCCGCCACCGCGCTGACCCAGTACCGGCTGCCCGCGGAGATGCAGATCATCTCGGAGGCGAAGAACCCGACGCCGCGGATCATCGGCACCGTCCACGACGCCAACGAGGTCCCGACCGCCTACGTCCGCGCCGACGAGGCCATGGCCTGGATGTCCTCGGCGAGCCTCGGCAACCTGTCGCTGGAGCTGTACCTGAACGGCGACGGCGAGCCGTTGTTGCAGACCCTGCTGGCCAGGATGTCGGCCGTGTCGACCGACCCGGTCGAGCCGTACCGCTCGGTGGTGAACTCGCGTGAGCACATCGGCGGGCAGCTCGACCTGATGCGGTGGATCTTCCTCGGCATGGCGGCGCTGGTGCTGCTCATCGGTGTCGCGGGCATTCTCAACGTCGGCCTGGCCACGGTCGGCGAACGGGTGGAGGAGTTCGCGCTGCGCCGCGCGGTCGGCACGCCGCGACTGCTGCTGGCGGGCATCGTGCTCGCCGAGACGTTGATCACCGGCCTGCTCACCGCAGCGGCCGCCATCGGCGTCGGGGTCGCCGGTCTGCAGGTCGCGGGCACGCTCTTCGGCGACCGGCGGGAGATGCTGCACGATGTGGCGTTCCCGTGGGAGGCCGGGGTCGCGGGCGTCGTGGCCGGCCTGGTCGCGGGCATCCTCGGCGGCCTGTTCCCGGCCATCCGCGCCGCCCGCATCCCGATCGCCACGGTGATGCGGGCCTGACCCGTGGTCCGGGCCGCCCATCCCGGGCGGCCCGGACTACCAGCTCTCCGGCGGCTCCACGAACGCCTTCGCCACATCCCGCGTCAGCGACATCGCCCGACGGGACCACCGGGCCGTGGCACCGGCCAGCCCACAGCCCGGCGTCGCCACCGCACGTTCCGCCAACAGCGAACGCGAGAACCCCAGCCGGTCCACCAACCGCAGCGCGGGCTCGGCGGCCGAGCGCAACGTCACCGGCGTGGCAGGCTCCACAGTGGGCACCACGCCCAGGAAGAACACGGTTCCCGCGTCCCAGGCCTCGCCGATCTCGTCGAACAACGCGGCGGGCGCGTCCCGCAACAACGTCACGTCCAGCGCGATCGCGCCCGCGCCCGCGTCCCGCAGCAGCGCGACCGGCGGCCGCTTCGCGCAGCAGTGCACGATCACCGGCTGCCCGCTCGCCTTCCGCGCGGCCTCCACCACGGCCGCGAGCGTCTCGCGCGCCTCCGGTTCCGCGACCGCGGGCACGGTGCCGTAACCCGACGGCGTGCGCAGCGCGCCAGCCAGCACGGCAGGCAGGCCCGGCTCGTCGAACTGGACCACCACCTCGGCCCCGGTCCGCCGCCGCACCTCCGCCACGTGCCGGGTCACGCCCTCGGCGAGCGACTCGGTGAACTCCCGCAGCGCGCCCGGGTCGGTGAGCACCCGGTGGCCGCGCGGCAGCTCCAGGTTCGACATCAATGTCCACGGCCCGGTCGCCTGCACCTTCACCACCCGCGGCGGCGTGCCGAGCCGCTCCACGGCCTCCTCCAGCGCGTCCACGTCCCAGCGCAGCAGATCGGCGGCACGCCGGTGGTCGACGCCCGGCCGTGCGGTCACCCGATAGCCGGACGGCACCAGCTCGACCGCCAGGTCCACCAGCAGCGCGGCCGTCCGGCCGATCATGTCGGCGCCCAGGCCGCGGGCGGGCAGCTCCGGCAGGTGCGGCAGGTCGGGCAGCTCGCCGAGCACGGTCGCGGCGGCCTCCCGGGGATCGGTGCCGGGCAGCGAGCCGATACCGGAGGCGGTGCCCGGCGGCCAGGGAACGGTGGTCACCCCAGCAGTGTGGTGGATGCCCGGTGCGCGGCCGCGATCGCATTACCATCGGGACGCGTGGACCACGCCGACGTCACCGCAGCCGCCGACCGCATCGCGCCGTACGCGCGCCGGACTCCCGTGTGGCGTGTCGAGATCGACGGCAGGCCGGTGGTGCTGAAGCTGGAGCACCACCAGCTGACCGGCACGTTCAAGATCCGCGGCGCGCTCAACGCCCTCCTGGCGGGCGACCGCCCCGGCCACGTGGTCACCGCGTCCGGCGGCAACCACGGCCTGGCGGTGGCTACGGCCGCGCGCCTACTCGGCCTGCCCGCCACGGTGTTCGTGCCCGAGCCCGCCCCGGAGTCCAAGACCCGCCGCATCGAGGCGGCAGGCGCCACACTGGTCCGACACGGCGCCTCCTACGCCGAGGCCTCCGCGGCCGCGCTCGCCGCTCCGGCGAGGTCTACGGCAGCCGCGACGAGGGAGCCCACTGGACGCGCGTCGCCGCGCACCTGCCGGACGTGCTCTCCCTGCGCGCGGCGGTGATCTAGGTGTCGGTCACCGTGCACCTGCCCGGCGCGCTGCGCGCCAAGGCCGGGGGACAGGCGGAGGTGTCGGTCGACGTCGACCCGCCCACCACGCTGCGCACCGTGCTCGACGTCCTCGGCACCCGCCACCCCGACGTGGGCCGCCGAGTGCGCGACGAGACCGGGGCCCTGCGCCGGTATGTCAACTTCTACGTGGACGGCGAGGAATGCCGGTATCTGGGCGGCCTCGACACCCCGATCGCGGCCGACAGCCGGATCGAGGTGATCCCGTCCGTCGCGGGCGGCTGAACCACGCCATGATGGGCACATGACCTGGTTCCGCCGCGCCCGACCCGAGCAACGCCCCTCCGCACAGGAGTCGGCCGAACGGTTCTGGGCGCGCTGGCACGAGCTGCTGCCCGACATCGCGGCCGCCCTCGGCGACCGCGAACCACACCGCGTCGAGTCCCGACTCTGCGACCTGGTCGCCGACGTGCACCCCGACCTGCACTTCTCCCTGGACCGCGGCACCCGCGCCATCTACGCGCTGGTCGTCTCCGGCCAGGAGGACCCGGCCCTGCGCCCGTACACCGACGCCTGGAAAGCCGCCGCACCCCCGGACGACGCCCTCTGGGAGTTCCACGACTCGGTGCCACCGGTACCCGACCCGACCGGGGTCACCGTCAACCTGGGCCCACATCGCGTCGTCCTCGCGGACGTCCGCGTGCACGCGCAGGTGGACGCGGCGGCGGGCGTGGTCGACGTCGCCGTCCACCACCCGGTCCTCGCCGAACTCGACACCGCCGCCCGCGCCGCGCTGACCTTCCTCCCCCTGGACGCCACCCTGGGCGAACGCCTGGCCGCCGCCCGCCTCCGCCGGGTGGAACCTGCGCTGGAACTGCCCGCGGACACGATCGACCTGCTTGAGCTGCGCGAACTCGTCCGCGGGCTTGTGGACTGAATCCTCCGCGTGCCGATCGCGGTCGTTAGTCTCCGGATGTGACCAGCGCTGACCGGCAGGTGCCCAGGTGCGTCCACTATGGACTCGCCTTGGTTGCGCCGCCCTCTCTCAATCGACTCTCGGCTGCCCGAAGTAGCCTCGGAACCGAACCCCGACCCCGGACTTCGATGACACGATTCCCCCGACCGGGTCGTCTCGTCACGACGAGTTTCCCTTGCGGCCCAAGGAACTCACCACATCGTGCGACCGAAACTCGACACCGTACACCGTGCCTCATTCGTTGCGATATAAGGAACGGCGCGCGGGGGAGCTCGACACGGACCCTGACCAGGGACGCCTGCCCGAACAGAAAGGAGCCACATGCCACCAGCCCGCGCACCCGCTAACCCGTCGGCCTACCCGCCCTCGACTACCCAGGATCTCTGTACCGCCGGATTCCCGCAGCCACAACTCACATGGCGGAGTCGTGGCAGCGGGAGCGAGAACCGCGCCCGACGGCCCGCCTTCCGAACTCCCCGATGCCAGCCCGGCGAGACCTCACCGCTGCCACTGCCACGCCATGACCCGGAACTGCGACAGCGACCGACCCCGAGCCTGTCAAGGAGCCGCCGCTGCCATACCGTGACCTGCCACCGCGACTGCCGCACGGGCACCACCGTCGATCCCGCGACGCTGCACCAGCTGACGCTGCACCAGTCGACGCTGTACCGCACTGCTCGCCGTACCGGCCACGGCCGCACCGCGCTGCGTGCCCGGTTTGTGTTGAGGTGACGCGCACCGCGCCGCGATGTCGAGCTGCACCGTTGTCGTCGCGGCAGCCATAGCCCTACTGGCTATGGCGGCACCGTGCGGCGTGCCGGGGTCTGCGGTCAGGTGAGGTCACCGCGTCGGGATGGCACTGCCACGTTGAGAGCCGGAATTGTCGTAGGACTGACGCGCCACTGAACAGACTCGGCACGCCACACTGGCAACTCTGGCCACGCCGTACTGGGCAGGCCTCACGCCACACCAAGGGGGTCTGGCACCCGCGTCTGGTACGCCGCAACCCGGCAGGCATGCACGCCACAGCGAGGTTTGACACGCCGTGCTGAGGGAGACCGGTACACCGCACTGGAACGTCGAGACCCTGCGGGGAAACTCCGACACCACCACCCGAGCTGTGACCGTCACGGCTCGGTCGAGATTCGGCGCCATCGTGAGGAAACCTCGACACCGTCGCGAGAACGTTGATGCCGTTGCGAGAACCCCGGTGTCGCTGAAAGGTGGCGTGGGAACGGAGATCCCGGGTGTCGCGGCGAGATCACCCGATCACTCTCCGTGCGACACGTTCGGGCGTGGTGATCGAGCCGAAGATGGTGTAGGACAAAGAAGTCAGGGCGGTGGACGGCGGGAGTGAGGGCCCGCCCGACGCGCCGCCTCCTGGGAGGCGAGGCGTGACAGAGGTGGTTCGACCGGCTGGCATATCGGTGCGTCCGGCGCGCTCGGACGAGGTGCGCGCTGTCGGCGCACTCACCGTCGAGGCGTATCGGGCGGCGGGGCATCTCGCGGGGGCGGGGACCGGGTATGCCGCCACGCTGGCCGATGCCGAGTCGCGTATGCGGGCCGCGGAACTGCTTGTCGCCGTGGACGCGGGGGGTTGCCTGGTGGGGACGGTCACCATCGCCCAGCCCGGGACGCCGTACGCGGAGATTTCTCGGGCGGGGGAGTTGGAGTTTCGGATGCTTGCCGTTCGGGCCGGGGTTCGTGGGCGGGGAGTGGGGGAGATGCTCGTCCGGGCGGTGCTGGACCGGGCCGAGGAGTTGGGCATCTCGCGTGTCGTTCTGTGCAGCCCGGTCGATATGCCGACCGCTCACCGGCTTTACGAACGTGTCGGGTTCACGCGCCTGCCGACGCGGGACTGGCGGCCTGGGCCTGAGGTGTTGTTGATCGCCTACGCGTTCGATCTCTGACGGGTGCGTGCGTGCGGGGATCGCCGGTCGCTGAGGCGTGATCACCGGGGCGTGTCCGGGTTCGATCCTGGGTGATCGGGTACGGCCTACGGGCCGGATCGCCGTCCGAGGCGGGCATGGTGCGGGAAATCGGTCAGTCCATTCGCGAGCCCGAATGGATCCGGCGGGTGATCGGATCTCTGGCCGGGGTCGGTCGCGGCCAGGTCCAAGGGGTGCCGGAACCGGAGAATCGCGATGGCCGCCGGGGACCGTGCGACGCTTCCGGCGCAGCCACCGGGAGAGGGGCGACGTTTCCGGGTGCGGACGCCGGGAGGGGGCGATGTTTCGGGCGCGGCCGCTGGGCTGGGAGGTGTTCGCGCAGGTCACGGCCAGATCTGAGGCGTGCGGCGCGGGGCAGGTCGAGCCTGGTATCGAGCGGTAGCCGTCGCGTCGCCCGTACGTGGCAAGGGTGCTCGTTCGTGGGAACGTTGTCACCGGCAACCGCCGTGGGCGTTCAGGCGGGCCGTCTGGCTAGTCCGGCAGGACGACGGCCACTATCCCGGCCAGGTGCGCCAGCCGCGCCACCTCCGCCGCGCGGAACATCGGCCCGCCCGGTCTGCCCACCAGCAGCACCCGATCGGGTTTCCCCAATGGTGTCGCCGCCAGTTCCGTGCCCAGCTCCCGCCAGGTGGCCGGTACCCACGGTTCCTCGCCGTCCAGCACCGTCGCGCGGGCCAGTGGCATCCACGGCACGTCGATCGTCTGCATGTCCGGGGCCGCCGTGCTCGCCGCCAGGCGGTTGGCGCCGTCCGCGCCGGGGCCGACGATCATGGCCCAGCCCGCGCGGATGATCTTGGGGACGCCCGCCGCGAAGATGGCCAGGCCGTCGGCGGGGTCGGCGGCGACGTCCTCGACCAGTTCCAGTTCGCGGTGGGTGTCCAGGAGGCCCGCGTACGGGCGGACCGCGTCCACCTCGACGCCCGCGACCGACTCGGCGGCGGTGATCAGGACGTCCGGCAGGCGGCCGCTGGGGAGTTCGACCACCATGTCGTCGATCGCGACGCCGCCCGCGCGTTCCACCACGTCCACGCTGAGGATGTCCGCGCCGATGGCCCCGAGGGCGGTGGCGACCGCGCCCAGGGTCCCCGGGCTGTCCGGGAGCTGGACCCGGATCAGGAACGACAAGGCGAACGCCTCCCGCAGCTAGAGCCCTCTCACACGGGACCTGGTGGCCCGCGCCCGACCGCTGATTGTCGCAGACCAGACCGCGGGTGTGCGGGCCGCCACCAATCGTGGGATCGGGACCGGTTTAGCACCGAGACGGCTTCGGAACAACCCGTTCGGGGCGGCCGATGTGCGCGAAATAGACTCGCGGGGTCCTGTCACAGACAACCCCGGGGGTTCGTCGAGTGCCCAGCATCTCCCGCGGCGAGGTCGAACACCTCGCCCGACTGGCCAGGTTGGCCGTCACCGAAGACGAGGTGGACCGGTTCGCCGCCCAGCTCGACCAGATCGTGCAGGCGGTCGCCCAGGTCGGCCAGGTGGCCGACCAGGACATCCCGCCGACCTCGCACGCGGTGCCGCTGACCAACGTGTTCCGCCGCGACGACGTGCGCCCCGGGCTCAGCCAGCAGCAGGCCGTCGCCGCCGCGCCCGCGGCCGAGGACGGCCGGTTCCGTGTACCGCGCATCCTCGGGGAGGAAGCATGAGCGAGCTGACCCGCCTGGACGCGGCGGACCTCGCCGCCCGGATCCAGGCCCGCGAGGTGTCCGCGGTCGAGGTGACCCAGGCGCACCTGGACCGGATCGCCGCCGTCGACGCGACCGTCCACGCGTTCCTGCACGTCGACACCGAGCGCGCGCTGGACGCTGCCAAGGCCGTGGACGACGACGTCGCCGCAGGCCGCCCGGCCGTCTCGCCGCTGGCCGGTGTGCCGCTGGCGCTCAAGGACGTGCTCGCCATGCAGGGCGCGCCCACCACGTGCGGCTCCAAGGTGCTGGAGCACTGGCAGCCGCCGTACGACGCGACCGTGACGCGCCGCCTGCGCGAGGCGGGCGTGGTGATCCTCGGCAAGACCAACATGGACGAGTTCGCGATGGGCTCCTCCACCGAGAACTCCGCGTTCGGCGTCACCCGCAACCCGTGGGACCTCGACCGCATCCCGGGCGGCTCCGGCGGCGGGTCGGCCGCCGCGCTGGCCGCGTTCGAGGCGCCGCTGGCCATCGGCACCGACACCGGCGGTTCGATCCGCCAGCCGGGCGCGGTCACCGGCACCGTCGGGGTCAAGCCGACCTACGGCACCGTGTCCCGCTTCGGCCTGGTCGCCTTCTCGTCCTCTTTGGACCAGGCAGGCCCGTGCGCGCGCACCGTGCTGGACGCGGCGCTGCTGCACGAGGTGATCGCCGGGCACGACCCGCTGGACTCCACCTCCATCGACGCGCCGGTGCCGCCGGTGGTGGCCGCCGCGCGCGAGGGCGCGACCGGCGACCTCACGGGTGTGCGGGTCGGCGTGGTCACCGAGTTCGCGGGCGACGGCTACCAGCCGGGCGTGTCCGCCGCGTTCGAGGCGGCCGTCGCGCAGCTGCGCGAGCTGGGCGCGGAGATCGTCGAGGTGTCCTGCCCCAGCTTCGACCTGGCGCTGCCCGCCTACTACCTGATCGCGCCCAGCGAGGCGTCCTCGAACCTGGCCCGCTTCGACGCCATGCGCTACGGCCTGCGCGTCGGCGACGACGGCGAGCGCAGCGCCGAGGAGGTCATGTCGCTGACCCGCGCGGCCGGGTTCGGCGCCGAGGTGAAGCGCCGCATCATGCTCGGCACCTACGCGCTGTCGGCGGGCTACTACGACGCCTACTACGGCTCCGCGCAGAAGGTCCGCACGCTCATCATGCGCGACTTCGAGGCCGCGTTCGGCCGGGTCGACGTGCTGGTGTCGCCGACCACGCCGACCACCGCGTTCCGCATCGGCGAGCGGGTCGACGACCCGATGGCGATGTACCGGGCGGACCTGTGCACCATCCCGTCCAACCTGGCAGGCAACGCCGCCCTGAGCGTCCCCTGTGGACTGTCCGGGGACGACGGCCTGCCGGTCGGCCTGCAGATCATGTCGCCCGCGCTGCAGGACCACCGCGGCTACCGGGTCGCCGCGGCCTACGAGGTCGCCAGGGACGCGGCCCAGGGCGGTTCCCTGATCACCCGTGTGCCCGAGTTGGAGGTCGTGTGATGGCCGGGTCGAACAAGTTCAAGGGTGTCTTCGGGCTCGTCGGCTCGGTCACCGCGGGCGTCAGCGCGGCCCGCGGCCTGGCCGAGGCGCGCGCCGACAAGGACCGGCTGCTGCTGGTCAACGCGGTGGGCAGCATCATCGTGGCGATCACCGGCGTGCTCATCGCCGTGCGCGCGTTCCGGAGGGACAAGTGACCACCACCGTCGCACTGATGGACTACGCCGACGTCATCGCGCGCTTCGACCCGGTGCTCGGGCTTGAGGTGCACGTCGAGCTGTCCACCAACACCAAGATGTTCTGCGGCTGCCCGACCGTCTTCGGCGGCGAGCCCAACACCCAGGTGTGCCCGACCTGCCTTGGCCTGCCCGGCTCGCTGCCGGTGGTCAACGAGATCGCGGTGGAGTCCGCGATCCGCATCGGCCTCGCGCTCAACTGCGAGATCGCCGAGTGGTGCCGGTTCGCCAGGAAGAACTACTTCTACCCGGACATGCCGAAGAACTTCCAGACCTCCCAGTACGACGAGCCGATCGCCTTCGACGGCTGGCTCGATGTCACGCTGGACGACGGCGAGGTCGTGCGCGTGCAGGTCGAGCGCGCGCACATGGAGGAGGACACCGGCAAGTCCCTGCACGTCGGTGGCGCCACCGGCCGTATCCACGGCGCGGACTACTCGCTGCTGGACTACAACCGCGCGGGCGTGCCGCTCATCGAGATCGTCACCAAGCCGATCACCGGCACCGGCGAGCGCGCCCCCGAGGTCGCCCGCGCCTACGTGGCGACGCTGCGCGACCTGCTCAAGGCGCTGGACGTCTCGGACGTGCGGATGGACCAGGGCTCGCTGCGGTGCGACGCGAACGTGTCGCTGATGGAGAAGGACGCGCCCGAGTTCGGCACGCGCACCGAGACCAAGAACGTCAACTCGCTGCGCAGCGTCGAACGCGCCGTGCGCTACGAGATGACCCGCCAGGCCGCGCTGCTGGCCGACGGCGGCAGCATCCTGCAGGAGACCCGCCACTTCGAAGAGGCCTCCGGCACGACCCGGGGCGGCAGGCGCAAGGAGACCTCGGAGGACTACCGGTACTTCCCGGAGCCCGACCTGGTGCCCATCGCGCCCTCCCGTGACTGGGTGGAGCGCCTGCGCACCACGCTGCCGGAGATGCCCGCTGCCCGGCGCAAGCGGATCCAGGAGGAGTGGTCGCTGACGGACCTGGAGCTGCGTGACCTGGTGAACGCGGGTGCGGTCGACCTGGTCGCGGCCACGGTCGACGCGGGTGCGTCCGCTGCCGAGGCTCGGTCGTGGTGGGTGTCGTACCTGTCGCAGCAGGCCAACAATCGGTCTGTCGAACTGGGTGAGCTGCCGATCACGGCCGGTCAGGTGGCTCGGGTGATCGCCCTTGTCGCCGATGGGTCGTTGACGAACAAGCTCGCTCGTGAGGTTGTCGACGGTGTGTTGGCGGGGGAGGGGGAGCCGGACGAGGTGGTCGATCGTCGGGGTCTCAAGGTCGTTTCGGATGACTCCGCGCTCTATGCGGCGGTGGATGAGGCACTTGCCGCTCAGCCGGATGTCGCGGAGAAGATTCGCGATGGGAAGGTCGCGGCTGCCGGAGCCATTGTGGGTGCCGTGATGAAGGCTACCAAGGGGCAGGCGGATGCCAAGCGTGTCCGTGAGCTGATTTTGGAGCGGTGCGGGGGTTGATGTTCAGGCCGGTGCCGTTCCTTGAGTGGGGCGGCACCGGTTCGACATCGCGCACAGAGCGAGACGAAATAGGGGTCAGTCGGCGCTGCCTGCGCCGCCTTGGGGCTGCACGGGAATCACAATCGCCCGATCATCACTGGACACCGCATTGGGTGCCCCCTTGTTCACGGTCCCCGCGACAGCCAGGCTCTCGGTCATCAGGTCCATGCCGTCGATCCGCCCGAACCCATCCGGTGCGGCCAACACGACCTGGGGCTTGCCGGTGAAGCTCCCGTCAGGCGCCTGCGGCAGATTCTGCACATGCCCGGCCGTCGACATCGCCACCCACACGAGTTTCGTCGTCGCCGCACAGCCGGCAGCACCGGGACGATCGGGCCACGTCCACGCAGGCGTCCCCAGCGGCTTGCCGGGATTGATCCGGTAGAGAACGTCCTGAGCGGGCAGCCGGTCGGTCACCAACATCTGCGCCCCGTCCATCGCCGCGCAGATACCGCCGGGTGAGTGCAGACCGCTCGTCAGAATCGGGTCGCCCGCCGTCGGATTCCCGTCCGCCGCCTTTCCCTGGGCATTGAGCCGCAACACCTTCCCGGCCATCGACTGCGGGTTCGCGGCCGCGGTCGGGTTCCCCGCGTCGCCCGTGGCGAGGAGCAGGGCGCCGACGTGGTCGCGAGCGAGCGAGCCGCGGTTGCCCGTGGTCCCGCGAGGGATGCCGGTGAGAACCGGCTTCGGGGAGTCGTGCGGGGCGATGCGGACCAGGCGGTTGTCGGTCGCGGTGGTCACGTACGCGTAGACGAGCTGGTCCTCCGTGTAGTTCGGGGACAGTGCCAGGCCGGTGAGGCCGCCGTCGCCGGTGGGGTCGACCGGGATGGTCGCGAACAGGGTCGGGGCGGTGTCCTTGCGGACCAGCAGGACGCGGCCCGTTTTGCGCTCGCCGACCAGGGCCGTCGGGTTGGAGCCGTCGCCGGGGAGGGCGGCGACCGCGACGACGGTGTCCAGGCAGGTGGCCAGGACGGCCGGGTTGTAGTCCTTGCAGCCGTCCGGCGGCGGGATCTTCGTGGGGTCCGGGTTCGGGCCGGGGTCGGCGTCGCCGCCCGCGCCGCCCTCGCTGTCGCCGGTGTCGGGCTTCGGGGCGGCCTGCGGGGTGAGGGGGGTGGCGGGCTGCCAGCTCGCCGCGGCGGGCTGTTCGGTGAACGTCGCGCACGCGGACGAGGCGAGGACCGCGCACGTCGCCACGAGAACGCCGAGCCGGGAGCCAGTCATGATGCCCCACGTTAGTTCGGCCGTCGTGAATCCCCGGTGAACAGGTCCGCCCGCGCCGCCACCGCGACCCGCTCCACCAGCAACGACAGCTCGGCCACGATCACCTCCGGCGCCTCAAGCGGCAGGAAGTGACTGGTCGGCAGCACCCGCGTGCGGGCCTGCGGCAGCCGGGCGAACGGCCCGACCGTGCGGCGCGGGTCGGCGACCACGTCGTAGCGGCCCGCCAGCACCGTCACCGGGCAGGTGATGCCGGTCGGGTCCCTGGTCGGCACGTCCGCCAGGGCCAGCGCCAGGGTCACGTACCAGCGCCAGTCGTGGCCGAGGAACCGGCGCACCGCCTTCGCCACGTCGGCGGGGTCGGCGCCGGGCAGCATGAACCCGCTGTGCTGCAGGAGCGTCGCCGTGATCCGGTTCACCGGCAGCCGGTGCAGTACCGCGTCCACCAGCGGCCCCGCCGCCCGCACGGCCCGCGCCCCGCCGATCGCCAGCGGACGCCGCAGCCGGGTCGGCAGGCCGAGCACACCCAGGACCCCGGCGAACGGGTCGCCCGGCACGCCTGCCGCCAGCAACATCCCGGACACCCGAGCTGGGTGCCGTAGCGCCAGTTCGGTGGCTACCAGCACCCCGACTGACCAGCCGACCACCACGCACCGCCCGATCCCGGCCGCGTCCAGCACGGTGAGCGCGTCGGCCACGTGGTCGTCCAGCGTGATCCGAGCCGGGTCGGCGGGGCGGTCGGACCCCATGGTGCCGCGGTGGTACCAGCTGAAGACCTGCACGCCGGTGCCCGGCAACAGCAGCGCGGGCCAGGCCTCGGGGAACGTGCCCAGGCCGGGGCACAGCAACACCGGCATCCCGTCGGAGTCGGTGTGCCAGCCGCGCAGCCGGGTACCGTCCGCGGCCCACAGGTCGTGTTCACGCATCGCGGCCAGTGTGCCGCACCCGATCACCGGTTCGGGTGACGATCGGCCGGTATTCGCCGGGATCGTGGCGGGCGAACCCGCCATTCAGCGGACCGGGCCGACCATTTCATCGGGTGCACCACGGGGACGGGCGACTGCGCGAACTCGATCTTCGAGGATGCCGCACCAGGGCGCCGGGCTGTTCCCGCCGGACCGCCGTTCCACACCTCGTCGGTGACGTGGGGCGCGGGGCGGGCGCCCGTAGGGTGTGGGCGTGACTGTCACGGTTCTGGTTCCCGACGACCACGGCGTGGGCGTGCTCGCGCGGATCGACGGTGTGCGGCCTGTTCGTTACGAGTCGTTGACGGCGTTGCCGTCGCAGGCCGATGAGGCCGAGGTGCTCGTCCCCAACTTCCTGGCCCGGGAACAGACGGATGTGCTCGCCCGGTTGCCCAAGCTTCGGTTGATCCAGTTGCTCACCGCGGGGGCCGAGGCGTGGCTGGGGAAAGTGCCGCCGGACGTCATGATCTCCACCTGCAGCGGGGCCCACGGCGGCAGTACGGCGGAATGGGCCATGGCCGCCCTGCTCGCGGTCTACCGGCACATCCGCGAGTTCGAGGACAGTCGTCGCGCGAAGTCGTGGGATACGCATCGGACGGAGACGTTGCAGGACAAGCGGGTGCTCGTGGTGGGGGCGGGTGATCTCGGGCGGCAGATGCGTCGCAGGCTCGAAGCGTTCGACGCCGTGCCAACCCTGGTCGCGACCACCGCGCGGGACGGGGTGCGCGGCCTGGCCGAGCTGCCGGACCTTCTTCCCCTGCACGACGCGGTGGTGATGATGGTGCCGATGACCGCAGCCACCCGGCATATGGTCGACGCCGGATTCCTCGCCAAGATGCCCGACAACGCCGTGCTCGTGAACGCCGCGCGCGGGCCCGTCGTCGACACGGACGCGTTGGTGGCGGAGTTGACCACGGGCCGGTTGCGGGCCGCGTTGGACGTCACCGACCCCGAACCGCTGCCTGAGGGGCACCCGCTGTGGACCGCGCCCAACCTGCTGCTGACCCCGCATGTGGCGGGTAGTTGCACCGGTGTGCACGAACGCGCCTACCGCGTCGTCGCCGAGCAGGTCGCCAGGTTCGTACGTGGTGAAGACCCCGAACACCTCGTGCGAGGCGATTACTAGACCTTTCTTCTCCCGCCACCCGCCCCCTCATCCCCGCCCGGCACCGTCCCCGACCTGGCGACCGCGGCGCCACCACAGCGTCCGGAATGTCGCGGGACGACCACCATGGCCTCGCGAAACACGGCCGGGTCCGTCGACGAGACCGGCCTGTTATCGGTGGGGGGTTGACCTATCGCCTAGGGTGCGGGCGTGAGTACCGAAGACGACCGCCCACGGCAGAGTGGCGGATACGCGGACAGCGGCTATTTCACGCCGTCGGAGAGCAAGTATCCGACGACACCCGGCCACGACGACAGTGGCTACGGCACCGGTCCCACGGCGGCCCTGCCGCGCCCGGGGACAGGCGACAGCGACCTCGGTGACGGCGAGAGCACGCCCAGCTACGGTCGCCGGGAGGAGGTGGTGGAACCCGCGCCGCACACCTGGCACCTCGGGGCCGATCTCGGGCTGTTCGTGCTGCGCGTCGTGGTGGGCGCGTTGTTCGTCGGGCACGGCCTGCAGAAGGTGTTCGGCATCATGCAGGGCCCCGGTATCGACAACTTCGCCAAGCAGCTCACCGAGCTGGGCTTCCACCAGGCCACCGCGCTGTCCTGGGTCACCGGCGTCACCGAGCTCGCCGCGGGCGGGCTGCTGGTGGTCGGCCTGTTCACCCCGGCCGCGGCCGCGGGCATCCTGGGCGTGATGGCGAACGCCATCTGGGTGCGGGTGAACGTCAACGAGTTCGCGGGCGCGGTGGAGCTGGAGGCCGTGTACGCGGCGGTGGCGTTCACGCTGCTGTTCGCGGGCGCGGGCCGCATCTCGCTGGACCGCAACACGCCCTGGTTCCGGCGGGCGCCCGCGTTCGGGTTCATCTTCCTGATCGTCGCCGCCGGTCTGTCCGTGGTGACCCTGGTGGCCCTGCGCTAGCCGGGCCGCGTACGAACAAGCGCACGAACAAGAGGCCCGCGTCCACACCGGACGCGGGCCTCTCGGCTGTTCAGGTGCTTACCGGGACGGGTCGCGGACCGCGCCGGTGGACGCGTCGGTGGCCATCCGGGCGTAGGCGCGCAGCGCGGCGGTCACCGGGCGGACCCGGTCGACCGGCTGCCACGGCCGTTCGCTCGCCTCCATCTTCGCCCGCCGCTCGGCCAGCACAGCCGGGTCGACCAGCAGCTCCAGCGTCCGGTCCGGCACGTCGATGCGGATCTGGTCGCCGTCCTGGACCAGGCCGATGGTGCCGCCGCCCGCCGCCTCCGGGGAGACGTGCCCGACCGACAGGCCGGAGGTGCCGCCGGAGAAGCGGCCATCGGTGATCAGCGCGCACTTCTTGCCCAGGCCCGCGCCCTTGAGGAACGCGGTGGGGTGCAGCATCTCCTGCATGCCCGGCCCGCCCGCCGGGCCCTCGTAGCGGACCACCAGCACCTCGCCCGCCTGGATCTGCTTGCCCAGGATGACCGACACGGCCTGTTCCTGGCTCTCCACCACCCGCGCCGGGCCCTGGAAGACGAACAGGTCCTCGTCGATGCCCGCGGACTTGATGACCGCGCCGGACTCGGCCAGGTTGCCGTGCAGCACGGCCAGGCCGCCGTCGGCGGTGTAGGCGTGCGCGACGTCGTGCACGCAGCCGCCTGCCGCGTCGGTGTCCAGCGAGGACCAGCGGTTCTCGGTGGAGAACGCCTTCGTGGTGCGCACCCCGCCGGGCGCGGCGTGGAACAGCTCGACCGCCGCCGGGGTCGGGTTCGCGCCGCGGATGTCCCAGTCGGACAGCCACTGCTCCAGCGACGGGCTGTGCACCGAGCGCACGTCCGTCCGCAGCAGCCCGCCGCGCCACAGCTCGCCCAGGATGGCCGGGATGCCGCCCGCCCGGTGCACGTCCTCCATGTGGTAGTCGGAGTTCGGCGACACCTTGGCCAGGCACGGCACCCGCCGGGAGATGGCGTCGATGTCGGCGAGGGTGAAGTCGACCTCGCCCTCGCGCGCGGCGGCGAGGATGTGCAGCACGGTGTTGGTGGACCCGCCCATGGCCATGTCCAGCGCCATCGCGTTCTCGAACGCGGCGCGGTTGGCGATCGAGCGGGGCAGCGCGGTCTCGTCGTCCTCGCCGTACCAGCGCTTGCACAGCTCCACGACCGTGGTGCCCGCGCGGGTGAACAGGTCGCGGCGTGCGGCGTGCGTGGCCAGCGTGGAGCCGTTGCCCGGCAGGGCCAGGCCGAGCGCCTCGGTGAGGCAGTTCATCGAGTTCGCGGTGAACATGCCGGAGCAGGACCCGCAGGTGGGGCAGGCCGAGCGTTCCACCTCGGCGAGCGCGCCCTCGTCAACCGAGCTGTTCGCCGAGGCGGAGATGGTGGTGATCAGGTCGCTGGACGGGTGCGCGACGCCGCCGACCACGACCGCCTTGCCCGCCTCCATCGGTCCACCCGAGACGAACACCACCGGGATGTTGACCCGCATGGCCGCGTTCAGCATGCCGGGGGTGATCTTGTCGCAGTTGGAGATGCACACCAGCGCGTCCGCCTGGTGCGCGTTGACCATGTACTCCACCGCGTCGGCGATGATCTCCCGCGACGGCAGCGAGTACAGCATGCCGCTGTGCCCCATGGCGATGCCGTCGTCGACCGCGATGGTGTGGAACTCCCGGGGCACGCCGCCCGCCGCGCGCACCGCGTCGGCCACGATGTCGCCGAGGTCGCGCAGGTGCACGTGGCCGGGCACGAACTGGGTGTAGGAGTTGGCGATCGCCACGATGGGCTTGCCGAAGTCGCTGTCGGTCATGCCGGTGGCCCGCCACAGTGAGCGGGCGCCTGCGGCGTTGCGGCCGTGGGTGGTGGTGCGGGAGCGCAGCGCTGGCACGGCTCCTCCAAAGTCGATCTCGGGCTGGCGCGGCGGAACCGCGCGATGGGGTGGTGCTGGACCACGCCGTGGGTGGACGTGGCCGGGCGGGGAGCGGTGCCCCCCAGGCTACTCCGGTGTCGACCGCGCCCGTGCCGCGTCCCGGGCGTCCGGGTCGGACTCCGTGCCGGACTCGGGGGTGGGCTCGGCGTCGGACGGCACGCCGGGTGTCGGCTCGGCTGCCGTGGCGGCTGTGTCGGATGTCTCGGTGGCGACCGGCTCGTCGTCGTCGGCGGTCTCCGGCGCGACCGTCGGATCGGCCAGCCTGCCGCCGCTGACCAAGGACAGCGCGGGCAGGTGCCGGGTACGCACCGAGGGCAGCGGCACCTCGCGGTCGTCGGTCAGCACGGCCCGCACCTGCCCCTTGGGGGACAGCCGGAACCCCTTGAGCGACGCCCACGGCAGTGCCCGCGACCCGACCACGCCGCGCACGGTCAGCCCGTCCGCGGTCGCGGTGGTGCGCACGCGTAACACCCAGACGACCGCCGCGATGGGAATGAGGTAGATCGCGACCAGGCCCGGCGCGCCGAAGGCGACCGGCGTGGCGCAGATCGCGAACAGCAGCGCGGCGAGCACCGCCACGGTGGGGACGCGGAACACCAACCGGGCCGGGATCTGCGGTTCTGGCTGCTCGGACACCCCTAGATGGTGCACCCACCGGCCTCGCCGCCCGCGTCCGGGGCCGGGTGTGGCGTCCACCATCCGGGACCGTCGTCCCGCAGAGTTGACGCTCTACCCCGAACGCACTAGCGTCTGACGCGTGCCCGTCCACTCCATTCTCGTACTTCCGCCGCGCGTTCGACGCTGACGGAAGCTAGCTCCCACTCCGCGTCGAACGCGCGACCCTCGTGCGACCACTGTCGGTCGACGGGGGTTTTTTCGTGTCCAGGCCCGTATTCGCACGACCGACACTCCGACTTCCGACCGACCCGACTTCCGACCGACCTGACCTCCGACCGACCCGGACCGGGCCGACCGATCCCCCACCCGCCACGCCACCAGCCGAGAACACCAAGACCCACGAGGCAGAATCCGATGACCAGCGCAACATCGCGGCCCACCCCGGCCGCAGCGAACCCTGGGACGGCATCTGCGGCCGCCACCGCGCAGCCTGCCCGCCCCAAGCCCGCACCGCCCACCGGCACCCCCGTCCGGGTGACCGGGGCGCAGTCGCTCGTGCGGTCGCTTGAGGCCGTCGGGGTGGAGATCGTCTTCGGTATTCCCGGCGGGACCATCCTGCCCGCCTACGACCCGCTGCTGGACTCCACCAAGGTCCGGCACGTGCTGGTGCGGCACGAGCAGGGCGCGGGCCACGCGGCCACCGGCTACGCGCAGGCCACCGGCAAGGTCGGGGTGTGCATGGCCACCTCGGGGCCGGGCGCGACGAACCTGGTCACCCCGCTGGCGGACGCCAACATGGACTCGGTGCCGGTGGTGGCCATCACCGGCCAGCAGACCCGCGGCCTGATCGGCACCGACGCCTTCCAGGAGGCGGACATCTGCGGCATCACGCTGCCGATCACCAAGCACAACTTCCTGGTCACCGACCCGATCGACATCCCGCGCACGATCGCCGAGGCCTTCCACCTGGCGCGCACCGGCCGACCCGGCCCGGTCCTGGTGGACATCCCCAAGGACGTGCTGCAGGAGACCACCTCGTTCACCTGGCCGCCGGAGCTGCGGCTGCCCGGCTACCGGCCGACCACCCGCCCGCACGGCAAGCAGGTGCGCGAGGCGGCCAAGCTGATCTGCGCGGCCAAGCGCCCGGTGCTCTACGTCGGCGGCGGCGTGGTCAAGGCCGACGCGGCCGCCGAGCTGCGCGAGCTGGCCGACCTGACCGGCATCCCGGTGGTCACCACGCTGATGGCGCGCGGCGCGTTCCCCGACTCGCACCGCCAGCACCTGGGCATGCCCGGCATGCACGGCACCGTGCCCGCGGTGGCCTCGATGCAGCGCGCCGACCTGCTGGTGGCGCTGGGCGCCCGGTTCGACGACCGGGTCACCGGCGTGCTGGACAGCTTCGCCCCGGAGGCCGCGATCGTGCACGCGGACATCGACCCGGCGGAGATCTCCAAGAACCGGCGCGCGGACGTGCCGATCGTGGGCGACTGCAAGGAGATCCTGGTCGAGCTGCTGGCCGCGGTGAAGGCGGAGCGCGCGCACGGCTCGGCCGACCTCGCCGAGTGGTGGGCGATGCTCGACAAGCTGCGGCAGACCTACCCGCTGGGCTACGAGTGGCCAGAGGACGGCACGCTGTCCCCGCAGTACGTCATCGAGCGCATCGGCCGCATCGCCGGACCCGAGGCCGTCTACACCGCGGGCGTCGGCCAGCACCAGATGTGGGCCGCGCAGCACGTCCGCTACGAGAACCCGCGCACCTGGATCAACTCCGGCGGCCTCGGCACGATGGGCTTCGCGGTGCCCGCCGCGATGGGCGCCAAGTTCGGCAGGCCGGACACCGTGGTGTGGGCGATCGACGGCGACGGCTGCTTCCAGATGACCAACCAGGAGCTGGCCACCTGCGCCATCGAGGGCGCCCCGATCAAGGTCGCGGTCATCAACAACGGCAACCTGGGCATGGTCCGCCAGTGGCAGAACCTGTTCTACAGCGAGCGCTACTCGCAGACCGACCTCGGCACGCACAAGCACCGCATCCCCGACTTCACCCTGCTGGCCGAGGCGCTGGGCTGCGCGGGCCTGCGCTGCGAGACCAAGGAGGAGGTCGACTCGGTGATCCACCGGGCGATGGCCATCAACGACCGCCCGGTCGTGGTGGACTTCGTGGTCGGCAAGGACGCCCAGGTGTGGCCGATGGTCGCCGCGGGCACCGGCAACGACGAGATCATGGCCGTCCGCGGCATCCGCCCGCTGTTCGACGAGGACTGACCCGGCGCGCGGGCAGAAGAGGAAAAACCCATGACTATCCACACCCTGAGCGTGCTGGTGGAGAACAAGCCGGGCGTGCTGGCCCGGGTCGCCGGGCTGTTCTCCCGGCGCGGGTTCAACATCGAGTCGCTGGCCGTCGGCCCCACCGAGCACCCGGACGTGTCCAGGATGACCATCGTGGTCGCCGTCGAGGACCTGCCGCTGGAGCAGGTCACCAAGCAGCTCAACAAGCTCATCAACGTCATCAAGATCGTGGAGCTGGAGCCCGCCGCGGCCGTGCAGCGCGAACTGCTGCTGGTCAAGGTGCGCGCCGACGCCACGGTGCGCAGCCAGGTCCTGGAGACGGTGCAGCTGTTCCGGGCCAAGGTGGTCGACGTCTCCCCGGAGGCGCTGACCATCGAGGCCACCGGCACCGCCGACAAGATCGAGGCGCTGCTGCGCATGCTGGAGCCCTACGGGGTGCGCGAGATGGTGCAGTCCGGCATGGTCGCCATCGGCCGGGGCCCGCGGTCGATCACCGCGACCGCCGTCCGCTGACCGGTTCGGCCATCCGTCCGGTTTCCGCCACAGAGTTTCCACTGAAAGGTAGACACAACAGCATGTCCGTCGAGATCTTCTACGACGCCGACGCCGACCTGGGCATCATCCAGGGGCGCAAGGTGGCGGTCATCGGCTACGGCAGCCAGGGCCACGCGCACGCGCTCAGCCTCCGCGACTCCGGTGTGGACGTCCGCATCGGACTGCCCGAGGGCTCCAAGTCCCGCGCCAAGGCCGAGGAGCAGGGCCTGCGCGTGCTCACCCCGGCCGAGGCGGCCGCCGAGGCCGACCTGATCATGATCCTGGCGCCGGACACCAAGCAGCGCTTCATCTACGCCGAGGACATCGAGCCCAACCTCAAGGACGGGGACGCGATCTTCTTCGGGCACGGGTTCAACATCCGCTACGACCTGATCAAGCCGCCCGCGAACGTGGACGTGGCGATGGTCGCGCCGAAGGGGCCGGGGCACCTGGTGCGGCGGCAGTTCGTGGACGGCAAGGGCGTGCCCGCGCTCATCGCCGTGCACCAGGACGCGACCGGCGGGGCGCAGGCGCTCGCACTCTCCTACGCGGTGGCGATCGGTGCCGGGCGGGCCGGGGTCATCAAGACGACCTTCACCGAGGAGACCGAGACCGACCTGTTCGGGGAGCAGGCGGTGCTCTGCGGCGGTGCCTCGGCGCTGGTGCAGGCCGGGTTCGAGGTGCTGACCGAGGCCGGGTACGCGCCGGAGATCGCGTACTTCGAGGTGCTGCACGAGCTGAAGCTGATCGTGGACCTGATGTACGAGGGCGGGATTTCCCGGCAGCGTTACTCGATCTCGGACACTGCCGAGTACGGGGATCTCACCCGAGGGCCGCGGGTGATCACGCCTGCGGTGAAGGCCGCGATGAAGGAGATCCTGGGGGAGATCCAGGATGGGACGTTTGCTCGGGAGTGGGTGGCCGAGGACGAGAGTGGGCGGGGGCGGTACCGGCAGCTGCAGGAGGAGGGGGCTCGGCATCCGATCGAGGAGACCGGGGCCAAGCTGCGTGGGTTGATGTCGTGGATTGATCGGCCGATCACCGAGACTGCTTGAGTTTTTTCTTCGGAGGGGCCTGCCCGTTTGGGTGGGCCCCTTCTTTTGTGGGGGGTTTCGGCTGGCCTTCGGCCTGCGCCTGGATCTTGATGGGCCCCCTCTCTTCGTTGACGGCCTGCGGTTTCGTGGTGGGTTGGGACTATTTGTGGCGGCGGTTTCCAGCGGGGGATGTTGGTTGTGCACAGAGGTCTGTCGGGTGGGGGTGTGTGGGGTCGCCTGGGCGGGTGATTCGTGTCTTTGTTTGTTCTGGAAAGAGGTCGGGTGGATACGCCCCCGCCCACCCGGGGGCGGGCCCACTAAATGAGACCGTACGCGACCTTGAACCTTGTCAATACCCCTGAGCGGGGGGCTGTGGATGAATCGGCGGGGATGTGGACAACTTGTGGGAGGGTGCCGGGGGACGGGAACAGCGGTTTTGTCGGGATCGGCGCGGGTGGGCTGCTAGCGTGGCTGCGGGGAAGGGGGCGGGGTGTCAGAAATCCGGGTCGGTGCGCAGGGTGATCAGCAGGGCGGGGGCCAGTTCCGGGGCGTGCGAGTAGCCGGGGAAGCCGCCCCAGGTGAGGGAGTGGCGGAGGTACTCGACGAGGGTGGTGGTCGGGTTGCCCGCGACGCCGTGCAGGGGTGGGTCGGCTATCGGGGCGGGCAGGGCTATGTCGTGGGTGCCGCCTGCCAGGTTGGCCTTCGACAGTTCGTCGGGGGACAGGGCGAAGCGGAAGCCGGGGCCGGGGTTGTCGGCGCGGTCCTCGTGCAGGGTGTAGGCGTTGGCCAGGCACAGCGGGTCCGGGTACTGGGGGCCGGGCGGGTCGCCGTGCGGGATGGGTTCCAGGTGGTAGGTGAGCAGGAGGGCCTCGCAGTCACCGGCGAACCAGACGTGGCCCACGTGGCGCAGGCAGGCGTCCAGGGCGTACGGGAGCGGGCCGAGGGTGCCGGTCAGCGTGTCGACCAGGGCGTGGTCGCCGTCGGTGGGCGGCTGGTGGGCGTCCAGGAGCCGGTCGGAGCTGGTCCAGCCCAGGTCGGGCAGGGCGGCGGCGATGCGCGCGACGTTCTGGCCGACGCGCAGCATCGTCTCGTCGGCGACGGCGGTGACGTCCTCGGCGAGGTCGTCCGGGATGGGGCCGAGCGCGCGCAGCTCCGCCCACACCGCTTCCCGCTCGCCCCGCAGGTAGCGGGCGAAATACGAGGTCACGGACGCGCACGTTACTCAGCGCGATCGAGTGGCGGGCGCAGCGACACGGTGCGTGCCGCGCGCGCGGGTCGCTGCGGTATACCTGGTCCCCGGCATTATCCCGGCAGCCCCAGCGAGGAGACGTGATGGAGAGCGCCCCCATCTACGACGACAAGGCGGAGGTCCGCGGCAAGCTGGACCTGAGTAAGGCCGAGTGGCAGCGCGCCGCCGAGCCGGACGCCGACCCCGACGGCGAGTACGTGGAGATCGCGTTCGTCCCGCACTCCGACGGCAAGACCTATATCGCCATGCGCAACTCGAAGTTCACCGGGCCCGAGGACACCGTGCTGGTGTTCACCGAGACCGAGTGGGACGCGTTCGTCGAGGGCGCCAAGGCGGGGGAGTTCGACGAGCCGTGGTGACCGGACCCGGCGAGGACCCCGCGGGACCGGGCAGCCCAGCCCGGCCCGCGTGGACCGAGCCGGACGCCGACCGGGCGGGCCGGGTATCCGGGTCGCTCCCGGCGGCACAGGTCTGGATCCCCCCGGAGGAGATGGGTACCCGGGCCGTCCCACCGCCGAGACCGGTGGCCGGTGCGCCCCTGCGGTCCCCGGACAGATCCCCGGACAGATCCCCGGACGGTCCCGCACCGGAGTCGGCGCTCGCCGAGTCGGCCCCCACTTCCGCGATCGGCCAACCGAACCGCACGGTCGCGATCCGTCCGCCCGGCCGGAACGTGCCGGGACACCTGCCCGGCACGCCGCGACCGACCGGTCCGGAGAACATCCAGCGACCGGTTCCCGGCCCGCTCGCACAACCGGTGTCGCAGACCGGACCGCTCCCCGCGCCCACGGGGACCGGTCCCACCGCACCGGCGCGGCACCCGGATCCCGCGCAGCCGCCGTCCATGTCGGGGATGGTGCCGGTGTTGCCGGTTCGGCCGGGAGATCCCGGTAGAATCGGACGAACACCTGCGGATCCCCGTGGTTCGGGCGGTATGCCGCCCCGACAATCCCTGCCCGCGCATGGTGGACCGGCGATGCCGCACCACGGCGGAGGACCGATGCCGCCGCACACCGGCGCGAACCCGGTGCCACAACCCGATCGGTGGGGTCCGGGGCAGACGTCCGGGCCTGCCACGCGCGGTGGAGTGAATCCGCACGCGGCCGGGCAGGTTTCCCAGCCGCCGTCTCGCACCGGCATGAATCCTGTTTTGCCGCTTGGTGCGGTGTCGCAGCCGGGTGGTGGCCCCGGGCAGGTGTCCCAGCCGCCGTCCCGGACCGGCATGAATGCCGTTCCACCACCCGATTCGGTATCGCGGCCGCTCGATCGGTCCGGTCCTGGCGCGGGTGCGGCGTTCGCGGGTGGCGGGGTGAGCAGGCCGCCCTCGCCGGCGGGACAGCTCTCCCAGCCGCCTTCCCGCACGGGAATGAACCCCGTCGCACCGCCGCCGGGCGCGGTGCGGGGGCCGGGGCGGATGCCCGAGCCGCCGTCGCGCGGAGGCATGAACCCGGTCGCGCCGCCGTCGCGTCCCGGGATGAATCCGGTGCCGCCGCCGAATCGTGGTGGTGTGCCCGTGGGGCCTCGACCGTCCATTCCGATGGTGCCGGTGCCGGAGGTCGCGTTCGGGCCCGGTGGTTTCGGGCCTGCCGGGTCCGGTGGATACACCATCGGCACCACCCCGGTCCCGGCGCGGTCGGATGTCGAGGAACCGCCGTTGGCCAAGGAGCAGGAGAAACGGCGGCCCGCGTACCTGGTGGAGGGTGACGACGACGAGATGTTCGGCAACGCGGAGTTCACCTCGCCGCCGGTGATCGGTGAGTGACGTTCGGCATGTCACCTGTCTCACCCTGCGGTGGAACGGTTCAGTGACCGGCTTAGACTCGGCTCGGGTTACAGCGTCGTAACCACCTCCCTCCCATGCCCTTAAAGCCCAGGAGTCGCCGCGTGACTACTACGAGCCGTCCCGTCGTCCTCATCGCCGAGAAGCTCGCGCCGTCCGTGCTGGACGTCTTCGGTGACGAGTTCGAGGTCCGCCACGTCGACGGCACCGACCGGCCCGCCCTGCTCGCCGCCGTCGCCGGGGCCGACGCGCTGCTTGTGCGGTCGGCGACCCAGGTCGATGCCGAGGTGCTCAAGGCCACCGACACGCTCAAGGTGGTCGCGCGCGCGGGTGTCGGCCTCGACAACGTGGACGTGCCTGCCGCCACCGAGCGCGGTGTGCTGGTCGTGAACGCGCCGACGTCCAACATCGTGTCGGCCGCCGAGCACGCCGTGGCGCTGCTGTTGGCCACCGCGCGCCAGATCCCCGCCGCGCACGCCACGCTGCAGGAGGGGCAGTGGAAGCGCAGCGCGTTCTCCGGGGTGGAGGTGCTCGGCAAGACCGTCGGCGTGGTCGGCATGGGCAAGATCGGGCAGCTGTTCGCCCAGCGCCTGGCCGCGTTCGGCACCACGCTGATCGCCTACGACCCGTACGCCTCCGCCGCGCGCGCCGCGCAGCTGGGCATCGAGCTGGTGGAGCTGGACGAGCTGCTGGCCCGCGCCGACTTCATCTCCGTGCACCTGCCCAAGACGCCGGAGACCAAGGGCCTGATCGACGCCGCCGCGCTGGCCAGGACCAAGAAGGGCGTCATCATCGTCAACGCCGCCCGCGGTGGCCTCATCGACGAGGACGCGCTGGCCGAGGCGGTGCGCTCCGGCCAGGTCGGCGGCGCTGGCGTGGACGTGTACAGCAAGGAGCCGACCACCGACAGCGTGCTGTTCGGCGTGCCCGGCATCGTGGTGACCCCGCACCTGGGCGCCTCCACCGCCGAGGCGCAGGACCGGGCGGGCACCGACGTGGCGCACTCGGTGCGGCTGGCGCTGCGCGGCGACTTCGTGCCGGACGCGGTCAACGTGGCCGGTGGCGTGGTCGGCGAGGAGGTGCGCCCGTACCTGTCGCTGACCCAGAAGCTGGGCACCGTGCTGTCCGCGCTGGGCGGCAAGGCGCCGACGTCGATCACCGTGCAGGTCCGCGGCGAACTGTCCACTGAGGACGTCTCGATCCTGCCGCTGGCCGCGCTGCGCGGGGTGTTCGCGGGCATCGTCGAGGACCAGGTGACCTTCGTCAACGCGCCGCGGCTGGCCGAGACGCTGGGCGTCACGGTCGAGGTCGCCAAGGAGAGCGAGAGCCTCAACCACCGCAGCGTGGTCACCCTGCGCGGCGTCTACCCGGACGGCGCGGCGGTCACCGTCAGCGGCACCCTGTCCGGCCTCGGCCAGGTGGAGAAGCTGGTGGAGGTGCACGGGCGCTCGTTCGACCTGCGCGCCGAGGGCGACGTCGTGCTGCTGGAGTACCCGGAGCGGCCGGGCGTGATGGGCACCGTCGGCACCCTGCTCGGCGAGGCCGGGGTCAACATCGACGCCGCCCAGATCAGCCAGACCAGCGCGGGCACCGACGCGGTCATGCTGCTGCGGGTGGACCGCGCGGTGGACGCCTCGGTGCTGGAGTCCATCGGCGCGTCGATCGGCGCCACCCTGGTGCGGTCGGTCGACTTCGCCTGATCCGGTCCACGGGCTGGGACGCAAGTCGAAACGGCGAACGGTGCCCGGATCGGTTGGCGAACAACCGATCCGGGCACCGTTCGTGTCCCCCGCGGCCGGATGTGACCGGAAAACTCCACCCGGAGGGGTGGCGAGATGCGGCGAACGGACCGCATGCCGGTAGCCTTCCCTCGACTAGCAGGCCCTGTCAGTTCGGGCCGATACCCGGGAGGTGTGTGCATGCGGCTCGCGGTGATCCCAGGTGACGGGATCGGGCCGGAAGTGATCGCCGAGGCGCTGAAGGTGCTCGGTGAGGTCGTTCCGACCGCGGAGATCACCCGATACGACCTCGGCGCGGCGCGCTGGCACGCGACGGGGGAGCTCCTGCCGGAGTCCGTGCTCGCGGAGCTGCGCGAACACGACGCCATCCTGCTCGGCGCGGTTGGCGATCCGTCGGTGCCCAGCGGCATCCTGGAGCGCGGGCTGCTGCTGCGGCTGCGCTTCGAGCTCGACCACCACGTGAACCTGCGCCCGGCGCGGCTCTACCCGGGCGTGAAGAGCCCGATCGCGGACCCGGGCGAGATCGACATGATCGTGGTCCGGGAGGGCACCGAGGGGCTCTACGCAGGCAACGGCGGTCTGTTGCGAAAGGACACTCCGCACGAGATCGCCACGGAGGTCAGCGTCAACACCTCCTTCGGCGTGGAGCGGGTGGTGCGGGACGCGTTCACCCGCGCGTCGGCGCGCCCGCGCAAGCACCTCACGCTCGTCCACAAGACGAACGTCCTCACCCACGCGGGCTCGTTGTGGTCGCGTGTGGTCGAGGAGGTGTCCCTGCAGCACCCGGACGTGACCGTGGCCTACCAGCACGTGGACGCCACGACCATCCACATGGTCACCGACCCGGCCCGGTTCGACGTGATCGTCACCGACAACCTGTTCGGCGACATCCTCACCGACCTGGCGGCGGCGGTCACCGGCGGCATCGGGCTGGCGGCCAGCGGCAACCTGGACATCACCAAGCGCAACCCGAGCATGTTCGAGCCGGTGCACGGCAGCGCGCCGGACATCGCGGGCCAGGGCATCGCCGACCCGACGGCCGCGGTGCTGTCGGTGGCGCTGCTGCTCGACCACCTCGGCGAGGTGGAGGCGGCGCGGCGGATCGAGGCCTCGGTGGCCTTCGACCTCGCCACCCGCGACCACGGTTCGCCGGGCGGCACGTTCGCCATCGGCGACCGGCTCGCCGCGCTGGTGTCCTCGAACGCCAAGACCGCCTGACCACCAGGCGTTTCGCACCGACGGCCGCCCCGCGAACCGGGGCGGCCGTCGGCGTTCACCGCCGATAACGCCACCCACATGGTGGGAGTCGCGGTCCGTGGAGTGGACCCGGCCGCGCGCGGTGTGCCAGTATCGCGGCATGGCCGCCTCCGTCGTGATCATTATCGACGAGCGCGCTGGGTAGCTTCGACCGAAGCCCAGCGCGCAGACCTCTCGCACCCGCGGGGGGTCTTTTTGTTTTCCGGCGCCGCTTCCCACGCCACCGCCCTACCCGTGCAGTGCCTATCCACCGCCCTACCCGTGCAGTGCCTATCCACCCACCCGCCCTACCGCAGACTTGACCCCTCCCAAGGAGCAGACCCGTGACTCGCACCAGTCCGGCAGGCACCCCCCTCGGCGACACGTTCCACGTGTACGACACGACCCTGCGCGACGGCGCGCAGCGCGAGGGCGTCTCCTACTCGGTCGCCGACAAGCTCGCCGTGGCGCGCCTGCTGGACGGCCTGGGTGTCGGGTTCATCGAGGGCGGCTGGCCGGGCGCGCTGCCCAAGGACACCGAGTTCTTCGCCCGCGCGGCGGCGGGTGAGCTGGAACTGCGGCACGCGGCCCTGGTCGCGTTCGGCTCCACCCGGCGCGCGGGCAGCACGGCGGCCCAGGACCCGCAGGTCCGCGCGCTGCTGGACGCGCAGGCGCCGGTGGTGACGCTGGTGGCCAAGTCCGACCGCAGGCACATCGAGCGCGCGCTGCGCACCGACGTCGCCGAGGCCGTGGAGATGGTGCGCGACACGGTCGGCTTCCTGGTCGGGGAGGGGCGCCGGGTGTTCCTCGACGCCGAGCACTTCTTCGACGGCTACGCCTTCGACCCCGACTGCTCGCTGCGGGTGCTCACCGCGGCGGCGGAGGCGGGCGCGGACGTGGTCGTGCTCTGCGACACCAACGGCGGCCAGCTGCCGCTCGGCCTGGCGGACACCGTCCGCGAGGTCATCGCCCGCACCGGCTTCCGGGTGGGCATCCACTGCCAGGACGACACGTCCTGCGCGGTGGCCAACAGTGTCGCGGCTGTGCAGGCGGGCGCGAGCCACGTCCAGTGCACCGCGAACGGTTACGGGGAGCGGGCCGGTAACGCCGACCTGTTCGCCGTGATCGGCAATCTCGTGACCAAGCTCGGCCTCCAGGTGCTGCCCACCGGC
Source organism: Actinokineospora enzanensis DSM 44649 (assembly GCF_000374445.1). Classification (GTDB taxonomy): domain Bacteria; phylum Actinomycetota; class Actinomycetes; order Mycobacteriales; family Pseudonocardiaceae; genus Actinokineospora; species Actinokineospora enzanensis. The sequence continues at coordinate 150,959 of NZ_KB894408.1, read as the reverse complement.
ACGCCTGCCGAGCTCACCCGGGTCTCCCATGCCCTTGCCGAACTCGCCAACATCGCACCCGACACCCACCAGGCCTATGTCGGGTCGTCGGCCTTCGCCCACAAGGCGGGCCTGCACGCGAGCGCGATCAAGGTGGACCCGGAGCTGTACAACCACATCGATCCGGCCACCGTCGGCAACGACATGCGGGTGCTGGTCACCGAGATGGCCGGCCGGGCCAGCCTGGAGCTCAAGGGACACGAGCTCGGGGTCGACCTGGCCGGCAAGCCAGAAGCCGTCACCAACGCACTGCGCAAGGTGAAGGAGTTGGAGGCGCGCGGCTGGTCGTTCGAGGCCGCGGACGCCTCGTTCGAGCTGCTGCTGCGCGGCGAGATCGCGGGCCTGGACCCGGCCGCGACCGACCCGGTGGTGCCGTTCGAGCTGGAGTCGTACCGGGTCATCCTGGACCACCGCCAGGACGGCGCGGTGGTGTCCGAGGCGACGGTGAAGGTGCGCGTCGACGGGCAGCGCGTCATCGCGACCGCGGAGGGCAACGGCCCGGTGCACGCGCTCGACGCCGCGCTGCGCCGCGCGCTGCTGCCGCACCTGCCGTGGCTGGACGAGGTCGAGCTGACCGACTACAAGGTCCGCATCCTGACCTCGGGCGGGGCGGGCTCGCGCACGGTGGAGCACGGCACCGACGCGGTGACGCGGGTGCTCGTGCAGTCCACCGACCGGGAACGTGAATGGACCACGGTGGGTGTGCACGGCAACATCGTCGAGGCCAGCTGGCTGGCCCTGTGCGACGCGCTGGCGCACAAGGCCATGCGTGTCGGCCAGGTCACCGCGAGTCGTTAGGCTGGTGCCCGTGCGTATCGCTCGAATTGCCCATCCAGAAGGAGTCGCGTTCGTCACCGTCGAGGGGGACGAAGGCGCGGAGGTCGCGGTCGAGGTCGCCGAGCACCCGTTCGGCACCCCGACGTTCACCGGTAGGCGGTGGCCGCTGGCCGACACCCGGCTGCTGGCGCCGATCCTGCCAAGCAAGATCCTCTGCGTCGGCAAGAACTACGCCGATCACGCCAGGGAGATGGGCCAGGAGGCCCCGGCCACCCCGGTCATCTTCATGAAACCGTCCACCTCGGTGATCGGCCCCGGAGCCGCGATCAAGCTCCCGGCCGAGTCGTCCCGAGTGGACTACGAGGGCGAGTTGGCCGTGGTCATCGGCATGCCGTGCCGGGACGTGCCCGCGGCGAAGGCGGCCGACGTCATCCTCGGCTACACCATCGCCAACGACGTGACGGCCCGCGACCAGCAACAGGCCGACGGCCAGTGGACCCGCGCCAAGGGCCACGACACGTTCTGCCCGCTGGGCCCGTGGATCACCACCGGGGTGCAGGCGGCTGACCTGTCGATCCGGACCACACTGGACGGTGAGGTCAAACAGGACTCCCGCACCTCGCAGCTGATCCACGACATCCCGACCCTGGTCGAATGGGTGTCGCGGGTGATGACACTGCTCCCCGGCGATGTCATCCTGACCGGCACCCCGGCGGGCGTCGGCCCGCTCACGGCCGGGCAGTCGGTGTCGGTGACCATCGAGGGTCTCGGCACGCTGACCAACACCGTCGCCAACCGCTGATCACTCCCGTGTGGACGGCCGCGGCTCCTTCGGGGCCGCGGCCGGTCCCATCACCCGACCAGGTGGGAATACCGATGGGCGTTCCGTCGACCTGCGGATCTGGTTGTCCACATCCCCCGAATCCATCCACACCCATCCCTGACCCCTGCTTGACAGCTCCCGAAACGGCCTAGGACCTCAAGCCCCTGGGGAGGGCGGGGCGCGCGCGAGGGAATGATCTTGATTTGCGCGGTCTTTTTTCGGGCGGCGGGTTCTCGGCGGGAGTCGTCCGCATTCCCGGCAGGTGTTCAGGCCGCCGCGGGGCGCGAACTCGATGGGCCCGGATGTGCGCCGCGGCGAATTGTCGATCTTGCCTGCGACCCATTGGGGAACTCGTCCGGATTCATCCCCGCGCCTCTTGAACACGGCTCGAACCGACCGCGAGCGGAATGTGCGTCGGGCGGTGCCGCCCCGGACGGGTGGACTTCGCGGCCGTGCAGCCTGGATGTCCACATCCCGGGGCAGCGCCTTCCCCGTGTTCGTCGAGGGCGCTTGACCGTGCGGGAAGTGGACAGGGGCCCTGGTTTCGTTGTGGCGCTTGACAGCTGCGCGAACCGGACAGCCACCGACCTCACCGTCGGGCGAATGTCGGTGTGGGTTCGGTGAACAGGCCCCGGCCGATGATCTGGGCGGGCAGCCTGCGCAGCAGCGGCAGGCGGGTCAGCAGGCGCAGCGGCAGGGGCACCTTGCCGCGGGCGATCTCCACCTTTCCCTCCAGGGCGGGACGCAAGGCCCTGGCGTGCAGGACGCGTTGCAGGGTCTGGACCGCGAGGGTCGGCAGGAGGCGGCGGCGCCGGACGCGGGCCAGGTCCGATGTGGACAGCGTGCCCGCGCGCAGGGGCGCGGCCAACAGGCGGGCGGCGGCCACCGCGTCCTGTACGGCCAGGTTGATGCCGACGCCGCCGACCGGGGACATCGCGTGTGCGGCGTCGCCGAGGCAGAGCAGGCCGGGCAGGTGCCAGCGGGGGAGCCGGTCGAGCTTGACGTCCAGGGTCTTCACGTCGTCCCAGGAGGCGACGGCGGTCACGCGGTCGGCCAGCCAGGGGGCGGCGGAGGTGACGTCGCGCAGCATGTCGGTGACCGGGGAGCGGCGGGCCTGTGGGTCGGAGCCCTTGCGGATGAGGGTGGCCACCTGCCAGTAGTCGCCGCGGTCGATCAGCACCGCGGCGCGGGCCGAGCTGATGACGCCGACGATGCCGGACGGGTCTTCCTCGTGCCGGGGCAGGCGGTACCACCACACGTCCATCGGTGTGGGGAACGACCGGGGGTGCAGGTGGGCGGCGTCGCGCAGCAGGGAGCCGCGGCCGTCGCAGGCCACCACCAGGTCGGCGGTGACGGTGCCGGTTTCCCCCGCCTCCGTGCGGTAGTCGACGCCCACCACCCGGTCACCGGACCACCGCAGGGCGGTCGCGGCCGTGCGCATGCGCAGCGTGAACGCCGGTTCCCTGGCGGCGGCGTCGGCCAGCAGGTCGAGGAAGTCCCACTGCGGCACCATCGCCACGTAGTTGTTCGGGGCCGGGAGCGCGGACAGGTCGGCCACGCGCAGCGTGCCGCCGCGGAACGGGACCTGGACCTCGGTGACGCGGCTCTGCGGCAGCGCGCGGAACGCCGGGCCGAGACCGAGGTCGTCCAGCAGGTCCAGGGTCGGCGGGTGCACGGTGTCGCCGCGGAAGTCGCGCAGGAAGTCCGCGTGCTTCTCCAGCACCGTCACCGCCACCCCGGCCCGCGCCAGCAGCAGGCCGAGCACCATCCCCGCCGGTCCGCCGCCCACCACGCACACCGTCGTGCTCTCCGAGATCGCCCCGCCCGACATTGCCCCTCCCAGGATCGCCCAGCCAGATTTCAACGGTAGTTGAATAAGCTCAGGATGCAACCGGCGACCGGCCCCGGTCAAGCCGCCCACCGGGCGGATCCGCCGATCGGGCCAAGGGTTCGGCGCTCCCCGCCGCGCTGTCGCGGCGGGCGGAAACTGTCCACGCGCGACCCGGTCGCGCAGATCGTCTCGAACACCGAGATGGTCGAGCGCGCGGCGCGTGCCTGGTGGTCCGGCTGACCACAGTGGACAGAACGGTCGTCCGGCCGGGTTTCACCGACGCGATGCCGATGTTGCGCTTCCTTTACCGGGGTTCACCCCCTGGGTCGGTGGACGGCGTGGATCCCCGTGGCGACCGGGGAATCACGCACCGTCGCCCCCGTGCTCCGGGCGGAGACCCGTGCCGCGCAAGGTTTCCCACGCCACGGGCCCGGCGACCACGCCCCGTACAGTGTTCCCCCGGAAGTCGGGGCACGGCACCGCACGGTCGTGATCGCACTCTCACCCGATTGCGAAAACCGGGGTGTCGTAACGGAGATGCGAGAACCCGCGATACACCTCAGTTTCGCCATGTCGCAAACCCGCGCGCTTGACCGTGTCAGAAGCCCAAACATCACCTGGGCAGACGAATCGCCGGAGCCATCCCGAGTTCTAGCCTCGCTGGATGACTTCCGCGCTCGTGCCCGCACCGTCCACTTCGATCACTTACGCGCCGGCGCGAGCGATCCCGCAACCCCTCCCGCCCGTGGTCGAGGCACTCTGCCTGGACATCGACGACACCCTCGTCGACTTCACCGGCTCGGCCCGCGCCGCCCTCTCGGTCCTGATCGGCCGCGACGACCAGTGGGACACCTGGCAGCGCGTCACCGAGGAGCACAGCGCGCTCGTGGTCTCGGGCCTGCTCGACTACGACGCCATGCGGCACACCCGCACCAAGGCATTCCTCGCCTGCCTCGGCACCCACCTCGACGACGCCACCATCGCCGCGCTGGAGAACCGCAGACTCGCCCAGGCCATCGGGTCCTGCAGGCTGTTCGCCGACGTACTGCCCTGCCTGGACTGGCTGCGCGCGGCGGGCTTCCGGCTCGCCGCCGTCACCAACGCCTCCGCCCCCCGGCAACGCGAGCGCCTGGCCGGACTCGGCATCGGCCGGTTCTTCGACACCGTGATCAGCGCGGGCGAGCTCGGCGCCGCCAAACCCGACCCCGTGATCTTCCACACCGCCTGCGCCCGGCTGGGCACCGCGCCCGACCGCACCGCCCACATCGGCGACCGCCTCGACCTCGACGCGCGCGGCGCCCGCGCCGCCGGACTGCACGGTCTGTGGCTCGACCGCGCGCACACCGGCCACCCGGCCGACCCCGGCATCCCGGTCGTCGACTCCCTCGCCGACCTGCCCGCCCTCCTCGTCACCGAGTACCGCACACCGACGGTGACCAGCGGTTCTCCCCTGCCCACCCCGCGTGCCTAGGGCCCGATTTCTCGATCAGCGGGGCTGTGGTCTAACATCTTCCACGGCACGCAGGACAGCCACTCCCGCCCCGAGGCGCGGAGCGGCTGAACGGCGCGACCAGTGGGGTATGGTGTAATTGGCAGCACGACTGATTCTGGTTCAGTTAGTCTAGGTTCGAGTCCTGGTACCCCAGCGTAGAGGCCCAAAAGCAGTCTGCTAGAGTCTCTGCAGCAAGAAACACAAGAGAATGAAAGTTCCTGGCCCCGTCGTCTAGCGGCCTAGGACGCCGCCCTCTCAAGGCGGTAGCGCGGGTTCGAATCCCGTCGGGGCTACGAAAGTGGAGAGGCCTGCTCGGACGCTGGGGCGTCCTCGCAGGTCTTTCTTCGTCATTGTCTCTGGGGGCCGAGCCCCCAGACCCCCCACGGTGCTAGCTCCTCACCCTGGCGAGCCCTGTGCACGCAAGCCGTGAACCAGCGGGCCTTTTCGCTTCGCTCAAGGGTTTCTCATCTCGGTGCACCTCATCGCATCGCATCTTCTCGGGTTCCTCTTCGCTTCGCTTGAGGTCGTGTGTTTTTGCGCGCGGTCTGGAGTGGTGGGGTGGTGGTTGTTAATTCGGTATCGGGTGGGGCTGGAGTGGGGTAGGGGTGGGTAAAAGAAACGCCCGCCGGGTGGGCGGGCGTTGGGGGAGGGTGGGGTGGGGAATTGGGGGGTGGGGGATAGGTCGGTGTTTTGCCGGGGTGGTGTGGCTTGGCTCGGTGGGTTCCTGACGCGGTGGTGAGGTGTGCGGTGTCAGGTGGGGGACCGTGCCGGGCGGGGATGAGGGGGTGGGTGGCGGGACTACAAACGATTCTGCAGAGCGTCGGCGGCGGCTAGGAGGTCGGCGGCCCAGCGGGCGCCGGGGCGGCGGCCCATGCGGTCGATGGGGCCGGAGACGGAGACGGCTGCGACTACGGCGCCGGAGGCGTCGCGTACCGGGGCGGAGACTGAGGCGACGCCGGGTTCGCGTTCGGCTACGGATTGGGCCCAGCCTCGGCGGCGGACCTCCAGTAGGGCGCGTTCGCCGAAGACGGCGTCGGTGAGGAGGCTGCGTTGGGTGGCGGCGTCGGCCCAGGCGGCCAGGACCTTGGCGCCGGAGCCCGCGGTCATCGGGAGGCGGGCGCCCACCGGGACGGTGTCGCGCAGGCCGCTGGGGGGTTCGGCCGAGCAGACGCAGATTCTGTGCAGGCCGTCGCGGCGGTAGAGCTGGACGCTTTCGCCGGTGCGGTCCCGTAGTCGGGGGAGAACCGCCGTCGCCGCGTCCAACAGGGGGTCGGTCGCGCCGCCCGCCAGCTCGGCCAGTGCCGTGCCGGGCCGCCAGCGGCCGTCGCTTCCCCTGCGCAGCAGGCGATGCACTTCCAGGCCGACGGCCAACCGGTGCGCGGTCGCCCTGGGCAGGCCGGTCTTGGTGCAGAGCTCGGCCAGGCCACAGGGCTCCTTGGCCACCGCCTGCAGTACGGCCATTGCCTTGTCCAGAACTCCGATGCCGCTATGCTGTCCCACGTCTCGATACTACTTTCCCGTCATGTGGGAAGTCCAGTCCGTGGGAAGCTGATGGTGATCACCGATGCCGAAAACGCTCGCCGAGAAGGTGTGGGACCAGCATGTCGTGCGCCGCGGCACGGGTGCTGAGCCCGACCTGCTCTACATCGACCTGCACCTGGTGCACGAGGTCACCAGCCCGCAGGCGTTCGACGGCCTGCGGTTGGCGGGCAGGCCGGTGCGCAGGCCCGACCTGACGATAGCGACCGAGGACCACAACGTCCCGACTGTTGGGATCGACCTCCCGATCGCCGACCCGGTCTCGCGCACCCAGGTGGAGACGCTGCGCCGCAACTGCGCGGAGTTCGGCGTGCGGCTGCACCCCATGGGCGACGCGGAACAGGGCATCGTGCACGTGGTCGGCCCGCAGCTCGGCCTGACCCAGCCGGGGATGACGGTGGTGTGCGGCGACAGCCACACCTCCACCCACGGCGCGTTCGGCGGGCTCGCCTTCGGTATCGGCACCTCCGAGGTCGAGCACGTGCTGGCCACCCAGACGCTGCCGCTGCGCCCCTTCAAGACGATGGCCATCACGGTCGCGGGCGAACTGCGCCCCGGCGTCACCGCCAAGGACGTCATCCTCGCGGTGATCGCGAAGATCGGCACCGGCGGCGGACAGGGCTATGTACTGGAGTACCGCGGCCCGGCCATCGAGAAGCTGTCGATGGAAGCGCGGATGACCGTGTGCAACATGTCCATCGAGGCGGGCGCGCGCGCCGGGATGATCGCCCCCGACGAGACCACCTTCGCCTACCTCAAGGGCCGTCCGCACGCGCCACAGGGCGCCGACTGGGACGCCGCCGTGGCCGCGTGGCGCGAGCTGCGCACCGACGACGGCGCGGAGTTCGACGCGGAGGTCGTGCTCGACGCCGACCAGCTGACCCCGTTCGTCACGTGGGGGACCAACCCGGGGCAGGGCCTGCCGCTGTCGGCGTCCGTGCCGGACCCCGAGCGCATCGCGGACGAGAACGAGCGCGTGGCCGCCGAGAAGGCCCTGTCGTACATGGACCTGGCGCCCGGCACCCCGCTGCGCGACATCAGCGTCGACACCGTCTTCCTCGGCTCCTGCACCAACGGCCGGATCGAGGACCTGCGCGCCGCCGCCGATGTCATCCGCGGCAGGCGGGTCGCCGACGGCGTGCGCATGCTCGTGGTGCCCGGCTCGATGCGGGTCCGCGCGCAGGCCGAGTCCGAGGGCCTGGACAAGGTGTTCCTGGCCGCGGGCGCCGAGTGGCGGCAGGCAGGCTGCTCCATGTGCCTTGGCATGAACCCCGACCAGCTCGCCCCCGGCGAGCGCAGCGCGTCCACATCGAACCGCAACTTCGAGGGCAGGCAGGGCAAGGGCGGGCGCACCCACCTGGTGTCCCCGCTGGTGGCGGCCGCGACCGCGGTGCGCGGCACGTTGTCCTCGCCCGCCGACCTGCAGCCAGCCGCCGCTGCTTCCGCGACCGCCGCCGCGCAGAACTGAGGGTAGATCACATGGAGCCGTTCACCACCCACACCGGTGTCGGGGTGCCGCTGCGGCGGTCCAACGTGGACACCGACCAGATCATCCCGGCGGTCTACCTGAAGCGGGTGACCCGCTCCGGGTTCGAGGACGGGCTGTTCGCCGCCTGGCGGGCGGACGAGCAGTTCGTGCTCAACCAGGAGCCCTACCGGGCGGGCAGCGTGCTCGTCGCCGGGCCGGACTTCGGCACCGGCTCGTCCCGCGAGCACGCCGTCTGGGCGCTGTCGGACTACGGCTTCCGGGTCGTCGTCTCGGCCAGGTTCGCCGACATCTTCCGTGGCAACGCCGGCAAGGCGGGCCTGCTGGCCGCCCAGTGCGAGCAGTCCGACATCGAACTGTTGTGGAAGCTGCTCGAATCCGAGCCTGGGACGGAGGTCACGGTCGACCTGTCCGCGAAGACCGTCCGCGCCAAGGACTTCACCGCCCCGTTCAGCGTGGACGACTACACCCGCTGGCGGCTGCTGGAAGGGCTCGACGACATCGCCCTGACGCTGCGCCACGAGGCAGGGATCGGCGAGTTCGAGCAGGCCAGGGCCACTTACCTGCCGGTCACGACGCCGATCGCGAGCGCCTGATCCGGCCCCGGCCGGAATCCCCTTCGCACACCGGGGGTTCCGGCAGGCCCCGCCCTGAACCCCCTCCACAACCCCAGCCGCGCCCCCTCGCAGCGGCCCGCCAAACCCCCGCGCGACGCCCGAAAACCTCCGATTCGGCCCCCCGGCAGGGGTGGAGCCCGCATGCGGCAACGAAAAATCGGGCGCGTCGCGTGGTAATCGCGCGCATTTGGGCCTATCTTTGCCAGAAGTCGGCCTGAATCGGCCGTAAACGGCAGTGTGGCTCTCTTACGGAGGACTGAAGGGTGAACAAGGCCCAACTCATCGAGGCGTTGACCGAGCGCCTTGGCGACAAGAAGGCCGCGGGCGCCGCGGTCGACGGGCTCGTCGACGTGATCGTTCGCACGGTCAACAAGGGCGAGAAGGTCAACATCACCGGCTTCGGCGTGTTCGAGAAGCGCGCGCGTGCCGCCCGCACCGCGCGCAACCCGCGCACCGGTGAGACGGTCAAGGTCAAGAAGACCAACGTGCCCGCCTTCCGCGCGGGCACGATGTTCAAGGAGGTCGTGAGCGGGGCGAAGAAGCTGCCCAAGGTCGCGGCCACCCGGTCGACCGCGGGCACCACGCGCACGGCGACCACCGCCACCCGCGCGGCCGCGACCCGCACCGCAGCGGCGAAGCCCGCCGCCACCACGCGCACCACCACCACGCGCACCCGCGCGGCGGCGGCGAAGCCCGCGGCGGCGACCACGGCGGCGAAGGCCACCACGACGCGCACCCGCGCGGCGAGCACGGCGGCCAAGACGACCGCGACCAAGGCGGCGGCCCCCAAGGCCACCGCGGCGAAGACCACGGCGGCCAAGACCACCGCCGCGAAGAAGACCACCACGGCGGCGGCGAAGCCCGCGGCCAAGAAGACGACGGCCGCCAAGAGCACCACGCCTCGGGCGACCGCCAAGGCGACCAAGAAGTAAGTCGCCGCGTCGCACGGTCTTCGGCGGCCCCCGGGTCGCCAGTGGTTTGAGCACATCGCGAGAGCCCCGCACGCTTCCCCCGTGCGGGGCTCTCGCGTGTCCGGGATCCCCTGTCAGGGGTGGGATGAACGGGCCTGGCCTGCGGAAGTGGCCGAGCGCCCACAAGGTTCGCGGCCCGGCAGCGGGAAACCGCGACCGGGCCGGGCGAACGGGCAGGATCGGCAGGTGGGCGGGTCAGGACGAGGCGGGCCGGAGGTAGTCGGCGGCGGCCAGCCGTCCGTCCGGGGTGAACGTCAGCACCCAGACACTTCCCTTGCGGCTGCGCACCGCCGTCGCCTCCACAGCGGAACCGCCCAGGTCCGCCAGCAGCGCCAGGACCACGTCCGGGATCACCCCGCCCTGGCTGCACACCACCGGTGTGCCGCCCGCGCGGGCGATCTCGCGCACCCGGGCCACCGCCGGGCCGGTCCGCTCGTGCGTGTGTTCCGCGAGCACCGGTTCCTCGACTATCGGGACACCCAGCAACCCGGCCAGCGGCGCCACTGTGGCCACGCACCGGAGCTTGGGGACCGCGTGCACCCGGTCCGGTCCGAACAGCGGCAGAAGCCGTGTCAGCGCCTCGGTCTGCGCCCGGCCGGTCGGCGACAGCGGCCGCTCGTCGTCCGGCCCGGTCCACAGTTGTTTGCGGCCCGCGTGCGCGTGCCGCACCAGCAGCAGGGTCACCGTCGCGGGCGGAACCTCGGCGAACCGGTGCAGGACCACCCGATCGTGCGGGTAGGTCACCAGCTCGGCGGCCTCCGGCACCGGCAGCCAGCGCAGCCGGTCGACCTCCTCGTTCGGCGTGAACCCGCCGCCCGCGGCCCGCGCGGCGAAATACTCGACCGTCTTGTCACCGCCCGGCACCGGATAGCCGACCCGGGCCAGGTGCCTGCCCAGCACGGCCGCGAAACCGGTCTCCTCGGCCACTTCGCGCACCGCCGCGGCGTGCACCGTCTCGCCCCGGTCGAGCTTCCCCTTGGGCAGGCTCCAGTCGTCGTAGCGCGGCCGGTGCACCACCGCCACCTCAGGACCGTCCGAACCGGGCGACGGGCGCCAGAGCACGGCGCCCGCGGCCCGGATCTGCCGCCGGTCCTCCTCGTGCGGCACGGCTCAGCCGAGCGCGCGGTGCCGGGCCAGCAGCTCCGCCTGGTGGTCGCGCACCGTGGAACCGGCCGCGGGCGAGGGTTCCCATTCACCGTTGGCGGCCAGCACCCAGCACCGGGTGGACGGGTCCAGCGCCGAGTCGAGGATGGCGTCCAGCTGCGCGGTCAGCCGCGGGTCGGTGACCCGGACCTGCACCTCGACCCGGCGGTCGAGGTTGCGGTGCATCATGTCCGCGCTGCCGATCCAGTACTCGGCCGCGCCGAGGAAGTTGAACACCCGCGAGTGCTCCAGGAACCGGCCCAGGATGGAGCGCACCCGGATGTTCTCGCTCAGCCCGGGGATGCCGGGCTTCAGCGCGCAGATCCCGCGCACCACCACGTCGACCGGCACGCCGGCCTGCGACGCCCCGTAGAGCGCGTCGATGACCTGTTCGTCCACCAGGGAGTTCACCTTGATCCGGATGCCCGCGGCGCGCCCGGCCCGGTGGTGCTCGATCTCCTGCTCGATCCGTTCCACGATCCCGCGCCGCACGCCGTAGGGGGCGACCAGCAGGCTGCGGTACGTGTCCTGCCTGGCGTAGCCGGTGAGCACGTTGAACAGGTCGGTGAGGTCGGCGCCGATGGACGGCTCGGCGGTGAGCAGGCCCACGTCCTCGTAGAGCCGCGCGGTCTTCGGGTTGTAGTTGCCGGTGCCGATGTGGCAGTAGCGGCGGATCGTGGCGCCCTCCTGGCGCACCACGAGCGCGGTCTTGCAGTGCGTCTTGAGGCCCACCAGGCCGTAGACCACGTGCACGCCCGCCTTCTCCAGCGCCCGCGCCCACTTGATGTTGGCCTGCTCGTCGAACCGCGCCTTCAGCTCCACCAGCGCCACCACCTGCTTGCCCGCCTCGGCCGCGTCGATCAGCGCGTCCACGATGGGCGAGTCGCCGGAGGTGCGGTAAAGAGTCTGCTTGATGGCCAACACGTGCGGGTCGCTCGCCGCCTGCTCGACGAACCGCTGCACGCTGGTGGAGAACGAGTCGTACGGGTGGTGCACCAGCACGTCGCCCTCGCGCAGGGTGGCGAAGATGCTCTTGGGCGTCTCCCGCTCGCCGAACGCCGGGTGCGTGGCCGGGACGAACGGCGGGTCCTTGAGCTCCTTGCGGTCCACGCCGTAGATCTGCCACAGGCACGACAGGTCCAGCAGCGCGCGTCCGCGCCTGCGCGGGGCGTCCCGGTCCGCTGTGTCCCGGTCCGCTGTGTCACTGTCCTCGTCCTCGGCGGAGTCGGCGTGCTCGTCGGTGTTCTCCCCGCCCTGCACGATGACCACGTCGCCGGGGTGCACCTCCAGCTCGCGCAGCAGCAGTTCCAGCATGTGCTCGCTCATGTCGGCGGCGATCTCCAGCCGCACCGACGGTCCGAACCGGCGCTGCGCCAGCTCCCGCTCCAGTGCCTTGAGCAGGTCCTCGTCCCGGTCCTCCTCGACCTCAAGGTCGGCGTTGCGGGTCACCCGGAACGCGTGCACCTCGGTGACGTCCATGCCGGTGAACAACGAGTCCAGGTGCGCGGCGATGAGCTCCTCCAGCGGCAGGAAGATCGCCACCTGCTCGTCCGCGCTGCGGTCGATGGGCACCAGCCGCGGCACGTTGTCCGGCACCTTCACCCTGGCGAAGCGCTCGGTGCCGCCCTCCGGGTCGCGCACCGTCACCGCCAGGTTCAGCGACAGGCCGGAGATGTAGGGGAACGGGTGCGCCGGGTCCACCGCGAGCGGCGTCAGCACCGGGAAGACCTGCTCCCGGAAGTAGGTGGAAAGCCTGCCGCGCTCCTCGTCGGTGACCTGTGTCCAGGTGAGGATCCGGATGCCGCGCTCGGCCAGCGCGGGCCGCACCTGCTCCTCGAAGGTGCGCGCGTGCCGGTCGACCAGCTCCTGGTTGCGCTTGGCGATGTAGGCCAGCTGCTCGCGCGGGGTCAGGCCGTCCGCGCTGCGCACCGACAGGCCCGTCTCGTTCCGCCGCTTCAGCCCGGCCACCCGCACCATGTAGAACTCGTCCAGGTTCGAGGCGAAGATGGCCAGGAACTTGGCCCGCTCCAGCAGCGGCTGCGAGGCGTCCTCGGCCAGCGCCAGCACCCGGGCGTTGAAGTCCAACCAGGACAGTTCGCGGTTGAGGTAGCGGTCGTCGGGCAGGTCGGTGGCCGCGGCAGCGGGGGTGACCGCGGGCGGCGGGGAGGGCACCCCGCGCGATTCCGGCGTGCCGCCCGCCGATCCGGCGTCGGCGTCGTCGGTGCTGGTCGCTGGGGCCTGGTCCCGGGCCTGGGTGCTCTCCGTGCTCACGGTTCCCATTGTCATGCACCGCGGCCGGAATAGCGCATCCCCGCGGGCTACACGACCGTGAATTCTCCGCGTGTCGACCCCTCGACGACCCCGGTGATCAGGCCGGATCGGCTGTGGCGAGCACCAGCCGGGCGGTCCGCCTGCCCAGTCCGAGGGCCTGTGCCAGCCGCAGGTCACCCGGGGTGTCCACATCGCAACGCAGTCGAGCGGCCGCCTCCGCCACGCGCACCGCGTCGACCCCGTGCGCCGCCGCCGAACCAGCGCCGAACCGGGGCGACAGCGCCGCTCCCCGGGCGCTCAACAACAACGCGGTGCCGGTGCCCGGACGGTCCGGCACGAACGCGCGCCTGCCGTCGGCCTCGGCCACCGCCGCCGCCAGGTCCTCGGGCCGCAGCGCGGGCAGGTCCGCCTGCAACGCTCCCACCACACCCGTCGGATCGTCCGCGCGCAGCCGCGCGGCGCCGAAGCGCAGCGCCGCGTTCAGACCGGGCAGGCCGCGTTCGTCCACGCACTCCGCGCCGGTGCCCGCGAACGCGGCCACCACCCGTTCGTCCTCGCACACCACCAGCACCCGACCCACCCCGGGCGCGGCCAGCGCGGCGGTGACCGTGTCCGTCACCACGGCCAGCACCAGCGCGCGGTGCTCGACCGCGCCGCCCGGGACCGCGCCACGCAACCGGGACTTCGCCCGGTCCAGGTGCTTCACCGGCACGACCAGACCCACCAGGCTCCCCACCCGTCCGATACTGCCGGCCGTCCCCGATCCGGTGCACGCGCGACCACCCCGTCTGGACCGCCGCCGGACCCGCCAGGAAGACTCACCAGGTCGGCACCGGTGTTCTCGGACGGATGGGAGTTCGGATTTGGGCAAGCGGGAGAAGGGCGGGTTCTGGGTGGGCGCGGCCGCGGTCGTGTTCTACCCGCTGAGCTGGCTGGGCAAGCGCACCTACCGCGGCGCGGAGAAGTTGCCCCGGGAGGGAGCGGGCCTGTTGGTGATGAACCACATCTCCCACCTGGACCCGCCCAACGACGCGGTGATGGTGCACCGCAACGGGCGGGTGCCCCGGTTCATGGCCAAGGACAGCCTGTTCAAGGTGCCGGTGTTCGGGAAGATGCTCGCCGGGTCCGGCGGCATCCCGGTCTACCGCGGCGCCGCGGAGGCCCGGGACAGCCTGCGCGCCGCGCACGACGCGCTGCGCGAGGGCAAACTGGTGCTCATCTACCCCGAGGGCACCATCACCAAGGACCCGGACGGCTGGCCGATGCGCCCGCACACCGGCGTCGCCCGGCTGGCGCTGGAGACCGACGCGCCGGTCATCCCGGCCGCGCGCTGGGGCACCAACAGGATCTGGGACGGATACACGAAGAAGTTCCGCCCGCTGCCGCGCAAGGAGGTCGTCACGCTGGTCGGCGACCCGGTGGACCTGTCCGCCTACCGCGGGCAGCCGGTCACCAACCGGTTGCTGCGCGACGTCACCTACCTGTTGATGACCGAGGTGCGAGCACTGCTGGCCGAGGTGCGCGGGGAGACCGCGCCCGAGGAGTTCTACCGCCCGCCCCGGCGCCCCAAGCCCGCCGAACCTGCCGCGTCAACTGAACCGGCCGTGTCCACTGAACCGGCTGCGTCAACTGAACCGGCCAAGTCCGCCAAGCCTGCCGAGCCGACCGGGTCCACCGGGTCGGTCGATCCTGCCGCGGGCGACGGGGCGAGCTGACCGTGTCCACCGCGGGCGGCGGGATCACCGTGATGGGCGCGGGATCGTGGGGCACCACGTTCGCCAAGGTGATGGCCGACACCGGCCGCGAGATCACCCTCTGGGCGCGCCGCCGGGACCTGGCCGAGGAGATCGCCGAGACCCGGGTCAACGGCGCCTACCTGCCCGGTGTCCGGCTGCCCGGCACCCTGAGGTCCACATCGGACCCGCGGGTGGCGCTGGACGGCGCGGACACGGTCGTGCTCGCGGTGCCCAGCCAGGTGCTCCGGCACAACCTCACCGCGTGGCGCGGCCTGCTGCGGCCGGACGCCACCCTGGTGAGCCTGGCCAAGGGCGTGGAACTGGGCACGCTCAAGCGGATGAGCGAGGTCGTGGTGGACGTCACCGGGGTGGCCGAGGACCAGGTCGCCGTGGTGTCCGGGCCCAACCTGGCCAAGGAGATCGCCGCGGAGCAGCCGACCGCCACCGTCATCGCCTGCCGCGACCACGACCGCGCGGTCGCCGTGCAGCGCGCCTGCACCACCGGCTACTTCCGGCCGTACACGATCACCGACGTGGTCGGCTGCGAGCTCGGCGGCGCGGGCAAGAACGTCATCGCGCTGTCCTGCGGCATGGCCGACGGCCTCGGCTTCGGCGCCAACACCCTGGCCACGCTGATGACCCGCGGCCTGGCCGAGATCGGCAGGCTTGGCGCGGCCCTCGGCGCCGACCCGATGACCTTCGCGGGCCTGGCGGGCCTGGGCGACCTGGTCGCCTCGTGCTCGTCGCCGCTCTCCCGCAACCGCACCTTCGGCGCCCGGCTCGGCCGCGGCGAGACCATGACCCAGGCCCAGGCCGCGGTGGGCGGACAGGTCGCCGAGGGCGTGAAGTCCTGTTCGTCCATCCGGGAACTGGCCGTGCGGCACGGTGTGGAGATGCCGATCACCGAGGTGGTGCACCGCGTCTGCCACGACGGCTTCGACCCGCACGAGATGGCGGGCCAGCTCATCGGCCGCAAACTGAGGCCGGAACGGTGACCGGCGACGGAACCCGCTGCGTGCACGCGGGCCAGCCCGCCGGGGTGCCGGGCGGTCCGGTGCCGCCGCAGCCGGTGCTGACCTCGCAGTTCCACTTGGGCGGCCCGGACTTCTACGGCCGCGCGGCCAACCCCACCTGGCAGGCCCTGGAATCCGCCATCGGCGACCTGGACGGCGGCGAGTGCGTGGTGTACGCCTCGGGGATGGCGGCGGTCTCGTCCGTGCTGCGGACGGTTCTCCGCACGGGTGACACGGTGGTCCTCCCGGCGGACGGCTACTTCCTGATCCGGTCCTACGTCCGGGACCACCTGGAGGTGACCGTCCGCGAGGTTCCCACGGCCGCGCGGTGGACCGAGGACATGGTTTCCGGCGCGCGCCTGGTGTTACTGGAAACACCGTCCAACCCGGGCCTCGACGTCTGCGACATCGCGGCGGTGTCCGCGCTCGCGCACCGGGCGGGCGCCCTCGTGGCGGTGGACAACACGACGGCGACGCCGTTGGGGCAGCGGCCGTTGGAGCTCGGCGCGGACATCACCCTGGCCAGCGACACGAAGGCACTGTCCGGGCACAGCGATGTCCTGTTGGGCCATGTGAGTACCGCCGATGTGTCGTTGATCGACAGACTGCGCGCGGAGCGCACTGTCAGCGGGGCGATCCCTGGTCCGTTCGAGGCATGGTTGGCCCATCGGGGGCTGGGCACGTTGGATCTCCGGCTGGCGCGGCAGGCGGAGAACGCCGCGGCTGTATATGAGGTGTTGCGTGCGCACCCCCGGGTTCGGTGGGTGCGGTGGCCGGGGTCGCCGCATGACCCCTCGTACGCGGTGGCTTCACGGCAGATGCGGCGGTTCGGGGGAGTGGTGTCGTTCGAGCTTGAGTCGGCCGCTGCCGCGGAGAAGTTTGTGGCGTCCGCACGGTGGGTGTCGGCCATGACGAGCTTCGGGGGGTTGCACTCGAACGCGGATCGACGGGCGCAGTGGGGGGATCCGGTGGGGGAGGGGTTGTTGAGGTTCTCGTGCGGGTGTGAGGACGCCGACGACCTGGTGGCCGATGTGCTGGCGGCGCTGGAGCAGGGCTGACGGAATGACTTTGCGTGGGTCCCGAGGGGCCCACGCAAAGTCATTCCACCCGCACAAACCCGCGCGGTGCCGCAGGCGAGCAGTCCCTACCCGGGCAGCGCCATACTCATCATGATGTCGCTGGACGGCGTAGTCGATCCGCCCGCCGCCTCCACGCTGATCCCGAACTGCCGGGCGCCCGACAGGTCCCGGCTGTCCAACATGGACATGCGACCGGCCGCGTCCGGGTTGAGCAGGCCGAGCGAGCGGGGCTCGCCCTCGCCCATCAGCCACCCCTGATAGACCTTCCCCGCGGGCGCGGGCGGCACATGATCGGCCATCACCATGACCTGCCCCCGCGACCGGGACACCACGATCGTGGCATTGGTCCCACCGGCCGCCGTCCCGGAGCCGATCCGGGCATCGGAAGCGGACAACAGCCCCGTCAGCGCACTGTTCTGCGTCCGCTCCGAGTCCAGGTCGCTGTTGCTCCGAACCAACAGCACCCCGAGCGACACCGACACCACCAACAGCACGGCGGCCGCGAACCCGGTAGCCCGCAGCGGCCACGACCGGCTGCCCTGTCGGGGCAGAACCACCGGCGGCAGCTGGCGAACCTGGGAGACACGCGCGAGAACACGGGCCTTCAGCTCCGGCGGCGGCGGTACGGCGGCCGCCGAGCCCAACCGGGCGGCAGTGGCCTGCAGCTCACGGACCTCCTGCGCGCACGAGTCGCACTCGGCCAGGTGGCGCTCGAACGCGGCGCGTTCCACGTCCGGGATCGCGTCCAGGGCGTAGGCGCCGGTCAGCGCGTGGATGTCGGCGGTCATCGGGCCACCCCCAGGCAGTCGCGCAGGCGGATGAGGCCGTCCCGCAGTCTGGTTTTGATCGTCCCCAGCGGGGTGTCCAGCAGTTCCGCCACTTCCCGGTAGGTCAGCCCCCGGTAGTAGGCCAGTTCCACCGACTCCCGCTGCAGATCCGTGAGCGAGGACAGGCAGCGGCGCACCTGTTCGTGTTCCAGCCGCGTGCTCACCTGCTCGGCCACCTCGTCGAACGGTCTGGTGGCCTCGCGTCGGTGCGCTCGGTCCTCCCGGTCGGTGGCCGACTGCGCGGACCGCACCCGGTCGACCGCGCGACGGTGTGCCAGGGTCATGACCCAGGTCATGGCGCTGCCCCGGTCCGGGCTGTACCGCGCGGCGGTGCGCCACAGTTCCAACAGCACCTCCTGGGTCACCTCCTCCGACTGCGCCGGGTCCCGCACGATCCGCCGGACCAGGCCGAACACCGGCCCCGACACCAGGTCGTACAGCCGCTCGAAGGCGCCCTCGTCCCCGCGCGCCACCAGCAGCAACAGGGCCTCGGGTTCGGGCGGCACCTGCTCGGTCCCGGCCCCGCCCGCGATCCGCCGAACCCGTTCGGCCATGCCCACCCGCTCTCGTCGACCGGCCACCGGGAACCCTCTCCCCGCGTGCCGGCATGCCTGTCGGACATCGCGGTGCATTCGGCGCAGCGAGCGCGGTGGTTTGGTGTCGGGGGCGCGGGCACCGCCGTGACCTGCGCCGCGAGGGATCTTCCCACTGGATGGGCGGGGTTGACCCCGGTATTCCGGCCTGGTTCGCTGTGCGGCGTGACGCGCAGCGCCGGTATCGACCGACGGGGTCTCGACCTCGGCCGGGTCGGCGGCGCGCGCTGTTGCTGTCTCTGTCGGTGATCCGACTCATCCCATCAGGCCCGCGTCGACGGGCCGTATGAGTTCGCGTGTCCCGCAGCGTTCTTCTCTCCAGAGCCGTTCCGGCTTTCGGCCGTCCGCACCTCGAAGAGATCGAGAGATCCCGCATGTTCGCCGTGCCGCCCAACACCGTCGCGCTCGCCGCCACCCCGGCCACCGCGCACCCCGTCCTGACCGCCCGCGAGTACGCGCTGGACCGTGCCCGCTGGGCGCGGCTGCTGCGCTACGACCCGGTCGAGCGGTTCGCCGCGCTGGTCGAGCGCACCGAGGACCAAGAGGTGTGGCTGCTGAGCTGGCTGCCCGGCCAGGGCACCGACCTGCACGACCACTCCTTCGCCACGGGCGCGTTCACCGTGGTGAGCGGCACGCTGACCGAGCGGGTCGCGGTGCCCGGCCGGGCCGCCGAGGTGCTGCACACGCTGACCGCCGGGCAGTCCCGCGTGTTCGGGCCGGGCTACGTGCACCAGGTGCGCAACGACTCGCCCGACCCGGCGGTGAGCGTGCACGTCTACCGGTCGAACCGCCCGGCCATGCGCAACTACCGCATCGACCCGGTCACCGGTCTGGAGCCGTTGCCGCCCGCGCGGTGACGTGCGCCGGGACGGCGTGCGCCGCCGCCGACTGCGGCTCGCCCCACACCTGGCGGATCGGCAGCACACCCGCCCACACCAGGTCGGTGGCCTCGTCCGCCGGGTCGTCCCCGGGCGGGCCGGAGCGCACCTTGACCGCCGCCTCGGACAGGTCCAGCGCCAGTACGGCGGTCGCCGCGAACTCCTTGGCGTTGGGCAGCCGGGTGTGGTCCCACGAGCCGGGGGCGAGATGCTCGGTGAGCACGCGCAGGCCGTGCATCTTGGCGTCCGGGTCGTCGATCCGCACGGCGGTGCCGTGGATCACGGCCGAGCGGTAGTTCATCGAGTGGTGGAACACCGACCGCGCGTAGACCACGCCGTCGAGCAGTGTCACCGCGACGCACACCTCCATACCGGAGGCAGCCGCACGCAGGCTGCGCGCGCCGGTCGAACCGTGCAGGTAGAGAGTGTCGCCGTCCCGGCCGTAGCCGGTGGGCAGGACCAGCGGCGCGCCATCGACCACCGTCGACAGGTGGCAGACCAGCCCCGCGTCCAGCACCGCCCACAGCTCGGCCCGGTCGGCCCGCGCGCGCTCGGAACCCCGGCGGATGGTGCTGCGGGGAGTGGGGGACAGCTCCTGGGCTGGGACGTCAGTGGTCATGCCTGTCATGCTGACCGCCGACAGTGGCATCCTGACAGGGCCACAGCTCGGCGATTTCAGGAGGCCACTGGTGTCGGAGAGCCCCGCCCTGCCGGTGATCCTCGACCGCGCGTCCCCGACCCCCCTCGCGGTCCAGCTGGCCGAGGAGCTCCGCGCGGCGGCGGGCGACGGCAGACTCCGCAGCGGTGACCGACTCCCGTCGACCCGCGCCCTGGCCGTCCAACTCAACGTCAGCCGGACCGTGACCGCCGCCGCCTATGAGCAGCTGCACGCGGAAGGCTGGATCACCGGCAAGCACGGCTCGGGCACCTATGTCACCACCGCGCCCCCCGGCTCACCCCGCGCCCGCCCCCGCGTCGTACCGACCGGCGCGGACGAGGGATCCGCAGTCGACCTGCGCCCCGGCTCCCCCTGGGTGGAGGGCATCGACCGCTCCGCGTGGCGTCGCGCCTGGCGGGGCGCCGCCGACGCGGGCCCGATGTCCCGTCCCGTCCGGGCAGGCCTGGCAGGCTACCGCGCGGTCATCGCCGAACACCTGCTGCGGCACCGCGGCCTCCGCGTGAACGAGGCCTTGGACGGCTTCGCCGACGGCGAGGGCGAGTCGGTACTGGCCACCAGCGGAACCACCGCCGCCGTCACCGAACTCGCCGCCGCCGTCCTGAAACGCGGCGACGTGGTGGCCGTCGAGGAACCCGGCTACCAGCGCGCGGTCGACACCATGCGCGCCGCAGGCCTGCGCGTCCTCCCCGCCCCGGTCGACGCCGACGGTCTTCTGCCCGGCGCCGTCCCGGCAGGCACCAAGGTCGTCTACTGCTCACCCGCGCACCAATACCCACTGGGCAGACGCATGTCCGCCGCCCGCCGCGTCGAACTGGTCGCCCGCGCCCGCCGCGAGGGCTGGCTGGTCATCGAGGACGACTACGACGGCGAACTCCGCTACGACGTCGCCCCACTACCCCTGCTGGCCGCGCTCGCCCCCGATGTCGTGGTGCACCTGGGCACCACGTCCAAGATCCTCACCCCCGCCCTGGGCATCGGCTGGATGGTCGCCCCACCCCCGATCATCGCCGCCGTCCTCGCCTACCGCGACGCCACCGGTACGAGTCCCGCAGCCGCCGGACAGCTGGTACTGGTGGAACTGGCCAGAAACGGCGACCTGGGCAGACACCTCCGCCGCCTCCGCCGCGAACTGTCCGACCGCCGCACCCTCCTGGTCGACGCCCTCATCCAGGCCGACATCCCCTACCTGGGCGACGACGCGGGCGCCCACCTCGTCATCCCTGTCCCCACCGCCGAAGCCGAACGCACCCTCATCACCGACGGCCACACCCACGGCATCCTCCTGGACGGCCTGGCCCGCCACCACGCCGCCCGCCCCACCTGGTTCGGCGTCGCCCTCGGCTACGCGGCCTGCTCGCGCACCCAGCTGACCACCACTATCCCGTCCTTACTGTCCCTTCTGGCCAGGGCGACCAGCCACGACGGCCAATCCTCCACCACGAATCATTCCGCGCGAAGCGCGGGAGGATCGGCAAGCGCGGCCGAGCGAATCCCTCGAAAGAGAAACCGGCCCGAGGACACGGGTCGGTGACCCGGAACCTCAGGGCAGCTTCCAGTCCACCGGCTCAGCCCCCTGCTCCACCAACAACTCATTGGCCCGACTGAACGGCCGAGACCCAAAAAACCCACTACGCGCCGACAACGGACTAGGATGCGCCGACTCGATAGCAGGCACCGCCCCGAGCATCGGCCGCAGATTACGCGCGTTCCGCCCCCACAAAATAGCCACCAACGGCCCCCCGCGAGCCGCCAACGCCCGAATAGCCTGCTCCGTCACTTCCTCCCACCCCTTCCCCTGGTGCGAGTTGGACTTCCCAGGCTCCACCGTCAAAGCCCTGTTCAACAACAGCACCCCATGCTCGGCCCAAGGCGTCAGATCCCCATTGGACGGCGTCGGATGCCCCAGGTCCTCCACATACTCCTTGTAGATGTTGATCAGGCTTTTCGGAATGGGCCGGACATCCGGCGCCACCGAGAACGACAGCCCCACCGCGTGCCCCGGCGTCGGATACGGGTCCTGGCCCACGATCAGCACCCGCACGTCCGCGAAGGGCTGCTGGAACGCGCGGAGCACGTTCTCCCCGGCGGGCAGGTAGCGCCGCCCGGCGGCGATCTCCGCGCGCAGGAACTCGCCCATGGCGGTGATCTTGTCGGTGGCGGGCGCCAGCGCCTCGGCCCACCCGGATTCGACGATCTCGGTCAACGGTCGTGCCACGGCCGGTCACCCTACTCACCCTGGTGGAGACCGGGATCACCCGGGCAGGGACTTGCCGAAGTGCCGCGACTCCGGGGAGTCGGCGTAGTGGCCGAACGGGTCGATGGCCGTGTAGCCGGACGACCCGTAGAGGGCGATGGCCTCCGGCTGGGCCATGCCGGTCTCCAGGATGACCCGGTGGTGGCCCGCGGCCACGACCGTGCGTTCCAGCTCGGCGAGCATCGCCCGCGCCAGGCCCCGGCCGCGCGCGGTCGGGTTGACGTACAGGCGTTTCATCTCCGCGACGCCGTCGCCGTGCGCGCGCCAGCCGCCGGAGGCCAGCGGGACCTCGTCCAGGTAGCCGACCAGGAACAGGCCGTGCGGCGGGGCGAACTCGGCGGGGTCCACCGGGGTGTCGTCGATGCCGCCGTAGCGGACGACGTACTCCTGTTGGACCTCGGCGATCAGCTTGACCGAGTCGGGGTGGTCGTATTCGCGGATCTCGATGCGCACGCCCCGATTGTCACCCACCCCGGGCGGGGTCAGCGCCAGTGCTGCCAGCCGGTGGCGCCCGCGTACGGGGCCCCGTCCACGGTCACGCCGCTGCCCCGGGCGACGGTGCCGATCACCCGCCAGCCGTCCGGGACGCCCGCCGGGTCGGGGAAGGTGGCGGCCAGCGCGTGGTCCTCGCCGCCGGTGAGCACCCAGTGCCGGGGGTCGCCGCCGAGCGCGGAGGCGACGTCGACCAGCCGCTGGTGCACCTCGACCAGCTCGGTGCGGACGTCGATGGCGACCGTGGACGCGGCGCTGATGTGGCCTAGGTCGGCGAGCAGGCCGTCGGACACGTCGATCATCGCGGTGGCGCCCGCGTCGGCGGCCAACGGGCCCGCCGGGTACGGGGGCTCCGGGAAGCGGTGCGCGCCCACGACGCTCACCGGGGAGCGGAAACCGCGGCCCAGCACGGCGAGACCGGCCGCGCTCCAGCCGAGCCTGCCCGCCACCGCCACCACGTCACCGGGCAGCGCGCCACCGCGGGTCACCGGCTCGCGCCCCTGCAGGTCCCCCAAGGCGGTGATCGAGATCACCAGGGTCGGGGACTGGGTCATGTCGCCGCCCACCACCCCGACCCTGGCCCGCGCGGCCTCCTGCCACATGCCCGCGGTCAGCCCCTCCACCACTTCGGCGTCCGTCTCGGCCGGGCAGGCCAGGCCCACCAGGACCGCCGTGGGCACCGCGCCCATCGCGGCGATGTCGGCCAGGTTCACCGCCACCGCCTTGCGGCCGACGTGGTCCGGGTTGGACCAGTCGAGCCGGAAGTGCACCCCCTCCACCAGCACGTCGGTGCTGGCCACCACCCGGCCGTCCGCGGCGACGACCACCGCGGCGTCGTCGCCGGGGCCCACCACCGTGGTGCGCGGCTGCGGTCTGCCGCGGGTGATCCGGTCGATGAGACCGAACTCGCCTACCTGGGCCACGGTTTCCGCGCCATCAGGCGTGTTCGGGCTCACTGCTTCCTCCGATCACCGACATTCGGAATCCCCAATGAAACGCAACTGGGGTACGTTGCTGGACACGTTCCTACCTCTTGGGGACTCCTAGCCGCGAAGGGGCGCGCCGTGGTCCACGCATACATCCTGATCCAGACCGAGGTCGGCAAGGCCGCGGCGGTGGCCGCGGAGATCTCGGGTATCGCGGGCGTCACGACGGCCGAGGACGTCACCGGGCCGTACGACGTCATCGTGCGCGCCGAGGCGGACAACGTCGACCTGCTCGGCCAGCTGGTCGTCGCCCGCATCCAGAACGTGGAGGGCATCACCCGCACGCTGACCTGCCCGGTGGTGCACCTCTGAGCCGTGGTCTAGTGGGCGGGTGAGCGAGCAGACCCGCACCGGCCCGTCCCGCACCGCCGTCGTCACCGGCGCGGTGCTCGCGGGCGTGCTGGCCGTCGGCGTGGTGGTGGCCAGCCGGTTGCTGCCCGGGGCAGACGAGCCCGCCGAGCGCTCCGGTCCCGTCGGCCTGGTGCCGGTGGACGCGCCGACCGCCGGGTCCGCCGAGTGCGCGGCCCTGCTCGCCGCGCTGCCCGCCGAGCTGCCCAACGGGGACAAGCCGCTGGCGAAGCTGCCGCTGATGGACCCGGCCCCGCAGGGTGCCGTCGCCTGGGGCGACCGCGTCGGGGATCCGGTGGTGTTGCGCTGCGGCCTGGGGAAACCGCCGGAGCTGGCGCCGGACTCGGCGCTGCGGGCGGTGTCCGGCGTGCAGTGGCTGCCGGTCGACGGGGAGACCTCGTCCACCTGGTTCGTCGTCGACCGCCCGGTGTACGTGGCGCTGACCCAGCCGCACGACGTGGGCACCGGTCCACTCCAGACAGTGTCCGAAGTGGTCGGACGCGCCCTGTTGGCGCAGGCAGTGCAGCCGTAGAGTCACCCACACGGTCAAAATCCCTAGGCTTTTTCCAGATATTCGGCGCGGTCTGAGTCGACGACTTGGTGGACCATGTGGGCCAGTCCGGGGAACGCGGCAAGCTTCGCGTCGTCGGCGACCAGCGCCTGGGCCACCACGCGGGCGTCCGCGATCACCTGCTCGTCGCGGATCAGTGACAGCATCTTCAGCCCGGACTTGGCGCCGGACTGCGAGGCGCCCAGGATGTCGCCCTCGCGGCGCAGCTCCAGGTCCATCCTGGCCAGCTCGAAGCCGTCCAAAGTGGACGCAACGGCGTCCAGCCGGTCCCGGGTCGACGTGCCGCCGGGCATCTCGGTGACCAGCAGGCACACCCCCGCCGCCGACCCCCGGCCGACTCGGCCGCGCAGCTGGTGCAGCTGGCTGACACCGAACCGGTCGGCGTCCAGGATGACCATGCCGGTGGCGTTGGGCACGTTCACGCCGACCTCGACCACCGTGGTGGCCACCAGCACGTCGATCTCCCCGGCGGCGAAGGCCCGCATCACGGTGTCCTTCTCGTCGGCGGGCAGCCGCCCGTGCAGGATGCCCAGCCGCAGCCCGGCGAGCGGGCCTGCGGACAGCTCCGCCGCCACGTCCAGCACCGCCAGCGGCGGTCGGCGGTCGTCGTTGCCGCCCGGACCGTCCTCCTCGTCGCCGATGCGCGGGCACACCACGTAACCCTGGTGACCGCCCGCGACCTCCTCGCGCACCCGCTGCCACACCCGGTCCAGCCAGGCCGGTTTCTCCGCGACCGGCACGACGGTGGTGGCGATGGGGGAGCGGCCCGCGGGCAGCTCGCGCAGCGCGGAGGTCTCCAGGTCGCCGTAGACGGTCATGGCGACCGTGCGCGGGATCGGCGTGGCGGTCATCACCAGCACGTGCGGGCTCAGGTTCGCCCCGGCCCGGCCGCGCAGCGCGTCCCGCTGCTCCACGCCGAACCGGTGCTGCTCGTCCACCACCACCAGGCCCAGCTCGGCGAACGACACCTTGTCCTGGATCAGCGCGTGCGTGCCGACCACGATCCCGGCCGCGCCGCTCGCCGCGTCCAGCATGGCCTGCTTTCGCTGCGCGGTGTTCAGCGAGCCGGTGAGCAGCGTGACCCGGGTGGCGGCGTCCGCCGCGCCCAGCTCGCCGCCCTGGCCCAGGTCGCCGAGCAGCTCCCGCAGTGAGCGGGCGTGCTGCGCGGCGAGCACCTCGGTGGGCGCGAGCATCGCCGCCTGCCTGCCCGAGTCGATCACCTGGAGCATCGCGCGCAGCGCCACGATCGTCTTGCCGGAGCCGACCTCGCCCTGCAACAGCCGGTTCATCGGGTGGCTGCCCGCCAGGTCGGCGGCGATGGCCTCGCCCACCTCGACCTGACCGGCGGTGAGCGTGAACGGCAGCCGCGCGTCGAACGCGTCGTGCAGGCCGCCCGGCTTCGGCGGGCACTCCGGCGCGGGCCGGGCCTCGGCCGCGCGCCGCCGCTGCGCCAACGCCAGCTGCACGGACAATGCCTCGTCCCACTTCAACCGGGTGCGCGCGGTCTCCAGGTCGGACCACTCCGCGGGGCGGTGGATCGAGCGCACCGACTCCTCGTAGCCGGGCAGTCCGAGCTTGGCGCGCAGCTCGTCCGGGAACGGGTCCTCGATCGCGTCCAGCATGGTCAACGTCTGCTGCACGCACTGGGCGATCTGCCAGGACTGGATCTTCGCCGAGGCCGGATAGACCGGGATCAGCCCGCCCGCGAACTCCTCCACCGCCGGGACGTCCGCGCCGTCCGCGTCGGTGTCGCCGTCGAGCAGCTGGTAGTCCGGGTTGGCGAGCTGCAGCTTGGTGCGGAACGCGGTGACCTTGCCCGCGAACAGCGCGCTCATCCCCGGCTTGAGCTTGTCGACGTGCCACGGCTGGTTGAAGAACGCGCAGTCCAGCGAGCGTTTGCCGTCGGTGAGCGACACCTCCACCAGCGAGCCGCGCTTGGTCTTCATCTGCCGCTTGTTCACCGACACGACCTTCGCCATCACCGTGACGTGCTCGCCGACCTCCAGCCCGGCGATATCGGTCAGCTGGCCGCGCTCGGCGTACCGGCGCGGGTAGTGCCGCAGCAGGTCGCCCACGGTCTCCAGCTTGAACGCGGTGGCGAGCGCGTCCGCGGACTTCTTGCCCACCACCCGGTCCAGGCGGTCGCTCAACGCCGTCATGTCGCGGTCTCGCCCCTGTCGTCTCGTCCGGCCCGATTATGACCCGATTCTGCCGCTACGCACCGACACCGGGTCACTCCAGTCCGAGTACGACCACCGAGTCGGCCTGGCCGCCCGGATGCGCGGTGAGGTCGGTGTCGGGTCGTTCACGGCGCAGGAAGTCACCGAGCCGCTCGGGCAGCTCCGGCGGAGCACCCCGACCGGAGAGCACGGTGACCAGCTCGCCGCCCGCCGCGAGCATTCGCGCGACCACCGCCTCGGTCGCCCGGATCAATACCTCGGCCGTCGGCGGCCCCGGCTCGATCAGCACCACCTCGCCGTCGGCGAACCCCAGCACGTCCTCGGCCCGACACGGCCCGATCCAGGTGATCGCGTCCTCACCAGCCACGATCACCTCCCCGCGCCGGGTCGCGGCGGCGGCCTCGGCCATGCCCACCACGTCGTCCCCGGCCCGCCTGCGCGGGTCGTGCACGGCGATCGCCGCCAACGCCTGCACCGGCGACGCGCA
Source organism: Actinokineospora enzanensis DSM 44649 (assembly GCF_000374445.1). Taxonomy (GTDB): domain Bacteria; phylum Actinomycetota; class Actinomycetes; order Mycobacteriales; family Pseudonocardiaceae; genus Actinokineospora; species Actinokineospora enzanensis. Next base: position 123,847 of record NZ_KB894408.1, on the reverse strand, counting down.
CGGCACCACCACGACGTCCTGTCCCGCCGCCACCGCCCGCGCGGCCGCCTCGTCCGCGACCGCCATCAGGCCCGCGTCCCCGGGGAGCACTATGACGTGCGCGGCGCTCGTGCTCGTGATCACCTCAAGCAGGTCGTACGCGTCCGGATCGGCACCGTCCACGCGCAGCACGGACACCCCCTCCGCGAGGAACAGCTCCGCCAGCTCGCTCCCGCGCACGGCCGCGACCACCGCCCGGTCCCGCGTGAACCGTCCCGGCGCGACCGTGTCCGCGAACCGCGCCACCCGGATCCGCCGTGGCCTGCCCGCGTCGATACCCGCCTCGATCGCGGCGCCGATGTCATTGCAATGCACATGGACGGTCCACAGCTCATCACCGTCCCCCACGACGGAGACACAGTCGCCGATCCGGTCGAGCACCCCGCGCAGCTTCTCGACGGCCGCGTCGGTGGTCCGGCTGAGCAGGTACATCACCTCGTACCCGTACAGCTCGGACCCACCCTCCCGCGCGGTCACCTCGGCCTGCGGCCACTCGGGAGCCGACTCGTCGGGTTCCCGGACTTCCAGGTGCCCGGTCGCCTCGGGCCGCTCCGTCACCACGGCCACCAGCGCGTCCAACACGACCACCACCCCGCGCCCACCCGCGTCGACCACCCCGGCCTCGGCGAGCACGGCCAACTGCCCGGGCGTCGCGTCGAGCGCCTCGGCGGCCGCGCGGGCGGCGGACAGCGCGACCGCGTGCAGCGTGTCCGGACCGTCGGCGGCGGCAGCGGCGTCGAGGACGCTCAACATCGTCCCCGGCACCGGCTCGGACACCGCCAGCGCCGCCAGCTCGGCCCCCCGCCGCAACGCCGCGCGCAACGCGGGCCCGGTGACCACGTCCAGCCCCCGCACCGCCTCGGCCATCCCGCGCAGCACCTGCGAGGCGATGACCCCGGAGTTCCCCCGCGCCCCGGCCAGCGCCCCCTTCGCCACCAGCCCGAACGCCCCACCGGCGGCCGCCAGCTCGCGCGCGTCCGCGCGCAGCAGGGCGTCCAGGGCCGCGGTGAAGGTGTCGACCAGGTTCGACCCGGTGTCCCCGTCCGCCACCGGGAACACGTTGATCCGGTCGATGGCCCCCCGGTGCGCGTCCAGCGACCGCACGCAGGCCGCCACCCACCGGCGCACCTGGCCCGCGTCCAGCGCCTCCAACACCGCCCCACCTCCCACCGGTTTCCGGCGAGGGTAGCCCGCCCCTTCCCCGGTCGGGTCGCCCCGGTTTGGAGGGCCGACCCGGCACCGGTTACCCTGTGCAGACGCTCGGGCCTGCCCGAGCCCTCGTACGTGCCCACCGGCCACCGCTAGCGGCCAAGGCGGGCGACACCAAGGCGAAGGAGTGTCTGACGTGGCTGCCGTGTGCGACGTCTGTGGCAAGGGGCCAGGCTTCGGCAAGTCGGTCTCGCACTCGAACCGGCGGACCAACCGCCGCTGGAACCCGAACATCCAGACCGTGCACGCGCGCCTGGGCATCTCCCAGCGCAAGCGCCTGAACGTCTGCACCTCGTGCCTGAAGGCGGGCAAGGTCGTGCGCGGCTGAGTGCTTGCTTCATCGGCGCCGATCGGACCCGGGTCCGGTCGGCGCTTTTGTTTTGCGATCTTCCGTGCGGGCCGGGCGAGCCGGAAACAGAAATCGCGTCCCTGGCGCATATAAAAGGGGCCGCCCCACAAAGGAACGGCCCCTGAAAGCAAAACCTCACCGAACCCGGGCAGTTCCGTTCTTGGAAGCAGCAGCACCGGCCTTGGCCTGCACCGCGGCCATGCTCTCCGCGAAATGCTGCTTGGCCTCCTCCAGCACCGCGAACGTACTGCTCACCTGCTCGGACACCCGCCGCTCGAACGCGTCCGCCTGCTCATGCCGGGAAGTGGCGTCCGCCAACTTCGCCTCGGCGTCGGCCACCAGGTCCCCGGCGTGCTTCTCCGCGGCCGACCGGGCAGCCGAGATCTCCGCGTCGGCAGCGGAACGAGCAGCCGCCATGGCAGCCTCGGTGTCGGCCTTGTTCTTCTCGGCGTCCGCGACCAACCGCGCGGCCGCCTTCTCCGCGGCCGACCGGGCGGCGGAGATCTCGGCATCGGCGGAAGACCGCGCGGCAGCCAACGACTTCTCGGTGTCGGCCTTCTGCTTCTCCGCGTCGGCCACCAACCGCGCAGCGGCCTTCTCCGCCGAATCCCGCTGGGTCTTGATATCCGCCTCGGCCGACGCCCGCTGGTCGGCCAGCGCCTGCTCCGTCTCCTCGGTCTGCGCCAACAACGCGGCCTCGATGGCGGCGGTCTGCTCGGCCAGGCTCTTCTCGACCTCGTCGTTGCGGGCCGCCAACGACGCCTCGACCTCGCCCGTCCGTCGGGTCAGCTCGGCCTCGGCGGCCGCGCGCTTCTCGCCGAGCTCCTGGTCCGCCTGCGCCTCGGCGGCGGCACGACGATCGGCCGACTCCCCGTCCAACCGCTCACGAACGCCGAGCGCCTCCGCGTCCAACTGGTCGCGGTGGGCGGAGGCGTCGTCGTGGAGCTGGGCGATACGGGCCTCGTTCGCCTTGGTCTGCGCCTCGATCTCGGCGCGCGCGTCGGCCATGAGCTTCTTGTGCTCGGCCGCGAGGTTCGCGCGCATGGTCTCGTACTCGGCGTCGAGCTCGGCGTGGTTGCGGGTGTAGTCCGCCTCCAGCTGCCTGCGCCGCTCCTCCAGGTCGCCGATCATCTTGTCGTGCTTGGCGCGCAGGTCCTTGGCGTACTTGTCCGCCTCGGCGCGCACGCCGGTGGCGGCGTCGTCGGCCTGCTTGGCGGTCTTGTTCGCGTAGGCCTCGGCGTTGAGCCGGGTCTGCGCCGCGTAGTCATCGGCCGCGGTGCGCGTGGCCGAGGAGTACCCGTCCGCTTCCTTGCGGGTGTTCGCGCCGTAGGCCTCGGCCTCCGCGCGGGTGGAGGCGCCGTACTCGTCGGCCTGCCGCTTGAACTCGGCGATCTCCTCCTCGGCGAGCTGCATCATCAACCGGACGCGCTCGGTCATGCCCTCGGTGCTGTTGGGGTTGGCGCTGATCCGGTTCAGGCGGGTGGTCGTCTCCAGCAGCTGTTGCTGGAGCGAGCCGAGCGACTTGGTCAGCTCGGCGACCTTCGCCTGCGCGTCGTCGCGGCCCTTGGACGCGTGGCGCAGGTCGTAGGTGAGGCGGGTGACCCGTTCGTTGACCTGGCGGGGGTTGTACCCGCGGAGAACGGTGTCGAAGTGCGGAAGTCGGTCGGTGGACTCGGCGTCACCAGAGGGCATTGCCCCACTTTAGTATGTCCACCGCGGGAGTGAACCCGCCGAGGTAGTTAATTCCGCGTGCCAGGACGGTTCGGGATTGCCGTCGGGGGCGGCGCATTGCCCGCGTCCGGGTCGGATCCGCTGTGCGGGCGCGGGTTCGAGATCGACTTCGTCGCGATCCGCCCGCGCCCCTGGCGGAATTCCGCGTAACCGGTGTCGGTGTCCGACCGGTGTTCGCGCAGCGGAACACGAAGGGGATTCGGTAGGGAATTCCCCGGCCGTGCCGTTGATCGTCCGCGCCGCCGCACGGATTCCCGCCCGTGTCCGGTTCGACGTTCCCGGATCTCCCAAGTGGATCCGTTCCCGGGGATCGCCACCCGGTCGGCGGGGCCCGCGGTGGGAAAGACAGCCACCGCTCGCTCCCGGTGTCACTCGTGTCCCACCCGCACCGCCGAGCGGCATCCCGCCCGCGCCGGCGAGCGTCGCCCTCGGTAGACGAACCGGCCCGCCGCCCGATCTGTCCTATTCGGACTCCGCGGGCTCGGGGGATCGGCGGGCGTGCGGTCGGCGACGCAGCGTGATCGGACAAGCGGCCCGCGTCCCGGGCTCGCCGCCGCCCCGGCGGGCGCGCTCCCAGCCCGGCCGACGGCATGATCATCTTGTGCGGCAACGCCTTCCCGGGGTGACCCGACATCGGTCCTGGACCGCTCGGGTCAACGTGATCTGCCGCTCGCGGACCGCGTCCGCGCGGCCGGGCAACCGCACGGATTCGTTACCCCGTAGTCATTTCCCGGTCGACCGCGCCCGATCGGTCACCTCCTTGACATGTGGGCCGTCGAGGGACCGGCCACCAAGTGGACACTGGCACGGCCGTCCGGGTGAGCGCACTGGCGTCGGCGCTGCGGGGCCGGCAGCATCGCGCCCGTGTGCCCGGCCGGGGGGCCGGATGTGCGGGCACGCGCCGACCCACCACTTGGGACGTGACCGCGCCCGAGACGAGAGGATCGACCGTGCCCCCAGGTGGCCGACGGCTGTGCGTTGCCGTGCCGCTCGTGGTCGTCGCGTTGGTCGCGGCGCCCGGCGCCGCGCGGGCCGAGCAGCGACCGGACCCCTACGTCAAGCCGGACGCCCGGCTGGCCCGGGTCACCGACGCGCTGGACCGGGCCGGGGCGCTCACCGGCTTCTGGGCCGACTACACCGCGGGCGCCGACCTGCGCCGGTCGGCCGCGGTCCTGGACGCCTACCTGCGGGCCGAGGGTTCGCCTGCGGAACCGGTGCGCGGCGCGGCGCGGATGCTGGTGGCGCACGCGAACGGCGACGACCGCCGGGCCTGGTGCGAGCGGCTGGCCCTGGCGGGCGCGCGGATCCCCGCCGAGTACGGCCGGTTCGTCGGCGCCGCGCTGGCGGCCTCCGACCGCGCGCTCGGCATCAGCCGCCCGACCCGCGCCACCACCGCCCCGGACGCCTACGCGGGCAACGGGCCCGACCGGATGGCCGACGACGACGTGGACACCTTCTACTGGAGCTCCACCGCCCCCCGCCCCGGCTCGGCCTACGTGCTCGACCTCGGCCGGGTGCGCCCGCTCGACTCGGTCGCGGTGAGCATGGGCACCGCCGCGCGGCCGCTGGACTACCTGCGCTCAGGCGTGCTGGAGGGCTCGGTGGACGGGGTCCGCTGGCAGACCGTGCGCACGCTGCCCGGCTCGGCCTCGGTGTCCGCAGCCCTGGACGCGCGGCCGGTGCGGTACCTGCGGCTGCGCGCCACCGCGGGCCAGCGGCACTGGCTGGCGGTGCGCGAGTTCTCGGTGCGCCCGGCCCCGGCCGACGCCTGGGCCGACGGCGACCCGGAGACCGGCCACCGGGCCGCCGACCCGACCGTCGCGCTCGGCGCACCCCGCCCGGTGGACCGGGTGCGGGTGCTGGCCGCGGCCGGGACGCCACTGGGCGCGCTCGTGCAGCTGCGGGACGTGAGCGGGACCTGGCGCACGGTCGGCAGGCTCGGCGGCGAGTACACCGACGTCGGCACCCGCGGCATGGTGGCCGACCGGGTGCGGGTGCTGTTCCCCGACTCGACGTCGGGTGAGGTCCGTGAGATCGTGGTGCGGCCCGCCGAGTGAACGGCCGTTAATCCCGCGCGCCTGGTCCGGGCCCGCGGGTGATCGACCACGCGGGTGGATGGCCGGAGAATCTCCGGTGGAACCGGTCAAGGGCCGGAGGAACCCCAGGTTGATCGATTCGGGATGAGGCCCGTCACGTGGGACGAAGCTCCCGACGGATGGGACATCCACGATAATCTCCGTCGTCCGACTCTTTCCCGGAGCAGGAGGTAACCGCGCATGTTCCGCAAGGTGCTCGTCGCCAACCGAGGCGAGATCGCCATCCGGGCGTTCCGCGCCGGATACGAACTCGGCGCAGGCACGGTCGCCGTCTTCCCGTACGAGGACCGCAACTCCCCGCACCGGATGAAGGCCGACGAGGCGTACGAGATCGGCGAGCCCGGCCACCCGGTGCGCGCCTACCTGTCCGTCGAGGAGATCGTCAAGGCCGCGCGGAAGGCGGGCGCCGACGCCGTCTACCCCGGCTACGGCTTCCTGTCCGAGAACCCCGAGCTGGCCAAGGCGTGCGCCGAGGCGGGCATCACCTTCGTCGGCCCGGACACCGACATCCTGGAGCTGACCGGCAACAAGTCCCGCGCCATCGCCGCCGCCCGCGAGGCCGGGCTGCCGGTGCTGCGCTCCACCGCCCCCGGCACCGACGTGGACGCGCTTCTGGTGGCCGCCGAGGAGATCGGCTTCCCGATCTTCGTCAAGGCCGTGGCAGGCGGCGGCGGGCGCGGCATGCGCCGGGTCGAGGACCCGGCCGCGCTGCGCGAGTCGGTCGAGGCGGCCATGCGCGAGGCCGAGTCCGCGTTCGGCGACGCCACCGTGTTCCTGGAGCAGGCCGTGCTCGACCCGCGGCACATCGAGGTGCAGATCCTCGCCGACGGCGTCGGCAACGTGATCCACCTCTACGAGCGCGACTGCTCGTTGCAGCGCCGCCACCAGAAGGTCATCGAGATCGCGCCCGCGCCCAACCTGGACCCGGACCTGCGCGACCGCATCTGCGCCGACGCCGTGGCCTTCGCCAGGCACATCGGCTACAAGAACGCGGGCACCGTCGAGTTCCTGCTGGACACCCGCGGCAACCACGTCTTCATCGAGATGAACCCGCGCATCCAGGTCGAGCACACGGTCACCGAGGAGGTCACCGACGTCGACCTGGTGCAGTCCCAGCTGCGCATCGCCGCGGGCGAGACGCTGACCGACCTCGGCCTCACCCAGGACGACATCTACCTGCGCGGCGCCGCGCTGCAGTGCCGCATCACCACCGAGGACCCGGCCAAGGGCTTCCGCCCGGACACCGGCATGATCAGCGCCTACCGCTCCCCGGGCGGCAGCGGCATCCGGCTGGACGGCGGCACCGCTGCGGGCGCCGAGGTCAGCGCGCACTTCGACTCCATGCTGGTCAAGCTCACCTGCCGGGGCCGCGACTTCGCCTCAGCGGTGCGCAGGGCGCGGCGCGCGGTCGCCGAGTTCCGCATCCGCGGCGTGGCGTCCAACATCCCGTTCCTGCAGGCCGTGCTGGACGACCCGGACTTCGTCGCGGGCCGGGTCACCACCGCGTTCATCGAGCAGCGCCCGCACCTGCTGACCGCGCGCAGCTCCGCCGACCGCGGCACCCGGCTGCTGAGCTACCTGGCCGACGTCACGGTCAACCGTCCGCACGGCGAACGGCCCAAGGTGCTCGACGCGCGCGAGAAGCTGCCTGCCGTCGACCTGACGGTGGACGCGCCCGCGGGCACCAAGCAGAAGCTGGTCGAGCTGGGCCCGGAGGGCTTCGCCCGGTGGATGCGCGAGAACAAGCGGGTGGGCGTCACCGACACCACCTTCCGCGACGCGCACCAGTCGCTGCTCGCGACCCGGGTGCGCACCAAGGACCTGCTCGCGGTGGCGCCGCACGTCGCGCGGTCCACGCCGGAGCTGTTCTCCCTGGAGTGCTGGGGCGGCGCGACCTACGACGTGGCGCTGCGCTTCCTCGCCGAGGACCCGTGGGAGCGGCTGGCGGCGCTGCGCGAGGCCGTGCCGAACATCTGCCTCCAGATGCTGCTGCGCGGGCGCAACACGGTCGGCTACACGCCGTACCCCACGGAGGTGACCGACGCGTTCGTGCGCGAGGCCACCGACACCGGCATCGACATCTTCCGCATCTTCGACGCGCTCAACGACGTCGAGCAGATGCGCCCGGCGATCGAGGCCGTGCGCGAGACCGGCACCGCCGTCGCCGAGGTCGCCCTCTGCTACACCGCCGACCTGTCCGACCCGGCCGAGCAGCTCTACACCCTCGACTACTACCTGAAGCTGGCCGAGCAGATCGTCGGCGCGGGCGCGCACGTGCTGGCCGTCAAGGACATGGCGGGCCTGCTGCGCCCGCCCGCCGCCGCGCGGCTGATCACCGCGCTGCGCAAGGAGTTCGACCTGCCCGTGCACCTGCACACGCACGACACCGCAGGCGGGCAGCTGGCCACCTACCTGGCCGCCATCCAGTCCGGAGTGGACGCCGTGGACGGGGCGGTGGCGTCGATGTCCGGCACCACCTCGCAGCCGTCGCTGTCGGCGATCGTGGCCGCCACCGACCACAGCGACCGGGAGACCGGGCTGTCCCTGCAGGCGGTGTCGGACCTGGAGCCGTACTGGGAGATCGTGCGCAAGGTCTACGCGCCGTTCGAGGCGGGCCTGCCCGCCCCCACCGGCCGCGTCTACCACCACGAGATCCCCGGCGGCCAGCTGTCCAACCTGCGCACCCAGGCCGTCGCACTCGGCCTTGGCGACCGGTTCGAGGAGATCGAGACCACCTACGCCGCCGCCGACCGCATGCTCGGCCGCCTGGTCAAGGTGACGCCGTCGTCCAAGGTCGTCGGCGACCTGGCCCTGCACCTGGTCGGCGCGGGCGTCGACCCGAAGGAGTTCGAGACCGACCCGGGCCGCTTCGACATCCCGGACTCGGTCATCGGCTTCCTGCACGGCGAACTCGGCGACCCGGCGGGCGGCTGGCCGGAACCGTTCCGCACCAAGGCATTGAAGGGCCGCGCGGCCCCCAAGGGCGTGGCGGAACTGACCGAGGACGACCGCGCGGGCCTGGAATCCGACCGTCGCGGCACGCTCAACCGGCTGCTGTTCCCCGGGCCGACCCGCGAGTTCCTCGCCCACCGCGAGCAGTTCGGCGACACCAGCGTGCTGGCGAGCAAGGACTTCTTCTACGGGTTGCAGCAGGGTAAGGAGTACGCGGTCCACCTGGATCGCGGTGTGACGCTCCTGCTGGAGCTGGAGGCCATCGCGGAGGCCGACGAACGCGGCATGCGGACCGTCATGGCGACCCTGAACGGCCAGCTGCGGCCGATCCAGGTACGCGACCGCAAGGTCGCGGCAGACCTGCCTGCCGCCGAGAAGGCCGATCGCGCCAACGCCAACCACGTCGCCGCGCCGTTCGCGGGCGTGGTCACGTTGGCGGTGGCCGAGGGTGACGCGGTCGAGACTGGTGCCACGGTCGCCACGATCGAGGCGATGAAGATGGAGGCCGCCATCACCGCACCCAAGACGGGCACGGTGTCGCGGCTGGCGATCTCGTCGGTGCAGCAGGTGGAGGGTGGGGACCTGCTCGTCGTCCTCAGCTGATCCCGGTACCGAGCGGGGCCGCATCCCACCGGGGCCGCGGCCCCGCTCCTTTCGCGCCGAATCCTGTTCCACCGCCCCGAAACCACCCCGGGACACGCCCCCACCCACCCGGGGGCTTCCCGCCCTGTACGTGGAACCCTAGGCGATCTTGGCGGTTGTCAATATCGCTCGATCGGGACCTGTGGATGGTTTCCGGGGGTTGTGCACAACCTCGCCTGCACCACATGCCGGACCACGCTTACATCGCCGTCAACCCCACGCCCCGGCCTGTGGACGGTTTCGCGGCCTGTGGACAACCGCCAGGGGATCCCCCGAGATCCAATGCTACCGGGGCGAACCGAAAAGCCCGGCCCGCGTGGATCTTGCCTGTGGACAACTCGGCCGGGATCAGTTGTCCGGCCAGCCCGGTTCGGTCGTCAGGACGGTCAGCCGCTGGGTCGCGCGGGTCAGGGCCACATAAAGCGTGCGCGGCCCGGTCGTCGACTCGCTGATGAGTTCGTTCGGTTCGACCAGGACCACCGCGTCGTACTCCAAACCCTTCGACTCCAGGCCGTCCACCACGCGCAGGCGTTCGTCGGACAGGGCGGTGATCGCCGTGCGGGTGGGGTCGACGCGGCTGGTGGCGGTGATGACGCCGACCGTGCCGTCCACCTGGGTCAGCAGTTCCGATGCCGCCGCCAACGCCTCAGTCAGCAGTTCCGAGGCCGCGCACACCCGCACGGTCGGTTCGATGCCGGTGCTGCGCACGGCGTGTGGGAGCTGGTCGGCCTCGGCGATGTGCCGCACGACCTTGCCCGCCAGGTCGAAGATCTCCGCCGAGTTCCGGTAGTTGGTCCGCAGCCCGAACCGCCGCCGTTCGGTGCGTGGGCCGCCGAAGGCCGCGTCCTGGGCCTGGCGGGCCTCCGCCGGGTCCGGCCAGGAGCTCTGCACCGGGTCGCCGACCACGGTCCAGCTCGCGTACTTGCCGCGTCGGCCGACCATCCGCCACTGCATGGGGGAGAGGTCCTGGGCCTCGTCGACCACGATGTGCGAGTACTCGTCGTAGTGCTCGCGGTGGTTGCTCCGGACCGGGGCGGGCGCGAACGGGTCGTGCTCGGCGCGCCTGCGGCGCTTCGGGGGCCTGCCAAGCAGTACCCGCAGCTCGTCGAGCAGGGCCACGTCCGCCACCGTGGGGCCCGCGGCCGGGTCGGCCCACGAGTCGGCCACCATGTCGACCTCGGCGCGGGTCAGCACCCGGCCTGCCGCGCGGGACAGGCGTTTGCGGTCGGACAGCAGGTGCAGGACCTCGGCGGGGGCGAGCAGCTGCCACCACACCACCACGAACCGGTGGAAGTCGATGCGCTCGCCCAGCTCGTGCACCAGCTCGGCGCGCTTGACCGGGAAGTCCTCGTACGAGTCCGCCTTGCGCCACAGGGCTTCCAGCAGCGCCTCGGCCGCGTCGACCCGGGACTGGTTCGGCGGTCTGCGGCCGTTGTGGACGGCCGCGCGCACCCCGTCCAGGTCCCGCGCGTCCAGCTTGAGCACCTCGCCCCGGTAGACGATGCGCAGCTCGGTCGGCGCGTCCGCGGGTGCCTCGCGCAGCGCCCGCTTGAGCACCCGGCGCATCCGCAGCGAGCCCTTCACCGCGGCCACCGGGGCCGGATCGATCCGGGTGGCCCGGGTGCCGTCCAGCACGTCGCTGAGCGAGCGCAGCTCCACGGCGTCCTCGCCCATGGACGGCAGCACTCGGGAGATGTAGGAGGTGAACGCGGGGGAGGGGCCGACCACCAGCACCCCGGAGCCGCCCATCCGGCGCCGGTCCCGATAGAGCAGGTACGCCACCCGGTGCAGGGCGACCGCCGTCTTGCCGGTGCCCGGCCCGCCGGTGATCTCGGTGACCCCGCGCCACGGCGCCCGGATCGCCTCGTCCTGCTCCTTCTGGATGGTGGCCACGATGTCGCGCATGTTCTCGCCGCGCGCCCTGGTCAGGCTGGCCATCAGCGCGCCCTCGCCGACCACCGGCATGGTCTCCAGCCGGGCCTCGGGCATCAGCAGGTCGTCGTCGATGTCGACCACCGACTGGCCGGTGGAGCGGATCACCCGGCGCCGGATGACGTCCATCGGCATCTCGGCGGTGGCCTGGTAGAACGGCGCGGCCGCGGGCGCCCGCCAGTCGGTGACCAGGTTCTCGAAGTCGTTGTCGCGCACGCCGAGGCGGCCGACGTACATCGTCTCGCCCTCGGTGGTGTCCAGCCGACCGAACACCAGGCCCTCGTGCTCGGCGTCCAGGGAGCGCAGGATCTGGTTGGCGTGCCGCACCATCACGTCGCGCTCGAAGAGCATCGCGGCCTGCTCGAAGACGGCCTCGTTGCGCGCGCCGTGGGCGAGCTCATCGCCCCGCGTGCGCATCGCCTCGGCCTCGTCGCGCATCTCGGCCACGCGCGCGTAGACCATGTCGATGTGCTTCTGCTCGACCGCGATCTCGGCCTCTCTGACAGAGGTTTCCGACACGCAGCGCTCCCACGGTTTCGTTCCCGGACGGAAGAGCGAGATTACGCGCTTCGCGGCCGGCGTGAATCAGCCGCGTGGCGGATGTGCTCTGCCTCACCTCGATTTCCCTGCTCACGGCGGCCATCCGGCCCGCTGAGTGGTCTGATCCACTCAGGTTCCGACAGCGGCAGGGCACGCTGCGTGCGCCTGGGCCCCGTCCGGTCGCCGGCCCACCCGGTCCCCGCGTCGCCCGGTCGGGTCGGGCACCATGGCCCGGTGACCAGGATCGTGGCCGGGGCCGCCGGGGGCCGCAGGCTGGACGTGCCGCCGCGGGGCACCCGCCCGACCGCGGACCGGGTGCGCGAGGCCCTGTTCAGCGCCCTGGAGGCGGCGCTGGACCTGGACGGCGCCCGGGTGCTGGACCTGTACGCGGGCTCCGGCGCGCTCGGCCTGGAGGCGCTCTCCCGCGGCGCCGCGCTGGCCACGCTGGTGGAGAGCGACCGGGCCGCGGTGGCCGTGCTGCGCCGCAACGCGGACACGGTCGGACTGCCCGGGGTGGACATTCGGCAGGCGACAGTGGACCGGGTGCTGGCCACCGCCCCGGCCGCGCCGTACGACCTGGTCTTCGCCGACCCGCCGTACGCGCTGGCCGACGCGGACCTGACGCGCGTGCTCACCGCGCTCGCCGCGGGCTGGCTGGCGCCGGACGCGACCGTCGTGGTGGAGCGGTCCACCCGGACGGGTGACCCGGGCTGGCCCGCGGACCTGGTCGCCGACCGCAGCAAGCGCTACGGCGAGACCACCCTGCACTGGGCGGCGTACCGGCCCGACGCCGGTACGTGAGCGCCGCTACATCACCGGTGGCGGCCCCGGCCTGCTGCTACGGTCCGGGATCATGACGCGCGCGGTCTGCCCGGGTTCCTACGACCCGCCCACCAACGGTCACCTCGACATCATCGAGCGCGCCGCCGCCCTCTTCGACGAGGTCGTGGTCGCGGTGCTGGTCAACAAGAACAAGAAGGGCCTGTTCACCGTGGACGAGCGGCTCGCGCTGATCGCCGAGACCGTCGAGCACCTGCCGAACGTCCGGGTGGACTCCTGGCAGGGTCTGCTGGTGGACTACTGCGCCCGCTTCGACATCCAGGCCATCGTCAAGGGCCTGCGCGCGGTCAGCGACTTCGACTACGAGCTGCAGATGGCCCAGATGAACCAGGGCCTGACCGGCGTGGAGACCATGTTCATGCCGACCAAGCCGCTCAACAGCTTCCTGTCCAGCTCGCTGGTCAAGGAGGTCGCCACCTACGGCGGCGAGGTCTCCCACCTGCTCCCGCCCAACGTCCACAAGCGATTGCTGGCCCGCCTTGCGGAGAACCGCGCGGCCGAGGGCTGACCGGGGCCCGAAGGGGTTACAGCGGCAGCTTCATGCCGATGTGGCTGGCCACGAACCCGAACCGCCGGTAGAAGCGGTGCGCCTCCTCGCGTGAGGCGTCCGTGGTCAGCTGCACCATGATCGCGCCGCGCTCGCGGGCCGCGTCGATCGCCCACTCGATCAGCGCGTGCCCGAGCCCGTCGCCGCGCCGGTCGGCCCGCACCCGCACGCCCTCGATGGTCGCCCGCACCGCGCCCAGCCGGGACAGCCCCGGGGTGAAGGTCAGCTGCAGCGTGCCGACCACCTCGCCGTCCCGCTCGGCCACCACCAGCAGCTGCCGGTCGTCGGCCGCGATCTCCGCGAACGCCTCGGCGTAGCGCGGGTCGCCCGGGGACTCCCTGGTCGCGCCGAGCGGGTCGTCGGCCAGCATGGCCACGATCGCGGGCACGTCGTCGTCGGCGGCGGGGCGGATGAGCACGATCCACAGCCTGCCACAGCCGGTTCACGCGACCGACAGCCGATGCTCACCCGGTAGAGCTACGTTCGGTGAATGAGCAACTTCGCCGCGAAGGCCGCCAACGCCCTGCTCGCCGTCCTGCTCACCACCTTGGGCGTGCTCGGCCTCACCGCCACCGCCTCGGCCGCCACCCCCATCGAGTACGGCACCGCCGCCCCTACCCTGGCCCAGCCCGCGTGCGGGAACACCTCCTCCTACACCCGCGTCGCCCTCTCCAGCCTGCCGTCCCAGGCCAACGACACCTACCGGCTCATCCGGTCGGGTGGTCCGTTCCCGTACCCGCAGGACGGCACCGTGTTCCAGAACCGCGAACACCTGCTGCCCGCCTGCTCCACCGGCTATTACCACGAATACACCGTGGTCACCCCCGGCTCCGGCGACCGGGGCGCGCGCCGGATCATCACCGGCCGCGCGGGCGAGTACTTCTACACCGCCGACCACTACGCCAGCTTCCGCCTGATCACCGTCTGATCCCGCCCGGCTTGATCCCCCCGGCGGACGCTCCCCGCCGACCTCGCGCGGCGCCGGGACACGCCCGGCGCCGCGCGTCCCCCTCGACCGCTGCCTCGACGGGCAAAATCAGCATCTGGGTCCTGCCCAGGGGGATGGGCGAGTGCGGGTCGGTTGGAGGAGCCGTGTACAAGGTCTTCGAGGCCATCGACGAGCTGGTCACCATCGTGGAGGAGGCCCGCGGGCTGCCGATGACCTCCGGCTGCGTGGTGCCCCGCGGCGACGTGCTGGAACTGCTCGACGAGATCCGCGACGCGCTGCCCGCCGAGGTCGACGACGCCCAGGACGTGCTCGACCGCAAGGACGAGATCGTCGGCGGCGCCGAGCACCAGGCCGAGCAGACGCTGAGCAAGGCCAGGCTGGAGGCCGAGCAGGCCGTCGCCGAGGCCCGCGCCGAGGCCGATCGGCTGGTCGCCGAGGCCACCGCGCACGCCGACCGGCTCGTCGCGGACGCCCAGGACGAGGCCGACCGCACCGTGGCCGCGGGCCGCGCCGAGTACGAGAGCCTGGTCGGCCGCTCGCAGACCGAGGCCGACCGGATGATCCAGGCGGGCCGCGAGTCCTACGAGCGCGCGGTCGAGGAGGGCCGGTTCGAACGCGACCGGCTCGTCTCGCAGACCGAGGTCGTGCAGACCGCGCACCAGGAGTCGGCCAGGGTCGTGGACGCGGCCGCCGACGAGGCCAACCGCCAGCGCGCCGACTGCGACGCCTATGTGGACGGCAAGCTCGCCGAGTTCGAGGACCTGCTCACGCACACCCTGCGCACCGTCGGCAAGGGCCGGATCCACCTGCGCGGGCCGGTGCCCGCCGGCCCCGCGGGCTACGACGCCCCGCCGTTCGACTACGAGAGCTGACCGACCCCGCGAGCCGACCGACCCGGTATTCGATTTCGTCCCGGACCGGCCCATCGCGTACCCTGTTCAGGCTGTCCACGTAACCGACCGGGCGTGTCCCGGGCGGATCGTCCGAAGGTGTCCCGAGGCGAAGGGTCCGATGTCCGCCAACCGCAAGAGCCCCGCTCGTCTGGTGCTCACCAGCCCCTGGGTGATCGATACCCGCGAGCTGGGCAGGCGACCCGGGTCCAGCCGCCGCGTGCACCGCGTCGCCACCGCCGACCATGTGATCGGCCTGGAGGGCGTCATCGGGGTGCCCGCGGGCGCCGAGGTCGAGCTGGACGTGCTCCTGGAGTCCGTGGTGGAGGGCGTGCTGGTCACCGGCACGGCCGTCGGTCCGCTGGCGGGCGAGTGCTCGCGCTGCCTGGACCCGATCACCGACGAGGTCGAGGTCGGGCTGACCGAGCTGTTCGCCTACCCGGACAGTGCCACCGACCTGACCACCGACGAGGACGAGGTGAGCAGGCTGGTCGAGGACCACCTGGACCTCGAACCGGTGGTCCGGGACGCGGTCGTGCTCGCGTTGCCGCACGTGCCGCTGTGCGCGGAGGACTGCGCCGGGCTGTGCACGGAGTGCGGTGGCAAGTGGGCCGATCTCGGTCCGAATCACCGGCATGAGACCATTGACCCTCGGTGGGCCGCGCTGCAGGAGCGGTTCCAACAGGATCCGGGTCAGTAGCTGCGATACCAGTCCAGATCCTGCTCAAACAGCTCGTCAGAGGAGAGTCAGTCGTGGCCGTCCCCAAGCGGAAGATGTCGCGTTCGAACACCCGCTCGCGCCGTTCGCAGTGGAAGACCACTGCGGTGCACCTGGTGAACTGCTCGAACAAGGCCTGCCGCGCACTCAAGCCGCAGCACATCGCCTGCCCGACCTGTGGCCAGTACGACGGTCGCCAGGTCACCCAGCCCGCGTAACCCGGCCGGAAGCAGAACCACGGCATGGGGGGTAAGGCGTCCCGGGGTCCCACGGCGGATCCGGAAACGTTGCTCGACGCGCTCGGCGTCCGTCTGGACGCCGAGCTGCTCGTGCTCGCCCTGACGCACCGCTCGTACGCCTACGAGAACGGGGGCCTGCCGCCCAACGAGCGGCTGGAGTTCCTGGGCGACGTGGTGCTCGGGCTAGTGGTCACCGACCACCTCTACCGCACGCACCCGGACCTGGCCGAGGGCCAGCTGGCCAAGCTGCGCGCCAGCGTCGTCAACATGCACGCGCTGGCCAGCGTGGCCCGCGGTCTCGGCGACGGCGGTCTCGGCGCGCACCTGCTGCTTGGCAAGGGCGAGGAGCTCACCGGCGGCCGCGACAAGGCCAGCATCCTGGCCGACGGCATGGAGGCCGTCATCGGCGCGGTCTACCTCGAACACGGCATCGACACCGCGCGCGAGGTCGTGCACCGCCACTTCGACCCGCTGCTCACCGAGGCCCCCCGGCTGGGCGCGGGCCTGGACTGGAAGACCAGCCTCCAGGAGCTGACGGCGTCGGCAGGCCTGGGCGTGCCGGAGTACCGGGTCCGCGAGGAGGGCCCGGACCACCGCAAGGAGTTCACGGCCTACGTCGTGGTCAACGGCCAGAGCTACGGCAACGGCGACGGCCGCACCAAGAAGGAAGCCGAGCAGAAGGCCGCCGAGGCCGCCTGGCGCGAACTCTCGGCGAAGATCCAGTCCGACGACAGCGGTGCCTGAGCTCCCCGAGGTCGAGGTCGTCCGCCGGGGTCTGCGTGACCACGTGGCCGGTCGGACGATCATCTCGGTGGAGGTCCTGCACCCGCGCGCCACCCGCCGCCATGTGCTCGGCGACCTCGATTTCGCCGGTCGACTGGTCGGCCGGACCATGGCGGCGGCGCGCCGTCGGGGCAAGTACCTCTGGGTCGACCTGGACTCCGGCGAGGCGGTACTGGCACACCTGGGCATGAGCGGCCAGATGCTCGTCCAGCCCGCGGACGCCCCGGACGAGAAACACCTGCGCGTCCGGCTGCGCTTCACCTCGGGGCCGGAACTCCGCTTCGTGGACCAGCGCACCTTCGGCGGACTGTCGGTGGAGGAGATGACCTCGGTCGACGGGGTGCTGCTGCCGGTACCGGTCGCGCATATCGCCCGCGACCCGATGGACCCGGACTTCGACCTGTCGGCGGCGGTGTCGTCGTTACGCCGCAAGCACACGGAGATCAAGCGCGCCCTGCTGGACCAGACTCTGGTGTCCGGCATCGGCAACATCTACGCGGACGAGGCGTTGTGGCGGGCCCGGCTGCATTGGGCCCGCCCTGCGGACAAGCTGTCGGCCGCCAAGGCGGGGGAGCTGTTGTCCGCCGCCACGGATGTGATGAACGAGGCGTTGGGGGTCGGCGGGACCTCCTTCGATGCGTTGTATGTGAACGTCAACGGGCAGTCTGGGTACTTCGATCGCTCGTTGAACGCGTATGGGCAGGAGGGGCTGCCCTGCCGTCGGTGCGGTAGGCCGATTCGGCGGGAGCCGTTCATGAACCGGTCCTCGTTCTCCTGCCCCCGCTGCCAACCCCATCCGGCGGGCTTCACCGGCTGACTCGCCACAACGGGTACCCATCCGGTTCGACACCGCAGGACCGACCTGAGCCGGAGCGGCCGGTCTCCGCTCGCTCGCTGATACTCCTGGCCGAGGCCGTCCGCAGTGGAGTGCCTTGCGCGCTAGTGCGCTATGCGTAATAGTGTTCCTAGCGCGATAGCGGGGAGGGTGCATGGATACCAGCCAGCTGCTCAAGGGCGTGCTGGACCTGGCGGTGCTGGCGGTCCTCAAGGACGAGGACGGGTACGGCTACGACGTGCTGCGCAGGCTGCGGGGTGGGGGCATGGAGGAGGTGGGGGACGCCTCGGTCTATGGGACGTTGCGGAGGTTGTACCGGGCCGGGTTGCTCACCTCGTACGTCGTGCCCAGTGACGAGGGGCCGCATCGGAAGTACTACGGGATGAACGAGGCGGGCCGGGAGCGGTTGGTGGAGTCGGAGAAGGCGTGGCGGGAGTTCTCGACCGCCATGGACGGGATTCTGCGGAAAGGGGCGGCGGCGTGAACGGCACCGATACGCGCCCGGAGGTGGCGGATTATCTGCGGCGGGTGCGGGCCGCGTTGGCCGATCTGCCCGCGGACGAGCTGTCCGAGGTGATGGAGGACGTCGAGCCGCATGTGGCCGAGGTGCTCGACGAGGCGGGGTCGGCCGAGGAGCTGACCCGCAGGCTGGGCACGCCCGAGGAGTACGCGGCCGAGCTGCGGGCGGCGGGCGGGTATCCGGCGCCTGCCGTGCCACGGGCCGAGCCGACGCGGTGGGTGGCGGCGAGGTACGCGGTCTGGGGGTCCGCGTTGCTCGTCGTGACCGCGTTCATCAGCGGGGCCCTGGCGTTCGGCCATGAGAGCGCGCGGAAGTACGCGGTGCCGGTGATGGTGCTCGTCGCCGTGGCGCCCGCGTTGTGGATGCTGGTCGGGCGGGCGCTGAGCCGGGACGACATCGAGGCGGTGCGGGAGTTCCGCTGGCTGCGGGCGCGCGGGCAGGCGATCGTGGCGCTGCTGTCGCCCGCGGTGATCGTGTTCGTGCGGTCCCTGCGGCCGGGCTGGTGGCTGCTGCGGGTGGCGCTCGTGGTGCTGGCGTTCTTCAGCGGCCACTTCGAGGGCACGCTGGTCGTGGTGCTCGCGGCGGCGGTGGCGTCCTGGGCCGGGCCCCGGTCGAGCACCGACCGCCGGGTGCTGCCGATCGCGGTGGCGGCCAACACGTTCCTGGCGGGTGCGTTGATCGCGTTGCTCGCCGTCGGCCTGAACGCCATGCACTCCCGTCGGGACGACCGGCCGGTGTACATCCCGAGTGGACTGTCCTATGAGGGCCGCACACTGTCCAACCTGTACGCGGTGGACCCGGACGGCAAGCCGATCCCGGACTTCTACCTCTACGACGAGGCGGGCAGCCCGATCACCGTCGAGCAGCCGAGCTGCCACGACTACGACGACACCTCCAGGCCCGGCAATCGGTTCCCGCTGCCGGAGATCCAGTACCTCCGCGGCGCCTGCGTGGAGACGTCCGACAACCCGTTCGTGCCCCGGCCGCCGCGCGGCTCCGCGACCCCGACCGGCACGCCCGCCCCCTCCACCACCCCGGGGACCAGCACGCCGGAACCCGGCACCACGAGCCAGGCACCGAGCGCGACGTCGAGCGCGCCGCCGACGACCACGGCACCGACCACCACGCTGTCACCGACCACTACGCCGCCGGTCACTCAGCCGCCGGTCACGACAACCAGGTAACCAGGCTCACGTGACCGTCAAGACCGCGTAAGAACGGCAGGTCACAGCGTCAAGGTGCCGTCAGGTGCCATCAAGGTCCGGCCGCGGGAAGTGCACGCTCTCCTGCGGTCGGACCGCCATATGGGCGGTCCGGTGAAGAGAGGAACCGGATGGCCGACCTGGTTTACGCCGCCCTGATCATCGGCGGCTTCCTGGTGCTGGCGCTCACCCTGCGCGGTCTGGGGAACCTGTGAGCACCGCCGCGAACATCGTCGGCGGCGTGCTCGCGCTGGCCCTCATCGTGTACCTGTTCGTCGCGCTCGTCCGTCCGGAGAAGTTCTGATGTCCGCCACCGCCGCGGGCCTTCTCCAGGCGGGCCTGCTCCTGCTCGCCCTCGCGGTCGGCTACCGGCCGCTGGGTGATCACATGGCCAGGGTGTTCTCGACCGGGAAGCACTGGCGCGTCGAGAAGGCCGTCTACCGCGTGGGCCGGGTCGATCCCGACGCCCAGCAGCACTGGAAGACATACGCGTCGTCGGTGCTGGGTTTCTCCGCCGTCTCGGTGGTCCTGCTGTTCCTGGTGCAGCGCCTGCAATCCCTGCTGCCGTTCGACTTCGACCGCGGCCCGGTCCCGGTCGGTGTCGCGTTCAACACCGCGATCAGCTTCGTCACCAACACCAACTGGCAGTCCTACCTGCCCGAGAAGGTCATGGGGCACACCGTCCAGATGGTCGGCCTGACCGTGCAGAACTTCGTCTCCGCCGCCGTCGGTCTGGCCGTGGCGATCGCCCTGGTGCGCGGGTTCACGCGCGCGGGCACCGACCGCATCGGCAACTTCTGGGTCGACCTCGTGCGCGGCACCGTCCGCGTCCTGTTGCCGCTCGCGTTCATCTCGGCCGTCCTGCTCGTCGCGCTGGGCGTGGTGATGAGCCTCAAGTCCGGTGTGGACGTGACCAACCCGGACGGTTCCGCAGGCCGTATCGCCCTCGCCCCGGCCGCGAGCCAGGAGGCCATCAAGGAGCTCGGCACCAACGGCGGCGGCATCTTCAACGCCAACTCCGCGCACCCGCTGGAGAACCCGAACGGCTGGACGAACCTGGTCGAGATCTACCTGATCCTGGTGATCCCGGTCAGCCTCACCCGCACCTTCGGCACCCTCGTGGGCAACCGCAGGCAGGGCTACGTACTGCTCTCCGTCATGGGCGTGATCTGGGCCGCCATGCTCACCGTCATCTGGTGGGCCGAGTCGCACCCCAACGGCCCGGCCGCGCTCCTGGCGGGCGCGGGCATGGAAGGCAAGGAACAACGGTTCGGCATCGCCGGTTCGGCATTGTTCGCCAACGCCACCACCGGCACCTCGACCGGCGCCGTCAACTCCATGCACGACAGCTTCAGCGGTCTCGGCGGCGGCGGGACCATGCTCAACATGCTGTTCGGCGAGATGACGCCCGGCGGCGTCGGCACCGGCCTCTACAGCGTCCTGATCATGGCCGTGATCGCCATGTTCCTGGCCGGGCTCATGGTCGGTCGCACCCCCGAGTACCTGGGCAAGAAGCTGGGCAGACGCGAGGTCACCTGCGCCGCGATCGCCATGCTGGCCATGCCGGTCGTCGTCCTGGTCGGCGCGGGCGCGGCCCTGCTGCTCCCGTCGACCCCCGGCGCGCTCAACAACCCCGGCGCGCACGGCCTCTCCGAGATCCTCTACGCCTACGCCTCGGCGTCCAACAACAACGGCAGCGCGTTCGCGGGCATCACGGTCACCAGTGACTGGTTCCAGATCACGCTCGGGCTGTGCATGCTGTTCGGCCGGTTCATCCCGATCCTGGCCGTGCTCTGCCTGGCAGGCTCGCTCGCGGCGCAGAAGAAGGTTCCGGAGACGGCGGGCACGCTGCCCACCACCGGACCGTTGTTTGCCACCATGCTCGGCGGCACCGTCGTGCTCGTCGCCGCGCTCACCTTCATCCCGGCTCTCGCGCTGGGCCCCATCGCGGAGGCACTCGCATGACCATCACGGACCCGGGAACCAAGCCGGACGTGGTCGAGCACCACGCGGAGAGCACCGGCAGGGTCGGCGCGGGCGTGTTCGACCCGAGGCAGCTGCTCACCTCGCTGCCCGACGCGCTGCGCAAACTGCACCCACGCCACCAGATCCGCAACCCCGTCATGTTCGTGGTGTGGGTCGGTTCGATCCTGGTCACGGTGTTCGCGATCGCCGAGCCGAGCGGGTTCACCGTCGCGGTCGCGGTCTGGCTGTGGTTCACCGTCCTGTTCGCGAACCTCGCCGAGGCCGTCGCGGAAGGCCGGGGCAAGGCGCAGGCGGAGTCGTTGCGGCGCACCAAACGCGACACGATGGCCCGGCGGTTGCGTGCCGACGGCGGCGAGGAGACCGTGCCGGGGGCCGGGCTGGCCGTCGGCGACCTCGTGGTGGTCGAGGCGGGCGAGGTGGTCCCCGGCGACGGCGACGTGGTCGAGGGCATCGCGACCGTGGACGAGTCGGCCATCACCGGCGAGTCGGCTCCGGTGATCCGGGAGTCCGGCGGCGACCGGTCGGCGGTCACCGGCGGCACCACCGTGCTGTCCGACCGGATCGTGGTGAAGATCGCCACCCGGCCCGGCGAGTCCTTCGTGGACAGGATGATCGCCCTGGTGGAAGGCGCGAAACGGCAGAAGACGCCGAACGAGATCGCGCTCACCATCCTGCTCGCCACGCTGACGATCATCTTCCTGCTCGCGGTCGTGGCGTTGCAGCCGATGGCGGACTACTCCGGCAGACAGCAGTCGGTGACCGTGCTGACCGCGTTGCTGGTCTGCCTGATCCCCACGACCATCGGCGCGCTGCTGTCGGCGATCGGCATCGCGGGCATGGACCGGTTGGTGCAGCGCAACGTCCTCGCCACGTCCGGCCGCGCGGTCGAGGCGGCCGGAGACGTGAGCACGCTGCTGCTCGACAAGACCGGCACCATCACCTTCGGCAACCGCCGCGCCACGGAGATCATCCCGGTGGGTACCGCCACCGCCGACGACCTCGCCGTTGCCGCCCGACTCTCCAGCCTGGCCGACGGCACGCCGGAAGGCCGCAGCATCGTCGAACTCTGCGTCGGGACCTATGGCCTGCCCGGGGAACCGACCCGGGCCGAGCGCGCGGGCGAGTCCGTGCCGTTCACCGCGCAGACCCGGATGAGCGGCATCGACCTGGGCGGCCGCCGGATCCGCAAGGGCGCGGCGAGCGCGGTCCGCGACTGGGTCACCGGCCAGGGCGGCACGGTCCCCGACGAGGTGCACGAGATCGTCGACCGGATCTCCGCCGAGGGCGGCACGCCGCTGGTCGTCGCCGAGGGCGCGGTGGTGCGCGGGGTGGTCCGACTGTCCGATGTGGTCAAACCGGGCATGCGGGAGCGGTTCGCCGAGCTGCGCGCCATGGGCATCCGCACGGTCATGGTCACCGGCGACAACGCGCTCACCGCCAAGGCCATCGCCGGACGCGCGGGCGTGGACGACTTCCTCGCCGAGGCCAAGCCGGAGGACAAGATGGCCCTGATCCGCCGGGAGCAGGAGGGCGGGCGGCTGGTCGCGATGACCGGCGACGGCACCAACGACGCCCCCGCGCTGGCCCAGGCGGACGTGGGCGTGGCGATGAACACCGGGACCATGGCCGCCAAGGAGGCGGGCAACATGGTCGACCTGGACTCCGACCCCACCAAGCTGATCGAGGTCGTGGCCATCGGCAAGCAGCTGCTGATCACCCGGGGCGCGCTGACCACCTTCAGCATCGCCAACGACCTGGCCAAGTACTTCGCCATCCTGCCTGCCATGTTCGCCACCGTGTATCCGCAGCTGGGGCAGCTCGACATCATGCGGCTGCACTCGTCGAACTCGGCCATCCTGTCCGCGGTGGTCTTCAACGCGCTGGTCATCGTGGCGCTGATCCCGTTGGCACTGCGCGGTGTCCGCTACCGCCCGGCGAGCGCTCGTTCGCTGTTGCGGCGCAATCTGCTGATCTACGGCCTCGGTGGCGTGGTCACGCCGTTCGTCGGGATCTGGCTGATCGACCTGCTCGTCCGACTCATCCCGGGAATGTGACGCCATGAAACAGCTGTTGAAGCAGAGCGCGGCGGGACTGCGGGTGCTGCTGGTCCTCACGGTCCTGACCGGGATCCTCTACCCGCTGGGCGTGTGGGCGGTCAGCAGACTGCCCGGGTTGTCGGCGAACGCGGAAGGGTCGGTGATCCAGGTGGACGGTCGGGCCGTCGGCTCGCGGCACATCGGCGTCGACCCGGTGGCCGCCGACCCGGCCCGCGACCCCTGGTTCCACACCCGCCCGTCGGCCGGTTCGGCCGACCCGCTCGGCCCGGGTGACCCGTCGACCTCCGGCGGCTCGAACAAGGCCGCCGACAACACCGACCTGGTCGACATGATCCGGCAGCGGATCGATCTCGTCGCGCGGCGCGAGGGTGTGGACCCGGCGAAGGTGCCCGCCGACGCGGTGACCGCGTCCGCCTCCGGGCTGGACCCCGACATCGGCCCCGCCTACGCGGACCTGCAGGTCCCGCGGGTGGCGCGGGTGACCGGCGTGCCAGAGGATCGGATCCGGGCGCTGGTCGTCGAGCACACCTCGGGCCGGGACCTCGGGTTCGTCGGCGAGCCCGCGGTGAACGTGCTGGAGCTGAACCTCGCGGTACAGGCCGCGAGTGGATAGCAGAGTGGGCAGATCGGTGGGAGCACAGTGGTAGAGGGGCGGCCGCGCCGGGGAGAGCTGCGGATCTACCTCGGCGCGGCACCGGGCGTCGGCAAGACCTTCGCGATGCTCGGCGAGGCGCACCGCAGGCTGGAGCGCGGCACGGACGTGGTCGTCGGCCTGGTCGAGACGCACGGCCGGGACAAGACCGCCGCGCTGCTCGACGGCCTGGAGGTCGTGCCGCGCGGGCGGGCCGACCACCGCGGCCGCGAGTTCGAGGAGATGGACCTGGCCGCCGTGCTGGCCCGCGCGCCCGAGGTGGCGCTGGTCGACGAGCTGGCGCACACCAACGTGCCCGGCTCCCGGCACGCCAAGCGCTGGGAGGACGTGGAGGAGCTGCTCGCGGCGGGCATCGACGTGCTGTCCACGGTCAACGTGCAGCACCTGGCCAGCCTCAACGACGTGGTCGAGCGGATCACCGGGGTGCCGCAGCAGGAGACCGTGCCGGACGAGGTGGTGCGTCGCGCCGGGCAGATCGAGCTGGTCGACATCACCCCGGAGGCGCTGCGCCGCAGGCTCGCGCACGGCAACGTCTACCCGGCGCAGCGCATCGACGCCGCGCTGGGCAACTACTTCCGGCCCGGCAACCTGACCGCGCTGCGCGAGCTGGCGCTGCTGTGGGTGGCCGACCAGGTCGACGTGGCGCTGCGCCGGTACCGCGAAGAGCAGGACATCACCGACACCTGGGAGACCCGCGAGCGGGTGGTCGTGGCGATCACCGGCGGCCCGGAGAGCGAGCCGCTGATCCGGCGCGGCAGCCGCATCGCCACCCGCGCGGGCGCCGAGCTGATGGTGCTGACCGTGCTGCGCGGCGACGGCCTGGCGGGCATCGCGCCGCAGGAGACGGCCCGCTACCGCAGGCTCGCCGAGGACGTCGGCGCCACCTTCCACGCGGTGGTCGGCGACGACGTGCCCGCCGCGCTGCTGGACTTCGCCCGCGCCGTCAACGCCACCCAGCTGGTGGTCGGCACCTCCCGCCGCTCCCGCTGGGCGCGCGCGGTGGACGAGGGCATCGGCGCGGCCGTGGTCCGCCGTTCCGGCGCCATCGACGTGCACATGGTCACCCACGACGAACGTGAGGGCGGCCTGCGCGGCAGGCTCGCCCGCAGCCCGCTCGCCCCGACCCGCCGCCTGCTCGGCTGGGCCCTCGCGCTCGCCGCGCCCGGCCTGGCCACGCTGATCGGGGCGTTGCTGCGGGAGGAGCTGATCCTGTCCACGAACGTGGTGGATTACGTGCTGGCGACCGTCGCGGTGGCGCTCGTGGGCGGTCTGGGGCCCGCGCTGCTCGCGTCGGTGCTGTCCGGGGTGCTGCTGAACTTCTTCTTCACCGCCCCGCTCTACACGCTGACCATCGACGCGCAGCAGAACGTGGTCACGCTGGTGGTCATGGTCGTCGTCGGGGTGCTGGTCGCGCTGGTGGTGGACACGGCCGCCCGACGCGCGGAACAGGCGGCGCGCGCCCGGACGGAGGCGGCACTGCTGGCGTCGTACTCGCGGACAGTGCTCACGCACCCGCATCCGGTGCAGCGGCTGCTGGAGAAGGTGCGGGAGAACTTCGCCCTGAACTCGGTGGCCCTGCTGGAGCGGCGCGACGGCGTGTGGGAACGGGTCGCGTGCGACGGGCCGCAGCCGTGCGACGAACCGGACGAGGCCGATGTGGACGTACCGGTGACCGTCGACGTACACCTGGCCCTGCGCGGCCGCAAACTGCCCGCCTCCGACCAGCGAGTGCTCACCGCCGCCGCCGGACAGGCCCTGCTCGCGTTGCGCCAGCAACGGATGGCGGCCGAGACCGCCGACGCCCGCCACCGCGCCGAGACCACCGAGCTGCGCACCGCGCTGCTGTCCGCGGTCGGCCACGACCTGCGCACCCCGCTCACCTCGATCAAGGCCGCGGCGGGCAGCCTGCGCGCCGCCGACCTCGAACTGTCCGAAGAGGACACCGCGGAGCTGCTGGCCACGGTGGAGGAGTCCGCCGACCGCCTGGCGGCCCTGGTGGACAACCTGCTCGACTCCTCCCGGCTGGCCACCGGCGCCGTCGCCCCCCGGCTGCGCCCGGTCACCTACGACGAGGCCGTGGCCCGCGCCCTGACCGGCATCGACGGCCGGGAGCGGGTGGAGATCGACGTCCCGGAGTCGCTGCCCCCGGTCCTCGCCGACGCGGGCCTGCTCGACCGGGTCATCGCCAACGTGGTCGACAACGCCCTGCGCCACGGCGGACCCCGGGTCGCGGTCCGCGCCAGCGCCCACGCCGCCCGCGCCGAGCTGCGCGTCGTCGACCACGGCCGGGGCCTGCCCAAGGGCGGCGCCGACGTCGCGTTCGCCCCGTTCCAGCGACTCGGCGACCGGGACGCCACGCCCGGGGTCGGCCTGGGCCTGTCCGTGGCGAAGGGCTTCACCGAGGCGATGGGTGGGAGTATCCGGGCCGAGGACACGCCGGGCGGTGGCCTCACCGTGGTCGTGTCGCTGGTGCTCGCTCAGCCGATGGGGGAGATGCCGATGGGGGAGGTGTCGTGACGACGGTTCTCGTGGTCGATGACGAGCCGCAGATCGTTCGCGCGCTGCGGATCAACCTGACCGCGCGCGGTTATGACGTGTGCACTGCCCATGATGGGGCTGCCGCGTTGCGGGCCGCGGCCGAGGCGCGGCCGGATGTGGTGGTGCTCGATCTCGGGTTGCCGGATATCGACGGGACCGAGGTGATCGCCGGGCTGCGAGGGTGGACCGCGGTGCCGATCATCGTGCTGTCCGCTCGGGGTGAGTCGGTGGACAAGGTCCGTGCCTTGGACGCAGGCGCCGATGACTATGTGACCAAGCCGTTCGGCATGGACGAGCTGTTGGCACGGTTGCGGGCCGCTGTCCGGCGCGGGGCCGCTTCGGTGCCTGGCGGTGAGGAGGCCGTGGTCGAGACTGCCTCGTTCACGGTCGATCTGGCGGCCAAGAAGGTGCACCGCGACGGGGTGGAGGTGCATCTGACGCCGACCGAGTGGGGGATTCTGGAGATGTTGGTCCGGAATCGGGGGCGGTTGGTGGCGCAGAAGCAGTTGCTGCAGGAGGTATGGGGTCCCGGGTATGCGAACGAGACGCATTACCTGCGGGTCTATCTGGCGCAGCTGCGGCGGAAGCTTGAGCCTGAGGCGGCCCGGCCCCGGCATCTGATCACCGAGGCCGGTATGGGGTATCGGTTCGAGCTGTGAGGGCTACCGCTCTGTGAGGGTTACCGCTCCGCGGGCTGCAACTCACCAGCGTGCTCGACCGACCTGCTCGGAAACCCATGCCGTCGAGCCCCGATCACCAACAACAACACCGGAACCGCGACCCCCAGACACAACCACGGAAACGCCCCGGCCCCCACCCCGTCCAACACCAACCCGCCGACAACCCCGCCCACCGCCGTGGCCACATTCCACAACGTCACCAACATTGCCTGCGCCATATCCGCGGACTCCCCGCCCGCATTGGCCACGGCAGTCTGCAACAGAGTGGGCATACTCCCCGCGCTGAACCCCCACAACACCACCGCAGCGAACACCCACACCTGACTCCCCGACAACGCTCCCATGATCCCCGCCGCGACCGAGAACAACACCATGGTCAGCACGGACAAGCCCCGCAGCCGCCGATCTATCTGAGTCCCCACGACCCAGATGGCGACCACCGAAGCCGCCCCATAAACCAGCAATACGACATCAATGACGTCAGCCAGTCCGGCCCGATCCAGGTACGTGGAGATATAGGTGTAGAGAATCGCCTGGGCCAGCACGTAAGCGGCGGTCGCGACCAACACCGCCGTCACCCCGGGCACGGCCAACGCCCCCAGCACCCGACCCCGACGGCCGACCTCGCCGGGAAAGTCCGGCACGAGCACGAGCATGGCCCCCATCAACACCACGGCGATCCCGGTCATGCTCCAGAACGTCACCCGCCACCCGACCGCGTCCCCCAGGAACGTCCCGGCGGGCACCCCGAACGACAGCGCCAACGGCACCCCCGCCATCACGATGGCCACCGCCTTGCCATGCTGCCGAGCAGGCGCCACCCGCCGCGCGTACCCGGCCAGCATCGCCCACACCAGACCGGCCGCCAGACCGGCGACGAACCGGGCCCCCATGCTCAGCCAGTAGTCCGTCGCGAACGCGGTGACCGAGTTGGCCACCGCGAACCCGGCGACGGTCGACAGCAGCAACCGCTTCCGCGACCACCCCGCCGTGGCGGCCGACAACGGCACGGCGGCCAACGCCGACCCGATCGCGTAGACCGTCACCGACTGGCCCATCGCGGACTCGCTGACGCCGATGTCCCGGCTCATCCCGGGCAGCACCCCGGCGGGCAGGGCCTCGGTCAGGACGGTGATGAACGCCGCCGTCGCCAGCGCGGACAACGCGCGCAGGGGGAGACGGTCATGGCTGGCGCTGCCGGGGCTCCGCATGATCTTTATGCTGGAACCCTCGCATATATGTGAAGGTCCACCCGCGGTAGGAGTGAGGTCGAACACAGTCATGCGCATCGGCGAGCTGTCCGCCCGCACCGACATCCCGCGCCGGATGCTGCGCTACTACGAGGAGCAGGAGCTGATCGCCTCGACCAGGGCGGCCAACGGCTACCGGGAGTACGCCGAGGAGACCGTCGAACGGGTGGCCCAGATCCGCGAGCTGCTCGACGTCGGCCTGCCCACCCGGATCATCCGCGAGATCCTGCCCTGCCTCGGCGTGCCCAGGGTGATCCGGTTCCCGGCGCCCACCCCGGAGATGGTCGGGTCGCTGCGGGAGGAGCTGGACCGGGTGCAGACGCGGATCGACATCCTCACCCGGCACCGCGACGCCATGGCCTGCTACCTGGACTCGGTGATGGCCCACGACAGCGGTCACCAGCCGAACATCTGCGTCCAGTAGGTGCCGTACTGGCTGCCGTTGTCGGCGAACCCGAGGCCCATGTTGCGGTAGGCGCAGTTGAGGATGTTGGCGCGGTGGCTGGCGGAGCCCATCCACGCGCTCATCGCCGACGCCGCCGACGTCTGGCCCTGGGCGATGTTCTCCGCCGACGCGGTCCAGTAGCCCGCCGCCTCGGCGCGGTCGACGAAGCTGCTGCCGTTGAGGCCGGTGTGCGAGAAGTACCGCCGGGTCGCCATGTCCGTGCTGTGCGCCTGCGCGGCCTGGTTCAGCCGGGGGTCGATGGTCAGCGAGCCGCAGCCCGCGTTCCGGCGCTCGTTGTTGACCAGGGACAGCACCTGGTTGGCGAACGCCGGGTTGGTGCTCACCGGCGCGGTGCTCGTCGGGGTCGCCGTGGGGTCCCGGGTGCCGGTGCCGGGCCCGCCCGTCCCGGGGCCGCCGCCTCCCGGGCCGCCTGGGTTGCCGCCGCCCGGACCGCCGGGTGTCCCGGTGGAGCCGCTCGCGGTGGGGGTGATCGGGACGCTCGGTGTGGTCGTAATGGCGCCTGAGGAAGGCGCGATCGTCGCGGACGCGGTGGGCGCGCCGGGGCTGGGGGTGACGGTGGGAGCGCCGGAGTCGGTGGGGTTACCGGACTCGCGGTCGCCGCGGCCGGGCAGACCGGCGCGGTCGAGTGCGGTGCGGCCGATCGGCCCGTCCGGGGCCGCCTCGATGTGCGCGGGGGCCATCAGGAACGTGGCCACCCCCGCCGTGCTCGCCCCGACCGCCAAGGCCACGAGCAGGGCGGGCACCACGCCGCCGCGACGAGAGGCGCGGCCGGGCTCCTCGTCGTCCTCGGGCCGCGGTCTTCGACTCACGGATCGGCAAGCTACCACTATCGGGCTAGATGATCCCTAACCTGGTGAATTTTGCTTGATCAAATTGACGGAGAGTTACCCCGCGGGCGTCGTGGTGGTGGGATCCGAGGTCGGCGGCACCGTCGTCGTGGTGGTCGTCGTGGTCGTCGGCGGGTTGTTCGGGGTCGTCGTGCCCCCGCCACCACCACCGCCCCCGCCACCACCGCGGGTCGTGGTGGTCGTGGTGGTAGGTCGCTTGGTGGTGGTCGTCGTCGTGGTGGTCGTGCCCGACGTCGTGGTCGTGGTCGTCGTCGACTCGGTGGTGGTCGAGGACGTGTCGGTGGTCGACGTGGCGCCGTCGGTGGTCGTCGTCGTCGTGGTGCGCGCGGTGGTGGTCGTGGTGTGCGGGATCACCTGGTTGGCGGGGGACCGGGCCTCCTCGCCCTTCCCCGCGGCGAGGCCCGCCACGGCGGCGAACACGGTGGAGAGCACCACCCCGGCCACACCCAGGATCGCGTACGGCGACTTGCGCAGGCCGCGCGCGCGGGGCTCCTCGTCATCTGCCGGGACGGACGAGACGACCGGGTCATCCTCTGGCTCGGACATGCGGGTCCTACCTCCCTGACCCGTCGGCGAAGGCGGGTCACGGCGCGGCAACGTATCACTCGACCGTGGACACGGTCACGGCCGGTCGGCGAACGGGGCATCCGGGACACACCGGCCACGGGACGTTCACCGGACGTTCGGCCGTCGACAGCCGCCCGTCCGTTGCTCACTACTTGTCTGTACAGGAAGGCTGCCGGGTGTACCGCCGGACCCCAGTTCTTGGAGGAACACCTTGCGGCGAACACCCCTGTCGACCATCCTCGCCGGGCTCGCCGTGGCGGCCGCGGCCGTCACCGTCCCCACCGCCGCGCATGCGGCCGTGCATACCCCGAAGGTTCTCGTCATCGGCATAGATGGCCTGCTCTACGACAAGATCGCGCCTGCCGACGCGCCCACCCTCGACAGCCTGATCGCGACCGGTTCGGCGAGCAGGACCGTGCTCTACGCCAACCCCTTCGCGCCTACTCTCTCCGGCCCGGGCTGGGCCACCCTGGCCACGGGAACCTGGCCAGACAAGCACCGCGTGCTGAGCAACAGCTGGGGCACCGGCACCAACCTGGCCACCTACCCGGACTTCCTCACCCGGATCGAGCAGACCAGGCCGACCCTGTCCACCTTCGCCGCCGCCACCTGGGACCCGCTGGTCGACGACTCCGCGGGCAAGGCCATCTTCGGCCCGTCCGTCGACCTGCGCGTCAACGGCGCCGACGACACCGACACCACCGCCAAGACCGTCGCCCGCCTGCGCGACGTCGGCCCGGACGCGAGCTTCGTCGTGCTCGACGACGTGGACGCCGCCGGTCACAGCAGCGGCGCCGCAGGCACCGCCTACCTGAACGCGGTCGCCGCCGCGGACAAGCGGGTCAAGCAGTTCGTCGACACGATCAAGGCCCGCCCGACCTACGCCACCGAGGACTGGACGATCATCGTCAGCGCCGACCACGGCCACACCGACGCGGGCGGCCACGGCGGCAACACCCCGCCGGAGCGCTCCTCGTTCATCATCCGCACCGGCCCCGGCACCACCCCGGGCACGCCCGCCATCGCGCCCAGGAACGTCGATGTCGCCCCGACCGTGCTGTCCCTGCTGGGCGTGTCGATCCCGAGCACCTTGGACGGCCGCGTGCTCGGCACCGCCACCAACGACCCGTTCGACACCCTCGTCGGCTCGTTGCAGACCCGTGTGGACGAGACCGGCATCCCGGCCTCGGTGCGCGGCTGGACCAAGACCACCCCGTCCGGGTGGACCATCGACAACTCCGCGATGGGCACCGGCGGCGTGACCGAGTGGCGCGGTTGGTCGTTCGCCACCGACGACTTCTGGACCCGCGCCGAGGCGGGGCAGAACCGCGAGGGCAACGTGCGCGCCCGCGGGGTGTTCGCCGTGGCCGATTCGGACGAGTGGTCGGACAAGTCCACCTCGGGCACCTTCAACAGCGCGTTGACCTCGCCCGCCTACCCGGTCGCGGGCAAGAGCACGGCCACCATCGGGTTCAGTTCGCACTACCGCAAGGAAGGCGCGGAGACCGCGACCGTCACGGTGTCCTTCGACGGCGGCACCCCGCGCACCGTCCTGACCTACACCGGTGACGCCATCGCGAAGGTCGAGTCGCTGACCGTCGCCGTGCCCGCGGGCGCCGCCACCATGAAGGTCACCTGGCGCCTGGCCAACGGCAGCAACAACTGGTTCTGGGCCGTGGACGCGCCCGTCGTCACCGCGTCCTGAGGCGCGCGGCGGTTGCTTCACGCGTGGCTTGCTTCACCCGTGGGCAGTCGCCGTGTTGATCACAGCCGTATCGATCACAATGGAGTGATCAACAACGTGATCACAGCTGGAGCGGACCGGTCCACCCGGTCGGGAATCTCCCGTCCGCCGTCGGACACCGGCCCATGCCACCATGGGCCGGTGTCCGACGAGCGTGTACGGCTGACCGCGTGGGTCAGGGGACGCGTGCAGGGCGTGGGTTTCCGGTGGTGGACCCGCGCCCGCGCGCTGGAGCTGGGCCTGGTCGGCTGGGCCCGCAACGCCGACGACGGCCGGGTCGAGGTGGTCGCCGAGGGCGGCCGCGACCGGTGCGCCGACCTGGTGGCGGCACTGCGATCGGACGACCCGCCCGGGACCGTCCACTCCGTTGTCGAGCAGTGGGCCGATCCCAAGGGGAACCTGGCCGGGTTCGTGGAACGGTGAGTCGTCGGGTGCCCGTCCACCGCGGACCCGGGGAACATGAGACACGGAACACATCCGCCGGACGACCTTGTCGTTGAACCACCACGTCGCGGGAGGCGTAGGCCCAGATCGTGGGGAGCACCCCGGAGCAGGACGACGAGTTCGTCCGCGAGCTCTACCGCCGGTACCGGCGACCGCTGCTCGGCTATGTGCTGCGCGCGGTCGGCGGCGACCACCAGCGCGCCGAGGATGTCGTGCAGGAGACACTGTTGCGGGCGTGGCGCCACGCCGAGTCGCTGGAGGCCGACAAGGCCGGTCCGTGGCTGTACACGGTCGCCAAGAACCTGGTGATCTCCGGCTACCGCAAGCAGAGCGCGCGGGTGGCCGAGGTGCCGATCGAGAACGGCGACTGGCCGCGCGGCGGCGACGAGTTCGAGCAGGTCCTGCAGGGCTGGCAGGTCGCCGAGGCGATGCGGGCGCTCTCCCGCGACCACCGCGCCGTCATCGCCGAGCTGTTCTACCGCCGCCGCACCGTCGCCGAGGCCGCCAAGGTGCTCGGCATCCCCCCGGGCACGGTCAAATCCCGATCGTTCTACGCGCTGCGCGCCCTTCGCGACGCCCTGGAGGAGAGAGGGGTGACGGAGTTGTGACCTGCGCACACACCCTGTCCCTCGGGGCATACCTGCTCGGCGCGCTCGACCCCGCCGACCGCTACGCCTTCGAGGCGCACGCCGCGAGCTGCGCCGACTGCACCCGCGAGCTGGTCCGGCTCTCCCCGCTGCCGGGCCTGCTGCACCGCATCCGGGCCGAGGACTTCGAGGACATCCCGGAGGTGCCCGCCGACCTGCGGCTGGTCGAGGAGCGGCCGGACCCGCCCGCCTGGTACGACGAGGAGGCGGCCGAGCCCGAGCAGAGCGCGCAACCGGAGCCCGCCAAGCCCGCCCGGCGCAGGCGGCACGTGGTGCTCGCCTCGGCGGCCGCGGCCGTGGTCGCGCTCTCCGTCGGCGGCGTACTGGTCTGGGAGTCGCTGCACGGCCAGGCGGGCCCGCAGCCGATGATCGTCAACTGGTCGGCCACCGACGCGGCCAGCGGCGTGCGCGCCGACGTCGACCTGACCGACCGCAACTGGGGCACCGAGGTCAAGATCCGGCTGCACGACGTGCCGCCGGGCAAGCCGTGCAAGCTGGTCGTGCAGGGCCGCGACGGCTACCGGGAGATCGCGGGCTGGTGGGCGACCGGGTACGTGCAGGGCGAGTCGATCCCGGGCAGCACCTCGATCGACCTGTCCCGCATCTCCCGGGTCGAGGTGGTGACGGACGACAACATCGTCCTGGTCGACGTGCCCGCGCCCTCCTGACCAGGCCCGATCGAGCGGTGGGAAACGTGAGTCGGCCCCGCCTCCCGCGTGGGCGTCACCTACACAGGTAGTCTCGTTCGGATCACGGCGGAGCTCGCCTCACCGGAAGGGTCTGCCTCGTGCACCTCAAGAGCCTGACGCTGAAGGGGTTCAAGTCCTTCGCCTCGGCGACCACGCTCAAGTTCGAGCCGGGCATCACCTGCGTGGTCGGTCCGAACGGCTCGGGCAAGTCGAACGTGCTCGACGCGTTGCGCTGGGTGATGGGCGAGGGGTCGGCCAAGGGCCTGCGCGGCGGCAAGATGGAGGACGTCATCTTCGCGGGCACCGCGGGCCGCGCCCCGCTCGGCCGCGCCGAGGTGACGCTGACCATCGACAACGCCGACGGCGCGCTGCCCATCGAGTACACCGAGGTGTCGATCACCCGCCGGATGTTCCGCGACGGCGCCAGCGAGTACGAGATCAACGGCCAGGGCTGCCGCCTGATGGACGTGCAGGAGCTGCTGTCCGACTCCGGCATCGGCCGCGAGATGCACGTCATCGTCGGCCAGGGCCAGCTCTCGGCTATCCTGGAGTCCAAGCCCGAGGAGCGCCGCGCTTTCATCGAGGAGGCCGCGGGCGTCCTCAAGCACCGCAAGCGCAAAGAGAAGGCCATCCGCAAGCTCGACGCGATGCAGGCCAACCTCACCCGGCTCAACGACCTCACCGCCGAGCTGCGCCGCCAGCTCAAACCGCTGGGCAAGCAGGCCGAGATCGCCCGCCGCGCGCAGACCGTGCAGTCCGAGCTGCGCGACGCCCGGCTGCGCCTGCACGCCGACGAGCTGGTCACCCAGCGCTCGGACATCGCCCGCGACCAGGCCGACGAGGCCACCGCCCGGCGCAAGCGCGCCGAGGTCGAGCAGGCCCTGGAGATCGGCCAGGCCCGGCAGACCGAGCTGGAGGACCACCTGGCGGTCGACGCGCCCGCGCTCGCCGCCGCCCAGGAGACCTGGTACCGGCTCTCCGCCCTGGAGGAACGCCTGCGCGGCACGGTCCGGCTGGCCGTGGAACGCGCCCGGCACCTGTCCGCATCGGTGGAGGCCCCGCGCGGCGGCCGCGACCCCGAGGAGCTGGAAGAAGAGGCCGAGCACACCGCGCAGCGCGAGGCCGAGCTGTTCGAGGCCGTCGCCGAGGCCCGCTACACGCTCGCCGAGTCCACCGAACGCCGCGCCGAGCTGGAACGCATGGTGCAGGCGGCGGAGAAGGCGCACTTGGCCGCCGTCCGCGCGATCGCCGACCGCCGCGAGGGCCTGGCCCGGCTGGGCGGCCAGGTGGAGGCGTTGCGCAGCAAGACGAACGCCACCGACGAGGAGATCGAACGGCTGTCGTTCGCCCTGGGCGAGGCCCGCGAGCGCGCCGAGATCGCGGCCGAGGAACTGGCCGTCGCGCAGGAGACCACCGAGGTCGAGGACACCGACGACGCCGGCCTGGTCGAGCGCCACCAGCAGGCAGGCGCGGCCAACGACGCCGCGCGCGCCCGGGTGGAGGAGCTGGTGCGCGCCGAGCGTCAGGCGGAGAAGGACATCGCGTCGTGGCGCGCTCGCGTGGACGCGCTGTCCCTGGGGCTCTCGCGCAAGGACGGCGCCGGTGCGCTGTTGGCGGCGGGGGAGCGGCTGCCCGGCCTGCTCGGCTCGGTCGCCGCGCTGCTGACCGTCGAACCGGGCGCCGAGGTGGCCCTGGCGGCCGCTTTGGGGCCGGTGGCCGACGCCATCGCCGTCGCCGACCCTGATGGCGCGGTGGCCGCGTTGCGGTTGCTGCGGTCCGGGGATGCAGGGCGTGCCGGGATGCTCGTGGGTGGGAATACCGCTCCGATGGCAGGCACAGCTCGTGACGACTGGCCGATGTTGCCGTCCGGGGCGCGGTGGGCGGCGGATCTGGTCCGGGCGCCGGAAGCCCTGCTGAACACCGTGCACCGCGCGTTGGACCGGATCGCCGTGGTCGACGGCCTGGACACCGCGCAGACCCTGGTCGGCGCGCACCCCGCGGTCCGCGCGGTCACCACCGAGGGCGACCTGCTCGGCGCGCACTGGGCGGTCGGCGGCTCGGAGAAGGCACAGAGCGTCATCGAGGTCCAGGCGGCGGTCGACGAGGCCAATGCCAAGCTCGCGGGCTCCGAGCGCGCTCTGGAACAGTCGGCGGCGGCGCTGGAGGGCGCCCGCGCGGAACAGCAGTCCCGGCGCGCCGAGCTGGACTCGGTCAAGGAGCTGATGAACGAGGCCAAGGTCCGCGCGGCCCGGTCCTCGGAGCGCCTCAATCGCCTCAGGCAGGCCCTGCGCTCGACCGAGGCGGAGGTCGACCGCGCCGAGACCCAGCGCGGCAAGGTCGAACGCGCCCGCGAGGAGGCCCTGACCCGGCTCGCCGAACTGGAGGAGCGGCTCGCCGCCGTCCAGGAGGAGCAGGTCGACGACGAACCCGACTCCGCCGAACGCGACGAGTACACCGCGTCCCTGGCCACTGCCCGCCAGGAGGAGATGGACGCCCGCCTGTCCCTGCGCACCGCCGAGGAACGCCATCGCGCCCTCCAGGGCAAGGCCGACCAGCTGCGCCGCGCCGCCCGCGCCGAACGCGAGGCCCGCGAACGCTCCTCCCGCGCCATGGCGGCCCGCAAACGCGGCGCCACCATCGCCCAGGCCGTGGTGGACGGCGGCGAACTGGCGTTGACCCGTATCGCCCGCTCGCTGGCCCGCGCCGCCGAGGAACGCGACACCATCCAGGCCCAGCGCGCCGACCGCGAACGCGTCCTGGCCGAGGTCCGGGGAAAAGTCCGCGAACTGTCGACGGAACTGGAAAAGCTGACCGACGCCGTCCACCGCGACGAAGTACTCCGCGCGGAACAGCGCCTTCGCCTGGAACAGCTGGAAACCCGCATCGGGGAGACGTTCGGCATCGGCCTGGACGACCTGGTCGCCGAATACGGCCCGGACGTGCCGGTGCCGCCGAGCCCCGCCGAGCTCGCCGAGTACGAGGCGGCCAAGGAACGTGGCGAGGAGGTGACCATGCCTCCGTCATCGCCGTACGACCGGGAGACCCAGGCCCGCCGTGCCAAACGCGCCGAACGCGACCTGGCCACCCTGGGCAAGGTCAACCCGCTCGCCCTGGAGGAGTTCGCCGCGTTGGAGGAACGCTACAAGTTCCTTTCGACGCAGCTGGAAGACCTCAAGGCCACCCGCCGTGATCTCCTGACCGTCATCAAGGAGGTCGACGACAAGATCCTGGAGGTCTTCGCCTCCGCCTATCACGACGTGGCCCGTGAGTTCCGCACCGTGTTCGACGTCCTGTTCCCCGGCGGTGAGGGCCGCATGATCCTCACCGAGCCCGAGGACATGCTCAGCACCGGCGTCGACGTCGAGGCCCGTCCCCCCGGCAAGAAGGTCAAGCGCCTCTCGCTGCTCTCCGGCGGCGAGAAGTCCCTGGTCGCGGTCGCCATGCTGGTCGCGATCTTCCGCGCCCGCCCCTCGCCCTTCTACGTGATGGACGAGGTCGAGGCGGCCCTGGACGACACCAACATGCGCCGCCTCATCGGCCTGCTGGAACAGCTGCGCGCCAGCTCCCAGCTGATCATCATCACGCACCAGAAGCCCACCATGGAGATCGCCGACGCCCTCTACGGCGTCAGCATGCGCGGCGACGGCATCACCCAGGTCATCTCCCAGCGCCTCCAGCACCCGGGCCGCGCCGAGGCCCCCGTTCCGACGGTGGCCCCTCAGCGTGCTCAGGCGACGCAGGTGGAACAAGTCGCGGAACCGGAACCGGTACGAGAAGCGGAATCGGGACCGGAACAGCTCGCGGAGCCAGGCCCGGAACAGACGCCGCAACCCGAGCAGGAATAAGGAAACGCCCCGCCCATGCAACGCATGGACGGGGCGTCAAGAGCAACTCGTCAGGCGGACGGCGGCGGCGGATAGCCACCCGGCTGCCCCTGCCCACCCTGGTACGGCCCCGGCTGCTGCGGGAACCCGCCCTGCTGCGGGTAACCACCCGGCTGCTGCGGGTATCCACCCTGCTGCGGGTAGCCACCGGGCGCGCTCGGGCCCGCCTTGCGCACGTTGAGGAAGTTCAGCACCGCGCCGACGGTCGAGCCGATCGCGGCCAGCAGCACGATGAAGAAGCCGAAGCCCGCGCCGTACGAGACGCCCGCGATGTCGGCGTAGGCGCTGCTCAGGCCCGCGCTGTTGTCGAAGGTCACCCAGCGCAGGAGCAGGAACAGCACGGACACGCCCGCGAGGATCAGCCAGATCAGCGGCACGTTGCGCACCGGGTTGCCCAGCATCGACAGCAGCACCAGCACGCCC
Source organism: Actinokineospora enzanensis DSM 44649 (assembly GCF_000374445.1). Taxonomy (GTDB): domain Bacteria; phylum Actinomycetota; class Actinomycetes; order Mycobacteriales; family Pseudonocardiaceae; genus Actinokineospora; species Actinokineospora enzanensis. The sequence continues at coordinate 85,959 of NZ_KB894408.1, read as the reverse complement.
GCGGCCACCAGCATCAGCACGGGCAGCCAGCCCAGCAGACCGGTCGACCACCCGCTCACCGAGTTGCTCTCGTTGATGACCTGGCCCATCAGCGTGGTGTTGACGCTGACGGAGTAGAACGGGAAGAAGCTGAACAGGAACGCGAGCACTCCGCCGCCGAGAGCCGCCCACTGGATCGGGGTGACGCGCTTGGGGTCGAAGTTTGCCATGTTTGCCATGGGCGAGGGGCCTCTCATGCAGAATCGCCGGCGGGGACCGGACGTAGAGTCGCGTGTGGACCCGCTGGAGGCGGGACGCGGTGAGGGTCGCACAAAGTATGGGCGGATCCGACCGTTTCGCAAATACCGGGACCAAGCGGAGACGAAGCTGCTCCATTCGGACTAAACGCGACAGTCCGATGTGGCATACCCGGCACTACCTGCATCGATGTCGTCGCTGATGGTGATGCGACCGTCCACATCGATCAGTGTGCGGATCGTCCGGTTGCACGATTCAGACCGCGCGCACCGCCCGGGGCGGGTGACCCGCCGGTAATACGGTCGCGCCGGGGGGTGTGGGGAGTTCACGATTCGCTCATGTATTCGATTCGTGCCGCGACGCCCGCCGACGAGCCCGCCGTGGTCGGCCTGCTCACCCGGCTGCAGGCGGAGCCGGAGCACCACATCGGCTACCACGGGGTCAGTGCCGAGGAGATAGCCGCCGAGCTGGGCGGACTCGCGCCCGACTGGGCCACCGGCGCGGTCGTGGCGGTGGACGGGCGGGGCGTGCCGCGCGGGGTGCTCAGCGTCGAGGCCGACCCCGGCCTCGGCCGCGCCTGGCTGTACGGACCCTTCGTCGAGGTGCCGGACGGGCACCCGGCCGCCCGCCAGGTGTGGCACAACACCGCCGACGACCTGCTGGACCTGGCCCTCGGCCTGCCCCGGCTGCGCGGCGTCACCGATCTGGAGCTCTACGGCCACCGCCGCAACCGCAGGCTGTGCGACTTCGCCGCCCGGCACGGCTTCGCGGCGGGCTCGGCCAGCCGCGTGTTCACCCTGGCGGGCGGCGCGCTGCGCTCGACCCTGGTCGGCATGGCGTCCGCGAACGGCCCGCGCGTCCTCGGCGCCGACCCCCGGCACCGCGCCCAGGTCGTCGACCTGCACGAACGATGTTTCCCCAACCGCACCGCCGGTGGCGCGCAGCTCGTCGACGGCGACCGCGGTCACACCGTGGTCGTGCTCACCGGCGCCGACGGCGTCATCGGCTACGCGGCAGGCTTCGCCCAGCCGGAGGAGCTGTACGTCGACTACGTCGCCGTCGACCCCAACATGCGCGACGCGGGCGCGGGCCGGTCCCTGGTCCAGGCCCTGCTGCGGGCCCTGGTCGCCGAGCACGGCGCCCGCCCGCAGGCCGCCGCGGTGATCGCGCTGGGCAACGACGCCTCGGAGCGGATGTTCACCGCGCTCGGCTTCACCCTCCATCTGGAGCTGGTCGCGTACCGGCGGGCGTAGCCGTCGTGGTCGCCCTGGCGTGCCGCAGCGACAGCAGGCCGCCGACCGCCAGGGTGACCGCCACGCCCAGCGGCGTGTACCAGGGGAACGCGAGCGCCACCGAGTCGCCCGCGGGCTTGGCGAAGTCGACCCCCAGGAACGCCCCCGACGCCTTGCCGAACCTCAGCCCCAGGATCACGAACGCCATCACCGCCACCGTCACCAGGAACGCCGCGATCGCGTCCGCCTGCCGCGCCCGCCGCACCAGCAACCCGAGCAGGAACGCGCCGAGCAGCGCCCCGTAGGTGTAGCCGGTGATCGCCAGCGCGGTCTCCACGATCGGGTTCTTGGTGGTGGTGAACAGGGACGCGAACAGGATCAGCACCCCCGCCCACACCACGGTCCACACCCGACCCAGCCGCAGCACCTCCGCGTCGCCCAGCGGTTTCCGGGACAGCTTCCGGTACACGTCGCTCACCGTGGACGAGGCCAGCGCGCCAAGCGAGGAGCTCAACGCCGCGGCCAGGATGCCCGCGATCACGAACCCGGACAGCCCGCTCGGCAGCTCCCGCACGATGAACGAGGCGAACAGCTCGTCCGCGGTGCCCAGCCCGAGCTGCCTGACCGGGTCCAGCCCCCGGTAGAACGACCACAGCATCGTCCCGATCACCAGGAACAGCGCGAACTGCAGGAACACCACGAACCCGCTGGCGATCAACGCCTTCCGGCTCGCCCGCAGGTCGTTGCACGCCATCAGCCGCTGCACCACCAGCTGGTCGGCACCGTGCGAGGCCATCGACAGCACCGCCCCGCCGAGCACCGCCGTCACGAACGCGTACTGGTTGCTCGACGGCGCCGACCCGAAGTCGAACAGCTGCGTCTTGCCCGCGTCCACCGCCGCCGAGAACCACCCGTCCGGCAGCCGCCCGGCCAGCACCACGACCACCGCGACCCCGCCGAGTACGTACCAGAGCATCTGGACCGCGTCGACCCACACGACCGCGCGCACCCCGCCGAAGAACGTGTACGCCACCATCGCCACCCCGAGCACGGCCGAGATCTGCCAGTACTCGGCGTCCACCCCGTACGCGGCCAGCACCACCTTCACCGGGATCGCGGTCGCGAACAACCGCACCCCGTCGGCCAGCAGCCGGGTCAGCAGGAACGTCACCGACGCGGTGCCCTGCAACCCGGCGCCGAACCGCTCGCCCAGGTAGTTGTAGGCGGTGGTCATGTTCCCGGCGACATAGCGGGGCAGCAGCACGAACGCCACCACGATCCGGCCCAGCACGTACCCGATGGCCAGCTGCAGGTAGGTGAACGCGCCCAGGTACGCCACCGTGGGCACGCTCAGCACGGTCAACGTGGACGTCTCCGCGGACACGACCGACAGACACGCCACCCACCACGAGATCCGGCCCTCGCCGACGAAGTAGTCGTTCGCGGAGCGTTGTCTGCCGCCGATGAGCACGCCCAGCAGCGGCATGCCCACCAGGAACAGCACGATGATGGCCAGGTCGAGCACGCGCACAGGGCTCTCCGTGGTCGGCGGGATCTCTCCTGACTGTCTATTCCACCACCGCCCGTGCCGCTGAGCTGCCCCTATTCCCGGTGTCCGGCGGGCGGCGGACCGGGGATGCGAGGATGGCCCGGTGTCGAACACCCTGATCGTCATCCTCGTCGTCATCGTGGCGCTGGTGGTCGCCGCCCTGGTCACCGGGATCGTGCTGGCCCGGAAGAAGAAGATCAGCCTGGACCGGGCCGAGAAGCCCGCGGTCACCGACCGCCCCAAGGGGGGCTACCAGGCGGGCGGCGGCATCAGCCTGGCCCCCGGCGGCCCCCGCGACACCGCGCAGGCCCACCCCGCGGGCGAGCGCACCGAGGTGGACGGCCAGCCCGGCGTCGGCGACGACGCCGCTGTTCCCCGCGACTCCGCGAAACGCGACATCGTCGACGTCGCCCTCCCGTCCCCCGAGGACACCGCGAACACGGCGACCGAGACCAGGCCCGAGACCGCTCCGGGAACCGAGGCCGGGCCGGACGCCGGAACCGATGCCGAGACCGACGCGGCCGGGACGGAGGCGCCGACGGAGGCCATCCCGGTCCAGCCGGACCCGGTCACCGACCGCATCCCCGCCCAGGCCGAGCCCGACACCGGCCGCATCCCGGTGCAGGTCCCCCTCGACGAGATCGCCCCCACCGCGGGCCGCATGGAGCGCCTGCGCGGCAGGCTGGCCCGGTCGCGGTCCACGTTCGGCCAGGGGCTGCTCGGCCTGCTCGGCGCGGGCGACCTGGACGAGGACTCGTGGACCGACGTCGAGGACACCCTGCTGCTGGCCGACCTCGGCGCCGCCACCACCCAGGAGATCGTCGACCGTCTCCGGATCGAACTGAGCGCACGCGGCGTCCGCAGTCCCGAACAGGCCCGCACCCTGCTGCGCGAGGTCCTCGTGGACGCCCTGCACCAAGACATGGACCGCGCCGTACGCGCTCTCCCGCACGGCACCGACGGCGACCGCAGGCCCGCCGTGGTACTGGTCGTGGGCGTCAACGGCACCGGCAAGACCACCACCACCGGCAAGCTCGCCCGCGTCCTCGTCGCCGACGGCCGCACCGTCGTCCTGGGCGCCGCCGACACCTTCCGCGCCGCCGCCGCCGACCAACTCCAGACCTGGGCCGACCGCGTCGGCGCCCGGGTCGTGCGCGGCAAGGAAGGCGCCGACCCGGCCGCGGTGGCCTTCGACGCGGTCAAGCTCGGCCGCGAGACCACCGTCGACACCGTCCTGATCGACACCGCGGGCCGCCTGCACACCAAGACCGGCCTGATGGACGAGCTCGGCAAGGTCAAGCGCGTCGTGGAGAAGCAGGGCAAGGTCGACGAGGTCCTGCTCGTCCTGGACGCCACCACCGGCCAGAACGGCCTCACCCAGGCCCGCGTGTTCGGCGAGGTCGTCGCCGTCACCGGCATCGTCCTGACCAAGCTCGACGGCACCGCCAAGGGCGGCATCGTCTTCCAGGTCCAACGCGAGCTCGGCGTCCCGGTCAAACTCGTCGGCCTCGGCGAAGGCGCCGACGACCTGGCCCCCTTCGACCCCACCGCCTTCGTCGACGCCCTCCTGGGCTGACCCCGCACCCCCTGGCGGGGCCCCTCCCGTCAGGGGTGTTGCCGGATTCGATCCTGCCCCGAAGCAGGCCCCTCCCGCCCGGAGGCAGGCCCTTGAGGTGATCCTGTTTCGCCAGGTCAGGTTCGGTCCAGACGGTGGCCCCGGGCTGTGGATGGTTCGCACCGCCGGTGGACAACCCGCTCACCCCGGTCGAACCCGAACATATTTCACATTCATGCTCATGGACCAGCCGCTTGATCGAGTGAGACGAGTGCGGGCTCCTCCAGATGGATGAGGACACTGCCCGCCGCGTCCGGCACGGTGTCGCGCGTGGACGCGGTGCGGCTCTGGCTGGTTGATGATCATGTATTGCTGACCGAGGCGCTCGCCGGTCGGTTGGCCGCGTTCGCGGACCTGGCCGTCGCGGGCTGGTGTGCCAGCGACGACCCGCGGTTGGCGGCCGGGTTGGCGCGCGAGCTGCCGGATGTGATCGTGGTCGAGCCCGAGCGTGCCCGGCTGTCCGAGGACCGGCTGTTCGCGCTCATCCAGGACGCCGCCCCCGACGCGCGGATCGTGGTGCTCACGGCGGGGCGCGAGCCGGAACGGGCGCTCGCCGCCGCCCGCGCAGGAGCGCAGGCGTGGGTGCCGAAGGCCGCGGGCACCACCCACCTGGTCGAAGTACTGCGCGGGGTCCGCCGCGGCGACGCGTGGTTCCCGCCGCGTTGTCTCGGGGTCGTGCTGCGCGGTCTGCGCGCCGACGCGCACCGCGCACGACCCGAGGGTGGACCGCTTGCCGCGTTGTCCGGGCGTGAGCGAGAGGTGCTCGGGTGTCTGGTGGACGGTATGCGCGGCCCGGAGATCGCCGCCGCGCTCGGGCTGTCCACGAACACGATCCGCGCGCACACGCACAGCGTCTACGCCAAGCTCGGCGTGCACAGCCGCCTGCAGGCGGTCAAGGCCGCGCGGGCCGCCGGGCTGTCCCCCCGCACCCCGGCGGACCTGCCGTTATGAAGTTGGTGCCGCGCGTCGCGGCTTTCGGATGAACCATGGGTCCATTCGCGAAGGGACGCTCGGATGGACTGGCCTCAGGACAGGCGCGCGGGGGTGGGCAGGCGGCGCTCGGACCGCTCCGAGCTGCCCGATCTGCTGCATGACCTGGGCCACGGCCTCGCCACGCTGGCACTGCTCACCGAGTCGGTGCGCGGCGCGGCCGAGCTGCGCCCGGACACCCTGACCCGGGTCGGGCTGATCGAGGAACAGCTGGCGCGCCTGCTCGCACTGCTCCGGGAGACGCCGGCGATCGCCCCGGTCGACGTGCGCGCGCTGCTCACCCAGCTCGTCTCGGTCGCCTCCGCCGCGGGCGCCCCGGTGACCCTGGCCCCCGGCGACCCGGTCGTCACCCCGGTCGACGCCCGTCTGCTGTGGCGGGTGGTGACCAACCTGGTGGACAACGCCGTCCGCGCGGGCGGCACCGTCCACGTGCACGCGTTCCCCGGCCCACCCGCCACCATCGAGGTCGTCGACACCGGCCCCGGCTTCGGCGCGGGCCCACCGGGCGTCGCGGGCCGCGGCCTGGCCATTGTGGACAGTCTGGTCCGGACACTGGGCGGGACCGTCCGGATCACCGGCGAGTTACCCGCCGGTACCCGCATCCGGGTGACCCTCGGCGTCGTTGAGCCGGCCGAGGACACCCCGGAGGCCCGATGACCGACCTGGTCCTGTGCGACGACCACGCGGTCTTCGCCGACGCCCTGAGCGCCGTGCTCGTCCAACACGGTTTCGCCGTACGCGCCGTCGCGGGCACCATCGCCGGTGCCGTCGCCGCCCTGCGCGCGCTGCGGCCCGACCTCTGCCTCCTCGACCGAACCCTCGCCGACGGCGACGCCGTGGCCGCCCTCGCCCGCCTCGCCCAGGCCAGCTCGCACACCCGCATCCTGATCCTCACCGCCGACGACGACCCCGCCACCGCCACCCAGGCCCTCACCGCGGGAGCGGCGGGCTACGTCCACAAGACCGCGGGCGTCCGCACCCTCACCCGGGCCCTGCACCGCACTCTCGCGGGCGAGACGGTGATCGACCTCCCACCCCGCCGTCCCGGTGTCGATCTCCCACCTCGCCGCCCCGGTGTCGATCTCCCACCCCGCCGCCCCGGTGTCGATCTCCCACCCCGCCGCCCCAACCCGGAAACCGACACCGCCCACCGCCTCGCCGCCCACCTCACCCCGCGCGAACGCCAATGCCTCGCACTCCTGGTGGAAGGCGCGGGCACCGTGGCCATGCAACGCCGCATGGGCATCTCGGCCACCACGGTCCGCACCCACGTCCAGTCCCTGCTGACCAAACTCGGCGTCCACTCCCGCCTGGAGGCGGCTTCCTTCGCCGTCCGCAACCGCCTCCTCGCCGACCCGCCGGACCACGCCACCGGCACATGATCGAAACTCCGGAATGGGCCCACTGGCCACTGTGGTGGGACCTCATGAACCCGCCGGTCGGCACCCGACCTCAAACGCGGCGCGTGCACGGACCGACCACGACGCCGAGGCGGCCGTCGGTGTGCGGTGATCTTGCCTGTGGATAGGCGAGCAATGCCTGCCTTCGGCCCCCCGAATCCATTCCAGGGAGGGTGACCGACAATCCAGGGCGCGCGGTGATCCTGGCTGTGGACAACCGAGTTGTCCACAGCCAGGATCGTCGACGACCCGGAACTGTCGTGGCCGGGCGGTAGAATGGAATCGGGGGGCCGAGGGCCTGCCAAGATCACCGGCCAGGATCGCTGTTCAAGATCGCCGTTCAAGATCAAGGTGTGCCTGCGAAGAGGACGGCCTGGCTGGGGTCCTCGTCCGGGAGCATGTGCAGGGTGGCGTCGATCCGGAAGCCTGCCGCGCGCAGCCAGGCCGCCATCTGTTCCGGCCTACGTCGATGAACGTTGATCCGCATCGGATGTCCGCCATACCCGGATGTCTTCAGGCGGGTCTCATCGCCCACATGGAAACCGATCTGCACCGTGCCGCCGGGGCGCAGCACGCGTCGGAACTCGGCGAGGACGGTCGGGATCGTCTCGTCCGGGATGTGGATCAGGGTCCACCAGGCGAGGATCGCCGCGGCCGAGTCGTCGGCCAGGGGCAGGGCGGTCATCGACGCGACGGCGAACGGCACCGTCGGGTACCGGCGGCGGGCCTCCTCGATCATTCCCGGGGACAGGTCGAGGCCGCCCACGGACGCGCCGCGGCCATGCACGTACCCGGCCACGTGTCCCGGCCCGCACCCCACGTCCACCACCGGTCCCGGGCCGACCAGACCCAGGGCCGCGCGCAGGAACGGCTTGTCGGCCAGGGCGTCGCGCATCAAAGTGGCGTAGGAGGTCGCGACCGTGTCGTACGACTCCCGTGCGTCGGCCAGCCAGTTCACAGTGCACGCAACCGGGCGAGTCGGTCCGCGGGGTGTCGGCGTGGGCACGACACGCACTTCGGTACGTCGGTCGCCTCGTAGACCAGGCAGCATGAGCCCCGCCGCACATAGTCCCGGCCGTTCACGGATACGAACCGCGGCGTCGGCAGTTCCGCCACACCACCGGCCAATGACAGTGCCACCTCTGGTGAACCCCCCGCCCACAACACCCGATTACCCAACGAATCCGTCGCGATAGCCCACAACGTCCGCGCCCGCGCCCCCGTCACACCGGACACCGACGCCACAAACGCAGACAACACCGCCTCCAACGCGTCCGATACATCCGTGCACACCGCGTCCGAGCGAGCCGCAGGCAGGCGACCGTCCACATGCGAGTACAGCGTCACCCGGCGCGGGTCCAACGCCACCCCGGCAACCACGACCGACTCCGCGACCGGCGCCAACAGCATCGAGCTCGCCGAGTACCACCACAGCACCCCGAGCACCGCGCGGTCCGTGCACCGGTACATCCGCCCCGCCAGCTCGATCTGCGCGGGCAACCACGACTCCGAGAGAGAGACCGGCATCCCGGCCAACCCGGCCACGGACGCCCCCGCGTGATACGGCAGACGCGCGTTCAGCGTCGCGTACACCTCGTCGGGTCCGGTCATCACGACCCAGGCTACCGATCGGGCGGGAAACCTGGTCGTAACACCGACAGCCGTCTAGTTCACGGCCGCGAAACCTGGCGCGACCCTCCGCGAAACAGCGTGACCGGATGCTTCCCGGCAATCAGGAGTTCACGGGAGGACGATGTGAACACAGGAGACACAGCCTGGGTGCTGGTGAGCGCGGCGCTGGTCATGCTCATGACCCCCGGCCTCGCCTTCTTCTACGGCGGCATGGTGCGGGCGAAGAGCGTGCTGAACATGCTGATGATGAGCTTCATCGCGCTGGCCGTGGTCACGGTGCTGTGGGTGCTCTACGGCTACAGCCTCGCGTTCGGCGACGACGTCGGCGGCGGGCTGGTCGGCGGCGGTGAGTTCGCCGGGCTCAAGGGGCTGGTCGGCGGCCTGTTCGGCGCCGCGCCGAGCGACCCGGCGCAGCCGTGGACCGGGCACCAGATCCCGCACCTGGTGTTCGTCGTCTTCCAGCTGATGTTCGCCGTCATCACCGCCGCGCTGATCTCCGGCGCGATCGCGGACCGCGCCAAGTTCTGGGCGTGGACGCTGTTCATCGCCGTCTGGGTGACCATCGTCTACTTCCCGGTCGCGCACTGGGTCTTCGACTTCGACGGCGCCACCGGCGTCGACTTCGTCGGCGGCTGGATCGCCAACAAGCTGGGCGCGCTCGACTTCGCGGGCGGCACCGCCGTCCACATCAACGCGGGCGCCGCCGGGCTGGCGCTGGCCCTGGTGCTCGGCAAGCGCAAGGGCTGGCCGCGCGAGCCCATGCGGCCGCACAACCTGCCGTTCGTGATCCTCGGCGCGGGCCTGCTCTGGTTCGGCTGGTATGGCTTCAACGCCGGGTCCGCGCTGGTCGCGGGCGATCTCGCGGGCGTCGCGTTCATCACCACCACGGCGGCCACGGCGGCGGCGGTGCTCGGCTGGCTGGTCGTCGAGCAGGTCCGCGACGGCAGGCCGACCACGCTCGGCGCGGCCTCCGGCGCCGTCGCAGGCCTGGTCGCGATCACCCCGGCCTGCGGGTACGTCAGCCCGCTCGGCGCGCTGGCCATCGGGCTGGTCGCGGGCGGGCTGTGCGCGCTGGCGGTCGGGCTCAAGTACAAGCTCGGCTTCGACGACTCGCTCGACGTGGTCGGCGTGCACCTGGTCGGCGGCCTGGTCGGCACGCTGATGATCGGCCTGTTCGCCACCACCTCGGTCAACGCGGCGGGCAAGGACGGCCTGTTCTACGGTGGCGGCCTTGGGCTGCTCGGCAAGCAGGCCGTCGCCGCGTTCGCGGTGCTCGGCTACTCGTTCGTGCTGACCCTGGTCATCGGGTTCCTGATCCAGAAGACGATCGGGTTCCGGGTCTCCGCCGACGCCGAGCGGGCGGGCATCGACGAGGCCGAGCACGCGGAGAGCGCCTACGAGTTCTCCGGTCTGCGCGGCGGCGGGTCCTCGCTGGGCCGGTCCGCCGACGTGCTGGCCGGGAAGATCGCCGCGGGCGCGGGCAAGGAAGGCTGACGGGCATGAAGCTGGTAACCGCGATCATCAAGCCGTTCACCCTCGACGACGTCAAGGCGGCCCTGGAGCAGCTGGGCGTGCTGGGCATGACGGTCAGCGAGGTGCAGGGCTACGGCAGGCAGAAGGGCCACACCGAGGTGTACCGGGGCGCCGAGTACTCGGTGGACTTCGTGCCCAAGATCCGCGTCGAGGTGCTCACCGACGACCCGGACAAGGTCGTCGGCGCCATCGCCGACGCCGCCCGCACCGGCAAGATCGGCGACGGCAAGGTGTGGGTGACGCCGGTCGAGACCGTGCTGCGGGTGCGCACAGGGGAACGCGGCACGGACGCGATCTGACCGATGGCGGACACCGCCGCGGACCTTGTCCGCGCCCGGGACCGGCTGCTCGGGCCGAGGTCCGCTGCCGCGCACCGGCTGCCCGCGGCGGTGCTCCGCGAGGCGCTCGTCGACCTGCACGAGCTCTGGCTGACCGGGCACGCCGCCCGGTCGGGCGCGGGCCCCGGCATCGCGCTGCTCGCGGTCGGCGGGCTGGGCAGGCGCGAGCTGGTCCCGTACGCGGACCTGGACCTGGTGCTCGTGCACGACGGCCGGGCGCCGGTGGCCGCGGTCGCCGAACGGCTCTGGTACCCGCTGTGGGACGCGGGCGTCGGCCTGGACCATTCGGTACGCACGGTCGGCGAGGCGCTCGACATCGCCGCCGCCGACCCGCGCACCGCGCTCGGCCTGCTCGACGCCCGCCACCTGGCAGGCGACGCGGAGATCGGCGAGCGGCTCGCGAGCGCGGCCCGGGAGCAGTGGCGGACCGGGGTGCGCAAACGGCTGCCGGAGCTGGCGCACTCGGTGCGCGACCGCTGGTCCCGCGCGGGCGAGATCGCGCACCGGGCCGAACCCGACCTCAAACACGGCCGCGGCGGCCTGCGCGACCTGGGCGTCCTCGCCGCGCTCGCGCACGCCCAGCTCATCGACCGGCCCGGCGGCGAGGTCGCCGACGCGCACACCCTGCTGCTGGACACCCGCACCGAACTGCGCCGCGTCGCCCGCCGCGCCCGGGACGTCCTGCGCCCGCAGGACGGCGACGAGATCGCGGCCCTGCTGGGCCTGACCGACCGGTTCGCCCTGGCCCGCGCCCTGTCCGGCGCGGGCCGGACCGTCGCCTACGCACTCGACGTCGCCCTGCGCTCCACCGGCGCCGCCACCCCGGCCCGGCGCGTCCTGAGCGCATTGCGCCGCGCACCCGACCGCCGCCCGCTCGACGAGGGCGTCGTGCTGCACGGCACCGAGGTCGCCCTGGCCCGCGACGCCGACCCCGCCAAGGACCCCGGCCTGTTGCTCCGCGTTGCCGCGGCGGCGGCCCGCACCGGCCACCCCATGGCGCCGGGCGCGCTCACCCGTCTCGGCGAGTCCGCCCCGGAACCACGCGCGCCCTGGCCCGCCGAGGTGCGGCAGGACCTGGTCGCGCTGCTCGGCGCGGGGGAGGGACTGACGGATGTCGTCGAGGCGCTCGACCGCACGGGTCTGTGGGCGCGGTTGTTCCCCGAGTGGGGCGCCGTGCGCGACCTGCCACCCCGCGACGCCGCGCACGTGTGGACCGTGGACCGGCACCTCGTGCAGACCACGGTCGACGCCGCCCGTCTGGTCACCTCGGTCGCCCGACCGGACCTGCTGCTGCTCGGCGCCCTCCTGCACGACCTGGGCAAGGGCCGCGACCGCGACCACTCGGTCGTCGGTGCCGCCCTCGCCACCAGCATCGGCACCCGCCTCGGCCTGCCCGCCCCGGACGTCGCCACGCTGACCGCCGTCGTCCGCCACCACCTGCTCCTTCCGCACACCGCCACCCGCCGCGACATCGAGTCCGAGACCACCGTCCACCGCGTCGTCGAGACCCTCGACGGCGACCCGCTGCTGCTCGACCTCCTGCACGCCCTCACCGAGGCCGACTCCCTCGCCACCGGCCCCGGCGTGTGGACGGAGTGGAAGGCCCGCCTGGTCGCGGACCTGGTCGCGCGCTGCCGCACCGCCATGGCCGGTGGTCCGCTGCCCGGCCCGGCGCCCCTCGACCCCGCTCAGTCGGCACTGGCCGAGACCACCGCGCGCACCGGCAGACCGGATGTCCGGATGGCGCCCGCCGAGTCGGGGACCACGGTCACGTTCGCCGCCAGGAACCTGCCGGGTGTGCTGTCGCGGGCGGCGGGTGTGCTCGCGCTCAACTCGCTGGAGGTCCACGCGGCCACGGTGTCGGCGCATGCCGGTGTGGCCGTGGGGGTCTTCTCGGTGACACCTCGGTTCGGGTCGTTGCCGGATCCGGCTCTGCTGCGGGAACAGTTCGGCCGGGCAGTGTCGGGATCGCTGCCGTTGGCGGAGAAGCTCGCCGCGAAAGAGCGTGACTACGGCGGGCGGGTCGGTGCCGTGCCCGAACCCCGGGTGCTGTGGTTCGATCATGAGGCAGGCGGCGCGGAGGTGGTGCTGGAGCTGCGCGCCACCGACCGGATCGGGCTGCTGCACAGCGTGGCCGATGCGCTGGAACGGTCCGGTGTGGACATTCGGTGGGCGCGGGTCGCGACACTGGGGGGCGCCGCCGTGGACTCGTTCTGCCTGCCGGTGGATCCGGCGCCGGGGTGGCGTGGGGCCGTGGAAGCGGCAGTGTTGCGGGCCAGCCGTTAGTCCTGCCTGGTTTGAGTAGTCCTACTCGGCTCTACTCGGGTGCCATCACGCTGGGGATCGGATCCCGGTGCCGACAGACTTTGCCTTGTCGCGCCGAGTGGGGGACAGGGGAGGACCTCGGGGCCGGACCGCCGGGGAGGGCGGTACGACCTCGGACTTCCACTCGACGGGACGCACCAACCGGGAGGGGCCCGTCGAGGGGTCGGGCCCTTTCCCCGGTTTCGGCGCGCTCCGTGCGCGATCCCCGACCGCCGCCGCGACTCACTCTCGCCCATCGGGTGACCCTGCCTGCTGTGGACGATCTTCCTCCGCGACCTCCGGCACCGGTCCATCGTCGACCGGCACCCGCAGGACCAGCAGGTACGTCACCACGGCCAGGACCGCCGCCACCCCGACGGCACCCCACAAAAAGACCTCGAACGCCCCCCGGTCGATCATCAGTGCCGCCAGCACCTGAGTAGCCGGAACGATGAACAACACGATCGCGGCAACCAACCCGGTATTGGCAGGCATGGCAGTAGTGGCAGCCCCGAGCACGGCAATCACCACAAGACCGAGAATCCACCCCAACACCCCTTGATCCGGCTCATGCCGCAGCAACAACTCGACCGCCCCCATGTTCGGCGTCACCGGCGCCAACGAACTGGCGAGCGCATTGCGAGCCGCCGTGTCCTCCGGTCCGAAGTAGGCAAGCAGCAGCCGCAGCATCGTGAACCCGCTGGCCGCCATCGCCACCGCCACCATGGCCTGACCGCGGGCAACCATATGCTCGGCCCGATGGAAGGCCACGAGCAGTAATCCGAGCACCCCCACCAGCAACACCGGTCCGAACACGGCCATCGACTGCCACGGCGTGCTCGTCAACGCCAGCTCGATGTCACGCGGCGTCAGCGCGTACCGCAGGAACCCGGTGAAGTCCACGATCAGCAGATAACCCATCGCCGCGGCCACTCCGGGCCGTGGGTGTCGGCGCAGGAGCATCCCGATCGCGGCGAGGTCCACGACGCATTCCAGGACCAAGGCAGGCAGGTTGAACGGGTCCCCCACACCGACGATCCACAGCATCGGTCGCGTCAGGCCCAGACCCAGCAGGACGAACGCCGCCTGCACCGCCCCGGGCACCCCCTGGGTCCGCCGAGCCACCACCGTCACCGCCAGATAGACGGCCAGCGTGATCGACCCCCGCAGCACCCGCGACAAGTCGAGCGTCGGCAGCACCTCGGTCACGATCGTCACCGCGGCCACCCCGGCCACAGCCGTCACCGCGGCCACCGAAGTGCCGCCGCCCGGCCGTAACCATCCGGCGACGCGACCCAACACACCACGCACGGCCGGAAGCGCGAGCCCGACACCGGCCACCACCAACGCCGCCACGGGCACCACCCACAACGCCCCCACCCCGCTGATCGGCAGGTCGAGCATCGTCGCGGGCAAGGGCGCGACCACCAGCGCGCTGCCCGCCAGCACACCCACGGCACCGTCCCGCCGCAACACCGCCACCAGACCCAGCACCGCGACCACGAGCATCCCCGCGATCACCAGCACCACGCCCCACCCGTCGAGCTGACCCGACCAGCGCCACGAGTCGTCGTCCGAGCCCGCCACCGCGCTCAGCGGCAGCACGCCCACCCCGACCACCGCCGTCGCCGCCAGCACACCCGTCGCCGCGCTCGGTCGGGCCCACAGCGGTGGCGCCCACACCGCCACGACGGCGGCAGGCACCGCGACCACGAGCAGCAGCCCCGCGATCGTCCCGGGACCCGCGCCCGCCACCACCAGCAAGGTCACCAGCACCGACGGCACGACCACGCCGACCCCCGCCGCGCCCACCCCCATGCCCAGCGCGGCGAACACCAGCAGCGCCAGGAACGGCGGCAGGTACGTCAGCACCACGACCACCGCCGCCGACGGTTTCGTGGTCGCCGCCACCAGCACCGGCCCGGTCAGGTACGCGCCCAGGAACACCGCGCCTGCGCCGAGCCCGCGCGCGGTCGTCGCGTCCAGCCGGGGCGTGCGCCACACCGCCGCCCCGAAGAAGATCACCGCGGCCACCAGCAGCAGCCTGGTCGTGGTGTCCGCCAGCGACGTGTACCCGACCACCACCGCGACCGCGGCCACCACCGCCGTCGCGGGCAGCAGCCGCGCCACCGTCCCCGTGCCTGTCATTTCCCGGCCCCCTCAACGAAATCCTGCTCGGACCGGGCGAAGCTAGCACCGGTGTTCGACGGCCCGCGCCGAGTTGTCCACAGGCTCCGGGGGTGCCAGGTCAAGGACATCGCGGCGGGCAGGGGCCCGGGGCGACTACGCTCGACCAGTGAGCCGCACCGCGTGCGGCCCGATTCGACCCGACCCGCAAGGCTGGAGTGCCGCACCCGTGTTCGACACCCTCTCCGATCGGCTCACCTCGGTCCTGCAGAACCTGCGGGGCAAGGGGCGGCTGAGCGACGCCGACATCGACGCCACCGCCCGCGAGATCCGGATCGCGCTGCTGGAGGCCGATGTCGCGCTGCCGGTCGTGCGCACGTTCATCGCGCGGATCAAGGAGCGCGCCAAGGGCGCCGAGGTCTCCGCAGCGCTGAACCCGGCCCAGCAGGTCGTCAAGATCGTCAACGAGGAACTGGTCGCCATCCTGGGCGGCGAGACCCGCAGGCTCAACCTGGCCAAGAACCCGCCGACGGTGATCATGCTGGCGGGTCTGCAGGGTGCCGGTAAGACGACCCTGGCGGGCAAGCTGGCGCGCTGGCTCAAGGCCCAGGGACACGCCCCGATGCTGGTCGCCTGCGACCTCCAGCGCCCCAACGCGGTCACCCAGCTGCAGGTCGTCGGCGAGCGCGCGGGCGTCACCGTGTTCGCCCCCGAGCCGGGCAACGGCGTCGGCGACCCGGTCGACGTGGCCCGCCGCGGCATCGACGAGGCCCGTCGCGGCCAGCACGACATCGTGGTGGTCGACACCGCCGGTCGGCTTGGCGTGGACGAGGAGCTGATGCGCCAGGCCGCGGACATCAAGGCCGCGGTCGCCGCCGACGAGGTCCTGTTCGTGGTCGACGCCATGATCGGCCAGGACGCGGTGACCACCGCCGAGGCGTTCCGGGACGGCGTCGGCTTCACCGGCGTGGTGCTCACCAAGCTCGACGGCGACGCCCGCGGCGGTGCCGCGCTGTCGGTCCGCGAGGTCACCGGCGCGCCGATCATGTTCGCCTCCAACGGCGAGAAGCTGGCGGACTTCGACGCCTTCCACCCGGACCGGATGGCCTCCCGGATCCTGGGCATGGGCGACGTGCTCACCCTGATCGAGCAGGCCGAGCAGCACTTCGACCAGGAGCAGGCGGAGAAGGCCGCGGCCAAGATCGGCTCCGGCGAGCTGACCCTGGAGGACTTCCTGGAGCAGATGCTCGCGGTGCGCAAGATGGGGCCGATCGCCAACCTGCTGGGCATGCTGCCCGGCGCGGGCCAGATGAAGGACGCGCTGGCCCAGGTGGACGAGAAGCACATCGACCGGCTGCAGGCGATCATCCGCGGCATGACCCCGGCCGAGCGCGCCGACCCCAAGATGATCAACGCCTCGCGCAGGCTGCGCATCGCCAACGGCTCCGGCGTGCAGGTCCGCGAGGTCAACGACCTGGTCAACCGCTTCTTCGAGGCGAAGAAGATGATGCAGCAGATGGCGGGCCGGTTCGGCATGCCGGGCCGCTCGGCCACCCGCAAGCAGGCCAAGCCGCGCAAGGGCAAGAAGGGCAAGGGCCGCGGCCCGACCCCGCCCAAGGCGCGCGGCGGGCTGCCCGCGGGCTTCCCGGACCTGTCCGGCATGCCGCCCGGCCTCAACGAGATCCCGCCCGGTCTGTCCGGTCTCGACGCGCTGCCGCCCGGTTTCGACCCGTCCCGGCTCAACTTCCCGAAGAACCAGAAGAAGAAGCCGTGACCGCGCTGCACGTGCGCGGGGTCCTGCTCCCCGGTGCCGAGGAGCGGGACCTCTGGGTGGTCAACGGCCGGGTCCGCACCCGGCCGGTGCCCGCCGCGGAGACCGTGGTCGACGGCGGTTTCCTGCTGCCCGGCCTGGTCGACGCGCACTGCCACGTGGGGATCGGTCCACAGGGGCCGGTCGACCTGGACACCGCGGCCACCCAAGCCGAGACCGACCGCGACGCGGGCACACTGCTCCTGCGCGACTGCGGCTCCCCGCTGGACACCCGCCCGTTGCAGGAACGCCTTGACCTGCCCCGGATCGTCCGCGCGGGCAGGCACCTGGCCCGCCCCAAGCGCTACATCCCGCACCTGGGCATCGACGTCGGCGAGCCCGAGCGGCTGCCTGCCGCGGTCGCCGAGCAGGTCGAGTACGGCGACGGCTGGGTCAAGCTGGTCGGCGACTGGATCGACCGCGCGCACGGCGACCTCGCCCCGCTCTGGCCGGACGACGTGCTGGCCGAGGCCATCGCCGTCGCGCACGCCGCGGGCGCCCGCGTCACCGCGCACGTGTTCGGCGAGGACGCCCTGCCCGGCTTGGTCAACGCCGGTATCGACTGCATCGAGCACGGCACCGGCCTGTCCGACGAGGTGATCGCCGAGATGGCCCGGCGCGGCACCGCGCTGGTCCCCACCCTGATCAACATCGAGAACTTCCCGGACATCGCCGCCAAGGCCGACAAGTACCCGGCCTACGCCGACCACATGCGCGCCCTGCACGCCCGCGTCGGCGACACGGTCGGCAAGGCCATCGAGGCGGGCGTGCCGGTCTACGCGGGCACCGACGCGGGCGGCGGCATCGAGCACGGCCGCATCGTGGACGAGGTCACCGCGCTGCACCGGGTCGGCATGTCCGCCGAGGACGCCCTCGGCGCCGCCTCCTGGGCCGCCCGCGGCTGGCTCGGCTGGTCGAACCTGGACGAGGGCACCGCCGCCGACCTGCTGGCCTTCGACGACGACCCGCGCAAGGACCTCGCGGTGCTGCGCGCGCCGAAACGGATCATCCTGAGAGGCAGGGTCGTCCGCTAGGCACCGCACGCCAATCCGACGGGGGAGCGGGAAGAGTCCAGGAAGAGTCACAGCGAAACGGACCGGACACACGGGGGAGGGGCGATGGCACCACCACCGCCGGGGGAGCCGACCGCCACCCCGACGACCCCGTCCCTGCCTGCCGTGACCCCGTCGCCCACGCGTGACCACCGCTGGGGGTTCGGCGCGTTCCTGTTCGTCTTCGCGGTGTTCGTGCTGTCCGCGGTCGTGATCAACGCGCTGATCGGCATGGCGGGCCCGGAGCGGACCGACTCGGTCGCGGTGATCCTGGTCGGCACCATCGTGCCCACCGCCCTGGCCACCCTGGCCACGCTGCTGGTCACCAAGGTGCGCGGCAACGGACCGCGGATCGACCTCAAGCTCTCCTACAACCGCGCCGACCTGCGCGCGGGCTTCAAGTTCGGGCTCATCGGCCTGGTCTGCACCACCATCGCCGCGGGCATCTGGACCAGGGTCGTCGGCGAGGAGAACGCCACCTCCTCGCTGGGTGCCCTGGTGGACAACCAGAAGATGCCGGTCGCCGCCGCGATCGTGCTGTTCCTCTACGTCTGGCTGGTCGGCCCGCTGTTCGAGGAGGTCATCTACCGCGGCCTGCTGTGGGGGGCGCTGGAGCGGCTGCGCTGGGGCCGCTGGGCGGTGTTCGCGCTCACCACCGTGATCTTCGCGGTCAGCCACCTGGAACCGCTGCGCACCTCGCTGCTGCTGGTCATCGGCATCCCGATCGGCCTGGCCCGGCTCTACACCGGCAGGCTCGGGGCGAGCATCGTCACCCACCAGTTCAACAACTTCCTGCCCGCCCTTGCCGTGCTGCTGATCAGCCTGGGGGTGATGAAGTGACGCTGGACCTCAACAGCGACCTGGGCGAGGGCTTCGGGGTGTGGCGGCTGGGCGACGACGAGGCGCTGCTGGACGTCGTCACCTCCGCCAACGTGGCCTGCGGCTTTCACGCGGGCGACGCGAGCACCATGCGCGCGGTCTGCGCGGCCGCCGCCGCCCGGGGCGTGGCCGTCGGCGCCCAGATCTCCTACCGCGACCTGGCCGGGTTCGGCCGGCGGTTCATCGACGTCGAGCCCGAGCGGCTGGCCGACGAAGTGCTCTACCAGGTGGGCGCGTTGGCGGCTTTCGCGCGCGCGGCGGGCACCCGGGTGTCGTACGTGAAACCGCACGGTGCCCTCTACAACGCCACCGTCCACCACGAGGCCCAGGCCGCCGCCGTGGTCGCCGGGGTCCGCGCGTTCGGCGACCTGCCCGTGCTCGGCCTGCCCGGCTCCCGCCTGCTCGCCGCCGCCGAGACCGCGGGCCTGACCCCGGTCCAGGAGGCCTTCGCCGACCGCGGCTACACCCCGGCGGGCACCCTCGTCCCGCGCGGCGAACCTGAGGCGTTGCTCACCGACACCGACGCCGTCGTGGCCCGCGCCGTCCGCCTCGCCACCGCGGGCGAGCTGGTCGCCGTCGACGGATCCGTGCTGGCCACGTCCGCCCGCTCGCTGTGCCTGCACGGCGACACCCCCGGCGCCGTGCGGCACGCGCGAGCCGTCCGCGCGGCCCTGGCCGAGGCCGGGATCCGGCTCGTCCCGTTCGCCGGATGACCCGCGGGTTCTCCCCCGCGCCGCGCGTCTGGCACAATTACCCGCTGTCCGTCGTGGCCGGACCCTCTCACCGTGCCGTGACGCCTAGACCTCCGGATGTGGCGACCCGCAATTCCCCACGCGGATCGTCCCGCCGACACCGCACGACCGAGAGCTTTGAGGAGCACCCCTACCCGTGGCCGTCAAGATCAAGCTGCAGCGCCTCGGAAAGATCCGCGCGCCGTACTACCGCATCATCGTCGCCGACGCGCGCACCCGCCGCGATGGCAAGGCGATCGAGACGATCGGCCGGTACAGCCCCAAGCAGGAGCCCAGCCTCATCGAGGTGGACTCCGAGCGGGCGCAGTACTGGCTGGGCGTCGGCGCGCTGCCCACCGAGGCCGTCGAGCACCTGCTCAAGGTCACCGGCGACTGGCAGAAGTTCAAGGGCCTGCCGGGCACCGAGGGCACCCTGCGGGTGGCCGAGGCCAAGCCGAGCAAGCAGGAGCTGTTCGAGGCGGCGCTGAAGGCGGCGGGCGAGGAGCCCACCACCGACGCGACCACCCCGCGCAAGAAGCCCGCCCGCAAGACCGAGGACAAGCCCGCCGAGTCCGCCGAGACCGAGGCCGCGGCCGAGTGAGCGCCCTCGCGGACGCCCTGGAGCACCTGGTGCGCGGCATCGTCGACAACCCCGACGACGTGCAGGTCGAGCTGGTCACCACCCGCCGCGGGCGCACCCTTGAGGTGCACGTCAACCCGGACGACCTCGGCAAGGTGATCGGCCGGGGCGGCCGCACGGCGACCGCGCTGCGGACCGTGATGGCCGGTGTCGGCGGTCGCGGCATCCGCGTGGACGTCGTCGACACCGATCACTGAGCACGATCGGAATCTGCGACGGATGGCGGCAATGGATCTCGTCCTGGTCGGGCGGGTCGCGAAGGCGCACGGCATCACCGGCGAGCTCGCCGTCGACGTGCGCACCGACTCGCCCGAACGGCGCTTCGCCCTGGACGCGGTCGTCACCGCGCGGGTGCGCGGCGCCGCCGACCGCGCGCTGACGGTGACGGCCGTCCGGGAACACTCCGGTCGGCTGCTCGTCCGCTTCGCCGAGGTGCCCGACCGCACCGCGGCCGAGGGCCTGCGCGGCGCGCTGCTACTGGCCGACCCGGCGGACCTGCCTGCGATCGACGACCCGGACGAGTTCTACGACCACGAGCTGGAGGGCCTGGCCGCCCGACTGCGCGACGGCACCGAGATCGGCACCGTCCGCGAGATCGGCCACAGCCCGGCGGGCGAGCTGCTGGTCGTGGACCGGCCGGACGGCACCGAGGTGCTCGTCCCGTTCGTCCGCCAGATCGTCCCCGAGGTGGACGTGCGCGCCGGGTACGTCCTGCTCGACCCGCCGGAAGGCCTGATCGAGTAGTGCGCGTCGACATCGTCACGATCTTCCCGGACTACCTGGAGCCGCTGCGCGGCGCGCTGCTCGGCCGCGCCATCGAGCGCGGCCTGCTCGACGTGGCCGTGCACGACCTGCGTCGGTGGACCTACGACGTGCACAAGGCCGTGGACGACAGCCCGTACGGCGGCGGCCCCGGCATGGTGATGAAGCCCCAGGTCTGGGGCGAGGCGCTGGACGAGGTCTGCGCCGGACCCACCCCGCGGCTGGTCGTGCCCACCCCGGCGGGCAGGCCGTTCACCCAGGCCATGGCGCACGAGCTGGCCGCCGAGGAGCGGCTGGTGTTCGCCTGCGGCCGCTACGAGGGCATCGACCAGCGGGTGATCGACGACGCGGCCACCCGGATGCCGGTGGACGAGGTCTCCATCGGCGACTACGTGCTGGTCGGCGGCGAGGTCGCGGTCATGGTCATGGTCGAGGCGGTGGCCAGGCTGCTGCCCGGCGTGCTGGGCAACCCGGTCTCCGCCCAGCAGGACTCGTTCTCCGACGGCCTGCTGGAGGGCCCCAGCTACACCCGGCCCGAGGTGTGGCGGGACCGGCCGGTGCCCGAGGTGCTGCGCTCCGGCAACCACGGCGCCATCGCCCGCTGGCGGCGCGACCGGGCCCTGGAGCGCACCCACCATCGGCGCCCGGACCTCCTCGCCGCGTTACCGCCCGAACAGCTGGACAAACACGATCGGGCTATGCTGGACCGGCTGCGGACGGAGCCCGATTTCGGATCCCGAGATCCCGTCTGACATACTTTCCGGGTTGCCGCCCATACGGCGCGGCCCACATGCCCTTCCCAGGTCGGAGTGTCGCATCTCGCGACGCCCCCGGCCGGGACGTATGACATCTCCGCGAAGACGAGGACGGACTACCGATGAACACCCTGGATGCCCTGGACGCCAAGTCGCTGCGTTCCGACATCCCGGACTTCCGCCCGGGTGACACCCTCAAGGTCCACGTCCGCGTCATCGAGGGCTCGCGCTCGCGGGTCCAGGTGTTCCAGGGTGTCGTCATCCGCCGCCAGGGCGGCGGGATCCGCGAGACCTTCACCGTCCGCAAGGTCTCCTTCGGCGTCGGCGTGGAGCGCACCTTCCCGGTGCACACCCCCAACATCGCCGAGATCGAGGTCGCCCGCCGCGGCGACGTCCGCCGGGCGAAGCTCTACTACCTCCGTGAGCTGCGCGGCAAGGCCGCGAAGATCAAGGAGAAGCGCGAGCCGCAGACCGCTTCCTGACGCGGTCAGCACACCCGACCCCGTACTCTCGGGTGCGTGGTCGACCGCCCTCCTCGCCGAATGCCGCCCGACGACGTGACGGAGCCGGAGCGCTCCCGCGGGGCGGGCGGTGCCGCGCGCGACGAGAACAAGCCGACCGAGCCGATCAGCAGGCGTGGCCCGGCGCGGTCCAACGGCACGAGCAAGGGCGGCCCGCTCAACGGGGTGCGGCTCAACGGCTTCCCGGTGGCGGGAGACACCACCGACACCGAGCCGATCTCCCGCAGACCGCAGCCGGGTTCCCGCTCGGGCGCCTCGCCCAGGCCGGTGCCCGAGGTGCCGGACCTGCCCGAGGTGACGCCTGCCGACCCGGGGTTCTGGTTCGGTCAGCCGGTGCCAGGGGAACAGCCGCCCGGCCAGGTGCCGCCGCGGCGTGACCCGGGCACGGACTGGTTCCCGGAGGCGGCCAGTCGCTCCGCCGAGCGTTCCCGGTCGGGCGACACCCACACCCGATCGGGCAGCACTCCGGCGCGGCAGCCGGATGGGGATGTGACCCGCGGCGGGGACGCGCATCATGCCCGCATGGTGCCGACCGACGACACCGATCCGACCCTGCCGCCGCTGCCGCGGTCGACGGGCGGGTCGCCTCGGCCGCCCGGGTCCCGCACGGACCTCCCGGTGGTCGGCCCGCCGTCGCGCCCGAACCTGCCGCCGGTTGGCGGTGGCGCCGCGTCGTACCCCAACCTGTCGGTCGCCGGACCTCGTCCGGGCGCGCCTGGTCCTCGTCCGGACGCGAACCCGCCGTCCCGGCCCGGCATGGCCCCGGTCGGTCCGCCCTCGCGGCCGAACCTGCCCCCGGCCGGTCCTGTCTCGCGTCAGAACCCCCCACCGGGCGCCGGTTCTGTTTCGCACCCGAACATGCCGGTCGTCGGTCCGCGTCCGAACATGAACCCGCCTTCCCGGCCGGGGATGCCCCCGGTCGATCCGCCGCAGGCAGGGTCCACGTCACGGACCGACCTGCCCGCGCCGGGAGAGAGGTCGCGTCCCGCTTGGGCTTCCCGCAACGACCTCTCGCCGGTCCCCGAACTGCTGGGTGATCCGGACATCGAGGACCCGGAGGAGGACACCGACGACCTCTCCGAGCGCGCGGGCCTCGCCACCAAACCCGAGGACGACACCGAGGAGTCCGAACAGTCCGATGAGACCGCGGGCCCGTCGGACGGCAAGGGCGAGCCGCCGCGCTACGACGCCGACCTCACCGCGCTGATCCCGCGCGTGCGGGCCCGCACCCTGGAGAAGTACCCGGGCAACTCCGGCCGTTCCCGCCGTGAACGCGTCGACGAGCGCGAGGGCCGCAAGCGCGGCAGGCACCGCAGGCCGCCGCGCAGGCAGCCGCTGTGGCGGGAGATCCTCACCCTGGTGGCCGTGGCGCTGCTGCTGACCTTCCTGATCCAGCACTTCATCGGCCGCGTCTACTCGATCCCGTCCGGCTCGATGGAGCAGACCCTGCACGGCTGCCCCGGCTGCGACGGCGACCGGGTGTTCGTCGACAAGATCATCTACAACTTCCGCGACCCGGCGCCCGGCGACGTGGTCGTGTTCGAGGGCCCCAACGCGTGGACCGAGCACGACGTGAAGACCGACCCCGGCGCCAACGTCTTCGTCAAGGGGCTGCGCTACGCCGGGTCGTTCATCGGCATCGCCCCGCCGGACGAGCGCGATTTCGTCAAACGGGTGATCGCGGTCGGCGGGCAGACCGTGGAATGCTGCGACGACAAGAACCGCGTGCTGGTCGACGGCAAACCGTTGGACGAACCGTACATCTACTGGGAAAACGGCGTGCCGAACTCGCAGCAGCAGTTCGAGCGGGTTACTGTGCCCGAGGGCACGCTGTGGGTGATGGGGGACAACCGCAACAACTCCAGCGATTCCCGTTTCCAGGGCGGCGGCGGCATTCGTGGCGTCGTGCCGCTCGGCAAGGTGATCGGCAAGGCCCGCTACATCGTGCTGCCGCCGTCGCGGTGGCGCGGCGTCGGCGACCACAACCCGCAGGCGGGCCCCGAGTTGTCCGCCGTGGGTTGGCAGCAGGGGGTGCCCGCCGGGGTGGGGCTGGCCGCGGCGTGGCCGGTGCTGTGGGTGGGCAGGCGCCTGAGAAACATCCTCGTACCCAGGAAGGCTGACTAGGTTGTCGGACGCAGACGGTGTCGTGCCAGGGGATCGACGCGACACCGAGGATCTCGACGTCTCCGAATCGGACACCAAGCGGGAAACGCCGGAACCGGGCCGTTCCGCGCCGGAACCGGAAACCGGACCGGACACCGGGAAACCGGATGAGCCGCGGTCGGAATCGGCGGGGGACGACGAGGAAACCCCGGCCAAACCGAAGAAGAAACGGTCCCTGATCGCCGAGCTTGGCATCCTACTCGGTGTCGCGCTGGTGCTGACGATCGTCATCCAGTCGTTCATCGCCAGGGTCTTCGTGATCCCGTCGGAGTCGATGGAGAAGACCCTGCACGGCTGCGCAGGCTGCAACGGCGACCACATCCTGGTCGACCGGGTCGTCTACTACTTCCGCGACCCGGAGCCCGGCGACGTGGTCGTGTTCAAGCGCCCGGACACCTGGGACCAGGACGGCCCGAGCACCCGCTCCGACAACGCGGCACTGGCCTGGCTGCAGGACTTCGCCTCGCAGTTCGGCCTCGCCGACCCGAGCGACGAGGACCTGGTGAAGCGGGTCATCGCGGTCGGCGGGCAGACCATCGAGTGCTGCGACGCGCAGCAGCGGGTCATGGTGGACGGCAAGCCGCTGGACGAGCCCTACATCAACCACGTGATCCCCAACGACCACCAGCTGCTCATCCCGAAGATCACCATCCCGCCCGGCATGCTCTGGGTGATGGGCGACAACCGCGGCTCCTCGGCCGACTCGCGGCTGCAGGGCGGCGGCGGCGTCAACGGGTTCGTGCCGGTGGACAACGTGATCGGCAAGGCGCGCACGATCATCCTGCCGCCGTCGCGCTGGCAGGGCATCGGCGACCACAACCCGCAGACCCAGTCGTTGTCCGCGCCCGGCTGGCAGAGCGGCATCCCGGCCGGTCTCGGCGTGGCGGCGGCGTTCCCGGTGGTGTGGGTCGGCAGGCGGCTGCGCGGGGTGCTGCGCGGCCGGTCCGACCGGTCCGGTCGATAGGCTCGCCGGGTGTCGGAGGCGAACACACCGGACGATGACGAGCGCCCGGAGGACGCGGACGAGGTCGGCCGCAAGCCGCGCAAGAAGCTCCCGTTCTGGCTGGAGTTGCCCCTGCTGGTGGCGGTCGCGTTAGTCCTGACGATCGTCATCCAGTCGTTCGTCGCCCGGGTGTTCGTGATCCCGTCCGAGTCGATGGAGGCGACCCTGCACGGCTGTCCCGGCTGCTACGGCGACCGGGTGCTGGTGGACAAGCTCGTCTACGACTTCACCGACCCGGAGCCGGGCGAGGTCGTCGTCTTCCACCGACCGGACACCTGGAACCGCTCGGAGTTCCACGCCGACCGCTCGGACAACGGGTTCGTGCGCTGGCTGCAGGGCATCGGCGCCAAGTTCGGCCTCGCCGCGCCGGACGAGGACGACGTGGTGAAGCGGATCGTCGCGGTGGGCGGGCAGACCGTCCGCTGCTGCGACGAGCGCAACCGGGTCCTGGTCGACGACAAGCCGCTGGACGAGCCCTACATCCACTTCGAGGCGGAGGGCGACCAGCAGGACGCGTTCCAGCCGGTGTCGGTGCCGCCGGGCATGCTGTTCGTCATGGGGGACAACCGCAACAACTCGGGCGACTCCCGGATCCAGGGCGGGGGCGGCGCCGCCGGGCTGGTGCCGGTGGACAATGTCATCGGGAAGGCCCGCGTGATCATCCTGCCGCCGTCGCGCTGGCAGGGCGTCGGCGACCACGACCCGCAGTCCGCGCTGTCCGCCCCGGCCTGGCAGGCGGGCATCCCCGCGGGCCTTGGCGTCGCGGCGGCCTGGCCCACGCTGTGGCTGGGCAGGCGGCTGCGCGGCCTGCTGGACGGGAAGGGGACACGGTGACGGTCGAGACGCTGCGGCCACCGCGCGCGGTGTTACGCCGCGACACCGGCACCTGGGGCCTGCAGACCGCGCTGCACCGGCGCGGCCTCGGCCCGGTGGCGGGCGTGGACGAGGCGGGCCGGGGCGCCTGCGCGGGCCCGCTGGTGATCGCCTCCTGCGTGCTGCGACCCGGCGACGCCGCCCGGCTGGACGGGCTCACCGACTCCAAGCTGATGACCGCCGCCGCCCGCGACCGGATGTACGACCTGGTCACCGACCGCGCGGTCGACTACGCCGTGGTGGTCGTGCCGCCCGCCGAGGTCGACCTGAACGGCGTGCACGTGGCCAACATCGACGGCATGCGGCGCGCGGTGGCCCGGCTGGCCACCCACCCGGGGTACGTGCTGGTCGACGGCTTCCGGGTGCCGGGGCTGACCGCACCAAGCATGCCGGTGCTCAAGGGCGACCAGGCCGCGGCCTGCGTGGCGGCGGCGTCCGTGCTGGCCAAGGTCACCCGCGACCGGATCATGGCGGACCTGCACGGGGACCTGCCGGAGTACCGGTTCGACGTGCACAAGGGGTATTGCACGGGCGTGCACACGCGCGCGTTGCGCGAGCACGGCCCCAGCCACGAGCACCGCTGGTCGTTCGCGAACGTGGCCGCGGCGGGCGTCGCGCACGGTCTGCGCGCGCCACACCGGGTGGCGCTGAGTGTGGCCGCGGCGGCCGTGGTTCAGAATGGTGAACCCCCGCAGTAGCGGGGTACAGGTCACGACCAGGAGGGCGCGCGGCAGATGAGCGCGGAGGATCTCGAAAAGTACGAGACCGAGATGGAGCTGCAGCTCTACCGGGAGTACCGCGACATCGTGGGCCAGTTCGCCTACGTGGTGGAGACCGAGCGGCGGTTCTACCTGGCGAACGGGGTCGACGTGCAGGTGCGCGACGCCGACGGCGAGGTCTACTTCGAAGTCCGGATGTCCGACGCCTGGGTGTGGGACATGTACCGGCCCGCCCGGTTCGTGAAGAACGTCCGGGTGATCACGTTCAAGGACGTCAACGTGGAGGAGCTGGACAAACCCGACCTGAGGCTGCCCGAGGACGGCCCCTTCAGCGGCTGACGGCACGGTCCCGACAGGCCCGCGGCGAGACTCGCCGCGGGCCTGTTCGTCGTTTCCGGGCGGGGTTGTCCACAGGTTTACGCCCTAAACCGTCAGCCATCCACAGGCCCGCGGCGCCCATGGCCGACGCCCCCGCCCCGGCGGCACTGTCGACCTCGGGGCACGGCACCGGCCGTGCCCAGGGAAGACGGGAGCGGCCATGTCCACACACCTGCGGCTCGGCGCGCACGGGGAGGACCTCGCCGCGCGCCACCTGGAACGCACCGGCCACGTGATCCTCGCCCGCAACTGGCGGTGCGAGCTCGGCGAGCTGGACATCGTCTGCGCCCGCGACGGCCACCTGGTGGTGTGCGAGGTGAAGACCCGGTCGAGCACCGACCGCGGCACCCCGGCCGAGGCGGTCACCCCGGCCAAGGCCCAACGCATCCACCTGCTGACCGACCGCTGGCGCCGGGACAACGGCGTCGGCCCCCGCCCGACCCGCTTCGACATCGTCGCGGTGCTGGTGCCCGGCACCGGCGCGGCGGAGATCCGCCACCTGCGGGGGGTGTTCTGAGTGGTCCTCGCCCGAGTGTGGTCCGTCGCCCTGTTCGGTGTGGACGGCATCCCCGTGGAGATCGAGGCCGACCTGGGCGGCGGCAAACCCGGCACCCGGATCGTCGGCCTCCCCGACGCCGCCCTGAACGAGGCGAAGGACCGCGTGCGCGCGGCGGTCCGCAACAGCGCGCAGAAGTGGCCGGACCAGCTGGTCACCTTCAACCTGTCCCCGGCCGCCCTGCCCAAGGGCGGCTCCGGCTACGACCTGGCCCTCGCGGTCTCGGTCCTGGTCGCCGATCACAAGATCCCACCCGCCCCCTTCACCGACACGGTCCTCCTCGGCGAACTGGCCCTCGACGGCCGCCTCCGGGCAAGCCGCGGCGTCCTGCCCTGCCTGCTGGCCGCCCGCCGCGCGGGCCTCCGCCGAGCCATCGTCCCCGAACGCGCCCTCCCGGAGGCCTCCCTCGTCCACGACCTCACCATCCTCGGCGCCCGCACCCTCACCGACGTCCTCACCTGGAGCCACGGCGACGACGATGCGCTCATCGTTCCCGAACGTGAGCTTCGGCGGCCCAAGGTCGATCCCCCCGACCTCGCCGATGTGGTGGGACAACCGGAGGCTCGATGGGGACTGGAAGTCGCCGCCGCAGGTGGCCACCATGTGCTGCTCGCGGGACCGCCGGGGACCGGGAAGACCATGTTGGCCAAACGCCTGCCCGGTTTGTTGCCGGTGTTGTCCCCGGAGCAGGCGTTGGAGGTCACCGCCATCCATTCCGTGGTGGGCGACCTCAGGTCGGACTCCCCGTTGATCACCGTGCCCCCGTTCGTCGCGCCGCACCACTCGTCCTCTCAGGCCGCCCTGGTGGGTGGCGGGTTCGGTCTCGCCAGACCCGGGCTGGTCAGCAAGGCCCACGCCGGAGTGCTCTTCCTCGACGAAGCTGCGGAGTTTCCGGCGGATCGGTTGGACTCGCTGCGTACCGCCCTTGAGGAAGGGGAGATCCGGCTCGCTCGGCGGGACGGTGTGGTGACCTATCCGGCCCGTTTCCAACTCGTCCTGGCCACGAATGTCTGCCCGTGCGCGCCACCGAGGGAAGCGGATTGCGTGTGCTCGCCGAACGCCCGCCGTCGATACCTGGCCAGGTTGTCCGGGCCGCTTCTGGACCGGGTCGACATCCGGCTGCGCATGCGTCCGATCACGGCCATGTCGCGGATGGGGGACACCGAGCCGGAGAGCACGGCGGCGGTCGCGGCACGCGTCGCCGAGGCTCGGGAGCGGGCCGTGTGCCGGTGGGCCGGGCGGTGGCATACCAACGCCGAGGTGCCCGGTCCCGCTCTGCGCCGGGACTTCGTCCTGCCCCGGCAGGTCACCGCGCTGCTCGACCGGGCGTTGAACGTCGGTGCCCTGACCGCGCGCGGTGCCGACCGGAGCCTTCGGATGGCCTGGACTCTCGCGGACCTGGCGGGAGATCCGCGGCCGTCCGCCGATCACGTGGCGACCGCGCTCCAGTTCCGTGATCGCCGTGCCGCATGAGAACCCTTGCCCTGCAACAGGAGATGAACCATGAACGCCGAGTGCTCCAAGAACGTCGGCCCGAGCGACCAGGTACGGCTCGCGCGCGCATACCTGCTGCGGGTGGTCGAACCGCCAGGGGTGGCGTTGGGGGTGTTCGTCGAGCAGGTGGGTCCGGTGGAGGCGGCTGCCGCTGTCCGCTCCGGGGAGGCGCCCAGGCAGGTGGTCGATGAGACGTCGGCGCGGCAGGAGGTGGAGCTCGCCCATGCCGATCTTGAGCGGGCGGCGGGTGTCGGTGGGCGGTTGGTCGTGCCCGAGGACGACGAGTGGCCCGCCTGGCCCCTGCTGAGCCTCACCAACGCGCGCGGTGGTGGGGCGCGGTGGGCGGCGCCGCCGTTGGGGCTGTGGGTGCGGGGTGCGGGGTCGCTCGACGACGTGGTGCGGAAGTCGGTGGCGGTGGTGGGGGCGCGGTCGGCCACCGGGTATGGCGAGCACGTGGCCACCGAGTTCGGGTACGAGCTGGCCGAGCGCGCGGTGACGGTCATCTCCGGTGCGGCGTTCGGTGTGGACGGTGCCGCGCATCGCGGGGCGTTGGCGGCCAAGGGGACCACGGTCGCGGTGCTGGCGTGCGGGGTCGATGTCCCCTACCCGGCCGCGCACACGAGCCTGATCGACCGGGTCGCGCGGGACGGGGCGGTGGTGAGCGAGTACCCGCCGGGCACGACTCCGGCGAAGTACCGGTTCCTGGTGCGCAACCGTTTGATCGCGGCGCTCTCGCAGGGGACCGTGGTGGTGGAGGCCGGGGTACGCAGTGGCGCACGCAACACGGCGACGTCGGCTGCCGCGTTGGGGAAGCCGGTGTTGGCCGTGCCCGGACAGGTCGGCTCGGCGATGTCCCGGGGCTGTCACGAGATGATCCGCGCGGGCACCGCGACCCTGGTCAACACCGTCGACGAGGTCCTGGAGGCGGTCGGCGAGATCGGCGACCTGGCCCCCGGCCCGAGCGCGCCGCGGCGGCCGACCGACGGGCTGGGGAAGCAGGCCGCGCGGGTGCACGACGCGCTCAGTCCGCGGGAGTCGCGCGGGGCCGAGTGGGTCGCGCGCGAGTCCGGGGTGCCGCTGGACCGGGTACGCGCCCTGCTGCCCGAGCTGGAGTTGACCGGTTTGGCCCGGCGCGGCGAGGACGGGTGGTCGCGGGAGCGGACCTGAGGCGTGGCGATGCTTGACCCGGGGTGGGTTGTGGCCCAGCGTGGCGGGGGTGCCGCCCGCCACCCGCCGAACCGCCCGCGTCGACCTGCTGCGCACCCGGGACGCCCTGCCCATCCCGGTCCGCGCCGTGCTCGCCGAATACGAACGCCACCTCGCCCTCGAACGCGACCTGTCCACCCACACGGTCCGCGCCTACCTCGGCGACGCCGTCTCACTCCTCGGCTTCCTGCACGGCATCCCCGCGGGCGGTCCACGATCGGGTGAATCGCCGGCGCCTCGGACCGGTACCGGCGGAAACACCCGTGCCGCCGCGAACGACCTTGAGAACCGCGAGCCCGAACCCCCCGAGGAGGCCGACGCCCTGCCCGACCCCGCCTCAAGCGACCCCACCGGCTACCCGCAGGCCGCTGCCCGCGTACCCGGCCGTGACCGCACCCATGCCACCGACCCGGTTGGTGGCATGGCGGCTCCCGCAGACCCTGGCCGTATGGCAGGCGACCGCGCAGGCGGTGACACCGGCGCCACGGACACCGCGTCCTCGACCGGCGACACCGCGACCGGCGACACCGCGACCGGCGACACCGCGACCGGCGACACCGCGACCGGCG
>NZ_KB894408.1:0-54791 GCF_000374445.1 Actinokineospora enzanensis DSM 44649 | reverse complement strand
CGACCGGCGACACCGCGACCGGCGACACCGCGACCGGCGACACCGCGACCGGCGACACCGCGACCGGCGGCAGCGCGGGCGACGTACAGCTCGATGGCCCGTCCCGGAACGGCGACCGATCCCGACCCGCCGACGAAGACCCGCCCGAGCCGGGGGCCCTGGAGTCCGCCGGGCTCGACATCGCCGGGTTGCGGGCCTGGCTGGCCGTGTTGCGCGCGGGTGGCGCGGGGCGCACGACCATGGCGCGCCGGGCGGCGGGAGCGCGTGGGTTCACCGCCTGGGCGCACCGGCGGGGGTTCCTCGGCGGGGACCCGGGGGAGCGGCTGGTGGCGCCGCGACGGAACCGGGTGCTGCCGTCGGTGTTGCGGCAGGACCAGGCCGGGGACGTCATGCGGGCCTCGGCGGTCGGGGCCCGGGAGCGGGATCCGGTCGCGCTGCGTGACCACGCGGTGGTCGAGTTGCTGTACGCCACCGGTGTGCGAGTGTCGGAGCTGTGCGGACTCGACGTGACCGACGTCGACCTGCAGGCCCGGCTCGCGCGGGTGCTCGGCAAGGGCGGGCGGGAGCGCACGGTGCCCTTCGGGGCACCCGCCGGGGAAGCCGTCGCCGCCTGGCTGGACCAGGGCCGTCCGTCACTTGTCCGGGCCGATTCCCCGCCGGCACTGTTGCTGGGGAGTCGTGGCGGAAGGCTCCATCCGACCGCCGTACGGCGTATCGTCAACGACGCGGTGTCGGCCGTCCCGGGGACGCCCGGGTTGGGACCGCACGGCCTTCGTCACTCAGCGGCGACCCACCTGCTCGAAGGAGGTGCAGACCTTCGTAGCGTCCAGGAGTTACTCGGTCACGCTACGCTCTCAACGACGCAGCTTTACACCCACGTGACCGTCGAACGGCTTAAGGCGATCCATGACCGAACCCACCCCCGTTCCCGATGACCGCGGAACGGGTTCCCGGGCACCGGCGCGCCCCGCGCGGGCGCCCGTCGGGAACCAGGTGAACGGCCGCGCCGCCCCCTACGGCGACGGCGGCCCCTCGTCCGGTGTGCTGCCCGGCGACCACCGCACCGCCGACGACGTGGAGGCGGGCATCGTCGCCCTGTGGCGGCGCTTCGGCGAACGGCGCGAGCAGGACCTGCGCGACCGTCTCGTGCTGCACTACGCCCCGCTGGTCAAGTACGTCGCGGGCCGCGTCGGCACCGGCCTGCCCGCGCATGTCGACGTCTCCGACCTGATCCAGTCCGGCATCTTCGGCCTGGTCGACGCGATCGAGAAGTTCGAGCCGGAGCGCGGCCTCAAGTTCGAGACCTATGCCATGCAGCGCATCCGCGGCGCCATCCTGGACGACCTGCGCGCCCAGGACTGGGTCCCGCGCACCGTGCGCGGCCGGGCCCGTGAGGTCGAACGCGGCATCGAACGCCTCGGCGGCAGGCTGCAGCGCACCCCCACCGACGCCGAGCTGGCCACCGAGCTGGGCCTGTCCGTCGGCGAGCTGCGCGACGTGTACGCGCAGCTGCAGCTGACCAGCGTGGTCGCGCTGGACGAGCTGGCCGCCGCCGGGCGCGGCGTGAACTCGCTGGCCGACGTGCTGGAGGACGAGGCCGCCGACGACCCGGTGGCGCTGCTGGTCGACCAGGACAACCGCCGCCAGCTCGCGGAGGCGATCGGCCTGCTGGTGGAGCGCGACCGGGTGGTCGTCACCCTCTACTACTTCGAGAACCTCACCCTCGCCGAGATCGGCCGCGTCCTCGGCGTCACCGAGTCGCGGGTCTGCCAGCTGCACACCCGAGCGGTCCTGCGCCTGCGCGCGAAGCTCATGGAGACCGCCGACGTATAGGTCGGGCAGCAGCCGCACGTGCACCGGGCGGAACAGCACCAGCGGATCGAGGTAGTCCCGGTCCCGCCGCAGCCCCCAGTGCAGGCACGCCGGGGCACCGCCGCACCCCGGATGGCCCGCCACCAGCACGCCGATCCGGTCACCCCGCCGCACCCGGTCCCCCCGCGCCACCACCGGCCGCACCGGCTCGTAGGTCGTCCGCAGCCCCGACGCGTGCGCCACCGAGACGACCTCCCGGTCGACCACGGGACCCGCGAACGTCACCACCCCGTCCCCGGCCGCGTACACGGTCTCCCCGACCGCGCCGGGGAAGTCCACACCCCGGTGCCCCGGCCCGTACGGGTTCGCGGGCGCCACGAACGCCCGCACCGCCGCCCGCGGCGGCACCACCGGCCACCCGAACCCGGCGCCCGGCCCCGTGATCGGCCGCCCGACTGCCCCCGTGGACGGTCCTGTGGACGGGCTCGTGGGCACCTCGATGCCACCGCATGGCGTCGGTTCGCATGCCGGGTCGCCCGGTCCCTGGCCGGGTGCGGGCCCCACGTCCAGCAGGGCGGGCGAGTCGTGCACAGGTGTCGGGGGC
This sequence comes from Actinokineospora enzanensis DSM 44649, assembly GCF_000374445.1. Lineage (GTDB taxonomy): Bacteria > Actinomycetota > Actinomycetes > Mycobacteriales > Pseudonocardiaceae > Actinokineospora > Actinokineospora enzanensis. The sequence continues at coordinate 52,375 of NZ_KB894408.1, read as the reverse complement.
GTCCCGGAGGCCGATGCGGGGATGCCTGCCCAGAGCCCGGCAGTGATCAACAACAGTGCGGATTTTCGCAGGTCAGGTGTCATGTCACGACCATGCCCCAGCGCGCACCGGCCGGGCGAGGGCGAGCGCGGGCCTGGGGATGGATCGGGCGGGTTGTGGACAACCTGCCCTCCGGTTCCGGGTTCGGCCGCGTCACGGCGTATGCTTTCCCCGCGTCCCGTGGTCACATGGGGCGACTTCGCGTGCCCGTGCGCGTCCGCGTTCCGGTGTCGACCTCGACACCCGCGCGGCGACCGGTGCCCGGCGGTCCCGAGGGTGAGTACCACCAGCGGGTCCGGGCGCCCGCACGGCACCAGGGCGGCGGGCCTCCGGTCCGCGGCGACAACCGCCACCGCGTGCCCGGCCTCACCCGCCCGGCGCGCCCGAACGAAGAGGTGCGAACCCGGCCATGGCCGTCGTCACCATGAAGCAGCTGTTGGACTCCGGCGTGCACTTCGGGCACCAGACCCGCCGCTGGAACCCGAAGATGAAGCGCTACATCCTCACCGACCGCAACGGCATCTACATCATCGACCTGCGGCAGACGCTCACCTACATCGACCGCGCGTTCGAGTTCGTGAAGGAGACCGTCGCGCACGGCGGCTCCATCCTGTTCGTCGGCACGAAGAAGCAGGCGCAGGAGGCCATCGCCAACGAGGCGCTGCGGGTCGGGATGCCGTTCGTCAACCAGCGCTGGCTGGGCGGCATGCTCACCAACTTCTCCACCGTGCACAAGCGTCTGCAGCGCCTCAAGGAGCTGGAGGCGATGGAGCAGACCGGTGGCTTCCAGGGTCTCACCAAGAAGGAGATCCTGATGCTCACCCGCGAGAAGGACAAGCTGGAGCGCACCCTCGGCGGTATCCGCGACATGGCGAAGGTGCCCTCCGCCATCTGGATCGTGGACACCAAGAAGGAGCACATCGCCGTCGGCGAGGCGCGCAAGCTGAACATCCCGATCGTGGCGATCCTGGACACCAACTGCGACCCGGACGAGGTCGACTACCCGATCCCGGGCAACGACGACGCGATCCGGTCCGCCGCGCTGCTGACCAAGGTCGTGGCCGAGGCGGCCGCCGCGGGCCTGATCGCCCGCTCCGGCGCCCGCAACGGCTCGGACAAGCCCGAGGTCGGCGCGAGCAACGAGCCGCTGGCCGAGTGGGAGCAGGACCTGCTGGCGGGCGCCGAGACCCCGGCCGCCCCGGCCGAGGCCGCAGCCGCTCCGGCCGAGACCCCGGCCGCTTCGGGCGAGACCCCGGCCGAGTCCTGACGAGCACCCCCGGCGGGCTCGCGCCCGCCGGGGACCCTTTTCCCACGCGCGTACCGAAGAAGGACGGAAAACGCACGATGTCGAACATCACCGCGGCCGACGTCAAGAAGCTCCGGGACCTCACCGGAGCGGGCATGATGGACTGCAAGAAGGCGCTGACCGAGACCGACGGCGACTTCGAGAAGGCCGTCGAGATCCTGCGCATCAAGGGTGCCAAGGACGTCGGCAAGCGGGCCGAGCGCGCCACCGCGCAGGGCCTGATCGCCGCCGACGGCGGGGTACTGGTCGAGCTCAACTGCGAGACCGACTTCGTCGCCAAGAACGACGAGTTCCAGCAGCTGGCCGACCGGGTCGTCGCGGCGGCCGCGGCGTCCGGCGCGGCCGACCTGGACGCGCTCAAGGCCGCCCCGCTGGACGGCGGTACGGTGGAGGAGGCCGTGCAGGCCCTCTCCGCCAAGATCGGCGAGAAGCTGGAGCTGCGTCGGGTCGTCAACTTCGGCGGCACCGTCAGCCTCTACCTGCACCGCCGCTCCTCCGACCTGCCGCCCGCCGTGGGCGTGCTGGTCGAGTACACCGGCGCGGGCGATGAGGCGGCCAAGCAGGCCGCGCAGCAGATCGCCGCGATGAAGCCGCGCTACGTCACCCGCGACCAGGTCCCGGCCGACATCGTGGCCAACGAGGAGCGCATCGCCGAGGAGACCGCGCGCGAGGAGGGCAAGCCGGAGGCGGCGCTGCCCAACATCGTCAAGGGTCGGGTGAACGGCTTCTACAAGGACGTCGTGCTGCTGGAGCAGTCCTCGGTGTTCGACTCGAAGAAGTCGGTGAAGGCCCTGCTGGACGAGGCAGGCGTGACCGTGACCCGGTTCGCCCGGTTCGAGGTCGGCCAGGCCTGACCCGCTCGGCACCCGCAGTGATTTAGGGTTGTGCCCCGTCCTCGGTTTCCCCGGGGGCGGGGCATAGTCACGAGGAGGGGTCGTACGTGACTCAGAACGGAAGTTTCCGCCGCGTGCTGCTCAAGCTCGGCGGCGAGATGTTCGGCGGCGGCGAGATCGGTGTCGACCCCGACGTGGTGCTCACGGTGGCCCGGCAGGTCGCGGACGTGGTCCGCTCGGGTGTGCAGACCTCGATCGTGATCGGCGGTGGCAACTTCTTCCGCGGCGCGGAGCTCAGCCAGCGCGGCATGGACCGGGACCGGGCGGACTACATGGCCATGCTCGGCACGGTCATGAACTGCCTGGCGTTGCAGGACTTCCTGGAGAAGGAGGGCATCGACACCCGGGTGCAGACCGCGATCACCATGGGCCAGGTGGCCGAGCCCTACATCCCGCGCCGCGCCGAGCGGCACCTGGAGAAGGGCCGCGTGGTGATCTTCGGCTGCGGGGTCGGCATGCCGTACTTCTCCACCGACACCGCGGCCGCCCAGCGCGCGCTGGAGATCGGCTGCGACGTGGTGCTGATGGCCAAGGCCGTCGACGGGGTCTACGACGCCGACCCGCGGCTCGACCCGGACGCCAAGATGTTCACCGACATCACCCACCGCGAGGTTCTGGAGCGCGACCTCAAGGTGGCCGACGCGACCGCGTTCAGCCTGTGCATGGACAACAACATGCCGATCATCGTGTTCAACCTCCTGACGGAGGGGAACATCGCCCGCGCCGTGCGTGGTGAGAGGATCGGCACGCTGGTCAGTACGCCAACCGCGTGACCTGGCGGCGCGCTCGCCGGGAGATGGACAAGGAGCACCCTTGATCGACGAGACACTCCTCGACGCCGAGGAGAAGATGGAAAAGGCGGTGTCGGTGGCCAAGGAGGACCTGGGCGCGGTCCGCACCGGCCGGGCGACCCCCTCGATGTTCTCCCGACTCAGCGTCGACTACTACGGGTCGATGACGCCGATCAACCAGATGGCCAGCATCAACGTGCCCGAGCCCCGGCTGGTGATCGTCAAGCCGTACGACGCCTCCGCGCTGAACTCGATCGAGAAGGTCATCCGGGAGTCCGACCTCGGGGTCAACCCGAGCAACGACGGCACGCTGATCCGGGTGGTCGTCCCGCAGCTGTCCGAGGAGCGGCGCCGGGAGATGGTGAAGGTCGCCAAGGCCAAGGGCGAGGACGCCCGGATCACCATCCGCAACATCCGCCGCAAGGCCAAGGAGACGCTGGACCGGCTGGTCAAGGACGGCGAGTCCGGCGAGGACGACGTGCTGCGCGCGGAGAAGGAGCTGCAGCACCTGACCGACAAGTACGTCCACCAGGTCGACGAGCTGGTCAAGCACAAGGAAGCCGAGCTGCTGGAGGTCTGACCTCCGGCCGGTCGACGAGCTGAGGAACGCGCACATGGTGGCGGGGCCCGTTGGGGAGCTGGATTATGAGTCTGCCGGGGATCCGCGGGTGACCGTCGGGGACGCGCCGAAGGTGTCCCGGGCCGGTCGCGACCTGCCCGCCGCGATCGGGGTGGGGGTCGGCCTCGGCGCGGTGCTGCTGCTGTCGCTGCTGACCGTGCGCCAGTCGTTCGTCGGGGTCGTCGCGGTGGCGGTCGCGGTGGCAGGCTGGGAGCTGGTCGGCGCGCTCAAGCGGGGCGCGGACATCGAGGTGGCCCGGTGGCCGGTGCTGCTCGGCGGGCAGGCGATGGTGTGGCTGTCCTGGCCGTTCGGCCGCGACGGGGTGCTCGCCGCGTTCGTGGTCACGATCCTGGCCTGCCTGCTCTGGCGGCTGCGCGGCGGTGTCGACGGGTACCTGCGGGACGCCACGGCGTCGATCTTCACCGCCGCCTACGTGCCGCTGTTCGCCTCGTTCGCGGCCATGCTGGTGCTGCCGGTGGACGGCACCGACCGGGTGCTGTGCTTCCTCATCCTGGTGGTCAGCTCGGACACCGGCGGCTATATCGCGGGTGTGCTGTTCGGCAAGCACCCGATGGCACCGACGATCAGCCCGAAGAAGTCCTGGGAGGGCTTCTGCGGCTCGCTGGTCGCCGGTGTCGTCGCGGGCGGCCTGACGGTGACGCTGATGCTGCACGGCCAGTGGTGGCAGGGCGTGCTGTTCGGCGCGGCGCTGGTCGCCACGGCCACGCTGGGCGACCTGGTCGAGTCGGTGATCAAGCGGGACCTGGGGATCAAGGACATGGGCACGCTGTTGCCCGGCCACGGCGGCCTGATGGACCGGATGGACTCGCTGCTGCCCTCGGCCGTCGTGTCCTGGCTGCTGCTCCGGCTGTTCATCCCCGCCTAATCGTCGTACGGGTCGTCGACCTCGGCGCCGATCTCCTCCTCCGGCACGACGGGCAGGCGGAGCGACCGGTCCAGCACGGTGAACACAGCCCCGGTCACGTCCTCCAGCACGGCGGCGCGGCCGTAGGGGGAGTCGAACGGCGCCACCGAGACCCGCCCGCCCAGCCGCACCGCGAGCGCGGCCGCCGCGTCGGCGCCGATCTCCGGGTCGACCTCGAAGAACACCATCCAGTGCGGCGGCTCGTCCGGCGCGAACTCCGGACCCATCGCCAGCCTGCCCAGCAGCTCGTCGCCGTTGAGCTTCCAGCTGGTGTAGTCGAACGCGGCGCCGTCGCCCATCTGCTCCTGCTCGAAGCCGAACAGCGCGCGGTAGAACTCGTCCGCGGCCGCGCCGTCCCAGGTGTTCAGCTCGGCCCAGGTGAACGCGCCGGGAAAGCCGGTGCCCAGGTCCCAGCCGCGGTCCTGGCGCCAGAAACCGATCGGGCCGCCGCTCGGGTCGGCGGCGATGAGCAGTCCGCCCTGTCCGGGGATCTCGCGCGGCGCGGTGAGGATCTGTCCGCCCAGTTGCAGCACGCGCTCGGTGGTGTTGCCCGTGTCGTGCACCGTCAGATAGAGCGTCCACAGGCTGGGTTGACCACCCTGCGGCGTATAGAGACCGGCGACGGACACATCGTCGCGGTAGGCCATGACGTATCCGTCGTCGCCCACTCGGTAGGTCCACCCGAACAGCCCCTGATAGAACTCGCGGCTGGCGACCGGGTCGTGGGTGGCGACCTCGACCCAGCACGGCCTGCCCGGGGTCCCCTCGGGGATCTCCTCGATGGCACTGATGGCGTCCGTCGGCATGCTTGACCTCCCGGTTGGACACTAACCCGCGCGGGCGAGGCCGTCAGCCGCCGGCAGTGGGTGATCTTCTCCGCGTTTGACCTCGCGGCACGCAGGGCAGGAGGTGTGCTTTCCTTGCCGAATGGGACTGGTGTCGAGGGCACGTGAGCGGCTCACGTCGTTGCGCGCTGCCCAGGTGCTGCCCAGTCCGAACATCTGGCAGTGGCCGGAGGTCTACGAGGCGGAGAACCGCGCCCAGGACGCCGACGGCGCGGTGTGGTCGCTGCTGTCCGGGCTGTGCGACTGGACCGGCGACGTCCTGGACGTCGGCTGTGGCGACGGTTTCCACCTGCCGCGCTTCGCCGAACGCGCGTCGACCGTGCTGGGCGTGGAACCCCATCCGCCGCTGGTGGAACGCGCCAACGCCCGGATCGCGGACCTGCCGGGCGTCGCGGCCCGGCTCGGTTCGGCGCAGGAACTGCCGGTTCCGGACGCCTCCTTCGACGTCGTGCACGCGCGCACCGCGTACTTCTTCGGCCCCGGCTGCGAACCCGGCCTACGCGAGGTCGACCGCGTCCTGCGCCCCGGCGGCACGCTGGTGATCGTCGACCTGGACGCCGCGCTCCCGCCCTACGGCGCCTGGATGCGCGCGGACCTGCCGGGCTACTCGGCCGCCGAGGTCGACCGCTTCTTCGAGATCAAGGGCTTCGACCGCCACCGCGTCACCACCTGCTGGCGGTTCCCCGACCGGGCGACGCTGGACGCCGTGCTGCGCATCGAGTTCTCCGCGCGCGTGGCCGACCACGCGACCGCGTCGGTGACCGGCCTGGAGTTCCCGGTCGGCTACCGGGTCCTGGTCCGGCGCAAGCCGCGCGGCCTCATCGTGCGTTGACTGGGAATTTCGCGCGATTGTCCTCAGTACCCGGTTCGCGAGATCTTCGGGCATCCCTGCACTCCGAGGAGAGCCGATGCGTCCCGTTGTTGTTGGTCTCGCCGCAGCCCTGTTAGCCCTGACCGGTTCCGTCACCGCTACAGCGGCCCAAGGACCGGTCATCCCGGCAGCCAAACCGATCCCAGGTTCCTACGTCGTGGTGCTCCAGGATTCCGTTGCCACAGCGGACATCCAGCGCACCGCCGCCACTCTCTCTCGTCGCTACGGCGGCACCGCACGCTCGTACTACCAGACGACGGTGCACGGCTACTCCGCGCGCGGGTTGTCCGACTACCAGGCCCGACGGTTGGCGACGGACTCGTCCGTGCGCGCTGTCTATCAGGACGGCACTGCCCGCGCTTCCGGTGTTTCATCGTCCGGCACAGTGGAGCCTGTCCCGTGGGGACTTGACCGGCTCGACCAACGCTCACTCCCGCTGGACAACCGCCCGTTCAACTCGCGCGGTGGCGCTGCCGCCACTGTGTACCTCGTCGACACCGGGATCTCTCGCAACCAGGCGGAGTTCGGCGATCGCGCGCGGGTCGGCGCGGACTTCGTCGGCGGGGATGGTTCGGACTGCCACGGACACGGGACCCAGGTCGCCGGAATCGTCGGCGGCGCCGCGCACGGGGTGGCCCGGGAGATCCGGCTGGTTGCCTTACGGGCCCTCGACTGCCGAGGCCAGGGCCCCGACTCGGCGGTCCTCGACGCTCTCGAATGGGTGAACCGCAACGGAACCCACCCGGGTGTCATCCTCCTGGGCCTGGCCATGGACCAGTCACCCCTGGCCGACCAGGCGGTGCGCAAGCTGGTCGATGCCGAATACCCGACCGTCATACCGGCGGGCGACAACGCCACCGATTCGTGTGGTGCAGGTCGGGTCGCGGAGTCCCTCACCATCGCCGCCACCGACCGCACGGACACCCGCCTCGCCACGTCGAACCGGGGCCCCTGTGTCACCTACTTCGCCCCAGGCGGAGAAATCCCCACGATCGGCCGCGACGGCCGGGAATCCCGCCTCTCCGGCACCGCCCCCGCTGCGGCCCACACCGCCGGAGTCGTGGCCGGCTACCTGGGCACCCACCCCTACGCGATGCCCGCCGACGTCCGCTCCGCCCTCGCCCGCGCGGCCGTCCCCGGCGCCGTGACCGACCCCGGCACGTCCACACCGAACTCCATGGTCAACGTCGCCTACCCCCTGGACCCCGAAGTCCCCACCTGCCGCGGCGGCGGCAACCCCGGCGGCAGGTCCATCCCGACCGACGGCACCCCCGCCACCAGCACGATCGCGGTGTCCGGCTGCCCACCCACCGGCGCCCCCGCCCACATCCGCGTCTACGTCGACCACCCTCGCGTGTCCGACCTCCGCCTCGAACTCGTCGACCCTGTCGGCCGGGTGTCACCCCTGCCTGGCGGTACCGGTTCCGGCCCGGTCCGCCTGATGTCGGCGGTGTCCCTGCCCGGTGGCGACCGCAACGGCATATGGACCTTGCGCGTTACGGATACGGGCACGGCGGGTCCCGGTCGCCTCGACCAATGGGTCCTCTCCTTCGAGTGATCCCCACATGACTACCCAAGCCCGGCGCCTGCCCCCTGGTGACCTCACACGCGCCGGACAGTCCCCCCACTCGCCGCGATCACCACGCGCTCTGGATCCACGCACGCATCCCACTCAGGCCCACACCGTCGACCAACTCGAACGCCCCCACACAAGACCTCACCGCCCCGATGATCACCCCCGCATCCCCGCCCTGAGCCCCATCCCGAGCCCCATCCCCGATGATCAACTCCGGGCGCCCGAGACACGCCCCTCCCACCCGGGGGCTGGCCCGCGCGTGAGCCTATCTGCCCAGGTCAGGGGCACGGAAGCCCTGCCTGGACCACTGTGGATAGATCGGAGGGGATGTGGATAACTCCGGACCGGTTATCCACATCCCGGCGAATCCATCCACAGCCGGAAACCGGGTCTTCCATGCCCCTGACCTGGGCAGATAGGCTCACGCGCGGGCCAGCCCCCGGGTGGGAGGGGCTCTGTGCGCGGGCCGATGATCTTGTGGCGGGTCGGCGGGGCAGGGGTGTCGTCGGACGTGTGCCTCGGTTGTCCGGTCGCGTAGGCCGTGATGGTGGGTTTGTCGGGCTCGTCGAACGGCGTGTGGTCTTGGCGTGGACAGGGTTATCCACATGTCCGCGAAACTGTCCACAGGTGGTCAACGAGGGGTTTCGACGCTCTGACCTGGGCGGATAGGCTCAGGCGTGGGCCAGCCCCCGGGTGGGAGGGGCGTGCCCCGGGCGGCTGGAGTTGATCATCGGGGTGGGTGGGCCCGGGTGGGTGTGGTGATCGTTCGGGCGGGCGGGGTGAGGTCTGCCGGGTGCGGGGTGGGTCGGCTGGAGCGAGGCGTGGGGGAGAGTTGTCCACATCCCCGCGGATCTGTCCACAGCGGCTCGGGCGCGGCTTTCGCGGTCTGGAGCCGGGTGGAAAAGTTCATGGGAGCGGGCGGTGTCGAGGCGGCTTCGGCGGGGTGTCCGATCGAGCTGTGTGAGCTGGGCGGACAGGTTCAGGGAGGGCTGTTCCCGAACGAGGGAGGAGGGCGGCGGATCATGGCGGCATTGCTGGATCTGCTGCCTGACAAGGGAATCCGGATGACAGCCATCGGGCGTGGGGTTGCTCACCAATAGGTGAGGACGAGAAAGGCCCCGCCGGCGCTCGGAAGCGTCAGGCGGGGCCGTGCCCCCGGGGTGGACCTACTCCGCGTCGTCCTCCGCGACGGGAGCGTCCTCGCCGAGGATGGCGTAGAGCTCGCGGCGGGCGTTGTTGAGGATGTCGGCCGCGCGGGCCTTCTGGGCCGGGCCCGCGGCGTGGCCGACCGTGTGCGCGGCGGCCATGAGCTGCATGACCGCGTCGCGCAGGGTGAGGTCGGTGCGGTCGACGCCCGCGGTGGCCTGTTCCCACGGCGGGGTCTCGTCGAGGCGGGCCGCGGCGGCGGTGCCGTCCTCGGTGAGCTCGAACAGGCGCTTGCCGCTCTCGCCCTCGACGCCCTGGATGAGGCCCTCGTCGGCGAGGAGCTGGAGGGTCGGGTAGACCGAGCCGGGGCTGGGCTTCCAGAAGCCGCCGCTGCGTTCGGCGATCTCCTGGATCATCTCGTAGCCGTGCATGGGGCGTTCGGTGAGCAGCGCGAGCAGAGCGGCGCGCACGTCACCACGGCGCTGCCTACCCGGGCCGCGACCCCGGCCGCGCCCACGTCCCCGGCCGAACGGGCCGCCCGCGAACGGCGGGCCGCCGAACGGGGGCCCAGGGGGGAAGGGCGGCCGTGGCGGGAAGGGCGGGGTCATCTCATCCTCCGGGTCGAAGTCCGCGTCGAAGCCGGGGAAGTCCGGCCTGCCGCGGAAGTGCTCTCGCGGGTGGTGGTGGCCGTGTCGACGCCAGGGCCCGCGTGGGTGGTCGTGGTGGGTACGCATTGTTCTCTCCCCTGTTTGTGGCTGTCCTGTGCAGCTGTCGCGCTAGCTCGCGATAGCTCAACGATATATCGGAACGTATCGCGATGCAACGCCCTACCCTGTGGCATGATCGGAACCGACCGCGCACGGGCAGCGTCGGAGGCGGTATGAGCCAGGTCAGGGCGGCTTTCGTGGCAGTCGCGGTGCTCTGCGTCACGGCACTCGCGGGCTGCGCCAAGCCGACCGCGGGAACACCGGTCGGGGTCGAGATCACCAGCACCACCCGGGCCGCGGGCGGGCCCGAGGTCGCCTGGATGAACCGCTTCTGCGGCTTCGGCAAGCTGCTGGCCACCGCGGGCGACACCGCGCAGCCGCCGGGAACCTCGTCGGACCCGGCCGTGCTGAAGCGTCAGTTCGTGGAGATGACCGGCCGACTCGGCGGCGTCCTCGACGCCGCGCTCAGCGACCTGCGCGGGTTGACCCCGGCGCCCGCGCCCGAGGTCGACCCGCTGATCCGGGAGCTGATCTCCAGCCTGACCGAGGCCCGCGACGCCATCGGCGCGGCGAAGTCCGAGGTCGAGGCCGCCGACCCGCTCACCGCGGAGGTCTTCACCTCGGCCAACAACCGCCTCGGCACCGCGCTGCCCGCCCTGGAACGCGCGGGCAAACTGCTCAAGGCCGCCGACCTGCCGCCGTCGCTGTCCGCGGCGGCTTCGTCCGCCCCCAACTGCGGCAGCCCGACCACCCCGACCACCACCAGTTAGACGTGGGACAATGAGGTCGCCATGACCTCACTTCCCCTCGTCTTCGACGCGCCCCGCCGCGGCCTGCCGCCGCGCCACCTCGCCGACCTCTCCGCCGACGAGCGCCGCGCCGCGGTGACCGAGCTGGGGGAGAAGCCGTTCCGCGCCAACCAGCTCTCCACCCACTACTTCGGCAGGCTCACCGCCGACCCGTCGGCCATGACCGACATCCCGGCCGCCAGCCGCGACCGCCTCGCCGACTCGCTGCTGCCCCCGCTGCTCACCGTCGTCCGCCACGTCACCTGCGACGACGGCTCGACCCGTAAGACGCTGTGGAAGGCACACGACGGCACGCTCCTGGAGAGCGTCCTGATGCGCTACCCCGACCGCGTCACCCTGTGCGTCTCCAGCCAGGCGGGCTGCGGCATGGCCTGCCCGTTCTGCGCCACCGGCCAGGCGGGCCTGCAACGCAACCTGTCCACGGCCGAGATCGTCGACCAGGTCCGCAGCGCCGCCGCCGCCATGCGCGACGGCGACCTGGGTGAACCGGGCCGCCTGTCCAACATCGTCTTCATGGGCATGGGGGAGCCGCTGGCGAACTACCGGCGCGTGGTCGACGCGGTTCATCGGATCTGCGACCCGGCGCCGAACGGGTTCGGGATCTCCCAGCGTTCGGTGACGGTGTCGACGGTCGGGCTGGTGCCCGCGATCCGGAAGCTGACGGAGGAAGGGCTGCAGGTCCGCCTCGCGGTGTCGTTGCACACGCCGGATGACGAGCTGCGGGACACGCTCGTGCCGGTCAACACGCGGTGGAAGGTCGACGAGGTCCTGGACGCCGCTCGTGGCTATGCGAACAAGACCGGGCGCCGGGTGTCGATCGAGTATGCGCTCATCCGCGACATCAACGACCATGGCTGGCGCGCGGACCTGCTGGGCAAGTTGCTGCGCAAGCACCTCGGCCCGCTCGCGCACGTGAACGTCATCCCGCTGAACCCGACTCCCGGCTCGAAGTGGGACGCCTCCCCGAAGCCGGTCGAACGCGAGTTCGTCCGCCGGGTCAAGGACCAGGGCGTGGAGTGCACGGTCCGGGACACGCGCGGCCAGGAGATCGCCGCCGCCTGCGGGCAGCTCGCCGCCGAGGGCTGAGTGGGGTCTGCGACAGGCCGGAGGCAAACGACATCACAGTGCCATCCTCTGGCGCGAAAGATCTTGTTCGCGTTCGACCGGCATGTAATGCGATTCTCCTGACTGCGGGCGGCCAGTCCGGCTTTGTAGCACCACTTGGCGGACATCGAGTGCTCTGCGGGAGGGGGCTGGGCGGTGGCTCGTTCGTGGAAGGACGTCAAGGCTGAGAAGGCCGAGCGTGACAGTGCGGCCGGTCGGGATCTTGAGGCCGCCCGTGTCGAGGCGCGCACTCGGACTCAGGCATACGTGCTCGGTTTTCGGCTGGCGCAGCTCCGTCAGGAAGTGCAGCTCTCGCAGGCCGAGGTTGCTCGGCGGATGGGGATCAGCCAGCCTCGGGTCAGTCAGCTGGAGTGCGGGGACGTCGGGCAGATGGAGGTGGACACGTTGAGTCGGTACGTTCTCGCGTTGGGTGGCCGCCTGAAGCTCGTCGCCGACTTCGAAGATCACGATGTCAACGTCTCCACGCCCGAGGTGGACCGGGACGTCGCTCGCTGCTGAGGGCTGACGGGCGGGTTATACCGGGTTATACTCGGTTGCGTGAAGACGGCGATATCTGTACCTGACGAGACGTACAGCGAGGTGGAGCGGCACGCTCAGAGTCTGGGGGTGTCGCGGTCGGAGTTCTACACCCGGGCCGCTCGCTTCTACCTCGACCATCTCGACCGGCAGTCGCTCACCGAGGAGATCAACGCGGCGCTCGCGGTGGCCGGTGCGGATGACTCGGCCGGGGTGGCTGTCCGGGCCGGGCGGGAACGGCTGGCGGCTGCTGAGTGGTGATCAAGCGGGGCGGGGTGCACTGGGCGGATCTGGGGGAGCCGGAGGGTTCCCGGCCCGCCAAGCACCGGCCGGTGTTGGTCGTGCAGGCCGATCCGTTCAACGTCAGCAAGCTCGCCACCGTGCTGGTGGCCGTGATCACCTCCAACACGCGCCTGGCCGCCGCGCCCGGGAACGTGTTCCTGCCCGCGTCGGCGGCGGGGCTGCCGAAGGACTCGGTGGTGAATGTCTCCGCCCTGGTGACCCTGGACAAGTCCGACCTGGGCGACCCGGTCACCCAGCTCCCGCCCAACCTCATGCGCGACGTCGACGCGGGTCTGCGTAGGGTCCTGGCGTTGTGACCGACGAGCTGATCATCCGAGACTTGGACGAGCGCCTCCTCGCCAGGCTGCGCATCCGCGCGAGCGAGCACGGCCGATCCGCGGCCGACGAAGCGCGCGCGATCCTCGTGGCCGCGTTGGCAACGGAGGGCATGGCGACGCGGGTTCGACGTCGCTTCGCCGGTCTGTCCGTCGAGCCGCCGCCGCGCACGGAACTCCCGCGAGCAGTCGAACTCCCCTAGGTCACCCGCACCACGACCACGTCGCGGTTTCCATCTCGAAGAGCGGCATTCGCCCATCCTGCCCGGGTGGGGGACGCGCCGGGGAGCGCGTCCCCCTGGCCGGTCTAGCTGACCTCGTTCAGCTTCCCGGTGGCCACGTCGAACACGAAGCCGCGGACCGAGTCCGTGTGCGGGATGAACGGGCTGCCCTTGATCCGGGCGACCGACTGCCGCACGTCCGTCTCCAGGTCGTCGAACGTCTCCGAGGACCATGCCGGGCGCACGCCGGTCTCGTCCCGGATGCCGTCGCGGAAGTCCTTGTCGGCGAAGGTGAGCATGCCGCAGTCGGTGTGGTGGATGAGGATGATCTCGCGGGTGCCGAGCAGGCGCTGGCTGATGGCCAGCGAGCGGATCTCGTCCTCGGTGACCACGCCGCCTGCGTTGCGGATGACGTGGGCCTCGCCCTCGTTCAGGCCGAGCACCCCGTAGACGTTGATCCGCGCGTCCATGCACGCCAGCACGGCGACGTGGCGGGCGGGCGGCAGCGGGAGCGGGCCGGTGAAGGATTCGGCGTAGCGGGCGTTGTTGGCGAGGAGTTCGTCGGTGACGGACATGTGGTCGCTCCGGTGTGTCGGATGTGGACCATCCCGGGGTCGGGTGCCGGGATGGGCGTACCTGACGGACCGGCCGCGCGGGTCGGGGTTCAGACCCGGGCGGCCACCGGACATGCCTCGTCGAAGAGCCGGAGCCTGCGCGAGGGCCAGAACGGCTCCAGGTCGTGGGATCGCATGGCGATCAGCCAAATGCGTGCGCGCGCATACCCGCAACAGCAGACCACCTGATGGGCGAGCCGTAACCCCCCATCGGGTCCGTCGTTTGCTAGCGGCGCCAGGAGGTGCGGTTCTTGTGGACCTTCCAGGCCACGCCGACCAGCAGCAGCAGGCCGACGCCGATGAGCCACAGGTCCTCGGTCTTGCCGTGGTGGTTGCCGATCAGCATGGCGAACATCGCCAGGCCCACCAGGACGCCCGCGATCAGCGTCGCGCGCGGGAACGACCCGTGCCAGCCCCACTCCGCGGACGGCTCCTCCGCCGGGCTCACGGTGCCCGCCGCGGTGGTCTTCCGCTTCTCCAGCTCCGTGTTCGCCACTGGTTCCTCCTGGCTGTTCGGCTAGTGCGGGCCAATCCTTCCACACCCCGGACACGCCGAGGGCGCCGTGGTGTCCACGGCGCCCTCGGGTGTGACGAGCGAGACCCGTCAAACGCGTGCCCGGCCCCGACCGCCGGTCACCGCGCGGTAGATGGCGAGCAGGATCACCGCGCCCAGGATCGACAGCAGCCACGTGCGCAGGTCGAAGAAACTGCCCAGTCCACCACCGAAAATGGCATTGCCGATGAAGCCGCCGATAATGGCGCCGACGATGCCGATCAGGATGGTGATGATGATGCCGCCCGGGTCCCGACCAGGCATGATGGCCTTGGCGATGAGTCCGGCGACCAAACCGAGAACGATCCAGCCGAGAATGCCCATCGAAGCTCCTTCCACATGACCGTCGTATTCGCCGACGGTCGATCCGTGCTGACGGAGAAGTGCCCGGCCCCGCCGAAGTTCACTCCTTCGGTGCGGAACTTTTTTCGGATTACACCGTTCGGGCGTACGCGCGACCCGGTGCGTACACCGCGTCCGCGCGACATCACTCCGTGGTGGTCGCCGTGCGTGTTCGTACATCGGGAACAATGGCGTCGATGACTGCTTCCCCCGGGCTACCCACCGCCGCCCCGCGCTCACTGCTCGTGCTCGGCTCCACCGGCTCCGTCGGCACCCAGGCACTGGACGTGGTGGCCGGCAACCCGCACCGGTTCACCGTGGCCGGGCTGGCCGCGGGCGGTGGGAACCCCGCGCTGCTGGCCGACCAGGCCGTCCGGTTCGGCGTCCCGGCCGTCGCGGTCACCGACCTCGCCGCCGTGGACGACCTGCGCCGCGCCCTGCGCGCCGCCGCCGAACGGGTCGGGCCCGTCCCCGAGCCGCGCCTGTTCACCGGCCCGGACGCGGTCACCGACCTGATCGAGGCCACCCCGGTCGACGTCGTGCTCAACGCCGTCACCGGCTCGCGCGGCCTGCCGCTGACCCTCAGGGCCCTGGACTCCGGCGCCACCCTCGCCCTGGCCAACAAGGAGTCGCTGATCGTCGGCGGCCCGCTGGTGCTGGCCAAGGCCCGGCCCGGCCAGATCGTCCCGGTCGACTCCGAGCACTCCGCCATGGCGCAGGCGCTGCGCGGCGGCCGCGCCGACGAGGTGGACCGGCTGGTGCTCACCGCCTCCGGCGGCCCGTTCCGCGGCCGCACCCGCGCCGAGCTGGCCGATGTCACCGCCGAGCAGGCGCTGGCCCACCCGACCTGGGCGATGGGCCCGGTGATCACGATCAACTCGGCCACCCTGGTGAACAAGGCGCACGAGCTGATCGAGGCGCACCTGCTCTTCGACGTGCCCTACGACCGCATCGACGTGGTGGTGCACCCGCAGTCCGTCGTGCACTCCATGGTCACCTTCACCGACGGCTCCACCCTGGCCCAGGCCAGCCCGCCGGACATGCGGCTGCCCATCGCCCTCGCGTTGGCCTGGCCGGAGCGGGTGCCGGGCGCGACGCGGGCGTGCGACTGGTCGCGCGCGACACAGTGGACGTTCGAGCCGCTGGACGAGCAGACGTTCCCGGCGGTGCGGCTGGCCCGCGCGGCGGGGGAGACCGGCGGCTGCCTCCCGGCGGTGTTCAACGCGGCCAACGAGGAGGCCGTGGCCGCTTTCCTGAGGGGCGACACCACCTTCACAGCCATCGTGGACACTGTGAGTCGGGTACTCGACGACGCCGCCGCCTGGCAGGGCGCGCCGCGCGACGTGGAGGAGGTGCTCGCGGCCGAGCACTGGGCCCGGGTGCGCGCGCGAGAGCTGCTCGCGCAGACAGCTGGTCCGCGCGACGCGGCGCGGTCGGGAAGGGACTGACGTGGTCTACTGGCTCCTGGGCCTCGTGGCGTTCGCCTTGGGCATCTGCCTGTCCGTGGCGCTGCACGAGGCGGGGCACATGCTCACCGCGAAGGCGTTCGGCATGCGCGTGCGCCGCTACTTCGTCGGGTTCGGGCCCACCGTGTTCTCCTTCCGCCGCGGCGAGACCGAGTACGGGCTCAAGGCGATCCCGGCGGGCGGGTTCTGCGACATCGCGGGCATGACCGCGCTGGACCCGGTCACCAAGGAGGAGGCGCCGCGGGCGATGTGGCGGTTCGCGGCGTGGAAGCGCGTCGTGGTGATGTCCGCCGGGTCGATCACGCACTTCATCGTCGGGTTCGTACTTGCTGTACCTGATGGCCGTCACCATGGGTCTGCCGGTGGCGGCCACCGACCGGGCCATCATCGGCAACACCGACTGCGCCGCCGCCAAGCAGGACGCCGCCACCGGCAGCCTGTCCCCGTGCTCGGCGAGCGACCCGTCGCCCGCGGTGGCCGCGGGCATCCGGTCCGGCGACCAGATCGTCAGCGTCAACGGGCAGCGGGTGGAGGGCTGGGAGCAGCTGATCACCAAGGTCCGCGGCCTGCACGGGCCCAGCCAGTTCGTCATCGAGCGCGACGGCGAGCAGCGCACCCTCACCGTGGACGTGGCCAGCGTGCAGCGGCTGGACATCAACTCCAAGCTGGGCGCCGACGCGAAGATCGTCCAGGTCGGCGCCATCGGCGTGTCCCCGCTGGCGGTGCAGAAGTACGGCCTGGTCTCCGGCATCGGCGGCACCGTGTCGTTCACCGGCGACATGTTCGAGAAGACGCTGGAGGGCCTGCGCCGCTTCCCGGAGAAGATCCCCGCCGTGATCCGCGCGATCGGCGGCGAGACCAACGACCCGGACCGCCCGGTCAGCGTGGTCGGCGCCAGCATCATCGGCGCGGACGCCGCCGAGCGCGGCATCTGGGAGATCTTCGTGTTCACCTTGGCCGCGCTGAACTTCTTCGTCGGCGTGTTCAACCTGCTGCCGCTGCTCCCGCTGGACGGCGGCCACATCGCCATCACCCTCTACGAGAAGGTCCGCGACTGGCTGCGTCGCCTGCGCGGACGGGCGCCCGGCGGCCCGGTCGACTACAACAAGCTCGCCGGGATCACCATGGTGCTCGTGGTCCTCGGCGGCGCGGTCGTGCTGCTGACGGTGACCGCCGACATCGTCAACCCGATCCGTCTGCAATAACGCCCCGAGTTCCAGGAGAGGTCCGGATGACCGACGTCATGCTGGGGATGCCCGGCACGCCCCCGCCGGTGCTCGCCGAGCGCCGCAAGACCCGCCAGCTGATGGTCGGGTCGGTGGGCGTTGGCAGTGAGCACCCCATCTCGGTCCAGTCGATGACCACCACCGTCACCGCCGACATCAACGCCACCCTGCAGCAGATCGCCGAGCTGACCGCGTCCGGCTGCGACATCGTCCGGGTCGCCTGTCCCTCGCAGGACGACGCGGACGCGCTCGCCGCGATCGCGACGAAGTCGCAGATCCCGGTGATCGCCGACATCCACTTCCAGCCCAAGTACGTGTTCGCCGCGATCGACGCGGGCTGCGCCGCGGTGCGGGTGAACCCGGGCAACATCCGCAAGTTCGACGACCAGGTCAAGCAGATCGCCCAGGCCGCCAAGGACCGCGGCACGCCGATCCGGATCGGCGTCAACGCCGGGTCGCTCGACCCGCGGCTGCTGGCCAAGTACGGCAAGGCCACCCCGGAGGCGCTGGCCGAGTCGGCGCTGTGGGAGGCGTCGCTGTTCGCCGAGCACGACTTCCACGACGTGAAGATCTCGGTGAAGCACAACGACCCGGTGGTCATGGTGCGCGCCTACGAGCTGCTGGCCGAGCAGTGCGACTACCCGCTGCACCTCGGCGTGACCGAGGCGGGCCCGGCGTTCCAGGGCACGATCAAGTCCGCGGTGGCGTTCGGCGCGCTGCTGCGGCAGGGCATCGGCGACACGATCCGGGTGTCGCTGTCCGCGCCGCCGGTCGAGGAGGTCAAGGTCGGCCTGCAGATCCTGCAGTCGCTGAACCTGCGGCCGCGCAAGCTGGAGATCGTCTCCTGCCCGTCCTGCGGCCGCGCCCAGGTGGACGTGTACAAGCTCGCCGACCAGGTCACCGCCGGGCTGGAGGGCATGTCGGTGCCGCTGCGGGTGGCCGTGATGGGCTGCGTCGTCAACGGTCCGGGCGAGGCCCGCGAGGCCGACCTGGGTGTCGCCTCGGGCAATGGGAAGGGCCAGATCTTCGTCAAGGGCGAGGTCATCAAGACCGTGCCCGAGGCCCAGATCGTGGAGACGCTCATCGAGGAAGCGATGCGGCTCGCCGAGGAGATGGGTGAACCGATCGAAGGGGAAGAGGGTTCGCCGACAGTCGTGACGGTCGGCTGAGCACTCTCCGTTTTCCTGGCGGCACTCCATCTGGCACGCTGATGACGTGTTGCGGCTAGCAGGAGCGCGGCTGCTCGACGAGCGGGACGGCCAGGCGGTGCGCGCGGTGCTCACCGCCGACCCGGTGGCGTCCTGCATGGTCGCGTCGCGCGTCGAGTCGGTCGGCCTGGACCCGTGGCGGCTGGGCGGCGAGGTGTGGGGCTGTGACGTCCGGGACCTGCGCGGCCTGCGCGGCGGCAGGCTGGACGCGCTGTGCTTCGCCGGGCCGAACCTGATCCCGTTGCGCGGCAAGCGGTCCGCCATGCGTGCCTTCGCCGACCGGGCGCTGCGCCGCAGGCGGATGTGCTCGTCCATGGTCGGGCCCGCCGAGCAGGTGCTGGGCCTGTGGGCGGAGCTGGCGGCGGACTGGGGGCCCGCCCGCGAGGTGCGCGCCGACCAGCCGCTGATGGCCATCCGCAGCACCCCGCTGGTCACCCCGGACCCGCTGGTGCGGCCGGTGCGCCCGGACGAGCTCGACCGCTACCTGCCCGCCGCGGTGCGCATGTTCGTCGAGGAGGTCGGCGTCGACCCGTGCCTCGGCGACGGCGGCACGGGCTACCGGGCCAGGGTGGCCGAGCTGATCGCGGCGGGCCGCGCGTTCGCCCGGTTCGAGGGCGGCGAGGTGGTGTTCAAGGCCGAGATCGGCGCGCTGTCCAGCGCGGTCGGGCAGATCCAGGGTGTCTGGGTGCACCCGGACCGGCGCGGCCACGGCTTCGGCGGCACCGGCACGGCGGCGGTGGTGCAGCGGCTGGTGTCGGGCATGGGCCGGACCGCCAGCCTCTACGTCAACGGCTACAACGCCCCGGCCCGCGCGGTCTACGACCGGATCGGGTTCACCCAGGTCGGCCAGTACGCCACGGTCCTGTTCTGAGCCGGTTCCGCAGGTAGGGACGGCCGGGGCGGTCCCGGGTTGCCCGACATGACGGGAATTCATCTCACGGCTGGCCTTGGGGACAACTTCCGACACGCACCCCGGCGATCCGGGCATACTGCGGCCGTGCGTGTTTCCCCGCGCCGCTCGGCGCTGCTGCTCGCCCTCGTGGCCGTCCTCCCGCTGGCGGCCTGTGCCGCCGACCCCAAGCCGGACGACACGGCCCGGCAGTTCGTGGCGGCGTTCGCGGGCGGCGACAGCAACACCGCCTCCGCCCAGACCGACGCGGCCGAGGCGGCCAAGACGCTGATGGACAAGGTGCGCGGCGCGCTCAAGCCCGCCTCGGTGTCCGGCCAGGTGCTCAAGGTCGACCCGAAGGGCGACAACGCCGCGCACGCCACCTTCCAGCTCACCTGGGACCTTGGCCGGGGCAGGCTCTGGTCCTACGGCAGCGACTTCGACCTGAACAAGCAGGACGGCAACTGGAAGGTGCACTGGGCGCCGACCGTGCTGCACCCGAAGCTGGCCGCCCAGCAGAGCATCGCGGTGGCCGACGCCAAGCCGGAGCTGGCGCCGGTGCTCGACCGCGACGGCACCGCCGTGCTGCAGCCCGAGCGCGTGGTGTCGGTGCTGCTGGAGACCGCCAAGGCGGGCGACGCCACCAAGGTCGCGGGCGACCTGGCCAAGGCACTGGCCGGGATCGACCCGACGATCACCGCGCAGAGCATCCTGGACGGCGCGGGCAAGGCCAACGGTCAGGCATACCAGGTGGTCCTGTTGCGCGACGCCGACTACCAGAAGGTGCGCTCGCAGATCTACGACCTGCCCGGCGTCCGGTTCACCACCGACTCGCGGCTGCTGCCGGTCGACCGCAAGTTCGCCCCGGCGCTCATGCCCAGCCTGCGCAAGGCGGTCGACCAGCAGGTCGAGGGCAAGGCGGGCTGGCGGGTCAGCACCGTCGACGGCTCCGGCGCCGAGGTCGAGGAGCTGTTCTCGAAGCCCGCGGAGCCCGCCAAGGCGATCCAGCTGGCGCTGAGCACGAAGATGCAGAACGCCGCCCAGTCCGCGATCGCGGGCGAGGCCAACCCGGCCATGCTGGTCGCCATCCAGCCCTCGACCGGCGAGGTGCTGGCCGTCGCGCAGAACGACCCGGCGGACAAGCAGGGCATGCCCGCGCTCACCGGCCGCTACCCGCCCGGCTCCACCTTCAAGATCGTCACGGCCGCGGCCGCGGTGGACTCGGGCAAGGCGACCGCCGACACCCCGGTCGGCTGCCCCGGCACCGTGGTCATCGACGGCCGGGAGATCCCCAACAGCAACAAGTTCGACAAGGGCACCATCCCGCTGCGCAACGCCTTCGCCTTCTCCTGCAACACCACCTTCGCCGAGCTGGCACTGGGCATGGGCGCCGACGACCTGTCCGCGATGGCCAAGAAGTTCGGCCTCGGCGTGGACTACGTGATCCCGGGCATCACCACGATCACCGGCTCGGTGCCGCCCGCCACCGGCAAGACCGAGCGTGCCGAGGACGGTTTCGGCCAGGGCAAGGACATCGCCAGCCCGTTCGGCATGGCGGTGGTCGCGGCCACCGCCGCCTCCGGCGCGGTGCCCAAGCCGGTGCTGGTGCGCGGCGCCGAGACCAAGATCGACAGCATGCCGGAGGCGGTGCCCGGGGCCGTGCTGGAGTCGGTGCGCGGCATGATGGCGGAGGTCGTCGCCTCCGGCACGGCCACCGCGCTCAAGCCGTACGGGGACGTGCGCGGCAAGACCGGCACCGCCCAGTTCGGCGACGGCACCCACTCGCATGGCTGGTTCGCCGGGTATCGCGGTGATGTGGCGTTCGCGGTGTTGATCACGGACGCGGGCCAGTCCACCACGGCGGTGCAGGCGGCGGGGCGGTTCCTCTCGGCCACCCCCTAGCAGTCACACCCCATCGCGCCACCCACGAACACCGCGCATAGAGCATCACCACAGGAGAAGCGATCAAGGCGGAGACACGTCCCCCGGACAGGCTTGCCCGGCGGGCCGAGTCGTAGGGTGGAGGACATGTCCGTTCGCGCGCCGCTCAAGCCCGGCAAGCAGTCGCCCCGCCGGGTCGTGCCCTCCACCATCGTCCGGCCGGAGTACGTCGACCGGCCCGCGCCCGCGAAGAACACCGACCCGTGGGTGCAGCCGCCGGAGATCATCGAGGCGATGCGGGTGGCAGGCAGGATCGCCGCGCAGGCGTTGCAGGAGGGCGGCAAGGCGGTCGAACCGGGCGCTACGACCGACGAGGTCGACGCGGTGGTGCACGAGTTCCTGCTTGACCACCGCGCGTACCCGTCCACGCTGGGCTACCGCGGCTTCCCCAAGTCGTGCTGCGTGTCGCTCAACGAGGTGATCTGCCACGGCATCCCGGACTCGACGGTGATCGAGGACGGCGACATCGTCAACATCGACGTCACCGCCTACATCGGCGGCGTGCACGGCGACACCAACGCCACCTTCCTGTCCGGCGACGTGCGCGAGGAGGCCCGGCTGCTGGTCGAGCGCACGCACGAGGCCACCATGCGGGCGATCGCCGCGGTGCGGCCGGGGCGGCCGTTCAACGTCATCGGCCGGGTGATCGAGAAGTACGCCAAGCGCTTCGACTACGGCGTGGTGCGCGCGTTCACCGGGCACGGCATCGCCCGGTCGTTCCACAGTGGACTCGTGGTGCTGCACTACGAGGACCTCACCGACCCGACGCTGATCGAGACCGGGATGACCTTCACGATCGAGCCGATGATCACCCTGGGCGGCATCGACTACGACATGTGGGACGACGACTGGACCGCCACCACCCGGGACAAGTCCTGGACGGCCCAGTTCGAGCACACCCTGGTCGTCACCGACGACGGCGCCGAGATCCTCACCCTGCCCTGAGCGCGCGCAGCACCGCCAGCACGGCCCGCGCGACCGGCACCGGGTCGGTCGCGCAGGCCAGGTGGTGCAGGCCGAGGTCGCGCACCGGCCAGCCGAGCCCGCGCGCGGTCTCCAGCTCGTCCCGGTAGAGAGCCGACAGCGCCACGTACCCGGCGGGTCCGGCCCACTCGGCGGTCGGGCGCGGCTCCTTGAGGAACGCCAGCGGCACCTCCGGCGCCTCGTTCGCGATCTCCGCCCGCAGCCGCTCGTCGGCCACCTCGGCCAGCAGGTCCGCCTCGGACCACAGCGGCCCGCGGGGCAGCAGCCCGTCGCGGCTGCGGTCGCGGAACCGCGCGTACAGCTCCGGCGGCACGGTCTCCCGCCAGCTGCGGCCCGGCGTGGGCAGCCGGGCGTCGAGGTAGAGCAGGGCGCGCACCTCCTGGTCGACGTCCTCCAGCGCGTCGGCGAACCCGGGCAGCAGCGGCCCAGCCCCGCCGTGCCCGACCAGCAGCAGCGGCCCGGTGAGCGCCGCGTCCGACAGCGCGTCGGCGAACGCGCCGGTCATCCGCTGGTGCACGGGCGCGGCCGCCACGCTGGGCAGCAGGTCCAGCAGCACCGCCGGGTGTCCGGCCGCGGCCAGCTCGTCGGCCAGTGGCCGCAGGCTGGCCGGTCCGAGGTGGGGGCTGTGCACCAGGACGGCGGTGACGGGCGCGGCGGGCATACCGGGGATGATGGCAGCCGGTCGGGAATCGGGGGAGGGGACGCGCACATGCCGGGATCGCTTCTGGTCGCGGGCACCACCTCGGACGCGGGCAAGAGCGTGGTGGTCGCGGGCCTGTGCCGCTGGCTGGCGCGGCAGGGCGTGCGGGTGGCGCCGTTCAAGGCGCAGAACATGTCCAACAACTCGATGGTCACCCTGGAGGGCGGCGAGATCGGCCGCGCGCAGGCCCTGCAGGCGGCGGCGTGCGGCATCGAGCCGAGCGTCCGGTTCAACCCGGTGCTGTTGAAACCGGGTTCGGACCGTTCCTCCCAGGTCGTCGTCCTGGGCAAGCACACCGGCACGGTGTCGGCGATGTCCTACCGTGACCGCAAGGCCGCGCTGCTGGAGACGGTGCTGTCCACGCTCGCGGACCTGCGCGCCGACTACGACGTGGTCGTCTGCGAGGGCGCCGGGTCGCCGACCGAGATCAACCTGCGCGCCACGGACATCGCCAACATGGGCCTGGCCCGCGCGGCCGACCTGCCGGTGCTGGTGGTCGGCGACATCGACCGGGGCGGCGTCTTCGCCCACCTCTTCGGCACCCTCGCCCTGCTCGACCCGGCCGACCAGGCGTTGGTCTCCGGTTTCGTCATCAACAAGTTCCGGGGCGACCCGGCGCTGCTGGAACCGGGTCTGCGTCAGCTGCGCGCGCTCACCGGCCGCGATGTCCTCGGTGTTCTCCCGTGGCGCGACGAACTGTGGTTGGACGCCGAGGACTCTCTCTCCTATGCCGCCGATGGCGTTGTCGGCCGCCCGGTGGCGCCGGTGGGAACGCAGTGGCTGCGTATCGCCGTGGTGCGCCTGCCACGGATCTCCAACGCCACCGATGTCGAGGCGCTCGCCTGCGAACCGGGCGTGTCGGTCCGGTTCGTCACGGACCCGTCCCGTGTCGCCGACGCCGACCTGGTGATCATCCCCGGTTCGAAGTCGACGGTCGACGACCTCGCCTGGCTGCACCGCACAGGGCTGGCGGCCGCCGTGCTTTCGCATGCCGCCGAGGGTTTGCCCGTTCTGGGAATCTGCGGCGGTTTCCAGATGCTCGGCAAACGGATCGACGATGATGTGGAATCCGGTGCGGGAATCGTGGACGGTCTCGGTCTGCTCCCGGTCGAGGTCGCCTTCTCGCCGGAGAAGACCCTCGCCCGCAGTTCCGGTACGGCTTTCGGCGAACCGGCCACCGGCTACGAGATCCATCACGGCCAGGTGGTCGACCGGCCGGACATCCCGGCGTTGGTGACCTTGCCGGACGGGACCCCGGAGGGCGCGGCCACGGGGTCGGTTCTCGGTACGCACTGGCACGGACTGCTGGAATCCGACCCGGTCCGCCGCGCGTTCCTGCGCTGGGCGGCCGATCGCGCGGGCCGTCCCGGTTTCACGCCCGCTGCGGACACGTCGTTCAGTGCCGCGCGCACGGCCCAGTTGGATCTCCTGGGTGACCTCGTCGCAGGTCACCTGGACACGAAGACCCTCCACGCGCTGCTCGCGCACGGCGCACCCGCCGGTCTCCCGTTCATCCCGCCGGGCCCGCTGCCGGGATGACGCTCAGCGTCACGGCCCGCGTCGCTCATCGGGACGGCAAGTTCACCCCGTCGCCGTCAGCGGCCACCCAGCGCGTCGCCGACCCTGGAACGAGAGTCCCCCAGGAAAG
The DNA here is from genome assembly GCF_000374445.1 of Actinokineospora enzanensis DSM 44649. Classification (GTDB taxonomy): domain Bacteria; phylum Actinomycetota; class Actinomycetes; order Mycobacteriales; family Pseudonocardiaceae; genus Actinokineospora; species Actinokineospora enzanensis. The sequence continues at coordinate 27,798 of NZ_KB894408.1, read as the reverse complement.
GAGATACCCATGCACGCCAGCCTCGGTGACCGCCTGCTCATGCACGGCCGCGTCGTCGGCCAGCAGGACCGGACGGTGGAGATAATCGAAGTCCTGGGCGGCGACGGCACCCCGCCTTATCGCGTCCGGTTCGAGGACGGCCACGAAGCCCTGATGAGCCCCGGCCCCGATACGATCGTACAGCCGAGTCGTTAGCCGGAGCTACTCCTCGTCCAGCTCCGCCAGCAGCTCGTTCAGGAAGCCGCCCGCCTCGGCCGCCGCGCGTTCGGTGTCCCGGTCGCGGATCGCGGTCAGCAGGCCCTGGTGGTCGATGGTGGCCATGTTCGGCTTCGTGCTCACCGTGCTCGCCACCGACGCGCGCACCACCTCCGTCAGCCCCTGGTACAGCTCGGCCAGCAGCGTGTTGTGCGAACACCGCACCACCGCCAGGTGGAACTCGGCGTCCTGGTCGATCCCGATCCCGTAGTCCTTGGCCGCCATCGACTTGTCGCGCGCGTCGAGCAGCCGGGTCAGCGCCGAGAGCTCGTCGTCGGTGCGGTGCGCGGCGGCGAGCCGGGCCCCCTCGACCTCCAGCGTGCGGCGCACCTGGAGTACGTCGCGCAGCTCCGTGCCCGCGAGGCGGCGCACGGCGCCGGAGAACTCGCTGGTGGCGCGGACGAAGGTGCCGTCGCCCTGGCGGACCTCCAGCAGGCCCGCGTGGGAGAGGGCGCGTACCGCCTCGCGCACGGTGTTGCGGCCGACGCCGAGGGCGGTGACCAGCTCGGGCTCGGTCGGGATGCGCTCGCCGACCTTCCACTCCGCAGTCGTGATCGCCGAGCGCATCTGCTCGATCACCTGGTCGACGAGGCCGGAACGCCGGGTAGTGGCCAACGGCACAGCGCCATCCTTTCCGCCAAACATCCTACGTTTGCCATACTCGTTCTCATGGCGCCGAACGCCAGGAACGTCAAGATTGCCACGTCGACCGGGTCCGGTGGGCCACTCTCGGCGCACCCGACCGGAAACAGTGCCCGAACCACTGCCCTGATCGGCACCTCGTCGCTGCTGGTCGGGGTACTCCTCGCGGCCGCGAACCTGCGCCCGGCGGTGACCAGTCTCGCATCCGTGCTCGACGAGCTGCTTGCGTCCGTCGGCGCGACCCACACCCTGGCCAGCCTGCTGACCACCGTGCCGGTGCTCTGCTTCGGCCTGGCAGGCGTGTGCGCGCCCGTGCTGAGCAGGCGCTACGGTCTGGCGCGCGCGGTCGGCGTGGCACTGGCGCTGCTCACCGGCGGACTGATCCTGCGCGTGCTGGCCGGGCCGGTGGTCATCCTCGGCGGCACGCTGATCGCCTGCGCGGGAATTGCGGTCGGCAATGTGCTGATCCCGGTCGTTGTCAAGCAATCCTTCCCGAACAAGCTCGGCCTCGTCACCGGTCTCTACGCCGCCGTCCTCGCGGCGGGCGGCGGACTCGGCGCCGCCGTCACCGCCCCGCTGTCCGACGCGCTCGGCGGCTGGCGGCTCGCCCTCGGCTCCTGGGCGTTGCTCGCCGCCGCCGCCCTGGTCGCATGGAGCGTCGGCGCCCGACACAGCGCCGCGACGACGTCCGCGCCGCCGATGCGCCACCGCTCGCTGCTGCGCGATCGCCTGGCGTGGACGGTGACGATGTTCTTCGCCCTCCAGGCCCTCGTCGCGTACGTGGTGATGGGCTGGCTGCCCGAGGTCTTCGTCAGCGCGGGCGTCGACCGCGCCACGGCAGGCGTCTACCTGGCGATCACCAGCCTGTTCGGCGTCCCGGTCGGCCTGCTGCTGCCCCCGCTGGTCGCCCGGCTGCGCGACCAGTCCCTGGTGATCGCCGTGATGACCGCGCTCGGCGGCGCGGGTTTTCTCGGCGTGCTGCTCGCACCGGCCGCCGCGCCGCCGGCGTGGACACTGCTGATCGGCTTCGGCATGGGCGTGTTCCCCTTGGCGATCATGGTGATCGCGCTGCGCGCCGACACGCCCGAGGACACGGCCGCGCTGTCGGCCATGGCCCAGGGCATCGGCTACCTGATCAGCGCCCTGGGACCACTCCTGTTCGGCCTGCTGCGCGGCGCGACCGGCGGCTGGACGGCCTCACTGGTGTTCGTGCTCGTGGTGATCACCGCGCAGGTCTTCTTCGGCTACGCGGCCGGACGCGCTAGGACCGTGCGTCCAGCGGAAGGTTGAGCAGCGCGTTCTCCACGACCTCCGGCATGCCCGGGTGGATCCAGTACTGCCCGCGCGCCATCGACCGCGCGTCCAGCCCGAAGCTCATGGCCTGGATGATCGGCTGCAACAGCGTCGGCGCCTGCGGACCGATGATGTGCGCGCCCAGGATCAGCCCGGTGTCCGGGTCGGCGAGGATCTTGGCGAACCCGGTCGTGTCCTCCATCGCCCAGCCATAGGCGATCCCGGCGAACGCCTCCGTCGCCGCCACCCACGGGATCCCACGCGCCTCGGCCTCCTGCTCGGTGATGCCGACACTCGCGATCTGCGGGGACGTGAACACCGCGTGCGGCACGAAACGGTGGTCGGACCTGATGGGATCGTCCGGGTTCAGCAGGTTGTGCTGAACCACCCGCGCCTCGTGGTTCGCGACATGCTTGAGCTCGAACGGCGACGAGATATCGCCCAACGCCCACACGTTCCCCGCACTCGTCCGCTGGAACTCGTCCGCGACGACGTGCCCGGTGGGCCCGATCTCGATCCCACCCGCCGCGACATCGAGCTGATCGGCGTTCGGGACGCGCCCGGTCGCCACGAGCAGCAGGTCGGTGTCGACGGTCTCGGCGCCGTCCGGTCCTTCCAGGTGCAGCCGGATCGCGTCGTCGACCCGCTCGGCCCGGAGGATCTTGCGGTCGAGCCGGACATCCCAACGCTCCTGAGCGAGCTGGGTGAACCGCAGACTGACGTCCCGGTCCTCGGCGCGCAACAACGCCCCGGACCGGCTGATCACGGTGACCTCCACCCCCAACGCGGAGAAGACGTGCGCGAACTCGGCGGAGATGAACCCGCCGCCGAGAATCACCATGCGCCGGGGGAGATCGTCGATCCGCATCACGGTGTCGCTGGTGTGGTAGCCGACCTCGGCCAGACCGGGCACATCCGGGATCACCGGCCTGCCGCCTGCCGCGAGCACGATCCGATCGGCGGTGACGGTCTCGACGGCGGACCCGTCGTTCGGGGTGATCTCCAGCCGCCGCTCACCGGTGAACCGCGCGTTCCCGGCGTAGACGGTGACGTTGGCGTTGTCCGGGTGCTCGGCCCGGTACTTGGCGCCACCGGCCGCGATGGGATCGATCCGGCCGAACACCCGGTCCCGGATATCCCGCCACCGCACCCGATCGAGCGTCTCATCGACCCCGAGCCGCGCCGAATGCGCGGGCACGGCGGCGACATCGGCCGCGTGCACGAACATCTTGGTGGGGATGCAGCCGACGTTCAGACATGTCCCCCCGAACACCCCCCGCTCGACGACCGCCACCCGCCATTTCGCGAAGCGCGGGTCGAGGAGGGAGTTCCCGGAGCCGGTTCCGATGATCACCAGATCGTAATGGGCCACAGCCCCATCCAACCCCAACCCGCCACGCCCGCATTCCCGAAGTGACCCACACGGCGCGACAGAGCCACCCGATACATCGACGGCTACTCGCCGGAGTCGTTCTCCTCCGGACGGGAGTCCCCGGCACCGCGTCGGGTGAAGACCTTGCCCGCGGCGTCGGACAGTGCGCCACCGACGTCGTTGAGGACCTTGACCAGGGGGTCGGTCGAGGTGGTGAAGGTGTCCTTGTAGGACTTGGCCGCCGAGCGGATGTCGTCGGTCAGGGAGCTGGTCGGGGTGTCGTCGGCGCGGCGGGCGTAGTCGCCCGCGAGGATGGCGCGGTACTCCTCGGAGGCGGCCCAGCGCTGGAGCTGGGCGGCGCGGACGACGGCGAAGGGGTTGTTGAGGCCGGGGACGGTGCGCAGCTTGTGGATGCTGTCGCGAATGTCGTCGATCTCCTCGTACTCCTTCGCCTGCTGCAGAAACGACGGGATGTCGATCTGGGTCAGGTCGGTGCCGCCCGCCATGTACACGTGGTAGCGCAGCGCGGCGGCCGGGTCCTGGCCGCACAGCAGGCCCGCGCGGTCGGCGGTCAGCTCGGCCTTGCGGAACCACTCGCGCAGCGCGGCGATGGCCGCGCGCAGGGCGAGGGCACCCGCCGGGATGAACGCGATCGTGTTCTGCACGTCGATCAGGCGCAGCAGCAGCGTGCGCAGGACGGCGTGTTCGGAGAGCACGTGACCGAGCTCGTGGCCGATGATGAACCGCAGGCTCTCCGTGTCCAGCGCCTCGACCAGGCCGGTCGTCAGCAGGACGAACGGCTCGTCGATGCCGACCGTCATGGAGTACGGCCGCGGGTCGCGCTGGACGAACACGGTGGGCGCGGTGTCCAGGTCGAGCACCTCGGCGGACTCCAGCCGCAGCCGGTCGATCCTCGGGTACTGCTTCTCGCCGACCCGGATCGCCGAGGCCAGCGCGAGTAACCGCTCCCCGCGCTCGGTGAACAGGCCGTTGACGGCCTTGAGCACCTCGGCCACCCCGGGCGCCGCGCGCAGGGTGGCCATGGCGCCGCGGTCGGCGGGGTGCTCGTAGGCCCGCGGGCTGATCCCCGGGAACCGGACCCGGCTGATCGACCGGGACACGTCGTTGTTCTCTGTCACTTCGGCTTCCTCCCAGATGCTGTCGACTCCCAGAGTGGCACAGACCCAGGTCCGGTTCGGATTTCCGTCCACAGGGCCGCGGACTAGGGTCGACCCGGAAGATCAGCGCACCCCTGTTGGAGCCGTCATGAGCCTGGACCGCCCGGTCGCCCCGGACCCGTACGAGCTGCTGCCGAGGGTCGGCACCTTCACCGTCACCTCGCCCGACGTGCGCGACGGCGAGCGCCTCGACCCGGAGTACGTGCACGACTCGGCGGGCGGGCGGAACACCTCCCCGGCGCTGGCTTGGTCCGGCGCGCCGGAGGGCACCAGGAGCTACGTGGTCACCTGCTTCGACCCGGACGCGCCGACCCCGAGCGGGTTCTGGCACTGGGTCGCCGTCGACATCCCCGCCGATGTCACCGACCTGCCCGCGGGCGCGGGCGCGGACGACGACTCGCTGCCCGGCGCCGCCTACCACGTGCGCAGCGACTACGGCCCCCGCGCGTACGGCGGTGCCGCGCCGCCGCAGGGCGACCACGACCACCGGTACTACTTCGTCGTGCACGCCGTGGACGTCGAGCACCTCGACATCAACGCCGACGTCAGCCCGGCCGTCGTCGGCTTCAACCTGGCCTTCCACACCCTCGCCCGCGCGATCGTCACCCCCACCTACGCGCACTAGGCGTGGGCGACGTCGACCACCAGCCTGCTCGGCGCGGACAGGTCGAACACGGCCACCGAGGTCTTCACGCGCATGCCGATCCCCACGCTGAGCACCCCCTCGAAGTCGCCGTCCACCACGACCGCCTGCACGTTGGCCAGCTCCCGGGTGCGGAACTTGCGCGGTCCCGGGTAGGTCTGGTTGCCCGCGTTGTCGTGGGCGGTGGCGGGCTGGAGGGTGAGCTGGACGAACTCGGCGCCGGTGAGCCACTCGACGTCGCCGCTGGGGTCGGAGATGAGCTCGTCGGTGAACTCGTGCGCGACCTGGGGCACCTTTCCGGCGAAGTCGAGGACGATCCGGTCGTAGGTGTCGTGCCTGCCCACGCGGATCGCGGTAAGCGTCGTCATGCCCTTGCAAGAGCGGATGGACGTCCGCCCGATACCGGGGAGCGGTCCGTACTCCGCCGATCGGGTCAACGGCTACGGCGCCCCGCCCACGACGGACACGGTGAACATGTCGGAGCCGGGGCGGGCATGTGCTCCCCGCCCCGGCTCGGCCTGGGTCGTCGTCGGTGCGCCCGGGTCGGGCGCGGGTGGGCTCAGGTCGGGTTGTCCTCGCGGCTCCTGCGGGGGCGGTGCTGCCACCAACCGATCGCGGTGGCGGCCACGACCATCAGGGTCGCCGCGGCGGTGGCGAACAGTGCCGCCACGGCCGCGGTGGACCAGGTCGGGGCCGGGTAGGGGAAGCCGACCGCGAAGCCGAGGAGCCAGACGGCCAGGAAGAGCCAGACCCGGCCGGTCTTGGGTTCCGTCTGCGTGCTCGTCACCACCGAATCCTCCTGATCAGGGGAAAGCTGTCCGATCGCAGCGGGTAATCGTCGCGTGGGGCTGGGATGTGGGCCTTTCCCGGTCGGTGGTGGTGTTTTCCCGCCACCGCAGGGGAAAGGCCGCACGCACGCGATCCTTGTTCAGGGTCGCCTGGTCTGTGCGCAGCGTTACACCTCCCGCGACCTGGACGGATCGGTCGCCGAAGCACGCTCGGACCAGCCTTCACCCACGCGGCAAGAGGATCTCACCGCGGCGGCGTCCGCGGTCGGGGCGGAAGTCATCAACAATTACCGCACGGCAAGTGAATTCGCCACGAAGTGAGCACTGGGGACGGTCGAATTCGACCGGAACGCGAATCGGATTCCCGATCATTGTCCGGTCGCGCTGAAATGCTGCAGGTCTTTCGGCGAGTCCCAGGTGCCGCCCCAGGTCCACCCGATCCGACCGAAGCCGCCGATCACCACGTCGCCGGGGAACACCATCCCGGGCCGCCGGTCCGCTCTGTCCACATAGGACGAAGCCAGCTCGGGCAGGACGAGCTTGCCCTTGCGGTACGGGTTACAGAACGGGTTCACGTCCACCGCCAGCCCGTACGCGTGCGCCGACCACGTCGTCGCGCCGCGCGTCGGCCTGCACACGAAGGCCGTGGTGTTGTTGCCGTCCCCGGTCGGCGCCAGGCTCAGCTCGGGCAGCGCCGTCACCCGCATCTCCTCCAGCGGGAACCGCGCCGCGTACATGTCGCGGAACACCGTGGTCACGTTCTCGGCGACGCGCGCGTTGACGATCATCTCGCCGGTGTGCGGCCGCCCGTCGAACCCCCAGAATGACATGGTCAGGTATCGCAGGTCCGTCTGCTTCACCGGACATCCGGGCTGCCACGTGCTGCGCCGGAGCACATCCGCGGGCACCGGCGTGACGGTCGCGGCGTAGCGGCCGTCGGCGGGCGGTGGCAGCAGGTCCTTCGTCGGCAGGGACCGGTTCACCAGCTCCGGGGGCGTCGGCAGGACCTGCCCGAACCCGTCCGGCCCCAACGGCAGCGGCTTGGCGCCCACGACCCACGCCGGTTTCGCGGGTGGGGGAGTGGTGGCCGTCGGGGACGAGGACGTGGTCGTGATCGTAGGAGAAGTGGTAAGCGTCGTGGCGGTCGTGGGCGAGACGGTGTGCCGGGTGGTGGTGGTCGTACCGGGTGCCTGGGTCGCGTGTTGCTGCTCCGGGGTCACGCACGCGGCGAGCGCGAACAGCAGGACGAGGCCGACGAGGAGGCGGTGCACGGCCACAGCATGCCCGATCCCGGTATTCCACCCGTTCGAGCGACAGCGCAGAGTAACCGTTCCGGCTCGATTTGACCTAGCGTGTGCCCCCGGATCCGGCGACATTCGGTAGGGAGAGAAAACGACCATGGGGCGACTCGCGCGCCGGGTGCTCGGCACCCTGGCCCTGGTGGCGGTCATCGCGGCGCTGATCGGCCAGTTCTTCAAGGCCGACGCGGGCGAGCAGATCATCGGCGGCGACCGGGTCGCCATCGCCGACCACCCGTACATCGTCTACCTGGCCACCGCCGACGGTTTCCAGTACTGCGGCGGCACCCTGGTCGCCCCGGACAAGGTCGTCACCGCGGCACACTGCGGCGAGGCGTTCGCGCCCGACTGGATCCGGGTGGTGGCGGGCCGCGAGGACAAGCAGGGCGACGCGGGCGTGGTCGCCAGGGTCCGGGACGTGTGGATCCACCCCGACTACCGGGACGTGACCCTCGGTGACGACGTGGCTGTGCTGACCTTGGCCCAGCGCCTGCCCTACCGGACGATGCCGATCGCCGCCGACCGCGTCGTCTACGGCTCCGAGACCGACGCCACCATCCTCGGCTGGGGCCGCACGACCGAGGCAGGCGGCGCCTCCCGCTACCTGCGCGGCGCCCAGGTGCCGCTGGTCTCCGACCACGACTGCGCGGGCGACTACGACAAGTTCAACGAGCGCGCCATGGTCTGCGCGGGCCTGCCGCAGGGCGGGGTCGACACCTGCCAGGGCGACTCCGGCGGGCCGCTGATCGTGGACGGCAGGCTGGTCGGCATCTCCTCGTGGGGGCAGGGCTGCGCCGAGCCGGGCAAGCCCGGCGTCTACACGCGCGTCGCCGCCTACGCCGACCTCATCTCCGCGCACCTGTGATACCCAGGGCCTCGTGACCCTTCGTTCCGTCGCGGGCCCCGACCTGTCCGCCGCCGACCTGCACGCGATCCTCCGGCTGCGCTCGGCGGTCTTCGTGGTCGAGCAGGAATGCGTCTACCAGGACATCGACGGTCGGGACCTGCGCGCCGACACACACCACCTCTGGTGGCAGCCCGCCGACACCCCGCTCGCCTGCCTGCGCGTGCTGGGCCCGCCGGGCACCGAACGCCGGGTCGGTCGCGTCTGCACGGCCGAGTCCGCGCGCGGGCTCGGTCTGGGCGCGGAGCTGATGCGCGCCGCGCTCGCCCTGATCGGACCGGACCGCAGCGCGCTGGCCGCCCAGTCCCGGGTCGCGGACTGGTACACCCGCTTCGGCTACGTCGCCGAGGGACCCGAGTACCTCGACGACGGCGTCCCGCACATCACGATGCGGCGGCCCGCCGAGCCCCGTCGGGCGCGCATCGGCTGATCACGTCCACCGCCTTGTCGATCTCGCCCGCGGTCAGGTCCGCGCGCGCGGTCAGCCGGAGCCGGGACACCGAGTCCGGCACCGACGGCGGCCGGAAGCAGCCGACCCACACGCCCGCCTCCCGGCAGTCGTTCGACCAGGCCAGCGCGGCCTCCGGGGACGGCGCGCGGACCGCGATCACGGCGGCCTCCGGCTCGGTCACCGACAGCCCGGCCGCGCGCAGCCGCGTGCTCAGCTCGACCGACACCTCCAGCACCCGCCCGGCGCGCTCCGGCTCCTCCTTGAGGATGGTCAACGCGGCCAGCGCCGCCGCCGCGCTGGCCGGGGCCAGACCGGTGTCGAAGATGAAGCTGCGCGCGTTCTCCACCAGGTGCTTGATCACGCGGCGCGGCCCCAGCACCGCGCCGCCCTGGGCGCCAAGGGCCTTCGACAGCGTCAGCGTGGTGACCACGTCCGGGTCGCCGGACAGCCCCGCCGCCGCCACCGCGCCGCGGCCGCCGGGGCCGAGCACGCCAAGGCCGTGCGCGTCGTCCACCAGCAGCGCGGCCCCGTTCTGCCTGCACACCGCCGCCAGCTCGGGCAGCGGCGCCAGGTCACCGTCCACACTGAACACCGAGTCGGTGACGAACACGGCCCGCTCGGTGCGCCGGGTCGCCAGCGCGCGGCCCGCGGCGACCGGGTCGCGGTGGCCGACGACGGCGACCTCGGCACGGGCGAGCCTGCAGCCGTCGATCAGCGAGGCGTGGATGTAGGCGTCGGTCACGATCGAGCAGTTCTTGCCCGACAGCGCGGTGACCGCGCCCAGGTTCGCGGCGAACCCGGAGGAGAACACCAGCGCCGCCTGCGTGCCGCAGAACCGGGCCAGCTCGAACTCCAGCTCGCTGTGCAGGTCCGTGCTGCCGGTGACCAGCCGCGACCCGGTGGCCCCGGTACCCCAGCGCAGCGCAGCCGCGGCCGCCGCGCCGCCCACCCGCTTGTCCCTGGCCAGGCCCAGGTAGTCGTTGCCCGCCAGGTCGAGCAGGTCCGAGTCGTGGCCGCGCGGCCGCAGCTGCCGGGTCAGCCCCGCCCGGCGCCGGTCCTCCGCGTGCCCGTCCAGCCAGTCGAACACCTGGTCGGCGGGGATGGGTGCGTCGGGGTTCACGGCGACGAGTCTGACACCGCCCCAGGTCCCGATCGACGACGACCCGGGCGATACGGTCGTGCCATGCGTGGCGCCGTGAGTTTCGTGGGAGCTGGACCGGGTGCGGCCGATCTCGTCACCCTGCGCGGGGCGAGCCGGATCGCCGACGCGGACCTCGTGCTGTACACCCCCTCGGTGGTCGACGTGGCCTGGCTGCGCGAGCACACCCGCGCCGACGCCGACCTCGTCGACCTCGACCGCCTCGCCGCCGACGACCTGGCCGAGCTGTACCGCCGCCTCGCCAGCCGCCGCCACCGCGCCGTCCGCCTGGTCGCCGGTGACCCGGCCCTGACACCGGAACTGCGCGAACAACGCGAACTCTGCGCCAAACTCGGCCTGGACGTCGAGGTGGTCCCCGGCGTCTCCCCGGTGTCCGCGGCCGCCGCGGCCACCGGCAACGCCGTGATCGAGCTCGGCGGCGCCGACACCTTCGTCCTGACCGAGTCCGACTTCGACCGCGTCCGCGACCTCGCCGCCGACGGCCGCACCATCGCCGTCCAGGCCCCGGCCGCCCGCGCGGCGGAACTGGTCGAGTCGCTGACCGCCGCCGGGCTGGACGGCGAGGTGCCGGTGGTGGTCGCGTACAAGGTGAGCAGGCCGGACGAGACCCTGCTGCGCACGACCGTCGGCGAGCTGGTGTCGGAGGTCAAACGCGCCAACCTCTGGCAACACACCCTCTTCCTCATCGGCGACGCCTTGCGCGAGGCCAAACCGCGTGCGGGCTATGTCGCCCGCGACTCCGAGCGCCGGTGGACTTCCCGCAGCTGGCGCTCATCGCGGACAGAGGGTTCGTGGCGCGCCAACGGATCGACGGTCGCGACAGCCGAACCGGCCGTGGACGAAGAGGAACCGCCCACTCCCGCTCCCGCTGCTGAGCCCAAACCTCCCGCCAAGCGCGCGACAACCGCCAAGAAGCAGCAGGCCCGCACGACCCGCGCGACGCCTCGCCGCACCACCAAGAAGCCCTGACAGCACTCCTGGCAAACGCTTGCGGCAACGGTTGACCCGCGCCCGTGGGCCGCGGGCACAGCGGGCCTTGGACAGCGCCGGGAACCGCGTCTGCCCAACGCCGACCGTTGCGCGCGACCCTTGCGCGCCTACGCAGATCGTGCCCACGCTCCGTGCTCGTGAAGTCGGGCCCGTGGATCCCGGATCGTCGCCCTGGCACCGCGTCCGGACCGGGTTGATCGGTCCGGACGCGGGTGGTCGAGGGTTACCTGGGTGGGATGGGCACTAACTCATAACCCACGGAGTCCTGTGTCCCATCGGCCGCCGTGACGACCGCGATGCCGACGATGATGCCCGCGTCATTGATGCCGTTGGCGCTCGCCAGGCGCACGTTCCGGGTCGGCGCGATGAGGGTGTTGAGTTCGGTGGCGCGGCCGTCTCGGTAGACGAAGCCGTTGCCGCTGGAGACGAGGTCGGGGTCGATGCCGTCCTCGCCGACGATCACGCCGCTGGAGTTGATCGCGTGGGCGGAAGCAGCGCCCTTGCCCGCGCCCGGCACGTTCAGGTCGATCGCGGTGCCGTCGGCGAAGCGCACGGCGTGCGCGAAGTTGATCGGGTCACCGGGAAGGCAGGCCGAGCCGACCACCTGACCGGCGTTGTTGACCGCCAGCGCCTCGGCGAACGTGCCGCCGAGACCGCCGAGCGAGCTGATCGTCCCGTTGACCCACTGCACGGCCGAGGTCGGTCCGCGACCCGCCTGGACGGCGTCGCCGACGATCAGGCCGTTGTCGTTGACGGCGAGTGCCTCGGTGACGTCGGCGCCGGGGAACGACGGCAGGGTGGTGACCGTCGTGCCCTGGCGACTCCACGGCGTGACCGTGGAACCGGCCTGGGTGCCGACGATCTGTCCGAGGTTGTTGATGGCGAACGCGTCCGCGTCCCCGGTGGGGTTGACGCCGATATCGGTCCCGGTGTTGTCGGGGCCCGGCCAGCTGGTCGGGCGCGGGATCTCCGCCTCCCCGCCCGGGAAGACGATCACCTTCTGGTAGTTCCCGACCACCACGCCCTGGTTGTTGATGGCCCGCGGTCTGTTGTGCGAGTGCTGGTTGGTCTGGTCGCCTGGCGTGCCCAGGAACACGGGCGTGGTCGTGCCCGCCTTGACCACGATCCCCTCCAGACGTCCCTGGGCAGAGGCCTGCACGCCGATGCCGAAGATGTCCCCGCGCGCGTCGATCCCGAGGTACTCCGAGGTCGACGCGGCGCCGAGCACGAGCCGGTACTGCGGTGTGGCCGCGTCGGCGGTGCCGGGCACGGTGATGGCCGCCGCGGCGGCCAGCGCGGCCGCCGATAGACGCTTGCGCATTGAAACTTCCCCCTTGCTTGACGCTGGGACGGCATTCCGGGATACCCGCCATGGTTACGACGCGGCGGAAGGCGGGCATCCCGCCCGGCTGGCCTGTGGATGGATTCGGGGGGTTGTGGACAACTCGGAGCCTGTGGACAAACCCTCCCGGGATTCGGCCGGGCCGTGGTCGAATACGGCCATGACGGTGACGGTGGTGGGTGTCGACATCCGAGACGACCGGGCGGTGCCGCCCGACCTGGGCGAGGTCGCCCTGGTCGTCGGCGCGCCCGAGTTGGTGGCCGGGCACGCGCCCGCCGGGGCGCGCACCGCGACCGGCGCGATCGAGTCCACAATGGACGACATAGCCGCCGCGGTGGCGGCGGGCGAGGAGGTCGTCGTGCTGGTGCACGGCGACCCCGGCCACTTCGGCGTGCTGCGTGCCCTGCGGGCCAAGGGGTTACCGGTCGCCGTCCGGCCCGCGGTGTCCGATGTGCAACGGATGGCGGCCATGCTCCGCCGCCCGTGGGACGACATCGCCGTGGTCGACGCGCGGGGCCGGGAGTTCCGCCACGCGGTCAACGTGTGCCGGGCGCGGCGCGCGGTGGCCGTGCTGACCGCGCCCGGTGCCGGTCCCGCCGAGCTGGCCCGCGAGCTGTCGGGCTGGCGCCGCAACCTCGCCGTGCTCGAAGGGCTGCGCACCCCGGACGAACGACTGTCCATAGTGGATGTCACCGAAGCGGAACGCCGGACCTGGCGCGAGCCGAACCTGGTGATGTGCCTGGTATCCCTCGACGCCGCAGGCACCGACCACTGGCTCGCGGGCGGCCCGGCCGCGCCACCGCCGGACGGTTGGGCGTTGGACGAGAGCGCGTTCGCCACGCGCGCGGGTGTCGGGATCGCGCCCGAGGTGCGCGCGTTGGCGTTGGCGCGGCTCGCCCCGCGCGCGGGCACACTGCTCTGGGATGTGTGCGCGGGCTCCGGCGCGATCGGCATCGAGGCGGCCCGGCTCGGCGCCGCCGTGGTCGCGGTCGAACGGGATTCCGGCCTGTGCGTGCGGATCGTGGCCAACGCGGGCGCGCACGGGGTCGACGTCCGGCTGGTCGACGGCGACCCGCTCACCGCGATCCCCGTGTTACCCCGCCCGCACGCGGTCTTCGTCGGCGCCGCCCACCCGGAGGTGGTCCGGGCGTGCGCGGGCGTCGGTGCCGAGCGGATCGTGGTGCTGGTGCCCGAGGCCGATCGTCTCGGCCGCATCCGGGCCGCGCTGCGCGACGCCGGTTACGCGGTCGACGGTTGCCAGTTGTCGGCGGCTCCCCTCGTGGATCTTCCGGGCGAGGCGACCGGGGTCGGTCCAGCCGGGTCCACCTTCCTCGTCTGGGGTGCGCGGAGGTAGAACTGGTATACCTTTCACATCCCCGTACACCGTCTTGTCCGGCCACGATGCGGTTCGACCGCACTGGACCACTGTCCATCGGCGGGTCCACGGCGCGAACCTTGGCGCATCTGGAAATCGGGAAGATGCACGGTGAGATTGCACGCGGCGTCTACACCCGTAGTTGATCTAGAGTGGGAATCGGGAGCGCTCCCACCGCGACGGATTCGGCATATCCGCCCACGCAGTGCCACTAGACCAATATGATCTCGCGAGGGGTCCGTGACGATGCGGAGTACATGTGAACACTGCGCGAACCGCTCGACGGCTCTCCCGGCGCTCCCTGCTGGCCGTCGGCGCGGGACTGGGCGCCGGACTGCTGGCGGGCTGCCAACAACAGGCCGAGTCGCCCGGCACGAACAACATCGCGCGGACGGAGGACGACGCCACCTCCGCGAACGCCCCGGTGATCACCGGGCGCAACCTGTCCCCGGGCCGCTACCGGGCGGTGGACATCGTGATCGTGCGGCCGGAGGGGGCGCCGACCGGTCCGCTGCCGGTGGCGCTCGCGCTGCACGGCGGCCTCGGCGGGGCCAAGAGCTTCCTCGACCTCGGCCTGCCGGACGCGATGAACACCCTGTTCCGGCAGGGTGCCAAGCCGTTCGTGGTGGTCGCGGTCGAGGGCGGCAACTGGGTCGGCAGCAAGGACGACGACCCGCACCGGATGCTCGCCGAGGACCTGCCCGGCTGGCTGACCTACAACGACCTGCCGCCCACCCCGTTCGCCGTGCTCGGCTACGGCGAGGGCGGCGCGGCGGCGATCATCGAGGCCCGGTCGTCCTCCTACCAGGCGGTGGCCGCGATCAGCCCGACGCTGTTCGCCGACTGGGAGGAGGCGTCGAAGTCGCGGATGTTCAAGGACCGCGCCCAGTGGGAGAGCTCGGAACCGTTACGCCACACCGTGGAGGTGGCGAACATGCCGGTGGGCGTCTGGTGCGGCACCGACGACCGGCCCTACATCGACCTGTCCCGCCAGCTGGCCACCAGGCTGAACGCCAAGCAGGCCACGTTCGCCCCCGGCGGGCATGACGACCGCTACTTCAAGCGGGCCATCCCCGAGGCGCTGAACTTCGTCTCCGGCTACCTGTAATCTCCGGTTCGGTGCGGATACGCCGTCGCCGCCGATCTGGGGACCAAGGTAATGACTGAACAGCCCGACAGACCAGAGATGACCCCCATGCCGCCGCCGCGTGACGACACCGGCGCCCTGCAGCTGGGCATCGTCCCGCTGCGACCGCTGAAGCTGGGCGACATCCTGTCGGGCACTGTCCGCGTGCTGCGGCTGCACCCGGGTTCGCTGCTCGGGCTGTCCTTCGCCACCGCCGTCCTCGCCACGCTCGGCTACCGGTCGATCGTCTCGCTGATCGAACGCGTGCCGCCGGAGACCCTGATCACGCTCTCGTCCGAGAGCGCCACCTGGGGCCTGGTGGCGCCGTACCTGCTCGACGGCGTGCTCAACACGTTCATCACCGCGCTGCTCGGGGTGCTGCTGATCGGTGTGGTGAACGTCGTCGTGCCGCGCGCGGTGTTCGGGCACACGACCGGGCCGCGCGAGGCGATGCGGCTGGCGTGGCCGTCGTTCTGGCGGCTGCTGGCCAACATCCTGGTCACCACGGTGCTGATCGGCACCCTCGGGCTGGGGACCACGCTGATGCTACTGCCCGCGCTGGTGTCGAGCTCGGTGCTCGCGCTGCCGCTCGTGGTGGTCATCCTGTTCCTGGCGGTGGCGTTCGTCTTCTCGTCGTCGGTGGTGGTGATGGAGGACGCGGGCCCGTTCGCCGCGCTGCGCCGGTCCCACCAGCTGGTCCGGGTGGTCGGCTGGTGGCGGGTGTTCGGGATCGTGCTGTTCTTCGGCGTGCTGATGGGGTTGCTTGGCATCCTGGTCGACCTGGTGACCACCGGCCTCAGCGGTGGCAGCGTGGCGGGCGAGATGCTCGCCGACGTGCTGGTCTCCACGGTGTCCACGCCGGTCACCGCGATCGTGCCCGCGCTGCTGTACTTCGACCACCGCGCCCGCGCCGAGGGCATCGAGGGCCTGTGGCGGCGGGCGGGCTGACCCGAACCGGAACCCGGCCGAGGCTCAGCGGAACCGCACGCCCGCGTCGTCCACCGGACCGCGGCCGAGCAGCGCCACGTCCCGGGCATAGTTCTGCGGCAGCCGCCACGGCGTGACCGCGCCCTGTCGGGGCATCGACGCGATGCCGCGCCGCACGTAGGTCGAGCCGAAGTCGACGAACGGCGCGAGCGGCACCTCCGGCCCCGGCGCCAGCGGCGTCACCTGGCGCAGGCCGCGGTCGCGCATGTGCGCCAACAGCCTGCACACGTACCGCGCGGTCAGGTCGATCTTGAGCGTCCACGAGGCGTTGGTGTATCCGATGCCGATGGCCAGGTTGGGTACACCGCTGAGCATCATTCCCTTGTAGGTCACCGTGTCCGCGTAGTCGACGCGCGCGCCGTCGACGGTCAGCGCTATGCCGCCGAACGGGACCACGGACGGGCCGGTCGCGGTCACCACGAGGTCGGCGTCCACGTGCTCGCCGGATGCCATGGCCAGACCGCGCTCGGTGAACGTGTCGATGTGGTCGGTCACCACGGACGCGCGCCCGGACCGCAACGCCCGGAACAGATCCCCGTCCGCGGCGAAGCACACCCGCTGCGTCCACGGGTCGTAGGCGGGCTTGAAGTGCTTGTCCACCGGGTAGCCCGCGGGCAGCTGCCGCCGAACCCCCCATCGGATGATCCGCCGCACCAGCTCGGGTCGTCTGCGCGCCAGCCGGAAGAAACTCAACGCGAACAAGGCGTTCTTCCACCGCAGCACCGGATACGCGACCCGGCCGGGCAGCACTTTCCGCAGTAGATCGGCGATCGGGTCACGCGAACCGACAGCGACCACGTAACCGGGGGAGCGCTGCACCATGGTCACGTGCGCGGCCTTCTCGGCGAGCGCGGGCACCAACGTCACCGCGGTGGCCCCACTGCCCACGACCGCGACACGCTTACCCGTCCAGTCAAGGCTTTCCGGCCACTGCTGCGGGTGCACGATCTCACCCGCGAACCGCTCCATACCGGGGAAGTCGGGTGTGTGTCCCCGCTCGGTCTGGAAGATCCCGGCGCAGGAGAAGAGGAACCCGCACGTCATGGTGACCGTGTCGGCGCCGTGTTCGATCGTGACCGTCCACCTCGTCGTGGCGGAGTCCCACGCGGCCGCGACGACCCGGTGGTGGAACCGCACGAGCCCGTCCACACCGCGTTCCCGGGCGGTGTCGAGGATGTACTCCCGGATCGCGGCCCCCTCCGCGATCACCTCCGGCCGCGACCACGGGCGGAAGCTGTAGCCGAGCGTGTACATGTCCGAGTCGGACCGCACGCCGGGGTAGCGGTGCACGTCCCAGGTGCCGCCGATCGCGCCGCGCGCCTCCAGGATGGCCACGCTCGACCCGGGCATCCGCTCGCGCACCTGGCACGCCGACCCGATCCCGGCCAGCCCGGCCCCCACGACCAGCACATCGACGTGCTCGCTCGCCATCCGCTTCTCCTCACAGTTCGGCGGGCAAGCTATCAGCGCGTGACCATTCCGGCACTTTCTGCGCGCACGGGTGACGCCCGGTCGCGGTTCGGTAACGGGCCATAACGGGCCGCCGCGCAGGTCGATCTTCAGATGTGCCGTACAGCGCATGATCGACGGGTCGACCCAGGGGGTTGTCGTTGCGTGGGGCTGTGAGAACGCGGGTGTTGACGGTCGCCGTGGCCGTCCTGCTGGTGGCGGGCGTGTTCCTCGTCGTGCGCATGGCGTCCGGGGACGATCCCGCGGCCACCGCCCCCGACCAGCCCCCCGGGCGGATGTTGGAAGGGCGCAACCCCGTCGCCACGCGCACCGGCGGGAGCGCCGCCGCCGAGTTCCTCTCCGGCGAGGTGCCCATCGGCGTCAGCACCAAGTTCCCCGGCTGGGGCTACGGCGACCAGCCCGACGGTTTCGACCTCGCCCTCGTCCGCTACCTGCAGAAGAAGTACCACTTCACCCCCGTCTGGGTGCCGGTCGACGCCAAGGACCGCGAGCCCTACCTGGTGAGCAGGCGCGTCAAGCTCATCGTCGCGGCCTACTCGATCGACGGTGCCAGCTCCACCCAGCCCGACCGCAAGCGCACGGACGTGCTGGACTTCGCCGGGCCCTACTTCGCCGACCAGTCCGGCATCATGTTCGACGAGACCAAACGCCGCGCCGTCACCCCCGGCACCGGCATCCCCGGCGACCACATCTGCGTCGCGCAGGGCACCACCGCCGAGACCTACCTGGGTTCCGCCAACCCGGTGCGGCTGCCCACCAACACCGACTGCTTCGACCGGTTCGGCCTGGCGGGCGACAACTCGGTGGTCGGCGTGGTCACCGACGAGACCATCCTGCGCGCCTACGCGAAGGGCAAGGGCGGCGACGTCTCCCCGGTGATGTGGTCCGGCGAGGGGCACGTGATCAACCAGGAGAAGTACGGCATCGGCATGGCCGAGGGGCACGACGACGCCTGCCGGGAGCTGGCCGCCGACGTGAACGCCTTCCTCGGCGACCCGGGTCCGGACGGCGCGGGCGCCGCGTTCGACACCTTCCTCAAGTCCAGTCAGAACCGCGACAAACACCTGGACGTGGCCGCCGACCTGTCCCTCTGCGAGTGACCATGTGCCACCTCGGTCACACTCTCGGGCGGCGCGCGCGGGGATCGCCGGGGCGACCGGGCATGCTGTCCGGCATGGAGCAGCACTACCTGGTCGGACTGGACCTCGCGGGCAAACGCGTCGTGGTCGTCGGCGGCGGCACCGTGGCACAGCGGCGGTTGCCCCGGCTCGTGCGGTCCGGCGCGGCGATCGAGGTGGTCTCGCCCGAGGTGACCCCCTCGGTGCAGGCCATGGCCGACGCGGGCGAGATCGCCTGGCACCGGCGCCCCTACGCGACCGGCGACCTGACCGACGCCTGGTACGTGCTGTGCTGCACCTCCGACCAGGGCGTCAACATCGAGGTCGCCGCGGAGGCCGAGGACAACCGTGTGTTCTGCGTGCGCGCGGACGCGGGCAGCGAGGGCAGCGCGGTCACCCCCGCGACCGGCGAGCACGACGGCCTGCTGGTCGGCGTCCTCGCGGGCGGCGAACACCAGCGCTCCGCCGCCGCGCGCGACGGCCTGCTCGACGCGCTGCGCGAGGGCCGGATCGCCGACCGGGAGCCCGCGCCCGCGGGCGTCGCGCTGGTCGGCGGCGGTCCGGGCGACCCGGAGCTGATCACCGTGCGGGGCAGGCGGTTGCTGGCCCGCGCCGACGTCGTGGTGGCCGACCGGCTCGGCCCGCGCGACCTGCTCGACGAGCTGGCCCCGAACGTGACCGTGATCGACGCCGCCAAGATCCCCTACGGCCGCGCCGCCACCCAGGACGCCATCAACGACGCGCTGATCACGCACGCGCGCGCGGGCCGGTTCGTGGTGCGGCTCAAGGGCGGCGACCCGTATGTCTTCGGCCGCGGCTTCGAGGAGCTGATCGCCTGCGCGCAGGCCGGTGTCCCGGTCACCGTGGTACCGGGCGTGACCTCCGCGCTGTCCGTGCCCGCCGCCGCCGACGTGCCGGTGACGCACCGCGGCGTGGCGCACGAGGTCGTGGTGGTGTCCGGGCACGTCGCGCCGGACGACCCGGCCTCGCTGACCGACTGGTCGGCGCTGGCCCGGCTGCGCGGCACGATCGTGCTGATGATGGGCGTGGACAAGCTGTCCGCCTTCACCGCCGCGTTGATCGCGGGTGGGCGGGAGGGGACGACCCCGGTTGCCGTGGTCCAGGAGGGCACCACGCGCGCGCAGCGTGTCGTGCGGTCCACTTTGGACGATGTGGCCGCCGATGTCGCCGCGGCGGGCATCCGGCCCCCGGCGGTCACCGTGATCGGCCCGGTCGCCGGTCTCGTGTCCGAACTGGACGGTGAGAAACCGTGACAGGGCAACCACACGGCACCGATCGGGGCGGTGTCGCCGCTGCTGGTGGTATCGCCTGCCGAGCCCGGACCGTTTCCGGTCCGGCGCGGTTTGCCCGCCGGGCACACCACCGGTGTTCTGTTGTCAGCCCGACCGCCGCGCCCGGTGCCGTCCCTGGGACGGGATCAGCACCGCGGCGCGTCGGCGCGGCTGTCTTGCACCCTGAACCGTGACCGATAGGTCGTGCGGGAGGAGGACTGTACTACTAGTCCGGCCACTCCCATCGCGCGCAGAGGATCCCGGGACCGAAGTCCAGGGCCACCGCGTGCGCCTTGCCGTCCAACGTGACGTCCAGCTTGCGCCGGTTCGTCACCTGGTCGTCCATGTCGACCGTGTACTGCTCCAGGTACGCGGGCAGCGCCCGCGGGTCGAACCGGAGCTCCAGCACGAACTCGCGCACCGGCCCGGGGAACTTGCGGCAGTAACTGTCGTCACCGCGCGAGTACGGGGGTCCCGGGTGGCGCAGGACGTAGTCGACGATCGTCGTCTCGCCCCGGCTCAACGGCTGGTCAAGCAGGATCTCCGCGGCCACCAGGCCCGCCGCGGGGTCCTGGGCGACCCGGCCGATCCGGCAGGTGTCGCCCGCGACGATCTCGGGGAACGGTCTGCCGGG
Organism: Actinokineospora enzanensis DSM 44649; assembly: GCF_000374445.1. Lineage (GTDB taxonomy): Bacteria > Actinomycetota > Actinomycetes > Mycobacteriales > Pseudonocardiaceae > Actinokineospora > Actinokineospora enzanensis. The sequence continues at coordinate 7,481 of NZ_KB894408.1, read as the reverse complement.
CACCTCCAGGTCGTAGACCATCAGCGTGCGGTCGGCCCCATCGCGTTCGGCGCGGAATACCTGGCGGATGTTGAGGGCCTTCTCGCCGCGGTCGACGGCGATCTCCATCTTGTCGTGCTGGCTGAGCTTGGTCAGCGCGGCGTCGGTGGTGAAGTCGATGCGCTTGAGCAGGTGCGAGACGGGCTCGCTGTTGCCCCACAACGCCTCCATGGTCAGCCGGGTGGACTCCCGGTTGACCCGCCCGCGCGGCCGCGGCGGGCCGAGCAGGGCGATCAACGAGCCGGTGGGCACCCCGAGGACGTCCTCCAGGTGGCCGAGGGCGGCCAACGACTCCGCCCGCTCCGGCCTGCGGCGGCCGGACTGCCAGTAGCTCAACGCGGTGACGCTGATCGAGACCCCGCGGGCGCGAAGCCGGTACTGGATGCGGTCCAGGCTCAGTCCACTCGCCTGGATCGCGGACCTCAGCGCGGTGGGGAACGCGTCGGCCGCGAGCGTCTCCGGCTGCTCGGCGGTCAACGCATGGCGAACACTCCCGTTCTGGTGAAGCTCACGAACTGGCTCGCGGGTGATACCGCTACCCATGTTCACTCCCTGGGTTACCCCTTACGCCCTGACGGTCACATTACGTCCGGGGGGCCCCGCTGGGAAGCTTCAGTGTTAATTCATGGGTAACCGGTTCGCTGCCTGTTGTCACCGGATAGCCTGAACGTACCCGGTGCTATGCGACCGATCGGTCCATGATCCACCGCCAAAGGGTTCACCTGTTTCCCGGTCGTTCACACACGTCTCACCAGGTCGGGGGGCGGCGCAAACCTGCCGGGCGGCGACCCCTCGCGGTTGGTTAGCCTTGCCGACACGGCGTGGGCAGGAAAGTTCCCGATCCCACGCACTATCCCATGATCTGGACAGGAGAACGCGAGCCGTGATCCGCACGCACGAGGCCGGGACCCTCCGCGCCGAGCACGCCGGGCAGACCGTCACCCTCACCGGGTGGGTCGCGCGCAGGCGCGATCACGGCGGTGTGATCTTCATCGACCTGCGCGACGGGTCCGGGGTATCCCAGGTCGTGTTCCGCGAGGGCGAGATGGCCGAGCGCGCGCACCGGCTGCGCGCGGAGTTCTGTGTGAAGGTCGTCGGCGAAGTCGCTACCCGCCCGACTGGGAACGACAACCCCGACATCCCTACTGGGGCGATCGAGGTACTCGCCACCGGATTGGACGTACTGAGCGAAGCCGCTCCGTTGCCGTTCCCGCTCGACGACCACCTGACCGTGGGCGACGAGGTCCGCCTCCGCCACCGTTACCTCGATCTGCGCCGCACCGCGCCCGCGGCGGCCATGCGGATGCGCAGCGAGGCCAACCGGATCGCCCGCGAGGTGCTGCACGCCGAGCGGTTCCTGGAGATCGAGACCCCCACGCTCACCCGCTCCACCCCCGAGGGCGCCCGCGACTTCGTCGTGCCCGCGCGGCTGCGGCCGGGTTCCTGGTACGCGCTGCCGCAGTCGCCGCAGCTGTTCAAGCAGCTGCTGATGGTCGGCGGCCTGGAGCGCTACTACCAGATCGCCCGCTGCTACCGGGACGAGGACTTCCGCGCCGACCGCCAGCCCGAGTTCACCCAGCTCGACATCGAGCTGAGCTTCGTCGAGCAGGACGACGTGATCGCGCTCGGCGAGCGGATCATGGCCGCGCTCTGGCGCGACCTGGCCGGGCACGAGATCCCGCTGCCCATCCCGCGGCTGCCCTACGCCGAGGCCATGTCCCGCTACGGCTCCGACAAGCCCGACACCCGCTTCGGTGTCGAGCTGACCGAGCTGACCGAGTACTTCGCCGACACCCCGTTCCGGGTCTTCCAGGCCCCGTACGTCGGCGCGGTCGTGATGCCCGGCGGCGCGAGCCAGCCGCGCAAGCAGCTCGACGCCTGGCAGGAGTTCGCCAAGCAGCGCGGCCACAAGGGCCTGGCCTACGTGCTGGTCGGCGAGGACGGCACGCTCGGCGGCCCGGTCGCCAAGAACCTGTCCGAGACCGAGCGCGACGGCCTGGCCAAGGCCGCGGGCGCCGAACCGGGCGACTGCGTGTTCTTCGCCGCGGGCAGGCCGGACGACGCGCGGGCCCTGCTCGGCGCGGCCCGGCTGGAGATCGGCCGCCGCTGCGGGCTCATCGACGAGTCCGCGTGGGGCTTCGTCTGGGTCGTCGACTTCCCGATGTTCGAGGAGGCCGCCGCCGCGCAGAGCGCCGGTGACGTGGCCGTCGGCGGCGGCCGGTGGACCGCCCTGCACCACGCCTTCACCTCGCCGACCCCGGAGTGGGTCGACCGGCTGGAGGAGGACCCGGGCAACGCGCTGGCCTACGCCTACGACCTGGTCTGCAACGGCAACGAGATCGGCGGCGGCTCGATCCGTATCCACCGCAAGGACGTGCAGGAGAGGGTGTTCGCGCTGATGGGCCTCGGCGCGGAGGAGGCGCAGGAGAAGTTCGGCTTCCTGCTCGACGCGTTCGCCTACGGCCCGCCCCCGCACGGCGGCATCGCCTTCGGCTGGGACCGCATCGTCATGCTGCTGGCGGGGGAGACCTCGATCCGCGAGGTCATCGCGTTCCCCAAGACCGGCGGCGGTTTCGACCCGCTGACGAGCGCCCCCGCGCCGATCACGGCCGAACAGCGCAAGGAGGCGGGCGTCGACTTCAAGCCTGCCAAGGACGCACCGGCCGCGGGCTGAGCCTCTCCGCAACACACACACCGGGCGCGACACGAGCACACGTGTCGCGCCCGGTGCGCGTGTGTGTCCGCGAGATTGCCGGGAGCGCTCCCGATCCCGAGGAACGAGAAAGGTTTTCGGACCCGGCGGTTCGCGGCAGAATATCCACGCGGTGATCGGCTCGACGCGGACGGTGACGGAATTCGGGCCCATTTCCGGGGTTGACCCGCGCGCGGAGCGGGAACCCTTCGGTGGGTCCTATACCTGAAACATGGCCGACATCGTGATTTGTCGACCACGTCCGCGTACCCGCCGGGCATGGCGGCTACGGTCTTTCCGGGCGAGAGTGCTGACTGGGCCGGGTCCGGCCCCCTACGATCGGGAGTAGGGTCAGAGGAGATGAGTGTGGAGATCGCCGCCGATCCGCCGGACACCGGCGAAGCGGACGGCACCGGCGAGTCCGAACAGCCCGCGAGCGCGGAGGTGTTGGCGACCGTCGTGGCCGCCGAGTCCGTGCTCAGCAAGCGCTTCGGCGCGCGCATCCGACTCGCCGAACCCGAGGACCTCGGGGGCAGCGAGCGCTCCATCGTGCTCCGGGTCAAGGTCGCGGCCAGCCCGTTCTCCCTACCGCGCACGCTCGCGGTCAAGCGCTACGTCAGACCCACCGGCGCTGGCCCGCGCGACAACTGGGTGCGCGAGGCGGTCAGCTATCAGCTGTTCACCGCCCTCGCCGCCGAGGACCGCATGTGCCCGGAGCTGTTCGCGCACGACAGCGGCACAAGCCTGCTGGTCATGGAGGATCTGGGCCGCGCGCCGACCCTCGCCGAGAAGCTGCACGGCGACGACGCCCGGGTGGCCGAGGGCGCGCTGCTGTCCTGGGCGCGGTCGCTGGGCAAGCTGCACGCCTCCACCGCGGGCCGCGAGGCCGACTTCGACGCGTTGCTGCGCAGGCTGAGCCCGCCCAGGTCGAAGGACCCGCTGACCGTCGACGGTCCCGTCGCCATCGCCGCGCTGCCGCTGTTACTCCAGACGGAGTACGGCGTGGACACGCCGGAGGAGGCCCGCGCGGCGGCCGCACAGACGTTGGCGCTGCTGGACACGGCCCGGCACCGCGCGTTCAGCCCGTCCGACTCCTGCCCGGACAACAACCTCATCACCAACCGCGGCGTGCGCTTCCTCGACTTCGAGGGCGGCTGCGTGCGGAACATGATGTTCGACGCGGCCTACCTGACCGTCCCGTTCCCCTCCTGCTGGTGCGCTTACGCGCTGCCGCCCGGCATGACCGACGCCATGCTCGCCGCCTGGCGCGCCGAGGTCCGGGTCATGTGGCCGGACCTCGACGACGACGCGGTGCTGCTGCCCCGGCTGCTGGACGCCCAGCTGTTCTGGGTGTGGCTGACCACCTGGCAGTTCCTCACCGTCCCGGACGTCGACCAGCTCGGCTCCGGCGGCGCGGTCGCCCGCCCGCACCAGGCCGACGTGCTGGTGGCCCGGTGGTCCGGCCTGGCCGCGGCGGCCCGACGGGCCCGGTCGGTGCCCGGGGCGGCCGCGGTCGGCGCGCACGCGGAGGCCGTTGTCACGGCGCTCACGGCTCGGTTCGGCGAGCGTTCGCTGCCGCTCTACCCGGCGTTCGACTAGATCCGAAGACTTCGCCGGTCCGACCCCGCCACGACACCGGGATCTCACCGCCGGTGAGCCCGTGCGCCGCATGGTTGACCCGTGACCGCGGTGGGGATCGAACGCGAACAGGCACCGAGCGCCGGGTGGACCGCAGCCACCCTCGCGGTGCTCGGCGACTCGACCACAGTGGGACTGGGCGACCCGGTCCCCGGCGGCTGGCGCGGCGTCGGCCCACTGCTGGGTACGGCACTGGGCGCCCGCGTCCACAACGTCGCAGGCACCGGCGCACGACTGGCCGACGTCCGCAGAACCCAACTGCCCGACGCACTCGCGGCCCGCCCCGAGGCCGCGCTGCTGATCGCGGGCATGAACGACACCCTGCGCTCGGACTTCGACCCGGTGACCATGCGGGCCGACCTGACCCACATCGTGAACACCCTCAACGACGCGGGCACCGTGGTACTACTCGCCCGCTACCACGACCACGCGCGCGTGTTCCGCATGCCCGCCTCCCTGCGCCGAGCGCTGCGCACCCGTATCGACCGCCTGAACCAGGTGATCGACGCGGTGGTGGCCGACACCGGAGCGCCCTGCCTGGACCTGGACACACTGCCGGGCGCGTACGAGGTGACCACGTGGAGCGTGGACCGGTTGCACCCATCCGAACTGGGACACCGGTTACTGGCGCGCGGCTTCTCGGAACTGTTGGCCGCGCGCGGTTGCGTCGTACCGACACCGGTGAGCCTGGAGTGCCAGGGCGGGCTGAACGCGGGACCACTCGCGCACTTCGCGTGGCTGGTGATCAAGGGCATCCCCTGGCTGTGGCGGCGCGGACGTGACCTGGTGCCGTACGCGGTGAGCATCATGTGGCGCGGAATGCCGGAACCCGCGCCCTGTGGACAACTCGAAGCGGAGCCCGCGCCCCGTCCGTAGAGTTCTCCCCATGGCGATTGTCGAGCGAGTGCTGCTGGGCCCCGGACCGTCCAACCCGTACCCGGAGGCCACCGCCGCCGTCGCGGCACCCCTGCTGGGCCACCTGGACCCGGAGTTCCTGCGCGTCCTGGACGAGACGTGCGTACGGCTGCGGCGGGTGTGGGACACGGAGAACACGCGCACGCTCCCGTTGTCCGGCACGGGATCCATCGGGATGGAGGCGGCGTTCGCCAACTTCGTCCGCCCGGGGGATGTCGTGGTGGTCGGCGTCAACGGCCTGTTCGGTGAACGCATGGTGGACGTGGCCACCCGTTATGGCGGGGAGGTCATCCGCGTCGACCACGACTGGGGCACACCGGTCGACGTGGAGCGGATGCTGGACGCACATCCGGAGCCGTCGCTGGTCGCGGCCGTGCACGCGGAGACGTCGACCGGGGTGCTGAGCGATGTGCGGGAGCTGTCTCTCGCGGTGCATCGTCGCGACGAACGGGCGCTGGTCCTGGCTGATTGCGTGACGTCGTTGGCAGGCATCGAGGTCCATGTCGACGCGTGGGATGTGGATGTGGCCTATTCCGGCACCCAGAAGTGTCTCGGCGTCGCGCCCGGGCTGGCCCCGTTCACGGTGTCGCCGCGCGCTTGGGACCGACGGGTGCAGCGGCCGCCGACGTGGTATCTGGATCTGAACCTGATCGGTGCCTATGTGGACGGTTCCTCGGGTGGGCGGACCTATCACCACACGGCGCCGACCGGCATGATCGCTTCGCTGCATGCTGCCCTGGGGCGCATTCTGGAGGAGGGGCTGGACGAGGTCTGGGCTCGCCACCAGGCGGCGGGTCGCATGCTGCATGAGGGCTTGGCGGACTTGGGGTTGAGCCTGTTCGCCGCCGAAGGCCATCGGTTGCCGGAACTCACCACTGTCCGTGTGCCCGATGGGGTCGACTCCGCCAAGACCCGCGCCGCTCTGTTGGCCGACTATGGAATCGAGATCGGCGCAGGCGTGGGCGCGTTCGCGAGTTCGGTCTGGCGCATCGGCCTCATGGGCCACAATGCCCGCGCCGACCGCGTGGAACTGATCTTGGGCGCTTTGCGCCGAATACTGGGGAAGTGACGGGAACCCAGTCCGCCGCCCGGCCACTCGACGGCCTGGGCGGCGGACTGGTTTCCGCACGCCCCAAGAAGGCTGTCCACAGGCAAGATCGCGCACCCGCCGGGATTGTCGGTGCCCACGACCAGAATGGGTTCGGGGGGCCGGCGGCCGCCCATGATCAATTCCCGCGCCAGGATCACTGACGGTAGCCGTGCATTCACCCCATCAGGCGCTGTGGATACGGAACTTTCCCGGGCGTGTCGTTCGTTGCGAGTTGAGGTTGTGCGAGCGCGAGGGACAGGAGACGCGGGAGCGCGGCCCGCCCATCCGCCAAGCCCGGGAAGAGATCGAAAGCGCCACCGCCTGCCCCGCCCAGCAGCCCCGGCCCACCCGACCACACCGCTGAGCCCGCCTCCGCCGAGCCCCCGCTCCACCCCGGTCGCCCCGGCACAGCACCGCCCAGCCCGGAGCCCGCCCGAAGAAGTGCAGCCCCGCCCACCAAGAGCGGTCCCGGGCTGCCACCCCCCGCCGCCCGTCACTGCCAGATCCCTGCCCTCCGGCCGATTCCGCCCGACGCGTGATTTCCGAGACCGGCCCGGCCGCTGAGACCGGCCCGGTGACGAGCGGCCGAAGGTGGCCTCTCGGAGCCGGTCCACCCATTCCGGCGGCGACAAGCGAAGGCATCGCGGCGCAGGTTCACCTACTGTGGCGCCCGGCCACGGCCCCGCCCTATCTCGGTGGACTGGCAGGAAGCGGCCCCTTTCGAAGGCTGGTATGCGGAAATGGCCAAGTGACCACCGTCCTGCATCGTGGGTTCCTCGTGCTGGCAGCGCTTCCCGAGGGTTGCGATCTCGTGGCCGAGGTGCGCGCCCTCTACACCTCCCACGTGACCATCCCCTGGTCCTGGTCCATCACGGCCGACCCCCTCGACATCGGCTCCGAGACCCAGCCCTCCCTCCTCCTCGGCGTGCATCAGGACCGGGGCGCCCTGGCCTGGGAAGTCGGCTGGAACACCTGGGTGCCCACCATCGGCACCAATTCCGATTGGGTCACCTACCACTTCGGTGGTGCCGAGGAGACCGGCCTCCCGCCGTTCTCCGAGGTCCCCATCGACACCGTCTACCAGGTCCTGACCGAGTTCATCGTCAC